>CAVYDG010000024.1:0-287176 GCA_963767245.1 uncultured Alphaproteobacteria bacterium
ACTGCCTGCTTTCGTTCTCGGCTTCACCTCCGATTGAGCCGCGAGGGATTACCCGCGCCTCGCGACACGCAAGCTGCACGAGGGCGCAATGATCGTGGCGCTGCTCAATCAGAAGGGCGGCGTCGGCAAGACCACGCTGGCCCTGCATCTCGCCGGCGCCTGGGCTCGCCAGCGCAAGCGCGTCACGCTAATCGACGGCGACCCGCAAGGATCGGCGCTCGTATGCTCCGAGCAGCGCGCCAAGGAAGGCGTGCCGAGGCTCTTCGGCGTCATCGGCCTCGCGCGGGACACGCTGCATCGGGAGGCGCCCGAGCTCGCGCGAGACGCCCGTCACGTCGTCATCGACGGGCCGCCGCGCATCGCGGGACTGATGCGTTCGGCTCTGCTCGCAACTGACCTTGTGTTGATCCCGGCGCAGCCCTCGCCGTTTGACGGCTGGGCGTCCGGCGAGATGCCGAAGCTCATCGGCGAAGCGCGCATCTTTCGCCCGCAACTCGTCGCCCGCTTCGTTCTGAACCGCTGCGGCGCGCGAACGATCATCGCTCGCGAGACAGCCGAACTGCCCGTCGACCACGACCCGCCTGTGCTCTCCTCGACGATTGGGCAGCGCGTCGGCTTCGCCGACGCCGCACGCAGCGGCCGACTGGTCGGCGAGATCGACGCCGGCGGATCCGCCGCTCGCAAGATCGCCTCCCTCACCGCCGAAATCGAGAGGCTCATGCGATGAGCGGCCGCATTGACAAACGCGCTCTCGCCGCCCGTCCGAGCGACTCGGATACGTGGGTCCGCACGCGGAAAGCTCTGTCTTCGCGCGAATCGGAAGCCAGCCTCTTCACTGCGCGGCTCACCATCGACGTCACCCCGGAACAGCGCGGCCGCATCAAGGTCACCGCGTTCCGGCGCGGACAGACCGTCGCCGACATGCTGCGCGAGCTGCTCGCGCGCGAATTCCCCGACCAAGACGGAGACCCGCAATGAACGCCAGCGCAGCAGCCCGCAGGCCGTCAAATGACGCTGCAACCGCACTCACCCATGTCGAGTTGACGTGGCTCCAGAAGCGTATCGAGCACTGGATTCGCTTCGGACGAATCGCTGAGGAGAAAATCCTCGATCGCCGCCGGCGGATCGTCAGCTTCGCGCCGGGCGGCGTCTTCGCCTTCGTGCGCTGGGCGTCGAACGATTTCGGCACGATCATCTCTCGCATCGACATCGTGCGCACAGTTGCGCCGGGAGAACCATACGCGACGCTGCCATTCGTCCGTCCCGGCGGCGAAATTCTGCTGCGGATCAACGGCTGGCCGAAGGTCGATCAGGCCCTGCAGGCGATCGACGCGGTGGAAGTCTGCGGCGTCGATCCCGCCGACGCGGCGCCGGACCATTGGCGGCACGTCCACAATCGCCTGACGGCTGGCGAACAGCCCCGCCCCTATACGCTTGCGCGCCACAAGGCCTGGCTCATGCGCCGCAGTGTCGCGCCATGATCGGCCGCGACGCAATCCTCGCGGTCATGGTGCTCGGCGTCGGCGCCATAGCGCTCCCTCAGCTCGTCAACCGCCCGCCGTGGCTCGTCTGGAACGCCAGCGCCAGCGTGCCGATCGGTCTCTACGCCGTCGACGCGATCATCGATGTTCAGACCGGCGACCTGGTTGTCGTGACGCCCCCCGAACCCCTTGCCGGTTTCCTCGCTGACCGCGGATATCTGCCGCGCGGCGTGCCGTTGCTGAAACACGTGGCGGCAGTCGCCGGACAAACAGTCTGTCGCGTCGGCCGCAGCGTCACTGTCGACGCGATCGAAATGGGCGAGGCCCGCGAGCGCGATGGCCGGGGCCGCGCGCTTCCTGTCTGGGAGGGCTGCCGCGTCATCCGCCGAGACGAAGTTTTCCTGATGAACCCGCAGTCCGCCAACTCGCTCGACGGACGTTATTTCGGCCCGCTGCCCGCCGCCTCGGTCGTCGGCCGCGCGATCCCTCTCTGGGTCGATCAAACCGAAGAGGAGGAGTGATCGTGCCGCCAACACGCGAATCTGCTGCTAATACTCCGGGCGACAACAGGGTAGGCCGCTCCGTCATCTCAGCCCGACCTTACGCAGCGGTTCTGCGGACCATCGCGTCTCGTCGGCAGCCAATCCAGCGCGTTGTGTTATTGGCCACGAGCGACGCGAGTCCGCCGGCGCGCCCGCCGTCCTTGCTCTTGGTGACGTGCGCCGCGTGGGTCTTCTTGTGTTCGGGAGCGCCGTTCGACGGTTCGGTCCGCGCCGAGCCGGCTTCGATACCAGGCAAGGCAAGCCCGCGCTCCGCCCTCCCCTTCACAGCCTTGGTCGCGGAGGCCTCGCAGAAATTCAATATTCCTGCGAACTGGATTCGGGCGGTTATGCGGATCGAGAGCGGAGGAGATCCGCGCGCCGTGTCGCCGAAGGGCGCAATGGGGCTGATGCAGATCATGCCAAAGACATACGCCGGATTGCGGGCACGACACCATCTCGGCGCAGACGCTTACAACCCGCGCGACAACATTCTCGCCGGCGCCGCCTATCTTCGTGAGATGCTTGATCGCTACGGCTCGTCAGGGTTCCTCGCCGCTTACAATGCAGGCCCGGCCCGCTACGACGAGCATTTGGCGACCGGCCGGCCGCTGCCGCCGGAAACGCAGGTCTATATCGCGATGCTCTCGCCAATGATCGGCGACCGACAGTCCGACGACCGAACCGTCGCCTCTTTCGATCTGATCGCGTGGGCTCGCGCGACGCTGTTCGCCTCCCACCCGGAGGCCCCGCCGGACGCCGAATTGCCTGCCGCCAAAGTGCAGCCGGATCGTGTGCCAAGCGTCCGTCGCATCGTCGATCTCTCGGCGCTCTCGCCGCAGTCGGAGGGCCTTTTCGTGCATCTCGCCAGTGGGGATCGTCCCCAGTGAGCAAAATCGCATTCCATCGCGCTCTGGCAGGCTTTGTCGCTCGTTCGGCGATTCGATTAAGCCGGTGGGGAGGCGCCGACCATGGACGGCAAGATAAAAGCGCCGCCTTCGGCCGGGCGCATGTGGTTGGTTGGATTGGAGATTTTCGGCGTCTAGCACATCGCACCTGCTGGCACTTTTGCCAGAAACGCCAAGGTTTTCAACCTCCCAACCGCCATCCATCGGGCCGGCGACGCCGATCCGATCATGACCTCACGGGACGATGACTTCAATCCGCGCCCCGGCCGCATCCATCACGGCAACCAGGGCGACAAGCGACAAAAGAGCTTCGTTGGCGAGGTGATGCGGGCGGCGAAGAAAGCGGGCCACCGAGGCCAGACGTTCAAGCGAAGCGGCGGCTCCGGCCGACGGTCGACCTTCGGCCGCGGACGGCGGGCGGCGCTGTCCCTCGGCTCCCGCTCATCCAGCCGGCGCGTCGTCGTCATGGCCCGGATCGTGCGCCACCGTGGCGGCCGCTTTCGCTCGGCGCCGCTCACGAAGCATCTCGCCTACCTCAAACGCGAGGGGGTCACCCGCGACGGCGCGGACGCCCGGATGTTCGACACCGCCTCTGATGACGCCGACACGACGGCTTTCGCTGAACGCTGCGAACAGGACCGGCATCATTTCCGGTTCACAGTCTCTCCGGAGGACGCAGGCCAGCTTGCCGACCTTCGGGCCTTCACGCAGGAGGCGTGCTCGACCGACCCTATCGCCGGCGCGTGGTCGCGAAGCTACCTCTTGTCGCCGATCGTGGCGTCGATGAACTCGATTGTCTTAGCCAGACCCTTCAACGCCGCCTCGCGCGTGGCTTCGGGGGTGGCGCCGATGTAGCTGTGATCGATACCGGGTAACATCATCAGTTCGACCTTCGCACCCTTGGCGCGCAACGCCTCATAAAACTCCGGCGATTGCGCCGGCGAAACCGTACGATCGTCCGTGCCCTGAATGAGCAGGATGGGCGGCGCCTTCTCGTCGACATAGGCGACCGGGCTCGCAAATCGTAGCTTTTCCGCCGTGCAGGACTCCGATCCGCAATCAAGATAGCGTGCCGGCAGGTTCAAGGGCGGCGAACCTGGCGCGACGCCTTTCCCGAGCGTCTCGAAGTCGTACACGCCGTACCATCCGACGAAGCCTTGCACGCAATTGGAGGCTGCGGCGTTGACTGGCCCGGCGGTGTTTTTCTCGACGTTGGCGTTGGCGGGCGCCCCGCCGGCCGCAGGCGGCGGGGGATCGAGCGCGGCGACACCGCATGACACAGCCGCCAAGGTCGCCAATTGTCCGCCCGCCGAGCTTCCCCAGGTCATGCCGCGCGTTGTGTCGATATTGTATCTCTCCGCGTTGCTGTGAAGCCAACGGATGGCGGCTTTGACGTCCTGGATGGCGGCGGGAAACGGCGCTTCGTTCTGAAAGCGATAGCTGACCGACGCCGTGACGTAACCGCGCGCCGCGAAGGAAGCGAGCACATCCGGCCAATTGGCGAAGACGGCCGCTGTACGCGGGATGCCATTCGCCCATCCGCCCCCGTGTATGTAGATCACGAAAGGCCGCGGTCCGGCGAAGCTCGCGGGCGGGCGATACAGATCAAGCTTCATCGGGCGATAGCCGGAAAGTGTCTCGTACGTCAAATCCGGCAGTCCGGTCACACCGCCAGGAAAAGCGACCTTTCGCTCGGGATAGTTGTCGTCGCTGATGACATAGTCACTGAGGGCAGGCGCTTCGGCCGCCGCGGCCGGGCCGAACACCGGGAGGAGGAAGCCACAACCGGCCAACACAAAGAGCACGCTTGTGTTCATGAATTTCCTCCCTTTGTTTCAACGGCGCACCGAGAAGCAACCTGCCCGACGAGAGGCACGGCAAGTTTAACGCGGCGTCCAGGGGATGGACGCCGGCTGAAGGCAAATCTGCGCCTGTTTAAGGTTCCCCGGCAAGCCTAACCTGACAGCCGGACTGCCATTGGCCCATCTGCGGACAACGTCGAGAGCAGGCGCTTCGGGAGACCGGAACGCCGAAGGCGAAGTGCGCCTGAACGATGAGGCCCACGCCGGCGGAGGTGGGTCGCACAGACGGCATCTGCGCCACAGTGCGAACACGCACAAGGAGAGGGCAAGGGCGGGGGCTGAACATATGCGCCAAATGCGCATGGGGACCGCCCCTAAATCCTGATCGGTCCTAGCTCGGCCGGCCCCCAACGCGTCGCTCGTCGCGCCCTCGCTTGGACGCTCAGCCCCAGGCCCGTCGATGGCGGCAAGCGGTTCTCGGAATAGGCTTGGACGCCCCGTCCCCTGCCGGACCCAATGCTCACCGGGGCTTCAGTGGCCTCCATTGGCCAGCGCAGCCCTCTCCCATGCGCCTGAGGACGTCGGCGATTTGGTGCGCCACCCGCTCAGTGCGGCCATCGCGCAGGGGGCGGTACGCCAACGTTCATTCCGTGGTGTGACGGGCATCACAGCGGCGAGGCGACGCTTGTCTCCAACGAGGCGCCGGCCTTCTTCGTGCGTTTCTGGCTGATTGGCGCACCGCCATTGCCGGACGCCGCACACGAAGGGGCGTGAACGTTGCCAGGGCTTCGTCGAGGCGCTCGGCCGGCGGCTAGGGCGAGGAGGCAAACTTTCCGACGAAATCGTCGCGATGTCGCCCGGCTCACTTTCGATCGTCTCGCTACGATTTGGTGCTGAAATATAGCAATGCAATGCTGCTGCTGGATTGCATCCGAAAATCCGTGCTTTGTGGGAAAGGGCTTGTCCTTGCGAGTCCAGTGAGCTGGACCCCGGATTTAGGACCATTGGCTAAGGTGTGAAATGTCCTGCTCTGTCGCAACCGATGGAGCGAGGAATGACGAAGTCACGCAAGAAGTTTGATGCGGCGTTCAAGGCGAAGATTGCGCTTGAGGCGCTGCGCGAGGATGCGACGGTTCCGGAACTGGCGAAGCGGCACGGGGTGCATCCGAACCTGATTTATGCCTGGAAGAAGCAGGTTCTCGACAATGCGGCGATCCTGTTCGCCCGAGGGGCGAGCGGTTCAGGGGATGGCGAGGAGGAGCGCGAGCGCGAGACGGCCAAGCTTTACGCCAAGATCGGCCAACTGACGGTCGAACGGGATTTCTTGGCCAGGAGGCCAGGGCGATGAGCGCGCCCGATCGAAGAGCGATGGTCGAACGGCCTGGCAACGACCTGTCGGTGCGCCGCCAATGCGTGCTGTTGAGCTTAACGCGCTCGGGGGTCTACCGCTCCAAGCCTGTCGCCGGGGCGGACGATCTGGCCGTGATGCGCCGTATCGACGAACTGCATCTCGAACTTCCGTTCTACGGCTCACGGCGAATGACCTTCGAACTCAACAAGGAAGGTCGTGGGGTCAACCGCAAGCGAGTGCGGCGGCTGATGCGGGTGATGGGGATCGAGGCGCTGGTTCCGCGCCCCGGCACGAGCAAAGCCGCGCCCGGGCACAAGATATACCCCTACCTGCTGCGCGGCCTGAAGATTGTCGAGCCGAACCACGTGTGGGCGGCCGACGTGAGTGTGCCGCAGCAAGCGGCGTGAGAGATGGGGGTAGGTCCCCCGCGATCAGCTTGCAGGAGCGGGTCGCAAACCACCGTAAGCGGCGCTGGTCAAAAGCCAGGGTCGTGAGCGTTACGGAAAAGGCGCCTCAAAGGCGTCAGGTAGGAGACAGGAAGGCGAACACCCGTGAACCGCCGTTCAAGTGTCGAAAGTGCTCAGACGACGTCGAAACCGGTGAGTTATGTTGCACCGGGATCAGTCTGGACGATGCCTGCTTACGGTCCAGACGGCGTCCGGCATAGAGGCGGCGCGATCCTGTTTCAGGCTCTTGCGGTGAACTGCGGGAACCTTCGGCGGCGATGCCAAGCGAAAGGCCCAAGCGTCAAAAGCGAGGCCGACAGTAGCGAAGCGCCGCCAAGGGACGGAGCCGTCCGTAGTAGCGTCGAGACCGCTGTAATGGCGGGGGAGCGAAGGGACGGCGTCATCTGGCCGGCATGGGAGATCAACCGGGCGACCGGGAGGAATCCCGCATGACCTGCAAATCGTACGACATTCCCAAGACGCTGGTCTGGGAAGCCTGGTTGCATGTGAAAGCCAATCAGGGAGCCGCAGGGATCGACGCGGAGACGATCGAGCGGTTCGAGACGAAGCTCGCCGCCAACCTGTACAAGCTTTGGAATCGGATGAGTTCCGGCAGCTACTTTCCGCCGCCGGTAAAGGGAGTGCCGATCCCGAAGAAGTCCGGGGGCGTGCGAGTGCTGGGCATCCCGACGGTATCCGACAGGATCGCACAGACCGCGGTCAAGATGTGGCTCGAGCCACGCCTTGATCCGATCTTCCATCGCGACTCCTATGGCTATCGGCCGGGGAAATCGGCTCTGGAGGCGATCGCCGTCACCCGACGCCGTTGCTGGGACCAAGACTGGGTGGTGGAGTTCGACATTCGAGGCCTAGATTGGCCAGGATCGGCGACACGACGCCGCCTTGTGGCGTGCCCTTGTCACGCGCCTGAAGCTGCCCTTCCGCGTTTTGCATCGGCGCTTTAGAGCAAGATCCAGGGCTCCTGACAGTGCTTGCGCAGAGCCGTCATCAGGAGGCCATGATCGAGATTGTCGAACAAGCTCGAACGCGAGAACATGCAATTCTTCGACCACCGGCGGGAAAACGCGCGGACCGATTGGGATCGCGACGGCCGGCCCAGAGAAGAAATTGCGCGGAACAGCTCAGTTATATCAGTTTGATCCCAATATTCCAACGTCGGGAACGTCCCCACAACATGCAGCGCCCGGCGCGGTCGGGGTTTGTTTGTTCCGGGCCGCGCAGATCATTCGCGTCGGAACCAACGCCGCGCGATCCCGTTGATGAGGCGACAAAACCGATGGAGCCCCTTATGGCCGACTACAATCAACCCGCAGCGCGCTTCAATCCCGCGGTTACCGCTCGGGCGCCGCTTGTGACCACTGGCCCGCTATTCGACAGCAAGGACATTGCCGCCTTGGTCGCGCTGGTGATTATAAATCTCGGCCCGCTCGCGATGGCCGCGTTCTGGGCGCCGTATCATTGATCTTCGCGAAGCTGGCCAGAGCGCGCAGTCCGGGATAGCGGACGATCCAGCGGCTCAGTAGCCGACGTGCGCGGGCGGCGGCGCTCCGAAAGCGCCGCTCACCAACTGGAACGGCGCTGCGGCCACTGCCCCGGCCGCATTGAACGGCGCGGCGAACGGGGCGCCGTATGAGTAGCTCGGCGGATTGCCGAAGAGCGCCGCCGTGCCGCCAAACACTCCGCCCAGGACCCCGCCCACGATGGCGCCGGCGCCGGTAAAGACTCCCTCCACGGCCTGGCCGGTTCCACCCACGACGTTGCCGACCGCCGCCACGGGGCCCCAGGCGTAGCTCTGGCTCTGCACTGGCGCCGGTTCTTGCGCATGAACGACGATATGACGACCCTCGTGATAGTGCGCGTAGTGGTGATAGCGCGCGTGCGCGTAATGGGTGTGCGCGTAGTGTTTATGCGCGTAATGCTCTTGCGCCGATGCTGGCGTGGCGATGGCGAACGCAAGCGTCGTCGCCCCGACCGTCGCCACGGACAGAAGAAGAGTGCTGATTGGCATGAGACCACGTCCTTCGCTTGGTGAGCCGCTATGGCTCAAAATCGAGTTTTCCAGTTTTTTCTGCGGCTTGGTACTCCGGGCGGGCGCCCAAGATCAAGCTATGGATCAGGAGAGGCGCGTAACGTAATCCTACCCCCACCGGACGCCAATCGGTTTTCTTGGGCGAGAGAGGGCGGCGCATGCGGAGTGTGAGCCCGCGCACTGCGTAACACCCGCTTCGATCGTAGAGCGACACAGCGGTTTTGGAGGTTCCAAAGGGTCAAGGCGCGAGCTGCGCCTCAGGCAGCGCCATTCGCGTTCCCAAGCCATTCGGGCGCTGACATGGTCGCGGCGTGAACGCTCGAGCCCCGGCTGGCAAGCGCGCCGGCGTATGACGCGCCTATCCGGCGCAGAATAGATTCAGCGGACGATCGTCCGGATCGGTAAGGGAGCGCGCAATGCTGAGGCAGACCTGGAACGCCTATCGCGGCTGGGCGAAGCTCGCGCGCGATCTGCAGAACGCGACCACGCGTTGGAACCTCGCGGCGGTCCTTTTCGTCATCGCGGCCGCCATCTTCGGGGCCATCGCTGCTGTCGCGCCGAATACGACTAGCGCCTGGATCGCGGGCGCAGCAACCGTGGCGTCGGCGGTCGGAGCCTTTCTTGGCCGCCAAATCGTTGGGTCCGGCGACGAGTCCGGCTGGATCCAGGCCCGCGCCGTCGCGGAGGGCATCAAGTCGGAATGCTACTGCTATGCGGCGCGGGCTGGCGCCTACGCCGTCGATCCAAACATGAGCAAGGCCGACGCCGACGCGGCCGCCGCCAAGGCGCTCGCGGCCCGCACCGCCGAGCTCGCCAAGGCCGCGACCGACAAGGGCCTCGTGCGCGGGGACAACCCGGTCGCCGACGGGGGCGCCGACAAGCGGGAGCCACCGACGCCCATGACGAAGGAGTGGTACGCAGCGGGCCGGATCCAGGACCAGATCGACTATTACAGGGGCGCGATCGCGCGAAACCGGGCGGCCGCCGATCAGCTCTGGTGGGTCGCCTTCGCGGCGGGCCTCGCGGCCATTGTCGCCGGCGCGCTCGGCGTTTGGCAGCAAGAGATCGCGCCGTGGATCGGCGCCGCGACGACGGTCGCGGCCAGCATCGCAGCTTACGGCCTCATCGACCGGCGCAAGTATCTGATCGCAAGCTACGCCGCGATGCAGTCTCGGCTCGAGGAAATCCTGGGGCTCGACAAGGAGGCGCCGATGAGCCTCGCCGACCTCGTCAAGACGACCGAGGACCTGCTCGGCGGCGAGCACAAGGCTTGGCTGCCACAGATGCTCGGCATGCAGCATCAGCCGGCGGCCGACGCCAAGGGGAGTTGAGGTGAACGCGCGGACCAGAGCGTCTCGCTTGGCCAACTCGGCCCTGCCATTAGCCGCGAGCCACTCTGATTCCGGCGAATTCCAAGCCCGGGATGGCGTCCGAACCATCGGCTACGGGTGTAAATCGGGCCGATCGTGCCCATATTGTCGGTCATGAGGCGCTTTGCAAAACAAACAAGGACGGCAACAATGGAAAAGACGCCAGCCGAGGAAAAGCCGCCTGCCAAAACTGAGGCTGAGCTCATCGCCACTGTCGCCAATATTCAAGATGCCGAGCGTTCCTTGCTCTTCGCTCAACGGGCGCGCAACGCCGGGATGCCGGCGCTCGCCGCTGCTTGCGAGGAGCGGGCGAAGACACTGACGCCAATCAAACCAGCTCGCGCGAAGAAGAAATCCGCGTCCCTCGTCGGCGCGGCAGATACGGCTCCGGCCGACCCTGATCAGGAAGGCGCCGACGCCAGAGTCGCAACGAGTTAGGCATCGCCGGCAGCGCAACAGAGCAGCGGCTCGCCAAGGGCGTCCGCACGAGGCATGGGCGAGCTCAGACGCCCGGGCTCACGCTTTGCGGCCGCGCGTTCGCGCCGCGAACGAGCGCCGCCGCACCCGATGCGATCGGCTCTACCGCGCCCGGCTCCGGAACCAGGCGAAGGCGAGCACCGCCAGGCCGGCAACGAGCGCGCCGAGTCCGTGGTTGAAATGGGTCTTGGTCGAACCCGGGTGGTAGCCCGGAACAAAGGCAGGGAGTTCGCCCGCAGGCGTCAGCCAGTAAAGCGCAGCCAAAGCGATGAGCGCGAGCCCGACAAGGACTGCGATTGAAACGGTGACTGTCTTCATGCCCTCGGCCCCTCCGTCTGTGCTGTCGCCACGCCTTCCCTAGCCCCACGCCTGGCTGCCCACCAGTCGCCCGCGCTCAGAAGTTCGTCAGATCTGTCCCTCTCCCGTCACCCGCCAGATGACGTCGCCGACGTCGTCCGCGACCAGGAGGGAGCCGTCGGGGCCGAGCGCCACCCCAACGGGGCGGCCGTAGGACAATCGTTCGTCCGCCGAGAGGAAGCCGCCGAGGACCTCGCGCGGCGGTCCGGCCGGGCGTCCATCGGCGAACGGCACGAATACGACCTTATAGCCCGCCAGCGTGCTGCGGTTCCACGAGCCGTGCTGGCCGATCGCCATGCCCTCGGGAAAGCCCGGAAGCGCGCCGGCCGGCAGCCAGCAAAGACCGAGCGAGGCGGTATGGCCGCCGAGCGCGTAGTCGGGCGTGATCGCCTTGGCGACCATATCCGCATCCTGGGGCACGCGGTCGTCGACCGTCCGCCCCCAATAGCAATAGGGCCAGCCGTAGAAACCGCCGTCGCGAACCGAGGTCAGATAATCGGGAGGCGTCTCGTCGCCGAGGCCGTCACGCTCGTTGACCGCCGTCCATAGCGCGCCGGTCCGAGGCTCCCAGGCGAGACCCACCGGATTGCGCAGGCCGCTGGCGAAGATGCGGCTCGCACCGCTCTTAAGATCGAGCTCGTAAATGGCCGCCCGGCCCTCTTCGGCGGCCATGCCCCTGTCGGCAATGTTGGTCTGCGATCCGACCCCGGCGTAGAGCTTCGTCCCGTCCGGGCTTGCGAGCAGGCTGCGCGTCCAGTGCCCGTCAGTCTTGAACGCGATCAGCTTTCGCCCTGGCGCCGCGATTCGGCTTGCGCCCACTTCATGCGGGAAGGCGACCACGCCGTCGGTGTTGCCGACGTAGAACGTCTGGCCGACCAGCGCCATGCCGAACGGCTGGTTCAACCCGTCGAGGAACACGTTGCGGATCTCGGCGACGCCATCGCCGTCCTTGTCGCTGAGAAGCGTGATGCGGTTCGGGCTCGGGCCCACGGCGGCGGCGCGCTTGAGGGTGCTGAACATGGCATAGTCGAAAAAGCTCGCGATCGGCACGGACTCCATCAGCGCCTCGGCGACCAGCACCTCGCCGTTCGGCAGAACGTGGATCCAGCGCGGATGCTTGAGGCCGCTCGCAAACGCATTGACCTTGAGCCCGGGAGCGGCGACCGGAATCCGTCCTTGCGCCCATCCCGTCGCGGTCGGCATCTTGAGGGTTGGAATGACGCCCTGCGGCCTTCCCGGCGGGATCGACGGGCTCGAGCCGAAACTCGGGGCAGGCCTCCCATGCGAGCGCCGCAGCTGGATTGCCGTGGCGCCGACCAGTTCGGCCAGTCGTGACACAACGTCGGACAAACCCATTGCAACTCTCCCCCGCGTCTCCCCAATGCTAGCGCATCGCTTGTTTGGTCGACAACGCAGCCGTCACTGGGAGCGTGAGCCGAAGCAATCCACAGGCACCGACACCACCCTTCGATCGCTGGATCGCTTCGTGGCTTTGCTTCTCGCAATGACGATTGGCGGGGAATACATGGCTATAAATCGGCCAACTCGTTCACGCGCGGGCCAGCGTCCGGAAGGTAATCGAATAACGATGGCGGTCGAGCGGAGGAATGCTGTGCTCCCAGACCGTCCGCGATGGTCCGGAGAGCAGATAGGCCGAGCGCGGCGCGACAACCAGCGAAACGCGATCCCACCCTTCGCCCGATTTGCGCCGGAAGCGGAACGTGCAGGGGGCGAGCAGCGACACCCCGACCACCTCGTCGAACTGGGCCTTGTCCCGGTGCCACCCGATACCCGCGCCGCGTCGATATTCGTTGACGAGCACCTGCTCAAAAGCCTCCGCCGGGCGGCCGAAGGCTTCGGCGATCTTCTGCCGCAACGGATCGAGAAACGGCGGCAGCGGCGGCGCCTCGACCACCCGCCGGCTGCCATAATCATAGCGAAAGCCAAAACCGACCACCTGGCGATTGGCCTGGTAGCCATGAAAATTAAACGGCTTGAACGGAAGTCCGGCGAGTTCGCGCGCGAGGCTCTCCTCCTGCTCTGGGGTCAGCAGTTCCGGCTGATAGCAAAATCCCTCGGGCAGCCGGCTCGAAGGGCCAAACAAGTCGTCCGGGCCACTCGTCGAGCGAGGCGAAACCTTGCGGCGCGTCACAACATTCATCTCGGAGCCTAGATAGGCGCGCTGCAACGCCCGACAACCCCGATTGGCGCGGGGATGGCCCGTTCGGGCCAAGAGCCGGGATCCGATGTGCCGCGCTGTTGGCGCAGGACGTTTAGGGCGTTGAGGACAGCCGTAGCCGCGCCGGGACGTCCATCTGCCCGCGGATTCAGCCAGCGAAATAAATTGTTCTTTATTATTCATTATTTTATAGTAACGACTCATTCAAATCCTCGCGATTACTTCCAGTCGTCCGAATATTGCCACAAAATAAGAACATACAAAGAACTAGAAATGGTTCGTCTTCACTACGAATTCATTTCAACTTGGAAGGTGGACAACAATGAGGTACTCACGCGCTACAATTCTGGCGACCGCGGCTCTTGGATTGATTGCCGTTGCGGCGCCTGCCTTCGCAGAGACTGTCATGACCCCGGACGGTCACTACTACCGGCTTGTCCCTATGAAGGAACCCTCGCCGGGAACAGCCCCCGAGATGGTGAGCGTCATACCTCCCCAGGCGACGGAGAACGTCGCCAATTCTTCGAGTTGCCGGCTGACCAACTTCCAGAACGGGGAATATCAACCAGAATACACGACTGTTTGCGGCCCCCAATAAATCGAACCGCAAGCGGCTCCGGCGCTGCGGACGAGCGCTCCGCGGCGCCATTTGTTTGGAACTGCGAATTACACCTGCCTGTCGCAGCTCCGCTTCGCCATCAGGCTCGGCCACATCTTTGATCGCGAAATCACGCGGGGGATAATCAGTCGCTAGCGCGTATCCGCGATTGATCACAGCGACCCGACCCCGGGGGTATCACGAGGCGCCGGCCTCTCGTCAGAAGCGCCCTTCATTTTGTTCTTGCTTCGTTCCCTACCTGCGGCTATAAGGGCAGTGGGCGGTCCGACGACCCTCATCCGGGCTCGATTGAGCTTGCGCAAGGCGTCGCGATCCGCCCTGTCACTGACGCCCAGTCGCCCTATATAGAGGGCACGTCGCCGGCCCCTTTTTGGGGGAGGCCCGGCGCCGGCCGAGGGACTGACCGGCCGGGCGCGAACTTTCGAGGAAAGACCATGGCTGACGCAAACCCCCTCTGGGGTCTACTCAAGCAAGCCGCCGACCCATCGGTGGCCGCGGCTCTGGAAATGTCGGTGGAATCGGACCAGGATCGGGCCTTGAATCGCATCAATCCGCTCACCTACGCCGCCGAGCGCGGCCTCGACGAGGAGCCTACGATCGGCGGGCTCGTTCATGCGGCGCGGCTCGGGCTGTTCGACATGTCGTGGAACATGCTCTGCCCTGGATGCGGCGGCGTGCTGGAGACCGGCCCGGCGCTGAAAACTCTCAACCGCGCCCATTATTATTGCTCGCTCTGCGCCTCCGATTACGAGCCGACCCTCGATCAGCTGGTCGAGGTCACTTTCACCGTCAATCCGCGGGTCCGGCGCATCGCCGCGCATGATCCCGATTCGCTCCCCTATGCCGAATACATGCGCCAGATCTTCTGGAGCTCGAGCAACGATGTGCCTGAGGATGTCGAAGGCGTCATCGAGCGGGTGACGCTCGATGTCATGGAGCTGGGTCCGGGCGAGAAGGCGGCGATGTCGCTCTCTCTGCCAAAAGGGTTCGCGATCGTGTTCGATCCGGTGACCCATTCCTCGCTCTTTCTCGAGGTCGCTGGCGAGGAGACCCACGAGCGGCGCAATCTTTCGCTCGTCTTCACCGACACGCACGTGCACAGCGGCACGCTCAAGATCCAGCCCGGCCCGGCCCGCATTTCGTACGAGAACAAGGCCGCGCGCCGGACGATGCCCGGGGTGTGGCTCCACAGCGAGGAGATGGAGAAGCTCACCAGCCCCCGGCGGCCGTTTCTGACCGCGACCCGGCTGCTCAGCAACCAGGCGTTCCGCGATCTCTATCGCAGCGGCACGTTCGATCCCGAGCAGCGGTTCAAGATCACCAGCCTCACGATCCTGTTCACCGACCTCAGGGGCTCGACCGCGCTCTACGACCGGATCGGCGATCTCGCCGCCTTCGATCTCGTGCGCAGTCATTTCGGCGCCCTGCTCGAGGCGGTCGCCGCCGAGGGCGGCGCGGTGGTCAAGACCATCGGCGATGCGGTGATGGCGACCTTCGCCACCCCCGACCGGGCGCTGCGCGCCGCCATGCGGATGCGCGAGGCGATGCGCAAGATCAACGAGGGGCGCGGCAGCGACGACCTGGCGCTCAACATCGGGCTCCATTCGGGCCCCTGCCTCGCGGTGATGCTGGACGACCGGCAGGACTATTTCGGCCAGACGGTCAACATCGCCTCGCGCGTTCAGAGCCTGGCGGAGCCGACCGCGATCCTGGCGACCAAGCCGATCATCGAAAGCTCGGAGGTGGCGCGACTTTTGACCGAGTTCGAGCTATCGGACCACACCGCGGGCATCGTCGCTGCCGCTGCGCGGGGTCAGCGAAGCCTTCGAAATCTACGAGGTTCGCGAACGCGAAACCGCCGCGGCGGCGTAAGCCTCCCCCTTCTCAGCGAAGCGAAGCGGGAGGCGAAGAGCGTCAATCGGCGTTCGGGATTCGGCGGGCGCCTTTCCGGCGCTCGAACACCTCGTGGCCTTCGCGATCGAGGATGCGCAATGCGGTCGTCTTCGGCGGCCACGCCGAGGCAGCGGCGGCGATGATCGCGGCCGAAACATCGGAGGCCCGGATTTCCACCTCCCGCAGTAGCGATGGGTCGGAATCGGCCCCTGCGCCGATATACTGGATCCGGAACGGCTGGGGAGTCGGGACGCTCGCTCGATCCGGCTGATGTTCGCGCTCGCCCTCAGCGAAGGACCGGCGTTCGCCCGGGCCGCCCGGATCGCGATCGAGCACGAAGAAGGTGTTCATCTCCAGTTGGGTCGAGATATTGAGGCCAATCCGGCTGCCCGTCCGGCGCGCAACCGCTCGCGCTACCAGAGCCCAATCCTCGGCGATGGCGTCGGAACTCGCCTCATGTTCCTTTCGCCGCGCCTCGTGATAGGCCCGGTCGCCGAGGTCGCGGATGAGCGTCTCGGCCTCCGCTTCGATGCGTTCCATTCTCACGCGCCGGCTCGGCGCCCAGGCGACCATTTCCGCTCCGCTCTGACCTAGGGTCAATTGCTGCACAATTTGGCGTCTTATGCAACTTCTGCAACCACGCCGGGCGCCGGCTGTTCTATCGACGCGGTTTTTAAGCTGCAGCCGTCGCGTTCGGCCTTTCGGTCCGACTCTTTTTGCGTCACTTGATCGGGGGCGCGGGGAGCTTCGTTTCGCCGGGCTCCATGACTTAGGTATAATCGAGGGAATGCCAGGGCGGGCGGATCGCAGCGTCGGATGGATGGCGGTCCTCGTGGCGGAGATAGTCGCCGAGGAGCGCTTTCGTGACGCCGAACTGCGGGTCTGCTGTCGATGTTCGGGTCTTCGGGATCGTAGACCTGCGAGATCAGCACCTTGAAGCCCTCTTTGACGATCAGGGCGTGAAGATGAGCCGGCCGATACGGGTCGCGGTTCTGAGCTTGCAAGAGCCGTCCGACGACCCCGTCGGTTGGAATGGGATAGCCGGTCATCTTGACGGTGTCTGAACCAGAATCGACCGTCGTCGTCGGAAGTGAATTTGCCGCGCAGATTCATCTCGGCCTGTTCCGGGTCCTGGTTCTCGTAGAGGCCGAAGGGCGAAGCGTGCCAGATGTCGACTTCGGCGCCGTGAACCGGCTTACCCGCCATATCGACGACCCTCCCGGTGACGAACAGCGGGTCGCCCGGCGTGTCCGATCGAACGATCGTGCCGCCATTGGCGACGCGCGGGGAATTGAGCCGCCAGAAAGGGCCGAGCAGCGACTGCGATGTCTCCGAATTTCCGTTGCCGCCATTGTTGAGGAGGCACACGAGCGAGGAGACCCCGAGCGAGCCGGCCATCAGCACGGTTTCGTTATGCGTATCCGTGCTGAGCCTGCCCATCTGGTTCAGGAAAGCCGTGGCCTGGCGAAACTCGTCCTCGGTGAGCCGCGACTTCACGGATGAACTCGTGCAAATGCTTAACCAGAGACACCAGGATTTCCCGCGCGCGGGGATCGGCGGTGCGCTCCATCGCCGCGAGCGCGTCAGATGTGACGTCATGTCTGGTTCCTGATGATCATCGCGACCTCCCTCACGCCTTTCCGAATCGTCTACTATTTGCCGGTGTTACGGCAAAACTTCCCGCGATCGCGGGTTTCCAGGGTCGCTCGCCTGAAGGCGATCCTTGCTTGGTCCGCGCAAGGACGTCGGACGTTGAGTTGGCAGGGGCGTTGCACGGAAAGCATCGAGCGCCGCGGACGAGGCGGATACGGCGCGTCGCGAGGCGGCTTCCGCGTCGCGGCAGTCGGCGCTCGGCTCATCGGGTGGACGCTCGCGGCGGCTCTGCCAGCCATCGCGGTCGCGCAGCAGGCGCCGGCTCCCGCCAGCGGCGCGTCTCAGAGCGCCGATCAGGATCTCGGCGGCGGCCCGACCGGCGACATCCTCAACCCGGAGAACCTTTTCCAGCTCTACTACGGCGTCAAGACGGCGCCTGGCGGAGGGCCCAATGGGACGACCCGGACCGTCACCACCGATACCTTCAAGCTGCGCGGCGACTACGCCTTCGACTTGAGCCCGGATTGGCAGTTCGTGGTCCGCGGCGATCTGCCGTACCTCGCCAAGGATCCGGTTAATTCCATCAACCCCGACGGCGATTTTATCTACGGGCTGGGCGACGCCGACGTCCAGGGCACTATGATCCATACGTTCGACAGCCGGTGGAAAGCGGGGGTCGCCGTCCGCCTCATCACGCCTTCCGGGAGTTGGGACGACGGCCTTGGCTCGGGCTTGTGGCAGGTGCAGCCGGCGGCGGGCTTTCGCTACGCGCTGCCTGAAATCAGCTCCGGCTGCTATTTCGAGCCGTTCGCCCGCTACGCCCAGAGCTTCGCGGGCGATCCGGCCAAGAAGGAGATCAGCAATCTGCAGTTCGCGCCGATGGTGAATTTCTCGCTGCCCGACCACTTCTTCTTCAACCTCTATCCGAGCGCAGATATCCGCTGGAACTTCGGCCCCCCGGTGACCGGCCAAACGGGACGCCTCTTTCTGCCGTTCGACGCCCGCGTGGGACGCAACTTCAGCAAGAACCTTAGCGTGTCGCTGGAGGTCGGCGTCCCGATCATCAAGCAATATCCGGTCTATGACTTTCAGAGCACATTGAGAGTGAACATTAACTTCTGACGCCAAACAACGGTTTCTTCTCATTTTGATCGAGCGGCAAAAACTATCGATTGCTGAAATTCAGAATTGATGATAGCGTGGTTTCGATTTAGGGAATGGATGGTTCTGAAATTGGACTGGGGATCAGGAGTGTTTGAGGGGATTGCCCCGAGCGCCAGCGGCTTCGGCGGCCCTAAGGGACGGAGAAAGACTTTTTTGCCCCAGGGGGTCAGCGCAACCCTTTGAAAAGGCTCAAAACGGACAAGGGAATCAAAGGAAATCCAAGCTTTTTTCTTTGATTTGTTTTGCTCGGACTTGGGTGGATTTTGGTGGATTTGGCTAAATTTGGGGATGGCTTGGAAAACGAGCCAGGATGATCTAACTTCTAAAATCACACATGCAACATACTGATACAATGATGGCTTAAATCACTCGCGCATCAGCTTCTCGACCAGCTGCTCGATGCCGGCTTCGACCCGCCTCGCCCGCAGCCGTTCGGTGGCGACGATCGCCACCACGTCGCGATAGGCGCGCTGGAGATCATCATTGACGATCACGTACTGGTAATTGCGCCAGCGCCCGATCTCCTGCCTGGCGGCCTCGAGCCGGGTTCCGATCGACGGCGGCCGAGTCCTCTGCCCGCCGCTCGAGCCGCGCCCGCAATTCGCTCAGCGACGGCGGCAGGACGAAGACGGTGATGACGTCGTCGCCGAGCCGCTCGCGCATCTGCTTGGCGCCCTGCCAGTCGATGTCGAACAGCATGTCGCGCCCCTCGGCGAGCACCTTCTCGACCGGCTCTCGCGGGGTCCCATAGGCGTTGCCGTGGACCTCGGCCCATTCCAGGAGGTCGCCCGCTTTTCTCATCCGCTCGAATTCGCGCCGGTCGATGAACCGGTAGTGGATGCCGTCGACTTCGGACGAGCGGCGCGAGCGCGTGGTCACCGAGACCGAGAGCGTGAGATCGAGCGCCTTGTCCTGCATCAGCATTCGGGTCAGCGTCGTCTTGCCGGCCCCCGACGGCGAGGACAGAATCAGGATCATGCCTCGCCGGCTGGCCGCCATCGCTTCAATTCTCACTCGACGTTCTGCACCTGCTCGCGGAATTGCTCGATTTGGGCTCTCAGTTCAAGCCCCTGCGCGGTGAGGCTCACGTCGTTGGCCTTGGCGCTGAGGGTGCTTGCCTCGCGCGCCAATTCCTGGGCGAGGAAATCGAGCCGCCGTCCGATCGCCCCGCCCCCGTCGATCAGCGTCCGCGCGGCGGCAACATGGGTCTTGAGCCGGTCGAGCTCCTCCCGGATGTCGGCCTTGGCCGCGAGCAGGATCGCCTCCTGGTGGAGGCGGTTCTCATCGAAGCCGCGCGAAGACTCCATGAGCGTCTGAACGCTCTGGGCAAGTCGCTTGCGCACCGCCTCCGGCTGGCGCGCCGGATTGGCGTCGGCGGCCTCGACGATCCCGGCGATTGACCAGAGCATGTCCTTAAGCAGCGATGCGAGCGCGCCCCCTTCCCATCGGCGCGCTGCGGTCAGATCGGCGAGCGCCTCTTCAAGGCTCGCAAGGGCGCCGGCGCAGGCCGCGCTCACGGCCGCCTCGTCGTCCTCCAGGTCCGCCGCCTCAAGCACTCCCCGCAGCGCCAGGAGTCCATCCATGGTCGGCGGCGCGAGCCCGGTCTTCACCGCCGCCGCACGGGCGGCGAGGGCGATCGATTCGATCGCCGCCAGATCGATGCGCGCCGTGGCCGTCGCGCCCTCACGCTGCGTAGATAGGGTGGCGAAGCAGGTCCCGCGGGCCAGCGCCTTGGCGAGCCGCGTGCGCGCCTCGCCTTCCACCCGATCGAACGGCGCCGGCATGCGCAAGCGGATGTCGAGGCCCTTTGCGTTGACGGTCTTGAGCTCGAACGTCCAGCGCCACGTGCCTCCGCTGCCCGCGGCGCGGGCAAATCCCGTCATGCTGCTCACCGCCATGCTCGATCGCCTTGTTCTTCAGCCGAATTGCGTGTTCGATCGTACATGAACGCCCGCAGGTCAGACAACGCAGCTGCGACGTAGCGCGGACGAACCGGCGCCCGCTCGCGTTGGTTCATTCGCAGTTCATGCAGCGCGCCATAAAGGTCGCGATGAGCCAATGAGGTTCCCCGCAACCACAGGAAAATCTTCCCATGATCAAGACCCTCGCCACCGCCGCCGTGCTCTCGCTCGGCCTCGCCGGCTATGCCGTCGCACAAGAAGCTGCTCCGGCGCCTGCCGCTCCGATGCGATGAGGTGCATCATCACCATCATCATCATCACCACCATCACCACCACCACATGCACCACATGGCCCCGGCTCCGGCGGAAGCGCCCAAGTCGTAAGCCGCCCGCGGCGCGCACGCGCCGTTTGATATTCGCAATCTCGGGCTCTCCGGTCGGCGTTCTGTTCGGGGAGCTCTTTTCTTCCGGCCGCCGCTTGAGCAGGCTAAGCTCAGTCGTCGGACTTTTTCGCTCGAAGCCGCTTGCGCGTCTTGACCTCGACGCGCGGCCCCTCGACGAGGCGGACCACCGCCCCCCACAACGTGCGGACGTCCTGCTGGGTGAGCTCCATGCGATGGAAGATGTTACGCAAGTTTCGCCGCATGCCCGGCTTCTTGGTGACCGGGCGGAAAAAGCCGTTCTCCTCCAGCTTCCCCTCCAGATAGTCGAAGAAGGCGAGCAGCATCTCGCGCTGCGCCGGCGGCGATTGAGGGCGCGCAGGGATCGTCGCCGGCGGCGGCTTGTCGCCGTGCGCGGCCTTGAACCATTCATAGCCGCAGACGAGAACCGCCTGGGAGAGATTGAGCGAAGCGTAGGTGGGGCTGGTTGGAAAAGTGATGATCGAATTGGCGAGCGCCACCTCGTCATTGGTCAGGCCGGTCCGCTCCGGTCCGAACAAGATGCCGCGCTTCTCGCTCGCCGTCGCGGCGGCCGCGCCCATCGCGACGCTCGGGGTCAAGACCGCTTTCATCTGGCCGCGCTCGCGCGCGGTTGCTCGCGTAGACGGCGTTGAGATCGCCGACCGCCGCCTCGACGCTCGCAAACACCCGCGCGGCGTCCAAAAGATCGGTCGCGCCCGCCGCCGCGGAATAGGCGACTTCGCGATACTCGTCGCCGCGCGGCCAGCCTTCGCGCGGATTGACGAGACGCAGGTCGTCGAGGCCGAAGTTGGCCATCGCCCGCGCGCACATGCCGATGTTCACCGCCAGTTGCGGCCGCACCAGAATGACCGCCGGACCGCCGCCAAGCCCGGCTTTGTCCTGTCCGTGCCCGCGCCAACCATCGCGGGCGGGCTATAGCACGGCGGCGTTGAAGGCAATCGGCGCTCTGACGGCGATGAGCGGCGACGAAGCCGGCGGGTCAGAGACCGAGCTCGCCCGGCGCCCGGCCGGCGAAAGCCTGCGCGAGCGCAATGACGCGCCCGTGGTAGGCTTCCTCGATCAGCGCCTGATCGGCGGCGTTGGGGGAGTAGGCAGCGATCGCCCGCACCGGCGTTTGAGCCGCCATTCCGGCGCGCGGCTCGCCGACGATCAGGACGCCCCGAATGGAGTCCTGAGACAGGCCGCTCGCGCCGCCTCGTCCGCCGCTCTGGCCAAAGTCGATGTCTTGAATCCGCGCCATCAAGGTTGCGCCGTTGCGCTGGGCCGGCGCCAGGTAGGCCGACAAGGCGCGGGTCAGATCTCCAGGAAGCGCCTGCTCGACCCAATCGGCTGTCGGGTCGCCGGCGCTGGCGCGGAGCGGCGAAACGTCGACCCTGATCTCGCGGAACCGTACCGCAGGGTCGGCCAGCGCCCGCCCGACTGCGCCGAGCGAAAGAAGAGCGAAGGTCCCAAGGTTTCGAATTGCCGCGCGGCGGGTCACGGCGCTGATCGGCATTCGTCCCCTCCCCGGCGGAGCGGCAAACCGTTCGGGCGCAAGGCGACGCCGTGGCTGCTAGAGCCCGAGCTTTCCCGGGGCCCAGCCCGCAAACGCTTGCGCCAAAGCCACGACCCGCCAATGATTGGACTCGACGCGCATCGGTTGGTCGACGGCCATCGGATGGTACCAGGCAGTCGCCCGGATGGGCGCGTTGCCGGCGATCCCCCCATGCGCGCCCTTCACGAAGATCGTGCCGCTGATCGTGTCCTGCGAAGCGCCCCACGCGCCGGTCCCGCCGCTGTTCGGCCCGAGATAGAGATCGTCGATTCGCGCCAGCAAAGTCGCGCCTTGGCGGTCGCCGGGGGCCATGTAGCCCGATAAGGCCTGCGCAAGCGCGCCGGGAAGCTCCTGCTGGACCCAGGCGGCCGTCGGATCGCCCATCGAGGCGCGCAGCGGCGAGACGTCGACCACGATATCGCGAAACCGGACGTTCGGCTGCGCCAGCGCGCTTCGAACCGCGATCGCCGGGGCGAGCGCCCCGAGAGCGGCAAGCGCGGCGCGGCGGGTCAGGGGGAACGCCGTCATCGCGAAACCTCCTCTTCGGCGCCCGGTCGCGCCCATCATTCACCGGCTTATATAAAGGCGACCTTGACGATTTCATAGCTCTTGCCGCCGCCCGGCGTATTCACTTCGACGCTATCGCCGGCCTTTTTGCCGATCAGCGCCCGCCCGGTCGGCGAGGTGATCGACATCTTGCCTGACTTCACGTCCGCCTCGGTTTCGCCGACGATCTGAAACACCCTCTGCTTTTCGGTGTCCTCGTCGATCAGGGTCACGGTCGCGCCGAACTTGACGGTCGCTCCATTCAATTTCGCCACGTCGATCACTTCGGCGCGCTGCAGCAGGTCCTCGAGTTCGACGATCCGGCCCTCGTTATGCGATTGCGCCTCCTTGGCGGAATGATATTCGGCATTTTCCGACAGATCGCCGTGCGACCGAGCTTCGGCGATGGCCGCAACGATGCGCGGCCGGTCGACCTGCTGGCGGTGAAGAAACTCCGCTTCCAGGGCTGCATGGCCCGCGGGGGTGATCGGTAGCTTTTCCATAGTCAATCCATACAAATGAACGCCGTCGCGACGGCGCCATTTCCCGCCGTCACGCCAGATAGTCCTGCAACGCCCTGACTTCGAGTTCGCCCGCCGCGACGGCGCGTATTCCTGCGGCCGCCGCGATGGCCCCTGAAATTGTGGTGTAGTAGGGCGTCTTTTGCAAGAGGGCGGCGCGGCGCAAAGGCTTGGAATCGGCGAGCGAGGTCGCTCCATCGGTCGTGTTGAACACGAGCTGCACTGTGCCATTGCGCACGGCGTCCGCGGCGTTTGGGCGCCCTTCCGACACTTTGTTGACCTTCTCCGCCTTGAGGCCATGGGCGGTGAGAAAGCGCTGGGTTCCGCCGGTCGCCAGGATCTTGAAGCCGAGCGTCTGAAGCATGCGCAAAGGTTCGACGATTTTCTCTTTGTCGGCGTCGCGCACGGAGACGAACACGGCGCCCGACGTCGGCGGGCGCGATCCAGCGCCAAGCTGGCTCTTGGCGAAAGCGACCTCGAACGACCGGTCGATGCCCATCACCTCCCCGGTCGAGCGCATCTCCGGCCCCAGCACCGTGTCGACGCCCGGGAAGCGGGCGAAGGGAAAGACCGCCTCCTTGACCCCGACGTGATCGAGTTTCCCGAGGGCGAGATCAAACGAAGCGAGCTTTTCGCCGGCCATGACGCGGGCGGCGATCGCGGCGATCGGCTTGCCGATCACCTTGGCGACGAAGGGCACCGTGCGCGACGCGCGCGGATTGACCTCGAGCACGTAGATCTCGCCGCCCTTCAGCGCATATTGCACGTTCATGAGGCCGCCGACTTCGAGCGCGCGCGCCAGCCTTTTCGTCTGCTCCTCGAGGCTCGCGATCGTCTCGGCCGTGAGCGACCGCGGCGGCAGCGAGCAGGCGCTGTCGCCCGAGTGAATGCCGGCCTCTTCGATGTGCTCCATGATCCCGGCCACGACCACCGTCCGGCCGTCACTGACCGCATCGACGTCGATCTCGATCGCGTCGGCGAGGTAGCGATCGAACAGAAGCGGGTTTTTCCCTAGGACCGTGTTGATCTGGCCCGTCTTGTCGTTCGGATAGCGCGCCTTGACGTCGGAGGGCACCAGGCTCGGCAGCACGCCGAGCAGATAGTCGTCGAGCGCGGTCTGATCGTGGATGATCGCCATCGCCCGCCCGCCCAGCACATAGGACGGGCGCACCACGAGCGGCAGCTGAAGATCGGCGGCGATAAGGCGGGCCTGCTCAACAGAATAAGCTATGCCGTTCTTCGGCTGCTTCAGGCCGAGCTTGTCGAGGAGGCGTTTGAAGCGGTCGCGGTCCTCCGCCAGATCGATCGAGTTCGACCGAAGTGCCAAGGATCGGGACGCCGGCCTGCTCGATCGCGTGCGCGAGCTTGAGCGGCGTCTGGCCGCCGAACTGCACGATCACGCCCTTGAGGAGCCCACGCTCGCGCTCCTTGTCGACAATCGCCAGCACGTCCTCGGCGGTCAACGGCTCGAAATAGAGGCGGTCCGAAGTGTCGTAGTCGGTCGAGACGGTCTCCGGATTGCAGTTGACCATGATCGTCTCGTAGCCGGCGGCGCTCAGCGAGAATGCGGCATGGCAGCAGCAATAGTCGAACTCGATCCCCTGCCCGATCCGGTTCGGGCCGCCGCCGAGGATGACGATCTTTTCGCGCTCCGAAGGATCAGCTTCGCATCGGACCTTGCCGGCGAATGGCGCTTCGAAGGTTGAATACATATAGGCCGTGGGCGAGGCGAATTCGGCGGCGCAGGTGTCGATGCGCTTGTACACCGGCTGAACGCCGAGCCGTTTGCGGGCCGCGGCGACCTCGGCTTCGGCCTTGCCGGCAAGCGCCGCCAGGCGCGCGTCCGAGAAGCCGCTCGCCTTCAAGGCTCGCATGTTGCCCGCATCGGGCGGCAGGCCGTGAGCGCGCACCTTGCTCTCGAGCGCAATGATCTCGGCGATCCGTTCGAGGAACCAGGGGTCGATCTTGCTGCACTCGTGGATCTCGTCGACGCCCATCCCCAAGCGCATCGCCTGCGCCACGTTGAGCAGCCGATCGGGCGTCGGCTGGCCGATCGCCGCGCGCAGCACGTTGTGGTCGTCGCCGTGGCCAAGTCCGTCGATCTCGATCTCGTCGAGTCCGTCGAGGCCGGTCTCGAGCGAGCGCAGCGCCTTTTGCAGCGATTCGGCAAAGGTGCGGCCGATCGCCATCGCTTCGCCGACCGACTTCATCGCCGTCGTCAGCGTCGGCTCCGCGCCGGGAAACTTCTCGAACGCGAAGCGCGGGATCTTGGTGACGATATAGTCGATCGTCGGCTCGAACGACGCCGGCGTCGCGCCGCCGGTGATGTCGTTGGCGATCTCGTCGAGGGTGTAGCCGACCGCGAGCTTGGCGGCGACCTTGGCGATCGGGAAGCCGGTCGCCTTCGAGGCCAAGGCCGAGGAGCGCGAGACGCGCGGGTTCATTTCGATCACCACCATGCGCCCGTCCGCCGGATTGACCGCGAACTGCACGTTCGATCCGCCGGTCTCGACCCCGATCTCGCGCAGGACCGCGATCGAGGCGTCGCGCATGATCTGGAATTCCTTGTCGGTCAGCGTCAGCGCCGGAGCGACGGTGATCGAATCGCCGGTGTGGACGCCCATCGGATCGATGTTTTCGATCGAGCAGACGATGATGCAATTGTCCTTTTTGTCGCGCACCACCTCCATCTCGAACTCTTTCCAGCCGAGCACGCTCTCCTCGATCAGCACCTCGTCGGTGGGCGAAGCGTCGATGCCGCGCTCGACGATCTCGATCAGTTCGCTTCGGGTGTAGGCGATGCCCCCGCCGGTGCCCCCCATGGTGAAGCTCGGACGGATGATCGCCGGCAAGCCGATGTCGGCCACCGCGGTCAGGGCCTGCGACAGCGTCTTCACCTGATGCGAGCGCGGCGTCTTGAGCCCGATTTTGGCCATCGCCTCGCGGAACAGCTTGCGATCCTCGGCCTTGTCGATCGCCTCGGCGCTGGCGCCGATCATCTCGACCTCATATTGTTTGAGGACACCCATCTTGCGCAGGGACAGTGCGCAATTGAGCGCGGTCTGGCCGCCCATGGTCGGCAGCAGAGCAAAGCCTCCGGCAACCGCGTAGCGCTCCTTGGCGATGATCTTGGCGACGATCTCCGGCGTGATCGGCTCGATATAGGTCCGATCCGCCATATCGGGATCGGTCATGATGGTGGCCGGATTCGAGTTGATGAGGACGATCCGGTAGCCCTCCGCGCTCAGCGCCTTGCAGGCCTGCGTCCCCGAATAGTCAAACTCGCACGCCTGGCCGATGATGATCGGACCGGCGCCGATGATGAGGATGGTCGAAATATCGGTCCGCTTGGGCATGGGTTCTCAAACTGCGCCGCGGGCGGGAATCGCCGCGGCGCCGCTTTCGCACGAAAGCGCGCTCCTTCATGACCGAAATCGGCCGGAAGACGCGCATTCTCGGAAGCTCTTAAGGCGGTAGGCGCGGCGACGCCGTTCCGGGGTCGGCGTTGGACGCGCTCCCTAGCCGAAAATGAGACGGGGCGGAAGGGCGGCGGCTGCGGTCCGCTCGCGGACTGCCTGGGCGGGCTTGACCCGGCTATCCGCCCTGCGGCGCGACCAATTCCGATAGATAGCCATGTGGCTATCTATCTTGACGCGATGCCAATTCTCGATTACATAGCCGCATGGCTACCTTTCACCCGGAGCTGACCAAGGTCTTTGCCGCCCTCGCCGACCCGACAAGGCTTGCCGTCGTCGAGCGGCTGACCCAGGGGGCGGCATCCGTTTCGACGCTTGCGGCGCCATTCGGGATGGCTGGCCCGTCCTTCCTCAAGCACCTCCGCGTCCTCGAATCCGCCGGCCTCATTCGCAGCGAGAAAAGGGGGCGGGTGCGCACCGCGCGGCTCGAGGCGGACGCGTTGCGGTGGGTTGAAGAATGGGTCGCCCGCCACCGCGCCGAATGGGCGACCCGTCTCGACGATCTCGGCGAATTCCTCAAGCAAGGCGATAACTGATGACCGCAATAGACCAGCATCATAGAGATTTCGTGATCGAACGCATCTATCCAAACTGCACCGCCCATGTCTGGGCGACCTGGAGCATTCGCGAGAAAAAGGCCGCCTGGATGCGCAGCCCAGGGCTCGAAATGGACTTCCGCCCGGGCGGCTTCGAGCGCAACCGGTCCAGGAGCGACCGGGGCGAGCACGTCAACGAAACCCGCTATTTCGAGATCAAGGAGGGCGAGCGGATCGTGCTCGCCTATTCGATGGCGGTGAACGGCCGCGTCCACACGGTTTCGCTCGCGACCATCACATTCGCGGACGAAAATGGCGGAACCCGATTGAAGTACACAGAGCAGATGTGCGTGATACCACCGAGCGACGGCGTAGAAGGCCGCAAACACGGCTGGGGCGCGCTGCTGGATGGTTTGGCCGAGTATCTCATCAAGGACAGAAGGGAGAGCGTCGGCGCCGCATGATGAGGAGCCAGATGTTCCTGGGCCCCGAATGGCAGGCTTGACCACGCCTCAGAACTTATACCCGATCCTCGCCCCAACCTGGGTCAGGCCGGGGTTGATGTGGGTGCAGAGGCTCGCGTGCGAGATGTGCTCGATATTGGCGATCAAATCCCAATGCTCGGTGAACTGGTAGCCGAAGCCGCCCAATTCGCGGAAATCCCAGCGGCAGCCGGTGTTGACGCGGTCCCCTTCATCGCGGAGCGGCGAGGTGTTGACGGCGCCGCCGAACTCGCCCTCGAAGAAGAACCCTTTGTAGAGCGGGATGCGCCAGGTGAGGCCGGTAAAGCCGTAGCTGGTCTTGCCGCCGGTATTGATCATCGCGCCGATATTGATGCGCGGATTGAAGAACCAGGAGAACCACTGGCCGCCGATATTGTTGGGATAGCCGATCGGCGAGGTGAGAATTTCGCCCGATACGTCGACGGGCGAACCCTCGTCGTGAATCCAGTTGTGGGCGTAGGCGCCGACCCGCACCTCATCGAGGAAGTTGATATAAGTGCTTGGCCCCGGCTGGATCACCGGCGCCGGCATCGGCGCGGTCTCGATGCCGAGGCTGGACATGTCGGCCGCAGCCGCCGGCCCGGCCGAGAGCGCAGCCCAGAAAAGCCCTGAAAGAACGACCAACCGCCGTCCCGCCCCCACACCCAACCTCAATTCCAAGTCCTTGACTCGAATGACTACCGGCGCCGACGCGCCGGCGCAAGCGTCGGATGTCGCCATTGCGACACAAAGAGCCGTGATAGCGCGCCGAGAGAAATCGGCATTTCCTTGCGAAAATCCGAAGAGTCTCCCATGGAGAAGCAAATGAGCGCAGTTTCATTTTCGCCGGTTTTCGCAAGCTTGCTCCTGCTTGCGGCGGGATTGCGCCGCTTTGTCTTTCCGCGGCGGCCAGCGATGGCGATCGTGGCGCTGGCGCTGACACTCGCCGCCACCGGAACTGGCCACGCGGGTGAGGCCACGCTCGGCTCCGCCGCCGCCGAGAGCGGGCGCTATTTCGGCGCGGCGCTCGATCCCGACGCGCTCGACGAACGGCCATATCGCGACCTCGCGGCGACGCAACTGACCTCCGCCACGCCCGAGAACGCGATGAAGTGGGAATCGGTCGAGCCGCTGCGGGGCGAATTGAATTGGCAGCGCGCCGACGCGCTCGTCGCCTTCGCTCGCGCGCATGGACAGAAGGTCCGAGGCCATACGCTCGTCTGGCATTCGCAATTGCCGCGGTGGCTGATCGAGGGCGGCTTCTCGCCGGCGGAACTCAAAGATTTGATGATCGCCCATATCGCAGCCGAGGCCGGCCGTTATCGAGGCGCGATTTATGCCTGGGATGTCGTCAACGAGCCGTTCGCCGACGACGGCAAGTGGCGCAACTCGATCTGGTATGAGGCGATGGGTCCCGACTATGTCGCCATGGCGCTCAAGGCGGCTCGGGCCGCAGACCCCGACGCGAAGCTCTACATCAACGACTACAACGTCGAGACCGCCAGCCCGAAAATGCAGGCGCTCCGCGACCTCGTGGCGTCCCTGAAGCGCGACGGCGTCCCGATCGACGGCGTCGGCCTGCAATCGCATTTCATCGCCGGCTCGACCCCTGGAGACCTCAAGGCGACGATGGCCGAGTTCGCGGCTCTCGGCGTCGATGTCGCGGTGACGGAGCTGGACCTGCGAATCCGCCTGCCGGCCGACGAGAAGCTGCTCCGGATGCAGGCGGAGGATTACGCGTCGGTTGCTCGGGCGTGCCGCGAAACGGCGCGCTGCGTCGGCGTCACCACCTGGGGCGTAACCGACGGCCGGTCCTGGATCCCGTCGTTCTTCTCCGGCTATGGCGCCGCGCTGCCGTTCGACGAGGACTATCGGCCGAAACCAGCGGTCGCGTCGATCATCGAGGGCTTCGCCGGCAAAGCGCCCTGACGCGCGGCTGGCCGGGTCAGGTTTTGACCGCGCCCGCGGTCAGGCCGGCGACGATATAGCGCTGCGCCATAAGGAACATGATGATCGCCGGCAGGATGGTCAGGGTGATGAAAGCCAGCACCAGTTGCCAGGAGGTCATGTACTGGCCCTGATAGGCCATGAGGCCCAGCGTCCAGGGGTAGCGCAACTCGCTGTTGAGGACGATGAGCGGCAGCAGATAGCCGTTCCAGCTGCCGACAAACGAGATGACCGCGACCGTCGACAGGATCGGGCCGGAGAGCGGCAGGGTGATGTAGAGGAAGTAGCGGAAGTAGCCGCAGCCATCCATCATCGCGGCGTCGAGCAGTTCGCTGGGCAATTGCTTGAATGCGTTGCGGATCAAGAGCACGCTCATCGCCAGCGAGAAGGCGACCTGGGGCAGGATGATACCCCAGTAGGAATCGAGCAGGCCGAGATCGCGGATTTTGATGAAGAGCGGCACAATCGCCGTCGCTATCGGGAACAAGAGTCCGAGCTGGACGTAAGCAAGGAGGAACCGGTCGCCGAAGAAGCGCAGATGCGCGAAGGTGAAGGCGGCCATCGAGGAAACGATGAGCGTCAGCGCGACGGTGAACAGCGCGATCAGGAGCGAATTGCCGAGCACCTGCCAGTAGCGGTAGCCGGTCAGGATGCTCCAGTAGTTGCTCCACATCCAAACATGCGGCAGGCCGAACGGATTGGTGCGCAGTTCGCTCAGATCCTTGAAGCCGTTCAGCGCGGTCGCAAGAACCGGAAACAGCACGAGGCCGGCGAGCACGACCAGCGCCCCGAAGGTGACGATCGCGGCGAGGCCGCCTGGGCGTCGCCCTGAAGGACGAATGGCGTGGGCGGCGTCAGTCATCGCGCATAACCAGCCGTTGGTAGCCGAAGGCAAAGGTCACGCAGATGATGAAGAGGACGACGCCGACCGCGGAACTGAAGCCGATCCGCATCCGGGTCAGGCCGAAAAAGTAGAGGAACGAGACCATCGTGTTGGTGGTCTCGAACGGGCCCCCGCCGGTCAGCGGCACGATGATGTCGAAGAGCTGCAGCGCGCCGATGACGGAGAAGAAGATCGACAGCCGGATCATCGGTCCGAGCAGCGGCAGGGTGATATGCCAGAAGCGCTGGAAGGGAGTCGCGCCGTCCATCTCCGCCGCCTCGAGCAGCGCAGGATCGATCCCCTGCAGGCCGGCGACATAGAGCATCATGTGGAAGCCGAAATATTTCCACAGGACGACGATCAGCACCGCTGAAAACGCCCAGGTCTTGTCCGCGAGCAGAAAATAGGGCGGCATTCCGAGCGCGGTGGTGACCGCGCCGGCAAGGCCATAATCACCGTCGAACATGAAATGCCAGATGAGGCCCGCGGCGACATCCGCCAGCACGTAGGGCAGGAAGAAGATCATCCGGAACCAGACCGCGCCGGCGACCCGGCCGGCGATCGCGACCGCGACCGCGAGCGCGAGCGGCAACTGGATGACGAGCGAGAAGACGATGATGATCCCGTTGTTGATCAGCGACCGGGTGAAGGCCGGGGTGGCGAACAGATAGCCGTAGTTCTTGAGCCCGATGAATTTTTCCGGCCGCCCGTAGCCGTTCCAGTTGAAGAAACCGTACCAGCCGGCTTCCGCGATCGGCAGAAAGACGAAGACCGTGAACAGGAGAAGCGCCGGCGGCAGAAAGACGACGACGATGGCCCAGCCGTTGAGGGTCATCCGCCGCGCCGGCTCGGTATAGGCCGTCGCGGTCGGCTGGGCTTCGTCGTAAGCCGCGGCGGTCAAGAAAACGAGCCTCCAGTCGCATCACGCGTTCCGGCCTCGCCTTGCGAACAAAGCGAGGCCGGATGCCTGGACATTAGCCTACATCTATTGCTGGAGGCTGCATCTATTGTTGGTCGGCTGCTTCCTGGATCGCGGCTGCCGCCGCCTCCGGGGTCATCTGGCCTGCGGCGACCGCGACGGAAACGTCGTTGATGACGCGCCCGACCGAGGGGCCGAGATCCTGGTCAAAGAAGTTCTGATGGTAGGTCGTCTTGGAGAGATCGTCAGCCAGGCGCTTGAACGAGGGATCGGTGAACCCGCTTTCCGAGCCCTTGACGACCGGGATATAGGCGGCCTTCGCGGCGGCCTCGTCCGCATATTTCTTCTGGCTGAAGAATTTGAGGAAATCGATCGCCTCGGGCGGGGCGGACTTGCTGACCAGCCAGCCGTTGATGCCGCCGAGCGTGTCGGTCGCCTTACCCTTGCCGCCCGGAATGACCGGGAACGACAGGATCCCAATGTCCTCGGGCGGCAGTCCCTTGCCGCTGGTCGAACTGCCCCCCTGCATGCCGAGCAGCCATTGGCCCATGAGGTCCATCGCTGCCTTGCCATCGCCGAAAATGCCGGCGGATTGGGCATGCGAGGTCGACAGATAGCCGGGCTGGAACGGCTCCAGCGCGGCGAGTTCGTGCAGCCGCTTGCCGGCTTCGACAAAGGTCGCATTCTTGAACCCGCCATCCTTGCCGGCCTTGGCGTCGGCGAGCGCGTGCTCGCCGCCAATGCGCATCACGAGATAGGAATAGTAGAAGTGCATCGGCCATTTTTCGCCGGCTCCAACATCGAGCGGAGTGATGCCGGCCGCCTTGAGCTTCTTCACCGCGCCGAGAAAATCGTCCCAGGACTTGATGTCCTCGGCCTTCACGCCGGCTTTTTCGAACAGCTTCTTGTTGTAATAGAAGGCGACTTCGCCGACCTCAAACGGCACCCCGACGATTTTGCCGTCAACCTTGAACGCGTCGACCGCGGTCGGGGAGAGGTCCGAATCCCACGCGCTGACGTCCTTGGTGACGTCCTTCAGGAACCCGGCCTTTTCTTGCGCCTGCATGACGCCGCCGCCCCAGCTGTAGAAGAGGTCCGGACGCAACTCGTCGGCCTGCAGCATGGTCGGCAGCTTGGCCTTGAAGGCCTCGTTCTCGAGATACTTGAACTGGACATTCACGCCCGGGTGCGCGGCGTTGTAATCCTTGGCGATCTGGTCCCAGATCGCTTTCTGGGCGGCGTTGTCGCTGACGTGAAGGACGGTGACGTTGGTTTCGGCGAAAGCCGGGGCTGTCAGCGCGGCGAGGCATGCCGCGGCAAACGCGAAGTGGCGAAAATTCATAGGTTTCCTCCGGAAGGAAGTGGGCTCGACGGCTTTGTTTTTATCCGTGATGCGGATTAAATCTGTCCTGACTTCTCGCGGCTGTCAAGACAAGTGACAAGAAATAGCGGAAAAATGGAGGCCGGCGGTTGACAGCCCGCCGCGGAATTGAAATTAATTCCGCCTCCCGTAGAAAACCAGCGCCCCAAGCGGAAGCGTCCGAGCGATGAAGACCGCCGACCCCGAATTGATGCGCGCGATCAATCGCTTCCACGTGATGGACGCGATCCGCCGGTTCGGACCGGTATCGCGGGTCGAGATTTCCCAGCTGACCGAACTGAGCGCCACCACCGTTTCCGCCATCACCGCGGCGCTGCTCGACGACCGGCTCATCATCCCGCTCCAGGTCGGAGCCGTGCGCGACGCCGGGCGCGGCCGGCCGCGGGTCATGCTCAGGCTCAATCCGGGCGCCGCGTATGTGGTGGGGGTCAAACTCGCCCCCGACCAGATCACCGTCGCCGTGACCAATTTCTGCGCCGACATCCTGCGCTCCCTCGCGCTACCGATCCGCATCGACCGTCAGACGGCCTCGGTCATCGCCGATCTGGTCGAGGACGGCGTACGCCGCTGCGTTAGCGATGCAGGCCTCGACATCGCCGAAATCTCCGGCGTCTGCGTCGGTCTGCCGGGCGTGGTCGAGAGGGCTGCGGGCGTTTGCCGCCAGAGCCCGATCCTTCAGGAGCGCGACGTTCCTTTCGGCGCCGATCTCACCCAGCGCCTGGGCGTGCCCGCATCGATCGACAGCGACGTCAATCTGGTGACGCTGGCCGAGCACTGGTTTGGACAGGCGCGGGACTTGAATGACTTTCTCGTCGTCAATGTCGAGCGCAGCCTCGGGCTCGGGATTCTTCACAATGGCGAATTGTTTCGCGGCGCCAACGGCCTCAGTCCGGACCTCGGCGATCTCATGGTTCGACCTCTCGGCAGCGCCGATGGGCGGCTCGCCGACGTAGCCTCGGAGGCGTCGGTGCTGACCGAAGCGGAAGCGCTCATGCGCGACCATGATCCGGACGTGACCGTGCATCCCGGGCGGGCGATGGCGCTGCTCTTGCAACGTGCAGCCGGTGGGGATAAGCGCTGCGCGCGGGTGCTCGCCGCTGCGGGCGAGGCGCTGGGATTCGCGGTCGCCAATCTCATAACCCTGTTTGCGCCGCCAAAGGTGATCATTTCCGGCCGCGCCATGGCGACCAGCGAGCATTTCATCGACCCGTTGCGCAAAACCGTCGCCCAGCTTCTGCCGGCCAGCCTGGCGGACGTCTCCGACATCATCGTCCGTGAATGGAGCGACGGAAACTGGCTGCAGGGAGCCGCCGCGATGACTCTGCGCGATCTCTACGGCGCGCCGTGGGGGACGACCGGGCCGGCGCCAATTCGCGAAGCCCTGGCGCCGCAAGTCGGAAAATCGTGATGAAGCCGGTCGGCATCGGCGTGATCGGCTGCGGCAACATCAGCGCCGCCTATCTGACCGCCGCGAGAAAGTTCCCGATCCTGAACATCGTCGCGCTCGCCGACGCCAATATCGCGGCGGCCGAGTCGCGCGGCGCGGAATTCGGCCTCCCCGCCCGTTCAGTCGATGCGCTGCTTGCGGATCCGGCGGTCGAAATCATCCTCAACCTCACGGTTCCGAAAGCGCATGTCGACGTCGGCCTCAAGGCGATCGGCGCGGGCAAGCACGTCCACTCGGAAAAGCCGCTCGGCGTCACCGTCGGCGAGGCGCGCCGGCTGATCGAAGCCGCGGCGGCCAAGGGGCTCAGGCTCGGCGCGGCGCCCGACACGTTTCTCGGCGGCGCCCACCAGACCGCGCGCCGCGCGATCGACGACGGGCTGATCGGCCGGCCGATCGGCGGCGCGGCCTTCTTCATGTGCCCAGGGCACGAGCGCTGGCATCCCAATCCGGGCTTTTACTATCTTGCCGGCGGCGGCCCGATGCTCGACATGGGGCCCTACTACATAACCGATCTCGTCAACCTTCTCGGTCCGGTCGAGAGCGTCAGCGGCGTCGCGACGCGAACGAGAGCCGAGCGACTCGTCACCAGCAAGCCGCTCGCGGGAACCCGCATCCCGGTCGAGGTCGCGACGCATGTCGCCGGCACGTTGATGTTCGCGAGCGGAGCGGCAGTCTCGATGACGATGAGCTTCGACGTCGCGCGCCACAAGCATGTTCCGATCGAACTCTACGGCGAGAGCGGCTCGCTCATCGTCCCCGACCCGAACCACTTCGGCGGCAAGGTCGAGCTGGCGACGGCGGCGGAAGACTGGCGCGAAATTCCGACGCGCGGCCCCTACGCCGATGGCAACTATCGCATCCTCGGCCTTGCCGACATGGCGCAGGCAATCCGCTCCGGCAGGCCGCACCGGGCCAGCGGGGAGCTGGCGTTCCATGTGCTCGAAGTGATGGAGGCGTTCCAGACGTCGTCCGACGCCGGCGAAGCGGTGAGGATCTCGACCCGCCCGGAGCGGCCAGCCCCATTGCCACCGTCGCTTGCGGTCGGCGAACTCGATTGAAGAGCAGAATTCTACGGAGGAACGAATGCGTGAAGCGCTCATCGTCTGGGGCGGATGGAGCGGCCATGAGCCGGAGCAGGGCGCGCATATCGTCGCCAAGATGCTCGAGGGCCATGACTTCAAGGTCTATGTCGAAAACACCACCGAGGCGTTCGCCGATCCGGCGATCGCCGACATGAGTCTCATCGTGCCGATCGTCACGATGTCGAAGATCGAAAAGGAAGAGGTCGAGAACCTGACCGCCGCGGTGAGGGGCGGGGTCGGCCTCGCCGGTTATCACGGCTGCATGGGCGACGCATTTCGCGACAGCGTCGACTATCAGTTCATGTGCGGCGGCCAATGGGTCGCCCACCCCGGCAATGTCATCGACTACCGCGTCGACGTCACCAAGCCGGACGATCCGATCATGAAGGGGATTGCGAGCTTCCCGTACCGCTCGGAGCAATATTACATGCACGTCGATCCTTCGAACGAGGTGCTGGCGACGACAACATTCTCCGGCGAATATGCGCCATGGACCAAGGGCGTCGTGATGCCCGTCGTCTGGAAGCGTCGGCACGGCGAGGGGCGCGTCTTCTACTCATCTCTCGGCCATGTCACGGCCGAGTTCGGCGTGCCGGAAATGAAGACGATTCTCGAGCGCGGAATGCTGTGGGCGGCGCGCTGACCTCCTTGGGCGAACGCGGAGAAGGAGACTCGGAACATGACCATTACGCAAACCGATAGCGCCTTCGCCGATCTTCAAACGGCGGAGACCCTGATCGCCGAGCGAGATTGAAGAGCGCGCCAAGGCTTTGCGCGATCAGCTCAGCCTCGATGAGAAAATCAGCCTGATGCACGGCCAGTTGTCTCTGTGGCCGGGGCTCGCTGCGATGACGGCCCCTGGAGGCTACAGCAGCCAGTTCTGGGTAGCCGGAGAGGTAGCGCGTTTAGGAGTTCCCGGCGTCCGCTTCACCGATGGGCCGCGCGGCGTCATTCTGGACGGAGGAACGACCTTTCCGGTCTCCATGGCGCGGGGAGCAGCCTGGGATCCGGCGCTGGAAGAGCGCATCGGCGACGCCATCGGACGCGAAATCCGCGCTCTCGGGGGCAACTATTTCGGTGGCGTCTGCATCAACCTGTTGCGCCACCCGGCCTGGGGCCGCGCCCAGGAAACTTATGGCGAGGATCCTCATCATCTCGGCGCCCTGGGCGCCGCGCTGACGCGCGGGGTACAGCGTCACGTCATGGCCTGCGCCAAGCATTTCGCGCTCAATTCGATGGAGAACGCTCGCTTCAAGGTCGATGTGACCATCGAGCCCAGGGCCCTGCACGAGGTCTATCTGCCCCATTTCAAACGCGTGGTCGACGAGGGGGTCGCTTCGGTGATGAGCGCCTACAACAGCGTCAACGGCGAATGGTGCGGCCAGAATCGAGAACTCCTGACCGGCGTTCTTAAAGTGCGATGGGGCTTTCAAGGATTCGTGGTGACGGATTTCATCTTCGGGATGCGGGACGCGAAGAAGGCGGCCCTTGCCGGCCAGGACATCGAGATGCCCTTCGGGGTCCTGTTCCGTCGCGACCTGAAAGGCCTGGTTGAGCGCGGCGAGGTTCCGGTGGAGCGCGTCGACGACGCGGCTCTCCGCATTTTGCGTGAGCAGGTGCGTTTTGGCCAAGGCCGCAACCCGCGCGACTACGGCCCTGAGATCGTGGGGTGTGAAGCCCATCGGCGCCTCGCTCGCGAAGCCGCGCAGAAGAGCATCGTGCTGCTGAAGAACGAAGGCGGGCTATTGCCGCTGCGAAACGTGCGGCGGCTCGCGGTCTTTGGCCGATTGGCCGACACGCCGAACACGGGTGATGGCGGCTCCAGCAATACCCGGCCCGGTCATGTCGTGACGCCATTGGAAGGCCTGCGCGCCGCCCTCGGCGACAGGGATCGAGCTTGCTCACGACGACGGCTCGGATCACGAGCGGGCGGCCGCGGCGGCTCAGGGCGCCGATGCGGCGATCATCGTGGTCGGCTACACCCATGCGGACGAGGGCGAGTACATCCCGCCGGATATGTTGGTCGATTTCCTGCCGAGCTTCCCGCCGCCCGACCCGCAATATGCGGCCTTCGCAGACGGCGCGCAGGGCGGCGCGATGGACACCGGCATGTCGCTCGGCGGCGACCGCGAGCGGCTTTCGCTCAATCCCCGCGACGAGGCGCTGATTCAGGCGGTCTGCAGCCGCCAATCCGCGCACGATTGTGGCCGTCATGGCAGGCAGCGCCGTGATCATGGAGGCCTGGGCCAACCGGGCGCAGGCGATTCTGATGCTGTGGTACCCAGGTCAGGAGGGCGGTCACGCGTTCGCGGACGTGATCACGGGAGAGGTCAGCCCGAGCGGCAAACTGCCCTGCACATTCCCGGCAAGGCCGGAAGACCTCCCCTTCTTCGATCGGAATGCGACGAAGATCGCCTACGACTTGTGGCACGGCTACCGCAAGCTGGAGCGCGACGGCGCCGCCCCCGCCTTTCCCTTCGGTTTCGGGCTTGGTTACACCACCTTCAGCTATGCCGGCCTCAAGCTCGCGCGCGACGAGCTTCGGGCCTCGGACACGCTCGAAGCGACGGTCGAGGTGACCAACGCCGGCGCGATCCAGGGCGAGGAAGTGGTGCAACTCTATGTCGCGACGGAGGGCTCCAAGGTGGAGCGTGCGCCGAAGGAGTTGAAAGCGTTTGCCCGGGTCGCGCTCTCTCCGGGAGAGACGCGCACGGTGCGTTTGTCCGTTCCGGCAGCCGACCTCGCCTATTTCGACGCCGCGACATCCGGCTGGGTCGTGGAGCCGATTGCCTACGTCGCGATCGTGGGCCGTCACGCGGCCGACCCGGACGCCCTTCGGGCGCGGTTCCGCGTGATCTGACATCGCAGATGGCGGGCGGCGGAGCGGGCCCATCGGGCAAATGTGGCGAGAAAAAGAAAAAGGCGCCCATATCTTTCGATAATCAGAAGTCGATGATATTCTCGCCCTATCGCCCCGGGGATGCCCGCCTCGCCCGGCGACCGCCCGCTAAGGGGGCGACCGCAAGCAGCGAAGGGAGAAGAAGCAATGGCTGGGCCTCGGTTTCGAGACTTAAACGATTGAAAAGTCTCGGTTGGCGGAAGGAAGTCGATTTGGATTCGCTACCGCTGGATTTGGATTCCCGACCGCGGAATTTGGATTTTGTTGCGCCGATTTGGATTTCCGACGTCGGTCTTGGAAACCCTTCCCTCGCGCCGAAGCGGCTCGGTCAGGCTGCCTCTTCGTAGGTCGTGACCTCGAAGCGCTTGAGGACGGCATTGCCGAACGCGGTCGAGATGGCGACGTCGGCGGCGTCGCGGCCGCGCGCCATCACAATGCGCCCGATCCGCGGCGTATTGTGCCGGGCGTCGAACGTATACCAGCGGCCGTTGAGAAAGACCTCGAACCAGGCGGAGAAGTCCATCGGCGCCGGGTCTGGCGGGACGCCGATGTCGCCGAGGTAGCCGGTGCAATAGCGCGCCGGCACATTCATCGCCCGGCACAGCGCCGCGGCGAGATGGGCGAAATCCCGGCAGACGCCAATCCCGTCGCGAAACCCGTCGGACGCCGTGCGGCGCGGATTCGCCGCGCCATAGTCGAAGCGGATGCGCGAATTGACAAAATCGCAGATCGCCTGGACGAGCTTCGCCCCGCCGCCGATCCCGCCGAACTGCGACCAGGCGAAGTCGCTCAGATTGTCGCTGTCGCAATAGCGGCTCGCCAGCAGGTAGACGAGCACCTCGCTCGGCAGCTTGGCGACCGCGGTCAGCGGCGCATCCTCAGGCGTTTCGTCGGGCGACCCGCTGTCGCGGATAGTGAAATCATCGTGGAACGTCACCACGCCGGGCTGCGCCTCGACCCGCGTCACCTGATTGCCGAACAGGTCGAGATAGGCGTCGGTCGGATAATGAGGCTCAGTTCGCACGACGTCGGGCGAGATGAGATCGCCGGCGCGCGAGGGATGGATATTGAGGTGCAATATCATCGGCGTCACCGCGGCGCACTCGAATGCGATCGCATACCCGGCACGAATGATCATTTTGCAAATCCCCAATACGCGCAGCTCAGGCGCCGGCGAGACTAACCCTTTCGGCGTGGTTTGGTTGCGTAACCTCGACGGAGACTTCCATGCCCAGTTCGTCGCCCGCGTCCCCGTAGTAGAGGCCGGTCAGCGGCGCCGCTTGGACGGGATCGCGCGCCACCGCGACGCGGATGAGATCCTTGCCGCCAAGCAGGCCATTCGTCGGATCGAATTCGATCCAGCCTGCGCCGGGAAGGTAGATCTGGCACCAGGCGTGCGTCGCCCCTCCCCCCAATCGAACGGGCTCATCGTCGCCACGCGGAACGTAGACATAGCCGGAAACGAATCGCGCGGCGACGCCGAGCGCGCGCGCCGCCTCCATCATGAGGACCGCGAAGTCGCGGCACGAGCCGCGGCGCCGCTCGAGCGTATGGCGCGGCGATTGCACCCCCGCCGCCTCGCGCCGCTCGTAGGAGAACCCTTCCTTGATCGCATAGGTCATGCGTCATAAGCAGATGACTGGTCAGCGTCGTCGCCCCCTGGGCGACGAACTGGCGCGCCCAGCGATCGAGTTCGCCGGTAGGGTCGGGATAAAGGCGCTCGATCGCCCGCGCCACGTCGGGCAGTTCCTCGGGCGCATAAGAGAAGGGAAAGAACTGCGCCCGCGGGTCGATCTCGCCGCCCGGCTGGTCGTCGACGATGCGCTCGACCGAGAACCGGTTCTCGATCGTCAGCGACCTCGACGCGCCGGAAAACGACGCGATGGCGACGCAATTGTCGAACGTATCGTACAGCCAGCGGAGCCGCCTCGGCTCCGGATCGATGTCAAGCTCCGAAGACAGGAGCCGCTGATCGTGCCCGTCGCGGGGGCGCATCATCATCCGGTGGTCGCCAAACTCGACCGGCCGCGCGTAGCGGTAGGCGGTCGTATGGCGGACGTTCAAAATGGCCCTGCCGGACTGCAATTCGACGCTCTTGGATGCCGCTTGGACGCCGCTCGGGCCCCGTTCCCTATTTTCTGCTCGCCTGTTGCGGTGCGTCAAGGGCGCCGGAGATATGCGGTCGGGCCCGGCGCTGCCGAGGCCGCGAGCGGATTGCTGTCGACCGGCTTGACACCGGCTGGTTTTGAAGCCTCGATGAGGCGCGTCGCTATCGAAAACAACGCGACGGTTGGACAAGTTTCGGGAGGAAACCACCATGAGAAAACGTTCGCTGTTGGCGATGGCGGCGGGGCTCGTTCTGGCGCTGGGATCACAAGGCGCTCAGGCCGAAAAGCTCAAGATCGGATTTCTCCCGGGGGTCGTCGACCCCTTCTACCAAGTCATGCAGCTCGGGGTGGAAAAGGCGGCGAAAGATCTCGGCATCGACGTCGTCACGCAGATTCCGCCGACTTGGGGCGTCGCGGCCCAGACTCCGCTCCTCGATTCGATGGTCGCGCGTGGCGACCTCAACTATCTCATCATCGCCCCCACGGACAAGGACCAGATGGTTGGTCCGCTGCAGGCGGCGGTCGATCATGGCATCAAGGTCATAACTGTCGACACGTTCCTCGGCGACGGCGACTACGTGAAGGGCCCAGTGAAATTTCCCTTGAGCTACATCGGTTCTGACAACGTCGAGGGCGGGCGGATCGCGGCGCGCGGACTCGCCAAGGCGATCGGCGGCAAAGGGACCGTCTATATCAACTCGACCAATCCGAACGTCAGTTCGGTCGAAGGCCGCGCGCAAGGCTTCAAGGAGGAGATGGCGAAGGACTTCGCTGACGTGAAAGTGCTGGGGCCTGACTTCAATCTCGACGATGAAAACAAGGCGGCGCAGCAGACGGCCGCCATCCTCACGCGCGAACCCAATCTCGCCGGCGTGTTCGGCACCAACGTTTTCAGCGCCGGAGGCGCGGGCACGGCAGTCGTCAATGCCGGCCTCGGCGGGCACGTCCAGGTGGTCGCCTACGATGCGACCAAACAAGCGATCGAACTCATGAACAAGGGTGTGGTGACACTGGTGCTGGCGCAGAAGCCATTCGACATGGGGTATCTCGCAGTGATGTTCGCCCAGGCCGACGCCGCAGGGGTCACGAGCCTGCCGCGCCGCGTCGAAACGGGCTTCGCCATCATCGACAAGGACAATGTGAAGGATCCGGCGGTCGCCCGCTTCATCTATCAAGTGCCTGGCAAGTAGCCCGGCTGGCGATTTGGTGCAGCGAATGACCCTCGCGCCGCCCCTCTTCCGCACGCGAGAGAGGGAGCGAATCCCGTCTCCCGCAGAGCCGGTCGAAAGACCGGCATCTCTCGAACCCCTAATGGCGGAGAAGGTGGCGCGAAGCGCGGGCGAGAGCCGCCGGATGAGGGGCCGGTGACCGAACGCGCCTCGAGGCTGACCGTTACCCGCGCGTCCTCCGCGCCCTCGGGGATGAGAACGTCGGAGCAGCGCATCCTCCTCTTCCTGAGCCGGATCTGGGCGTGGGTTTTTCTGGCTCTCCTCGTGCTGTTCTTCGTTGTCGCCGTGCCGCTGACCACCGGCGGCTCGGTCAACTTCTTCACCGTGCGCAACTCGCAGAACATTCTCGTCGCCATCATTCCGGTGCTGCTGCTCGGCCTCGGTCAGACCTTCGTCATCATCGGCGCCGGGATCGATCTTTCGGTCGGCTGGGTGATGAGCCTCGCTTCGGTCCTTTCGGCGCTCGCCTTGCGGAGCGCGTTCAATGGCGGCGTTCCCCTCTTTCCCGCGGTCATTGCCGGCCTCATCGCCGGCGTCGGCGGGGCGGCGGCGGTCGGCCTCGTCAATGGCGTCATCATCGCTAAATTGAGGGTGCCGGCGTTCATCGTCACGCTTGGGACCTCGTTCATCGTCCGCGGCGTCGCCTATCTGATGAGCGAGAACACAACCGTGATCGGCTTGCCGGACGGCATTCGCGCCTACGGCAACGACGCGCTCATCTACTACATCTCCGGCGAGGGCGGCGGACTCTATTTCCTCCACCGGCCGGAGGTGAGCGGCGAGCTCCTGCGCCGCATGGACATCATCCTGCCCTATCCGGTCGTCGTGACCGCGTTCGTCGTCGCCTGGGCGATCTTTCTGCTCCACAAAACCCAGTTCGGGCGCCACACCTACGCCATCGGCGGCTCCATGGACGCGGCGGTGCGCAGCGGCATTCCCGTCGATCGGCAGGTCATTCTGCTCTACATGCTGTCGGCCGCGACCTCCGGCGTCGCCGGATTCTTGTCGACGCTGCGTTTCACCGCCGGCTCGGCGGTGATCGGCGATCCGCTGCTGTTGAGTTCGATCGCTGCGGTCATCATCGGCGGAGTGAGCATGTTCGGCGGCGCCGGAACGGTGATCGGCACGGTGATCGGCGCGCTCATCATCGCCGTGCTGACGACCGGACTCGTCATGCTCAACGTCGACGCCTTCTGGCAGTTCATCGTCGTCGGAACCGTCGTCATCGTCGCGGTGCTGATCGACCAGTCGCGCGACCTCATTATGGGCCGCGCGCGGGGAAGCGCCGGGCGATGAGCGAGCCGCTGCTCTCGATCCGCGGGCTGACCAAAATCTTCGGCGGCCTCGTCGCTGTCGACAATGTGAGCTTCGAGGTTGCCCGGGGCGAGGTTGTGGGCCTTCTCGGCGACAACGGCGCGGGCAAGTCGACGCTGATCAAATGCATCTCCGGCGTCCATGCGCCGGAGGAAGGCGAGATCCTGTTCGACGGCGCCCCGGTGGCGTTTGCGAGCCCGATGGACGCACGCCGAGCCGGGATCGAGACCATCTACCAGGACCTCGCGCTCGCCAACAATCTCGACGTCGGCGCCAACATCTTTCTCGGCCGCGAGGTCAAGACGCGCCGACTCGGCGGACTCGTCCAGACGCTCGATGACCGGCATATGCGCGAGCAGTCGCGACAGACGCTCGAACTCGCTGCAAATCCGCTTTCCTACGTTGACCGAGCCGATCGAGAAGCTGTCCGGGGGGCAGCGCCAGGCAGTGGCGATCGCGCGCGCCGTCTACTGGGAAGCGAGGCTCATGATCATGGACGAGCCGACCAACAATCTCGGCGTTCCCGAGCAGCACAAGGTGCTCGACCTCATCCGAACGCTCAAGGGCCGCGGCGTGCCGGTGATCCTCATCACCCACGTTCTGCCTGACGCCTTCGCCGTCACCGACCGTGTGGTCGTCATGCACCGCGGCCGCAAAGTCGCCGAGAAGACCACTGCCCGTACGAGCACAGAGGAGCTGGTGCAATATATGGTCGGGGCGAAAGAGGATGCGGCCGCTTGACGGAGGGGTTTGGGGCTATCGGGAGGCGAGATCGAGCTTAATCGGCGGCCGAGGGGCGCGTCCGCGTCGCCTCGCAGGTTGCGCGCTGTTTTGGGCCACCGCGATTTTACCGCCCGTGCAGCGCGAGCGCGATCTGGACGATCGCCGCGATCAGTTCGAGCACGATCAGGATTACGATCGCCGCTTCGAGCCGCGTTGCCCGATCGGCGTCGATGATGTCGGTGAGCGCCTGGGCGGTGTCGCCGATGACATCGAGTTTGCGCTTGAGCACGTCGGCGCGCTCGCTGAGTTCGTATTCGTCGGCGAGGCGGGCGTAAAGGCGTTCGAGTTCGGGGTGGTCCCACAGCACGTCAGGCTTTTCCTCGACCGCGACCCGGCCCGACACCCGATGCTGCGCCAGCAGCGCCTGGCCGATCAGCTTCAGCATCGCGCGGCGGCGAAACGGCGGCCGGCCGCTCGCGGCCAGTTTGGCCGCGAACGGCTCGACCACGTCGAAAACCGCATTGACCTCGCGCTCGTCGCGCGCCAGCGCCACGGTCTTGGCGAGGGCGTCGGCGATGACCAGAAAGCGCGGCGGCGACAGGTTCTTGATCTGGATCGGCCCGCTTGACGACTTCTGCTCGTCACTGTCGGGCGCGAGTTCGAGCACTGCCGTCTCGTCGTCGCCGCGCGCCCTTGCGCCGCTGACCCGCGACCGGAGCTTCACGAGCGTGTCTTCTTCCTCGAGCGGGGTCAGACCCACCATGACCGCGACGCCGAACCGGAATAGCGCCACCATCCCTTGCGTCCCGACCCGGAAGGCGAGCGGCAGCGACGAGACCATGTCCGGGCGCTCGAGCCCGGCGGTATCGATGCGTTCGCCGACGATCAGCGCGCGTGCGGTCAGGCGCGTCGGAGCTGTCACGGGCGCGAGCTCGGTCATGGTGCGTTTTACGACGCCGCGTGCGCCATCGCCAGCCGGCTCAGGCATTGCGGACTCCGACCGCTGTTCCAGCGGCCCCTTTGGCGGTAGATTGGCGGGAATCTGGAGAGCGGCCATGGACGATCGCAGCCAAACCCGATGGCGTCTCGACGGCGTGCGAGTCGTTCATTCGAACGAACTCGACATCAACACGGCGCAGACGGAGGGCATGAACCGGGCCGCGGCGATCACCCACGCTCGCGCCGGCGCGGAGAAGCTGTGGGCCGGAACCGTCGTCATTCACCCGATGGCGAAAACCGGCGCGCACCACCACGGGCCGGTGGAGAGCGTCATTTACGTAGTCAGCGGGCGAGCCCGAATGCGCTGGGGCGAGCGGCTCGAATTCGTGGCCGACGCTGGTCCCGGCGATTTCATCTACGTGCCCCCTTACGTCCCCCACCAGGAAATCAACGCCAGCGACGATGAGCCGCTATCGTGCGTCATCGTGCGCAGCGGCCAGGAGGCGGTGGTCGTCAATCTCGATTTGCCGGGCGTGGAGCCGAACCCGCAGCCGGTCGATTGGGTCGACGACCTTCACTCGCCCCGGAGCGGGTGACCTCCGGCCGAATCCGGCCTACCGCCTCAAGACAACGTGCGGCTCACGGGCTTGCCAGCCGGCGCGCTCGAGCTCCGGTATCAGATGCTCTTCCCGCGGCCAGCCGACGCAGAGATAGCCAATGAACGCCCAGGCGCGCGGAACGTCGAGCACCTCGGCGATTCCTACCGGATTGAGGATCGAGACCCAGCCGACGCCGAGCCCGCGGGCCCGCGCGGCGAGCCAGAACGTGTGCAGCGCGCATACGGTCGAATAGCGGCGCGCCTCCGGCATGGTGCGCGCCCCAAGGCCATGGCCCTGCTCCGTAGCCTCGTCGCAGAACACAGCCAGCTGAACCGGCGCGTCGCGCAGCCCCGCGAGCTTGAGCCTGGCGTAAAGCCCGGCCCGTTCCCCGATATAAGTCGCGAGCGCCTCGCGGTTGGCGGCCTCGAAATTGGCCCGGATCGCATCCCGGCGCGCTTCGTCGTCGACGCGAACGAACCGGGTGGGTTGGCAATTGCCGACCGAGGGCGCGAACGCGGCGAGGTCGAAGAGCTCGGCCAACATCGCTTCGTCCGGCGCCTCGGCAGGGCGAAAATGGCGCACGTCACGCCGCCACGCCAGAAGCTCAACGAAGCCGGCCCGAAAGGCTGCGTCGAACTCGGGCGCTGCCGTCAAGGCATAGGCCAATTCCCCCATCGCCGCTCCAGTTGCCGGACACTCGTTCCCCGACCGTCTATGGCATAGCGCGCGAAAGGCGCCGTCGGCAAAGACAATATCGCGCTTGAGGCCTCTCATTTTTGCGCCTCGCGCGGCGGGCGTGAACGCGGACCAGCCCCTGCGAAACAAACTGCGTCGGCCGCGCCGTCATTCGATAGTTTTGGAGGGGCTCTATTCTCCTCGCCCGCCCTGCTTGACATCGAGCGATCATTCAGGTCGCGTTGACCGGCAAAGTCGGTCGGGAGCGGGGCCGGGGTTCGGATTTGCGTCTTTTTCGTCATGCAGACGGATTCGTGCCGCCCTCGCAGGATGTGCGCCTGCGCGTCGCGATCAGGACCGCGTCCGCGCTAGCGATGGTTTGCGTCGCCCGCGCCGCATATGCCGATACCACCGCCCCCGCGGGGACCCCGGCTGCGCCCCAGTCGACCGAATCACCGGCGCCGCCGGCGGCCCCGATCGCAACTCAGCCGGGCGTGGCGACATCGTCGCCCATGGCGCCGTTCGGGTTCCTCAGCCCGTCGTGGCAAAATCAGAATCTGCTCTGCGACATGGGCGGACTCCGACCGGCCTTGGCGAACTACGGCGTCACGCTGACCATTCTCGAGAACATCGAGACTTTCGGCAATCTAAGCGGCGGCGTTCAGCAGGGCTTCGAGGCGAACGGGCTGACCACTGTCACGCTGCAAATGGACACCGAGAAGGCGTTCGGCCTGAAGGGTGGGACGTTCAATGTCAGCGGCCTGCAGGTTTGGGGCGGCGACCTCACGGCGAACAATCTCACGGTCCTGCAGACCCTGACCGACATCGAGGCGCCCGTCGGCGTCAGGCTCTGGGAGCTTTGGTATCAGCAAAAGTTCGGCGACAAATTCGACATCAAAGTCGGGGAGCAGAGTCTCGACGAGGAGTTCATCATCGCTCCAAGCGGGAACTCCCTCTTCATCAATGGAGTGTCGGGCTGGCCTGGGCTGCCAACGGTGGATCTGCCCAGCGGGGGCCCCGCCTATCCGCTCGCGGGTCTGGGCGCTCGCGGACGAGCGCAAGTGACGGAGAGCGTCACTGTACTTGCGGGCCTCTTCAACGGAAGCCCGATCCCGAGGGATTCGCCGAACACGCCGACCAGCAATCCCCATGGGGTTAGTTTCCCGGTCGACACCGGGACTCTGGCGATCGCCGAGTTGCAATATGCCTTGGGTTCGAGTGCGCCGGGCAAGACGAACGCCGATGGTCCGCTGCCCGGCGTCTACAAGGTCGGCGCCTGGTACAACAGCTACAAATTCGTCGACCAAGAGTACGACAACATTGGCGGGCCTCTCGCCAGTCCCTTGAGCGACGGGACCCCGGCGGTCCATCACGGCGATTTTTCGGTCTACGGGGTCATCGACCAGATGATCTGGCGTTCGAAGGACGACACCAATCGAAGTCTCAATGTGTTCGTCCGTCCGATGTTCACGCCCTATCAGGATCGCAACCTTGTCAGCGCCAGCCTAAACGCGGGCTTCGCTTTGAAGGCCCCGTTGCCGGCGCGCGACAACGATGTCTTCGGCGTCGAAATGGGGACCGTGTGGGCAAGCAACGGCGCATCCGGCTTCGACCGGCAAATGCATTTCTACCAGCCCTCGGTCTACACGCCCGTTCGCTCGAGCGAGACCTTCCTCGAGGCGACCTATCAGTTTCAGGCGCTACCCTCCTGGGTGATCCAGCCCGACGTCCAGTATTTCATCAATCCGGGTTTAGGGATCGCCAACCCGAACGATCCAGCGCAGCGGATCAAGAACGAACTGGTAATCGGCTTGCGTACGAACATCACGTTCTGACTCGGCTCGCACGCACCGACGGCGTCGCGATCACGCCGGAGCGCCGAGGCGCCGGACTCCGGCGCGCGAGCACGACCGCAAGGAAAACGACGCCGGCCGCCGTCACATAGGCGGAGGGACGAAACGCCATGTCCGGATCGATGTTGGCGTCGAGCACCTCCCAGAAGTCGATATGACGCACCAGCGCGTACCACGCCGCTTCGATCAGCGCGGTCAGGACGGGCGAAACGAGCGCTGCGGCCAACGCCGAGCCCCAGGCCGGCGCGCCGCGCTTCGCGAGAACGCGGAACAGCATCAGGATCAAGAACAAGCCGGTCATCATCACCGGCTCGGACACATCCGCCTTCGCCTGGATCATGAAATGGAGGAGCGCGAGGGCGGCAATGCCGTAGACCAGCGAATGAAGCGTCTTCCACCTCGGACCAAGGCGGCGGATCATCGCGTCGGTCGAGGTCGCCGCCAACGCCGCCAGGCCGAGCCAGGCGATGAAGCCAATCGTCAGATAGAACCGCAGCGCGACCTCCGACGCCACGTGGAGAAGGTCGAAATGCTGGTCGACGACATAGAGGGTGAGATGCGCCGCGGCGTAAAAGAAGGCCGCGACACCGACCATCCGGCGAATCGCGACCAGTTTTGGGTAACGCGCGCCGCGCATCAGCGGCGTCACCAGGAGCGAGAGAGTCAGGAACCGGATCGCCCATTGCCCGGTGCGGTGGATCATTTCCGTCACCACCTTGGGGTCGAGCGCCCCGGTCAGGGCCAGAAAGATGATCCAGGCCGCCGGAACGAAGAGGCCCGCAAACACGATCGCCTTCAGCCACGAAAAGCGGCCGTTGCGCTCGTTCCAGGGAGCCTTGAGCTTGAGCAACGCGTTAACCCCAACCTCCAGCGGCCGCCGCGATCGGCCGTCGAAGCCTATACGTCGCCCGGGGAGCAATGTTTCATCCGGATCCTCGGGCGCCGGCCGGCCGGCGCCGCGCCGTCCTTCAGATCAGCCTCAACTCACCCCGAGCTTGCGCTGCAGGCTGGTCGACGAGGTGGTGTACTGGAAGGTTAGTTTCTTATCCGGATAGACATAACGATGCACACGCTGGGCGGCGAGCGTGGCCTCGTGGAAGCCTGACAGGATCAGCTTGAGCTTGCCCGGATAGGTGTTGATGTCGCCGACGGCGAAAATGCCGGGAATACTGGTCTCGAACTTCGCCGTGTCGACCGGGATCAGATTTTCGTCGAGGTTGATACCCCAACTGGCGATCGGGCCGAGCTTCATCGTCAGGCCGAAGAACGGCATCATGTCGTCGCAGGGGTGATCGTAGTGTTCGCCGTTTTCGCGGCGAATTGTCGCCGCCGACAGCTGGCCGCCCTCGCCCTTGACCGCCGTCACCTGGCCAAGAACGAACTCCATGTCGCCCGAATTGACGAGTTCGCGCATGGCGTTGACCGAGTGGGGCGCGGCCCGGAACGCGTCGCGGCGGTGAACGAGGGTGATGCGGTCGGCGACGGGATGCAGGTTGAGCGCCCAGTCGAGGGCGGAATCGCCCCCGCCGACAATAACCACCCGTCTGCCCCTGAAATGGTCCATCTTGCGCACGGAATAGAAGACGCTTTTGTTCTCGTAGGCGTCGAGCCCGGGGATCGGCGGCTTCTTGGGCTGGAACGATCCGCCTCCGGCGGCGATGAACACCGACTTCGCTTCGATCGTCTTGTCGTTGTCGGTTTTGATCCGGAACAGCGGCCGCTCCGGCGTCCCGACGACCTCCATCCCTTCAACCATCTCGCCAAGATGAAACTTAGGCCCGAACGGATGGATCTGCTTCATCAGGTTGTCGACGAGCTCCTGGCCCGAGATGACCGGGAAGCCCGGAATGTCGTAAATCGGCTTCTCGGGATAGAGTTCCGCGCATTGGCCGCCCGCCTTCGGCAGGATGTCGATCAGATGACACCTGATATCGAGCAGGCCGAGTTCGAACACGGCAAACAGGCCAATCGGCCCGGCGCCGATGATGGCGACGTCGGTAGATAACATCTCACTCATGCAGAGTCCTTCGATCCTTATCCTTGTTTGGCAGGCGTTGAGACGACGAGACCGTCCAGCGCTTCGCTGACCTTGATCTGGCACGAGAGCCTCGAGTTGGGGCGCACCTCGAAGGCGAAATCGAGCATGTCCTCTTCCATCTGCGACGCCTTGCCCGCGACCGCCATCCATTCTTCCGCGACATAGACGTGGCAGGTCGCGCAGGCGCAGGCCCCGCCGCATTCCGCTTCGATGCCAGGAACGGAATTGCGCAACGCGGTCTCCATCACCGTCGAGCCAACCTGCGCCTCGACCGAACGCGACTGTCCGGACGCGTCAATAAAAGTCAGTTTGGTCATGGAGACGAATTTTTCCTCGGGGAGAATGGCGTCCCGCTCGGCGCGCGCGAGATGGCTTAAGCCTTGTCGCGGGCCCTCATATAGCAAGCGAGGCGGCGCCGAAAGAGCGTTTGGAACAGCGTTTTTGCCGCCGGCGCGACTTCGCCCGGGAGACTTATCCCCAGCCGTCGCGTCGGAAGACGGCTGCCGCCCCGCCTAGCCCAAAATGCGGTCGATTTCGACCACGGCCTCGGTCACCGCGAGCAGGAGAGCGGCGATCCCGCCCGCTTCGTCCAACCGTTGGGCGGCGTCCGCAGGCGACCGGGGGCCGGCGGCGGAGGCCAATTCCTCGATGCTCCATGCCGCCCGGGCGACTCGTCCAGCGCCGACCGCAAGCGCCGAACCGCGCAGTTGGTGAGCGATTTTTGCTTTTGATTCCAAAGACAAGTGAGATGAGTCGGCGAGTTGCGCGGTCAGCGCCGGCGCTTGGAGGCGGAACAGGCCGAGCAATTCGGCCTCAAGCTCGTGATCGCCTAGGCACTGGCGCGCCAGATGGACAAGATCGAGGGGCGGATCGAAGCCGCCGGCGACCGATTCGTCCCAATCGGAGTCGGTCTCTGCCAGCCTCGAGGCTCCCGAATGCTCCCGCATGGCGCCCTCGCCAGTTTTCGACCCGCCGGAAACGACGCGAAGCCGGGCGGGCGCGGCTGATAATCGGCTGAAGACTATGGAAAAACATGGTAACCGAAGCGTTAACGACGTTTGCAAGATGGGCGGTCGGCGCGGTTTTCATCTTTGAGGGGCGGCGGTAGACTGCAACGTGGTTAATTCACAGCGTTCGTTCGGCCGGGGCAGCCGGGGAACCGCATGGCGTACGGGTCGGTCGGTTCGGATGACCGGGGCCGGTGGAGTGAGGCGCAGACAATGGCAAAACAAAATCCGGCGACGGATCCTGTTTCCGCGGCGATGTCGGCGATCGAAAGCGCGCTGAACCTCACCGACGACGACGAGGCCGTTACGGTCGAGAGCGCTTCCCCGCCCCAGCTCGTCCCGGCGAAGGCGACGACCGCAACCCCGGTTCTCAAGCCAAGCCCGCTCCCCGCCGAGGCTTCGACCCTCCTTCGCCCAGGCCCCCCGTCCGCGGCGAGCCCTCCCGAGAGCGAGCCGAAGCCGGCGATTCCTACCGCCGCGCCAGCCAACGACGACCGCGAGACCGTCGGGGCAATCCTGCAGGCGATGAACGCCCGTCCGGCGAGCCGGACGCCTTTCATACTCGCGCTGATCGGCTCGCTCCTGTGGGCCGCGATCTGCGCGCTTTACGCCTATCTCGCCCTTTGGCCGACCGTCCCGGCTCGCCCGGTCGACTTGCTGTTCCGCCCAGAGACCCCGCTCTTCCTGCTGGCGGCGCTGGCGCCGATCTTCTGCATGTTCGCCTTTGCCGCACTGTCGCGGCGGCTGGGCGAGCTCAGGCAATCGGCGCGCGCGATCTCCCAGATCGCCGTGCGTCTGGCCGAACCCGAGACGATGGCGGGCGAGCACATGGTGAACCTGTCCCAGGCCATCCGTCGCGAGCTCACGTCGATGGGGGACGGGGTCGAACGCGCGCTTGCGCGCGCCGCGGAGCTTGAGACCCACGTGCGGTCGGAGGTTTCGACCCTCGAGCGCTCCTACTCCGACAACGAGCGAAGGATTCGGTTGCTGATCGCGGAAATGGCCGATCAGCGCGAGTCGATCGTGACCAGCGGAACGCGGGTCCGTGACGCGATCGCGACCGCGCACGACGGCATCGCCGCTGACCTCAACTCCGCCGGCGCAAGTCTGAGCGAGCGCCTGACCGAAACCGGCCAGCGGCTGACTGCATCGCTCGGGGCAGCGTCGAACGACGCCGCCCTCGGTCTGGAGGGCGCCGGCTCAGCGACGCTCGAGCGCATCGTCGCCGAAGGCGCGCGGATGAGCGCGTCGATCGCAGGGATCGGCGAAAGCCTCGCCGAGCGCCTAGCCGAATCCAACCAGAAAGCCGCCGGCGACATCCTGGCCCGGGTCGGAGAAGTCGACAATCGCCTCAAGGCAGCCGGCGATAACCTTCTGCTCGCGCCTCGGCGAGCGGGGCGACAATCTGATCGAGCGAATTCAGACCTCGCAGGATTCGGTCGTCGAGGCGATCGACACTCACGGCGACCGGGTGGCGACGCGGCTTGCGGACGCGGCGGAATTCGCGCGGAGCGCGGTCGGCGCCCACGCCGACGAGGTGGTCGGCCGCATCAGGGGCAGCAGCTCCCGGGCGGTCGATGCGATCAAGGGACACGGAGACGCAGTTTCGGATCAACTCGCTGCGGCGTCGCTTGCGCTCTCGGGCGCGTTCGGCGCCCACGGAGATGACATCGTAAGCCGCATCAACGCGAGCAGCGCCGAGGTCATCGACGCCATTCGCGCCCATGGCAACTCGGTCGCCGTTCGTCTCTCCGACGCCGGCGCCTCGGCGAGCAACGCGATCGGGGCCCATACCGACGCCGTCGTGGGCCGCATTTCCTCGACCAGCGCCGAGGCCGCGCGGACCCTCAGCACCCACAGCGACATCCTCGCGGCGCGGCTGTCGGAGGCGGCCGACGTCGTCAACACGCACGGCGGCGCAGTCGCCGCCCAGCTTGCGGCGGCGTCGGCTGTGATGAGCGGCGCGGTCGCCGCCTACGCCGACGAGGTCGTAACCCGCGTCGGCGCCAGTGGGGCGCAAACCGTCGAGGCGATCCGCGCCCAGGGCGATTCCGTCGCCGACCAACTCGCCCAGGCCTCGGCGGCGACGCGCAGCGCCGTCGCCGCCTTCACCGATGAAGTCGTCGGCCGCGTCAGCGCCAGCAGCGCGCAGACCGTCGACGCGATTCGCCTGCACGGCAATTCGGTCACCGATCGACTGCTGGAAACCTCGACGGTGACGCGAAACGCGGTCGGCGCCCATGTGGATGATGTTGTCGGCCGCGTTAGCTCCAGCGCTCTCCAGGCTGTCGAAGCGATCCGCGTCCAGGGCAATTCGGTCGCCGTCCAGCTCGCCGAGGCCTCGGCGGCGACGCGCAACGCCGTCGACGCCTATGCGAACGATGTGGTCGGACGTGTCAGCTCGAGCGGCGCTGAGGCCGTCGAGGCGATCCGCGCCCAGGGCGACCTGGTCGCCGATCGGCTCGGCCAGACGACGGATGCGGTCGTCGGCGACTTCAGCATCCGATCGAACGCGCTCCTCGAACGGCTCGAGGCCGGCAGCGCCGGGCTTTCCGATACCATCGTCGTCCATGGCGATAGCCTCGTGGCGCGCCTCAACGACACCGCGGACCGCCTTCACGACACCGTCGTCGTGCGCGGTCAGGTGCTGGAAGACAGGCTCACCGGGTCGAGCGAACGATTGGCCTCCGTGGTCCGGGATCGCGCCGAAGACGCGGCCGCGACCCTTGACGCCGCGGCCGCGCGCTGGGGCGAGCAATTCGACGCCCGCGAGACCCAGTTGCGCGGCGCGGTCGATGCCCAGAATGCCGTGCTCGAGACCTTGTTCGACGAATCGACGCGGCGCCTCGTCGGCGCGATCTCGGCCGAGGGCGCCACCGCCCAGGCGCAGATCGAGGCGTCGACAACTCAGTCGCTGGCCAGGATGAGCGCCGAGACGGCGCAGATCAACGAACGCTTTACCGCGCTCGCCAGCGGCGCGGCGGCCGCAGCGGCGAATGGAGCGGGCAATGTGCACGATGCGCTGAGCGAGCAGATCGCGGCCTTCGACGGCATCGTCAGCCACCGCGCCGTCAGGCTCGTGGACGCCGTATCGCAACAGACCGAGCGCATGCGCGAGCATCTCGAAGCGCTGGACGGCCTCGTCGGCGAAAGCGGGCATAGCGTCATCGATCGCTTGGGCGTCCATTCCGACGAGCTCAACGCCCGCATCGCCGGACATCTCGACGCCATCGACGCGATGATGAACGCCCGCCGCGACGATTTCGACAAGCGCTTCGTCGACTACACGGATCAGCTCGCGACACATTCGGCGGCGCGCGCGGATCAGTTCGAGGCGGCTACGGCGTCTCACCGCAATGCCGTCGAAGTCGCCCTTGCCTCCCATTCGCGCCACATCGAAACTTCGCTCGACGACGCGCTGGCGCGCTTTGAGGGCGCAATCGACGGGCGTGGGCGCGATCTTGTCGTCCAGATTGGCGATCGATCCGCTCTGCTCGCCGCCGATCTCGGCGCGAAGCTCGCCCAGATCGAAGACACCCTCGTCAACCGCGGCGGCGCGATCGACGAGAAGCTCGGCCAGCACAACGCGGAAGCGGCGGCCCTGTTCGACGCCCGCCTGCAAACCGTCGAGGAGCGGGCGGGAGCGAAACTGCGGGACGTCTCGACAACGCTCGAAAGCCTGCTCATGCGGATCGAGGACGCGCTCGCCCAGCGCGGCCGGGCGCTCACCGAAACGCTCGCCCGCAATACCCTCGAGACCGCCAAGGCGCTCGGCGACGGCGGTCGCGAGCTCACGCAAGGCATGGACGCCAAATCGGCGGAGATCGGCGAAACCCTGCAAAGGCGGGCCGAGGAGCTGACGCAGACGCTGTCGACGGTCGCCCGCGACATCAATGCGACCCTGACCGGCCGGGTGGAAGACGTCTCACGGTCGCTCGGCGTGAGCGTCGATCAGTTCAAGGACTTGGTCGTCGCGCCGATGCAGGATTTGAGCCGGCGCTTCGATACGAGCCGGGCGGAGCTGGAAGACAAGGTCGCCGATCACGCCGAACGTGTCTCGGGCATGCTCGATCAGCACAAAGCCTCGATGGGCGCCGCGTTCGACGCGCACCAAGCTGCCGTCGTCGACGCCACCAGGCAGAGCGCGCAGGTCTTTGACTCGCGCCTGGCGGCCTTGTCCGACGCTGCGGATCAAAGCGCCCGGATCATCAATTCGCGCCTCGCCGACCTGGTCGAGGCGGCCAACAGCAACGCCGAGAGCATCGATGAGCGCCTGGCCGCGCGCATTCAGGCGATGAACGAGACGCTGGCGAGAACGGCGTCGGACGCCGAATTCGACCTGGGCCGCGCGCGGAGCGAGCGTCGCCGGCGCGATCAGGGCGCGAGTCGACGATCTGCGCGAGATTATCGAAGGAAAAGGCGCCGACCTGGTGGCTGCGCTCGGCGAACGCGGCGAGGACGTATCGGCGAGGATCGCCGGCGTCGGCGAGCGCGCGATCCAGACGCTCGACCAGCAGATGGCGAGCCTCGCCGCTCTCTTGACCCGCCGGACAGATGAGCTCATCGCCGCCGTCAACGGCAGCGCGGCCGATCCCGTTCGCGCCTTGAGCGCGCTCACCGGCCAACTGCGATCCGAGGTGGCCGAGTCCAGCGAGGCGCTGCGCAAGGTCGCCGCCGAGGCGACTCACCGCTCGGCCGACACGGTCGAGGCGCTGCTGAAGCGATTGACCGAGCAGGTCGAGGCGTCCAGCGGCGCTTTGGGCGAGGCCGTCGTCAGCAGCGCTGAGAACTCGGTCGAAGCGCTCTCCGGCGCCGGCGACCGGCTGCGCAACGAATTGACGCTGGTGATCGACAATCTCGGCGAGACCAGCGCCGTCATCGACCGGACGATCGGATCAGCCGGCGATCGGCTTGCGGCCGTTCAAAGCGGGCTGGCGACGCGGGTCGACGAATTCCAGCAGGCGCTCGGGGCCATCGCTTCGCAGGTCGCGACGCTCGGACGAATTTCCACCTCGACTCAGTCCGACGCCGGCGCACTCGCCGGGCAGCTCGCCCAGCACGGGGAAACGCTGGCCGCGGTCGGGCGGGATCTCGCCCGGCAACAGCACGTGCTCGACCTCGCTCTCGAACATCGACAAACGAGCCTCGAGGCGCTCATCGGCGATCTCTCCGGCCGCGGCGAAGCGTTCGAGGCGACGCTTGGCCGGTTTGCCGCCAATGTCGAGGACAGTTTCATCAGGGCGCAGGCTCGCGCGCAGGAGATCAGCGCCACCCTCGCCTCGGCGACCAGGGGCGCGTCGATCGCCGTAGCCGGTCAGTTCGAATCCATTCGCGACAGCGCCGCCAAAGAGCGCGAGCGGACTGCACAGACGCTGCAATCGACTATCGAGCAGACCAATAGCCAGCTTACCGGCGCGCTCGACCACGCCGCCGACCGCTTCCGCCAATCGGTCGCCGAAGTGAAGGAAATGGCGAGCCAGGTTCAGCGCGAGCTCGATGAGACGCGGCAGGAACTGCGCCGCGGCGTCCTCGAGTTGCCGCAGGAGACGACCGAAACTGCCGAGGCAATGCGGCGGGTCGTTTCCGATCAGATCAAGGCCTTGAAGGAGCTTGCGGCGTTGGTCTCCAACTCGGGCGCCGCCTTCGACGTCGCCGAACCGTCGCCACTCGCCGTTGCCGTCGGCGCCGGACCGCGTTTCGACAAGCCGCAGCCGCGCGCTGCCGAGACGGCCCCACGCAGCCTCGAGACGCCCCCGCTACGCGAGACCGCTCTGGCGCGGGTCGCCGAGGCGATCGCTTCGCCGGTCCCCGAGGTCCCGCGCTAGGGCTGACCGGGCCCGATTCGGAAGCGAGCCTGCCGCCCGGCCGCTCACCCGGACCCCTGTGGTCAGCGCCGTCCGCCGCTTCCCGCCCGCCCGTGTCGCCGGCCGCCCCCGCCTCCGGACCAGCCTCCGACCGCGGCCAAGCCGGATGGCTCTCGAACCTGCTCGCGGCCGCCTCGCGCGACGAGCCGGCGGCCGCCGCGCCGAAGGCGGCGGAGACGCTCGACGCGCTGGCGCTGGAAATCTCTGGCCTCATCGACAATGCGGCGGCGGTCGAGATGTGGGATCGGTGGCGACGGGGCGACACCGCCGCCGTCTCGCGGCGCCTCTACACCGAGTCCGGCCAGCAGGCGTTCGACGAGATCAGGCGCCGCTATCGCGCCGACCCACCGTTCCGCGACGCGACGACGCGCTACATGCAGGAGTTCGAACGTCTGTTGGCGAAGGTCAGCCAGAACGACCGCGACGGTTCGCAGTGGCGCGCTTATCTCCTGTCCAACACCGGCAAGGTCTATACGATCCTCGCCCACGCCTCCGGAAGGCTCGGATAGCGCGCGTCGGCGGCGCGCCGGTAGATGCGGTCGCTGACTGCGTCCGCCGCGCTCAGCGAGCGCGTCGCAACGCGGTCAAACGACCTCGTCCGAGGCTTGCGCGCACGCCGCCGTCGGGTCGATCTCGATTTGCGTCGTCGAATGGCAGATGCGGAATTCCTCCGCCAGATCCTCCGCCAGCCGGTGTAGGAAGCCATCGCCCGGGTGGCCTCCGGGCATGACCAGATGGCAGGTGAGCGCCACTTCCGTCGTGCTCATCGCCCAGATGTGCAGATCATGCACACCGTCCACGCCCGGCTGGCCGGCGAGGAAGGCCCGCACCGCCGCGGGATCGATGCGCGAAGGCGCGGCCGCCATCGCCATGGCGAGCGAATCGCGCAGGAGACCCCAGGTCGCCCAGACGATCACGGCGTTGATGATGAGAGCTGACGACCGGATCGAGCCATAGCCATCCGGATATCATGATCACAAAGCCGGCGACGACCACGCCCGCGGACGCGACCGCATCCGAAGCCATATGGACGAACGCGCCGCGCAGGTTGATGTCGACCCTGCCACCGGCAAACAGCCATGCGGTAAGGCCATTGATCACGATCCCGACTGCGGCGACGATCATCACTGTTTGTCCCGCGACCGGTTCCGGCGCTCCGAGCCGCCTGATCGCTTCCCACGAGATCGCCCCGACAATCACCAGCAGGAACACTGCGTTGAACAGCGCGGCGAGAATGGACGAACCGCGAAGGCCGTAAGTGAATCGGGCGGTGGGCGCTCGCTTCACCAGTTCGCTCGCCAGCCACGCGACCGCCAGCGCCAGCACGTCGCTGACATTGTGTCCGGCGTCGGCGAGCAACGCGACCGAGTTGCTCAAGATGCCGAAGATCGCCTCGACGATCACGAACCCAAGGTTGAGCGCGACGCCGATCGCGAAGGCCTTGCCGAAACTGGCCGGCGCGTGATCATGCCCGTGAGTCTCTCCATGCTCGTCGGCGTGACCGCCTTCGGGCGCATTCATCGGCGACCCCTGTTCGCTTCGGCGCCCCGATTGGGTTGTGAATCGTTCATGGCGCGATCCGTCCTAAGCGCGATAGATGTCCTTGTATGCTTCGCGCAGGGCCGCCTTCTGCACCTTCCCCATCGCGTTGCGCGGCAGCGACTCGACGATGATGATGCGCTTAGGGGCCTTGAACTTGGCCAACCGGCCGCCAAGGGCGGTCAGGATCGCCTGCTCCGTCAGCGCCGCTCCCGCACGCGGGACGACGGCCGCGGTCACGCCCTCGCCAAAATCAGCATGGGCGACGCCGAAGACCGCGCTCTCGAGCACGCCCTCGATCGCGTCGATCTCGCTCTCGACCTCCTTGGGATAGACGTTGAAGCCGCCGGAGATCACGAGGTCCTTTGCGCGTCCGACAATGTGGATATAGCCGTCGCGATCAACTCGGGCGAGGTCGCCAGTGACGAAAAATCCGTCGCCGCGAAACTCCTGCGCCGTCTTCTCCGGCATCTGCCAGTAGCCGGCGAAGACGTTCGGCCCCTTGACCTCGATGATGCCGACTTCGCCCGCTTCAACCGGCGCTCCGCCATCCGGGTTCGCGATCCTGCACGCTCACCCCCGGCAGCGCAAAACCGACCGTGCCCGGCCGGCGCTCGCCGTCGTAAGGGTTGGACGTGATCATGTTGGTTTCGGTCATGCCGTAGCGCTCGAGGATCGCAAATCCGGTCCGCTCGCGCCAGGAATTGTGCGTCTCGGCGAGCAGCGGCGCCGAACCGGAGACGAAGAGGCGCATGTTGGCGCAGGCCTCGCGGGTGAGGCCCGGATGGTCGATGAGGCGGGTATAGAAGGTCGGCACCCCCATCAGCGATGTCGCTCCCGGCATCGCCCCGATCACCGCGTCGGGATCGAACCGGTTCATGTAGATTAACGTCGCCCCGGCGAGCAGCGCGACATTGACCGCCACGAACAGCCCATGGGTATGAAAGACCGGCAGCGCGTGAATCAGCCGATCCGCCGCGCTGAAGCGCCAGCAGTCGATCAGGGTCAGCGCGTTCGAAGTGAGATTTTGGTGCGTCAGCATCGCGCCCTTCGAGCGGCCGGTGGTTCCCGAAGTGTAGAGGATCGCCGCCAGATCGCCGCACGCGCGCGGTCAACCGTCTCGAACGCGGGCGGCGCGGCGGCGATCGCGTCGGCGAAGGTTCCATCGCGCTTTATGCCGAGACTCTCCACCCGCGGCAGGCCAAGCTTCAGCGCGAGCGTTCGAACCGGCGCCAGCATTTCGGGCCGGCAGAGAATGAGCGCGGGCTCGGCGTCGCCGAGGAAATATTCGAGTTCGGCCAGCGTATAGGCGGTGTTCAGCGGCAAGAGAACGGCGCCGGCGCGAAAGCACGCCAGCGCGACCACGATCACGTCGGTCGATTTGTCGATCTGCGCCGCGACCCGGTCGCCGGGTCTGACGCCTAGCGCAATCAGCGCGTGAGCCGCCTGCGCGGAGCGGGCGAAAAGCTCACCATAGGTCAGCGCGGAGGCGTCGCCGGTCTCCAGCGCGAGCTTCTCCGGCTGCGGCGCCCGCGCGGCAAAAAGATCGAACAGGTTGGCGGAATGCGATCGCGACATTTGCCCTGACACTCGGTCTCCGTCAGCCCCCCGGGCGCATTATAGTCCGACGCCGCGCGCCAATGCGACCCGTTGGAGCCGGCCAGCTTCGCCCCTCCACTACGCCTTCGGAGTGGTGGAGGGGCGCAGACGCTGTAGACGCGCGCGTCGCGTCAAACCTGTTGCCATCGTTAACTTCAAGCAATTGCCGCTGGCCTGAGAACAACCGCTTGATTTCCCGACCGATCCGCCGTCAAAAGCGCTTTCACGTGGCCGATTGCGGCTGAGCGAAAGCGGGGGACATGGCGGCGAACGAGAAGGCTCTGCGTGAATCGATCATCGCCCACAGCGCGAGCCTCGTCGCCGCCGGGCTCGGCAGCGCGGTCTCCGGCGACATTTCGGCGCGCTCCGACGATTCGCTCCTCATCACCCCGAGCGGCGCCAGCAACGCCAGCCTGCAGCCAGCGATGATCGTGCGCATGCCGCTGGTCGGCGAATACGGCTCATGGAAAGGCCCATTGAAGCCGTCTAGCGAATGGCGCATTCATCTCGACATCGCCCGCGCCCGCCCCGACATCGGCGCGATCGTGCGCTTCCAGTCGCCTTACGCAACGGCGCTGGCGATGGCGCGCAAGGATATTCCGGCCGCGCATTCGATGATCGCCCTGTTCGGCGGCCCGGTCGTGCGCTGCGCCAAATATGCGCCCGGCGGAACAACGGAGCTCGCGGGTCTGACGCTCGAGGCGCTGGGCCAAAGTCATGCCGTCCTGCTCAGCAACTATTGCGCATTGACGACCGGCGTAACACTGGCGGCCGCGCTCGTCAGGGCGCGCGAGCTCGAAACGCTTGCGAGACTTTATGCCATCGCCCTTTCAGTCGGCCGACCGGCAATTCTCGCCGACGAGGAAGTCGGCCGCATCGCCGAGCGCCTGAAGTCGAACGGCTCCGACGTCGAGGCCCGGATCGCCCCGCCGGCCAAAGCAAGGACGAAAGCCAAGGCGCCCGCCAAGAGAAAGCGCGTCGCGCGCAAGCGAGGGTCGAAATAGAGACACGGAATGAGGCCCGCGGTCTTGCAGACGCGGGATTCAATTTTGGATCTGAAGGAACTGCGCGAATAGAACGGGAATCTACGCGCCCAGGCGAACGGACGTTCTGACCGACGCTCTCTTTCGGACAGCGTCCCCGCGCGACTCACCCCCCTCCGCCGCCAGCGCCTCGCTCACGATCAGAAGCTGCGCGGCGGTCGAGGCGGCGATCACCGCGGGATCCTTGGATTCGAGGCCCGCCACCCCGATCGGGCAGACGAGACGGGCGAGTTGGACCTCAGTGAGGCCCGCCGCCCGCATTTGGGTTAAGAATCGCGCCCGCTTCGTCGCCGAGCCGATGAGGCCGACGTAGCCGAAGCGCTCGACCCTCAGCGCCTCGGTGACGATTTCGAGATCGAGCGCGTGCGAATGCGTCATGACAACAACCAGCGCGCCGCCGGGCGCACTCGCCAGCTCGGCCGTAGGCTCAGGCGCATGAATGAGCGTGACGTTCGCGGGCGCGTGCATGGGGAAAGCGTCGCGCCTCGGGTCGATCCAGCGCACGGCGAACGGCAGCGGCGCGAGCGCCAGCGCCAACGCCCGTCCGACGTGGCCGGCGCCGAACAGATAGACCGCGCGCGCAAGCACTCCGAGCTGTTCGGTCCAGCTCTCGTCGGCGAGACGCGCCAACCTGCGCTCGCCCTCGCTCAATTCGACGGTGCGCTGAACCCGTCCGTCGGGTCCGAGGCGCGCGCTGAGTGTCGCAGAGGCGCCGCTCTCGGCGATCGCCAATGCCGAGAGATCATCGAGATCGCGCTTGTCGAACGTCTCGACACGCCATTCGACCCGCCCGCCGCAACATTGGCCAAGCTCGGGTCCCAGCGCGAGCGAGCGGCGCAGCGCTGGCCCGCGGCCCGTTCGCAGAGCTTCGTTTGCCGCTTCGAGCGCGGCAAACTCGAGGGCCCCGCCGCCGATCGTGCCGTGGAAGCCGCCCGACGGCCGCACGACCATGCGCGCTCCCGCCTCGCGCGGGCTCGAGCCTTCGACCCGGGCGAGCGTCACCAAGGCTGCCGAGCCCTCGGCTTCGATCGCATCGATGAGACGGCGGAACGCTCGCACTCGTGCCCCCTCACCCCACCCCGTTCAGCGACGCGATCGCATTGAGGATCGATTCCGGCGTGCATGGCGGATCGAGCTTCGGCTGACCTTTGGGATTGGTCGCATGCACCGCGTCGAGGATCGCCGAATAGACCGAGATCCCGTGCATCAGCGGCGGTTCGCCGACCGCCTTCGAGCGGTAGATGCTCGGCGTCGGATTGGGCCGGGTGTAGAGCCGGGTATTGAAGATCGGCGGCGTGTCGGACGCGACCGGGATCTTGTAAGTCGCGGGCGCGTGCGTCTCCAGCCGTCCATCGGCGCCATAGACGAGCTCCTCGGTGGTCAGCCAACCCATGCCCTGAATGAATGCGCCCTCGACCTGCCCCATGTCGATGCCCGGATTGATCGAGGCGCCCACGTCGTGAAGCAGATCGGCGCGCAAGACCCGCATCTCGCCAGTCAGCGTGTCGATCGCGACTTCCGAGCAGGCCGCCCCGTAGGCGAAGTATGAGAACGGGCGCCCTTTCGCTCTGGGGCGATCCCAATGAATTTCCGGGGTCTTATAGTAGCCGGCGTGCGACAGCTGCACGCGCGCCAGGCGGCAGGCCTTGGCGAGCTCGCCAAAGCTCATGGAGATGTTGCCGGCGAACACGCGTCCGTCGCGAAACTCGATCGCCTCGGGCGCAACATTCCAGGCGCTCGCGGCAAATGCCGTCATCCTCTCCCTGATCGCCGAGGCGGCGATCTTCGCCGCCATGCCGTTAAGGTCAGTCCCGGACGACGCGGCGGTCGGCGAGGCATTGGGAACCTTGGCGGTGTTGGTCGCGGTGATGCGTACGAAATGCAGCGGCACGCCGAACTCTTCGGCGACGATCTGAGCGACCTTGGTGAAGAGCCCCTGCCCCATCTCCGTGCCGCCGTGATTGAGATGGATCGAACCGTCGGAATAGACATGGACGAGCGCGGTCGCCTGGTTCAGCGGGATTAGGGTGAATGAGATGCCGAACATCACCGGCGTCAGCGCGATGCCTCGCTTGATGAAAGGGCTCGCCGCATTGAAGGCGGCGATCCGCTCGCGGCGTGCGCGGTAGTCGCTCGACACTTCGAGGTCATCGATGATCGCCCGTTGCGTTTCCCAGTCCTCGACCGTTTGATCGTAAGGCGTGCGATCCAAGCCCGGGCGCAACAGATTGGCTTTGCGCACGTCGAGCGGGTCGAGGCCGCGCTCTCGCGCGATCGCATCCATTACCCGCTCGATCGCGATCATGCCTTGCGGACCGCCAAAGCCGCGAAAGGCGGTGTTGGACACTGTGTTGGTCTTGAGGCGGCGCGAGGCGATCGAGACATCCGGCAGCCAATAACCATTGCCGGCGTGAAACATCGCCCGGTCGCAAACACCGGGCGACAGGTCCGCCGAACAGCCGCAGCGCGCGTTGAGCATCACGTCATAGCCAGAAACCACGCCGCGGTCGTCGTATCCGACGCTCCAATCGGCGCGGAAATCGTGTCGCTTGCCGGTCAGCATGAAATCGTCGTCGCGATCGAGGCGGACTTTGCACGGACCGCCGGTCTTGCGAGCAGCGAGTGCGGCGATCGCCGCCCAAGCGCAGGCTTGGCTCTCCTTGCCGCCGAAGCCACCGCCCATCCGGCGAGTTTCCACGGTGACGAATGCGTCCGGTATTCCGAGGACGCGCGCGACGATGTGCTGGACTTCAGTCGGGTCCTGCGTCGAAGCATGCACCATCATCTCGTCGCCCTCGCCGGGAAAGGCGAACGACGCCTGTCCCTCGAGATAGAAATGCTCCTGTCCGCCGATCGCGAGCTCACCCTCGAGCCGATGGGCCGACTTGCCGATCGCAGCTCCCGCGTCCCCGCGCCCGAAAGCGTAGTCGTCCTGCACTCGCGCGCCGGCGAGGAGCGCGTCAGCAATCGTGACTGCCGGCGCCTTCGCCTCGATGTCGATCCTGGCGAGCCGCGCCGCCCGGCGGGCCTCGTCACGCGTCCGGGCGACGACGGCGAACAGCGCCTGGCCGTGGAACATCAACTCCTGGTCGACGAAAAGCGGCTCGTCGGCGAACACCGGCGCGATGTCGTTCTTGCCGGGAATATCTGTGGCCGTCAGAACCGCAACGACGCCGGGCGCGGTGCGTACAGAGTCCAAGCCGAGGGCCTTCAATCTGCCGCAAGCCTTATCGGCCATGCCGATCGCAATGTGCAATGTACCTGCGGGCTCACCGATGTCGTCAACATAGTTCGCCGCGCCCTGGACATGCAAAACGGCGGAATCATGCGGCAGCGGCTTATGGACGACCGCGGTCCCAACGGGGAGGTCGGCAGCGTCATTCGGCGGCATGGAGCATTCCGATCCGCGTCGGCGCACTGGCGCCTGAGATCTCCAAGAGCGCCTTCTCGAGGAGGTTGGCGGCGACCCTCATGCGATACGCTGCGCTCGCGCGCTGGTCAGTCAGTGGGGCGAAATCCTCCGATAGCGCGGCGCAGGCAGCGCGCCAACTGGCTCGCTCATCAAGGTTCGCACCGATGAGCGCCCGCTCCGCGTTCCCGGCGCGCTTCGGCGTCGCCGCCATGCCGCCACAGGCGACGCGGGCCCCGACGATGCGCGAGCCCTCGACGTGGAGGCGGACCGCGAACATCACGGCGGAAATGTCCTCGTCCAGGCGTTTGGACACCTTGAAGGCTCGGTAGTAGTGGTTGGCCTCGAGCCGCGGCGCCTCGACTGCCGCTACGAACTCGCCTGGGTCGCGGTCTTGCTTGCCGTAGGCGATGAAGAAGTCTTCGAGCGGCAGCGCCCGGATCTTGCCGCCCTTGCGCAAGACGACCCTCCCCCCAAGCGCGATCAGCGCCGGCGCGAGATCGCCTATCGGCGATCCGTTGGCGATATTGCCGCCGACGGTTCCGCTGGCGCGCACCTGCTTTGAGCCGAAACGGCGCATGAGTTCGCTCAAATCGGGATGAATCGCGCCAAGAAGCGGCGCGGCATCCTCCAACGTCAACATCGCCCCGAGCGAGAGTGCGCCGTCCGCACTTGACTGCGCGCTATCCAACCCGGCGACCCGGCCAAGCCAGATGACACGCTTCAGATCGCGCAACTGCTTGGTGATCCAAAGACCAACGTCAGTCGCGCCCGCGACCAGAGTGGCCTCGGGAAAGCGGGCATAGAGGGCCGCGAGAGAGTCAACGCTCGCTGGGGCGGCGAAGAAAGCGGCCTCGTCGCCGACGAACACGTCCTCCCCGTCGGCGAGGGCAGCCAGCGCAGCGGCGCGCGATCCCGCCGTCGCCGCGAATCTGTCGTTTGCCTCACCGGTGCAGGTCTCCATCGCGGCCGCAATGATCGGACGATAGCCGGTGCATCGGCAGAGATTGCCGGCAAGCTGGTCGCAAAGCCCGTTATAGGTCTGAGGCGCGCCGGAATGATAAGCGGCGAACAAACTCATGACGATCCCCGGCGTACAGAAGCCGCACTGCGAGGCGTGACGATCGACCATTGCCCGCTGCAACGGATGCAGTTCGCCGCCCTCGGCGAGGTCCTCGATCGTGATGAGTTCCGCTCCGTCGAGTTGGCCCAAGAGCAGAATGCAGGCGTTAAACGGCTCGTATGCAAGCGTCCCAGCTTTGAGCCGCGCCAAAACGACGGTGCAGGCGCCGCAATCCCCCTCGGCGCAGCCCTCTTTTGTCCCCTTCGCTCTCATTTCCTCGCGCAGCCAGTCGAGAACGGTCGCACGGGGGGAGAAGCGGTCGAGGGTAACCTCGCCGCCCCGGAAAAAGAAGCGCACGGCGTTGCGAACACGGGTCGGCCTTGACTCAGGCGACATCATTGCTCCTTGAACCCTGCGCCATGGTGGAGCCTTTGTCGGTTGAAACGAAACTCTCCCGCCGCATGAACCAACCGAGATATCGATCCCGCCGTCGTCGACTGCAGCAAGATCGGCGCCAGTCGAACGACCGGACGTCCCTGACGCCTTGCCAAATCGAGCCGCCGTACTTGGTCCTGCTCGCTCGCTCCAAGGGGGGTCATCCGCGAAGATCCGGCGGCACGGCCTCCGCAGCCAGTGCTTCGAGCGCTTCCTCTACGCCCATGGTGGTCTGCGCGTTGGAGCCGAGACGGCGCAAGGACACCGTATTTTCGCTCGTCTCCTTGCGGCCGAGAGCGACGAGGACCGGTAGCTTCGCCAACGAGTGCTCGCGAACCTTGTAATTGATCTTCTCGTTGCGCAGATCGGTCTCGATCCTCAGGCCCCGCTTCTTCGCCGCGGCGGCGAAGCGAAGGGCGGCGTCATCGGCGTCGCTGGTGATCGTGCACACGACGATCTGAGACGGCGCGAGCCACAGCGGCAAGTGGCCGGCGTGATGTTCGAGCAAGATACCAATGAAACGCTCCATCGAGCCGCAGATGGCGCGATAAATCATGACGGGCGTGGTCTTTTCGCTGTTGCCGGCAATGTAAAACGCGCCGAAGCGCTCGGGCAGGTTGAAGTCGACCTGCGTTGTGCCGCACTGCCAGTCGCGGCCAATGGCGTCGCGCAAGACATATTCGAACTTCGGCCCGTAGAAAGCGCCTTCGCCCGGATTAAGCGCGGTCGTGACGACGTTGCCGTGGCGCAGTCGAATCTCGTCCAGCACGCGGGTCATCACGGCCTCTGCATGATCCCACATGGCGTCGGTTCCGACGCGTTTCTCGGGTCGGGTCGAGAGCTTGACCACGATCTTGTCAAAGCCGAAATGGCTGTAGACCGATAAGATCAGTTCATTGATCTTGTGACACTCCTCGGCGAGCTGCTCCTCGGTGCAGAAGATATGCGCATCGTCCTGGGTGAAGGAGCGCACGCGCATGAGCCCATGCAGGGCGCCCGACGGCTCGTAACGGTTTACGGCGCCGAATTCGGCGAGACGCAGCGGCAGCTCGCGATACGAGCGCAGGCCGTGCTTGAAAATCTGCACATGGCCGGGACAGTTCATCGGCTTCAGCGCATAAACACGGTGGTCCTCCGTTTCGGCTTCCTCGCCGGCCGGACGGCACATGAACATGCTCTCGCGATACCAGCCCCAGTGACCGGAGATTTCCCACAGGTGCTTGTCGAGCACCTGCGGCGCATTGACCTCCTGATAGTCGGCGGCAAGGCGCCGACGCATGTAGGCGACCAGGGTCTGGAACAGGGTCCAGCCTTTCGGGTGCCAGAAGATCGAGCCGGGCCCTTCCTCCTGAGTGTGGAACAAGTCCATCTCGCGCGCGAGTTTGCGGTGATCGCGCCGCTCGGCCTCCTCGAGCTGCTTCAAATGGGCGTCAAGCTCTTCCCTCTTTGCGAACGCGGTTCCGTAGATGCGGGAGAGCATCGGCCTGGTCGAATCGCCGCGCCAGTAGGCGCCTGCGACCTTCATCAGCCGGAACGCGTCACCGACCTTGCCGGTCGAGGTCATGTGCGGGCCGCGGCAGAGGTCGGTCCACTCGCCTTGGCTATAGAGCTTCAGCTCCTGATCGGCCGGAATGGCGTCGATCAGCTCGATCTTGAACGCTTCGCCCTTCTTTTCGAACAGGCCCTTGGCCTCCTCGCGCGAGACGACGGTCTTCTTGAACGGTTTGTCGCGGGCGATGATCTCGCGCATGCGCTTCTCGATCGCCGGGAAATCCTCGGGGGTGAACGGCTCGTTGCGAAAGAAGTCGTAATAGAAACCGTTCTCGATCACCGGCCCGATGGTGACTTGCGTGCCCGGCCACAGCGACTGCACCGCTTCGGCGAGCACGTGCGCGGCGTCGTGGCGGATCAGCTCGAGCGCGCGGGGATCGTCGCGGCCGATGAACTCGAGGGCCGAGTCTTTGTCGATGGGGTCGGCAAGATCGACAAGCTCACCATCGCGAACCGCGGCCACTGTGCGCTTGGCGAGCGAAGGGGAGATGGATCTGGCGATGTCGAAGCCGGAAATTCCTGCCTCGTAGGCGCGCTTGGCGCCGTCGGGAAAGGTGACGCTAATCATCGAAGCTCCTCAAGCTCAGTCGCCGATACCAATCGGCGTAAGCGATTGAGCGAGGGATATAGACACCGGCCTGGCCGGGGGCAATGGGCGGCGGTTTGTCGCCGCTACAGCGTAAACTCCTCGATGACGGGCGCGCCGGCGTAGTTCGCATAGCGCATCCATCGCGGCTTCACGACGATATAGGCGATATCCGGCCAATTCTCTCGCGTCCGGCCGTCCGGCCACTCGCGGTAGTAGGCGGCCTTGGCATAGGCCAAATCATCGCCTTGCGGCCGGCGGGCGTCGCCTTCGATCTGGACGGTGATGTCATTGTCCCATCCGATCACCAATGCGGTTGCGGCCCGGCGGGCGATATTGACGGCCTTGCGGCTCGACCCCAAAGTATCGAACACGACCTCGTTGCGCTCCGTCAGCGCAAAGCCGACCAACGCCGCCTCGGGCGCGCCGGAATCCTGAACCGTCGACACGACTGCGAGCCGCTTTTGCCTGACGATGCCGAACACCTCTTCGAGCTTCATGAGCGCCTCCGTTTCATCGCGTCCCCGACTTTCCCTCGACAATGACCACGCCGAGATCGATCCTCGTTCGCCGCATCGTGGTTCAAGGCGCCGTGCAGGGCGTGGGCTATCGCGAGTTCACCCGCCGCGCGGCGCAGAGATTGGACGTCTCCGGCTGGGTGCGCAACCGATCCGACGGCGCGGTCGAGGCGCTCCTTCGAGGGCCGGCCGCGGGCGTCGAAGCGCTGATCGCAGAGATGCGCCGAGGACCGCGGTTCGCTGTCGTCGAGAAATTGACAATGATCGAACTCGACGCGGCGCAAGACGGCGACGGCGGCACGTTCGAGGTCCTCTCGACGGCGTAAGCACGGTCAGCCGCGTCGCCCCGCCTTTCCCTTTGCAGCGCCCTTGGCCCGCCGCCGTTCCGGGGCCGCCGGCGGAAGTCGGGGTGTTGGAGGGCGGGTCGCTCGCCGGAAACAATTCTTCGAGCTCCTCGTCGAGTTTCTTCTCGGCCGCCGTGCGAGGCGGCTTCTTCGCCGGGTCTTTCATGTTGGTCGCTCCGTGTCTGAGGGCGAAGTTTTCAAGCCAGACCCAAATTTGGGCCAAATCAAGCAAAATCGAGCCAAGCCCAAGCAAAATTATTCAAAGAAAAACACTTGGATTGGCTTGGATTGGCTTGGCGGGATCGAGCCTTTTCAAAGGGTTGCGCTGGTTATGGATCGAATAAATTCTCTCTGCCGCTCCTTTCCGGCCACCGGCCTTGCCGCCTTGGCCGGATCACGGCGGCAAACGAGGTCAAAGTACCATCCGCTTCTGATTTTGGCAAGTAAAAATTCGAAAAACGTCGCCGCAATCGGTTTTTCCTGACCCCCAGCCCCAAAGACGCGGAGTTTCGGCGGCAGCGGCTTCACTTTCCCCGCTTGCGCCTGGTCGCGCCACCCTTGGCGGCGGCCTCCTTGCGGTGGGGTTGAGGATGAACGCCGAGATCGCGCCATGACGTCTCAGACAGCTCGACGTCATAGTGTTTCGCCGCCTTCTGGATATTGGCGAACGCCAGCTCGCGATCGGCGTCGGACACGCCGGTGACCTGATCGAACCGGGCGACGGCGTTGCGAACGTGCTTCGCGTCGGTCAGCGGCTCTTTCCGATGCTTCGGAAAGGCATAGACACTGTCGGGCAGGTCGCTTTGCGCGGTAAGCTGCCCATGTTTCTCGTGCGGCGTCCAGGTCGGTTGCATCGGGAACTCCTTGTCTCGCGGTAACTCGCCAAAGCGGCGAATGTTTCAGCGCACGCCATCAGCTGCGCTCAGATTTCTTACGCACGCCTTTGAGGCGCACGCGGAGCATGGACGCGACTGGCTCTGCATCGGCGGGAAGCGATTGGACCGACCGCGAGAACGATCTCTTGGTCGCGGACCGGTGGAGACGATGGTGCGCGCTCTCCCCTCTCCTCAGGAGAGGGAGCCCCTACCCCCTCTTCATGCAGCGCTCGTCGTCTTTGTCGGAAGGGCGATCGTCTCCAGCCTCGTCAGGTCGAGGCGCCGGGACGCCCCGTCGATATCGAAGCCGACGACGTCGCCGGCCGCGTCAAGGTCGACGTTGAGGCCCGGGGCCACTTCTCGCGTCTCCGAGCCGGGCGCGGCCTTAAGCTCGATGTAGAGGCTGTCCGTTTCTGGATGGTAGTGCAGCTTCATAATCCGTTCTCCCGAAAGTCTCGGTCGAAAAAAGCGTTGTGGATCGTCTCGCCGTCGTCAAGCGTGACGACCCTCAGCGCGCGTAGTTGGCGCGGACGTTGCTGTTGGGGAGCCTGACATTCACCTCGGCCGAGCCTTCGACCGTGCCGCGGCGACCGCACCCGCCTCTGCCCAGGCTGCCGACTTGAGTTCGGCCCAAAAGACCGGATCGTCGAAGAGGTCGCCTTCGACCCCGGCCTCGAGCCGCTTCAGCGCCGCCCGATAGGCGACGAAGATCACGATTGCCCTGCCGACCGCAGCCGCGGCGTTGCCGACAATACCGCTGGCATTCAGGCCGCCTGTGCGAGCCGTGGGTCTGGCCGGGATTGGTCCAATTGCGCTCTTTGGCGTGGAGGTCGATAGGGTCATGGCGCTCGCCTGGGTCGTTGTGGGTCATTCGCCGCGAAGTGCGGGCAAACGCAAAACTATCCGAGCACAGGCCGAAAGCCTTTGAGATGGGTTTGATTTTTCCTTGAGCCGCGCTCGATTTTCCCCGTGAGGAGAATAGAATAGCGATCCCTGAGGGGAGGCTGGGGCGACAATGCTCTTTCTCTTCGAAGACTACGCGCTCGACACCGATCGTCGCGAATTGATGAGGGCGGATCGGCCGATCGCTCTTCAGCCGCAGGTCTTCGACGTTCTCGCTTTTCTCATCAGTAACCGCGGCCGGGTCGTCGCCAAGGACGAACTCATCGACGCTGTCTGGGGTGGCCGGGTCGTTTCCGAATCGACGCTGACCAGCCGCATCAATGCCTCGCGGAGCGCCGTCGGCGACAGTGGCGAGGCGCAACGCCTCATCCGGACTGCGTCCCGTAAGGGCTTTCGCTTTATCGGCGCTGTCCGGGAAACCCCTTCGAGCGAGGCGCCAACGCAGCGGCTTCCAATAGGCGCCTCGCCGCTTGCAGCAAGGTTGGCCCCGGATGGCAAGACTCCGCGCCTGTCGATTGTCGTGCTCCCTTTCGCGAACCTCGGCGGCAACCCGGACCACGAACCCTTCGTCGACGGAGTGACGGAAAGCCTGACGACCGACCTCTCCCGGATTCGCGGCTCGTTCGTTATCGCGCGGCACACCGCCTTCACCTACAAGGGCAAGTCGATCGACCTTAAACAGATCGGCCGAGAACTCGGCGTCCACTACGTGCTCGAAGGAAGCATCCTGAGAAGCGGCGAACGGATGCGGATCAACGCCCAGCTTGTCGATGCCGAGACCAGCGCGCATGTCTGGGCCGAGCGGTTTGACAAGGAGGTCGCTAACCTCTTCGCCGCGCAGGACGAGATCGTTGCCCGTATCGCCAGACAATTGGACGCCGCCCTCGTGTCCGCCGAGGCGCGGCGGGCGGAGCGCTCGCCGCACCCGGACTCGATGGACTTCTATTTTCGCGGCAAGGCCTGCTTCAACCAAGGACAGGATCCGGCCGGGCTTACGCGCGCCCAGGCTCTCTTTTCGGAGGCGCTCCGGATCGATCCCGACAACGTTGGCGCGCTTGTATGGACGGCGTTCATCGATACAACCTTGGGGGCGTCGAACTTCAACGCAGAGAATGGCGCGGCACGCTTGGCGGCGGCAGAGCGGAACGCCGTAAAGGCGCTTTCGCTCGCCCCCGATCACGCCGAGGCTCACTTCGTTCTTGGATTTGTGTTGGGCCTCACCAAGCGCGCCGAACGCGCAATGGCCGAATCCAGGCACGCGCTCGACCTCGATCCCAATCTCGCCTTCGCTCATGCGATGATGGGGCTGCACGCCCTCCATCTCGGCCGAGGCGAGGAAACCGAGGGTCACATTCGCGAAGCCTTGCGGCTCAGCCCATTTGACGTTCAGGCGTTCCCCTGGTTTGCGATCGTCGGCTTCGCGAAGAATTCGCTCGGCCGTTACAAAGAGGCCATCAGCTGGTTGAGACAGGGCATTAGCCGCAACAGCAAATTCGCCATGCCGCATTTCCACCTCGGTTCGGCGCTCGCGCACCTCGGCCGGATGGACGAAGCGCACGACGCCGCGGCTGCCGGCCTAGCTCTTGACCCGACGTTCAATCTCGCGAGCTTCCGCGCCGCGCAGATCACCGATGACCCGTATTATCTCGCCTGGCGGGAGCGGGTCATCGACGGGATGCGAATGGCCGGCGTGCCCGAGGGGTGAGCGCCTCGCACTAGGCCGCCAAGTCCGGAACTCGCGTTTACGTTGCCCAGCCGGCAGATCGGCCGGAATTCTCCGCTTCTGGTCGATTTGACCGGTCCGCCATGCCGTCGGTGAGTGACCGCTCTTTGCGGATATCGTTGAAGAAGTCGGCGAGTTTTCGCGTTGATTGGGGGTGCGAGCAGCGTTTCGGAGTTGATGGGGGGGGCATTTTCAGGCGGCCCTCGGGCCGACCTTGCGGGCGTTATGCGGCCATCGCCGGCGAAAGCGGGTTCATCGATCTTAGTCGGGCGAGCCGCCTCAGGTTTTGGGCCGTGGCGGCGAGGAGGAATTCGTCGCTGGCTCCATTCGGACCCCTGAGGCGCAGGCGTGTAAGGCGCAGGATGCGCTTGAGATGGGCGAACAGCATCTCGATCTTCTTCCGACGACGACAGGCCTCCACGTATTGCGGAGTGGCGGCAAGCGCGCGGGCCACGTCGCGCGCGTCTTCGTGCAAATCCCGCGGGATCTTGCGGGCGACATCGTTCGGGCAGCACTGCGCTTTGAGTTCACAGAGGTCGCAGTCCAATTTGCTGGCGCGATAAATCCGTGTCCCTTCGGCCGTTATGCCGCTTCTGGGAGTAGCGTAGGTTCGCCGGAATTGAACCAGTTCCTTGCCCGCCGGGCAGGCGTAACGGTCGCGCTCGGGGTCGAATTTGAAATCGACCCGGGAAAATGTGCCGTCGGTTCGATTTGATTTGTCGAAGACCGGAATGTGCGGAGCGATCTCCTTCTTTTTGACGAGCCAGGCAAGGCTGTCCGCCGACCCGTAGGCGCTGTCGGCGGCCAAGGACGCCGGCTTCATGCCGAAGCGCGTCTCGGTTCGCTCGAGCATCGTCCGCGCCGCCCCGACTTCCGCCTGTCGGATGGCGCGCGTGGCTTCGACGTCGACGATCACGCCGTGATCGGTGTCGATCAGGTAGTTATTGGCGTAGGCGAAAAAGGCGTGTCCCTTGTGAGCGCCTGTCCATTGCGCCGCCGGATCGGATCGCGAGATGAACTTCGGCGTCACGGGCGAGGCGGCGCCGAACGCCGCGTCGTCGAGAGTGGCAAGATATTCCTGAGCGGCGCGGGTCGCGGTTTGCTTGATCTCCTCGGGCTTCCACTCGCGGCTGGGAACCGATCGCTGCTTGTTGGCGTCGGCCGCGATCAAGCTGGCGTCGACCGCAAACCCGTCGGCGATGACCAGGCCCTCGGCGATGCAACGCTGCACCACGCTCTCGAAGAGCCGACGTAGCGCATCGCTCTCGCGAAAGCGCCCGTGTCTGTTCTTCGAGAACGTCGAGTGATCCGGGACTCTGCCGTCCAATCCGAGCCGACAAAACCAGCGATAGGCCAGATTGAGGTGAACCTCTTCGCAAAGGCGGCGCTCGGACCGAATGCCCATGCTGTAGCCGACGATCAGCATGCGGATCATCAGCTCCGGATCGACCGAGGGTCGGCCCATCTGGCTGTAAAACGGCTTCAGCGATTGGCGCAGATCAGCAAGGTCCAGATGACGGTCGATGCCCCTGAGCAGGTGATCGGTGGGGACATGCTCGTCGAGGCAGAAATCATAAAACAGCCGCGCCGGCGTCTCCTGAAACCCCATCATAGCCGTTCCTCCTGCAGAATCAGCAGGATTCACTGAATCACGACGTCGCCCCAACAGCAATGAATGACCGACTTCTTCAACAATATCCGCGCGTTCCCGCCATTCGGTCCGGAGCGCTCACGCTTTCTTCCCCGCAATCTTCGCGACCTCCCGCATCACCCCGAGCGTCCCCGCCAGCCGGTCCTCGAGCTTCTCGAAATCATCGGTGACGACGATGCGCATGTCGGGCCGCACGCGCGCCCGCTCCCCTTGCGCGGCGACCCATCTGACCAGCGCCGTCGGGTTGGCGAAGGATTTGTTGCGGAAGGCGAGGGTCAGGCCCTTCGGACCGGCCTCGAGTTTTTCGACATTGGCGCGGCGGCAGAGGGCCTTGATCTGCACCAGGCTGAGCAGGAGGCCGACTTCGGGCGGCGGCGGGCCGAAGCGGTCGACGATCTCCGCCCCCATCGCGTCGATCTCGCTCTCGTCCTCGAGCGCCGAGAGGCGGCGATAGAGCGCGAGCCGCGTCGGCAGGTCGGGAATATAAGCTTCGGGGATCGTCACCGGCGCGCCGAGCTGGATGGTCGGCGACCACATGTCCTCGGCCGGCGCGTCCTCGCCCGACTTGATGCGCTCGACCGCCTCGCGCACCATCTGCTGATAAAGCTCGTAGCCGACCTCCTTGATGTGGCCCGACTGTTCTTCGCCAAGCAGATTGCCGGCGCCGCGCAGGTCGAGGTCGTGGCTCGCAAGCTGGAAGCCGGCGCCGAGCGTATCGAGCGATTGCAGCACGCTTAGCCGCTTCTCGGCCTGCGGGGTGATCTTGGCCTTGGCCGGAGTGGTGAAATAGGCGTAGGCGCGCACCTTCGACCGGCCGACGCGGCCGCGCAGCTGATAGAGCTGGGCCAAGCCGAACATGTCGGCGCGATGCACGATCATGGTGTTGGCGCGCGGAATATCGAGGCCGGATTCGACGATCGCCGTCGACAGGAGGATGTCGTACTTGCCGTCGTAGAAGGCGCCGATCTTGTCCTCAAGCTCGCGCGCGGCCATCTGGCCGTGGGCGACGACGAATTTGCACTCGGGCGCGTTTTTGCGCAGGAACGCCGCCGCTTCATCGAGGTCCTCGATCCGCGGGCAGACGTAGAACGATTGTCCGCCGCGATAGCGCTCGCGCAGCAGAGCCTCGCGGACGATCAGCGCGTCGAACGGCGAGACGAACGTGCGCACCGCGAGCCGGTCGATCGGCGGGGTGGCGATGATCGACATGTCGCGCACGCCGGTCATCGCCAGTTGCAGCGTGCGCGGGATTGGCGTCGCCGATAGCGTCAGCACGTGCACTTCCGCGCGCAATTCCTTGAGCCGCTCCTTGTGGCCGACGCCAAAATGCTGCTCCTCGTCGACGACGACGAGGCCGAGGTCCTTGAAGCTTACGGTCTTGCCCAGCACCGCGTGGGTGCCGACGACGATGTCGATCGCGCCTTCGGCGGCGCCCTTCTTCACCTCGCGGGTTTCGGCCGCGCCGACCATGCGCGAGAGCTGGCCGACGCCGACCGGCAGGCCGGCGAAGCGATCGCGGAAGTTCTTGGTGTGCTGGCGCGCGAGCAGGGTCGTCGGGGCGACGATCACCGTCTGCTTGCCGTTGATCGCGGCGGCGAAAGCCGCGCGTAGCGCAACCTCGGTCTTGCCGAAGCCGACGTCGCCGCAGACGAGCCGGTCCATCGGCCGGCCGGCGGCCAGATCGTCGAGCGTGGCCTGGATCGCGCTCTCCTGATCCGGCGTCTCCTCATAGGGGAAGCGGGCGCAGAATTCGTCGTAAAGACCCTCCGGCACGCTCAGGCGCGGCGCGGCGTGCATCATCCGCTGCGCGGCGACGCGGATGAGTTCGCCGGCCATCTCGCGCACGCGCTTCTTCAGCCGCGCCTTGCGCGACTGCCAGCCTGCCCCGCCCAGCCGGTCGAGCTCGCCGGTCTCCGAGCCGTAGCGCGACAGGAGCTCGAGGTTTTCGACCGGCAGGAACAGCCGGTCGCCGCCGGCGTAGTGAATCTCGAGACAGTCGTGCGGCGCGCCCGCCGCTTCGATCGTCTGAAGGCCGACGAAACGCCCGACGCCGTGGTCGATATGGACGACGAGATCGCCGGCGGTGAGCGCGCTCGCTTCCGCCAGCACGTCCTGGGCGCGCCGCCGGCGCCGCGACTGGCGGACGAGGCGGTCGCCGAGAATGTCCTGCTCGCCGATGATGGCGAAGTCGGGCGCCTCGAACCCCTGTTCGAGCGCGATCACGGCGAGCGGCAGCGCGCCGGCGCGCGCCGTCTTCGCCTGATGATAGGACGAGACGAATTCGAGCGATTTCAAGCCATGCTCGGCGAGCACATGGCTCAGGCGCTCGCGCGAGCCGTCGCTCCAGCCGGCGACGATGACGTTGAGGCCCCGCGCGCGGAGCGCCTTGACATGCGCGACCGCGGCGTCGAACACGTTGGCGCTCTCGTTCTGGCGTTCGGGGGCAAAGTTGCGTCCCGTGCGGCCGCCGCAATCGACAGCGTTGAGGGCGTCGGGCGGCGGTTCGAACGGGGTCAGTCGCGCGAGCGGCTGAGCGGCGAGCCGCTCCTTCCACTCGTCTTCGCCCATATAGAGGCGGGTCGAGGGCAGCGGCTTATAATCCGCCTTGACCGGGTCCTCGGCGTAAGCCGCCCGGCGGGCCGCGTAATTGTCGGCGATGAGAGCGATGCGCTCGTGCGCGGCATCCTCGGCGCGCGCATCGAGCACGAACGGCGCATTTCCGACATAGTCGAACAGCGTGTCGAGGCTTTCGTAGAGCAGCGGCAGCCAGTGCTCGAGGCCAATCGCGCGCCGGCCCTCGCTGACCGCGGCATAGAGGTCGTCGTCGGGGGTCGGCGCGCCGAACTCCTGCGCATAAGCCTGGCGGAAGCGGCGGATCGATTCGGTGGTCAGCCGCGCTTCGCTCATCGGCACCAGATCGAGCGAGCGCAATTGTGTCGTCGAGCGCTGCGTCTCCGGATCGAAAGCGCGGATCGATTCGAGCGTATCGCCGAAGAAATCGAGCCGGATCGGCGCCGCCGCGCCGGGCGGATAGAGGTCGAGAATGCCGCCGCGAGCCGCGTAATCGCCAACGTCGCGCACCGTGCTCGCCCTGGCGTAACCGTTCGCCTCGAGCCAGTGGATGAGATCCTCGGTCCGCACGCTGTTGCCCGGCGCGGCGGAAAATGCCGCCGAGGCGACGAACGCGAGCGGCGGCGCGCGCTGGGTCAGCGCATTGACCGCGGCGACGAGAATGCGCGGCCGCTCGACGGCGCCACTGGTTCGCGCAAGACGCGCCAGCACCGTCATCCGCTCGGCCGCAATCGCGGCGTTGGGCGAGACGCGATCGTAGGGCTGGCAATCCCAGGACGGGAAATGGAGAACCTCGATCTCGGGAGCGGCGAAGGCGAGCGCGTCGATGAAGCCTTGGGCGCGCAGGCCGTCGCGGGCGAGGAAGACCAGTGTTACCGCGCGCTCGGCACCGGACTTTGCGAGGGCGCGCGTGAGCTCGGCGACGACGAACGCGTCGTAGCCCTCCGGCGCACGCGCCAGCGTGACGGCGCCGCCCTCCTCGAGGCGGCGAATGGCGGCCGCCACTGGATGCTGGGCTGCGACGACGTTCATACGCCTCCGTCCCTCTTAAGCGCCGCGCGCGGCGCTTCCGCCACGCGCGCGAGTAGCGGCGTGTCGCGCTCGGCCGGAATCGGCTCGCTCCCGGTGATCCAGGCGAAAATCTGTGGGTCTGGCAGGTCGAGCAGGATTTCGAATTCGGTAATTTCGGAGTCGCTCATCGCAGGCAGGTTCATGTCGGCGAACTGACCCATCACGAGATCCATCTCGCGCAGGCCCCGCCTCCAGGCGCGGAACAGAATTCTCCGCCTTCGCTCGTCGAGCGCAGCGCTGCCTAAGGTTGAACCGGACATGAGGACCTTTGGGACTGGCAACGACGGCGGCCTTATAGCGGGCGAAAGAACGAAAGTCAGCGCCCAGTATCGGGGGCGCACCTAAGCGAATTGACAGTCTCCGGTGATCGGCCGATCCTGCAAAGGCGGGTCGCGATATTCGGCAGTTGATTTGAGAACTCCGGAGGGAACGATGCTGACCAAGGATATGATCGAGAAGGTCGTACGCTCGACCTATCTGGCTCGAGTACGAGAGGACGCCGACGCTGCCGCCTCGGCTTTCTCCGAGCACGCCACTTTGCAGGTAAGCGCCGCGACGATTCCCGGCTTCGGAGAACCGATGAAAGGCCGCGAAGCGATACGTCAGGCGCTGGCAAATTTCGCCAACACCCTCAGATACGAAAACTGGAAGGAGCTTGCCCTGGTCGTCGAAGGTAACAAGGCCGCGATCCGCTGGCAGGCGAAAATCACTTGCATCGAAACCGGCCGCTCGCATGTCTTCGATTGTGTCGATCTTGTCGAGTTTGACGGCGATCGGATCGCCAGCCTTTATCATACCCTCGATACCGCGGCTCTTGCCGCGCTTCTCCCGCCGGGATTGTCACACGCGGCCTGATTTCCGGGGCAATAAGACTTCGGCAAGGCCAAGCCAGTCCGCGAGCGCGGCGAGTTCCTGCGTGATTGCGTCGATGGCGTCCGCGGGCGCGTGCGGCTCGAGATGCACCGCATGGACGAGCAATCGTCCACCCTGCCGGTCCGCCTTCAGGTCGAGCCGCGCCACAAGCCGGTCGCCGAGCAGGAAGGGCAAGACATAATAGCCGTGCTGGCGCTTTTCCGCCGGCGTATAAATCTCGATCCGGTAGTGGAAGTCGAACAGCCGCAACGTGCGAGAGCGCTCCCAGACGAGCGGATCGAACGGCGCCAGCAGCGCGCGCGCCGAGATGCGTCGCGGTTTGCGGGCGTCGCGGTGAAGATAGGCGAGGTGAGCCCACCCGGGAACCTCGACCGGCTCGAGAACGCCCGCCTCGACCAGCGAGTCAATCGCCTGTCGCGCGTCGTGCGGACCGAGACGGAAATAGTCGCGCAGCTCCTGCGTCGTGGCGACGCCGAGCGCTTGGGCCGCCCGCTCGACGAGGGCGCGGTGAGCCTCACGCTCTTCCGGAGTTGGCAGGGCGAGGGTCTCAGCCGGAATAACGCGCTCGGTCAGGTCGTAAACCCGCTCGAAGCTGCCGCGCCGGGTCGCGGTCGTGATGCGGCCAGCCCAGAACAGCCATTCGAGCGCCTGTTTGGCGTCGCTCCATTCCCACCAGCCCGACCGGCCGCGTTTTTCGTCGAAATCCGAGGCCGCTCCCGGACCCTCGTTGCGGATGCGATTGAGAAGAGCTTCCGCCTCGGCCCGCCGCTCCCCCGCGAACAGCCGCAGGCCCTTCCAGCCCACCTCTCCGCGCTCGGCGCGGGCCATCCGCCAGCGCAGCAACGGATGCACGGCCAGCGGCAGCAACGATGCTTCGTGCGCCCAGTACTCGAACAGCCGCCGCTTCTTCCGGCTTCCCCAGGCGGCCGTGTCGATCAGCGTGCGGTCATAGGGTCCCAGTCGAGAGAATGCGGGCAGGTAATGGGCGCGGACGAGGACATTGACGCTGTCGATCTGGTGAAGGGAGAGCCGGTCGATGGTCTTGAGCCATCGCGAGGCCGTGACTTTTTCCGGGCGCGGGCCGCCGAAGCCCTGGGCCGCCAGAGCGATCCGCCGCGCCTCGGCGAGGGAGAGCTTTTCCACCTTCTTCTGCTCCGTCCCAGCAGAACACGCTGGCGTTCCATGCCGCCGCTGCGGCAGGTCGAGAAAGGGGAGCGTCAGACGCTTGCCGCCTTCCGCCCAAGTAACGGCGCGAACTCAACTGCAACCGCGCCGACGAGAATCAGTGCGCACCCAAGCACGCCGATGGCGGTCAGGCGCTCATCGAGCAGGAGCGCGCCGGCGAACGCGGCGAAGACGCTCTCAAGCGCCAGAATGAGCGCGGCCTCGGCTGCCGGCGTATGCGCCTGGGCGAAGATCTGGATTGTGTAGGCGATCGCGCCCGAGACGACGCCGGCGAACAAAATCGTCGGCATGGTAGCGACCAGCGCGTTTGGCGGGGTCGATTCGAACAGAACGGAGCACAACGCCGCAAGGCCGGCGCAGACCGCATATTGCACAAAGGCGAGCAGTAACGGCCGGCCCGAGCGGGCCAGGAATATCGGCGTCAGCGCGATGCCCGTGGCCCAAGCGAAATCGGCAAGAAGCACGAGCGCATCGCCTGCATTCGGGGGGCCGAGCGCGCCGCCGGAAGCGAGCAGCCAGGCGCCGGCGAGCGACACGAAGCCCGCGGCGACCACGATCGCGCGCGGACGCGCGCCGGTGAGCGCCCAGACGACAAACGGGGTCAGCACCACATAGCAGGCGGTGAGGAAGCCTGCGTTGGTGGCGCTCGTCGTCTCTATCCCCGCCTGCTGCAAGCTCGTGCCGAGGAAAAGGGTCAGCCCGATCACGAGCGCGAGCCGCCATTCGTCCCGGCTCGGCGCATGCGGCTTACGGCGGAATTCCCAGAGCGCGAACGGCGCAAGCACCACGGCGGATACGGCAAAGCGCGCGGCGACGAAGGCGAGCGCCGGCATGGTCGCCGCGGCGTATTTCTGCGCGACAAAAGTCACGCCCCATAGGAACGCGGTGGTGAGGAGAAGGCCGTCCGCGCCGAGGCGGCTCGTGCCGTCTCCAACGGCGGAACGCCCCATCTGTCAGACCTGCTCGATCTCGATCAGCGTGCCGGCGAAGTCCTTCGGGTGCAAAAACAGGACCGGCTTGCCATGGGCGCCGATTTTCGGATTCCCGTCGCCGAGGACGCGCGCGCCCCTGGCTTTGAGCTGGTCGCGGGCGGCGACGATGTTCTCAACCTCGTAGCAGAGATGATGCATGCCCCCTTCCGGATTGCGCTCGAGGAATTTGGCGATCGGCGAGTTCGCGCCCAAAGGATGCAGCAGCTCGATCTTGGTGTTGGGCAGTTCGACGAACACCACCGTCACGCCGTGATCGGGTTCGGGCCTGGGGGCGGAGACGCGCGCGCCGAGCGTCTCGCGATAGGTCCGGGCAGCGGCTTCAAGATCGGGAACGGCGACGGCGACGTGATTCAGCTTTCCGATCATGATTTTCCTCGACCGGTTTTTCGCGGACGTCGAACGAGACGCAGCGAACTGCTCAACGGCGCGGTTCACGCCCGCGAATTCGGTCGAAGCCTTGCTTGATCGCGGCGAAACGGGCTTCGACGAGGGGCTCGAACTCGGGGTCGGTGAAAATATACGGCCAATCCTTTTCAATGCCTTCCCGTACAAGCTCGCCGACATAGGACGGATCGATCCCATGCGAGACCCGATCCTGAATGAACTTGAACATATCGGAAGATCGCATCGCGGCCAGAGCCGTCCTCGGAGGGGCGGGCGAAACGTTCCGGCAAGTTGCGCACCGAGTTCATGATTTCGGGTTCGAATGAATCCCGGGACAGAGCACCGACACGCCTATTCCGCGCGCGGCCAGATCGGCGCGCAGACCCTCCGAAAGCGCCACGACGCCGTATTTGGATACGTTGTACGGGATCGTGGCGGCGTAGGAGACCAACCCCGCGATCGAGGCGGTCGACACGATGTGTCCGCCCTCGCGATGGCGTTCGATCAACGGGCCGAAAATCTCGACGCCCCAGATGACTGCCATGAGATTGACGCCAAGCGTCCAGTCCCATTCCGAGTCGGTCCAAGCTCCATAAGGCCCGCCGCCGCCCACGCCGGCGTTGTTGACGAGAATGTGCACCTTGCCATAGCGGGCGATCGTTGCGTCGGCCGCCGCCTTCAGCTCGGACTTGAGCGAGACATCGGCCCTGACGCCCTCGACATCCGCGTTGGTGCGCTTGAGTCCTCGACGGCATCGGCGAGCGCCGCCTGCTCGATGTCGCAGAGCATGACTTTCGCGCCCGCCTGCGCGAGGGCGCCGGCAATGCCGAGTCCAATCCCAGACGCCGCGCCGGTGACGAACGCGGTCTTTCCCGCCAGGTCTTTCATCCGAATTTCCTAGATCAAAAGCATCCGTGCAACGGCGCCCTCGGCGCTACACTTCGACAACCAGCACATGCACCTGGGGCTTCTTGCTCCAAACGGCGTTGACGGAGTTGCGTACCGCGCGCTCGATGGCGCTGGAGACGACGTCGGGGTCGCGCCGCTTGCCCGGCGGCAGGCCCTCGAAGGCCTCGAAGATCGCATCGTCGATCAGCGCGTCGATCGCCGCCCCTTCGCGCGTGCGCTCGGGCAGGCCGGCGATCATCACGTCCGGGTCGCCCGCCATTTCGCCCTTGGGCGTCAGCGCGAGCGCGATCGAGACGACGCCGGCGAAGGCGAGCTTGCGGCGCTGGCCGACGCATTCCTGATCCGCCGGCAGGAGAATCGCGCCGTCCTTCAGCCGCCGTCCGCTCGCGACCCTGCCCATTGCCGAAACGTCGCCGGGGGCCAGGCGGATGAGATCGCCGTCGAAGGCGCGCAAGACCTGCGGCGCCCCTTGCGCAATGGCGAACGCGGCATGTTCGCTCAGGTGAAGCGGCTCGCCATGCGCCGGCACCGCGATCCTGGGGCGGACCCAGGCGTACATTTTCGCCATTTCCGCCCGGCGCGGATGGCCGGAGACATGGACGAGCGCGGTGCGGTCGGTGATGACCTCGACGCCCGCGGTCACGAACGCGTTGATGATCTTGCCGACCGCCTTTTCATTGCCGGGAATGGTGCGCGAAGAAAAGATGACGGTGTCGCCGGCGCTGAGTTCCGCGGTCGGATGCTCGTCCTGCGCCATGCGGGCGAGCGCCGCGCGCGGCTCGCCCTGGCTGCCGGTGGCGAGCGCCAATATCTTGTTGCGCGGCAGGCGCTCGAACGCGTCCATGCCCAAGAACGGCGGCACGCCGTCGAGCATCCCGCACTCGCGGGCGACAGCGACGACGCGCTCGATCGCTCGCCCGAGAATGCAGACCTGCCGTCCGGCGGCGAAGCCGGCCTCGGCCGCGGAGCGAAGGCGGGCGACGTTGGAAGCGAAGGTGGTCACGACCACCCTGCCCTTCGCCTCGCCGATCAGCCAGGCAAGCGTCTTGGCGACGTCGCGCTCCGACGGGCTCTCGCCTTCGCGCAGGACGTTGGTCGAATCGCAGATCAGCGCCAGCACGCCCTCGTCGCCGAGCGCCTTGAGGCGCGCCTCATCGGTCGGCGGGCCGATGATCGGCGTCGGGTCGATCTTCCAGTCGGCGGTGTGGACGAACGAGGCCGGCGGGGGTTCGGATCGCCAGCGCCGAGCTTTCGGGGATGGAATGGGCGACCGCGATGAACTCGACGACGAACGGGCCGATGGCGACTTTCTCGCCCTGGGCGACGATCCTCAGCGGAATCTTGGGCGCGCCCGGCTCGCCGAGCCGGCGCGCCTCGGCGAGTCCGGCCGCAAAGCGCGTCATATAGACGGGCGCGCCAAGGTCAGGCCAAAGTTCGGCGAGCGCGCCGATGTGGTCCTCGTGCGCATGGGTGATGACGATGCCGACCAGATTCTTCTTCGCCTTCTCGATGAAACTGAGGTCCGGCATGATGAGATCGACGCCCGGCAGGTCCTCGCCGGCAAAGGCGACGCCGAGATCGACCATCAGCCATTGGCGCGCGTTTTCGGGGCCGTAGCCGTAAAGGGCGCAATTCATGCCGATCTCGCCCAGGCCGCCGAGCGGGGCGAACACGAGCTCGCTGTCATCCGTCATCTAGGCGCGACCCTCCGGCGCATGAGCCGACAGGTCCGCCAGCGGCAGGGCGTCTGATCCAGGCGCCAGACTGACGTCGGCCGCCTCAATGCTCTCAAGCCCGCGTTCGGAGCGCATGAGCAGGCGACCGCCCGCATCGATCCCCTCGAACACGCCCTCGCGTCGGCCGGCGGCGCCATCGATCGCCACCCGTTGGCCAAGACCGTGGGCCTGGTCAAGCCAGGCGGAGCGAATGCGGTCGAACGCCTGTCCCTCGCGCCAAGCCATGAACGCCTCGTCAAAGCGCTCGAGCGAAACGCTCGAACAACTCGCCGGCGCCAACCGCCTGGCCGGCTGTGTCGGCGGAGACAAGAGGTCGGATAACCAAGCCCCTCCGGCGCATGGGCGCAATTGACGCCGACCCCGACCGCATAGCCGACGCGCCGGCCGCGAAGGCCAATCCCTTCGACCAGGATGCCGGCGCACTTTGCGCCGTTCAGCATCAGATCGTTCGGCCATTTGAGGCCGGCGTCGGCCGCGCCGGCGTCTCTCGCCGCGCGCGCCAGCGCCACGCCGGCGACGAAGCCGAGTTGCGGGGCGAGCGCGGGGGGACACGGATCGATCAGGAGCGCGGTGGCGTGGAGGTTGCCCCTCGCTGAGACCCAAGCGCGCCCGCGGCGGCCCCGCCCCGCCGTCTGCTCGCTGGCGAAGATCCACAACCGGTCCGACTCGCCCGCAAGCGCGCGGCGGCGCGCCTCCTCGTTGGTCGAATCGATCGCGCCGAATCGAAGCACGCGCCAAGGCGCATGCGCGCTGTCCAGCCTCAGGGCGGCCGTCAAAAGAGCGACTGCGCGGCCGCCATCGCGGCGTTGGTGATCGGCGAGGGCAAGAACATGAATAGGAGGATCATAAGGGCCGAAACCGCCAGCACGATGCGCGCGACCGGAGCATGGGCGATCAAACGCTGGCGCCGGCTCGTCGAAATACATCAGCTTGACGATCCTGAGGTAATAATATGCGCCGACCGCGCTCGCCAGGACGCCGATGACGGACAGGCCATAGAGACCGGCCTTGATGGCGGCGGCGAAGACATAGAACTTGGCGAAAAAGCCGGCGAGAGGCGGAACACCGGCGAGCGAGAACATCATCGTCGCAAGGAAGAAGGCCATTGTCGGATTGGTCCGCGCCAGGCCGGCGAGGTCGGCCATCGTCTCGACCGCGCGGCCTTGACGCCGCATAGACAGAATGGCGGCGAAGGTTCCAAGCGTCATCACGACATAGATCGCCATGTAGATAATGACGCTTTGCGCGCCCTCGACAGTGCCCGCCGCAAGGCCGACCAGCGCATATCCCATGTGGCCGATCGACGAGTAGGCCATCAGGCGTTTGAAGTTGCGCTGGCCAATGGCGGCGAACGCTCCAAGCGCCATCGAGGCGATCGAGACAAAGGTGAGGATCTGGCGCCAGTCGTTGGAAATGCCCGGAAAGGCGGTAACCATGACGCGGACAAGCACCGCCATCGCTGCAACCTTGGGCGCCGAGGCGAAGAAGGTCGTAACCGGGGTTGGCGCGCCTTCGTAGACGTCGGGCGTCCACATATGAAACGGCACGACGGATATCTTGAACGCCAGCCCAACCAGAATAAACACCAGCCCAAACAGCACGCCGATGCTCGCGTGATCATGCACCGCTTCGGCGACCGCATTGAACGAAACGGAACCCGAATAACCGTAGATCAGCGACATGCCGTAGAGCATCATGCCCGAGGACAGGGCGCCAAGGACGAAATATTTAAGACCCGCTTCTGTCGCGCGCGCGTCATGCCGGCGATACGCCGCGATCACGTAGAGCGCCAAGCTCATCAGCTCAAAACCGAGGTAGAGCGCAATGAAGTCATTGGCCGCGATCAGCATCAGCATGCCGAGGGTCGAAATCAGGATGAGGACTGGGAATTCGAAGCCGCCGATCCGTTCTTGACGCATGAACTCGACTGACAGCAGGAGCGTCACCAGCGAGCCGACCAACGTGATCGCGCCCATGAAGCGGGTGAAGGCGTCGTCGACGAATGAGCCGTAGAAGGTGACGCCCATCGGGCGATTCTTGGCCACCAGCAGAATGAATACGAGGCCGAGCAGGCCGACGGCGATCTCGTTGACGAGATTCGACCCTCGCTCGCCCCGCAGCGCCCCATAAAGCACAAGCGCTAGGGTTCCCGCCGCCAGAACCGCTTCCGGCAGGACCACGGGAAGAGAAATGGCCGTCTCGTGCATGAATGTCGCTCTTTCAAGAGACAAGTGATGGGCGGCGCAAGCCCCGGGGCGCTGTCATAGGCCGGCAGTCTTGGTCGCCGCGACCGCGTGTTGGAAGCCCTGAATGAGCTGATCGATCGAGGCCGCGCTGGCGTCGATGATCGGCTGCGGATGCACGCCGTAGAAGAGCATCAGCAGCCCGAGCGGCAGCAAGGTCGCGATCTCGCGACCCGTGAGGTCGGCGATGCCCATCAGGTTCGGTTTCTCGATGACGCCGAAGATGACGCGGCGGTAGAGATAGAGCGCATAGCAGGCGGACAGGATTATGCCGAACGTGGCCAGGAACGCGACCCAATTGTTGGTCTGGAACGTGCCGATCAGGGTCAGAAATTCGCCGATGAAGCCCGTGGTGCCAGGCAGACCGACATTGCCGAGCGTAAACACCATGAAGGCGACCGCATAGAGCGGCATGCGCTGCACGAGTCCGCCGTAGGCGGCGATATCGTAGGTGTGCATACGGTCGTAGACGACGCCGACGCAAAGGAAGAGAGCGCCTGAGATAAGTCCGTGGCTCACCATCTGATAGACGGCGCCCTGGAGCCCCTGGGTGTTGGCGGCGAAGATTCCCATCGTCACGAAACCCATATGCGCGACCGACGAATAAGCGATCAGCTTCTTCATGCTCTCCTGCGCCAGCGCGACAAGGGAGGTGTAGATGATCGCGATCACCGACAGGGCGAAAATGAGCGGGGTGAAATAGAGCGAGGCGTCCGGAAACATCGGCAGCGAAAACCGAATGAAACCGTAGCCGCCCATTTTCAACAGGATAGCGGCCAGCATCACCGATCCCGCGGTCGGCGCTTCGACATGGGCGTCAGGCAGCCAGGTGTGGACCGGCCACATCGGCATCTTTACGGCGAACGAGGCGAAGAACCCAAGCCATAGCCAAGTCTGCATGTTTGCCGGGAAGTGCGTCTTGAGCAGCACCGTGATGTCGGTCGTGCCCGCCGTCCAGTACATGGCCATGATCGCGAGCAGCATCAGGACCGAACCGGTGAAGGTGTAGAGGAAGAACTTGAAGGCGGCGTACACCCGGTTTCCGTGGCCCCAGACGCCGATGATGATGAACATCGGGATGAGGCCACCTTCGAAGAACAGATAGAAGAGCACCAGGTCGAGCGCGGCGAAGACGCCGACCATCAAGGTCTCCATCACCAGGAAGGTGATCATATACTCCTTCACACGGGTCTGAATGGGCGTCCAGGACGCGACAATGCAGATCGGCATGAGAAAGGCGGTGAGCAGGATGAACGGCATCGAGATGCCATCGACGCCGAGCTTGTAAAGGATCGCATGCGAGAACCAATCGCGCTCCTCGACCAGCTGAAAGCCCGGCTGGGCCGGGTCGAAGCGGGACCAGGCGACGAGGGTCAGGGCGAACGTCATCAGCGTCGCAAACAGCGCAATCCAGCGCGCGTTTCGCTTGGTCGCCTCGCCGTCGCCCGGCAGCAGCAGGATGAACAGCGCGCCGATCAGCGGCAGCGCCAGGATGCCGGAGAGGATCCAGGAGCCGTTCATCGCACTGCCCCGTTGAACAGATACCAGGTCGTCAGCGCGGCGGCGCCGATAAGCATCGCGAAAGCGTAGTGATAGACGTAGCCGGTCTGCAGACGCACGGCGCTGCGGGCGACGTCGAGTACGCGCGCCGAGACGCCGTCCGGCCCAAGACCGTCGATGATCGCGCCGTCGCCGCCCTTCCAGAATGCGCGGCCGATGGCGAAGGCCGGACGGACGAACAGGAAGTCATAGAGCTCGTCGAAATACCACTTGTGGACGAGGAAGCGGTAGACGGCGGGGAAGGCGTTCGCCAGCCGCGCCGGGGCAGTGCGGTCGACGAGGTACATGTAATAGGCGATCGCAACCCCGCCCAGCATGAACAGGCTCGGCGAGAGCGAGATCAGCGCCGGCGCGTGCTCCATCTCCTCGAGGATGTGGTTCTCCTGGCCGAGAAACAGGGAACCGCGCCAGAAGCCCTCGTGGCCGCCGCCGATGAAGAGATAGCGGAAGGCCGAGCCGGCGAAAGTCGCGCCGAGGGCCAGCACCGCGAGCGGAACCAGCATGACCAGCGGGGATTCGCGCACCGGATGATCGTCGTGGCCATGATCGCCGTGGTCATGCCCGTCGTGCGCGGCCGGCAGGCTCGCTGACCAGTCGCCGCGCTTGCCGAAAAAGGTCATGAACATTAGGCGCCAAGTGTAGAAAGCGGTCAGTCCGGCCGCGACGTCGGCGCACAAGAATGCGTATGTCGCGCCGAAGCGATGAGAGACGAAGGCCGCCTCGATGATCGGGTCTTTCGACACAAACCCGGCAAAGCCGATCGGCGTGAATGGGATGCCGACGGCGCTGAGCGCCAGCGCGCCCGCCATCATCGTCCAGAAGGTGACCGGCAGCTCTTTTCGAAGCCCACCCATCGCCCGCATGTCCTGCTCGTGATGCATCGCGGTGATCACCGAGCCGCAGCAGAGGAACAAAAGGGCCTTGAAGAAGGCGTGGGTGAACAGATGGAAAATGCCGAAGCTGTAGCCCCCGACGCCAAGGCCGACGAACATGTAGCCGAGCTGCGAACAGGTCGAATAGGCGACGACCTTCTTGATGTCCATCTGCACCCCGGCGATGGTCGCGGCGAAGAAGGCCGTCGTCCCGCCGACAATGGTGACGACGCTGAGCGCGGTCGGCGAGAATTCGAACAGCGGCGACAGCCGCGCGACCATGAACACGCCGGCGGTCACCATGGTCGCCGCGTGAATGAGGGCCGAGACCGGGGTCGGCCCCTCCATCGCGTCGGGAAGCCAGGTGTGCAGCAGGAATTGCGCCGACTTGCCCATTGCGCCCATGAACAGGAGCAGGCAGGCGAGCGTTACGGCGTCCCAATCGAAGCCGATGAAATGCACTGTCTTGCCGACAAGGCCGGGCGCGGCGGCGAACACCTGGTCGAAGGCGATGGAACCGGTGAGATAGAAGGTGAGGAAGATGCCGAGCGAGAAGCCGAAGTCGCCGACCCGGTTGACGACAAACGCCTTGATCGCCGCGGCGTTGGGCGCAGGCTTCTCGTACCAGAAGCCCACCAGCAGGTAGGACATCAGACCGACGCCCTCCCAGCCGAAGAAGAGCTGCACCAGATTGTCCGACGTCACCAGCATCAGCATGGCGAAAGTGAAGAGCGAAAGGTAAGCAAAAAACCGCGGCCGCGACGGGTCATCCGCCATGTAGCCAACGGAGTAGACGTGGACGAGGCACGACACCGTCGTCACCACGACGAGCATGACCGCGGTCAATGTGTCGATGCGCAACGCCCAAGTGGCGACGAGCTTGCCGGAGGTGAACCAGTTGCCCAGCACAATGTGAGCGTCCGCTCCGCCCGCGACCATGACGAACGCAATCCACGAGAGAACGAAGGAAACGCCGAGCAGGCCAGTCGTGACATATTCGGCGCCGCGCGCGCCGATCCACGGCCCGAAAATGCCGGCGACCAGGAAGCCGAGAAGCGGCAGGAAGACGATCAGCTCGTACATGGATCCGTCTCAGCCCTTCAGCGAACTGATGTCTTCGACTGCAATAGAGCCGCGATTGCGATAGTAGGCCACCAGGATCGCGAGGCCGATCGCCGACTCCGCGGCCGCGACCGTGAGGATGAAGAGCGCAAAAGCCTGGCCGGTCAGATCGCCCGAATAGGTCGAAAAGGCGACGAGGTTGATGTTGACCGACAGTAGGATGAGCTCAACCGACATCAGGATGATGATGATGTTCTTGTGGTTGAGAATGATCCCGGCGACGCCGATCGTGAACACGATCGCGGCGAGGGTGAGATAATTGGAGAGGCCGATTCCCATGCCCGTAATCCTTCATATCCCGACGCGCGAGGGCACCTTGCGCACCTCGACTGCGGTTTCGGGGGTGCGCGCGACCTGCGCGCCGACGTCCTGCCGCTTGACGCCCGGCTTGTGGTGGAGGGTGAGGACGATCGCGCCGATCATGGCGGTGAGCAGAATCATCCCCGACGCCTGAAAGAAGTAGAAATATCGGGTGTAGAGCACTTCGCCGAGCGCTGCGGTGTTGCTGAGCGTGCCTACCGGCGTCGCCGCCGCTGCAGCCCTGGACGAAGGGCCAAGACCGGAGACGACGTAGATCAACTCGATCGCGACCACCAACGCGATCAGCAACCCCTGCGGCAGATATTCGACGAAGCCCTGCCTCAGCCGGGCGAAATCCACGTCCAGCAACATCACAACGAACAGGAACAGCACCGCGACTGCGCCGACATAGACAATGATCAGGATCATCGCCAGGAACTCGGCGCCCATCAGCAGGAACAAGCCGGCCGCGCAGACAAAGGAAAGGATCAGGAACAGGACTGAATGGACCGGGTTCCGAGCCACGATGACCGCGAAAGCCGACACGACCAGGACCGGGGCAAAAATCCAGAAGAACAGAGCATCAGCCTGCATCGCCCGCCTCTCGTCAAAAGCCGCTCGCCCCAACCGCTCCGTCTTTGCAGACGAAGGCTCGACGCGAAGCGCCGCGTTCCTTAGCGCGCCCGTTGCGCCGGGGACTGCGCGTCCGGCCGGCCAAAGGACGTCCACTGACCATGTCCGTCCTTCAACGAGCCATGGCCAGCATCCTTCCCCCGCGAAAGAAGAAGGCTGCTATCGATACGGCGCGTCGAGCGCGATGTTTCGCGCCAACTCCCGCTCCCAGCGATCGCCGTTGGCCAGCAATCGTTGCTTGTCATAGTAAAGCTCTTCGCGCGTTTCGGTCGCGAATTCGAAATTAGGTCCTTCGACGATCGCGTCGACCGGACAGGCTTCCTGGCACATCCCGCAGTAGATGCACTTGACCATGTCGATGTCGTAGCGGGTCGTGCGCCGGGTGCCGTCGTTGCGTCGCGGCCCCGCCTCGATCGTGATCGCCTGAGCCGGACAGATCGCCTCGCACAGTTTGCAGGCGATGCAGCGCTCTTCGCCGTTCGGATACCGGCGGAGCGCATGCTCGCCGCGGAAGCGCGGGCTCAGCGGCGTTTTTTCATGCGGATAGTTCAGCGTCGCCTTCGGCTTGAACATGTAGCGGACCGACAGCGCGAGCGCCGCCACGAATTCGCCGAGGAACAGCGAGCGGGCGGATTGGGCAAGCCTGAGAGCCATGAACCTTCCTCTCCTCCGTCAGCCGAGAGGCGTTGAGGGGGTCGCGCCCCAACCGGTGAACTCGAGCACGCCGGCCACGACCACCACCATCACCAGCGAGATCGGCAGGAACACCTTCCAGCCGAGACGCATCAATTGATCGTAACGATAGCGCGGGACGAACGCCTTCACCATCGAGAACATGAACACCACCGACCACAACTTGATGAGGAACCAGATCACTCCCGGAATCCAGGTGAAGGGCGGAAACGGCAACGGCGACAGCCATCCGCCCAGGAACAGCACCGCCGTCATCGCGCGACATCGTCAGCACCGCGACGAGTTCGGTCAGGTATTGGAGCAGGAACAGCGAGAGCCGAATATTCGACCGAATAACCCGCGACGAGTTCCGATTCCGCCTCGGTCAGATCGAATGGCGGTCGGTTCGTTTCGGCGAGCGCCGAGACGAAGAAAATAACGAACATCGGCAGTAGCGGCAACCAGTACCAGCCAAGGAAGCCCAATCGCGTATCTTGCGCGCGCACGATCTCGGACAGGTTCGTCGAACCGGCGCACATCACCACTGTGACAATGACGAAGCCGATCGACACTTCGTAGGACACCATCTGGGCGGCTGCGCGCAGCGCCGACATCAGCGGATACTTCGAATTGGACGCCCAGCCGGCCATGATGATGCCGTAGACGCCGAGCGACGAGATGGCGAAGAGATAGAGGAGGCCGACGTTGATGTTGCTGATCGACCAGCCGTCAGCTGAGCGGGATAACCGCCCAGGCGGAAAACGCCAGCACGACCGAAACCAGCGGCGCCATGACGAACACGCCCTTGTTGGCGCTCGCCGGGATGACCGGCTCCTTGAAGATGAACTTCAAAAAGTCCGCCAACGGCTGCAGAACCCCCCAGGGTCCGACCACGTTCGGTCCGCGCCGCAGCTGTACCGCGCCCCAGATTTTGCGCTCGAGGTAGATCAGAACATCGGTTGACAGAAGAAGACAGATGAGCAGCAGGAGGCTCTCGAGCACATGCCTCAGCAGCGAGCCGGCGTCGCTCTCGTGCATCCATTCGCCGGCCTCCGACATGGCGCCGCTTCTGATCAGAAGCCATAGCGCGGCGACGATCACGATGATGACGACGGCGCCAGCGCCGAGAATCGCGCCCCAGGGCGGGGAAGCTGAACGGGAGGGTGTTGCGCTGCTCATCGCCAGATCGCTCTATTCCGCCGCCTCGCGCTGGACGCCCCGGCGCAAAGCCGAGCATTCGGCCATGACGCGAGAGGCGCGCGCGATCGGATTGGTGAGGTAGAAGTCGGCGACCGCCGGAGCAAAAGGGGCTTTGTCGATCGCGCCGCCGAGCGCGGCGAGTTGACCGAAGACGCCCGCATCCGAAGGCGCAACCACATCGAAGCGCACCAGGAAAGGATAGGCGGCGGCAAGCGCCGAGCGCAACTGGGTGAGCGAGTCGAACGGCAGTCGCGCGCCGATCGGATCCGAGAGCGCGCGCAGGATCGACCAGTCCTCGCGTGCGTCCCCGGGCGGAAAAACCGCGCGCTCGGCGAACTGCGGCCGCCCTTCGGTGTTGACGTAGATGCCGGTCTTCTCGGTATAGGCCGCGCCCGGCAGGATGACGTCGGCTCTATGCGCTCCACGATCGCCATGCGTGCCGATGTAGACAACGAAAGCGCCCGGCTCGATGTCGATCTCGTCGGCGCCGAGATTGACGAGCACGTCGACTGCATTCGCTTTCGCCATCGCCAGCGCGTCGAGCCCGCCTTCGCCCGGGACGAGGCCGAGATCGAGGCCGCCGACGCGCGAGGCGGCGCTGTGCAGCACATTGAAGCCGTTCCACCCATCCTTCACCACGCCAAGCGACAGCGCCGCCTTCGCCGCGAGCGAGAGAATGGCGCCGCCATCGGCCGCGCGAAGGCCCCGGCTCCAAGAATGAACATCGGCTTGACTTTGTTCGCCGGCGGATGGTCGGCGAAGGCGGCGAGCGATTCCGGCCCGGCGCCGAGGTAATTGTATTTGTAGGTGAGGTCGGCCATTTCGCCGACGAGCCCGGTCAGCACGCCGCCCCCGAGCCAGCGCTTGCGAATGCGCGCGTTGAGCACCGCCGCTTCGTGGCGCGGATTCGAACCGATGACGAGGATCGCGTCGGCCTGGTCGACTCCCGCGATCGTCGAATTGAAGACGTAGGACGCGCGGCCGAATTTCGGATGGAGCTTCGAACCATCCTGGCGACAGTCGATGTTGGGCGAGCCGAGCCTGGCGAACAGCGCCTTCAGCGCGAACATTTCCTCGACCGTCGCCAGATCGCCGATGATCGCGCCGACCCGGGACGCCGATGTCGCCTTGACCTTGCCAGCGACCGCGGCGAAAGCCTCCGCCCAGCTCGCAGGCTTGAGCGAGCCTCGACACGCACGTAAGGGCGGTCGAGCCGCTGCGTCTTGAGCCCGTCGACGATGTGCCGCGTCTTGTCGGAAATCCATTCCTCGTTGATCGTATCGTTGATGCGCGGCAGGATGCGTACGATCTCACGTCCGCGAGAATCGAGACGGATCGCAGAGCCCAGCGCATCCATGACGTCGACCAACTCGGTCTTGACGTACTCCCACGGGCGGGCGTGGAACGCGGTCGGTTTCGCGGTCAGGGCTCCAACCGGACAGAGGTCGACAACGTTACCCTGCAGCTCGGACGTCAGCGCCTGCTCGAGATAGGAGGTGATCTCCATGTCCTCGCCGCGGCCGATCGCGCCGAGTTCCGGGACGCCGGCGACTTCGGTCACAAAGCGGACGCAGCGCGTGCATTGGATGCAGCGGTTCATCGAGGTTTTGACCAAGGGGCCAATGAACTTGTCGTCGACGGCGCGCTTGTTCTCGGAGAAGCGCGACGAATCGGCGCCGTATCCCATCGCCTGATCCTGCAGATCGCATTCGCCGCCCTGGTCGCAGATCGGACAGTCGAGCGGATGGTTGATAAGGAGGAACTCCATCACCCCCTTGCGCGCCTTGCGCGCCATCGGCGAATTGGTGAACACGACCGGAGGCTCGCCGTTCGGGCCCGGCCGCAGGTCCTTGACCCCCATGGCGCAGGACGCGGTCGGCTTCGGCGGCCCGCCCTTCACTTCGACCAGGCACATTCGGCAATTGCCCGCGATGGAAAGCCGCTCGTGGTAGCAGAACCGCGGCACCTCGGCCCCGGCTGCTTCGCACGCCTGGAGGAGCGTATATTCGGCGGGAACGTCGATTTCCTTACCGTCGATGATGATCTTGCTCATGCGCTTCTCGCCGCGTGGCCGGTCCGCCAATATTCGAGAAGGTCGGTGACCGAGAGGCCGTCGATGGTCATTCCGTTCAGATTCGCGGACATGATCGATGCCCCGGCGAGATTGGCCTTTTCGATCCGAAGGCCGGCGAGATTGGCGTCGTGGACCCGCCATCCCGACATGTTGAGATCTTCGAGGACGCAGCCGGCCATGTTGATATTGCGATATTCGCCGCCAGAAAGATTCACGTCGTCGAACCGCGATCCGGATAGGTTGACTTTGCAGAACGACGAACCCGCGAGGTCGGCCATGTGCGCATCCAATCGCTGCGTTTCGCCCTCGATCTTCATGGCGTCGGCTCCGCGCGCTCGCTTATCCGCATTTCCGGCTCATCCACAGCTTGATATGCGCCAGGTGGCTCCAGCCGAACGCGAAATCGCTGTCGCCCTGAGCCCTCAGATATTCGAGCCGCCCCATCGCCTCGGCGAGGTCGGGAATGTGTCCGGCGGGGACGGGCCACATGACGAAATGCGGCGCCGCAGGCTTTTCGAACCAGTCGCCCTTGCGGTTGTAGAACTGCTTATGGACCGTCGCCCAGACGAAGCGCTCGAGCGATTCGACGCTTTCCCACACGGACAGATTGACCGCCATCGTCGGGTCGCTTTCCGGGCGGATGGCGGTCGCGTTGTTGCTCTCGTCCTTGAGCCGCCACACGAATCCGTCGCTGCGCTCGGCAAGAGCGTTGATGCGATCGAGGTTCGTCATGAACGCGGCCATGCGCGGATCATCCGTCGGATAGCGGAACCGGCCGATGTTGAGCTGGGCGATATGATTCGTCATGAGCTACTCCGCCGCCGCCGACAACGGCTCGCTCGCCGGGTTGGCGGCATATTGGTCGATGCGCCTCTCGATCTCGGGCCGGAAATGGGCGATGAGCCCCTGGATCGGCCAGGCCGCGGCGTCGCCAAGGGCGCAGATGGTGTGCCCTTCGACCTGCTTGGTCACGTCAAGCAACATGTCGATCTCTCGTTTCTGCGCGCGGCCTTGAACCATCCGCTCCATGACGCGCCACATCCATCCCGCTCCTTCGCGGCAAGGCGTGCACTGGCCGCAGCTCTCGTGCTTGTAGAAATAGGAAAGCCGCGCGATCGCGCGGATCACGTCGGTCGATTTGTCCATCACGATCGCAGCCGCTGTGCCGAGGCCGGACTTGAGCTTGGCGAGCGAGTCGAAATCCATCGGACAGTCGATGATCTGGGCTGCCGGAAGGAGCCGAACCGACGCTCCACCCGGAATCACCGCGAGCAGATTGTCCCAGCCGCCCCGCACGCCGCCGCAGTGCTTGTCGATCAGCTCGCGGAACGGGATCGACATCGCTTCCTCGACGTTGCAGGGCTTGTTGACGTGACCCGATACGCTGAAGACCTTGGTGCCGGAATTGTTGGGGGCGCCGAAACTCGTGAACCATGATGCGCCACGCCGCAAAATCGTCGGCGCGACGGCGATCAACTCGACGTTGTTGACGGTCGTCGGCGAGCCGTACAGCCCCATTCCCGCCGGGAAGGGCGGCTTCATGCGCGGCATGCCCTTCTTGCCCTCGAGCAATTCGAGCATTGCCGTCTCTTCGCCGCAGATATAGGCGCCGGCGCCATGATGGACGTAGAGGTCGAACGGCCAGCCGTGAATGTTGTCCTTGCCGATAAGCTGCGCCTCGTAGGCTTCCGCGACTGCCGCCTCGAGATGGTAGCGCTCTTTGATGAATTCCCCGCGCACGTAAATATAGGCCGCGTGGGCGCCCATCGCGAACGAGGCGACCAGCGCGCCCTCGACCAGCGTATGCGGATCGTTGCGCATGATCTCGCGATCCTTGCAGGTCCCCGGCTCCGATTCGTCGGCGTTGACGACGAGGTAATGAGGCCGCTTGGGATCGACGGTCTTGGGCATGAATGACCATTTCAGTCCGGTCGGGAAGCCCGCGCCCCCTCGCCCGCGCAATCCCGAGGCCTTCATTTCGGCGATGATCCAGTCGCGCCCCTTGTCGACGATCGCCTTGGTCCCGTCCCAGTTCCCGCGTGCTCGCGCCCCCTTCAGGCTGCGGTCGCCGAAGCCATAGAGGTTGGTGAAGATGCGATCCTTGTCGTCCAGCATCGCTCAGTCCCCGATCTTCCCGGTCGGCAGACGGGCGTGGGTTAGCTCGTCCTTGGGCCCACTTCCACCGGCCGCGAGTTTCGCGGCCTGGACCACCCATTGCTCACGATCGATGCGGCCGGGAAACGACAGATAGGTCCCAACCCAGCGAATCTCGCTCCTTACCCAGGCGGCGATCTGATCGAAGTGAAAGACGCCGAGCTCGTGCAGGTGCTTCTCATTGACGGGGCCCACGCCCTTGATCCGCTGCAGGTCGTCGGGGCCGCCTTCGCGAGGGGCGTCCAGCGCGAGGGGCCGACTGCCGACCGCGTCGGCCTTCTGGTGAGGCGTTGCGTCCGCAGGCAGAGACGCAAGCGCCGTCTCGATGTGCGCCGCTTCCGCTTCCGCATGCGCGTGTAGGGCGGCATCGTTCGGGGAAGGCGGCGACTGATGGTTAGCTGGGGCCAGCGCGGGCGCGGGCCCGGCAGGCGCGCCATGATCGTCGGCGCCATAGAGGCTCGCAAGCGAGGTCAAGCCACCTACGGGCTCGGAGGAGACGCGCCCAATCTGCGACCCGGTCCTGACCGGCCGGCCAGCCGCCAAGTCGTCGAGTAGCTTGGCGAAGTTCTCCGGCGTCAGGTCCTCGTAGTAGTCGTCGTTGATCTGGACCATCGGCGCATTGCAGCACGCGCCGAGACATTCGACCTCGATCCACGAAAACAGGCCGTCGGACGTGACATGGCCTTGCTCGCCGATGCGCTTGCGGCACACCGCCTTGAGGTCTTCGGAGCCGCTGAGCATGCACGGCGTCGTGCCGCAGAGTTGAACGTAATGGCGGCCGACCGGCGCCAGGTTGAACATCGTGTAGAAGGTCGCCACCTCGAGCACGCGGATCTTGGGCATGTCGAGCATCGCTGCGACCGCCTCGATCGCTGGCCTCGGCAGCCAGTAGCCGCTTTGCTTCTGCGCGCGCCACAACAGCGCGAGCACCGCCGAGGGCTGCCGGCCGGGAGGGTATTTCGCCAGTTCCTTCTCCGCCCACGCCTTGTTCTCGGGCGTGAACTCGAAGCTCGTCGGCTGTCGTTCGGCAAACTGACGGACGGACATTGGTCAGAGGGTCCTCGATTGCAGCGAGGGGGCGGCTTCGGTCATCGGTCGACCTCCCCGAACACGATGTCGAGCGACCCGAGGATGGCGCTGACGTCGGCGAGCATGTGCTTGCGGCAGAGGAAATCCATCGCCTGTAGATGCGCGAAACCGGGCGCGCGGAGCTTGACGCGATAAGGCTTGTTGGAGCCGTCGGACACGAGATAGACGCCAAACTCGCCCTTGGGCGCCTCGACCGCGGCGTAGACTTCGCCGGACGGCACCTTGTAGCCCTCGGTATAGAGCTTGAAATGATGGATGAGCGCCTCCATCGACCGCTTCATGGTGGCGCGCCGGGGCGGCGCGACCTTGCCGTCGTCGGTGTGGACCGGCCCTTCGCCGCCGGGCGAATTGAGCTTTTCGCAGCACTGCCGCATGATCTTCACCGACTGGCGCATCTCCTCCATCCGGATCACATAACGGTCGTAGCAGTCGCCGTTCTTGCCGACGGGAATGTCGAAGTCCATTTCCTCATAGCACTCATAAGGCTGCGCCTTGCGCAAGTCCCATGCCGCCCCGGAGCCGCGCACCATCACGCCCGAGAAGCCCCAGGCCCAAGCGTCGGCGAGCTTAATGACGCCGATGTCGACGTTGCGCTGCTTGAAGATGCGATTTCCGGTAAGCAAGGTTTCCATATCGTCGCAGACGCCGAGGAAATGATCGCAGAAAGCCTCGATGTCGTCGATGAGCTTGCGCGGCAGATCCTCGTGGACGCCGCCGGGACGGAAGTAGGCCGCGTGCATCCGCGAGCCGCTCGCGCGCTCGTAGAAGACCATCAGCTTCTCGCGCTCCTCGAACCCCCACAGAATTGGGGTCATCGCGCCGACGTCGTTCGCTTGCGTCGTAATCTGGAGCAGATGCGAGAGCAGACGGCCGATTTCGCAATAGAGCACACGGATCAGTTGCGCGCGGCGGGGAATCGAAACGCCCAAGAGCCGTTCGACCGCCAGCGCATAGGCGTGTTCCTGATTCATCGGCGCTACGTAATCGAGTCGGTCGAGATAGGGGACATTCTGCAAATAGGTTCGCGCCTCCATCAATTTCTCGGTGCCGCGATGCAGAAGGCCGATATGCGGATCGACGCGCTCGACCACCTCGCCGTCGAGCTCGAGCACGAGGCGCAATACGCCGTGCGCCGCCGGATGCTGCGGCCCGAAGTTGATGGAGAAGTTGCGGAGGTTCTGGTCGGTCACTGCCTCTTCCCTATTGCCCCTACGCCTTCTCATCACCGGGCAGCGGCGCGCCTTCCCACGGGCTCAGGAAATCGAACCGGCGGAATTCCTGATTGAGTCGCACCGGCTCGTAACGCACGCGCTTTTCCCCGTCGTCGTAGCGTACCTCGACGAAACCAGTCATCGGGAAGTCCTTGCGCAGCGGGTGCCCTTCGAAACCGTAGTCGGTCAGGATGCGCCGCAAGTCCGGATGGCCATCGAACAGGACTCCGAACAAGTCGTATATCTCGCGCTCGTACCAGTCTGCCCCCGGATAGACGGCCGTCGCGCTCGCGACCGTCGTGTCGGCGTCGGTCGCCACCTTGACCCTGATCCGTCGGTTCAGCTTCGGCGACAGCAGATGATAGACGACGTCGAACCGTTTCTCGCGCGCCGGATAGTCGGCCCCCGAGATGTCGATGATCGAAATGAACTCGGCCGCGGGATCGTCACGCAGGAATTGGAGGGTTTCCGTGACGCGCGCTGGATCGACGGCCAGCGTCAACTCGCCGAATGCGAAACTGGACTCCAGCACCGCGCCGGGCGCCGCGGCGGCGAGTTTCGCTGCGATGGTCTCAAGCTGGTCGTCCATTCACCCCCGCACTCCGCCCTTCTTTAGCGCTCTCCGCGTTCCCTCAGCGTTCAATCGTGCCCGTACGCCGGATCTTCTTCTGCAGCATCAGCACCCCGTAGAGCAGGGCTTCAGCAGTTGGAGGGCAGCCCGGCACGTAGATATCCACCGGCACGATGCGGTCGCACCCTCGAACCACTGAGTAGGAATAATGGTAATAGCCGCCGCCATTGGCGCACGAACCCATCGAGATGACGTAACGCGGTTCCGGCATCTGGTCGTAAACCTTCCGCAGCGCCGGAGCCATCTTGTTGGTCAGCGTCCCCGCCACGATCATCACATCCGACTGGCGCGGGCTGCCGCGCGGCGCGAAGCCGAAACGCTCGACGTCGTAGCGCGGCATCGACAACTGCATCATCTCGACGGCGCAGCAGGCAAGGCCAAAGGTCATCCACATCAGCGAGCCAGTGCGTGCCCATTGGATCAGGTCGTCCGTCGTGGTGACGAGAAACCCCTTGTCGGCAAGCTCGTCGCTGATTGAGCCGAAATATCGGTCTTCGGGCCGAAGCGGCTTGCCGGTCAGCGGATCGAGGAAGTCCGTCGCGCCAAGCGCGGGGGTCGAGCTGGAGCTCAATCCCATTCTAGCGCTCCCTTGTTCCATTCGTACACGAATCCGATGGTGAGCACCCCCAGGAACAACATCATCGACCAGAATCCGAGCGCGCCAAGGTCGTGGAAAACGATCGCCCATGGAAAGAGGAAAGCCACCTCGAGATCGAAGATGATGAAGAGGAGAGAGACCAGGTAGAAACGAGCGTCGAAGCGCATGCGCGCGTCGTCAAACGGAGGAAACCCGCATTCGTAGGGCGAAAGTTTCTCGGCGTCGGGCGCCCGAAAGGCGACCAGGAAAGGCGCAATCATCAGCGCGCCGCCGATCAGCGCGGCCAGAATTATGAATACGACCAGGGGCATGTAGTCGGAAATGAGGCTCGGCATGGCCTTGCTCTTCAGGTTGCGACCAGGCGGACGCGAGGGAGCTTCGTCCGAACGGCGGACGCTCCATCGCTGAAGGGGTATCGCAGCGCAGCGAAGCATGCAAGGCGAAAGGACTTGATTCCCCGGCACGACGCGCGAAAGCGCCGCGGCGCGCCGCACGCGAACAGACGCGGACTTCAAGCGCGTCGAGGCGCCTACCTCGGGGGAAAATGGCGAGAGAGACGGGACTTGAACCCGCGACCTCCGGCGTGACAGGCCGGCGCTCTAACCAACTGAGCTACTCCCCCGCGGGAGACGGAGCGCGATAAGCCACGCGCACGCCCAAGTCAAGGATCGCCAGCGGGCAGGAACGCGCCCGCTCGCGCGATGCGCAGTGTCCGGCTTGGCGGTTGGGATAAGCGACGCGCCCGCACTCACGAAGCCTAAAATTGGCTAGTGGCTAGCGACCAGCGCCGCATTTCTTCGCGCGAGAGCACATGGACGGTGTCAGGCGGCAACGACTCGGCCGTGCGCACGAGCGCCGGGTCGATCCCCATTCGGCGCGCGTAGCGTCCAAGCACGGCGACCATTGGCGGATCCGCGAAACTGCGGGTTACCTGCGGCGGCCGCAAAAAGCCGCCCCCTTGGCTCTCAACGATCGACATCCGATGAAGCCCGACTTCGCTGCCGGGAGGCGCGACCCGGCGGACCGCGCCCATCAGCGCGTAGACGCACGCAGACAGGCATTCGCCAACGAACGGACCCGGATCGCCGGCCGCCTCGAACCGTCCGACGACGCCTGCGATGCGCAGCCCACGTAGAATGTGGCCAAAGACCATCGAGGCGACGACATTGCCGCCACGGGAGTTGAAAAACACGATGCGCCGCAACTTTGTGTCGGCGCTGCCCGATTTGAGGAAATCGACGAAGGCCTGAGGCGTTTCGGCCTCGATGACGCCGTCGGCGACGATGACATCGGGACAATGTCTGCCGCAATCGCGGGATTCGAGCGGCGCGACACGGAAACTCATCGCCCCGCGCTCCTGCGCATCAGCAGGGGTCAGCGCTATCGCAGCGAGCATCAGTCCGGCCGCCAGCGCCAACGGCGCCCGAAAGCGCTCGAGGCTGGTGGGCGGTGACGGGCTCGAACCGCCGACCCTCTCGGTGTAAACGAGATGCTCTGCCAACTGAGCTAACCGCCCTTGTCGCCGCCGCACTCGTGGTCCGGCGAGCTCCCGACACTACAGGCTCGCGGCAGGCTCGCCAAGCGTGAGCGGGCGCCGCTCGTCAAGAGCGCGACTCAGGCAACGGGGCGGCCCAAAGCTGCCCCGCGACTTCGCCCAATAGGCGTCGCAGAACGCGCGGAATCGATCTATTTCTTGGCCGATTTCTTGTTGAGGCTCGCCTTCAGCGCCGCGCCGGGCTTGAAACGCGCGTTCCTCGACGCGGCGATCTTGATTTCCTTGCCGGTCGCCGGATTGCGGCCCTTCCCGGCCGCGCGCTCGCGCACGGAGAAGGTGCCGAATCCGACCAGACGCACTTCCTCGCCCTTCTTCAACGTTTTCTCGATTCCGTCCAGCACGGCCTCGAGCGCGGCGGCGGCGGCGACCTTGGTCAATTCCGCTTCCGTGGCGATATGATCGACGAGCTCAAGCTTATTCATTATTGGCCTCTCCGTTCGAATGCGGCGCTCGGTTGTCGGCGCCGGTTCTGAAGTCCGGCGCCTTCAGCGCCTCTATGACGCGGCGACTCGCGCCGCCGCGCGCTCATGCCCGTCCCTCCCCCTCGAAGGCGCTCATCGCCGCCCCAGGCGAATCGACAGCAGAGTTCGATCCATAGCTCGCCGTTTCGTCCAAGGAACGCAAGCGTTCGCCGGGATTGCAGGCAAAAAAAGAGCGCTTTTGCCGCCTAAAAATGCTCTGCAGCGAAAAAAAGCCGCGAATTCCAAAGAATTCGCGGCGATCGTGGGCAGGTCCAGCCTTCTGGCAGCCGGAAACACCCGGTTTCCGGGGCGCCGCGGCAACGAGTCGTCAGTGCGCGACGAGCCCTTGGCCATCCTCTTCGGGCGGGCTCGGCAGGCGGCTGCGCCGTGGCGACCTCCTCCTCCCACACGATCGGCGTCGGCTGGCGAAGGAGAGCGTGTGCGAGCACCTCGTCCATGCGCGAAACTGGCACGATCTCAAGTCCGTTTTTCACCGAGCTCGGTATCTCCGCCAAGTCCTTGGCGTTGTCTTCCGGAATGAGGACCTTCTTGATTCCGCCTCTCAGCGCCGCAAGCAGCTTTTCCTTGAGACCGCCGATCGGGAGGACGCGCCCGCGCAGCGTGATCTCGCCGGTCATGGCGATGTCGCGCCGCACCGGAATGCCCGTCAGCATCGAGACGATAACGGTCGCCATGCCGACACCCGCGGACGGCCCATCCTTCGGCGTCGCGCCTTCCGGCACATGCACATGGATGTCGCGCTTGTCGAACAGCGGCGGCTCGATACCGAAATCGACGGCGCGGGAGCGCACGTAGGACGCCGCAGCCGAAATCAACTCCTTCATCACGTCCTTGAGATTGCCCGTCACCGTCATGCGGCCCTTGCCGGGCATCATGACGCCCTCGATCGTCAGCAGCTCGCCGCCGACCTCCGTCCAGGCAAGCCCTGTCACCAGCCCGACCTGATCGTCGGCCTCGATTTCGCCATAGCGGAACTTCGGCGGGCCGAGGAACTCGGCGACGTTCTGGCCGGTGACGACGATCGTCTTGCTCTTGTTGGTGAGGATCTCCTTCACCGCCTTGCGCGCGAGATTGGAAAGTTCGCGCTCGAGATTGCGGACGCCAGCTTCTCGCGTATAGCGCCGGATAAGCTCCATGATGGCGCTGTCCTCGACGACCCATTCCTTGGCTTCGAGACCGTGCTTGATCATCGAATGGGGCAGGAGATGCCGCTTGGCGATCTCCAGCTTCTCGTCCTCCGTGTAGCCGGCGATTCGAATGATCTCCATCCGGTCCATGAGCGCCGGCGGGATATTGAGCGTGTTGGCCGTGGTCACGAACATCACGCCCGACAGATCATAGTCGACCTCCAGATAGTGATCATTGAAGGTCGAGTTCTGTTCCGGATCGAGCACTTCGAGCAGCGCCGACGACGGATCGCCACGAAAATCCATGCCCATCTTATCGATCTCGTCGAGCAGGAAGAGCGGATTCGAAGTCTTTGCCTTGCGCATCGACTGGATGACCTTGCCCGGCATCGAGCCGATGTAGGTGCGACGATGGCCGCGGATCTCCGCCTCGTCGCGCACGCCGCCGAGCGACATGCGGACGAATTCGCGGCCCGTCGCCCTGGCGATCGACTTGCCGAGCGAGGTCTTGCCGACGCCGGGCGGGCCCGACGAGGCACAAAATCGGCCCGGTCAGCTTGTTGGCGCGCTGCTGGACGGCGAGGTATTCGACGATGCGCTCTTTGACTTTGTCGAGGCCGAAATGATCGGCGTCGAGGATCGTCTGCGCGGCCGGCAGATCCTTCTTGATCTTCGACCGCTTCTGCCACGGGATCGACAGCAGCCAGTCAAGATAATTGCGCACGACGGTCGCTTCCGCCGACATCGGCGACATCTGCCTCAGCTTCTTGACCTCGCCCAGCGCCTTCTCGCGCGCCTCCTTGGTGAGCCTGGTCGACTTGATGCGCTCCTCGAGCTCGGACATTTCGTCCTTGCCTTCCTCGTCGCCGAGCTCCTTCTGGATCGCCTTCATCTGCTCGTTGAGGTAGTACTCGCGCTGGGTCTTCTCCATCTGCCGCTTGACGCGGGTGCGGATGCGCTTCTCGACCTGGAGCACCGAGATCTCGCTTTCCATCAGCGCCAGGCACTTCTCGAACCGCTTGGCGATCGACCGCATCTCGAGAATCGCCTGCTTGTCGGACAGTTTGACCGCAAGATGCGAGGCGATGGTGTCGGCGAGCTTGCCGTAGTCGTCGATCTGATTGACCGCGCTCACGACCTCGGGCGAAATCTTCTTGTTGAGCTTGACGTAGCTTTCGAACTCGGAGACGACCGAGCGCGACAGGGCTTCGCCCTCGATCTTTTCGATCGGCTCGTCCGCGACCGCCTGAGCTTCAGCCTGAAAAAAGCCGTCGCCGGGCATGAACCGGGTCACCTGGGCGCGCGTCGATCCTTCGACCAGCACCTTGACTGTGCCGTCAGGCAGCTTGAGCAACTGGAGGACGCTGGCCAACGTGCCCGCCGAGAAAATGGCGTCGGGCGCCGGATCGTCGTCGGCTGCGTTCTTCTGGGTCGCGAGCAGGATCGGCTTATCGGACTTCATCACCTCTTCGAGCGCGCGAATAGACTTTTCGCGGCCGACGAACAGTGGAACGATCATGTGCGGGAAGACGACAATGTCGCGCAGCGGCAGGACGGGATAGACGTCGAGAGTTCCGGGGACGATGGACTTGCGTTGGTTGGTCATGGCTGTCCTGAATTCCGGGAGCCGACATTCCTGCCTGCTCCGCATCTTCTACGCTTTCAGACCTTCGACGACGAACGCCCCAAATCATCAAGTTCAGGCGCCCCGCCGCTCGCTCTCCCGGCCGGCCGAAGCGCGACGAAACTGCGCGACGCAAATTCCGTGCTCAAGCGCCATTGCGCAGAATCGCTCGTCTTTGCACGGAAGATGGGCGTCCCGACGCGCGACTTTCAAGCAGCGCGGAGTTTGGAGGCAAGATCAGCTCGCGCGCTCGGCGCGCTCGGCGTAGATATAAAGAGGGCGGGCCTTGCCTTCGACGACCTCGGGACCGATCACCACCTGTTCGACGCCGTCGAGTCCCGGCAGTTCAAACATCGTGTCGAGCAAAATGCTCTCCATGATCGAGCGCAAGCCGCGGGCCCCGGTGCGCCGTTCGATCGCCTTCTTGGCGACGACGCTCAGCGCCTCCTCCTGGATGGTGAGGTCGGTGTTCTCCATCTCGAACAGGCGCTGATATTGCTTGACGAGCGCGTTCTTTGGCTCGGTCAGGATCTTCTTCAGCGCGTCCTCGTCGAGGTCCTCGAGCGTCGCGATGACCGGCAGACGGCCCACGAATTCGGGAATGAGGCCGAACTTCAGCAGGTCCTCCGGCTCGACCTCGCGGAACACTTCGCCGGTGCGGCGGTCGTCAGGCGACTGGACCTTGGCGGAAAAGCCGATCGAAGTGCCCTTGCCGCGCGCCGAGATGATTCGCTCAAGCCCGGAAAACGCGCCGCCGCAAATGAACAGAATGTTGGTCGTGTCGACCTGCAGAAACTCCTGCTGGGGATGCTTGCGTCCGCCTTGCGGCGGAACGCTGGCGATCGTGCCCTCCATGATCTTGAGCAGCGCCTGCTGCACGCCTTCGCCCGACACGTCGCGGGTGATCGACGGATTGTCGGACTTGCGGCTGATCTTGTCGATCTCGTCGATGTAGACGATGCCGCGCTGCGCCCGTTCGACATTGTAGTCGGAAGCCTGCAAGCAGCTTCAAAATGATGTTCTCGACGTCTTCGCCGACATAGCCGGCTTCGGTCAACGTCGTTGCGTCCGCCATCGTGAAAGGCACATCGAGGATGCGCGCGAGCGTCTGCGCGAGCAGCGTCTTGCCTGAACCGGTCGGACCGATCAGCAGGATATTGGATTTCGCCAGCTCGACGTCGCCGTGCTTGGTGGCGTGATTGAGGCGCTTATAGTGATTGTGGACGGCGACCGACAGAACGCGCTTCGCCTGGGGCTGACCGATCACATAATCGTCGAGAACCTTGCAGATTTCGCGCGGAGTCGGGATGCCGTCCTTGCTTTTGACCAGCGCGGTCTTGCTCTCCTCGCGGATGATGTCCATGCACAGTTCGACGCATTCATCGCAGATGAACACCGTCGGGCCGGCGATGAGCTTGCGGACTTCGTGCTGGCTCTTGCCGCAGAACGAGCAATAGAGCGTATTTTTGGCGTCGCCTTCGGCCTTGGCCATCGCTTTTCTCCATCTAGGCCGCTTCCGCCGAAGCGAGTCGTCAAACGCCTGACCGCGCAGCCTAACCAAACCACCCTAACGAAACGTAGCCTTCGACCCTGCCTCGCCGTCCCCCACTTCAGTCCGCCTTCCGCCTGGCGCCATAGCGTCAATTCGCGATTTGACAAGCAACCACCAAATTGCACGCAAAATCAAGCCCGCGTCGCAAAATTCGTGCCGCCGGGCGCGGAAACCCGGGCAAGTTCATCGGCCCGACCAGCCAGCGGAGCTAGACCTTGGCCTCTTCCAGCTCAACGGCGCGCTTGGTCGTCACCTCGTCGACGATCCCGAACGCCTTCGCCTCCTCGGCCGACATGAAATGATCGCGATCCAGCGTTCTTTCAATGGCTTCGTAGGATTGGCCGGTGTGGTGGACATAAATCTCATTGAGCCGCCGCTTGACCTTGAGAATGTCCTCCGCGTGCCGCTGGATGTCCGACGCCTGGCCCTGGAAGCCGCCGGAAGGCTGATGGACCATGATGCGCGAATTGGGCAGCGCAAAGCGCGATCCTTTCTCGCCTGCGGCAAGCAGGAGCGAACCCATCGATGCGGCCTGCCCGATGCACATGGTCGTCACCTTCGGCCGAATAAACTGCATCGTATCGTAGATCGACAGCCCCGCCGTGACGATGCCGCCCGGAGAATTGACGTAAAGCGCAATTTCCTTCTTCGGATTGTCCGCCTCGAGAAAAAGCAGTTGGGCGACCACCAACGAGGCCGACAGGTCATCGACCGGCCCTATCATGAAAATGATGCGTTCGCGCAATAGCCGCGAAAAAATATCGAACGACCGCTCGCCGCGCGCCGACTGCTCGATCACGATCGGCACGAGGTTATTGGTGTAGTAGTCGACAGGATCGCGCATGGAACCTTTCTTTCGCCAGATCCAGCCGAGGCCCGGCTGTTGCCTCAAACCAACATAGTGCGCCCAACGCCGTCCCGAAAAGGGGCCGCCGTCCTGCCCGCGGACCGGCGCGAAACCGAAGTTCGCGTTCGAACGTCTTGGCCCTGCGATCAGGCGACGGGTGGCTGGCTTTCGAACCGCCGGCTCGCCCGGGAGCTCGTCGTCGACCGGCTTGAGAAGCTCGTCCCTGGTCACCTTGCGGTCCTCGACCTTGGCGAGGCCGAGGATGTGGTCGACGACCTTCTCCTCATAGATCGGGGCGCGCAATTCGGCCAGCGCCTGGCTGTTGTTGCGGTAGAAGTCCCAGACCTGCTTCTCCTGGCCGGGGAAGGACCGCGCGCGGGCGATCAGCGCCTGGGTCATCTCGTCGTCCGAGACCTTCAACTCAGCTCTCGTTCCGACCTCGGCCAGCAGGAGCCCGAGCCGTACCCGGCGCTCGGCGATCTTGCGGTAGTCGGCGCGCGCAGCCTCTTCGGTGGTGTTCTCGTCGGCGAAACTGCGGCCTGCCGCCTTCTGCTCGCGCGTCACCTGCTCCCAGATCGAATCGAACTCCTGGTTGACGAGCCCCTCGGGCAACTCGAAGGAATAGAGCTGATCGAGCTTGTCGAGCAGCTGGCGCTTAAGCTTGTCGCGCGAGGCGCGCGCGTACTCGGAGGCAAGCCGATCGCGGATCATCTCCTTGAGCTTTTCGAGGCTTTCAAAGCCGAGGCTCTTGGCGAATTCGTCGTCGATGGCTAGCGGGTCGCGCGCGGCGACGGCCTTCACCGTCACCGCGAAATCGCCAGTCTTCCCAGCGAGCGCACGCACAGCGTATGACTCCGGGAAAGTCCCATGGATCGTGCGCGTCTCGCCGGCGGCGACGCCGACGAGTTGTTCCTCGAATCCCGGAATGAAAGTATTTGAACCCAGCGCCACCTGAACGTCCCTGCCCTCGCCGCCTTCGAACGGAACGCCATTGATCGTTCCGTCAAAGTCGACGGTAACGCGATCGTTGATCTCCGCGATCGCCTCTGCGGGCTTGTCGGTATAGGTGCGGCGCTCCTAGCGCCATCCGCTCGAGCGCGGCGCTCAACATCGGCGGACTCGACGTCTGTGATCGGACGCTCGAGCGAAATCTGCGAAAAATCGCCGATCTCGAACACCGGCAGCACCTCGAGCGCGACCTTGAAGTTGAGGTCGCCTCGGGCCTCGAGGGCGGCGTCGATTGCTGCCTGATCGCCCGGCAGTTCGACCTTCGGCTCGCGGGCCAGGCGCAAATGGTTGTCGTCGACGATCTTCTTGTTGGCGCTGGCGATGGCCTCCTGTACGACGTCGGCCATCACCGACTTCCCATATACCCTGCGCAAATGCTCGACCGGCACCTTGCCGGGCCGGAAGCCGTTGATTCGGACCTTGGCCTTCAGTTCGGCCAATTGCCCGTCTAGCTTGGCCGCCAGGTCGCTCGCCGGGAGCGAGATGTCATATTCCCGCTTGAGCCCTTGGCTCAGCGTCTCGGTAACTTGCATCTTGCGTTCCGCCTTGTCGTCATCGTGGCCAACGGCCGCGACTGGCCGATATCTCTCCGTCGTCCGGTCGTCACTTTCGTCCAGGCGCTCGCAGTCGCGAAGGAAATGGTGCGGGCGGAGGGACTCGAACCCCCACGACTTGCGTCACCGGAACCTAAATCCGGCGCGTCTACCAATTCCGCCACGCCCGCCGCAAGCGCCGGCTTGACGAGGCCGCATTGCTTCGGGCGCGCTCTATATCAGCTTGCCCAACGCGCGCCACAGAAAAAAGCAGTTTCATGCGCCCAGCCGGCTCATTTGCGCGCCGAGGCCGCCATCGCAATGGTAAACAGGCCAGCCGGGGGGACAAGACCCTGTTGCGCCGTTCGCGCGCTCCGCTAAGAAAAGCGTGGCGAACGCCAACCGCGACAGCGCGACGCAAACCGCGGCAAAACCCAAGGACGCCATGAGCTTACGCTGGGTTATGCGCTCCTCGTCGGCCGAGGGGCAAATTTCGGGCCAGCTGGCCCGTCCGAGAATTGCGCGGCCAGTGTCCGGCCCGACCCGGCGTGCGATCCTCGGCGGCGGACTGGCGGCGGCGGCCTGGAGCCTCAGCCGGGGCGCCAGCGCGGACGCATCGGCCCCGGCGGCCAACGGCTTTGTCAACTTCGAGGCCGCGCCGGCGCAGCTTCAGCTGGGGCCGCCCCCGGCCGAGGCGGCGGCGACTTGCGCCTACGGAGGCGCAATCCCGGGCCCGCTCCTCAAAGTCAGGCAAGGCGTGGAGTTGAAGCTGAAGTTCGTCAACAGGCTCGCCGAGCCGACGACCCTGAGCTTTCCCGGCTTGCGGGCGGCGAACGCGGGCGCAGGAATCGGCGGCCTCACGCAGGAGCGCCTCAGGCCGGGCGCCGGAGCCGATATCCGCTTTGTTGCGCCCGACGCTGGCTTCAATCTCTACTTGCCGCACGCCGGCCTGTCTGATTCCGCGCAGCAGGGACGCGGGCTTTTCGGCCCGATCATCGTCGAGGAGGCGGCCAAGCCGGACGTCGATCTGGATGCCGTGATCGTGCTGTCGGATTGGAACGTCGATCCTAACGGGCAGATCAGGGACGACTTCTCCGATCCGGCCGTCGGCCGGGGAAGCGGGCGGCGGGGCGGCCTCCTGTTTGCCAACGGCGCTGCAGCGCCGCTGAACCTCAGCGCCCCCCGAGGGGCTCGGGTGCGGCTCCGCCTTGGGAGCGCGGCGACCGCGCGGCTGGCGGTCGTCGCCATCGACGGGGCAAGAGCCCTCATCGTCGCCGTCGATGGCCAGCCGAGCGAGCCGTTCGAACCTCTGAACAACCAGTTTCCGATGGGGCCCGGCGCCCGCTTCGAATTGATGTTCGATATGCCGCGCGACCCGAGCGCCGGCGTCCGGCTCGTCCTGCGCGACAACGCCGGCGAAGCCGATCGGCCGTTCGTCGCCATCGCAACGGGCGGCGAGCCAGTCGCCGCGCGCTCGGAGCCGCGGCGTCTCGCGCCCAATCCGCTGCTGCCGGCGGAAATTGCCCTTGAATCAGCGCGGCGCTGCGACTTTGTCATCAGCGGCGGCGGATCGGCGCCGTTCGCGGTCAACGGAGCGACTTTCGTCGACTGGTCGGCGAAGCCGGCCTATGCGCTTCCACGGGGCGCGCCGACCGTGTTCGCGCTCGCCAACAAGACGGCGGTCGTGCAGGCGTTGCGCCTTTGGGGCCATGTTGCGCGGCTCTTGCACTCGATGGACGACGGCTGGGAGCCCTATTGGCGCGACACCATACTCATCCAGCCCGGCCGGACGGCGCACATCGCTTTCGTCGCCGACAATCCGGGCAAATGGCCGCTCGAATCGGCGATCCCCGAACATCGCGCGGCCGGGGTGGGCGCTTGGTTTCAGGTGGGCTGAAGCTTCAAAGCCAGACCCAACCGCGACAAACCGGCCAAAGCAAAACCAAATCCGGGCCAAGAAAAAGGCTTTGATTTCCTTGGATTGGCTTTTCCGAATTGAGCGTTTTCAATATTTTGTCGCGACTGCAAGCCAAAAAAGTCCTTGTCCTTCTCCTTTTTCCGCCATTGGCCATCGGACGATCAGGCCAACGGTACCACAATTTCTGATCTTCGCAAAGGAAAATCGCAAATTTTCGGTCACGCCGCAAGCAGACTTTGTTTTTTCTGGAAACTCTGGGACGGGGCTGATCTCGAGTTCGGGCGCCTTTACGCGAACGATCTGTAGCGACGGATCAGGAGATAGACGAGGACCGCCGCAAGCGCGCAAAAGGCGGCGGCATAGACCGTTCCGTAGTCGGAATCGCCGAACGGCAGGCCCTTCGTGTTCATGCCGAAGAACCCGGTGACAAAAGCCGGCGGCAAGAGCACGGTCGTAACGACGGTGAGCACGAAGAGATTGCGGTTGGTCGCGGTCGCCAGCTGCGCCGCCATCTCGTCCTGCAATAGCCGCGCGCGCTCCCCCTGGAGGTGAAGGTCCGCGTGAAACGAACTGACCCGCTGCCTCACCCTCGAGCCCAAATCGCGGTACGCTTGGAGAGCGCCCGCCGCACGCTCTTGCTCGAGCTGCCCGAGCACGCCCTGTGCGGCATGAACAAGCCGTTCTTGCCGTGAAATGCTCCTTCGCAGGCGAAGCAGGCCGGCTCTTTCGTCGCTTAGGGTTTCTGACAAGACACGGTCTTCGATCTGATCGAGCTGACCTGCGATCTCGTGCGCCGCCTCGCCAATCGAGTCAGCGGCAGCAGTCAGGATCCGTTCGAAAACCGCCGCGCTATCATCGAACGTCGAGCCGGAAGTGACCTGGTCCTGAACCGCTCTGGCGGAACGCACCGCATGATGGCGCGCCGTCAGAAGAAACTGCGGCCTCAGAACGAAGCGCAGGTCCGCCGCCTCGTCTCCGCCGGCTTCGGGCTCGTGACAGAGATCATAGAGCGTCCCCCATAGGGCGTCCCCGCGCCAGTCGAGTTTGGGGTGGCGGTCCTGGGACAGAAGAGCCTCGCGCGACTCAGGCGGGAGCGCTTCCTGCGCGACGAGCCAGTCGCGGGTCCGTGCGTTGGCCAGTATCAGATGCACCCACACAAACCGCCGGCCATGCATGAGGTCAATCGACAGCTTGTCGTTCAACGGACGCCCGCGTCCGTTTTCGTCGAACTCGAACACCCAGGCGACTCCAGGCCCAACATCGGCCAAGTCGATCTTCGCCATCTTGCCCTCTCGACCTGAGCCTAGCACGCGGTGGATGACGCTCACGTGTCATACGTGCGCTCGATTCCCGAGCCCTCACAGCCACTTCTTCCAGCGAAAGAACAGATAGGGCCCGATGGCGGCCGCGATCATGAGGAGAATCGCGAACGGATAACCCCAACGCCATTCGAGCTCCGGCATCGCCTTGAAATTCATGCCGTAGATCGAGGCGATGACGGTCGGGGGCATGAAAATGACCGCGAGCACGGAGAAGAGCTTGATGATGTCATTTTGCGCCAGGTTGATGAGACCGAGCGTCGCATCGAGCAGGAACTGGACCTTCTGCGCCTTGAAGCTTGCGTCCTGCTCCAGCGACTGCATGTCGCGCAGCGCAGCTTTCGTCGCCTCGCGAACCGGCTTCGGCGCGTCCGCGGAGCGTCCTTCCGACAACAGGAACAGCAACAACCGCTCAATCGACACCAGGCTTTCGCGCAGGTTCGAGATCTTCTCGTCCTCGCGGCCGAGCGCATCGAGGGTCGCCGAATAAATCTTGCTCCGCGCGCTCTGATCGCCCTTCGCCCGGAAGACTGTACTTGCGATCGAATCGAGCTCCACGCCGACCTTGTTCAGCGCCCGGGCCGAACGATTGACGATGGTGTTGACGAGGCCGACCGCCACCGCGTCGGGATGAAGCGTCTGCGCGCCCGACTTGCAGAGTTTCTGCCCGAAGAGCTCGAATGCGTCGCCGGGATCGTAGCGCACGGTGACCAGTGTGGTCGGCGTCAGGACGAAGGTGACGCCGGTGACGTCGGGCGTGCCCTCCGGTTCGCTGACGACGCTGCCGTGCAGGTAGCGCACCCCGTTCTCGGCGGAATAGGATTCGGGCGGTTCGGTGAAATCGGGATCGGCGCGCGAGGGGACCTTGCAGCCGATATAGAGCTCGACCTTCTGGTCCTCGCTGACCGTCGGCTCGACCATATCGAGCCAGACGGCGCCGGGCGGAACGGGCTCGGCGGCTTCAAGAACCTTGCGCGCCACCGGCATGATTCCTGTCGTTCCGGCCTCGGTTTTCGCGACATAATGGGCAATGATCACGTTAGGCCCCCGCTCAAACCTTCCGGCGCTGACGCCTGGCAGGGATTACACCAATTCTTGTCAATTTGCCGCCGGCGCCGGCGATCCGCCAGCACGGCGTCAAACCTTGTTCAGACCAAGCAATTTCCTTGGATTCTCTTGTCGAAATGAGCCTTTTCAAGGGGTTGCGCCGACCTAGGGCAAAAATTCTGCAGCGCCCCTTTCCGCGTCGCAGCCCCTCGCGCCGCGACACGGAGCGGAATTCGGGACGAAGCCAGCATCGATTCCGATTTTCGGCAATTTTTTGTCGAAAAACATCGCATTGACCGGTTTGTCGAAAAAAGCAGTCCGGCTGCAAGGCATTGAAGTTACCGAAGTAACTGCCTCAATACCGCGCTCATTGCGAACAAAAAACGAACAAAAGCTTGCGCTTTGACGCCGGTGGGCGCATAGTGAGGCATGTTCGAGAGGTGCGAGTGGCGCGCCAACTCGCTCTCCCCTCAATCGCTGACCACCTCCCGCGCTCGACGGCGGCGGCGCTGCGCCGTTGGGCGCCCTTGGTCAAACCATCTCAGCGGGCGCAAATGACCGACGCGAATTCATTGAACCATTCGATGCCCTCCCTCTCGACACGCGCCCCGCGCGGCCTCAATTCGCCAGTCACGCGCGCCGCGGCTCGCCTCGTGTCGGAGGAGCCGGCGGAATGAGCGGCGGAAAGGAGTCCGCCGCCGGCGCCCGGCGCGCACGTCGGCGGCGACCCAGCGCCGTTCCCGGCGCAAAGATCGAGCGGGCCAGCGATATTCTCCGCCTCCCGCCCAGCGCCCGCGTCAAGCTCATCGAGTCGATGACGCCGCTCGAATGCTCGCAATTGTTCCATGACTGGGCGTTCTGGGCTCGCTCCGATCAGGCGCCGCCGCCGGGCGACTGGATCATCTGGCTCATCCTTGCCGGCCGCGGCGCGGGGAAGACCCGCGCCGGCGCCGAAGCCGTGCGCCATTGGGTGCAGACCTATCCGATCGTCAATCTGATCGGCGCGACCGTCGCCGACGTGCGCGACACTATGATCACCGGCGAATCCGGCGTTCTCGCCTGCTGCCGGCGCGACGAGCGGCCGCGCTTCCTCGCCTCCGACCAGCGCCTCGAATGGCCGAACGGCGCGGTGAGCTGGCTCTTTTCCGCCGAGGAGCCCGACCGGCTCCGCGGCAAGCAGCACATGAAGCTGTGGTGCGACGAGCTCGCCGCCTGGCGTGAGCCGGACGCCTTCGACCAGGCGCTCTTCGGCTTGAGACTCGGAGACAGGCCGCAGGCGGTCGTCACCACCACGCCGCGTCCGACCGAGATCATCAAGTCGCTCGCCGTCGACAAGGACACCATCGTCACCCGCGGCTCGACCTTCGACAATCAAGCCCATCTGGCGCGCGCGTTCTTCGAGCGCATCACCGCGCGCTATGAGGGGCGTCCGATCGGGCGCCAGGAACTCCTGGCTGAAATCGTCGACGAGACGCCCGGCGCTCTATGGACGCGCGCGCTCATCGAGCGCCAGCGGGTCAAGCCGGCGGCGGCGCCGACAGAATTCGCCGAGATCGTGGTCGCGGTCGATCCGCCGGCGCGCTCGTCGGCCAAATCCGACGAATGCGGGCTGATCGTCGCCGCAAGAGCGGAAAGCGGGCTCTTTTACGTGCTCGCCGATCTCACCAGCAAGGGCGATACGCCGGGCGGCTGGGCGGCGCGGGTCGGCGCGGCTTACCGCGGCTTCAAGGCCAACCGCGTGGTCGCCGAAATCAACAATGGCGGCGATATGGTGACCGAGGTTTTGCGCCAGAGCGAGCCCAATCTGCCGGTGCGCGCCGTTCACGCGACGCGGGGCAAGTTCCTGCGCGCCGAGCCGATCGCGGCGGCCTACGAACGCGGCCTCGTCTTTCACGTCGGCGCGTTCGGCAGGCTCGAGGACCAGCTTTGCGCGCTTACTCCTGACTTCGACCGCCGCGGCGCAGGCTACTCACCCGACCGCGCCGACGCGCTGGTCTGGGCGCTCGCCGACCTATTGGGTCTCGACCGGCGCGGCGCCGGCGGGATGATCGATTACTGGGCGGCGAAAGCGGGCGCGTAGCGGGCGATCCATCGTCCATCGGTGGCGTCCCAGTGGACACGCGATCGACCGTCAGGCCGAGCCACGCCGCGGAGTGCGGCCAGAAACCTCCTAACGCCGCAACCCTCACCCCTGCCCCTCTCCCGGACGGGAGAGGGAGTCGCGCCGCCGCTCCTCAGCGCGGCCGCCCAGAACCCTGCTCCCAAACAAAGGAAAGCATCATGTCAGACACCGCAATCGCGGCGGCGCCGATCGCCGCCGCCGCGCAGCCCTATATTACCGCGATTGTGACCTCGCTCGTCGGCGTCGGGGTAACCTATGGCCTCGCCGCGCTCAAGCGTTGGACCGGGATCGCAATCCAGCAATCGATGATCGATGAGATCGAGAGCGCCGCCGAGACGGAGGCGGCGAAGGCTGTCGCGGCCGCCAGCGACAATCTCGCCAAGACCCAGATCAATGTTGGCTCGTCGGTCGTCAAGACCGCGGTCCAGAGCATCATCGCGAGCCAGACCTTCAAGACGGCCATCGCGGAAACCGGCATGACGCCGAACAGGCTCGCCTCGATCATCGCCGGCGAGATCGGCAAACTGCAGGCGCAGATGACCGCCGCGGCGCCAGCCGCGCCTTCGGGCAAAGCCCTTTCCTGAATTCCCGGCTCACCGCCACCTATCGCGATAGGCGGGACGAACCTGGCGCGCCGCCGGGACTGATGGCGCGCGAAAATCCTAGCTAGGAGCTATTCATGTCTTGGGTTGATAACATCGGAACTCTCATCGGGGCCGCCGCCAATGCCGCGAGCACGAGCGCCGGCAGTTCAGCGATCAGCACCCTCACGAATGCCTTGAATGGCAATCGCCAGTACGCGCAGGCTGCACAGTCGCAGTTAACCGCGCTTCAGGTCGCTTTCGCCTCGAACCCGCCGAACACCATGTCGGCGTCGTTCGCGTTGGCCGCGCTCAGCCAGATGGTCGTCAACGGGCAGCTTCCCGCTGCAGTCGGCCCGCAGCTTCAGTTGCTCGAGACCCCGGCCATCCAGAGCAACCCCGTTGCGGTCGCACAAGCAATCGCCGCGATCAACTCGCTGCTCAACCACTGACCTACGCGAACCCTTGGGCGCATGCTGCAGCGTTGGCGGACTTTCTCGCAGAGATCGCCGACGTTGCAGGCAACGTGTGGCCCAAAGCTTACCTCGTTGAAAACGGGCTGAAGTTGGCGGCGCTCATGCTCCGCCATCCGTCTTTCGTTCCGGTCGCGACCGCGCAGACTGCGCATTTTCTTCCCTATTTCCGGTGATGGATCATGGCGACACAAAGCTTGGTTAGCGAATCCTTGGGGGTTACGTTCACCGTCAACGCAGATGGCAGCGTGTCGGTAGAACTGCCCTTCCCTTTTGGATCACGTACCGTGACTTCAAAAGAGGCGCAGGAACTCAAGGCATGGTTTGACGCGAACCTGCGGAAATGAGTTGGCGGGGCCGGGGCGATCCCGAGATCGATGCAAACGCCTATCGCGGCCGGGGCAACTGATCCCTACCGCCGCGGCGGGAACTCGCCGGCGATGACGGCGTGCAGCGTCGCGCCAAGCTTGCGGTTGAACTCCTCGGCCTCGAACTGGGCGTTGACGGCCTCGGTCTTGTCCTCGCGCGGCTGCGGACATTGGGCGTCGGCGCGCGCGCCCGTCCGCTCGACCATCGCCTTGAACGCGCTTTCGAGCTCGACGCGGTCGCGCTCGGCGGCGAAGACGTCGGTGATCCAGACGTCGGCGCCGCTCTTCGATGCGGCGACGCAGAACGTCCAGCGCGGCCCCGCATCCGCAAGCGCCGGCAGGCCAATCAAGATCGCGATCAGCGCTATCGATTGGCGCATGACCCTTTCCACTCTCGCGTGAGCCGTGCGGGCGCAATCTAGGCGCGAATCCCTAACGGAAGGCAAAGGCGCCCGCACCGTCCGCAACCCGCCGGCAGGCGCGCGTCCCCTCACCCCTGCCCCTCTCCTTGCACGAGAGGGAACGTCAAGGAACAGAAACGATGTCGGACGACGCCGTCAGACGGCCCCTGCCCCCAAGCGTCTTCGCCCGCCTCGCCGACGCGACGCGCTATGTGATCACCGGCGTTTCGCCCGACACCTGGTTCGGCCCACTGCAGCCGCTCGCGCCCATGGCCCCGCCAGAGGTCAAGGGGCGGCAGTTCGACTATCCGTTCGGCGCTAACCTCAACTATATCCCGCGCTCCGAGGACGGCATCTCGTTCGGGGAATTGCGCGGCCTCGCCGACGCGCTGCCGCTTCTTCGCGCGGTGATCGAGACCCGCAAGGATCAGATCGCCGGCCAGAACTACGCGGTGCGCGAGCGAGCGCGCGCCGACACGCCTGACGCTTCTAAAGCCATCGATACGGTCGCGCGCTTTCTCGCCCGCCCCGACCGTCGACATTCGTTCGCCGACTGGCTCAGGATGCTGGTCGAGGAGATGCTGGTCATCGACGCGGCGACCATCTATCCGCGCTACGCCCGGGGCGGCTCGCTCTATTCGCTCGACATCATCGACGGGGCGACGATCAAGCCGTTGATCGGCGAGGACGGGCGGGCGCCGGAAGCGCCAGACCCCGCGTATCAGCAGATCCTCAAGGGGATCCCCGCAGCCGACTTCTCGGCCGACGAGCTTCTCTATCTCCCTCGCAACCTCCGCTCCCACCGGCTCTACGGGATGAGCCCGGTCGAGGCGCGCGATCAATCGCAGATCGAGATTTTCGGCCCCCGGGTCGGTTCGACCATCCAGGCTCACGAAATCTGCGACGAGAACACGATGGGGCCCCTCATCGCGCAGACGATCCTGCAACGGGAGCTCTATGTTCGAACCAAGTTCACCTTCAAGCTCTCCTGGGAATATTGCCTGCTCGATCCGATGGACATCGTCACCGTCACTGACGAAAATCTCGGTCTTGACGACTATCCGGTCCGCATCATTCAGATTGAGGAAGATGACAACGGCCTGCTCGCCTTCACATGCGAGGAATTGGTCGCTGGAGTGTCAAACCCGGCATTTTATGCGAGCGCGTCATCGAGCGGTTATCAGCCGAACTATGGTGTCCCGGCCGTTCCGGTGAACACCCCGCTCATCATCCAGCCGCCGACGAACCTGACAAATGGCGTCGCGCAGATCTGGGTTGGGGCATCGGGGATCAATGGCGGCGGAGGCACGCAATGGGGCGGCGCCAGCGTCTATGTCTCGATTGATAATGTCACCTATACCCAGGTCGCGACACTCACTGCACCGCTGCGGCAGGGATTTCTGAGCGCCGCACTTCCGGCCGCGGCCGGATGGGACTCGGTCGACACCTTGTCGGTTGATCTCTCCGAGAGCGGCGGGAACTCTTACGGGGACCAGCCAGGCTGCAGCGCAGCAGGGCGCGACACTGTCGCTGGTCGACAGCGAATTCATGGCCTATGAGACGGCGACGCTTACAGGAGCCAACGCCTACAACATCACCGGGCTTGCGCGCGGGCTCGGGGGGTCAGCTGCGGCCGCTCACGCGACGAATGCTCCGTTCGCCCGCCTGGATGGCGCCGTTGAGCAATATGATCTGCCAGCGAATTTGGTCGGGCAGACGCTCTATTTCAAATTTCAGAGTTTCAATGTATTCGGCGGCAGCCCGCAGGATCTCTCGACATGCGCCGTCTACACGTTCGTCACTTCGACGACTTTGGCGGATCCAATCTTCGCGCAACTTCAGACCGGATTTGCACTCGATCTAGGTCAAGTCAATGCGGCCCCAACTGTGGACGACGATTTCGGGGCAGTCACGACAGCGCCAATAGGGACGCTTGATCTCGGCCCAGTCGCCGTTGTCGCGACGCATCCGATCGCGCTCCAGCTTTTGAGCGGGATACCTCTCGATCTCGGCCTGACAACTGGCGCAGTAACGGCTTCCGATGACTTCGGCTCAACGAATGACGCCGTTGTCGATGTGGTCGATCTTGGGACTGTCCCCTGATCTGAAAAAAATGAGGCGTCTTTGAGCGAGCAACTCCAACTTCGGCGCGGCACGTCTGCGCAAGTTGCGGCCTTCACCGGCGCGCAGGGTGAGACCGTAGTGGACACGACCAACAATCGGTTGGTCGTCAACGATGGCTCGACCGCCGGCGGCTGGCCGGCCGCCAAGCTCGCCGAGGTCATCACCAATGGTCGCACAACGGTCTCGGACGCGGCGTATAGCGCGCTCGCGACTGACCGGATGATCGCCTACACCACGCTCACCGCCGCACGCGTGATCACACTCCCAGCAGCCTCGACCTATCCGACCGGGACTCGCCTGCTCATTGTCGATGAGACGGGAAACTGCTCGGTGACCAAGACGCTCGCCTTGACGCCGAATGGCACGGATACGATCGACGGCGTCGCCTCCGTAGTCGTCAATCAGCCGTATGGCTATCTCGGGATCGAGAGCAATGGGGTCGGCGCCTGGACAATCGTCGACATGGCTACATGCCAGCCACGGAGTACGTCGCGGCGGCGCCGCACGGCGCTAGTGTCCAGATCAGTCTCCTTGAGACATTGGTAACGCTCTCTGGTGCCTCGACGAATGCGAGCGTGCAAATCCCGGCCAATTGCATCGTACTTTCCGTCGGCGCGCGGGTCGTGACCGCCATCACCGGGGCGACCTCTTATGAGGTCGGCGTTTCCGGCAACCTGTCCCAATTCGGCTCTGGTTTGAGCATCTCGACGGGCTCGACCAACTATGGCCTGGTTGGCCCGACCGCTTTCTATTCGGCGACGACGCTGACCATCACCGCGACCGGCGGCAGCTTCAGCGGCGGCCAAGTCCGACTGTCGATCGCATACATGCTGGCCAATCCGTCGGCGGCGTAACGCCGATCCTCCCTCGATCGAGGCTTCTCTCATGAAACGAATAGTTCTAGCCGCGCTGATGGCGGTCGGTGTCGCGTGTCCGCGCAAGCGCAAACCTATCAGGATTCTGGCGGCACCGTCGTTCAGGGAGTTGTGCCGATCCAGCCAGGCGTTGGGCCGCTGTTCACCTCGGCCAATCCGGGCAAGATATCCGGCTCGTTTTCCGCCTCGCTGAGCGGGTTCCAGCCGACGCCATCCTATTCGTCGCTCTCTGTCGGCTCGACGTCCAGCCGCGTCGCATTGCCCAGCGGGACCGTTGTCGTCGTCTACAATACCGGAACGAACGCGGCTTATGTCACCATTGGCGGCGCGAGCGTTACGGCGACCTCGTCTGATGACTTCGTGCCCGCCGGCGGCTGGATGGCTTTCGCTGTTGGCCCCAGCGCTTATCTGGCGGGGATCGAAACTGCCGGCGCCACCACACTGAACCTGTCGGGCGGCTCCGGTCTGCCGACGGGCGCCTGTTGCGCCGCCGGCGGCGCCGGCGGTGGCTCCAACGCTTCGGTCGGCTCGACCGGATCGGCTGTCCCGGCGTCCGCGACGCTCGGCGGCATGAGCGTCGGCGGAACAATGACCGCGGTTCCTGGAACGTCGAGCGGCCTCAAGACCGATGGTTCCGCGGTAACTCAGCCAGTCTCCGCAGTCAGCTTGCCGTTGCCGACCGGCGCAGCGACGGCGGCGGGGCAGCCGACTGCTGCGGGGAGTGGCTCGACGACATCCGGCCAGACGGGCAACCTGGACATGGCGGCGGTCACGAGCTCTTCGCCAGCCTACACGAACGGGCAGACCAATCCCCTGTCGCTGACCACTTCGGGAGCGCTGCGCACCGACTCGTCGGGCGTCACGCAGCCGGTTTCAGCTTCGGCGCTTCCCCTGCCGACCGGCGCGGCGACCTCGGCGAACCAGACCAACGGGTCGCAGGTCACGACGCTCGCTGCGTCGGCGGCGAATGGCGCGGCGACGGCGTCGACCTGCTCGGCGATCGCGCCGGCGAGCCTGACCACGGCGCAGACGTGCAAGGCGAGCGCGGGGACGGTCTACGACATCCAGATCACCAGCAACGTCGCGTCGGGCAGCGGCGCCTATCTCAAGCTCTACGACGCGGGGAGCGCACCGACCTGTGGGGCGAGCGCCGGGACGCCGGTCGCCCGGCTCGCCGTGCCGGCCAATGCGACGAGCGGCAACGAGGGCGGCAGCAATATCGTCTTCCCGGTCGGCAAAGCGTTCGCCAGCGGCATCTACTGGTGCGTGACCGGCGGCCTCGCCGACACCGACGCGACCGCGCTCACCGCCAACACCATCGCCATCAACGTGGATTTCAAATGATGGCGTCGGGTCGCATCGCATTCCTCGCCTTCGCGGCGGCGCTGGCGGCCCTCGCGCCCGTTCGCGCTCAGACCGGTGGCGATCTCACGTTCTCCGGCGTCGGCAGCATGGGCGGCGGCGGCGCCTATGGTCCGCTGACCCCGCCCGCGTTCACCCCTCAGGTCAGCACCAACTTCACCTCGTCGAACTCGGGCGGCTTGGTCAATAACGCGCTGGAGATGAACAACAACACCGCAGGCGCTGGATACGGCGAACAATTCGCTATTCTGGTACGCCGAAGGCCAAGTCGATCCGGCGATGCTCGTTACTGTCAGCACTGGCGGCCTCCCATACCTTCTCGGCGGCGGGTCAGGCAGCGTCGGTCTGAGTTCGCTCGTTTTGGGCCAGCCCACCATTCAGGCGCAGGTTAAAAACGACGGTCTCGCTTATGTCTGGTGGAACTCGCTGTCGATGAGCCGTTCCGCCGCGACAAATCCGGTTACGGTCGGCGGGGCGTTCGTCGGCTATCATCAGGGCATCTATCCGTGGACGGCGACCGGCGGCGGCTGCCTTCGTCCGCCCTCGGGCATAATCACCGAAGGGTGGAGCGCGAACCCTACGATCAATATGATCGACCCCGGGTTCCAGTGCGTCAGCCTACCAACTCTCAACCCGGCGATGATCCCGGGATTCGGCGCGCAGCAGGCTACAGGGGCGGGTGGGTCAGGAACGACATGTGCGCCAAGCACGCCCGGCAGTGGCTATTTCACCCTGACGACGACGACAGCCATCAATCACGGCATTCAGCCGGGCGGGCAATTCACCCTTTCCGGCATGGGCGGGACCGGGACTTCGCTCAATGTGACCTACGTCGCGGCGGCGGGCTCGACGGGGACGACGCTCGTCGGCGTTTCCAACAGCGCCAGCACATGCCCGACCGGGATCACGGAAGGACTGGTGTCTCCCGGGACGAGCGCCGCTAACGGCCTCGGCGGGACGTTCGCCTTCACCGGCACACTTAATGGCTCGACCGGGATTTCGATGGGGCCCGGACAGAGGTTCTGTGGCATCGTCGGCGAGTACGGGGCGGACTCGTTGACGCCCGGAGTGCAGTTCGCCGCGTTCGTCGATCACAACGGCAACGCCCTTCCCGGCTCGCCAATCGCGACGACGTACTTCAACCTGGGCAACACCGCTTTCACGGCGACGATCGGAACGGGCCTGCTCGGCACGAACACCACTCTGACCGTTACGTCGATGCAGAACATCACCGCGACGGCTGCGTCATGGTCGGCGACGAACGGCGGCGAGGTCACGCTGACCTACACCCCGGGGGCCACGACGGCAACTCCGCTGGTCGTGGGGACGGTGATAACGGCCTCCGGCTTCACGACCACCACCGGGTCTTTCAGCGGCCCATATGCCGTCATCGGTGCGAACACGTCCACGGCCACCATAACGGTTATTGGCCTCAACGGCGCGGCGATCCCTGCGACGGGTACAATCACCGGCCTTGGAACCTTCTACGGCAACATCCAGCCGGGCATGACACTCGCCGAAGGCTCGGGTGGCAGCGCCTCGATTACCGCAACCGAGGTCCAGCCCTACGGCACATCGGGAGGGACCGGCACAGGCGGACTCGGCACTTACCTCCTGAATATCGCGCAGGCGGGTTCGATCAGCAGCGAACTGATGAACGCGGCCAACGGGTTCGATATAGCGGGTTTGGCAACGGGACGACCCCTCCGTCGCCGCGGACGCAATCCGCCATTGGCGATTATTTCAACATCATCGGGGGGCTGAAAGCCACAGAATCCTGGCGTGAACTCGGTGTCGGGCTGGGGCGGATCGCTCGCCAACATCGCCGATGTGTTTGGGGTGTTTCCCAACAACGGCGGAACGCCATCGACGGCCTCGCTCGCGTCGCTCTGCACCAAGCAGCAGGAGATCCATGCCTTCGTCGCCGGGCTGACGGTCCCCGGAACCATCCATTCGCTCTATCGGCTCAACGATCCGGGCCGAGGGCGGACTCCAGCGTGGCGGAGTTCACCGGCTCGATCTCGGGAACCACGCTCACGGTGGCAAGCACGCAGGCCGGGGCGCTGACCGGATCGGGAACCGTGACCATCGCCGGGGACGGGATCACCGGCTGTCCGAGCGCCTGCCCGACGACATCGCTTGGGGCTGGACCAACCTACACGCTGACGACCAGCAGCACGGTTGCGAGCGAGAAGATGGTCGCGGGCAATTATGCTCCGGCCAAGCCGATCCCGGCCGCAACCTTTGGCGGCTACATCTCCGGAACGACGCTCACCGTGCCGGCCGGGATCACCGGGATCACGCCGACCACGACGCTTACCGGCGCGGCAATTGCGGGCACGAACTCTTACCTTCGCCAGCGCGTCCGGCACGGTGGCGATCGGGCAATTGGTCTATGACACCACCGGGCTCATCGCCAACCCGTTGCTGATCACCGCAGGGTCCGGCTTGAGCTGGACGGTCAATGCCAATTTGAACGGGGTCGGCGCGACCCTTGCTGTGCCCGCGACCGGCACAGAAACCATGTACACGACCACCGCCACGCTTCAGCCTGGCGAATACGTGTTGAACTCCGCCATCACGACTCCGGTTGCGATCACATCGCTTGGCGCGAACACTTATGGTTTCGCCGGAACCTACAATCTCTCCAACTCCGCCAATGGAACGATTGGATCGTCCGGGTCGCTGGCGTCGTTCACGGCCGCAGGCGCGACCAGCGGGGCCGCTATCGCGCCGGGCCCGGCGCTGACCGTCGCAAGTGTCGTGCCCGGCGCAGTCGTACCCATCACCAATTATTCGGCGATGACCGGGCAAATCTATCTCTCGGGGACTTATAGCACATCCGCCGCCCCTGCCGGCCTTGGCGGCGCGCCGAGCGCCATTCAGGCGCAAATCTCCTCGGTCTCCGGCGGGCCGCCCGTCGCCGGGTGTTCGGCTTGCGCGTGGACGAACGTCTCGTCCCCGACGCTGGGCGCGGGCGCATGGTCGGGGCAGGCGGTCGGCATCCCGATGGGTGGCCCGTACTATGTCTCGATCCGCGCGGCGAACGGCACCGCTTACGCGACCATGCCGGGGTATTTCAATGTCGGGTTTTCTATGGAGTTTTACGGCGAAGGCAATGCCGGCACGATGCTCAACGACAACGCATCCCCAGCAAGCCAAAACGCGACCATGTGGGGGCAGTTTTCACAACAGGGAGTGGGGACCGCCGGGACCGGCATTGGACCTCTCGGCCCTATAGCTGTCAACAACTTCAAACCGCTTTCCACCAGGCTGACGCCATACGACCGCTTCGGAATGGTCGGGACGAATCCAGCGAACGATTCGCTGGTGTCGATGAACGTCGGTCTTCAAAACATGGCAAGAATTGGCGGCTATCCGGCAGGAGCGCCGCTTCAGTTCATCTTCACGGTGCAGGACGGAGTCCCCACTTCCATCGCCACCGCAGGCAGCCAGCCGCAGGCGCAGACGATCGGGGTAGGCGACGGGTCCAGCACCGTGTTCTGCTCGGAAACGACCCTCTGCGCCAATTTCAATTCGGCTGGCGCGCTCTACCCGAATTACGGCCTCGTGACCGGAGCGCACACCGGGACCATCTCGCAGGTTTCCGGCGTTTCCACCCTCAACGTCGCGACCAGTTCCTTCGGCGCGCTCTCGCCTGGGCTCGTGTTGTCCGGCGCGAGCATCGTCGCGAATACGAAACTGCTCGCCTGCACCGCCGGTTGCTCAGGCGCCGGCGTATCGGCGAGCAGCAAGTGGAGCCTGGACACCACAAATCCAACCATCGGCTCAGCCGAGGCGATGACCGCAACGCCGGTCGGCGGCGCGCTATGGCCTCAAGCCGCACCAACCGGTCCCTATAATGGAACCGTCGCTGGCTATGGTCTCACCGTCGTCAGGCAGGGAACCCTCAGCATCTCGGTCAACGGAATTGTCGTTTGCACCGACACCAATCAAACCTTCGACTGGAGTTTGCAGAGCGGGACTTGCACCGATTCCGGCGGCGGCGTGGTCGCCAGTTCGCTCATCAATTATTCCTCGGGCAATTACTCGCTCACGTTCAACAGCGCGCCCGCGAGCGGCGCGGCGATCACTGCCGCGTGGACGGCGTTGGTGTCATCGAATTTCCTCAAATACGGGGAGCAGATCGACTTCATGTCCGGCGGCCCGACCACGGGCGTAAATGGCCCGGCGCCGGGCGGCAATGTCGCCGGCGCGGTGGCGCCGCTTCCGAACGGTCCTTCCGCCCATGCCCTCGGGGGCTGCAATCTGGACGGGACCGGCTTTCTGCAAGCGGGCAAGGGCTACCCGATAGGGGCGCTCGGGCTGACTCAAACCCACTCTTCGACCTACGGCTCGCGCTGGGCTGCGGCCTTTCCGCACGCCAACGCGAACATCCCGGTCGTCGTCTTTGCCCAGCAGCGGGCGGAATCGGCGAGCAACATAACCAGCCGGGCCGCCGATTTTACCGATTGGCTCCCATGCGCGCAGTGGCCGCTCGACCTCGCCACGCTGTCGACCTTCACCGGCCAGATCAGCGGCGCGTCAGGTAACAACGGCCTCCTGACGCTGAAAAGCGCGGCGGTCGGGCTGTTGCCCCTGTGGGAAGGCGAAGTCATCGGCTGCAACCCGGTCAGCGCCTCGTGCCCGATCACTCCGGGCACGCAAATCGTCAGCATCGCCAGGGGAGCGTGGGGCGCGAACGGCTCGACGTACAACGTCACTGCGCCGACCGCGATGGCGAATGTCGGCACGACCACCAACATGAACAATGGGGTTTATTATTACGGAGGCGGCCCAGCCTATTATGTCGGCCCGACCAACGACATCATCATGGGCGCCCTCACTGTCGGGGGCGCCCTTCACCCGCTTTTCTCGGGGCCGTTCAGCGGGCCAAGGGCGACAAAACTGATCGGCGCGCTGACCTGGTCGCATCTGACCGGCAACCCGACTGAGGCCGAACACCCGACGCTGACGAGAACTTCGTTCACCGGCTGCGACGCGGCTGCTGTGTCCGCCAACAATTCGCCCTGCTTCGACATCGGCTCGACCTTCCAGGCATCGGTCAGCGCCACCTGGTCCGGCTCGACAGTGACCGTCACTGGTGGCCTCGCTGCCAACGCTCGCCCGTTCGTTGACGGCATGGCGGTGTCATGCTCGGGCTGCAACTCGGGCCTGTTCATTCTTTCCGTGTCCGCTCCGCCGACGCAATCGACGGTTTCGGGCGCAGGTCAGGTCGGCAACACCTTCACCTTCACGACCAATGCGGCAATCGGGGGAAGCGGGTCGGGCACGATCAATGGCGGCTGTTCGGGCGCGTCGGGGGTCGGCTCGAATTGCATCGACTTCAATTTCACCATCAACACCGCCGGAACCTACGTGACGGCGGCGGCGCTCGCCACCTGCGGCGTCAACAACATCCAGGGCACGGCGGCGAATTATACCGCGGCCAATGGCGGCTGCTTCAACTCCGGCAGCGGCGACATCGTGCGCGGCTTCAAGATCGGCACGTTGCAGGCGATGTACGGCGTCGGCTTCGGCAGCGGGAACGCCTACACCGATGCTGGCGTCGATACGTTGAACTTCGGCGTGGCGACGCAGAGTCAGGCGTTCACCTGCAACCTGGTCGGCAGCCCGGCGACGACCGTCCAGTGTGTGAAGGGTCCGACTTACGCCTATTCGGGCGGGTCGCTCACCACTTCGCTCGGGCAGTGGAGCACCGGGGCGACCTATGCCTCTTATGCGGACGGCATCAGCTATGCAGACAACATGGGAGCGTTGTGGGGCGCTGTCGGCGGCCAGAGCCTGCCCTTCACCGCTGGGTCCGGATACACCAACGGCGTCTACACCCTGCCGGGGCAAAGCTGCTCGCTTCAAGCCGTTGCTGGGGCCGCAGCCCCGACCGTGACGATCATCGTCGCCGGCGGATCAATCGCCGACGTGTACCCCAACGCGATGAGCAACGGCATTCAGGCCGGTTGCACCTTCGCGCTTGGAACCTTCACCTTCACCACGTCGGCGATGACTGGATCGGGATCGACTCGGACGATTACCGTTTCGGGCACGCCTGGCGGCACGATCGCACCCGGCCAGGCGATCTCGGGAACATTCGGGACCGCAAACATTCTCGCCTATACCGGGACGCTGGCGGGGGGCGGCGCGGGGACCTACACCATCACCTGCGGCACATGCTCGTCCAACACCGCCGGAACGATTACCAACTCCAACACCATCCCGACCGCGATTGGGGCTGGGAGCGGTGGCGCGATCACGACCCTCAAGCTGGCCCCGCCGGAGGGCGCCGGCGGCATCGGCACCAACACCACCGACAACAATATGCTGGGAACGATGATCTACGACAATTCCGGGCTTCCCGGCAATCCGCTGAACTCTGTGTTCACGACGGGATTTAGCCGCCATTTCTCAAACAGGGTAGCGCATCGGGTCGCCAAATCAGGCAAAAGTTGTTTTGCGAGAACGACTTGCGCTGATTTGGAGAGGCGGCCCGATGCAGACGGAGTGTAGCGCAGAACGGAGCATGTTTGGACGGGTCGAGGGTCGGGCCGTTATGGCGGAGTTCGACGGCGGCGCGCTGACGTCCGACGCGGGCGGCCTGCTGTTGGGCGCCGCCGACCAACGTCTGGGCCTAGTTCGCCGGATTGCGCGATGTTTTCGTGACGCGAGAGACCCGAGGCTCGTCGAGCACTCAGTCGCCACGCTCATCGGGCAGCGCGTGTTCGGCATTGCGCTCGGCTATGAGGATCTGAACGATCACGACGAGCTTCGTCACGACCCGCTGATGGCGGTGCTGGCGGGCAAGCTCGAGGCCAGGCGCGAGGATTGCGCGCCGGTGGCGGGCAAATCGACGCTGAACCGGCTCGAACTGTCGCGCGAGACGCCCACGAAGTACCGCAAGATCGCACATGAGCCCGCGGCGATCGAGGCCCTGTTCGTCGACCTGTTTGTCGAAGCGCACGCACGGGCGCCCAGGCAGATCATCCTCGACCTCGACGCCACGGACGACCCGCTGCACGGCGATCAGGAAGGCCGCTTCTTTCACGGCTACTATGATTGCTACTGCTACCTGCCTCTTTACGTGTTCTGCGGCCGGCATCTGCTGGCGGCCAAGCTCAGGCCGTCGAACATCGACGCCAGCGCCGGCTCGGTTGAGGAAGTCGCGCGCATCGTCGCGCAAATTCGCAGGCGTTGGCCGCGAACGCGCATCCTGCTGCGCGCCAACTCTGGGTTCGCCCGCGAGGCGCTGATGGCCTGGTGCGAGACGAACCGGGTGGACTTCGTCTTCGGGCTCGCTCGCAATGCGCGGCTGGTCGAAGAGATCAGCGTCGAACTCCTGCAGGCCGAGGCGGAGGCGTCCGCGACCGGCAAGCCCGCTCGCCGCTTCAGGGACTTCCGTTATGCGACGCTCGACAGCTGGTCGCGCCGGCGCCGGGTCGTCGCCAAGGCGGAATGGACAAACGGCGAGGCCAATCCGCGCTTCATCGTCACCTCGTTGAACAAGGCCGAGACCAGCGCCCGCTTTCTCTATGAGAAGGTCTACTGCGCCCGCGGCGAGATGGAGAACCGGATCAAGGAATGCCAAGGCGACCTGTTCGCCGACCGAACCTCGACCGCAACCCTGGGCGCCAACCAGCTGCGGCTCTGGCTCGCCTCGTTCGCCTATGCGCTCCTGTGCGCCCTCAGGCGCATCGGTCTTGCCCACACCCAGTTCGCCGAAGCGACCTGCGGCACAATCCGGCTCAAGCTCCTCAAGCTCGCCGGTCTCGTCCGCGTCAGCGCGCGGCGCATCAAATTCGCGCTCGCCTCAGCCTGTCCCTACGCCGACGAATGGCGGCTGGCCGCCGCCCGCCTCGTCACAACCGCCTGACGCGTCGCCGCGACGCCGAAAAAACGCGGCAATCCAACCCACAGCCCACCGGAGACCCCCAAAAGACCGACCCCATCCGCGCAAACCGCGCCAGGGATGCGCTCGTCCTCACTACAGTCACTGCGCAATCATTGTCGGGGCGCGAAAGACCAAGCCCCTCCTATGAGAAAACCGGGTTAGCACCGGCTGCACAGCGGCGCCGTGGTGCTACTTCACCCCGGGAATCCCGGTGCTGCCGTTCGGCAACGCGCTCGGGGCGGCGATCAGCGGCGGCTTCCCTCTCTGGAGCCTAGCCTGTTTCTGCATGGTTCCCCGGCGGCGCGCCGCTAACGGCAATCGTCGCCTCGCGGAAGCCGCTTAGCGGAGGCGCGCGCCATGTTCGACGCGAACATTAACATCAACATCATCGCGGTCGGAATCTTCGCCTTCCCGTTTGAACATCGGCGCCGCCAGGACTGTCTACCGGCGCGCGGCTAGTGGGACAACAGCCACATCCCGATCGCCGAGCGGCGGAGCGGCAATCCCCAGCCGACCTGTCCTATCCGCAACTGGGCGCGGCCAAGATCGACGAGGGCTTGCCATGATCGACGCCATGCTCCGGCTCTATTTCGCCACCTACGGAGCGCCGATGGCGTTCGCCGCCGGCATCGTCAGCGCCGCGCAACCTGAACGGCAGCGGTATCTCGCCTGTGAGCGCCGCGCGGCGTCAATCGAGCGCGACGAGGAGATCGAGCGGCTCGAGCGCCGGCTCACCGAACTCAGGCGGAGATAGAGCGATGGGGCCCTGTCCGGCGAATCTGAGACAGGCGGCGGTCGTAGTTCTCGCCGCCGGAGCGCTGGTCTGTCTCGCCATCGGCGTGGCGATCGGGCGGTGGCTCCCATGAGAGACGCGGCGATAGCTATGCGCATTACCTTTCTGTCGCATTTCGTCATTTGCCTCGCGTGCACGGGCCTGGCGTTTTTTGCCTGGGTGAACGACGTGCCGCAAACAATCTGGGCTGACGACATGAGCATGATGACCTCCGTCATCGCTGCGCTGTTCACCTTCACTGCGGTCTGCCTCGGCTGGCAGGCGTGGCGGATCGATGGGCGGTACGTCGTCGACCCCAGCTTCGGCCATCTCGCCGAACGCCTCTCCGTCATGTTCGGTTTCGTCGGCACGGCGATCGGCCTTTCCCTCCAGGCGACCGCGCTCGCCACCGGCGCGACCTCATTCGGCGCGCTCGCCACGTCGCTATTCACGACGGCCTGCGGCGGCGCCGCGGCCATCGGCATCGCGGTCATGACGTACAACCTCGAGGCGGGGATCGGGAGGGCGCGGCGGTGAGGGACCGCAGCCCGATCTGGATTGGCCTCGCCGACCTTCTTCTCTGCGTCGTCTGCGTGGTCATCTGCGCCGTTGCGCCGATCAAGGCCAAGACAGATGGCGTCAACCCAAAGCTGAATATCTACTCTCGGCCGACTGGGACGTCATGCTCGATTCGGATGTCGATCTTTGGGTCGTCAATCCGTCGCCCAAGCCCATATTCTACGGCTCCCGGCAGGTCGGTTGCGCCGATCTCGATCGCGACAGTCTCGGGTTCCAGACCTCGCTGGTGACGCTCGCCGACGGGTCGACCGTTCGCGCCGTCTCGAACAAGGAAGTGACATCGGTTCGCTGCTTCGAGCCGGGTCACTGGGACATCGGGGTCAACCTCTATTCCGACCGCGAACTCGCCAAGGGCCGGAAGGACATCAAGGTTCATGTCGAAATCGTCGGCCTCAACCCGGAGGTTCGCACGATCTTCGCCAAGGACGTGACCCTCGATCGCGTCGGCGAAACCGTGAACGTCATTTCTTTCGACATGGACCGCGCCGGCAAGATCACGCTCACCGATCCGCCGCTCGAGCCAATTACCGACGCTTATTGGGGGCGGAAGGAATGACCTTTTTGAGCGCCTTCGCGCTTTCGTTCGGACTTTTGCTCGCCGGTCTGTCGCTCATTGCCGCATGGATGTTCCGCACCGCCGGGCGCCCTTGGCGGTCAAACTTGCCCTGCCGGCCCTATTGCTCGCCCTCGCTTGTCTTACTCCGTACGAAGTCAATTCGATGCTCGGCCTGCCGAGAATCGCCGAGCTCGCTGCGCTGCCTGAGCGGGCCGAACTCATAGCCTTCGTCGCCCATGACGCGGACAAGCGCGCCGACTTGTGGCTCCGCGTCGAGGATGCTCCGCCGCGCGCCTATGAGATCGCCATCGACAAAGAGATGAAGAAATTGCTGCAGGACGCTCGCGATCGCAAGGAACATGGCCGACGGGTGATGCTGGTCATGCGGGCCGCGGCTACCGGCAAAGAAACCGGGCGCCAAGGCGTGATCAGGTTGCGATCCGCCGATCCTGCCTACGCAATTGATGAGAGCGCCTTCGCCCTCCCGAACAAGGGCCGTGGCGACTAACGGCCAACAACTGAGATCCCTCCAGGAGACCCCCGATGCTGCATAGGCTCACCACTGCCCTCACCGCCTCTCTTGTGCTTTGGGGCGCCGCAAATGGGGCGGAAGTCTCGCATCCCCGGTGCGAGGCCATGGATAAGCTCAAAGCGGAGTTCGACACCAAGACCCATGCCGTCGAGCTCGACCCGGGGCAGTTTCATTTCATTGAAGGCGTCTATGTCGGCTCACCGGCCACTCCGGATGGCCTCCCGCCAGGCGACGGCGCCCTGCTCGTGACTCACGACGGCGACGGAGGCGGAATCATCGTCTGGACCCGCGGCAAGCTCGCCTGCGCTCCGAGCCCCGTTAGCGACCGGCTTATCAAACTCATGGCCCGCGTCAAGACCGGCGCCGGCGAGGAGGACGGCACGCTTTGATCCCGCCCGGCCCGCCCTACGGGAATCACACAAGCGATTTGCCGTGGGCGATTGCATAACCGTCGAGCATGGCGGCGAGGCGACGCCAACCATCGGCCATGGTTTTGGGTCCGGGCGGCTTGTAATAGGCGTTCCAGCCGCCGAGGCGGGCGGTGATCCATGCGAGCCAAGAGAGGGAGCCGCGCGGGTGTGGGTTCTTCTGCCGCATTGTTTTTCCTTCCAAGGCGCCGCCGATGGCGGCGGCGGCTTCGACCGCGCTTTCGTCGATCACGTCGGTTGCGGGGCGGGAGCCCGCGTCCCGGGCGTCGGTGAGTTGAAGGATTCGCGCCGCTGCGACCACGGCGAGGGCAGCGAGGTTGAACAGGCGCCGCGCGCTCTCGACCTGCGTCTCTTCCAGAGCCAAGCCGTCGCGTTTAAGCACGCGGAAGACCTCTTCGATGCGCCAGCGCAGACGATAGAGGCGAATGATTTCCCGAGCGTCCTCGGCGGTCTCAACCGGCAAGGTCGTCAAAAGCCGCCACATCAGCGGCGTGGTCCCCAAAGGAACGTCCCTTTCGCGCGCCACAACGACGTTGATCTCGCAGGCTTCGGGATCGCCGGCGGCCTGTCCGGTCTTGGGTCTGGCGATTGTCGCCTTGCCGAACGAAACGGCCACGCGGGCCGTTCGAACGCGCGCATCCGGCGCGCGCGGCTGGCGTGGGGCGGCCGCCACATCGATCTCGAGCGCCGTCGGAAAACCGTCGGCTGTGGCAAACAGGAGGCCGCCTCCGGCCAACTTGCGGTCGCCGCGCGCCCGCGTGATGAGATCGACGTCGCCCGGCTTTCGGATGAAGGCCTGGTAGATGTCATTCTCGCGGTCGCCGACAACAACGATGCTGGCGGCGTCGGCGAGCCGTTGAGCCGCGCTCTGCGCCGCATCGACCCAGCGCACGGATTCCTTGTCCTTGAGGCTCCGCTTGTGGCGATGCGTCTTCACTTCGCCGAGCGCGCGGGTCCAAATCTTCGCCCCCACTACGCCCAGAAGCGCTTCATCGTCGGCGTCGACGGCGACAAGCAAATGAATGAAGAAGCCGAGACTTGTCCCGTCGCCGCCCAGCCCCAGCTTCCGCCCCTTGTCGCGCCCGGCGAAATTGATCTCGGTCGTGTCCTGCGCCACGACAACGCGCCGACCCCGGCAAGCCTGCGCCGTGCGTTGGGCGGCCTCCTCCGTGATCGCTTCCGGGGTCGCCTGCTCCGATCCGAGAAAGCGATGGGCCGCTATCTCCCCCGCGCGATCCCGGCCAAACTTGCGAACCACCAGCGCGCCAGAACCGGCGATGTCCTCGAGGATCCGTTCAAATCGGCGAGAAACTCGAATATCGCCGCAGAAACCATCGCCCATCAACGCCTCCCGAAAACCGAACAGGCGTTAAATCAGAAGCCCAAACCATATGCCAGTCGAAAACGACTCGATTGTGTGAACGCCGTAGCCGGCCCGCCAAATTCGTCTCTCTCTCCCTGAAGGACGCCATCTCATGGAGACTTTATACGTGGTGACCTGCGTCGCGAACCCGCTGCTGTGGAGGTCGCGGGCAGCCTTGGCGCGGGCCGCGATCGTCGACTGGCTCAAGGAGCCAAACCTCCACATCACCCTCGCCGAATGCGCCTACGGCTCGCGCGGCTACGAGCTCGCCGATCTCGCATCCGATCGCCTCGCCCATATCGAATTGCGCGCGACGACGATGGCCTGGTCGAAGGAGAACCTCATCAATATCGCGATCTCGCGCCTGCCGCCGGCGGCGCAGAAGATCGCGGTTCTGGACGCCGACATCACCTTCCGCCGCGACGGGTGGGCGACCTCCGCCCTCGCCGCGCTCGACCTCTATCCGGTCATTCAGCCGTGGTCCGTATGCTACGATCTCGGGCCGAACGACGAACATATCGGTGTCCACCAAGGCTTCGCCTCGGTCTGGCACGCCGACAAGCCGGTCGTCCCGAACGGTAAGACATTCTGGCTCTCGGAAGGCGGTCCTTACGCCTACCCGCATCCGGGCTACGCCTGGGGCTGGCAGCGGCGGATCCTCGACCGCATCGGCGGCCTGTTCGAACTTGCCGGCATGGGCGCCGGCGACCATCACATGGCGCTCGGCATGGTTGGCGAATATCGCTATTCGCTACCTCGAGGAGCGGCAAAAAGCTACGAACTCGCGGTCGCCACCTGGGCTGAGCGCGCCACGCGCGAGGTCAATGGCAAGCTCGGCTTCGCCCATGGCTCGATCGAGCACCCGTTCCATGGGCGAAAAAGCGACCGCGGCTATCAATCGCGTTGGGCGATGTTCCTCGACAGCGGCTTTGACCCTGTTATCGACCTCAAGCGCAACAGCCATGGCGTCCTTGAATTCTCGGGCGCCAATCCCAACCTTGAACGCGCCTTTGACCGCTACCTCCGCTCGCGCGAGGAGGACGTCAATACGCTGACGTAAGAGACGCAGGCAGCGGAAAGCCTGTCTGCTTTCGCCCGGTGGTTCGAGATTGCCACCGCGCGACCTTACAGCATCTGGGGACCTCCAAACACTCCGCAGCCAGCTGGCCTTAACAAGGACGACATGAATGCACCGGAAAGCCCGCCCTGGGGTTTTCTTCAATGGGCGGCCGCAGGATTGGCGTCAATCGGGGCGAGCGCGGCCGCATTTGTCTGGCGACTGATGACCCGGCTTCACGCTCTCGAGATCGCTGCCCGGCAGCACCGGCACGATCTCGATGTGTCGCAGTCAGCCAATGAATCTGCGCTCTTGCGTCTTGCTGAAAGACTGGCGTTGCTGCATGACGATCACTATCGGCTGCGCGAGACGATCGGCGCGCTTCCCAGTCGCGCAGACATTCATGATCTGGAGCTTAGCTTGGGCGAGCGCATGGAGTCGCTCGCCGTTCGCTTTGACCGAGCTTTCGACGCTCGTGTTTCATGATCATGTCCTTGTGGCGCGGCCGCAAGACCATCTCGCTTCGCGCCCAAAGCGGATTCAAACGTGCGGCGCGTCGAGCTTTTGTGGACGCGGCGATGCTGCGAGGCAGCCCGAAAAGGGGGAAATAGGAGTCTCGACGCGTGGAGATGGTCCATCCGGCAACGCACTGGGCGTTCGATCTGCGCCCGCGGCGTCTGACCTGAGTTTGCTCAGCCCACCGGGAAAGGACGATCTCAATCCCGCTTCGTCTTTCAAGGACCAGACGAAATTCTTTCCCAGCGTACGAAACTTGGGCAGAATGAGTTTTCAATGATCTGAATTCCTGGGACGTTGTCGACGACCGATGCGAATTGTCTTCATGGGCACGCCGGAATTCGCGGTTCCGACGTTGTTGGAAATCGCGAAGAGCGGACACCTGATTGTCGCGGTCTATACCCGAGCGCCCGCGCGCGGCGGACGTCGAGGCCTCGAAATCCGGAAGACGCCGGTTCATCTCGCGGCGGATTCGTTTGGGATCCCCATCTTCACGCCGAAGACCTTGCGCGACGTCGAAGCGCAGAACACCTTTTACGGTCTCGCGGCGGACGTCGCCGTTGTGGCCGCGTATGGTCTGTTGCTGCCCATCCCTATCCTTGAGGCGCCGAGACTAGGCTGCTTGAACCTGCACGCTTCGTTGCTGCCGCGCTGGCGCGGAGCTGCGCCCATCCAACGAGCGATCATGGCGGGCGACACGCAAACTGGCGTCGACGTCATGAGCATGGATGCCGGTCTTGACACAGGGCCGCGCGCGCTTCGCGAAATCGTTCCTATTCTTCCCCGGGACACGGCCGGAGACCTCGCAGCATATCTTGCCCGCATCGCGGCCAAACTATCGGTGAGCGCCTTGCAATTGTTGGACGCTGGTCAGCTTGAGTTTCGGGAGCAATCGGCTGTCGGCGTTTGCTACGCGCACAAGATCGAGAAGACTGAGGCCGAAATTGATTGGATGCAGGGGGCGGAGAGAGTTCGCAATCAAGTTCATGGGTTGTCGCCTGCGCCGGGCGCTCGTTCGAAAGTGCTGGTTGGGGCTCGCGAGGAAAGCATCAAATTTTTGCGCGTTGAGGTGGTCGCGGGGACCGGACAGCCGGGGACACTCCTGTCCGAAGACATGAGCGTCGCGTGCGGCGCCGGCGCCATACGAGTTCTGCAAGGGCAACGGGCGGGAAAGACGGTGATGAATGGCCGTGAATTGATGCGAGGCGCAAAGCTCGCTCTAGGCACGGTCTTTAGGAGGTCCATTGCGCCTTCATCTCCCGAAGCATCGATTTGAGTTCCTCCTTGCTGCCTTCGGCGGCCCGCAAGATCTGGCCAGCCCGAAAGAAATCCAGGACTGCGAAATGCTTCACCTTGGGCCGCACGATAACGTCCGGCGCGCGCAGTTTGATTTTTGAGCCGTGATCGCTCCTTGCATGATTTGCGCGGCGCCAAACATGGACGCAAATGGTGGCGGAGTCCATCGCTTCGGCGACCTACCCCCGAACGTCACGTCCACTGCAACAACAATGTCCGAGAGACCGAACAAGAGATCATTGGGCAACGGGTTCACAGCTCCGCCGTCGATCAGCACCCCGTCTCCGAACAGGACCGGACGAAACAGTCCGGGAATGGCCATTGAGCCAGCCACCGCCGGCCTTCGCGGCCCCGTCTTGTACGCGACCTCGTTCCGATCAAGATAATTTGTCGCCACAACGATGGTTTCGATGTCGAGATCCTCAAAACGGCCTGGCATCCGGGGGGCCAAAACAAGTGAAGACAAATCTCAGGGTCCAGTAGCACCGGGTTGCCACGACCCCGGGGCACGAGGTCAGCGAAGCGTCCAACTCGCGCCCGCAGAAGCTTGCTCATGACGTCGGAGCGGTTGCGCAGAACGCGCAATATGTGGGTCCGAATAGCCCGCCCTTCAATTCCCGCCGCATAGGCCGCGCCGACGACAGCGCGCATCGACGTGCCCGCGATGGCTACGGGTCGAATCCCCATTTCGTCCAAGGCTTCCAGCGCCAAGACATGCGCAATTCCTGGCGCGCCACCGCCTCCGAGCGCGATCGCGACCCTCGGCCGAAGAACTTTCCGAACCTGATCGCGGCTTCCGTCCACAGCGCCTCCTATTCACTTTCGCGAGCTATCCCCCGCCAACCAATATCGCGTCGGCAGAATCCTTCCGGCCATTTTAGGCGATCGACGGCCGCGTACGCTCGTTTTTGCGCCTCAGCGACATTGCTGCCGAGCGCAGCAATCGCTAGCACGCGGCCCCCGTCGGCGATTATTGCGCCGTCAACTTCGCGTGTGGCGCCGTGAAAGACAACCACCCCGGGGGCCGCCTCCGCGTCCTCGATCCCGCCGATTTTCGAACCGCGAACCGGTTCGCCGGGATAGCCTCGGGCCGCCATTACTACGGCCAGGGCCACATCCGAGTAAAACCTCGGAGCATCGCCGCGCAGCGTCCCTTTCGCACAGGCGAGAAGAAGCGGCAGCAAGTCGTCCTTCAGGCGCGGCAGGATAACCTCCGCCTCCGGATCCCCGAATCGAACATTGAATTCGATTACTTTTAGACCATTTGGGTCGACCATCAAGCCTGCAAACAGTACACCCCGAAAGGGCGATCCTCTTTCGCTCATTCCGCGCAGTGTTGGCGAGATCACTTCGCGCATGACACGTTGGGTCAATTCCGCGGTCATTGTGAGCGACGGAGAATAGGCTCCCATTCCGCCCGTATTCGGTCCGGTATCCCCGTCCCCTGCACGCTTGTGATCCTGCGCGCTAGCAAAGGGCATGGCCGTAACGCCGTCGCACAAAGCGAAAAAAGATACCTCCTCGCCCTCAAGGAACTCCTCGACGACGATAGCCGCTCCCGCCGAGACAAGGGCCGCGGAAAGCAATGCGTCAACTGCGACCTCCGCCTCCTCCACCGTAGTCGCGACGACGACTCCCTTACCCGCAGCAAGTCCGTCTGCTTTGACCACAATGGGCGCGCCGACGCTACGGATATGCGCCTTTGCCTCATTTGGATCTCGGAATCGTCGATAGGCCCCGGTCGGAATCCCGAACTCGCGGCAGAAGTCCTTTGCATATCCCTTTGACCCTTCCAGCTTCGCCGCCTCTCTCGTCGGCCCGAAGCACGATATGCCCGCCGACACGAGATCGTCCGCCAGTCCGGACACCAGCGGGCCTTCGGGCCCGACCACCACCAAATCAATCGATTCCGCTCGACAAAACGCGATCACCTTCTCGCTGTCGAGTAAACCCAGCGGCACGGTCTGCGCGACTGTTGCGCAGCCCGGATTGCCTGGAGCTACGAAAAGGTTCCTGGTTAAAGGTGACTTGGCGCAAGCCCAGGCCAAAGCGTGCTCCCGAGCTCCGGAACCTAGAATTAATACATTCATCGTTCGATCTCGCTTGAACCTTTGCGCCTTGGCGCGCACGGCATGACGCCGTGCTGGCCAGCGCTGCTTTCCGAAAGTGAAACTCCGCGGTATTGACTCCCGGCTTTCGATATGGCGAGCACCAGCGTTGGCGCCGGTTCTATGGGCATGAATTCCGGTGAATCGCGCGAACGAACAGGGACAATCTCACACTCCACTCTGGCTATGATCAATTTTGCCTTAGAGTCACCGAACCACAAATGGACAGCGCTCGCGAGCCACCGGAGTTGGCTTTTGCGGGAAGCGGAAGCGCTATTCTCATTTTTCGAGCGGAGAATTATCAACCCGCTCGGCGGGTTTTACGATCTTGACGACTACGGGCGCCCGACTGCGCCGGGTTACGGTGGGGCAGTAAAGCCCGCCCGATATCTCTTCGCGACCTCAAGAATCATTCACGCCTATGCGATCGCCCATCTGATGGGTCGGCCGGGCGCTGACGTTATCATTGATCATGGAATGAATTTCTTGTGGAACGGCCATCGTGACCCTGAGTACGGAGGTTACTATTGGGGCGTCGGGTATGATGGGCCTTCAGACAGCAGCAAACAGGCGTATGGTCACGCGTTCGTTCTTTTGGCCGCATCGAGCGGTAAGGTCGCAGGCCATCCAGACGCCGACCGACTTCTCGATGACGTATCAACCGTCATAAGCGAGCGATTTTGGGAGGAGCAGTTCGGGGCGGTCGCCGAGGAATTCACCCGCGATTGGCAGCCCTACGACCATTACCGCGGCCAGAACTCGAACATGCATCTGACAGAGTCGCTAATGGCCGCGTTCGAGGCAACACACGATTCCACCTACCTGAACATGGCGCAGCAAATCGCAGACCTTATTGTCCGTCGCCACGCTGCTGCGAACGATTGGCGGCTTCCCGAACATTTCACAGACCGGTGGATAGTAAATCGGGCTTACTCGGGCAACCCAACATTTCGCCCGTATGGAACCACTCCCGGCCATTGGCTCGAATGGTCTCGGCTACTGCTCCAGTTGTGGGAGCTTGGCGGTCGCAAACTAGACTGGCTTCCACAATGTTCGAAGGCGCTGTTCGGCCAGGCGGTGAGGGACGGGTGGGATGATGGCAAAGGGGGATTTTATTATACTCTCGATTGGGACGGCAATCCGCTAGTTCGAGACCGATACTGGTGGCCGTGCTGCGAAGGAATTGGAGCGAGCGCCTTTCTCAACGCCATTGACGGCGATCCTGTTTACGAGCGCTGGTACCGTCAAGTTTGGAGTTTCATCGCTGCCCAATTTATCGACAAGGAGAACGGAGGTTGGCGAGCACAGGTCGACGATGCATTGCAGCCGAGTTCTGGGCCGTTCTTCGGTAAAGTGGATATCTACCACTCACTTCAGGCCTGTCTCATTCCAACTCTGCCAACGACCGGCAGTGTGACGAGGGGCTTGCTCGAAATCGCTTCCGGCGGCCGGCCATAGCCATTTCAACTCGGGCTGTTCCAAAGCGTCTGACCGACAGTCTCGAAATTTCTCTCTCGGCGCGCTACAATCTGACCTCGAGCTCCTGACCGCGGGTGGCTTAGCGCACGAAATCAGCACATTTTTGCGATCCGTTATCCTGGGCTCCCCAGGGCTGAACAGGTACAGTCGATGTCGCGTTCTTCGGTGAACCCTCGACCAATTTATCGCTATAGGTCATGTAAACTAGAATATTACGCCTTGTGTCGCATCCCCTAACGATTTGCATTTTTTTGAATATGAGTGAGCGGCGTTCACTGAAGACGACATCGCCTTGACCAAAGGTTCCTTTGAATTTGATTGGGCCATATTGTCGACACGACAGCGAAACGTCGGACGTTTGTTCGGCCAAGCCCAAAGCGCCCGACAGCCCGCCTCTTTCGGGGGTCGTGTAGTGACATGCAACGCCATCCACCAGTGGATCGTCAATACCATAAACGGCGAGTTTGTCATTGGGTGTCAGTAGTTTGAATGTCGTCGATTTGCGGAAGATCAGATCCGGGTCAGAAGGATCGGCGGTCGCCAAGCAAGGCATTATCACCATCACAATGAACGCCACCGCGATTTGCCGAATTCGGTTCATTCCTTTGTGCCTCAGGGTGCGCGGAAAGGCATAATCGCCAAACCCGGACCTTCATGTAGAGAGTGCGTGCCCAAGGCCAAGATGGCGGATCACTGCAAACTCGTGTCTCCCTAATCCGTCAATCTTGAATTTTTCGATCCGCGCTGGCCTGCGGCCGGGACAGCGGGCATATTGAGCGCGATCGCCTCCGGGACGAACGGCGGCTTAAGTCTTGAACCACGGATCGATGGGGTTCGCTTGCCAGGACGTTTCTCTTCGGCGGCATCCGACAAAACCTCCGGGTTGGAACGGTTTGAAGAGTGGACGCGAAACTATGCCCCCCTGCCGGGGATTCCTGACGAGTTTATCAACTCCCGCGGCTTGAGCCGTCCGCATTGGCGACGGCTGCTTTCCGCGCTAGCCGAGTATGAGCCGAACGAAATTCAACAAAGCTTTGCGACAGCTGACCGGCGGATTCGAAATCGAGGGCTGTCATACCAAGTCGCGGGCGAAAAGGACGAGCGGGTCTGGCCGATCAGTCGAATGCCGTTGCTCCTGACGGAGGAGGAGTGGCGCGGAATCGCAACGGGCGTCGCGCAGCGCGCCGAGTTGATGGAGCGAGTACTCGCCGATGTTTATGGGGAAGGTCGTCTAATAGCAGAAGCCGCGCTGCCCCTGCCCGCGCTCACCGGCTCGAAGGACTACGTTGCGGCGATGCGTGGCGTAAGACCGCCGGGAGGGCGATGGCTTCGTCTTTACGCTGTGGACATCGGTCGCGGACCAGACGGCTCTTGGTGGGCGCTCAGCGACCGGGCGCAGGCGCCGTCAGGTTGCGGGTACGCGTTGGAAAACCGGCTCGTGGTTTCACAGGCGTTTCCAGATCTTTACGCCCAGCTCAACGTTGAAAGGCTGGCGCCATTTTTTCGATCATTGAGCGCAGGTTTGAAGTCGTCGGGGCAGAGAGCGGAGCCCCGCATCAGCATCCTAACCCCCGGTCCTCTGAGTCTAACCTATTTCGAACAGGCCTATCTGGCGCGTTATCTCGGCTTCCTGCTGGTGGAAGGCGAAGATCTCGTCATGCGCGATGGGCGCATTTTTGTCCGCACGATCGCCGGCCTCAAGCAGTGCGACGTCATTTGGCGCCACGTTGACGCGGACTGGTGCGATCCCCTCGAGCTGAACGCGTCCTCTCGCATCGGTGTGCCGGGTCTCCTCGAGGCGATACGGAACGGCGGTGTCGCGGTCGAGAACATGCCGGGAGCAGGGCTCGTGGAATCGCGAGCGCTTCTGGCATTCTTGCCTGTACTGGCGCGGCGCCTGCTCGACCAGGATCTACTTATTCCCAATATCGCGACCTGGTGGTGCGGACAATCGCAGGAGCGAGATAGGGTCCTCGATGAGTTCGACAAAATCTCGATCGCCGCGGCCTTCGGCGACGAACTGCCCGGAATGAATGGCCAGTCGAGCGTGGTCCCGGCTGAAATGCCGGCCAACGAGCGCGAGCGGCTGCGTAATTCAATCGCCCGACGCGGAATCGACTATGTCGGACAAGATATTGTTCGGCTGTCGACCACTCCGCGCTGGATGCACGGCAAACTCGAGCCGCGGCCGTTCGTCTTGCGGGTATATTGCGCGGCGACTTCGGACGGCTGGCGCGTCATGCCAGGCGGATTTTGCCGAATTTCGGATCGTGCCGACGCGCGCGCTGTCGCGATGGGCGATGGCGTCGAGTCTGCCGATGTCTGGGTGCTCGCTGAAAATCCTGTCGAGGTCTCAAGCCTCCTTCCCTCTCCTGAAAGCGCGCAAATCACCCGTCTTTTGGGAAACCTCCCAAGTCGCGCGGCCGATAGCCTATTCTGGTTCGGCCGCTACCTCGAAAGAGCTGAAGCGACGCTGCGTGTCGTACGTTGTCTCAGCGCGCGGTCAGTTGACCCGGACACTCCTATGCAACTCGGCCGGCAGTCGCTCGATCGTCTCATGGGCGTTCTCGTCGGTTGGGGCGCGGTCGATCCGAGGACGCCGGCGAAAGGGGCGGCCTCCGCCAGTGAGCAGGGCCTGCGCAGCGCGGCCAACTATGGCTCCGCATTGTCACTCGCCCGTTCAGCTCGCAGCGCAGCGTCGGTTATTCGAGAGAGGCTGACGCACCAGACCTGGGCCTTGATCGATCGTCTGGAAGTCGCACTCAAGCCGCCCCGGGAGCGACGTCCTTCGGCGGGTGAAATTGTTGATCTTGCCGACGATGCGCTGACTGCTATCGCGGCGCTTTCGGGATTGTTTGACGAAAATTTCAACCGCGGCGCAGGCTGGGTATTCTATGAAATGGGACGATGCGTCGAACGAGGAGCAAACACGTGTCGTTGGTTGCGGCAATTTGCCGCCCATGACGCGACCGAGCACTCCCTTGGCGTGATGCTCGATCTCATCGATTCGCAGATCACATATCGCTCGAGATACCTAGTCGGCATGGCGTTGGCGCCTGTCCACGACATGGCGTTGCTGGATCCGTTCAATCCACGATCCGTTGCATTTCAAGTCAATCGCATTGACGAAGGAATAAGCACCCTTCCTACCCTGCGTCGAGATGGGATGCTCGAAGAACCAAGGCGGCTGACGACGCTTCTGCGAGCCCAACTGACCGCCGAACGAGCCGAATTGGTCGATGACGCGCGTATTTTGGCCGTCGAGCAAGAACTGCTCACATTGGCGAACGCAATCGCCGCCCGGTACTTCCTGCAAGGAGCCGGTCAGGGCCGCGCGGAGAAAGTCACGGGATTCGAGTGATCTACGAGATCACGCATCTCACGCGCTACACCTACGGCGCGATCGTAGAACTCACAACCGGGGTGCTGCGCCTTGCCCCTCGTTCCGGCGACGGTCAAGAAGTCGAGCGCTTCAGCATCGTCACTGATCCCGTTTCGAAGCCCCTGACCGAACGGCTCGACCCGTTCGGCAACCGCGTCACGAGCCTGCGGATCGAGATGCCCCTCAGGCAACTCTCGATCACGGCGTCATCGCGCGTACGTGTCAATCGAGCGCCTGCGCCAACGCGAAGCCCAGCTTGGGAGAGTGTTGCCGCCGAGGCGATCGCTATGACGACTCTCGATGCGGACTGCCCGGCAATTGCGCTCTACCCTTCTCGTCGTGTTGCGCTTTTCAATGAGGCGACAGTTTACGCCAAACAGAGCTTCGCCCCGCACCGTCCGATTTTTGACGCGGCGACCGAGTTGGCGCGGCGCATTCGGTCCGACTTCATCTATGATCCGGAAGCGACTGAGGTCAGCACGCCGGCGGCAGAAGCCTTTAGTCGCCGACGGGGCGTTTGTCAGGATTTCGCCCACATCATGATCGCCGCAGTTCGCGGCATTGCCCTGCCGGCGCTCTATGTGAGCGGCTACATTCGCACCGTCCCGCCACCCGGCAAAGAACGTCTCGCAGGCGCCGACGCAACTCATGCATGGGTGTCGGTGTGGTGTGGCGGGTCGCTCGGTTGGAAAGATTTCGACCCCACCAACGCAACGCCCATCCAGAACGACCACGTTGTCGTCGCCAGGGGACGAGACTACTCCGACGTGTCGCCTGTTGAGAGCATGGTCCTGTCGTCCGGGCGCCATCGACTCGAAGTGGAGGTCGACGTCATACCCGTCTAGGAGCCTGTCTGCTTAATCCTCGGCGAGATGGGATTTGAACCGCTCAAGCCAGTCGGAGAGCCGGATGCAGCAAATTCGCGCATCCGGTTTGATGTAAGGTTGGGTGGAAGCTTTGCGGCCATCGTTCGTTGCACCGTTTCCGAGGTGGCGAAGCTCAGCCGGTTGCGCGTGCGGCCAGGGACGGGGTCCGCCCCTGGGCGAGCTTCAAGATATTGTGGGCGAGGCAGACGAGGCCCCACTCGTTGGCGACCTTCTCGACGCCGCGCAAGAGAAACTGACGGAAGCCGCGCGCCTGCTTGATCTGTCCGAACACCGGCTCGGGCAGCTGCTTTCTTAAGCGGTAGGGGCTGGAGTGCCCGCCGGCCTTGATTCTTTCGCGCATGGCGGCGACGCGGGCGCCGCCGCCTTCTCCTTCCCCGGCGTGCTTGGCCCGCCCCGGCGCGATATAGGCGTCGATCTCGCGTTCCTCCATCGCTGTAAGGTTGGCGTCGGAGCAATAGCCCGCGTCCGCCGACAGTTGCGTCGGCTTCTTGCCCAGATTGGCTTCGATGGCGTCGGCCATCGGCGCCAATTGATGTTGATCGCTCTGCTTCGCGTCGAGGCCGTGGGCGACGATCACCTGCGCCGTCGCGTCGACCGCCGCCTGCGCATTGTAGCCCTGGATGAAGCCGTCCTTGGTTTTCATGATGCGGCTTTCGGGATCGGTGAAGTTCTTCTGCGCTTTGGGGTCAGGCTCTTCGGATGGCGGGGCGGCGGGCTTGCCCGGTTTCTTGCGGCCCTCGGCTTGTCGCCGCTCCTCGGCCTGCGCTTTGGCCTTGGCCGCCGCGGCCGCTTTCGCCTCGGCCTCCAATTCGGCCTTCGCCGCCCGGATCTTCTCGACGCGCTTCTTCTTGTCGGCGACCCATTTGGGCAGCTCCTCGCCGCTCTTGTCGCGGCCGAAGGCTCTGTCTTCCTCGGCGTCCGCAGCCTCGGCTGCGCTCAGCCACCGCTCGACCTCGGCCTCGAGCTCCGCCGCACGCTTCTCCATGCGCTCGTAGCTCATCGCCTTGTGCTTGGAGGCGTTCGCCTTGATCTTCGTCCCGTCGAGCGCGACATGGCCGAGCTTCACAAGTCCCGCCTGTTCGCACAGCTTGAGAACTTGCCCGAACAGTCCCGCAAGCACCTTCAAGTGCCGCTTGCGGAAGTCAGAGACGGTGCGAAAATCCGGCGGATCGAGCCCGACAATGCTCAGGAAGTCGACCCGTTCGCGCGCCGCCTTGGCGATCCGGCGCGACGAGTAGACGCCGTTGCAATAGCCGTACAGCAACAGCGCCGTCATCATCGCCGGGTCAAACGGCGGCTGCCCGCGCTCGCTCGCATACGCGGCTTCGATCTCACCAAGGTCGAGAGGCTCGAGCACAAGCGCCAAAATGAAGCGAGCCAGATGGTCCTCGCCGACAAAGTCCTGAACGCTCGGCGGCAACAACAGCGGCTGATCGATCGTCCAGGGCCGGAAGGTCTTGCTCATAAGCAAACAAAATCCAATTCGAGCAAACGCCGCCACCACAATCCGCTATTATCCAGACAGGCTCCTAGCCGCTTCGCTTTTATTTGCCTTACACATTCATATTGATGCATGTTTGTATATGTCCCTGCGGTGTGACAGATTGACGCGCCGGATGGCGTCTTCGCCGCAGTCCTCGGTCTCTGCCTTCATTCGACCAAGATCGGCAGGTTCGATGCAATCGCCCGGCACTGGTGTGGCCGTTTCGAACGTGCTTTAACGGCCTCGCCGTTTAGGAGGGCCTCACGTGGCGGATCGCTTCACTCCGCACTTTCACAATGATCTCGGCGTCCCCTCGATCACGGTTGGGGTGAAAGAGTTCATGTGCACGGGCGCGAAACCGCCGTTTGATCATCCTCACATCTTCATCGACATGGGGTCGGACGGCGAGGCGATCTGTTCCTATTGTTCGACGAGATTCGTGTACGACGGCGGACTGAAAGGATCTTGCTCACCCGCAGAATGCGAGTTGAGCGACATCGCGTGACGCTTGCCGCCGCGTGCGATCATCGCTGGCGCGGGAATCGGCGGACTCGCTGCGGCAATGGCGTTGTCGCAGGCCGGCTTCAAAGTCGCGATTTACGAGAGAGCGGACAAGCTCGAGGAATTCGGAGCCGGACTCCAAATCACCCCAAATGCAACCCGGATTTTGGCTGAACTCGGCCTGCTCGCGCGAGTGCGCGAGCTGTCCTCGAAGCCGCCAGCCGTCGTGGCGCTGCGCGGTTCGGATGACGCCAAACTGCTGCGCCTGCCCCTCGACGACGCCGAGCGCCGGTGGGGCGCAGAATATCTGGTTATTCATCGCGCCGACCTGCAGACCGCGCTGGTCGAAGCCGTCAGGGCCGAACCGGGGGTTGAACTGTCGCTCGGCACGACGGTTGTCGGATTTGCAGCCGAGAGCGGCGCCATTTCAGTTCGTCTGCAATGTGGTCCCGCGACAGTGCGCGACCAGGCCGATCTCCTAATCGGCGCAGACGGCCTGCGCTCTCAAGTGCGCCATGGATTGGGATTTGGCGCGCCGGATCAGGCCGAGTTTACCGGACGCGTCGCCTATCGCGCCGTTCTAAGGGCCGAGGACGCCGATCCTCGGTGGGCGCGAAGCGAAATTGTTCTGCGTCTGGGACCTGAGGCCCATCTGGTCCAGTATCCCTTGCGGCGCGGGTCGATCATCAATCTAGTGGCGACCATCAAGTCCGCACGCCGAGCGGGCAGCGCCGATCAGCAATGGGACGGCCCCGCCGACCGATCAACGCTTGAGCATGCGTTTGCAGGATGGTCGAAGGAGGCGCGAGCGCTGATTGGAGCGCCGGTCCAATGGCGCGCCTGGCCGCTCTACTGCCGGCCGCCAATTCCTTCTTTTTCGCTCGGGCGTGCGGCCCTGGTCGGCGATGCGGCTCATCCGATGGTCCCCTTCCTCGCCCAGGGTGCAGCTCAAACCATCGAGGATGCCGGCGCGCTGAAGCGCGTATTCGCACGAACGCAGGATATTCCGTCCGCGCTGACGCTTTATTCGCGGGATCGCGTGGAGAGAGCAACTCGGGTTCAACGCGAAGCGCTCAGGCAGGGCCGCATTTATCATCTCAGCGGCCCCATGGCGTTCGCTCGCGATCTGACGATGAGAATGCTTGGCCCGCATGAACTGAGCGGGCGGTACGATTGGCTCTATCGCGCCTGAAGTGCGCCCTCAATGCAGGATCTGGCTCAAGAACAGCTTCGTGCGTTCATGCTGCGGGTGGTCGAAAAACGGCGCTGGCGCGTTCACCTCGACAATTTCGCCCCCGTCCATGAACACGACGCGATCGGCAACCTGTCGGGCGAAACCCATCTCGTGGGTGACGACGATCATCGTCATGCCCTCCTGGGCGAGCTCGGTCATCGTGTCGAGCACCTCCTTCACCATTTCCGGATCGAGAGAGGATGTCGGCTCGTCGAACAGCATGATCTTCGGGGCCATGCACAATGCTCGCGCGATCGCCGCGCGTTGCTGCTGCCCACCTGAGAGCTGGCCCGGATATTTGTGGGCCTGATCCAGGATTTTCACCCGCGACAGCAACTTCGCGGCCAGTTCGTCCGCGTCGCGTCTGGGCATTCTTCGGACCCAGATCGGCGCCAGGGAGCAATTTTCAAGAATGGTGAGATGCGGAAAGAGGTTGAAGCTCTGGAACACCATCCCAACTTCCCGCCGCACCTCGTCGATCCGTTTAATGTCATCGGTCAACTCAACTCCGTCGACCACTATGGATCCGCGCTGATGTTCCTCGAGGCGATTGACGCACCGGATCAGCGTCGACTTGCCGGAGCCTGACGGACCGCAGACCACGATGCGCTCTCCGCGACCGACGGTCAGGTTGATGTTCCGCAACACGTGAAAACTTCCGTACCATTTGTGGACTCCGGCAAATCGGATCGCGACGTCGCCGTCTCGCTCGGCGCCGGTGGAAGCGCCGGCGCTCGACATCACTTACGCCCCTTGGCTAGGATTCGCTCGACATGGGCGGAGTAGCTGGCCATCCCGAAGCAGAAGCAAAAATAGAAAATCGCGGCAAAGACGTAACCCGTAACCATGATCGTCGGACCGGCCCAGACCGGATCCTTGATTGCATTGTTCATCGCTTCGAGGAAGTCAGTCATCCCGACGACTGAAATGAGTGTCGTGTCCATGAACAGGCCGATGAAATTGTTGACGATCCCGGGTATCACCAACGTAAGCGCCTGGGGCAAAATGACGAGACCCATCATCCGCGGATAGTTCAGTCCCAAGGCCAGCGCCGCTTCGTACTGGCCCCTGCCCAACGACTGAAGACCGCCTCGCACCTCTTCCGCCATATAGGCGGCCGAAAATATCACGATGCCCGCCAATGGGCGCAGGAAGCGATCCGGCGCCCATGTTTCGGGCAGGAACAGCGGCAGCAGATTATTGGCCATGAACAGGATCGTGATGAACGGCACGCCGCGCACGAACTCGATGACCACGACGCTCGCCATTCTGACCGCGGGAAGCGGCGACCGGCGGCCAAGCGCAAGCAGCACGCCAAGCGGCAAAGAGAACACGATCCCGACCACGGCTGTGACCAGCGAAACGAAAATCCCTCCCCAAAGCAGCGTATCGACGAACGGCAGGCCGAGCAGGGACGAGCCGCGCAGAAGAACCAGCGCCAGAATCGGATAGACGACAAAAAACAGGAGAGCGGCCCAGGTCCGACGCGGCGCGTTCGTCCACAGCAGCCAGACGATCAGAACGGCGCCGATCGCCTCGACGGCGTCGACCCGCCAACGCTCCGCGACTGGATAAGACCCGAAGCGCAGGTAGTCCGACTTGGCGATGACGAACGCCCAGCAGGCGCCGTCCTGATGTTGACGGCAGGCAGCTCCGTCCCCCGCGCTCCAGACCGCGCGCGTCGTCGCCCATTCGATTAGGGACGGCAGCAAATAGACGATAAGGGCGAGAAAACCGATGGTGGTGACACTGGAGCCGGCCGACGAGAAGAGGTTGGCCCGCGCCCAGGTGAGCGCGTCGTCGGTCAGGGTCGGCGGCGGATCTTCCGGCTCCGGCGCCTCACGGACATAAGCCACAGGCTGCAAACTCAACGCTCCTTCAGCGCGTAGCGCGAATTGAAAAGGTTAAGCGCCAGCGCGACCACGAGCGAAATGGACAGATAGACCACCATGGTGATCGCGATCACCTGCACCGCCGCCTGCGTCTGGTTGAGAACCGTGCCGGCGAAAATCTGGACAAGATCCGGATAGCCGATGAAGACGGCAAGCGACGAATTCTTGACAATATTCAGGTATTGCGACGTCAAAGGCGGTGTAATCAGTCGCATCGCCTGCGGAATCACCACCAGATTCATTGTCAAACCGCGATGCAAACCGAGTGCGGCGGCCGCCTCGCTCTGGCCGGCCGGCACCGCAAGCAGACCCGCGCGGACGATCTCCGCGATGAACGCCGCGGTGAAGGTGACGAGCCCGAAAACAAGCGCGGCCATTTCGGGAATGATCTGGAGCCCGCCCTTCATATTGAAGCCGGAGAGTTTCGCGATATCGAACCCGAACGGCGCCCCGCCCACCGCCGCTACGAACGCGGGTAAGCCAATGATCAGCCCGACAGCGACGAGGATGCTCCGCGCTTGCACGCCCGTGCGCTCCTGGCGGCGGCGCGCCCACTCGCGAAATCCAACTGCGAGGATCAGGCCCGCCGCGATGGCGCCCGTGAACCAGACCGCCTGGTCCCTGGGGACAGGCATCGGCAAATAGAGGCCACGGTTATTGAGAAATACGACGTCGCCAACGCTGATCGACTGCCGTGGTCCCGGCAGGGATTTCAGAACCGCGTTGTACCAGAACAGCAACAGGAGAAGCAGCGGGGTGTTGCGCACGATGCTGGTGTAGACGAGCGCAAGCCGTGACATGAGCCAGTTCGGCGATAGTCGGGCGACGCCGACCGCAAAACCCAGAAGCGTCGCAAGCGGAATGCAGATGACCGCGATGAGAAGGGTATTGAGGAGTCCGACCCAGAACGCACGGCCATATGTGGAGAGGTTGGTGTAGCTGATCAGGTGGAGGTTGATGTCGAAGCCGGCGACTTGGTTCCAGAATCCGAAGCCCATGGGCATGCCGCGGGCGCGCATATTGGTCAGCGCGTTATAGCTGGCGCCCCAAGCCAGCGCCCCAACGCACACAAGCAGCAGGATCTGGTAAACTCGCGCGCGCACCCGCTGGTCGTTGAGCCAAGTCGACAGCTTGGCGCCCCTCGCCGGGTCCATTTCTCAGATCCTTGGGTCCTCAATGCCTCTGCTGAGGACGATCAATCGGCCGATGAGATGGCGCGGTTGGTCGGCGCAAGTCGGTCCCGCCGCTCACCACATGTCGAGCGCGACGCGCGCCTCGTCGGACATTCGGCTCTGATCCCAAGGCGGATCAAACACCATGTTGACCTTCGCGCCGGCGACGCCAGGAACAGCGCCGACCGCATTCTCGACCCAGGTCGGCATCTCGCCGGCGACAGGACAAGCGGGCGCGGTCAATGTCATCTCGATAGTGACGAACCGGCTATCGTCTATGTCTACGTTGTAAATAAGCCCGAGTTCATAGATATCCGCCGGAATCTCAGGATCAAAAACGGTTTTCAGCGCCGCTATGATGGCGTCGGTCAATGGGCTCAGCTCTTCGGGCGCCATCTCCGACGGCGGCCGGATGACCGCGTTCCGCGCAATGGGCGGCGCGGGAGTTTCGGTGTCGTTCGGGTGGCTTTGGGCGTCGTCCATGCCCCATTTCCCTACTGGAAGAGCTTTCGCGCGCGGATCAAGGCTTCCGCGAGCGCCTCGACCTCGGCGAACGTATTGTAGAGCGCGAACGAGGCTCGGCAGGTGGAGGTCACTCCGAACCGTTGCAGCAGCGGCATGGCGCAATGCGTTCCGGCTCTCACCGCGACGCCCGACCGATCGATCAGCGTTGCGATGTCATGAGCGTGCGCGCCTTCCATCGTGAATGAGACGATTGGACCCTTGTCCCGCGCCGTGCCGATAATGCGCACCGAATTGATCGAGGACAAAAGATCGTGCGCGTAAGCGCAAAGGGCCTCCTCGTGCGCGCGAATACGCGCCCGCCCAATCCCCTCCATGTAATCGAGCGCCGAACCGAGCCCGATCGCCTGCACGATCGGCGGGGTGCCGGCTTCGAAGCGATGCGGCGGATTGTTGTAGGTGACGGTCTCCCGGGTCACTTCCTCGATCATCTCGCCGCCGCCCTGATACGGCGGCAACGTTTCGAGGAGTTCGCGCTTGCCGTAGAGCACGCCAATTCCTGTTGGCCCGTACACTTTGTGCCCGGTGAAAACGTAGAAGTCGGCGTCAAGGTCGCGCACATCAACGTCAAGATGGACCGCGCCTTGCGAACCGTCGATGAGCACGGCGATGCCGCGCTGATGAGCGAGCTTGACCATGTCCTTGATCGGCGGCGCGGTCCCCAGGACATTGGACATCTGCGTTATCGCGACCACCTTCGTGCGATCGCTCAGCGCGCGCTCGAACGCCTCGAGCGAAAAGGAGCCGTCGTCGGCGACGTCGACCCAACGCAAAACCGCGCCCTTGCGCTCGCGATGGAAGTGCCAGGGCACGATGTTGGAGTGATGCTCCATCACGCTCAGCACGATCTCGTCGCCCGCGCCGATGCGTCGGAGACCAAAGCTGGACGCGACCAGATTGATCGCCTCGGTCGCCGAGCGGGTGAAGATGATCTCGTCGTGCGAAGCCGCGTTGACGAACCGCCGGACCGTTTCCCGGGCCGCCTCGTAGGCCTCGGTCGCCGCGTTGGCGAGATAGTGCAACCCGCGATGCACATTCGCGTATTCGTGCTCGTAGGCGTAAGTCAGCCGGTCAATGACCTTCTTCGGCTTCTGAGCCGAAGCCGCGTTATCCAGATAGACAAGCGGCTTCCCATAGGGACGCTCGGCAAGGATCGGGAAATCCGCGCGTATCGCCTCTACGTCATAGGCTTCGAACGCGGTTTGGGCGATATTGTTCACGCCTTCCCCTCCGCCGTACGGCGCCGACCGCGCGAGCCGCGGTCCCAAGTCCGTTCGCTGGCCGGCGCTGCCTGCATCAGAGCCTCACGTCCGCGACCCGAGCCAGGCGCGCATCCGGGCGCGCAAGGCCTCGATCAGCACTTCGTTCTCGATGCGGTCGATGGACTCTCCCCCGAACGCTTCCAGCAGCATCGCCTTGGCGTCGCTCTCCGGGATTCCGCGCGATCGCAAATAGAACACCTGCTCGGGATCGAGCGAAGCGACCGTCGCGCCGTGCCCGCAGACGACATCGTCGGCAAAGATCTCGAGTTCCGGCTTCTCGTTCATCTGCGCGCGGGGAGACAATAGGACGGCTTGCGATCTCATCGCCCCATCGGTCTTTTGCGCCGCCCGCTCGACGATGATCTTGCCCTGAAAGACGCCAATCGCGTCGTCGTCGACGATCGCTCGGTAGAACTCGCGGCTCGTCCCTCGCGGCGCGGCGTGAACGACCTGCAGCGTTGTGTCGGCGCGCCGGGCGCCATCGACAAGCGCCAGTCCGCCGAGCGAGACTTTCGCCTGTTCCCCGGCTATTCTGATAAAAATCTGCCGGCGCGTGAGGTCGCCGCCGGAGACGAGACCAAAGGCGCAAACCTCGGCGTTTTCCGCCAAGTCGCAGATCTGGGTCTCGATATGGAGTCCCGGCTCGTCCCCGAGTACGGCGACGTGCCTTGCGTTGGCGCCCTTCGCAAGTGTCATGATCGTCGCGGCGTGGCGCTGGACGCGGGCGTCGGCGCCTTCGAACACCTCGACGAACGAGGCGCGCGCTCCCGCATCGAGGGCAATGGCGGAGCGCGAATAGACCGAACGCGCCGCGGTCCCGTTCGCCAGATGGAGGAGCGTGATCGGCTCGGCAACGTCGGCCCCGCGCTCGACTGAAATCTTGCAACCGGACGGGCTCAGCGCCTCGTTGAGAGCCGCCAGCGGATCATCGACCGGATCGGCGGCGACGGCTCCCTCCGTGACGCTGACCCCGGCCGGGAGGCGATCCGAGAGCTCTCCAACATAGTGTCCGCCGAGCAGGACGAGCTGCGCGCCCGTCGTGAAGCGTTCGCGGCGCGCGAGCTGGGCCCGCGCCACCTCGATGTCCGCCGGCGTGGGCGGGGCGACAAGCGGCGCCGCATCCGTCATCGCGGCGCGCAAATCCGTATAGTGCCAGGCCTCGATGCGCCGGGTCGGCAGACCAGCGTCGGCAAAGCGCGCGAAGGCCGCGGCCCGCGCCGGCGACGGCTCGCGCGCTTGGCTCTCGGCGAATTGCCTGAAGAGGGTCTTCTCGGCGGCCGATCGGTTGGTGATATGGGCGGTCATCGGCGGCTCAAGCAGCCTCCTCCGCAAAATCGCGATAGCCGTTGCGTTCGAGTTCGAGCGCGAGCTCCGGGCCGCCGGTCGCGACAATCCGACCCTTCGACATCACATGCACGACATCCGGCTTGATGTAGTCGAGCAGCCGTTGGTAGTGCGTAATCAGGACGAAGGCTCGGCTTGGATCGCGAAGCGCGTTGACGCCCTCGGCGACGATCCTGAGCGCGTCGATATCGAGGCCCGAATCGGTTTCGTCGAGGACGCCGACGCGGGGCGCGAGCAGCGCCATCTGCAGCACCTCGAAGCGCTTCTTCTCGCCGCCGGAGAAGCCGACATTGAGCGGCCGGCGCAGCATCTCCTGGTCGATCTTCAAGGCCTGAGCCGCTTCGCGCACCCGGCGCATGAAATCGGGCGTGGTGAGATCGCCTTCGCCTCGCGCCCGCCGCTGCGCGTTCAGGGCCGCCTTCAGGAAGGGCATCGCGCCGACGCCGGGAATTTCGGTCGGGTACTGGAATGCGAGAAACACCCCCTTGAGCGCACGCTCGTTGGGCTCAAGCTCGAAAAGATTCTCGCCGTCGAGAAAAATCTCGCCCGACGTGACCTCATAGCCCGGCTTGCCGGCGATGACGTAGGCCAGCGTCGACTTGCCCGAGCCGTTCGGTCCCATGATCGCCGCAACCTCGCCAGCGTTGACGCTGAGGCTGAGGTTGTCGAGGATCCGCTTGTCCTGGATCGAGACGCTGAGGTTCCTGATTTCGAGCATTGCGCGTCGATCTCCGCTTTGCGCGCCGACCATCAGCCCACGCTCCCTTCGAGGCTGATCGAGATGAGTTTTTGCGCTTCGACCGCAAATTCCATCGGCAGCTGCTGCAGCACGTCACGAACAAAGCCGTTGACGATCAGGGCCGTCGCCTCCTCCGCCGACAGCCCGCGCTGGAGACAGTAGAACATCTGCTCTTCCGAGACCTTCGACGTGGTCGCTTCGTGCTCGATTACGGCGGAGGAATTCTTCGCCTCGATATAGGGCACGGTGTGGGCCCCGCATTCCTGACCGATGAGCAACAAATCGCAGTTGGTGAAATTGCGCGCTCCGGTCGCGAGGCGGTGCGCCGACACCTGCCCGCGATAGGTATTCTGCGATTTACCGGCCGCGACGCCCTTCGAGATGATGCGGCTCGTGGTGTTGCGGCCGAGATGAATCATCTTGGTTCCGCTGTCGACCTGCTGGTGGCCATTCGAGATCGCGATGGAATAGAATTCGCCGCGCGAGGCCTCGCCGCGCAATATGCAGGACGGATATTTCCAGGTGATCGCCGAGCCGGTCTCGACCTGCGTCCAGGAGATTTTTGACCGCGCGCCACGGCAGTCGCCCCGCTTGGTGACGAAATTGTAGATGCCGCCGCGACCCTGGGCGTCGCCCGGATACCAGTTCTGTACAGTCGAATATTTGATCTCCGCGTCATCGAGCGTGATCAGCTCGACGACCGCGGCGTGAAGCTGGTTCTCGTCCCGCTTGGGCGCCGTGCAGCCCTCGAGATAACTGACGTAAGATCCCTTCTCGGCAATGATGAGCGTGCGCTCGAACTGCCCGGTGTTCTTCTCGTTGATGCGGAAATAGGTCGATAGCTCCATCGGGCAGCGGACGCCTGGGGGCACGTAGACGAACGAGCCGTCGGAGAACACCGCCGAATTCAGCGTTGCGTAAAAGTTGTCGGTCGGCGGCACGACCGAGCCGAGGTAGCGGCGCACCAGGTCTGGATGCTTTTGCACCGCCTCGGAGAACGAGCAGAAGATCACCCCCGCCTTGGCGAGTTCCGCCTTGAAGGTCGTGGCGATGGAAACCGAATCGAAAACGGCGTCGACCGCCACCCTGGGCCTCTCGACCCCGGCAAGGATCTCCTGCTCCACCAGCGGGATGCCGAGCTTGGCGTAAGTGCGCAGGAGCTCTGGATCGACTTCGTCAAGCGACCTCGGCGCCGGCGAGGATTTCGGCGCGGCGAAATAATAGATGTCCTGATAGTCGATCGGCGGATAGCTGACGCGCGCCCACTTCGGCTCGTCCATTGTCAGCCAACGGCGAAAAGCCTCGAGCCGCCACTCCAGCAGCCACTCCGGCTCTTCCTTCTTCAGCGAAATGAACCGGACCGTGTCTTCGCTCAGGCCCTTCGGGGCCATGTCCAACTCGATCGGGCTGACAAAACCGTATTTGTACGCATCGACGTCAATCGAGCGCACGCGATCGACGGTCTCCTGGTCGGCCGCCATGACATCTCCTCGCCTTGACGGTTTCAAGGACCGCCGGTGGGGGTCGTGATCGTCCCCGCACGAGGAGGCCTGCTTCGATGGGCAGGGACGAACGCTCCTATATGGCGTTCATCAGCGCCGATTGCAAATGACCAATTGGCGCCATGCCGCGAGGAAAATCGCTACGCTCGATCATATTATACAGATACATCGCGTTCTTACGGTCGCCAAGCCTCCGGGGACCCAGCCCTTTCGGCTAGGCGGCCTCGCCGCGCAGTTGCGCGGCCAGTCGCTTCAAGTCGATCGGCTCCGGATCGCGTTCGCCAGGACCGGCGGCGCCGCGATCGTCGTGGCGCCCGGATATGTCGGCGAACTTCATCCGCATCGGCGTCGCGATCGCCTCGCCGAATGCGATCGCCTCACGGTCGGCGATCGAGGACAGGAAGGCGACCGTGCTGCTCGCCGAAGCGCCCGCCGCGGCGCGAATGATCCCCTTGTCGAGTTCATTGGCGAGCCTCATGGCGAACAGGGTCGAGCATTGCGACAGCACGGTCGAATCGAGCTCCGATGGACGTTGCGACACGACCCCGAGCGAGGCGCCGTACTTCCGTCCTTCCTTGGCGATGCGGCCGATCGCCTGCCTGGCCGGGCCGAAGGTTTGCCTGCTGTCGGCTGGAATATAGCGGTGCGCCTCTTCGCACAACACGTTGATTTCATAAGACCCCGAGCACCAGAAGGCGATCTCGAACGCCAGCCGCGCGAGCACCGAGACGACCGAGTTGATGACCTCGTTGGGCAAGCCCGCAAGCCGGACGATGGTGATCGGCAGGCCTCGCGTCGGTATGCGAAAGAGGCGCGAGATCACCTTGGCGATATCGTCTTCGACCACCAGTCTGCCAAACATGAACCGAAACCGCGGATCGCGGTTGAGCCCCTCCAGTCGATAGCGCAGCGCCCTGAGATCGGAACGGGGAAAGCGCTGATCGAGCATCCCGAGCCAGTCCTCGATGATGGCGACGACGTCGATGATGCGGAACGGCGTCGGGGTATCGGCGGTGACCGAAACCGCTTCGGACATCGGCTGGCGCCGCACCGTGCTGGCCCCCGCCGGCGAGCCCTGTTCGGCAAGGTACTTCGCCTTGGCGGCGCGGATGACTTCGTAGAGCGCGTCCCGTTCGTCGGCGTGCGGTTGACGCCCGCTGAACACGACGTCGGCGAGCTCGTCGAATCGGAACATCCAGAACGGCAGCTCGAGACTGTCCGAATCGATGATCTGCGCCAGTCCGGGAAAATGCGCCGCATATTCGTTGTGCGGATCGAAGATGATGACCCTGAGCTTCGGCCTCATCGCGACCGACTTCCGCAATAGAAGGCTGACCGAAGTCGTCTTGCCGACGCCGGTCGATCCCAGCACTGCGAAGTGACGCCTGATCAATTCGCCGACGTCGATTTTCCGCCGGAATCGCTGGGTTCTGGCTCAGCCGGCCAATTTCAACCCCCTCGCGCCCTCGAAACGCATAGATGGCGCGAAGATCGTCGGCGCGGATGCGGTGCGCGGCCGCGCCCAGCGAGGGAAACGAGCTTACGCCGCGATGGAAGTACGGCGCGCCGGACGAATCGTCGACAATCTCGCCGGCGAGCTCGATTGTTACGCGGGCGATGTTGACCTCCGTCGCCGACCACCGGCCGTCGTGAGTTTCGACGTCGCAGACGGCGCCGACCAGTCGCGCGGTCTTGTGAACGATGGTGATCAGATGGCCGACCGACCAGTCCTCTTCACTCGTACCGAGCGGACAGCTGATCACGCCCTGGGTTCCGTTCAACGCCACCAGGCGCCCGATCACGCGCGGCTCGACCTCCCGCCGGTCGGGCGCGAACTCGGTTTCGGCCCCGGCGTCACCCGCCTCCGGTCCCTCGCGGTCGGCCGGCGCAGACGAAGCTGCGCCGAGACGTTCGAGAGCGTCGCGAAAAAGTCGGCTGTCGGTGCGAAACGAATGCATGTCTGACCGATTGTGAAGGCGTGGGAAGGCAAGCTTGCCGGTGAGCGGGTAAAGAATCCGTTCGACGCCTTAACGCGTTGGGAGGTCTGTATCGCGTTGGGACAAGCCGTTGTCGCATGCCGCCGCGTCACTTATCGACGGCTTCACATAGCCTCAAGCCGACGTCCGGATCTCCGGATCGCCGCCGATCAGGCGGGCGAACTGTCGCATGCGCGATCGCAGCCGTTCGCTGCTTAGCGGCGCCAGGTCAGGCGGCAGGGTCAGGATTACGTGCCCCTTGTCGCAGATCATCGGCGCGCGCGGCAGGACTCCGGGCATCGCTGCCGAAATGTTGTAGGCGACCCGCATCGCCGCGCCGAGGATTCGCGCCCGGTCGAGTTGGCGCGCCGTCACCAATGCGCGTGACTGGGGCGAGACGAGGTCTTCGCTCGACATATGCCGGTAGGACGCCGCGAGCGCAAGGAACGCGCGCGAGGGATGGTCGACGCCGATGAAGGCTGCGTTCGCGACCAGATCGTAGGCCTGGGCGCCGCGATAGTCCGGGTGCGCGCGCCAGGCGATATCGGACAGAAGGCACGCGGCGTGCCGAAGACGCTTGTCCTGCTCGTCTTCTTCGAGATGGGTTGAATCGATCAAGCGGCCTGTCCAGTCATAGAGCTCTGCGCCATGTTCGGGCGCCCGCGAACGCAGCTCATTAAATTCGCGCGCCGAGACGATGAGGGGATCTTGCGCCTGCTCCGCCGGCGACAGCCGTGAGTAGATGAGCCCCTCGCGCACCCCGAGCGCGGAGATGACGATCTCTTTCGGATTGGCCTGGCGGATGATCTCTTCCAGCACTGCGGCGCCGTACGCCAGAAGTGGCCTGCGGGCCGACGACACTGACTCGATCGACAACAGCGCGTCGGCTTCGATCCGTTCGACCAGCCGCGCGAATTCGAGCGCGTCGCGGGTCGGGATCACGTAATTGTGCATTACGTTCATCGGATATTGCCGCTGGCGCATATGGAGACGGGCCAAAGCCCGCCAGGTGCCGCCGACCGCGTAGAACGTTCGCCCGGCGAGCCCCTGCAGCGCCTTGACCGGCGCAAGGCTGTCGCGGACAATTTTGGCCGCCTTTTTTGGCGAGCGCTCCGAAAGGTCCATCAGCGACAACCCGCCCAGCGGTAGCGTGATCCCCTGTGCGCATTGACCGTCCCTGATGTCGGTCAGTTCAAGCGAGCCGCCGCCGAGATCGCCGACAACGCCGTCCGCCTTGTGGATCGAGCTCACGACGCCGAGCGCCGACAATTTCGCTTCCCGCTGACCGCTCAGGAGCTCGATTTTGCAGCCGATCGCGCGCTCGGCGCGATCAAGAAATTCCGACCCATTCGCCGCATCACGCACAGCGGCCGTCGCCACCCCCCGAACATCGTGGATTCGCATGTTGCCGCAGAGAACGCGAAAACGCTCGAGCGCGGACAGCGCCTTGACGATCGCGTCCTCCGGCAGGAGTCCGCTCATCGCCACCCCTCGCCCGAGACCGCACAGGGCCTTTTCATTGAATGTCGGCGTCGGCGCGCGCGACGGCGACTCGTACGACACCAGGCGAATCGAATTCGAGCCGATGTCGACGATCGCCAAGGGCTCGCCCGGCAAGCGTCCGGAAGCTGAATTGTCGGGCATAAATGATCCTGAAGGGGAGTCCGGGTCGGCGGACACGCCCTCTATCAGGCGCGCCTGCCCAGCGCCATTGGAAACGAGTCCATAAGCGCCTTGCCGCGGCCCGACAGGCTCGGATTGGTCATGAAATATCTGTGGGCGTTGAATGGCTCCTCGCCTTCGGCTGGCGCGATTCGTTCGCTCGAACCGTCGGGCAAAATGCGAAAGCTTTGTTGGTTGTCCATGAGGTTCGCTTGCATGATCTGTTCGAGCACTTGCTCGTGAACCGTGGGGTTGAGCAGGGGAACGAGCGCCTCGACACGGCGGTCCAGATTGCGCTGCATGAGATCGGCGGACGAGATGAATGCCCGCGCCTTCGGATGGGGCAGCCCGTGGCCGGCGCCGAACGCATATATCCGCGCGTGTTCCAGGAATCGGCCGACGAGCGACTTCACGCGAATATTATCGGAGAGGCCGGGCACGCCCGGGCGCAGACAGCAGATGCCGCGGATCACGATGTCAATCTGCACGCCGTCGCGGCTGGCGGCATAGAGGGCGTCGATGATCTGCGGGTCGACGAGCGCATTGCATTTGATCCAGATCTGCGCCGGCCGGCCAAGCCTGGCGTAGTCGATCTCGTCGGCGATGTTGCGCAACAATGTCTTCTTGAGCGTAATCGGCGAAATCGACATCTGCTCGAGACCGTCCGGCTCGGCATAACCGGTGATGAAATTGAAAATGCGGGCGACGTCCCGTCCGATCGCGGCGTCGGCGGTGAAAAGAGAAATGTCGGCATAAATGCGGGCGGTGACGGGGTGATAATTGCCGGTGCCCAGGTGACAATAGTTGACCAGCCCGCCGCCCTCGCGCCGCACCACCATCGAGAGCTTGGCGTGGGTCTTGAGCTCGATGAAGCCATAGACGACCTGCGCGCCCGCCCGCTCGAGATCCCGCGCCCAGCGGATATTCGCCTCTTCGTCGAAGCGCGCCTTGAGTTCGACGAGCGCGGTGACCGACTTGCCGGCCTCTGCGGCTTCGATCAGCGCTCGGACGATCGGGCTGTCGGCCGAGGTGCGATAGAGCGTCTGCTTGATCGCGACGACGTTCGGATCGTGCGCCGCCTGGTTCAGGAATTGTACAACGACGTCGAACGATTCGTAGGGGTGATGAACGACGAGATCCTTCTGCCGGATCGCAGCGAAGCAGTCGCCGCCGAGTTCCTTCACCCGTTCGGGAAACCGAGGGTTGTAGGGCGGAAACTTGAGATCCGGGCGGTCGATAGCGACGAGCTGCGACAGGTCGTTAAGCGCCAGCATGCCTTCGACCAGCACGATGCCGGACGAGACGACGTCGACGTCGCCGGCGACAAACGCGCGCAGCGATTCCGGGGTGCTGGCCTCGATCTCGAGGCGGATGACGGAGCCGCGCCGGCGCCGCTTGAGCGCGCTCTCGTAGAGGCGAACGAGGTCCTCCGCCTCTTCCTCGACTTCGATGTCGCTGTCGCGAATCACGCGAAAGGCGCCCTCGCCCAACACTTCATAGCCCGGAAACAACAAGCCGATGAAGGCGACGATCAGCCGATCGAGCATCACGAAGCGCGCCGCGCCCCCGAGCGGTCCGTCGGGCAGCCTGATGAAGCGCTCGACGCTCGCCGGAATGCGGACCAGCGCGCTCATCGCCTTGCCGTCGCGCGGATTGAGGAGTTCGAGCGCCAAGCTCAGTCCAAGATTGGGAATGAACGGAAAGGGATGCGCCGGATCGACTGCGAGCGGCGTCAGGATCGGAAACACATGGGAGAGGAAATGATCCTGCAGCCATTCGCGTTCCCGCCGGGTGAGATCGGCGACCTCGAGGATCACAACCGCATTGGCGGCGAGCTCGGACCTCAGCGTCTTCCACCGCGATTGCTGTGAGGCGACGGTCGAGGCGACGCGCTCGCTGATACGCTCGAGTTGCTCCGCCGGAGAGCGGCCGTCGTCGGAAATCTCCGCCACCCCGGAAAGCACCTGGCCAACCAGGCCGGCGACACGGACCATGAAAAATTCGTCGAGATTGTTGGCTGAAATTGACAGGAAGCGGAGTCGCTCTAGCAGCGGATGGCTGGGGTTGGCCGCTTCCTCTAGCACCCGGCGGTTGAATTCAAGCCACGACAGTTCCCGGTTGATGAACCGCTCGGGCGACGACAACAGCGGCGGCGGATCGTCGTTCGCCGCCGCCGGAACCGCCGCAAAACTCTTCTCGCTGGTCGCAACCGCGCGGGCCAAACGGGAACTCCCTTCTCGTCGCCGCCATATTGCGGCAATTGCCGCATTCCGCCAAGCGTCGCGAGCGAGCTTTCAGACTGAAGTCGCAGGGACGCGACGAGGGGCGTCCGCGGACCGGAGAGCCCGGCGCGCCGCATCAATCGTAAAGCAAACCCCGGCGACCGCTACGCGCAAAAACATCTCGGTGATATGTACAAGAATGGCCGGGGCGTGGAGCAAAGCGATAGCGAAGCCGTGCGCTTATATCGCCAATCGGCCGAGCAAGGTTATCGTGGAGGAGAAACCGCGCTCGGCCTCATGCTTCTCGCAGGTCGCGGGGCGCCAATGGACCGTGCCGGAGCAATCGCATTGTTCAAGCGGGCTGCGGCGCAGGAAGAGCCAGAGGCGATCACGCAACTCCAGCGACTTTCGGCAAAATAGTTTCGGGAGTTGCGGCGCTGGGCGAGTGGTCGACGGTGCTCAAAGGCGCGGGAACAAGCCCCGTGCCCCTTTAAGGATACGCGGCCGTCGCCAACGACAGAGCGCGGCGCGCTCCGCCTAGTTGCAGACCCTCACCCCATGCCGCCACCAGCAATGCCGGCCGCCGTGATAATGATAGCCGGGCGCGACCACGACCGCGCCGCCGCCGCCGTTGGGACGGCAGCCGCCGTTCGGGCCGCGGTGGAAGCCGGCGCCGCAGCCTCCCGCGACGAGGGTGACGTTCGACCCGGTGTCGGGCATCACTGGGATGTCCATCGCATAGGCGGGAACCGCGGCCAGTCCCAACAGCGCCATTGCCCCAGCAATCAAGGTTAGTCTCATATTCAGTCCTCTCGGCGCTTTGTCCTACGACCCGCCCATCGCGGATTGCGCCAGAGTAGGAATGCTCGCCGATTTTGTCCAGCCGCCAACCCGCTTCTGGAGCAAACGATTTCGCGAGCGGGAGCTTGAGCGCGGGGGTACGGACCGGCCTCGCGTCGCGTAGCCGGGGTTGAAGGCGCCAGTGGGCAGCGCTCAGCGCCGGGGTTCGGTGTCCAAGGCTTCTGGAAAAACATATGGTGGGCGATCCGAACAATATATTGCTGAACTTCAGAATCAATGCTAGCCTCATCTTCATGCTTGGCGTGCCTAGCGTCGTTTGCGACGAATCGCACAAACGGTGAGACAAGAGGGGATTTTCCGTGCCAAAAGGCCGCGCAACCCCTTGAAAAGTCTCGATTCGGACGAGAGAAGGGCGATTATAACGTTGACAAAGCCAAAACTTGAGAGTATGAATGGCGGCATAGGAGCTATCCATGTCCGCCGCCATCCTTCAAAACCCGATCTTCACCGATACTGACAAGGCCCGCCAATGGCTTGAGGCCCGCATTTGGGCTTCTGGGCGACCCTGCCCACACTGCGGCGTTGTCGATAACTCCACGGCTCTCCAAGGCTCCAAGCACCGTCCCGGTGTCTACCAGTGCAACGCCTGTCGCGAACAATTCACAGTGACGGTAGGAACGGTTTTCGAGCGCTCCAAAATTCCGCTCTGCAAATGGCTCGCGGCACTCTTTCTCATGGTTTCCAGCAAGAAAGGCGTATCCGCGCACCAAGTTCACCGCTTGCTTGGCATCTCATACAAGAGCACATGGTTCATGATGCACCGTTTGCGCGAAGCAATGCGCTCAGGTGATCTTGCTCCGATGGGTGGTTCGGGCAATGGTCGTTGAGGTTGACGAGACGTTCATCGGCAAGCGTGAAGGCTTCGAAGCTAAGCCGGGTTGGGTCCGCCACAAGAACACGGTTCTGACGCTCGTGGAGCGCGGAGGTCGTGCGCGTTCATTCCATATCGACGAGGCGACAAAAGAGAACATCGTCCCCATCGTAAATGAGAACCTAAACCGCGAAAGCCATCTGATGACGGACGAGGCTCGCCGTTACGAGACAATCGGCAAGGACTTTGCCGCTCATGACGTTGTCGATCATCATCGCGGCGAATACGGCTACACGGACCACGAGACGGGCGCGAAGGTCAACACGAACACCGTCGAAGGCTATTACTCAATCTTCAAGCGCGGCATGAAAGGCGTTTATCAGCACTGCGGTGAAAAGCATCTGCACCGCTATCTGGCAGAGTTCGATTTCCGTTATAGCAACCGCTCTGCCCTTGGCGTCGAGGACCGCGAGCGTGCTGACTTGCTGGCGAAGGGCATCGTTGGCAAGCGCCTTACCTATCGACGGCCTCACGGGCTCAATGTCGCCTAACAAGCGCAATTGGGAGTTCTAGGGAATGACCGTAACCCCACGCGAGCTTAGGCGCGTACGTTTCAGCGCGCCTAACTCAGAAACTCGATCTCTAACGATCCATCTTCATGCAGGACCGATCGACCATGAGGAATCCATCGTCCTCTCGGTCTCTTGCGACGGGCTGATGAGTTTAATGCGAGGGATTCAGGAATATCGGGCTCTGCATAAACTCCCCATTCCTCATACTGTGAGGCGGAAGGGAAAACCCTCTCTCTCTGTCGTATCTGATCATCGCTAGCGCGCTCTTTTTGGCGATGCTGCGGCCCGCTCTTTGACACCGTATCGACGGCGCGCTCAAATCGCTCCCACGCATCGGGAACCAACTCGACTTCCTTGGTGCCTCTCATAAGGTCATCCTTATCACGCGCCATACATTGGAACCACCCCAATGGTCGAAACGCCAGCGCTGCCGCCACAACAAAATATCACAATCACGACAAACTTATTAACCGCCCCGCTATACGCCGAGCAACTAGGGCACCTTTGTGTTGCATGGTCCAATCTTGAGTGGCACATGTTTCTATTGTTTCAGTTTATCTGCGGAGCGCCACCAGCAGTCGCTAGAACAACTTTCTACGCGATAGAAAGTAATCGGGGCAGACGGGAAATATTGAAGTCAGTAGGAGGGGCCGTACTCTCCAAGCAAAGTCACAGAGACGCACTTGATGACATTCTCCGCCGAATTGGCAAAACAGCCTCTGTAAGAAACAAATATGTCCATGACACATGGGGTGTCGCGGCCACTCAAAAGCATGAAATCTTTCAAATGCGACTATCCAACCCGCAAACATTTCAAGATATGGAGGAAGTTACGGTATCCGATCTAAAAACTTGTTGTGAAAATATTCAAAAAGTCACTGAGGCGCTGAACGATTTCCGGGAGAAGGTTCACCCATCGCTCGAATCATCGCTACGAACACTTCGCGAACAGCCTGGGATAGCCCTGCAGTTCGCCAAGAAAGGCAGTCATCCGGGACAGAAGCCAAAAGGGCATCGACGCCAGCGTTGATCATCTTATGTGAAACCATAGGCGAGCCTGCGCGTGCTTTAGCGCGGGACACCTTCACGCCGGCCTGTCCCGCTTCGTTTAACATCCCATCCTCGGCTTTGTCAACGTTATAATCGCCGAGAGAATCCAAGCCTATTATTTTGCTGGATTTTGTCTTCGGCGCGGTCCAGGCGGGCCCGAACCCGTCCAGGCGAGGTTTTCCAAATTTGGTTGGCCCAAGCAAGACGCCCCTTCCCGTCAGCGACCTTCGGTTTCGGCGGCGCTGAGCGAGCGGGCGACCGCCGCCAGGGCTGCGGGATAGATCCGGTGCTCCTCCCTCAGAACGCGAGCAGCGAGCGCCTCGGCGTCGTCGCCGGGCAGAATCGGCACGCGGGCCTGGGCGATGATCGGTCCGGCGTCGAGTTCGGCGGTCACGAAATGGACCGTGCATCCGTGCTCGGCGAGACCCTCGCGAAGCGCGCGCTCATGGGTGTTGAGCCCGCGCAGGTTCGGCAGCAGCGACGGATGAACGTTGAGCATGCGGCCCTTCCACCGCTGGACGAAGGCCGGGCTCAATATGCGCATGAACCCGGCGAGGCAGACGATCTCGGCCCGCTCGGCGCGAAGCCGCGCCTCGAGCGCCGCCTCGAACGCGGCCTTCCCGGGGCAAGCTCGAAAGTCGATCGCCTCCGCCGCGACTCCCGCCTTGCGCGCGATCGAAAGACCAGGCGCGTCGGGCTCGTCCGACAGGACCGTCACGATCTCGGCTGCAAAGTCGGGCGATCGCGCAGCCTCGATAAGAGCGCTCATATTGGAGCCGCGCCCGGAGATGAGAACGACCGTCCGCGCCCGAGCGCTCACAACTTGAGCCTTCCGCGGGTGACAACGCGCCGGCCGGCTGCAGGAACGAGTTCCCCGATCAGGACCGGCGACAGGCCAGCGCCCGCGAGAGCCGCGCGCGCCTCTTCCTCGTCGTCGGCGGAAACGAACGCCGCCATTCCGAAACCGCAGTTGAAGGTTCGCAACATCTCCTCCTCATCGAGACTGCCGGCCGCTGCGAGCCAGGAAAAGACTGGGGGCGGCGCGAAGGCGTCCAGATCAAGCGAGACAGCGAGGCTGTCGTCGAGCACGCGCGGCAGGTTGTCCGGATAGCCCCCGCCGGTGATGTGGGCCAGCGCGTGAATGCCTCGCGTCCGCGCCAGCGCCTGAAGCAGCGGTCGCACATAAAGGCGCGTCGGCGTTAGCAAAGCCGTGGCGAGCGAGCGCGACGGGTCGAACGGCGCAGGCGCGTCCCATCCCAGGCCGGAACGCGAAACGATGCGCCGCACCAGCGAAAATCCATTCGAATGGACGCCAGACGAGGGCAGGCCATAGACCAGGTCGCCTGCCGTCAGTCCCGGCCGGGGCAGCAAGGTCCCGCGCTCCGCCGCTCCGACCGCGAAGCCGGCGATGTCGAAATCGCCAGCAGCGTAAACGCCGGGCATCTCCGCCGTCTCTCCGCCGATCAACGCGCAGCCGCACTCAGCGCACCCCTCGGCGACACCTTGCAGGACGGCCGACACGACGTCCTCGTCGAGCTTTCCGGCGGCGAAATAGTCCAAGAAAAACAGAGGCTCCGCGCCCTGGACGACAATGTCGTTGACGCACATCGCAACCAGGTCGATGCCGATCGTGTCATAGACGCCGCTCTCGGCGGCGATCTTCAACTTGGTGCCGACGCCGTCGTTCGCGGCAACCAGGATCGGATCGACAAAGCCCGCCGCGCGAAGATCGAACAGTCCGCCGAATCCGCCAAGCTCGGCGCTCGCCCCCGGGCGGCGGGTGGCCAGGGCCAACGGGCGTATCCGATCGACGATCCGGTTGCCTGTATCGATGTCAACTCCCGATTCGGCGTAACTTAGAGGCTTGCGGCTTTCGGACATCGGGGCTCCGCAGGAGTTCGGGCGCGATCGGCGTAATTGCCCGCTGCGAAACGCGCAAGGGCGGCAGTTCGGGCGTAGTTTCCCAACCCAAGGCGATTTGTGTTAGCCTTTACGTCGTCATCCGCGTGAGTGGCGACGTCCTGGGAGGAGATGCTTGGGCGGTGACGCCAGGGGCGTCAATACTTGATGAATATTGGCCAAGTTCTCAGCAATTTACCCAATCTGGTCACACTGGCGCGAATGCTGATGACGCCTTTGGCCGTAATGATGATCATTTCGCAGCGATTCCTTCCGGCGTTTTTGATTTTTATCCTCGCCGGCGTCTCGGACGCGATCGACGGCTTTATCGCCAAAAATTTCGATCTCCGCACCGAGTTGGGCGCTTACCTTGATCCCCTGGCCGATAAAGCGCTGTTGATCTCCATCTATGTTTCGCTCGCGATTTATGCCGATTTGCCGGCCTGGATCGCCGTCACGGTCGTATCGCGGGACGTGATGATTCTCTTCGCCGTTTTGGTCTCCTGGCTGCTCGACAAACCGGTCGAAATTCGCCCCGTCTGGGTGTCGAAGTTCAACACGGTCGCGCAGATCGCGCTCGCGGGCTTCGCGCTTGGAGTTCGCGCCTACGGCCTCGATGCTCAGCCCGTGCAGACCTGCCTTGAGTGGGCGGTCGCCGGGACAACCGTGGCCTCGGGCGGCGTCTATATTGCCCAGTGGCTGAACCACATGAGCCGTTAGGCGCCGCTATGCTCCAGCGCGTTGCCGCCGTCACCGTTCTGGTCCCTAGCTACGACGAGGGCCTCGCCTTCTTCCGCGACGCCCTCGGTTTCGCAGTTCTCGAAGACACGCCACTCAGTTCCGACAAACGCTGGATCGTAGTCGCCGGATCGCAATCCGCAGCGGCGGCGCTCGTGCTTGCAGTTCCCAGTGACGAGCGCCAGAGGGCTCGCCTCGGCGACCAGACCGGGGGGCGGGTCGGCTTTTTCCTTCACACCGCGGACTTTTGGGGCGATTACAAAACCATGCGCGCTCGCGGGGTCAGATTCCTTGAAACGCCGCGCCGCGAGCCGTATGGGCTGGTCGCAGTGTTCCTCGATCCCTGGGGCGGCAAATGGGACCTGCTGCAGCCAGCTGGCAGACCCGGTGAAATCCGATGAGGGTGGAGCGCCAGGTTCTGTTCTGGGCCGCCGCAATTGCGGCAGTCTTGTACGTCGTGTATTTGCTCGGGTCGACAATAACGCCTTTCGCGGCCGGCATCGTGCTCGGCTACCTTCTCGACCCCGTCGTAATCAAGCTTCAGAGGTTCGGATTCAACCGTCTGGGCGCGTCGCTCTTCATTCTGATCGCTTTCGCCCTGGGCATGGTGATTGTCCTCATTCTCGTCGCTCCGGTTTTGAGCAATCAATTCATAGATTTTTCCCAACGCCTGCCGGACTACGCGGTGCGTCTCCAGGCCCACGCCGTGGAGGAGGGCAACGCCCTCATTGCGAAATACGGCGGCGGCTGGCTGCGCGCCTTGGGCCTCAGCCAACAGCTGTCGAGCGCGCAAATTCAGAGCTCGATTAGCAATTTTGTCACCCAGGGCGCACAGTGGCTTCTCAATGCCATCAGATCGCTCGTCTCCGGCGGCGCGGCGGTATTCAGTTTCTTGTCGTTGCTGATCATCACGCCTGTCGTCGCCTTCTATATTCTGATCGACTGGCATCGCATGATCTCGGAAATCGACAGCTGGCTCCCGCTCGACTACCGAGACAGTCTGCGAAAAATCGCTGCGGAGATAAATCACGCTTTCGCGGGTTTCATCAGGGGCCAGTCGATCGTCTGCCTGTTCCTGGGGATCTGGTACGGCGTCGGATTGACGCTAATCGGCCTGGATTTTGGATTCCTGATCGGCGTGTTGGGCGGCCTTCTGAGTTTCGTGCCCTACGTGGGATCGCTGACCGCGCTCGTCCTCTCGCTCGGAGTCGCGCTTGTTCAGGGCTGGCCAAGTCTGAAGCTCTTCTTCATGGCGCTCGCCGTTGTCGGGGTCGGTCAATTTCTCGAGGGAAACGTGCTGTCGCCGAAGCTTGTCGGATCATCGGTCGGACTTCACCCGGTCTGGCTGATGTTCGCGCTGTTGGCCTTTGGCCAATTGTTCGGATTTCTCGGGCTCCTGATCGCCGTTCCAATGGCTGCTGCAATCGGCGTCGTGGCCCGCCATCTGATCGCGGTCTACCTGAGGAGTCCACTTTATCGAGGCCGCTCGGCGTCGGACAGCCGATGATTTCTCCCCCTCGCCAGCTGACTTTTCGCTGGCAGCATTCGCCGAGCTTCGCGCGCGAAGATTTTCTCCCCGCGCCGTCGAACCGCGAAGCTTTGGGCGCGATTGAGCTTTGGCCAAGCTGGGCGGGTCGAATGTTGACCCTTGTCGGGCCGGAAGGCGCCGGAAAGAGCCATCTTGGAGCGATCTGGGCCGGAGCCTCCGGCGCGATCACGCTGCTTGGGGAGGCTCTGAACAATGAGAGCGTCGAGGCCTGCGGTCGCGCGCATGCGGTGTTGATCGAGGACGCAGACCGCGCCGCGCGATCGGAGGCGTTGTTTTTTCACCTCATGAATATGGCGCTCCAAAACGACGTGTGGCTGCTGCTGACCTGTCGCGCCGCGCCGGACGCGTGGGGACTGCACACTCCCGACCTGTTGTCACGACTTCGATTGGCCCCCATAGTGCGGCTTGCCGCCCCGGATACCGAATTGACCGAAGCGGTTCTCTTCAAGTTGTTCAGCGATCGCCAGCTTCAGGTCGAGCCCCATGTGATCGGCTACATTGCGCTGAGAATCGAACGTTCGCTTGGCGCCGCGCGGGAGATTGTCGCCACGCTCGACAATGAAGCCTTGACGCAAGGTCGCCGGGTAACCCGCGCCATGGCCAGCGACGCGTTGCGCGAGATGGCCGCGAAGAGCGAAGCGCCATAGCCGGGCCACAAATTCATGGTTTAGTTTTTGCTAATTCGCGCTGTCCGCGCGGGAGATGCGTGGACGTGGGCGGCGAAATTCAAGCGAGAATCGCGGAGGAGACCATGCGGAAGTCCCTCATTCTCTTTCTCATAGGAATCGGAGGCGGCGCGAGCTACGCGGCGGGAGTGACCGAGGTGGCGACCGGCCCTGGTATGGACGACCCGTCCACCTGGCGTTGGCAGGTGGCTTCCATTCTCGCCGAGCAGGGCGATACGACCGCTCGGCGGGTCGAGACTGTCGGCGTACTCGACGCCGACGCATTCAACCAACGCTACGAGCGCTATACGCCATTGGGCCTGCCGCAAGCGCGGGGTAGTTCGCCCTAGACGCGCATCGTCGCACGAGGTTCGTTTCGGCAGCGTTTGACCAATGGGTCGGTCACCTCGATTTACCTCGCGTTCGCCAGTCTTCAGCGAGGCGCATCGAGAGCCCCGATGTTTTCCGCGCGCGCCCATATGAGGTCGAAGTTGGTTTCGAAAGCATCGACGACCGCTTGATCGGTAATCAGGATAAGATCGTTGTCCTGGCTGGAGAGCCCGGAGCGGGAGAAGTTGCCTGAACCCGTCCTCAACACCTCCGCGTCGACCGCGTACGCTTTCAAGTGCATCAAGACACCCTCGCCCTTGACCCGTGCGAGGACATTGGGATGGGCGAGCAGTGCTTCGACCAGCCCCCCTCGCATAGGTCCGTGCGCAGCGAATTGAGACTTGTCGAGATAGAGGCGGATGACCACGTCGCGTTCTGCGGCGTCGGTCAACGCCTCGATGATTTGCGGGTCGGAGAGGACATAGGCCGCCATGTCGATCGACAGTTCGGCTCGACCGATCTCCTGAACGTCGACCTGCTCGAGATTTTCTCGCGGAGCATAGTGGATCTCGAGCCGGGTTTCGTTCTGGGCCCACGTTGTGATCGGCAAGATCAATCCCGCGATGCAAACTGTTAGTGTGAAGCGGGTCGACATTGGCCATCTTGCGAGCGTTGCTGGATACAACTTATAGTTGTTATGAGTTGCAAAGGCAAGAGAGGCCGCGATATTGCCATTCGCGGGCGCTTTGTCGGATGATGCGTCCTTGGAGAGCCGATGAACGCGGTTGCCGAAGTCACTACACGTCACTCTGTCTGTCCGCACGACTGCCCTTCGGTATGCGCTCTCGACGTCGAGGTTATCGGCGGAAAGCGCATCGGCCGCATCCATGGCGCGCGCGATCAGACCTATACGTCCGGGGTCGTCTGCGCCAAAGTCGCTCGCTATTGGGAGCGCATCCATCATCCGGATCGGCTCACGCAGCCGTTTCGCCGCGTCGGTCCGAAGGGAAGCGGGCAATTCGCGCCGATCGGTTGGGACGAGGCGCTCGACCGCGTCGCGGAGAATTTCCTGGCGGTCGAGCGCGAGCTTGGGCCCGAAGGCGTATGGCCGTACTTCTACGCCGGTACGATGGGTCTCGTGATGCGCGACGGAATCGAGCGCCTCACGCACACGAAGCGCTATTCCCGCTTCCATGGAACGATCTGCGTGGGCATCGCCTGGCCCGGATATGTCGCCGGAACCGGCCGGCTGGTCGGCGTCGATCCGCGGGAAATGGCGAAGTCGGATTGCGTCGTCATCTGGGGCACCAACGCAGTCGCCACCCAAGTCAACGTGATGACCCACGCCATACGCGCGCGCAAGGAACGCGGCGCGAAGATTGTCGCGATCGACATCTATGAAACGGAAACTATGCGCCAGGCCGATCTCGCATTGCGCCTCAGGCCCGGAACTGACGGAGCCTTGGCTTGCGCTGTCATGCACGTCCTTTTTCGCGACCGCCTCGCCGACTGGGACTATCTTGAACGATACACCGACGCGCCCCGTGAACTCGAGGCGCACGTGCAGAGTCGCGAGCCGGCGTGGGCGGCCGCGATCACCGGCCTCGGCGCCGACCAAATCGAGGAATTCGCGGCGCTGATCGGGCGCTCGAAACGAACCTTCTTCCGCCTCGGCTACGGCTTCTCGCGCCAGCGCAACGGCGCGACGAATATGCACGCGGCCCTGTGTATTCCAGCCGTTACTGGCGCCTGGGCCCACGAGGGAGGCGGCGCCTTCCACAGCAATAGTGGCGTGTACAAGCTGCAAAAGACGATGATCGAGGGGCTCGACGTCCGCGACACGAGCGTTCGTCGTCTCGACCAGTCGCGGGTGGGCTCGATCCTCACCGGCGACGCCGAGGCGCTGAAAGGCGGGCCGCCCGTGCGCGCCATGCTCATTCAGAACACGAACCCGCTCTCCGTCGCGCCGCATCAGGAGAAAGTGCGCCGCGGTTTTTCGCGTGATGATCTGTTCACCTGCGTCCACGAGCAGTTCATGACCGACACGGCGCGCTACGCCGACATCGTCCTGCCCGCCACGATGTTTCTGGAGCACGACGACATCTACACGGCCGGGGGCCATCAGCACCTGCAATTCGCGCCCAAGGTCATCGATCCGCCCGAGGGCTGCCGCTCAAATCACGACGTGATCACCGCGCTCGCAGGACGCGTCGGCGCCGAACATCCGGCGTTTTCGATGTCGCCGCGCGAGATCATTGATTGGACCTTGCGCGAATCCGGTTACGGCGATCTCGCGACGCTCGAAACCGATCGTTGGCTCGACCTCCAGCCGCCTTTCGAAGAATCGCACTTCCTCCATGGCTTTGGCTTTGCGGACGGAAAGTTTCGGTTCAAGGCAGACTGGACGGACACGCCGGTAGCCAATGACGGGATGCGCGGGCGCTGGCGCGAGATGCCGAGTTTGCCGGACCACTGGCCGATAAACGAGGATACCGACAAGGAGCGCCCATTCAAGCTCGCGACCTCGCCGGCGCGAAATTTCTTGAATTCGAGCTTCACCGAGACTCCAACCTCGCGTTCGCGCGAACAGCGACCCGAGGTCCTGATGAACCCGTCGGATGCGTCCCGCCTGGGGCTCGCGCAAGGCGACGTCGTGCAACTCGGCAACGAGCGCGGCCGAACCCGACTGCATGTGAGGATATTTGGAGGCGTGAACGAGGGAATCCTTGTCAGCGAAGGCGTTTGGCCCGCTTCGACATTTCTCGACGGGTGGGGAATCAACACGCTTGTCGGCGATGACAGCGTCGCTCCGCATGGCGGCGTGGCGTTTCACGACGTCAGCGTATGGGCGCGCCGAGCGTGAACCGCAGCGCCCTATCGCACTTTCTTTGCCAGGGTTGGCGCGATATGCGAAATCCCAATTGTTGACGAGCACATCCCTTCCCCGCGCGAGCGAAACGAAATGAAAAAGCCGTCCGGCACGCAATCCGACGGGTCTGCGCAAAGCCTTGTCGACATCGCTGCGATCGAGCGGCTCGCAAAGATCGTGGCGCAATACGATCTTAACGAGGTTGAAATCAGCCTCGGAGAGCTGCGAGTTCGCATGGCTCGTCAGCGATCGCCCTCGGCTCAGGCGATCACGGCGGAGCCTGAAGCGGCGCGGATGATCGTCAATCCTGACCAGGGGTCGGTCGTTCTCCCGATCGCGCAGCCGCCGACCCTGGATCTCGCGGGCGCGGTGAAATCGCCGATGGTCGGCACAGCCTATCTGCGGGCGAGTCCGGAAGCCAAACCGTTCGTGGAGCTTGGATCGGTGGTGAAGATCGGAGACAAGCTTCTGCTGGTCGAAGCCATGAAGACCTTCAATGACATTGTCGCCTCCCGGGCGGGCAAGGTTGTCAGCATCCTGGTCGCCGACGGCGCGCCGGTCGAGTACGACCAGCCGTTGATGATCATCGAATGACCGCCAATCGGGGGTGCGTGGCGGTCGTTGCCGGTGATCGGGGAAATTGCCTCGATGTTCGATAAAATCTTGATCGCCAACCGGGGCGAAATAGCGCTGCGCGTGATGCGCGCCGCCAAGGAGCTCGGCATCGCCACCGTCGCGGTCTATTCGACGGCCGATCGAGATGCGATGCACGTCAAGCTCGCCGATGAGAGCGTTTGCATCGGGCCGCCGCCCGCACGCGATAGCTACCTCAACATCCCCGCCATCGTCGCGGCGTGCGAGATCACCGGCGCAGACGCCGTTCACCCAGGCTATGGGTTCCTGGCCGAAAACGCGCGTTTCGCGGATATTCTCGAGGAGCACGAAATCGCTTTCATCGGTCCAAGGGCCGAACACATTCGGATCATGGGGGACAAGATCGAGGCCAAGCGCACCGCTGCGCGTCTCGGTATCCCGTGCGTTCCGGGATCCGAAGGCAGCGTACGGAACGAAGCAGAAGCGCGGCGGATCGCCGCGGAGATCGGCTACCCGGTCATCGTCAAGGCCGGGGCCGGCGGGGGCGGTCGCGGGATGAAAGTCGCGCGCGAGCCGGATGAACTTGCCGACGCAATCGCCTCCGCCAAGATTGAGGCCAAGACCGCCTTCGGCGACGACGCAGTCTATCTCGAAAAATATCTCGCCAAGCCGCGCCACATCGAAGTCCAGGTGCTCGGCGACACCCAGGGACATGCCATTCACCTCGGAGAGCGCGACTGCTCCCTGCAGCGCCGCCACCAGAAAGTGTGGGAGGAAGGTCCCTCCCCTGCCTTGAACGCCGAACAGCGCGACAGCCTCGGCGGAATCGTCGCCAAGGCGATGGCCGCATTGGGCTACGTTGGCGCCGGCACGGTCGAGTTCCTCTACGAGGACGGAAAGTTCTTCTTCATCGAGATGAACACCCGCGTGCAGGTCGAGCACCCAGTCACGGAGATGATCACCGGGATCGACATTATCAACGAGCAGATCAAGATCGCGGCCGGCTCCCCGCTTTCCCTCGCGCAGGACGATGTTCGATTCCTTGGCGCCGCAATCGAATGCCGGATCAACGCTGAGCATCCCCGCACGTTCGTTCCCTCACCAGGTCGAATTACGTATTTTCATCCCCCCGGCGGTCTCGGCATTCGCGTCGATTCGGCGGCCTATCAGGGTTATGTGATTTCCCCCTATTATGATTCGCTGGTCGGCAAGCTCATCGTGCATGGACGAACGCGAACCGAAGCCCTGATGCGGCTACGTCGCGCCCTCGACGAATTCATCGTCGACGGGATCGAGACGACGCTGCCTCTTTTCCGCTCCCTGGTCCGAAACTCCGACGTTCAGAACGGCCAATATGACATCCACTGGCTCGAGGGTTTCCTTAAGGCCGAAGCCGAGGGCGAGGCGCCCAAACCCGTCGCGTGACGTTCGCGCTCCGCGGCCAAATAGCTCCAAGCGAAACCAAGCAAAACTGCTTGGTCTTATTCGTCCGAATCGAGGCTTTTCAGCCGTCACCGGCGAAACCAGAAAAAAAATCCCGACCCCTTTTCTTTCATTTGCGAGCGGCGTCCCGCCAAGCCGGGTTCGAGCCGAGCCATGGGTAAGGTTTTAGCACGGATTGCCGCTCCGGTCCCCGTCCGACGATAGCGCCGCGCGGCGCTCGCCGGGCCGGCAGGATCCGGCCGTCTCAGCCCAAGCGCTGCAACGCGGCGCGGGCTTCACTGTTGTTCGGGTTGACTTGCACGGCGCGCTGGTAGGACTCGACCGCCTTGGCGTGATTGTTGGTTTTTTCGTAGCAGAGCCCGAGGCCCGCCCAGGCTTCCGAATTGTTGGCGTTGACATTGAGGGCGGCGTTGAAATCCTCGATCGCCGCATCGTATTTGCCGGTGGCCATCAAGCTTTGGCCGCGCGCCTGGTATGGCGCGCCTGCGAACGGGTCGCGGTCGATCGCATTGTTGAAGTCGGTGATCGCCTGAACGTTGTCCCCCTGGCGCTGATAGATCAGCCCGCGCGCGTGGTAGGCCTGCGCGCCCTCGGGATTGAGCTGGATCGCCTTGTTAAGGTCGGCGAGCGCGGCGGTGAAATCGTTCTCCGACCGGAGAAGGTTGCCCCGTCCGAGATAGGCGGCTGCGTCATTGGGATTGACGACGATCGCCTGGTTGAAATCCTGCAGCGCGAGATCGTCTTTGTGGATCTGGCGATAGGCCAGCGCCCGGTTGGTGTAGGCGCCCGAAAAATTCGGGTCTAGCTCGATAGTGTGGCTGAAATCCTCGATCGCATTGGAATAGCGGCCGAGCTTGGCGTAGACGACGCCGCGGGTGTTGTAAGCGGCGGGGTCGCGCGGATTGCGCTCGATGACTTCGGTCAGGGACGCGATGTTCCCGGCATTGGAGGTCTGAGCCGCGGAATTGGCGTCGACCTCCGCCACATGGGTCGAGGGATTGAAGCCGCCGATCGTTTCGCTGCATCCGGCGAGCATCAGCGCGGTCGCGGCCAATCCCGCCGGCATCCAACCGCGATTGAGCGCCGATCTTCCGATCATCGCAAGCAAGCGTCTCGATCAATGACTGGCGACGCCATTTCCAAATCCCTCAGGCGCGCTTCCCCCGAAGCACCGCCGCCGTCATGCTCCGGCCCGAATCAGCCGGCGGACCGGGCGCCCCAGGGACGGGCTTCGGCTTCATAGGAAGCAGGCCCTCGCGCTGCAACTTCTTGCGCGCAAGCTTGCGCGCACGCCGGACCGCTTCGGCCTTCTCGCGGGCCCTCTTTTCGGACGGCTTCTCGTAGTGTCCGCGGAGCTTCATTTCGCGGAAAATTCCCTCTCGCTGCATTTTCTTCTTGAGGGCTTTGAGGGCCTGATCGACGTTGTTGTCGCGAACGAGTACCTGCACGGGCTATCCTGTTTGCTGAGGCAGAGCCTCAAAAGAAGTGAAGATTGGCGCGAACCGCAATCACACCCGCTTCCTGGAAGCGAATGTCGCGGAATTGCGCGGCCTTTACCAGAGAGGCCATTTTTTGTCCAGTAGCAGCGCCGCCTGGCGCGACCGCGGCCAACGATCTGGTTTCCTTGCGGCGGCGATCGTGGCATAGAACAATGCAATCGGGATCTTTGAGCGATGAACAGGTTTGAGCGGCGTCCGATCGACGCAGGCGAAGCGAAAATTGAATTTGTCGACGGCGAATATCGCATCCTCCGCCCGGGGGCCTTTGTGCGCTGCGCCGTCACCGGCGAGCCGATCCCCGTCGAGGATCTGCGTTATTGGAGCGTCGATCGGCAGGAGGCTTATTCCAGCCCGGCCGCCTCGATGACGCGGGAGCGCGAGCTGGGTTATGGCGCGTCGGGTGAATGACTGCGTAGCTCGGGAATAGGCCGACGCGCGGTCGATTGTCGATCGCCCCGCCTTTGGCCGCCGGTCATCGAATGGGCGGGGCGTATTGGATGCCGCCGGCGTTCCACAATTGATTGAGGCCGCGCGGTATCGCGAGCTGGGTTTTCGAGCCCAGATTGCGCTCAAAGACCTCGCCGTAGTTTCCGACATACCGAACAATGTTCGCCGCCCACTCATTGTTGAGCCCGATCACTTCGCCGAAGTCTCCGCTGGTGCCGACCAAGCGCATAACCTCGGGCTTCTGCGATTTCAGCGCCTGATTGATGGTCTTCGAACTGACCCCGAGTTCCTCGGCGTTGACCATGGCGAAATAGGTCCATTTGACCACGCTGATCCATTGCAGGTCGCTGTCACGCACCACCGGGCCCAACGGCTCCTTCGAGATCACGTCCGGGAGAATGACGTGATCTCTCGGATTGGAGAGCCGCAGCCGCAACGCATAGAGCTGGGAAAGGTCGCTGGTCAGGACCGAGCATTGACCGGCGTCGTAGTTCTTGATCGCCTGGTCGGTCGACGAGGAGACGACCTCCTGGAGGGTCATGCCGTTGCTGGTGAAGAAATCGGCGAGATTGTCGATCGTGGTGGTGCCGCTTTGTACGCACACCTTCGCCCCATCGAGCTCTAGCGCCGAATTGATCCGCATGGCGCGAGGGGCCATGAATCCCTGCCCGTCGTAATAGGTGACCCCGACAAAGGTCAGGCCGAAATCGGCTTCGCGCCCCATCGTCCAGGTCGAGTTGCGCGACAGAACGTCGATCTTGCCGTCCCTCAGCGACTGAAATCGGGCGTCCGCCGAAAGCGGCACGAGCTTCACCTTGTTGGGATCGCCAAAGATCGCTGCGGCGATCGCACGGCAGAAATCGACGTCGAAACCGGTCCAGATCCCCCGTTGGTCGACAAATGAGAATCCCGGCAGTCCCTCATTGACGCCGCAGATCAAAGACCCGCGCGCCTTCACCTCGGCCAAGGTTTGCGACGATGCGAACGCGGACGCACCGACGGTCATCGCCAACAGGAACGTCGAGAGAGCCCATTTGAGGGCTCTTCGACCGGGCCTCTTACCTCTGTCCGGAGGAACCATAGGGTAATTCACCGTCGACCCCGTCTCATGACAGTAGCTCAGAGACAAGGCCGAGAAAACTGGCCCCGGTCGGCGGCGTCGGCTCAAGCCGCGGCGAGCGCTTTACGGGTGGCTTCAAGGAAGGCGTGCCCGTACCACCGGCATGGCTCGAGATGCGCGCCTTCGGCCCATTCGTTCCAGGCATTGATGAATACCGGGGTCATGGGAACACGGCGGTTCGCGGCGTCGCGTCGGGACTGCCGGATCGTCTCGACCAGCCAATTGCCATAGAAGTCCGGCGAGGAGTTGACGTAAATCGCCGCCAGGTTGCCGAACCTAGGGCTGCTGTCAAAAGTGGTGAACACGCCGCGAAAGACCGGTTTGCCGTTGCCGGCGTAGCGCATGAATTGATCCCTGCAGATCGCTGGATTTTTCAGATAACCCTCGAATTTCTTATTGAAGAACGACGGGTTCTCGGCTCCCTTCACGCGGAACTCCTGAATATCTCCGGAAGGCGGAAACTGAAGCACTCCGTCCAGGCCGGCGTCGTCAACCGTGCCATAGCCCGGGACGCTCATGATCAGGATTTCTCCCACGCCGGCGTCCCGACACGCCTGACGCCAATAGTCGAGCGCCGATCGGTCGGTCATTAAATTCTGTCTGTAGATGGAAATGACCGGCTTGCCGTCATATCGAAGATAGCGATCGTCCTTCAAATAGGGCATAATACTGTGAATGAATTCGCAATCGATTTTTGGATCGTGGCGCTGGGCGATAATCAGTTCTTGTTCGTCGATCCATCGCTTCGACCAGGATTTATTCGCCCACATGACGCAATATTTCATCTCAATGTCTTTGTTTTTGTACAACATCTCCAATGGTCCATCCATCACCCGCTGTTCCTGAAACCAATAATAGTAAAAGCAGAACCCGCTCACTCCGTAGTCTTTCGCCAGAGTGGCTTGAGCGCGAAGAGTCTCGACCAGGCGCAAATCGTAAAACCCGAGGTCGGCCGGCAAATGGGGCTGATAATGGCCATAAAAAAAGGGCTGCGCCTTGGTGATTTGCGTCCACTCGGTGAAACCTCGCCCCCATGCAGCTTCATTCAGAGGAACGGGTTGGTACTGGGGAAGATAAAACGCGATCAGCTCGCAGGATGAGACGTCAACCGCGTTCGACTGGCGGTACGGCTGATAGAACTGCGAGTTCTTCGTGAGTATTGTATTTAGATATGCGTAATAATCGTGTTGCCCGACGAGCGTTTCGTCAATCAAGAAGCTTATTGTTTCGCTCATCGCCCTATATTCCGTCGAAGCCTACGATATCGGCACAATCCGTGTATCCACGTGAAATCAACTGTGTCAACGATTTGAGGAACGCTGAATGGAGGCGAGCGGCGGCCTTGTCCCCCTGTCCTCATGCCGCTCACTGGCGAGCCGTCGCAATCGGATTGCGCCGAGTTCCGCCGCCATGTACCAACCGGCCCCGAACTCGGGGTTCGTCGATCAGGGAGCGGGGCGATGATCGAGTGGTTCGACGATCTTGTTCTAGGCATGCGCTTCAAGAGCCCCGAGAAGCGCGTGACCCGCGAGGAGATCAAGCGGTTCGCATCCGAATTCGATCCCCAGCCCTACCATCTCGACGAGGAAGCCGCTAAGCGCTCGGTGTTCGAAGGCCTTGCCGCCTCGGGCTGGCACACTGCGGCGATGGCGATGCGGCTTGCGGTCGAAACGCGCCCGTTCGGGCCGCACCCCTTGCTCGGGCTCGGCGTCGACGAGCTCAGATGGCTCGCCCCGGTGCGCCCGGACGACGTGATCCATCTCGTAGGCGAGGTGGTCGAACTGACGCCGTCGCGATCGAAGCCGCAAGGGATCGCCCGGATAAAATGGACGGCGTTCAATCAACGCGGCGAGCCGGTCTATACCTTCAATCCGATCGCGATCGTTCCGCGCCGCCTCGCCTGATCGCGCGCCCGCGTTGCGATTCCGCTTGCAATTGGCGCCGAGATAGTTCATATATGAACCTTCTTGCGGCGCTCACGCCGCTTCGGCCGCTTTGGGCGGCCTTTTCGCTTGTCCCTCGGAGCGTACGATGCCGACATACAAGGCGCCGGTAAGCGACACCGTTTTTCTATTGAACGACGTGTTCAATTACGCCAACTACGCCAACGCCCCCGGCTTCTCGGAGGCGCCGATCGACATCGTCGAGGCGGTGCTGAGCGAGGGCGCGAAATTTGTCGAGGAGATCGTCCAGCCCCTCAATCGCCCGGGCGACATCGAAGGCTGCAAATGCCACGACGACGGCAGCGTGACCACGCCCAGGGGCTTCAGGCAAGCCTATAAGGCGCTGGTCGACGGCGGCTGGGTGGGGCTGGCTGGCGATCCGGCCTTCGGCGGCCAGGGCCTGCCGATGTTCCTGGCGGTCCTGTTCAGCGAATACGCCTATGGCGCCAACATCGCCTTCTCAATGTACCCCGGCCTCACCAATGGCGCGGCCGCGGCGCTGACGGCCCATGGCAGCGAAGATCTCAAGTCCCGGTACTTGCCGAAGATGACAACCGGGGAGTGGACCGGCACGATGTGCCTGACCGAGCCCCATTGCGGCACCGATCTCGGCCTCATCAAGACCCGGGCGGTCCCTCAGGCCGGCGGCTCCTACGCCATCACCGGCCAGAAAATCTTCATCTCCGCCGGCGAGCACGACCTCGCCGACAACATCGTCCACTTGGTGCTGGCTCGAATCGAGGGCGCTCCTGCGGGCGTGAAAGGGATCTCGCTCTTCCTCGTGCCGAAATTCCTGCCAGGTCCCGACGGCGGCGTCGGCGAGCGCAACGGCGTCATGTGCGGCTCGATCGAGCACAAAATGGGCATTCACGCCAACACGACGGCCGTGCTGAATTTCGACGGCGCCACCGGCTGGCTGGTCGGCGAAGAGCATCGCGGCCTTCCGGCGATGTTCGTGATGATGAACGGCGCCCGGCTCGGGGTCGCCGTCCAGGGCCTCGGCGTTTCGGAGGTCGCCTATCAGAACGCGGCGGCCTACGCCAAGGAACGCCGGCAAGGCCGTTCGCTCAAAGGCCCGGTCGAGCCGGACAAGCCGGCTGATTTGCTGCTGGTCCATCCCGACGTCCGCCGCATGCTGCTCGAAGTGCGCGCCTTCAATGAAGGAGCGCGAGCGCTCCTGGTCTGGATCGCCCTCACTCAGGACGAGGCCCGCCACGCCCCGGACGACAAGGCGAGGCAGGCTGCCGACGACCGGCTCGGCCTGATGACGCCGGTGCTCAAGGGCGTGTTCACCGACTATGGCTTCGCCAACGCGGTCAAGGCGCAGCAGGTGCTCGGCGGACACGGCTATATCGCCGAATGGGGCATGGAGCAGTTCGTGCGCGACGCCCGCATCGCCATGATCTACGAAGGCGCGAACGGTGTGCAGGCGCTCGACCTTGTCGCGCGCAAACTGCCCAAGGACGGCGGACGGGCGCTCATGGCGTTCCTCGGCGAGGTGTCGCAGTTCCTCGCGGCGGAAAAGAGCGACGCCGCGCTCGCTCCCTATCTCGGTGGCCTGCAGGCCGCGCTCGGCCATCTGCAGCAGGCAAGCCTGTGGCTGTCGCGCAATGGCGTCACAGATCCCAACAACGCCGGCGCGGGGTCGACCGACTACATGCATCTGTTCGGTCTGACCGCGCTCGGCTACATGTGGGCGCGCGTGGTCAAGGCAGTTTTGGCGCGCCAATCCCGAGGCGAGAGCAATCCGGCTCTTGACGCCAAATTGATCCTCGCCAAGTTCTTCAGCGAGCGTATGCTGCCGGAGACGGCGGCGCATCTGGCGCGGCTCAGCGCCGGCGCTTCGACACTGATGGCGCTGCCGGCAGAGGCATTCTGAGATCGGTTGCGAGGGAGGTTACGGGCGATGGCGATCGACGCAGCGACCGGCTTTGCGGGAGGGTGCCAGTGTGGCGCGGTTCGCTACCGGCTCGAAGCCGAGCCGACGGGCGTCAACGTCTGTCATTGCCGAATGTGCCAGAAGGCGAGCGGGGGACCGTTCATGACTTTCGGCGGCGTGCGGATGTCGGAATTCGTTGTCACCCATGGCGCAATCTCGACCTTTCCCAGTTCGGACATCGCCGAGCGTGGCTTCTGCGCCCGATGCGGGACCCCTCTGACCTACCGGGGCCTCGGCGCCGACCGGATCAGCGTGACACTGGGCAGTCTCGACGATCCGAACGAAGTCGAGCCGACAGGGCAGCTCGGCGTCGAGTCGAGGGTGCGTTGGCTCACGCGCTCGCTGGCGGCTCCGGAGACGGTGACAGAGCAGTGGCTGGCCCGGAAGAAGATCGCCGCCGTGCAAAATCACCAACACCCGGATCGCGAAGCTTGAACGCCGCGTGCGGCTTGCGCGGCAAGGAGAACCCTGATGAGTGACGCCTTCATTTATGATCACGTGCGAACGCCGCGCGGTCGAGGCAAGCCGGACGGCTCCCTGCACACCGCCTCGACGCTTCACCTCGCGGCGACGGCGCTGAAGGCGATCAAGGATCGCAACCATCTGGACCCGCTCGAGGTCGACGACGTGGTCCTCGGCTGCGTCGATCCGGTCGGCGAAGCGGGCGGCGACGTCGCACGGATGGGCGCGCTCGCCGCGGGCTTCGGCCAGACTGTGCCGGGCGTCCAGATTAACCGCTTCTGTGCGTCAGGCCTCAATTCGGTCAATTTCGCCGCCTCGCAGGTGATGAGCGGCCAGCACGACTTGACGATCGGCGGCGGCGTCGAGTTCGATGAGCCGCGTCGGCATCGGCGCTTCCGGCGGCGCGTGGCCCGTCGATCCTTCGCTCGCGATTCCCGCCTATTTCATGCCACAGGGCGTATCGGCGGACCTGATGGCGACAAAGTATGGCTTCTCGCGCGACGACGTCGACGCCTACGCGGTCGAATCGCAGAAGCGGGCGGCGGCGGCGTGGAAGGACGGCCGATTCAAGAACTCGATCGCGCCCGTCCTCGACGTCAACGGCCTGCCGATGCTCGACCATGACGAGCACATGCGGCCAAACACCGACATGCAGTCGCTGGCCTCGCTCAAGCCGTCATTCGTCATCCCCGGCGAGCAGGGCGGCTTCGACGCGGTCGCCATTCAGGCCCATCCCGAGGTCGAGCGCATCATCCATGTCCATCATGCCGGCAATTCGTCGGGCATCGTCGATGGCGCCGCGGCGGTGCTTCTGGGTTCGCGCGAGGCCGGGGCGAAAGCCGGCCTCAAGCCCCGGGGACGCGTCCGCGCCTTCGCTAACATCGGTTCTGAGCCGGCGATCATGCTGACCGGTCCGGTCGATGTGACGAAGAAGGTGCTGGCCCGCTCCGGCATGAAAATGAGCGACATCGATCTCTTCGAGGTCAACGAAGCGTTCGCGGCGGTCGTGCTGCGTTTCCTCCAGGCATTCGACATCGACCCGGGCAAGGTCAACGTCAATGGCGGCGCGATCGCGATGGGTCATCCGCTCGGCGCTACGGGAGCGATGATCCTCGGCACCGCGCTCGACGAGCTCGAGCGCACCGGCAAGAGCACGGCGCTCATTACCTTATGCATCGGCGGCGGCATGGGCACCGCCACGATCATCGAGCGCGTTTGATTGCGAGACGGAGATTCTGACCATGAGCCTCGCCAATTTTCGTCTTGAAACCGACGCCGACGGCGTCGCCCTCGTGACTTGGGACATGCCGGGCCGGTCGATGAATGTGATCAACAACGACGTTGTCGGCGAACTCGGCCAGATCGTCGACAGGATCGCAAGCGACAAAGCGATCAAAGGCGCCGTATTCACGTCCGGCAAGGATGGCTTCGCGGCAGGCGCGGACCTGACGATGCTCGAGACCTCTGGCCATGAATACGCGCGCCGCGCCAAGGCCGACGGCAAGGAGGTTGCGATGCGCTCCTTCGTCGACGGGACTAAGCAGCTGTCGCTGATTTACCGGCGCCTCGAAACCTGCGGCAAACCGATAGCCGCCGCCATTAACGGCGTGTGCATGGGCGGCGGCTTCGAACTGGCCTTGGCCTGCCACTATCGGATCGTCGCCGACTCGACAAAGCGCGCGTCGGACTGCCGGAGATCAAGGTCGGGCTCTTTCCCGGCGGCGGAGGCACACAGCGCGTGGCGCGGCTGATGCCGACGCCTGATGCGCTGCAGATGCTGCTCAAGGGCGACCAGATCCGCCCCGCGGCGGCCAAGAAGATGGGTCTCGTGCATGAGGTCGCGCCTGCCGATCAGATCGTCGCGCTCGCCAAGGCCTGGGTGAAAGCCAACCCGAACGCCAAGGCGCCGTGGGACGATCCGAAGTTCAAGCTGCCGTCGGGCAAGGTCTTCTCGGCGCCGGGCATGATGATCTGGCCGCCGGCCAACGCCATCTACCGGCGTGAAACTTATGACAATTATCCGGCGGCGAAAGCGATCCTTACCTCTGTGTTCGAAGGCCTGCAGTTGCCGATGGATCTGGCGCTGGCGGTCGAGAGCAAGCATTTCGCCAACATCCTCCTCAGCAAGGAAGCCGCGGCGATGATCCGCTCGCTGTTCCTTTCGATGGGCGAGCTCAACAAGGGCGCGCGCCGTCCGGCCGACGTTCCGCCGACCAAATTGCGCAAGGTCGGCGTGCTCGGCGCTGGGCTCATGGGCGCTGGCATCGCGTTATGTCTCCGCCAGCGCCGGACTGGAGGTGGTGCTCATCGACCGCGACCAGGAATCGGCCGACAAGGGCAAAGCCTATTCGGACAGGATCGTCAGTTCGCAAATCGCCAAAGGGCGCGCCAAAACCGCCGACAAGGACGCATTGCTCGCCCGGATCGAGGCGACCGCCGACTACGCGGCGCTCAAAGGTTGCGATCTCATCATCGAGGCGGTTTTCGAGGATCGCGCGGTCAAGGCCGAGGCGACCAGGAAGGCGCAGGCGGTCGTTGGACCGGACACCGTGTTCGCCAGCAACACCTCGACCCTGCCGATCTCCTCGCTCGCCGCAACGTCGATGAACCCGGAGCATTTCATCGGCGTGCATTTCTTCTCGCCGGTCGAAAAGATGATGCTGACCGAGATCATCATGGGAGAAAAGACCGGCGCCAAGGCGCTGGCGACCGCGATGGACTATGTGCGCGCGATCAAGAAGACGCCGATCGTCGTCAACGACTGCCGCGGCTTCTATGTCAACCGCTGCGTCGGCAATTACATGGTCGAAGCCCACGCGATGGTCATGGAAGGCGTGCCGGCGCCGATGATCGAGAACGCCGCCAAGATGGCCGGCATGCCGGTAGGGCCGCTGGCGCTCAACGATGAAGTCGGCATCGACCTGTCGTGGAAGATTCTTCAAGCGGCGAAGAACGACCTCGGCGCCAACGCTGTTGATCCGGCGCAGGAGAAGCTGATCGAAGCGATGGTGGTCAAGCAGGGCCGCCTCGGCCGCAAGAACGGCAAGGGCTTCTACGACTACCCGGCGAATGGACCGAAGAGCCTGTGGCCTGGAGTGGCCTCGATCGTCGGCAAGCAACTCGACCCCGACACGATCAGCGTCAAGGACCTCAAGGACCGATATCTGTTCACGGTGGCCATCGAGGCGGCGCGCTGCCTGTTCGAAGGCATCGTCACCGATCCGCGCGAGGCCGACGTCGGTTCGATCCTCGGCTTCGGCTACGCGCCCTACACTGGGGGCGCGATTTCATTCATCGACGGCATGGGGCTTAAGGCCTTCGTCGCCCGCGCCAAAACGCTGGCGGCGAAATACGGGCCCCGATTCGAGCCGGGCGACAAGCTGAGCGCAATGGCCGAACGCGGCGAGACGTTCTACGGAATCTATGGCGCGAGGCAGAAAGCGGCTTGAGGCGGGGCGAGGCAAGGCGACTATCGCCCCTGGGCCCCCGGGGCGCAGCACTCGATCCTGCCTGCTGCTAACAGATTGATTTGGCACGACTTTTGCGGAACGAACGATTGCCAGGAAGCGTTGGGAATGACACCATCGCTCCCGGAATCAGGAGAATCCGCATGGCTCGCGCCGAATTCCGCCGCCAACTCGAGGGCTACGGCCTCACGACCGCCAACATCCTCTATCACATGCCGGATCATCCGGGGATCCTGCAAAATTACATCTGGCAGCAACACGACCTGCATCCCCATTTTCCCGAGCTGAGAAAGTTCCTTGATTTCTGGTCGCGCGAGCTCGAGGGTTTTCTCCACTCCGTCACCGTCGCTCACGCCCGCCTCATTAGGCCGGCGGAATTCAGGGCGATCGGCGCGGAATTCAGGCTGCACTGAAGGCCGCGATTTTAGGCAACCCTATCGGCAGCGCTACGCCAACTCGGCCGCCTGCCCGGGCGCGCCGATCCCTTCCCGGTCGCCGATCGCCTCGAGGAATGAGCGTCTGAACGCGGCGCGGGAAAAATGAGCGCGCGCATATTCGAGTTGCCGACGCGACGCCGCTCGCCAAAGGGCGTCGTCCAGCAGCAATTTCACCGCGGCGTCGGCCAGGGCGCGCGCCTCGTCGGCGATTGCGACGCACTCTTCGATGCCCGGCAGGCCTTGGGCGCCGACCGGCGTGGTGACCAGCGGCAATCCTTCGCGCAAGGCCTCGACCACCTTTGATTTGACGCCCGCGCCCATTCGAAGCGGCACCACCGCAATCCGGGCGCGAGCATAGCGCGCCCTGAGCTCGTTCTCGCTCACCCGGCCCCTGACCTCGACCCGGGCGCTCGCGAGCGCCCGGACAACCTGGGTAGGATTGGCGCCGACCAACGACAGCGTCGCGTCCGGAACCTGCTCCCAAATCAATTTCATAATATCGCTCGCGAGCCAGACGGCCGCATCCACATTCGGGGGGTGGCCGAATCCCGCGACAAAGAGAATTTCGTGATTGCTGGCCGGTTCGCGGCCGTCGCCGAACTCATCATACGCATACGGGATGATGGTCTCCGCCCGCACGGCCAACGGTCGCGCCACTGCGGTTTCTTCCGGCGACGGATAGAGCACCACGTCCACCCGCGGCCATACGGATTTTTCGATTCCCTCCATCATCGCCGCGTCGATGGCCAATTGTTCGTCGCCAGTCCTCTGCGCCTCCATGCTCATTCGCTGGAAATGGAGGTCATGCCCATAGTAGACGATCGTCGCCTTGGAATGCCGTCTCAACGGCCCGATGTATCGCGTCGCAAATGCCGGCCGGCTGAGCACAGCGAGCGAAATCGCGTGGCCGTTCTCTTTGATCCAGTCGTCGAAATAATAGCCAAATCCATAGAACACCTCGACGTCGGAGGCCTGAAGAGGCGCGGTGTATTCGGGAACATAGGCGAGATTATCCGGCCAGAATTTCACCAGATACCCGGCGTATTGCAGGCTTTCTATGATCGCCAGCATGGTACGGGAGCCGGCGTCCTGATCCGGCTGCGGAATATAGTGGTCGACAACCAACGCCGTTTTGCGATTCAGGCTGCGGTCGCGCGCGCGCATGGCCTCGGAGCCTCGAATGAAATGCTCCTTCCATAAAACCTCGCGCCACTTTTCGTAGAGCTTGTTGGTATTTGCGACTTGATAAGACTTAAAGCCCGACGCCAAGTCTTTGCCTAGGCTCATTCCCTCCAAATGCACGATGGTCGAGAACGGACAATAATAGACCTTCTTTCCCGACGCTCTGATACGGAACGCAAGGTCGCTGTCCTCACAATAGGCCGGCGCAAAATCTTCATCGAATCCGCTGAGCTTTTCCCATAGCGCGCGAGAGATCAGGATGGCGCAACCGGAAATGTAATCGGTCTCTCTGACGTAATTATATTCCGGCTTCTCCGGGTCGTCGCCTCGGCCGTAGTTCCAGGCCGTGCCGTCCTCCCAGATGATTCCGCCCGCTTCCTGAAGGACCCCATCAGGAAACAGCATTTTCGACCCGGCCAGGCCCGCGTCCGGAAATCGATCGAACACCTCCAGCAAAGGCTCGAGCCACGCTCCATGAACCAGCGTGTCATTGTTCAGGAAGAATAAGTAATCCCCCTTCGCCGCTCGAGCGAGGCGGTTGCACGACTTGGTGAAGCCGAGATTGGTCGGGTTGACCTCAAGCCGAAGCCCCGCAACATTTTTCAGGACCTCGACGCCTGCATCGCCTGAAGCGTCGTCACCGACAATAACCTCGAATGGCGCTGCGGGCGGAAACTTTGCGATTGATTTGAGGCATTGCAAAGTCAACCATGGCTTGGCGAAACAGGGAATGATCACTGACACGAGCGGGCGATCGCTTGTCGGCAGGCTCACGCCCGCGACATCCACGCTGCGAAGCGGCCGCTTGGGCTCCGACGTCAGGATTGGTCCGAACACCAGTCGCCTTGGCCCCGGCGCGCCCAGCGGCGCAAAGTACTTGTCGAAGCGGCTTGGGCTGCGGCTTTCGGCGGAACTTGCAAACCGGGCCGACATTCGCCCGGAGATTGGCGCCGTCGCCGAACTGAGCAGCCTCAGCAGGCGGAAATTGAGGGCGAACTTGATCGGCCTCCACGGCCGTTCATATGTTCGTTTGAGCTGTTCGGCGAGGTTTGCGCGCTCGCTGGTCAAATGCTCCACCACCGCGCGGAGCAACTCTCTCGCCGCAATCGCGGAATCCCGTTCGGTTTCATATTGCGAGGCGCGCGCTTCCGCTCTTGCTTGCGCGGCGCGAGCGGCGTCCCGCTCGGCAATGAAGTCGGCGGAGTTGGAGTCTCTCGTGCCTCCGGGGTCGCTCTCCAAGGTCGAATTGCTCACGCTTTCAATCCAATCGCCCTGGGGCCGGGCCCCGTAGCACCGGTATCGTTTGCCTGTCCAGCTTGTCCGACGGTCGCCGTGCGCGAGAGCGCGTCGCCTCGATCTTGTTTCTTCTTGGCGGTGTGACTATTACCCGCCCGCCGTGAACGCCCCTGGCGGCCTTGATGTCTCGGGATCATTTGATGAATGCGTCGCGCCAGCTCCCGGGCAGTATCATGGACCCAACGGCGCGGCCGAGGCGGGTTGCGCTGATCGACCGTGATGGGACCATCATCGTCGACAAGGTCTATCTGAGCGATCCGGACGGAATCGAGTTTGCGCCAGGCGCAATCGAGGGGCTGCGATTGCTGCGGGATGCGGGATTTGCGCTGGTCCTGGTGACCAATCAGTCGGGAATCGCGCGCGGTTATTTCGACTTGGGCCGGCTCGAACAGATTCACGGCCGGCTCCGCTCCATGCTGATGGCGGAGGGGGTGAGGCTGGATGCGATCTATTTCTGCCCGCATGGCCCGGACGACAAGTGCGATTGCCGCAAGCCGGCGCCAGGGATGGTGACGAGCGCAATGCGGGACTTGGGGTTTGGCCCGGATGAGGCGGTCCTTATCGGCGACAGCGACGGCGACATGGGCGCCGCCGCGGCCGCCGGCGTCGCCGGGGTGCGGGTGGCGAGCGCCGGCAAGTCTATCGGCGTCGCGACCGATTTCCTCGAAGCCGCACGACGCGCCCTGCTCCTGCTGGCCGAGCGCGAGGGCGGACAGGCGGGAAGGGGCTGATTGCAGACTGCGCCGAACTCGCGATCCTTCATCGCGGCCCCTGTGTCACCTGGCGCCCATCGCTGTCGGCAAGCTCAAAGCCGGCGACGACCGCCGAGGTCGTGAACAGGCGCTCGGTCGCATGTTCGAGGCCGCCGTCCAAGAGGCCTTGCTCCTCGGGAAAGGCGCGGGCGAGCTTGAGCTCGCGGAGCGGCCGCAGCGCTTCGGGACGGGCCCAGAACATGGTCCCGCCGTAGAAGTCGAGACGAAAATCCTTGGGCGCAACGCCCATCTTCGCCGCCAGCTCCAGCACCTTCGGCCGGGTCTTGCCCCAGGACGGCTCCAGCGGCGAAGTTTCGCTCGGAAGTCGAAAGGCGCGCGGGCCGATGATCCCGATGCTCGCGTCGGCCTCGAACGCCCGAACGATCAACTCGGCGATCCCCGGGCCGGCAAGAAGATCGAACAGGGACCGTCGCCGCCACAGCGCGCCGAGATACGAGATGCGCCCGCCATCGTTCGACTTCTTGCCGTGGATTTTGCAGACGTAGCGATAGCGATCGAGCCGGCCCGATTCTCAGAAGCTCGAGGAAGGGCCGGACGTCCCGGCCGCGATTGTCGGTCACGACGACTTCGGCGCCCGGAAAGTCGCGGACGACCGCTTCGACCAGCCGATCGCGCGCCGCCACGGTGGTGACGATCAGGTCGAAGGGAATGCTCAGACGCTTCAACACGCCAGCGATATCGGGCCAGGTGTCCTCGTAGTAGACATGCGCCACAATCGCAGCGGCTGGCGTCGAAATTGGCGGCGCCTGAGGCGCGTCTCCCTCGATCGGCGCCCAGCCCTGGAGGAGTTCGGGATGGCTTGTCACCAGTCGGCCGTCGAGCGCGACCCCGGTGTTGAACATGTGCTGATTGAAGGTGGTGAAGCGTTTTCTCTCGGCCTTGACGCCATAACAAAACAGCGAGAATTCAGCGAACTCAAGATATTTCTTCTTCTTGAACATGAGCATGAGCCGCAGCCGGACCCAGAGCGTGAGCGGGAGGCTGAGCGGCTCGGCGAGGAAGTCGTCGGCCTCAATCGAGCCGGTCGGTCCGCCGGTCGGAACGATGAAGTAACCGAGCCCTGGGGAATAGGGCAGGAGCACGATCTGGCTGGCGCTCGTACTGCCGATGCGCAGTTGCGAGACGTGGTGCTCGAGCGCGCCGCGGCTCGGCCTCAGCCGGGTCGCGCGCTCTAGGCTCATGCGAAACTTGCTCATCGGGTCAGCGGCGCATCCTCTAGCGAGGACGCTGGCGACGGGCAATCTGCCCGGTCCGAGCGTCACGACCCGCATGACCGGATGTTGATTGCGCGAGCCTAAAAGGAATGGGCGCGCGCGGCGGAGGCGGGATAGGACAGGGCGGAACGAGGATTCGCCCAATGACCGCCAAAGCGCCCAATGTCCTTATCGTCATGGCCGATCAGATGGCGCCGGCCTTCCTGCCGATCTACGGCCATCCCCTGACCCGCGCCCCCAACTTGCAGGCGCTGGCGCGCAGCGGGGTCGTCTTCGACAGCGCCTATTGCAACAGTCCCCTATGTTCGCCGTCGCGCGCCTCGTTCATGTCGGGCTCGCTCCCCTCGCGCAGCCGCGCATTCGACAATGCGGCGGAGTTCGGAGCCGACGTTCCGACGTTTGCGCATTGCCTGAGACTCCGTGGCTACCAGACTATTCTGTCAGGGAAAATGCACTTCTGCGGGCCCGATCAAATGCATGGGTTCGAAGAGCGGCTGACGACCGACATCTATCCCGCCGACTTTGGCTGGACTCCGGACTGGGACCGTCCGGAGCATCGCCCGAGCTGGTATCACAACATGAGCTCGGTCCGTGAAGCCGGCGTGTGCGTGCGCACCAACCAGCTCGACTTCGACGATGAAACCGCCTTCATGGCCGAGCGTGCGATCTTCGACATCGCGCGCTCAAAGGATCACCGGCCATTCCTGCTCGTCGCTTCGTTCACCCATCCGCACGACCCCTTCGCCGTGCCGCAGCGCTACTGGGACCTCTATCGCGATTCCGACATCGATATGCCCGGGCCCGCCGTCGCGCCGGACGCGCTCGACCCGCACTCGCGCCGGCTGCGCCACGTTTGCGCCATGGACGCTGAGCCGGTGACGGAGGCGCAAATCCGTGCCGCGCGGCACGCCTACTACGGCGCGATCGGCTACATCGACGACCAGCTCGGGCGGCTTATGGCGGCGCTGCGTTCGTCCGGCTTGGCGGAGGACACGATCGTCATTCTGACCAGCGATCACGGCGAAATGCTCGGCGAACGCGGCCTTTGGTATAAGATGAGCTTCTTCGAGGGCGCGAGCCGCGTGCCCCTTGTCATCGCCAATCCCGGCCGCTTTGCTCCACGCCACGTCGCCGCCAGCGTCTCGCTCGTCGACATCATGCCGACGCTTATCGACATCTCCGGCGGGAGCGCGCAACCGCTCGGGGTCGCCATCGATGGACGTAGCCTCGCGCCCCACCTCGGCGGCGGCGCGGGCCACGACGAAGCGATTGGCGAGTATCTGGCGGAGGGGGCCATCGCACCGATCGTGATGATCCGCCGCGCGGCGTTCAAATTCATTCACTCGCCCGCGGATCCCGACCAGCTCTACGACCTCAGCCGCGATCCCGGCGAGCGCGACAATCTTGCCGGCAAGGTTGAGCACGCGCCGCAGGTGGCCGCCTTGCGCGCGGAGGTCGCCAAACGCTGGGACCTGGGCGCGCTGGACGCCGAGGTGCGCGCAAGCCAGCGCCGCCGCAGGTTGGTCGACGCCGCGCTCAACCAGGGCGAGCCCCGCTCGTGGGATTTCCAGCCGTTCCGCGACGCGGCGCGGCAATACATGCGCAATTCCATGGACCTCGACGATCTCGAGGCGATGGCGCGATTCCCCCGAGCAGGCCAGGGGCCGAATTAGAGCGCAGGAAGCGGGCGGCGAACGCGAATTCGCGGTGCTAGGCGGACCCCAATAGCGTCAACCTTCGGAGATCTGCGATGACGGCCGCGGCACAGCGCGCGATGACGGCGCGGGAATGGGGACTTCTCGGTCTGCTCTCGCTGCTGTGGGGCGGGTCGTACTTCTTCGTCGGCGTCGCCATCGCCGAGATCCCGCCGCTGACGCTGGTTACGCTGCGGGTCGGTATCGCGGCGGCGCTGTTGTGGGTGAGCGCGCCATTCCTCGGCGTCGCGCCTCCCAGGAGCATGAAGGCCCTCGGGGCGCTGGCAGTGCTGGGCTTCGGCAACAACGCCGTACCCTTCGCCCTCATCACTTGGGGCCAGACGCATCTGGCGAGCGGTCTCGCTTCGATCCTCGTCGCCGCAACGCCTCTCTTCACCGTCCTTGCTGCGCACGTCCTCACTGCGGAAGAGAAGCTGAGTGGGCTCAAACTTTTCGGAACCCTGGCGGGTATGGCGGGCGTCGCCTGGCTCATCGGCCCGGACCTGCTGTTTGGCGGCGCCTCGAGCAATGCGTGGGCGGAACTCGCGCTTCTCGCGGCGGCGCTGTCGTACGCGCTCTCCGCCATCTACGCCCGGCGCATGCCTTCGCTCGGCCTCAAGCCGATCGACGTCGCCGCCGGGCAGGCGACAGCGGCGACGGTATTTCTTGCGCCGCTGGCGCTTTTAATCGACAAGCCCTGGACCCTTCCTTTGCCAAGCGGCCCGGTCATCGCGTCGGTGCTTGCGATCGCGGCGTTCTCCACCGCGCTCGCCTTCATCGTCTACTTCCGCATCCTGGCCGGCGCCGGGGCGACGAACGTGCTGCTGGTGACCCTTCTGACCCCGGCGACTGCGGTGATCCTGGGCGCCCTATTCCTGCACGAGCGGTTGATGACGCATCAGTTCCTCGGCTTCGCGCTCATCGCGGCCGGTCTCGCATTTATCGATGGCCGCCTGCCCCGCGCCCTGTTCGGCGCGCGCGATAACCCTAACCCGGCGTCAGGCAATTCCCGGCTGCCCATCGGCGAGAAATCGCGCTAAGGTTGGCCGAAGAGGCCCGCGATGGCGATGGAGACCAGGAAGCCGATCGATCTTGCCGGGCGCGTCGCCGAGCGGCGCAGCCGCCGCCAAAGCCCCTTCCTGGCCGAGGACGCGTGGCGGCGGGAGAGTTTTTGTCTGCCGCGCAGCGAAGCGCGCGCAAAAGCGCGCGAATGGTTCGAGCGCTTCCCCAAGGCGGCCTATATGACCGAGATCGAATCCTGGCGCGAGCTTGCCGATGACCAGATCGAGTTCGTCATGCGCCGGCTGCCATCCGCAGATTGAGCTTGCTTTGCCAAGAGACGCGCGAATCGCGAGCCGGCGTCCGCGGAACGAATCCTGTCGCGTCACGAAGGCCGTGGGCCGATTGGTTCAAGTCGCCGTAAGTATCCCCCGGCAAAGCCGGGGGCTTTATGGTATGAACCGCTCAAAGCGGTAGGAGGGGTCGCTAGGCGCCCCCTTGAGTTTGGCGGCCACCTGAAGGTGGCGTTTTTCAGCGCCAGAGATTCATCTGTTCGAGCCTCTGATCCTCTTTCTCTTGGTTGCGAATGTAGGCGCGGATCGCCTCCTCGTCCCGCCCGACCGTGTTGACGAAGAAACCTCGGGCCCAAAAGTGCTGTCCGACGAAATTGCGTTTGCGCTCTCCATAAACCCGAGCCATGTGGATCGCGCTCTTGCCCTTGATGTACCCGACGACCTGCGACACCGCATGTTTCGGCGGGATCGACAGCAGCATGTGCACGTGATCGGGCATCAAGTGCCCTTCTTCGACCTTCAACTCCTTCTGGAGCGCAAGCCGGCGGAAAACCTCGCCCAGATGGCGCCGTAGCTCCTGATACAACGTCCTGCGCCGACATTTCGGAATGAAAACCACATGATATTTGCAGTCCCATGTGGTGTGGCTTAGGCTCTCGTACTCGTCCATCGGTGGAGTTCCTTTCGTGTGAGTGGCTGCTCACGTTGGAACTCCGCTGATGGACCGCCCTAAACGTCAAACTGCTACTGCCACCCCGGCAAAGCCGGGGGGTCTCCCGCTTACGCTAGCGTTTGGATGCATGCTCAACTGACGTTTCGCCAGGTCGCAAGGAGCTTTACGACAAACTTGTCGGCGTCCGTCTGGGCTTCGCGTCTGGTCGCAAAGCTGAACATCGACGTGTCGCGGAGCCGCTCGGTTTCAAAAACGTCCCATCGGTACCGACCCGGACGATTTGCATCCTCTCTGACCCGAACGCTGTAGGGCGCGATTTCTGCCATGGTTGCACCATGCGCCATTCACCGTACTGTTTCCACAACAAAGAAAACCGAGACATCTTCAAATGGGGCCTGGCGCGCACGATCATCATATCTTGCCGGGCCGCGCCTCGGGGCGGGCGGCGGATTTCCCGCCTCGCCCGCACATTTTGCTTGGCGAGAGGCCGTCCGATCCTATATGAGGTCGAGGTGGCGCGGCGCCGGGAGGCTCCGCGCCGCGAGTTTTTCTGGCTCAAGCCGCCGCCGCCAGCCGCGCCGGAAGCCCCACAGCCCTTAATCGACGAGCAATGACCAACCCGTTCGAGTTCATTCAGCAAGTCCGCGCCGAGGCCGCCAAAGTGGTCTGGCCGACCAGACGCGAGACCCTGATCACCACCGGGCTCGTGCTGGCGCTGGTCGTGCTAACGAGCGTGTTCTTCGTCGTCGTCGATCAGGTGCTGCGCCAGGTCGTCTCGCTGGTGCTGGGTTTTGGCCGCGGCGGCTAGATGTCGTTCATTGGACGCGAGGCTTAAGAATTGATGCGGAACGCCTTAACATGAACATGCGCTGGTATATTGTCCACGCTTACTCCAACTTCGAGAAGAAGGTCGCCGAATCGATCCGCGAACAGGCGAGCCAGCGCGGCCTTGCCGAGAAGTTCGAAGAAATCCTGGTGCCGACCGAGCAGGTCGTGGAAGTGCGCCGCGGGCGCAAGATAAACTCGGAGCGGAAGTTCTTCCCCGGCTATGTGCTGGTCAAATGCGACCTCACCGACGAGGTCTACCACCTGATCAAGAACACGCCCAAGGTGACCGGATTTCTCGGCGCCGACAAGAAACCGATGCCGATCCCCGATATCGAGGCCGATCGGATCAAGGGGCAGGTCGCCGACGGGGTCGAGCGGCCGAAGGCGGCGATCCGGTTCGAGATCGGCGAAAACGTGCGCGTCGCCGACGGGCCGTTCGCCTCATTCAACGGCGTCGTCGAGGAAGTCGATGAATCGCGTTCGCGGGTCAAGGTCGCCGTGTCGATCTTCGGCCGGGCGACGCCGGTCGATCTCGAATTCGGCCAGGTCGAAAAGGTCTGAGCGGCTCTCTGATTCCGTCCGCCGTCGACATTCAGCAGCGCCCCAGCGTCGTATTGGAGCGCAAGCTATCGGACGCGACCATCGGTCGCCGGTTTTTTCGCAACAATCGCTTCCGAAAAGTCGAAACCCGTGGTAGGCTTAGCGCCATAACGGGAGCCATGGACTTCCGGCGGCGGCGAACCGACGAAATCGGCGGCGACTGCTGCGCGCCCGTCGGCGCAAGATATTGAAAACGCTCCTTTCGTCGAAGACCTTCGCTCGCGCGGCGGTTGGATTTTGTTGCGGGGGAGTTGGATTTCGTTGCGGTGGGCTTGGAATTTGTTGCGCTGGCTTTCGAATTCCATTCACGGGATTTGGAAAAGCTTTCGGGCGCAGCGGGTCCGAAGCCGGTCAATTCGGTGGTAACATTCGGACCGGTCCATCGAATTGAGAACGCCGGCGGATCAGGTTTCCGGCGCCGCCGTATAGGCATCGCGAGGAGTGGGTCATGCATTACCACCGTCGAGAGGGCTGGGAGATCCCGGCGAGTTCGGCGACGCCCGAAGCGCTCTTCCTCGATCGCCGCTCGGTTCTCGCCGGTCTTGGCGCGAGCGGCGCGCTCGCTGCATGGGCGGGCCGGGCGCGGGCCGAGGACGCCGATCCGTCGGCCGCGCTCTATCCCGCCAAGCGCGACGAAGCCTACACGCTGGATCGCGAAGTGACGCCGGAGAAATTCAATCTCAGCTACAACAATTTTTATGAGTTCAGCACCAACAAGCGGCTCGACGCGAGCGGTTTGAGGACCCGTCCGTGGACGGTCAAGCTCGACGGCATGGTCGAGAAAGAGCGGACCGTCGACATCGATGCGCTGATCAAGACCATCGGGCTCGAGGAGCGTCTCTATCGCCATCGCTGTGTCGAAGCCTGGTCGATGGCGATCCCCTGGACCGGCTTCCCGCTGCGCAAGCTCGTCGATTTCGCCCGCCCGCTGTCTTCCGCCAAATACGTGCAATTCGAGACCTTCCTCGACAAGAAAATGGCGCCCGGGCAGCGCTCATTCATGCCCTGGCCATATATCGAAGGATTGACGATGGCCGAGGCCCAAAACGACCTCGCCTTCATCGCCACCGGCGCCTATGGCAAGCCGCTGGCCAAGGTCCAGGGCGCCCCGATCCAACTCGCGTGCCCGTGGAAATACGGATTCAAGTCGATCAAGTCGATTGTCAGGGTGTCGTTCGTCGACAAGAGGCCGCAGACCTTCTGGCAGACCCTGGGGCCGGACGAATACGGCTTCTGGGCCAACGTCAATCCGGAGGTCTCCCACCCGCGCTGGAGCCAGGCGCGCGAGAACTTTCTCAACGACAATTCCCAACGTCCGACTCTCCTGTTCAACGGTTATGGCGAACAGGTCGCCTCGCTCTATAAGGGCCTCGACAAAGAGCCGCTCTATATGTGATCGTTTTGTCGGCCCGCGTAAGTGATCGGAAGGGACGCAGTTTCCGGCTTTTGGCCTACTTTCCGCCGGTAGCGGATGTCGCGCTGACGCGAACCCCTTAGCGTCTCTGCCTTGCGAAAATCGGCGATCTATGCATATTCCGCGGCGGTTCACGGAAACCGCGGGGGCTTCAGCAACTGGCGGAAAGGGGCGAGATGACGCGTGTTTCCGATCCGCCTTCTGCGCCCCTCCCCGCGCGGAAGGAGAGCAGAGCCCTGGCGTTCGGCCTCTCCGTGATCGACCCTCGCGCGTGGTCCCAATTGTTGCGCATCGTCCACTACTACAATTACAGCCATGTCCGTCCTCGACGGTTGGCGGACATAGGACCCGGCGTCCGGATGGCGCCAATGTATCGCTGGCCAATGGCGAGCGGATCAGGATTGGCGCCTTTTCGCACATCGGCGCCCGCTGCTCGATTTGGGCCGGGGATTCGGTCGGCCGGGTCACGCTCGGGCGCCACGTTTTGTTGGGACCCGAGGTCTTCATCACCGCATCGAACTACCGGACCGAGCCGGGAACGCCGGTCATGGACCAGCCCAAGGTCGAGCGCGACGTGGTGGTCGGCGACGACGTCTGGCTGGGCGCCCGGGTCATGGTTGTCGCCGGCGTCGAGATCGGAGACGGGTGCATCATCGGCGCCAGCTCGGTGGTCACCCGGTCGCTCCCCTCCGGTTCGATCGCGGTCGGGAACCCGGCGCGCGTCATCGGCCACAGGGGGGATCCGAAGGCCGAGGCGGGGGTCCGAGATGCGGATGTCCTGTTGAGCGCCTCCGGAGCGAGGTGACGGCTGGCTGGTCCGGCTGTGCTTGTCGACAAGAAATCTCATAGATGCGGAGGCGGAGCGAATGACGGTAAGGGACCGGGTATACAGCGCGTTCAAAGAGAGTTTCGACCTCGACGACGAGACCAATACGTCAGAGCTTGTCTATCAAGCCTACCCTGCTTGGACGTCGATCGGTCATATGATCCTGGTCGCCGCGCTTAAATCCGAATTCGATACGATGTTGGAGACGGACGACATTCTCGAAATGAGCAATTTCGACAAAACTGTCTCGATCATGAGCAAATACGCCAATGACGCCTGAGGCCAAGCAAAATGCTGCAGAACCAAAGCAGCGGCGTGTTTTCCTTTCCTTCGGGCCGGGGAGACGTGACGATGAGGGCCGGAGTCTGTCATGACGCTCGGTGAGACCGAACGCGCCGCCTCGCAAGAGGCGGCCAGCCGGCCGGCAAGCGTCGGCGTCGTGTCGGTGATCGTGCCGCATCTCGACGACTACGACAACCTCGACGCATGTTTAACACTGCTTGCCGGGCAGAGCTTTCCGCACGGTCGAACGGAAATCATGGTTGCCGATAACGGCAGTTCGCGCGGCCTTGAGGCGGTGCGTCAACTCGTCGGAACTCGTGGCCGGGTCATCGAGGTCGCCGAACGCGGCGCCGGACCGGCCCGCAATGCGGGGGTTCGCGCATCGCGAGGCGAGGCGATCGCATTCATCGACAGCGACTGCCTGCCCGACCGGCGCTGGCTCGAAGAGGGCCTCGCCGAGCTGCGGTCGGCGGATTTCGTCGGCGGCCGGGTCGACGTCCTGGTCGACGATCCGCGGCGGATGACCGCGGCCGAAGCATTCGAGAGCGTCTTCGCCTTTCGGAACGAGCGCTACGTCAACGACTTCAATTTCACCGTCACCGCATCGATGTTCGTATGGCGCTCCGTTTTCGATGCGGTCGGCGATTTCGACAACGGAGTGCCGGAAGATCTGGATTGGTGCCGCCGAGCGCGGGTCAAGAATTATCGCATCGGTTTTTCATCAAAATCGATCGTCCAGCATCCCGCCCGCCGGACAATGCCGGAGCTGAAACGCAAAACCCGGCGGCTGACGCTTGAGTGGTGCGAAGCGGCCCGGCGCGACGGCAAGGGGCCAATGTTCATGCTGGCTCGCCAGTGGGCGATGTTGTTGTCGACCCCTGCGCATTCGATTATCGCGTTGGCCTCGAAGCGTCTGAGCGGGATGAGAAACCGTTTGCTGGCGATCAGCGCCTTGGCGCAAATCCGGGCCTATCGGTTTGCGGTCGCGCATCGGGTCGTCCTGGGCTCGGTTGGGGAGTGACGCCCGCATGGCGGCCGGTTTCGAGGTTCCGATAATCATCGTGGGGTTTGGGCATTCCGACGATATCGTCAAATGCCTGAAGGCGGTTGCAATCCAGCGCCGCTGCCCGAAATTCGAAGTTTTCATTTGCGAAAACGGCGGCCCGGCTGCCTACGACGCGCTCATCGAGACGCTCACGGAAAAGGGCGCCCCGTGCGATGGAGGCGTCGAACCCCTCGATCCCGCGTCGAACGAGTTCGTGCGGGCATGTCGGCTACTGCTCGCCGGGGGGGCAGCGGGTGTGACGATCGGCGAAGCGCGGGACAATGGCGGTTACGCCGGGGGGATCAACGCCTGGGTCAGGCCATTGCTCGCCGACCCAGGCTGGACCGCGGTCTGGATTCTCAATCCGGACACCTGGCCTGAGCCCGATGCGCTGGCGGAGCTCGTCGCCTATGCCGCGAAGCGAGGCAAGGGCATGGTCGGAAGCCGTCTGATGTTCCCCGATCGATCCGACATCGCCTCGTCCCGGGGCCTGAAATGGAACAAGCTCACCGCCAGGCTGATCGGCGTCGACATCTTCGCTCCGGTGTCGCCGGAGCCCGACCCCGAGGACGTCGAACGGCGAATGGACTCCCCCACCGGCCCGTCAATGTACGTCACCAGAACATGCATCGAGAAGATCGGGCTCATGGACGAATCCTTTTTTCTCTATTGGGAGGAAGTCGATTGGGCGGTCCGCGCCAAGACCACATGCGGGGTCGGCTACGCCCACAAGTCGGTAATTCCCAACGTTATGGGCACGACGACCGGCTCAGCCGGGAGTCGCGCCAAACGGTCGGCCTTTTCGGTCTATCTCGGCCACCGAAATCAGCTTCACTTCGTCCGCCGCCATCATCCTCGCTGGTTTCTGTGGACCCTGATCGTGACGTTCATCAGAAGCGCGGAATACCTGGCGGTCGGATCAACCCGCAATTTCGCCGCCGCGGTTCGGGGTCTGATCGCCGGCCTGCGAGGCGAAAAAGGCCGCCCGCAGATGGCGCCGACCCGGGCGCCTTGAACTCAGGCGCCGCTGCCGCCCTCAGTACCGCCAGCGCTGCGCCGAGGTGACAAGGAAGTCGCGAAAAGCCTGGACCCGCGCGACATTCTTGAGTTCCTCCGTATAGACGAGAAAGCAGTCCATCTCCGGCATGTCGGCCTGCGGCAGCAGGCGGACGAGCCCCGAATTCCGGCTGCACGCAATAGTCGGGCAATACGGCGATTCCGACCCCGTGCTCGACCGCGTAAGTCATTGCCGCGAGATTGTTGACGGTAATCTGCGGCGTGCGAGGAGTCTTCGGGTCGCGCCCGAGGCTCAAAAGCGAGTTGAGGTTGTAAAGCAGATGGGTCGCCGTCGGCGCGCCGAAGGCGACCAGATGATGCTGGTCGAGATCTTCGACCTTGCGGGGTTGCGGGTGCTTTCTGAGATAGTCGGCCGAGGCGTAGGCGTGGAAATGCACGGTGAACAGCCGGCGCCGGATCAAGTCGGGCTGGCTCGGATCGCGCAGGCGCAACGCGACGTCCGCTTCCCGCATCCCAAGATCGAGGTCGTCGTCCGACAACAGCAATTGCAGCTTGATTTCCGGGTAGAGATCGACGAACTCGCCAAGCCGCGGGGCGAGCCAATTGGCCCCGAGGCCCAGAGTGGTCGTGACCCGCAATTCGCCGTGCGGCTTCTCGCGGCTGTCGATGAGCCGGCTGCGCACGGCGTCGAGCTTGAGCACCACGTCGCGCACCGCGCCGAGCAGCATTTCGCCCTGCTCGGTCAGAATGAGCCCGCGCGCGTGGCGATGAAACAACGGCGCGCCGAGGTCGGTCTCCAGCGCTCCGACCTGGCGGCTGACCGCGGACTGGCTTAAGCCCAGCGTCTCGCCGGCATGCGTGAACGACCCCGCGTCGGCGGCGGCCTGAAACACGCGCAGCTTGTCCCAATCCATAGGCGTTTCCCCGGCCGCGTCCGGCACATTGATCTGTCGCTGTTGCGCTCGGCTTGACGCCGGCGCCCGCTTATTCGGCCGCCGCGCGTCTCGGTTCTTGCGCCGCGAGCCAGCGCTCGGCCTCGAGCGCGGCCATGCATCCCAGTCCCGCGGCGGTGACCGCCTGGCGGAACACGTCGTCGGCGACATCGCCGGCGGCGAAAACTCCCTCGACGCTGGTGGCCGTCGAGCCGGGCGCCGTCTGAACGTAGCCGTTCAACTTCAGTTCGACTTGTCCGCGCACCAACTCGCTCGCCGGCTCGTGCCCGATGGCGACGAAGACGCCGTCGACCGTGAGATCGTCGAGCGCGCCGGTTACGACATTCCTGACCCTGACTCCGGTCACACCGAGCGGCGTCCCTTCACCGAGGATGGCCTCGACGACAGTGTGCCAGCGGATCGAGACATTGTGGCGCGACGCCAGACGCTCGCGCAGGATTTTCTCCGCGCGGAAGGAATCGCGGCGATGCAGCACGGTGACATGGGCGGCGATGTTGGAAAGATGCAGCGCCTCCTCAACCGCCGTGTTGCCGCCGCCGACGACCACCACCGACTTGCCGCGGAAGAAGAACCCGTCGCAGGTCGCGCAGGCCGAGACGCCGAAGCCCTTAAACGCGTCTTCGCTCGCGAGGCCAAGCCATTTGGCTTTCGCGCCGGTCGCCAGGACGACCGCCTCGGCGGCGAGCGTTCGGCCGCTGTCGCAGCGGACGATGAACGGCCGCCGTCCGAGTTCGAGCGCCGTCACATGTTCGCCTTCGACCCGCGCGCCCACATGCTCGGCCTGGGCCCGCATCTGCTCCATCAGCCACGGCCCCTGGATCGGCTCGGCGAATCCGGGATAATTCTCGACGTCGGTCGTCGTCATCAATTGTCCGCCTGCCTCGAAGCCCGTCAGCACGAGCGGCTTCAGAAGGGCGCGCGCGGCATAAATCGCCGCCGTGTAGGCGGCAGGCCCCGAGCCGATAATGACGATGCGCTCGGCCGCAATCCTGGACGAAGACAATTTGACCCCCAAATCTGGGTGCTGCTCCGCTGGCCCGGTCGCCGGGTCGGCAAATCCTCGCCCTTATATGGGGGTGAAAGTTCCACGACAACGGGCGCCGGGGCCAGCAGGAAAACCGCAACCGGAACCGCTGCTCTCGACCACGAGGCGGTCATTGCACGCATACTGGCGCCAAGGTCGCAAGCGCGCTATCGCCACGCTCAGGATCGACATAGGTCGGCGATTCCCAACTGAGCTCGATCTCAATGGCGGCCGGAGCGCAATTCTCCGAGCAGGTCGGACAAATGAGCGATTTTGAATTGCCCAACACCCGTTACGCGCTGAGCGGCGACGTCAACATCGCCTATCAGACGATGGGCGACGGGCCGATTGATCTCATTCTTGTTCCCGGGATCGTCTCTCATGTCGAGTTCGCGCATGAGTGGCCCTCCTATACCGCTTTTCTGCGCCGTCTTGCGACGTTCGCCCGCGTCGTGACGTTCGACAAGCGAGGCCAGGGACTGTCCGATCGCATCGCCGGCGCGCCATCGCTGGAAGAGAGGGTCGACGACGTTCGAGCGATCATGGACGACATCGGCTCGCGGCGTGCAGTCGTCATTGGGTTTTCCGAGGGCGCCGCCATGAGCGCGTTTTTCGCCGCGGCATACCCTGAGCGTGTCTCCCACCTGATTCTTTTCGGCGGCTACGCCAAAGGGCGGTCGACGGAAGACGTGATCGCGCGTGCGGCGCAGATTTGGGGGACCGGCGAAATGCTCAAACGCGTCGCTCCGAGCCAGGCGACGAATCCTGAAGCCATAAAGATGATCGCGAAATTTGAAAGGCTCTCGGCGAGTCCCGGCGCGCTCAAGGCGCTGATGACGTTCGCCAGCATGATCGACGTCACCTCGATCCTTCCGACCGTGTGCGTTCCGACGCTTGTGCTGCACCGGCGCACCGATGCGATGATCCCCGTCAAGCGCGGGCGCGAACTCGCGGCGCAAATCCCTGGCGCCAAATACATCGAATATCCCGACGGAGACCACGTCCCCTGGAGCGGCGATGTCGAGGCGCTTCTTGGCGACATCCAGGAATTTGTCACCGGAGAGCGCGAGAGCAACTCGTTCGATCTCGAGCGCGTGCTTGCGACGGTCCTGTTCACGGACATCGTCGATTCCACGCGCAGCGCCGCCGCGATGGGCGATCAACAATGGAGTCGATTGCTCGAAAGCCACGATCAAATGGCTAGACAATTGGTCGAGAAACATCGCGGAAATCTGGTCAAGAGCACCGGAGACGGCGTCCTCGCGACGTTCGACGGCCCCGGCCGCGCCGTTCGATGCGCCCTGGCATTTCAAACCGCGACGAAACAGATCGGCCTGCCGCTGCGCGCCGGCCTCCACACCGGCGAGATTGAAATGAGAGGCCGGGACGTTGGCGGGATCGCGGTGCACGCCGCCGCTCGCGTCATGGCGCAATCCGAACCCAGCGAAGTCCTCGTCTCCAGAGTGGTCACTGATCTTGTCGCCGGCGCCGGCATAAAGTTCGCCGAACGCGGGTCGCATGAACTCAAGGGTCTCCCGGGCCGATGGGATCTGTTTTCGGCGAGCTTGTAAGGGTTCGTAGCCGCAGCCGCGTCGCTGCGGATGGACGTGGGAAGAGCGACAATTGCTTGCGATAATCAGAAGGCGTGTTGCCCTGGGATTCCGGGATCGCCGTCTCGGGCTGACGGGGAGGCGCCGGCGCCTCATGCTGTTTGACTTCGCTGCCTTGTTGGTTCGGGGCGCCTAAGGACGTGGCCCGTGGATGGCGCCCGGTTCAATTGACTCGCGAGGCGTCTTACACCCGGAAATGTTTCGACAGCTTCAACCCCTGGTGCTGGTAATTGGAATTCGCGTCCGAGCCATAGAGCTCGTCGGCTGCGCCGGCGAGTTTTTCGTACACCAGCCGCCCGACCGGCTGGCCGTCCTCGAGCAGGAACGGCACGTCGCGCGAGCGGACCTCGAGCACCGCGCGCGCTGTGGGCCGCCCATCCGCCCCCTGCCCGAACCCCGGATCGAAGAAGCCGGCGTAATGGACGCGAAACTCCCCGATCGCCGGGTCGATGGGCGCCATCTCGGCGGCGAGATCGGCCGGTATCTGCACCTTCTCGCGGGACGCGAGGATATAGAATTGGTCCGGATCGAGGATCAGGCGCCGATCCTCGCGGGCATGGATCGGCTCCCAGAAATCCTCAATTCGATAGCCGCGCAGGCGATTGACGTCGATGACGTCGCTGTTCTTGATCGCCCGATAGCCGACGATGTCCTCGCCGAGGCCGCCTAGATCGATCCTGAGCACCACGCCCTCGCGCAGGTCGAGCTCGCCATCGACAAGCGGGCTGAGGAGGTGCCGCTTGCGAATTTCACTGTCGTCGAGGGTGAACGTGTGCTTGTCGCGCTGCTGGGGGTGGCGGCTGCGGAACCTGACCTGGCTCAGTTTCGACCCCGCCTTGACCCGGACGCTGAAACTGCGCGGCGAGATCTCGAGCCAAAGCTCGCCCTTATAGTCCAGCGGCACGTCGTCGAACGCCTCCGCGCCGTCGACGATGAGCCGGGTGAAGATGTCGAGCCGGCCGGTCGAGCTCTTCGGGTTGGCGGCGCCGGAAAGGTTGGGCCTCAGCTCCAGCCGCTCCAGCAAACGCGCGACATAGACGATGCCCTTCTCTAGCACCGCCCCCTTCCCCGCCAGCGACACCGGCTCGGCATTGAGGCTTTGCAGCCGGTCGCGAACCGAGCAGCCGCGCCCGGGCAGGAAGCTCGCGCGAACCCGGTAGGCTTCCTTGCTGATCCTGAGGTCGAGGCTCGCCGGCTGGAGCTGCGAGGGCTCGAAGTCGATCTCCGTGCGGATCAATTTGCGGCCGATCATGGCGCGGATCTTCTGCCGGCCGAAGAGGCCGAACGGGGCCGAGAACAGCGCGTCGGCCACGCCAGGCTCGGCGGCGTCGAGGATCACAGGAAGGGAGGATCGGGTCGGCGACAAAGGCGAGCCTCGGAGGGCGGTTTGCGTTGTTAGCGCCCACCCGCGCTCAAGCCAAGGCTTGGCGGCAGCGATTAGCTGCGAAATCAACCATCAGCCAAGCGCGTCCTTCACACCGCTCATTTGGCGGGGTCGCCCTGGGGCGTCAGCTCGCCCAGGCGGATTTCGGCCAAAGTGCTGAATTCTCCCTTCGGGTATTTTTGCAGATAGGCCTCGATCAGCGCCGGGTTGGCGCTTTCGCGGACCAACTCCCAAAACGCCAGCTCGATTTCGCGGTCTTGCGGATCGCGCATGCTGGCGCTCTCTTCCGCAATCGCCTCGAGACGCGCCCGCGCAAGGGCGACGAAACTGCCCTCGGGATATTGCTCGAGATAGGCCTCGTACTCCTGCGCGCGAACGGAATTCTTGATTGAGTCCCAGAACTCGATCTCCACGGCCTGGCCATCAGCGCCGGACGACTCACTTGTCGAAAGCGAAGGAATATCGTCCGAAGCCCCAGATCCGTCGCTTCGCAGCTCCGACGCCGGAGCCACAGCGCCGCTTGGTTGCGGCTCCGTTTTGCGACCATCGAGAATCATCCGGAAAACACGAATAGGCTGCGCGATGTTCTTGACGCTCCGCTCTCCCAGGTCTTCGAAATCGTATGGAAGTTTTTTGGCGACATGATCGTGGACGCCACGCGATATGCAGACGCCGCCGGGCTCCGCCAACCCTTCGAGCCGCGCTGCAATATTGACCCCATCGCCGAAAATATCGCCCTCCTTCACCATGACATCGCCGACATTCACGCCGATGCGAAACTGCATGCGCCTACCTTCGTCCAAGGCCTGGTTGGACGCCGCAAGCTCGTTCTGGATGTCGATTGCGCACTGAACCGCGGCTAACGCGCTGCCGAATGCAGCCAGAATGCTGTCACCCGCGGTGCCGCAAATTCGTCCGCCATGGTCGGCGATGAGACGGTCGGTGATCAGCCGAGAATCTGACAGGGTTGCTAGCGTTCCCTCCTCGTCGATTCCCATAAGGCGGCTATAGCCCGCGACATCGGCGGCCAGGATGGCGACAAGCCGTCGTTCGAGGGGTGGAGCTTCCATGTGGTCTCCCGGTCGCGACCGCAGGCAGACGCCCATGCGGCGTGGTCGCACCCGATAAACGCCTTGACGGCCAAAAGGTGACAAACAAAGAATTGCCGTCAGCGCGCCGGCCCTTCCACCCAGGGAGCTTGACGCCACGACTTCGCCCCGGCTATTCAAGGGCTTCCCGTGGTCATTTGAGCCGGTCGGCTTGCCGCCACGTTAAACATCGGGCTAAAAGATCGGGGCGCTCTCAACTCCTACGCCTCGTCTCGAGCCCCATAAGGCGCCCCTGGCGCAGAGGACTTGAACGATGACGAGCCCGCGCAAATCCCGCGACCCCAAGACGCTGAGGCCGGCGACCCAACTGATCCACGGCGGAACGCTGCGGTCGGGGTTCGACGAGACTTCGGAAGCGCTGTTTCTCACCCAGGGCTATCTCTACGACACGATGGAGATCGCCGAGGCGCGCTTCAAGGGCGACGCGCCGGGCTTCGTCTATTCGCGCTTTTCCAACCCGACGGTTGCGATGTTCGAGCGACGGATGGCCCTCATCGAAGGCGCGGAGGCGGCGCGGGCGACCGCAAGCGGCATGGCCGCGGTCACCGCCTCGCTGATGGGCCAGCTCAAGGCGGGCGACCACATCGTCGCCGCGCGGGCTTTGTTCGGCTCGTGTCTCTATGTGGTCGAGGAGCTCCTGCCGCGCTTTGGCGTCGCTTCGACTCTCGTCGACGGCGCCGACCTCGACGCCTGGCGCGCGGCAGTGCGCCCCAACACCAAAACGGCGTTCGTCGAATCGCCGACCAATCCGACGCTCGAACTGGTTGACATCGCCGCCGTCGCCGAGATCATGCACGGAGCCGGCGCGACGCTCGTGGTCGACAATGTATTCGCGACGCCTTTGCTGCAGCATCCGATGAAGCTCGGCGCCGATTGCGTCGTCTATTCGGCGACCAAGCACATCGATGGCCAGGGGCGCGTGCTCGGCGGGATCATCCTCGCAAGCGAGAAATTCATCGCTGACCACATTCACAATTTCCTGCGCCAGACCGGCCCGTGTCTGTCGCCGTTCAACGCCTGGACGTTGCTCAAGTCGCTCGAGACCCTGCCGGTGCGCGTCGCCGCCCAGACCCGCGCGGCCAGCAAGATCGCCGACTATCTCAGCGGTCATCCGGCGGTCGTGCGCACGCTCTATCCCGGCCGCGCTGACCATCCGCAGGCGGAGCTGGCGAGGCGGCAGATGGAGGCCGGGGGCACGATGCTGTCGTTCGAGGTCGCCGGCGGCAAGGCGGCGGCGTTCCGGGTCGCCAATGCGCTGACCATCATCGGCATCTCGAACAATCTCGGCGACGCCAAGAGCCTCATCACCCATCCGGAGACGACGACCCACCAGCGGCTGAAGCCCGAGCAGCGCGCAGCGCTCGGCATTGCGCCTGGCCTCCTCAGGTTGTCCGTGGGCCTCGAGGACGCCGACGACCTGATTGAGGATCTGGCGCAGGCGCTCGACAAGGCGTCGCTGCCGCGGCGCCACGCAGCGGAGTGAGGCTCGGCTCAAGGCCAGGCGCTTGACCAGGCCGGCGGGATCACCGATCCCGCCCTACAGGTTCCGAGGCGTCTTATTTCTCCAGATCGGCCAGCGTCGGCATGCGGCCGTTCGGCGTCAGCTGATGGATAAGCTGCGGCAGCACTGTCGCGAGCTGCGCCAGCAGCTCCTGCTGGCTCATGCCGGTGCGCTGCGACAGTTCGTTGAGCGTGTTCTGGCCGAGCGCCGAGCCGAGCTGTCCGGGCTGGATCGGCTGATTCTGCCCAGGGCCGACCCAAGAGTTGACTTGCGGCGCCGCGCCGCCGGCGGTGAGTTTGCCGATCAGGTCGCCTAGCCCGCCGAGGACGCTTCCCGCCGGAGGATTCGTCGGCAGGGACTGAGTCGGCGCCGGGGCAGGTACAGGCCGCCCGGGCGCCGGCGCAGGCGCCGAGCTGCCGCCGAACATCTTGCCGAGAATGAGCGCGCCCACGGCGACCGCTATCGGCGTCGCCAGATTGCCTCCCGGGACCGCGTTCTTCATCGCATCGTCAAAGGCGCCCATTGCTGTCTCCTCCAAAAAAGACCAAATCGAAAAGCGTGCGCCATCATTAGACTGCCGCCGCTTGGCGAAGATATGACGGCCCAGAGTACCGGCTTGCGTTTTCCCCGTCCATACCGCACATTCGCAACGCCGGCGGGCGGCGCATGGGAGGTTACGATATGTTGGCAATAATCGCTTGGGTCATTCTCGGCCTGATCGCCGGCTTCATCGCCAGCAAGATCGTCAACAAGACCGGCTCAGGCATGACGATGGACATAGTACTCGGCATCGTGGGCGCGATCGTCGGCGGTTACATAGGGAACCTGATTGGCATGGGTCCAACAGTGAGCGTTTTGAGTTTCTGGAACATAATCCTTGCAGTGATTGGTGCGTGTATTGTGCTTTGGATCTACCACATGGTCGTGGCGCGAGCCTGATGGGCAGAAGCTCTGACTGGCATCATTTGGTGGCCACACGCGTCGTAACCGGACTGGCGAAAACTGAACAATGACCCGTGGGCCCCAGATTGACTAGGATTATGATCCCTAGTTAGGTCGAAAAAAGGGCAAGGGCGCCATGAACCATTTGTTGGCGCGGACGGTCGCGGTTCTAAATGGGCTTCTCGCGATAATCCTGATTGGGATAGGCGCATTCGTTGGCGCTTTCTCGAGAAATCCTCTTGGTTTGATTCTTGGCGCGATAGCGGGCTTTGTTGTTGCGCTGATCTTGTGCGGTGTTCTTGCGCTGGCCGTCCAGATACACGCCGAACTCATTAAAATCCGTGTGGCGCTCGAACGTAGCGCGAGAGAACGGTCATCGGCACAATGATCATCGACCCGATGCTTGGGGGCTCTCGCGAAGAGATAAGCGACCGCGATCACCGCAAGGATCGGTGAGAGTCAGTCGGCGCCCCTCCAGCGCGCCGCCAACCGCTCATCGCCTTCCTTCGCGTCCACCCAGCCCTCGGCGGCGCCGTCTCGGGCGACCGCGCGCTTCCAGAAGGGCGCGCGGGTCTTGAGATAGTCCATCAGCATTTCGGCCGCCGCGAACGCCGCGCCGCGATGCGCCGCCGCAACCGCGACAAAGACGATCCGCTCGCCGGGCGCAATGCGGCCGTAGCGGTGGATCACCGCCACGCCGAGGAGCGGCCAGCGCGCTTCGGCCTCGCCGATCGCGCGGGCGATCTCCTCCTCCGCCATGCCCGCATAATGTTCGAGCTCGAGCGCCGCGAGCCGGCCGCCTTCGTCGCGGCAATAACCGACGAAGCTTGCGACCGCGCCGACGTCGGTTCGTCCGCGGGCGAGCGTTTCGGCCTCCACGCCGGGGTCGAAATCGTCGCGCTGGACGCGGACAGTCGCCATCGGCTTCAGCCGCCGGTCATCGGCGGAAAGAACGCCACTTCCTTCGCGCCGGCGATCAAAGCGTCGTTGCGGGCGTGAACGCGGTCGAGGGCCGCGCGAACCATAAGCGGCTTGTCGAAGGCGTACGCGTAGCCCTCACCGCGTCCGGACAGCCAGGCGATGAGGTCGCCGACGGTCGTCACGGTCGCGGGCGGATCGAGCTCCTCTTCCGCCTTGCCGACCCGCTCGCGCACCCAGGCGAAATAAAGCGCCTTCATCCTGCGTCTCAATCGCCTCCGGCATGATCGTAGCTCGCCTTCATATAGTCCCAGCCGGTGTAGAGCGTCAGGATCGCCGCGATCCAGAGCAGCACGATCCCGGTCGTGATTGACCCTGGCAGCAGCGCTTCCCCGGCTGGCCCGATGATCAGGAACGCAAGGGCGACGAGTTGGACGGTGGTCTTCCACTTGGCGAGCGCCGTCACCGGCAGCGGAACCCTGAGCTCGGCCAGATATTCGCGCAATCCCGAGACCAGGATCTCCCGACACAGGATGACGATCGCCGCCCATAGCGACAGGCCCGAAATCGTCTGATTGGCGGCAAGCACCAGGATGACCGCAGAGACGAGGAGCTTGTCGGCGATCGGGTCGAGCATCCTGCCAAGCGACGATTGCTGCGACCAGGCGCGCGCCAGGTAGCCGTCGAAAAAATCGGTAATCCCGGCGGCGATGAAGATCGCCAGCGCCGTCCATCTCGCCCATGGCTCATCCGGCCAGAACAAAAACCCCACGACCAGCGGAACCGCCGCGACCCGCGCGTAGGTCAGAATATTGGGCAAGGACCAGTTGCGGCTGATCTGGCGGGCGGTCGAGGATGCCATTTGCAGCGCAGCAGACATCCTGCCCGTCCGCCCGTCAATAGCGCTCGGGCAGCGCGGCCGCCGCGGGCGCCGGCCGACAAAACTGGGGACGAGGATCTGTGCCGCTGCTTCAGGCCGCGCAACATCGTCTAAGGTCAGGATCTTAGCTATCGTCGGGACCAAGCTCGAAGGACCAAAGCCCATGTCGAACGTTCACGTCGTCGGCCACCCGCTGGTGCAGCACAAGCTCACCCTGATGCGCGACAAGACGGTGTCGACCAAGGGCTTTCGCCAGCTGATGAACGAGATCGGGATGCTGCTCGCCTACGAGGTTACACGCGATCTTCCGCTCGAGATGGTGGAGGTCGAGACGCCGCTCGCCAAGATGATGGCGCCCACGATAGCGGGCAAGAAGCTGGTGTTCGCGCCCATTTTGCGCGCCGGCGTTGGTTTTCTCGACGGGATGCTCGATCTCGTACCGAGCGCGCGGGTCGCCCACATCGGCCTCTATCGCGACCCGCAAACCCTGGAGGCGGTCGAATATTACTTCAAGGCCCCGGCCGACGTCGCCGATCGACTGGTCGTCGTCATGGACCCGATGCTGGCGACCGCCAATTCGGCGGTCGCCGCCATCGACCGCCTGAAGCGCCGCGGGGTGAAGGACATCCGCTTCGTCTGTCTTCTCGCAGCGCCCGAGGGGATCGATCGGCTGACCAAAGCCCACCCCGACGTCCAGATCTGGACCGCGGCGGTCGACCAGAAGCTCAATGAGCACGGCTACATCATCCCCGGCCTGGGCGACGCAGGGGACCGCATGTTCGGCACGAAATAGGACGCGCAGCGTATCGCGCGCCTCGCACAGATCGGGCCTTGCCCGGCCAGGAAGCGAGGACGCGCCGTCGGAAGGTCTCGGCCGCCGCGTCTTACTTGCGGCGGCGACGCTGTTGTCCGAGCCCCATCTGCTTCGCCAAAGCCGAGCGCGCCTTGGCGTAAGCAGGAGCGACCATCGGATAGTCGGACGGAAGACCCCATTTCTCGCGATACTCTTCGGGAGAGAGGTTGTATTGGGTCCGCAGATGGCGCTTCAGCGACTTGAATTTGCGACCGTCTTCCAGGCAGATGATGTAATCGCTGGTAATCGACTTCTTGGGCGGGACAGCCGGCTTGGCGGCTTCGACGACGACGGGTTGCGCGCCAGTCGCCACCCGCACGATTGCTGCGTGAACATCGCTAAGGAGCGCCGGCAACTCGCTTGACGGCACGGAATTGTTCGACACATAGGCGGAAACGATCTCCGCGGCGAGTTCAACGTGATTGGTGGATTCGCTCATTGTAGACGTTACTCCAAAGGTTGCCTCTCGAGACCGCCCTTCTGGCGATCAGCTTCAGGCCATTCTGCTCATCCGACCACGACGAGCGTCCTCATTATTTGCCGCTTAGTGCGACTTGGGCGGGTGTGATATAGCCCAAAAGAAAACATCGCACAAGACAATCTACGATGATTTTAACTAGGGCATGAACCGCGATTGGTTGAATACTCACTATTGCGCGCGCGAGCGGATGCTGAATTTACATAAAAAAAGAACTTTCTTCACTTGACAGAGCCCGATTAGCGTGCCGTCAACAAGCTTTCAGCGAATCATCGGGAGGCGTAACGCAAGATGGTTTTGCCTCGATATGCAAGATTGTGATTCTCGCTAACTCTGGGCCAGGGATAGTTCGCGGCCGCGCTCGCACAGCGGCCGGCCTCTTTCATCTGCGCCGCTGCTTGAGCCGGGGTTGTCGAGCCCAGGACAATCGGGGCGCAAAGGATGTCAACGCCGCTGAAAGCGCCTATATGCGACGTGCCGAACTGGTTGATCGGCGCCTCGTGGGCTCCAATGCAACATCATAAGACGTCAACATTCATCGCGGAGCGCAGAAACCCCGCCCGGCGGGCGACGCTGACCGGGACGGTTCAGCTTCTGTGGCCCTACATCTGGCCGGCGGACCGCGCTGATCTGAAGCTGCGGGTGTTTCTGGCTGTCGCGCTGATGCTGGTCTCGAAGTTATTCACGCTCGCAATTCCCTATTCCTATAAGTGGGCGACAGACGCGGTCGCCGGCAAGCTTGCGCCCGACGTGGTCCCGCTGCAGCAGGTTCTTTTCGGCGCGGTTGGGCTGACGGTGCTCTATGGGGTGTTGCGCATCGTCATGGCCCTGACCCAGCAGGGGCGCGACGCGTTGTTCGCGGCCGTCGCGATGAACGCGGTGCGCCGCCTGGCGATCGAAGTATTCGAGCACTTGCACCGCCTGTCGCTGCGTTTTCATCTGGAGCGCAAGACCGGCGGGCTCACGCGGGTGCTCGAGCGCGGCCGCAACGCCATCGAGACCATTATCCGCACCTCGATGCTGACCGCGGCGCCGACCGCCGTCGAGTTCGCTCTGGTCGTCGCCGCGATGCTGATCTCGTTCGACTGGCGCTACGTCGCGGCGATCAGCGTCACAGTCGTCGTCTATCTGGCGTTTACGACGCTCGCCACCAACTGGCGGATCGGCATTCGCCGTTCGATGAACGAGAGCGACACGGACGCCAACACCAAGGCGATCGACAGTCTGCTCAATTTCGAGACGGTGAAGTATTTCGGCGCCGAAGAGCGTGAGGCCGCGCGATACGACAAGTCCATGGCGCGATATGAGCGGATGAGCGTGCGAACCTATGTCTCGCTGGCGGTGCTCAACGCCGGCCAGGCGGTCATTTTCACCCTCGGCATGATCGTGGTCCTGCTGATGTGCGTCGCCGAGGTGAGGAACGGAACGAAGACTGTCGGCGCCTTCGTGCTGGTGAATCTGATCATGCTGCAGCTTTACCAGCCGCTCAATTTCATGGGGATGGTCTATCGCGACATCAAGCAGGCGATCATCGATGTCGAGGCGATGTTCGCCATCCTGGCCCAGAATCCCGAGATCGAGGACGTTCCCGGGGCGCAGCCTCTGAAGGTGACCGCCGGCGCAGTCCGGTTCGAGAACGTCGAATTCGCCTATGATCCGGCAAGGCCGATCCTGCGCGGCGTCTCGTTCAACGCGCCCGCGGGCCATACGATCGCTATCGTCGGGCCGTCGGGCGCCGGCAAGTCCACGATCTCGCGGCTCCTGTTCCGGTTCTACGAGCCGAGCGCTGGGCGTATCCTCATCGACGGGCAGAACATCGGCGCGGTCACCCAGAGCTCGCTGCGGGCTGCGATCGGCATGGTGCCGCAGGATACGGTGCTGTTCAACGATACGATCCTCTACAACATCCGCTACGGCCGAGACGGCGCCGGCGAGCCGGAGGTCGTCGCGGCGGCCGAGAACGCTCAGATCGATGGGTTCATCCGCTCGCTGCCGCTCGGCTATGAGGCGCCGGTCGGCGAGCGGGGCCTCAAGCTTTCCGGCGGCGAGAAGCAGCGGGTCGCCATCGCCCGGACGATGCTGAAGGCGCCGCCGATTCTGGTCCTCGACGAAGCGACGTCGGCCCTGGACAGTTTCACCGAACTGGAGATTCAGTCGGCGCTGGAGCGCGTGTCGCGCGGACGTACGACGATCGTGATCGCGCACCGCCTTTCGACCGTGGTCAATGCCGACGAGATCCTTGTGCTCGACAAGGGCGTCATCGCCGAGCGCGGCGCCCATCAGGACCTGCTGGCGCGGGGTGGAATCTACTCGGCGATGTGGAGCCGCCAGCGGCAGGTCGACGCGGCGCAGGAATTGCTGCGGCGCGCCGGGAGGGAGGACGATCTAGGCGCTCCGGACGGCCTCGCTTCCCAGCCGGCGCCGTGACATTCGAGGCGTTTGGCGCCATGAGTGCGCGCGGATTTTCTTCAGGCGCCGGTCAATGAGCATCGTAAAATCGCTGCGCGGTCAGCTCGCGCCGATCCACCCCGAAGGCTATCTGTTCGTTCTCGGATTCGCGGTCGCGACGCTCATCCTGTGGTGGATGTGGGCGCCGCTCGGATGGCTCGGCCTCATCGCCACTTTGTGGTGCGCGTATTTCTTTCGCGACCCGGCGCGCGTGACCCCGGTCAGCGGCGACCTCGTCATCGCGCCGGCCGACGGCGTGGTCAGTTTCGCCGGCTTCGGCGCGCCGCCGCCGGAGCTCGGCCTCGGTATGGCGCCGATGCAGCGGGTGTCGATCTTCATGTCGATCTTCGATTGCCACGTCAATCGCGCCCCGGTCCAGGGCCGGGTGGCGCAGATCGTCTATCATCCGGGCCTGTTCCTCAACGCCGACCTCAACAAGGCGAGCGAGGACAACGAGCGCAACAGCATCCTGATCGATACGCCCTCGGGGCGATTTGGCGTCGTCCAGATCGCAGGCCTCGTCGCGCGAAGGATCGTCTGCTTCACGCACGAGGGCGCGCTCTTGGGCCCCGGCGAGCGCATCGGCCTCATCCGCTTCGGCTCGCGCGTCGACGTCTATCTCCCGCCGGGCGCGCAGATCGTGGTCGGCGTCGATTCGCGCACTGTCGCCGGCGAGACGGTGATCGGCAAGGTCGCCGCCGGGGTCGCGGCGACGCCCTTTCAGCGGAGCTAAGCCGTGAACGAGGCCGGCCCCCTGCCCCGGCCGCCGATCGCGAACGCTTCTCTGCCGCCGCGCGGCCGACGCTTCCGCGCGGTGCCGCTGAGGCTCCTGATCCCGAACATCATCACCCTGTTCGCGCTCGGTCTTGGCCTGACGGCAATTCGCCTGGCGATGGAGGGGTCGATCGAATGGGCGGTGAGCGCGGTCGCGGGCGCCGCCGTGCTCGACGGTCTGGACGGACGGATCGCGCGGGCGCTCAAGGGAACCTCGCGCTTCGGCGCTGAGCTCAATTCGCTCGCCGACTTCGTCGATTTCGGCGTCGCGCCGGCGCTCGTGCTCTACGTGGCCAACCTGCATGCGGCCAAAAACTTCGGCTGGGTCGCGGCGCTGTTGTTCGCCATGGCCTGCGCGCTGCGACTGGCCCGCTTCAACATGATGCTCGACGAAGATCAGCCGGCGTGGCGCAAGACCTTCTTCGCCGGCATGCCCGCGCCTGCGGGCGCGATCGTCGGCCTGTTGCCGATTTACCTTCATTACGCCTTCAATTTCGGCCCTCCGACCGCGCAGTCCGCCGTGGTCGAAAGCCTCTATGTGCTTGCCATTGCGCTGTTGATGGCCAGCCGGGTGCCACATTTCTCCGGCAAGTCGCTCGGCCGGGTGCCGCGCGAATATGTGGCGGTGGTGCTTGTCGGCGTCGCCGCCGCGCTATTGCTTCTGTTCAACTTCCCGATGCAGGCGCTCGTCGCCATCACCCTCGCCTATCTGGCCTCGATCCCGTTCGCGGTGAGGCGCTATCGGGCGCTTGACAGTGCGGCGATGTAGCCGCGAGGCTGGTCTTATCATCCGCACTTGCGCTGAAATCTGGGTGAGGCATCATGGGCCGGCGTCGGCGCGGCGCCACGGCGCCATTTCCTTCGACTTCAGCGATGGGTATTGTTTGCCGCTCACCGGAATGGCGTCTTGATGTCGAAGCAAAAGCATCGGTCCTTGCCTGGAATACGCAGGCGCGTTTTTCGCGCCGCATGGATCGCGGCGGCGCTCGCGCTCGCCGCCTGCAATGGCTCCAAGAACGCCTATGTGGCGCCGCCGCCGCCCAAGGTGGTCGTGGCCCAACCGCTCACGCAGCCGGTCACCCTCTATCTCAACCTGACCGGAAACACCTCGCCCATCAATTCGGTCGATCTCGTCGCCCGCGTACAGGGTTTTCTCACCGACATCGATTATGTCGACGGCGCCGCGGTCAAAGCGGGCGACAAGCTGTTCGGCATCGAGCGTGATCAATACCAGGCGCAGCTCGACCAGGCCAAGGCGACTCTCGCCTCAAACCAGGCGACGCTCACCTACAACCAGGCCGAATATCAGCGCCAGGCCGCGCTGGGCAGAAACGATTTCGCTAGCCAGGCCACGGTCCAGGAATGGAAATCGAAAGCCGAGCAGGCGCAGGCGGACGTGATGAACGCCCAAGCCGCGATCGAGACAGCCCAGATCAATCTCAACTACACGACGGTGAGCGCCCCTTTCAACGGAGTCGTCACCCGGCACCTCGTCGATAAAGGCGCGCTCGTTGGCTTTCAGACGCCGACCAAGCTCGCGACCATCATCCAGCTCGATCCGATCTATGTCTATTTCACCTTGAGCGAGCCCCAAATTCTTCGGATCAAGGTGAACAACGCCAAGGCGGGCATCGAGTTTCGCACCACCGACCTCTCGAGCATCCCGGTCGAGATCGGGCTGCAGGGCGAGGACGGATTTCCTCACCTAGGCCATATGGACTATGCCGCGCCCCAGGTGGACGCCTCGACCGGCACGCTGGAAGTCCGCGGCCTGTTCGACAACCAAAAGCGCGGGCTGCTGCCAGGGCTCTTCGTCCGGGTGCGCACGCCGGTCGAGAAGCTGGACCGAGCGATCCTTGTGCCCGATGTGGCGCTCGGGACGAGCCAGGAGGGGCGCTATCTTCTGGTGGTGGGGCCGGACAACGTCGTCCAGCGCCGGAACGTCAAGACCGGCGACCGCGAGGGGCCTTACCGGATCATCGAATCAGGACTCGATCCGGGCGACTGGATCGTGACCGAGGGCGTCCAGCGCGCGATACCCGGCGCCAAGGTCGATCCCCAGCAGACGAAGCTCGCCGCGGAGCCGGAAACGCCGGCCGCGCCACCCGCCGCGCCCAATGGGACCGGGAAGCCGGCAGCGACGGATCCGGCGAAGTGACGGCGCTGGAGAATCGCTCATGATCTCCCGCTTCTTCATCGACCGGCCGGTTCTGGCCAATGTCCTGGCGCTGTTCTTCGTCGTCATCGGGCTTGTCGCGCTCGTCAATTTGCCGACCTCGCAATATCCGAACGTCGTGCCCCCGACCGTGCAAGTCACGACGACCTATCCGGGCGCGAGCGCGACCACCCTCGTCAACACCGTCGCCCTGCCGATCGAGCAGAACGTCAATGGCGTCGAGAACATGCTTTACATGCAGTCGACCAGCGCCAGCGACGGCACCTACAATCTCACCGTCACTTTCGCCATCGGCACGAACGCCGACGAGGACGAGATCCTGGTGCAGAACCGGGTCTCGGCCGCGCTCTCGTCCTTGCCCGCGGAAGTGCAGATCCAGGGCGTGACGACCAAGAAGCAGTCGACGTCGATCCTCGAATTCGTCGCGCTGCGCTCGCCCGACAGCCGCTTCGACAGCCTGTTTCTCGCCAACTATGCGGTCATCAACGTCGTAAACGAGCTCGAGCGCCTCAACGGCGTTGGCGACGTATCTGTGCTCGGCGCCGGCCAATACGCGATGCGGGTCTGGCTGGACCCGAACCTCATGCAGGCGCGGGGCCTCACGCCGCAGGACGTCATCACCGTCATCCAGCAACAGAGCCAGGAGGTCGCGGCTGGCCAGATAGGCTCGCCGCCCGCGGTAAAGGGGCAGGACTTCCAGTACACGCTGAACCTCAATGGCCGACTGAGCGAGGCGCCTGATTTTGAGAACCTGATCGTCAAGGTCGAACCGGGGGCCGGAGGCCGCATTACGCGGGTTCGCGACGTCGGGCGCGTCGAGCTTGGCGCGCAGATTTACAGCGTGGCGTTCAATCTCGACGGCCGCCCTGCAGCCGGCATCGCCGTCTCGCTCCTGCCCGACGCCAACGCGGTCGCTGTCTCCAAAGAAGTCTACGACAAGATGGAGGAGCTCAAGAAGAGCTTCCCCGAAGGTCTCGAATACATCGTCCCCTACGACACGACGAAATTCGTCAACGCCGCGATCAGCGAGGTCTACCGCACGCTGTTCGAGGCGGGCATTCTCGTGCTCATCGTCATTCTCGTCTTCCTGCAGGACTGGCGGGCGATGCTGGTGCCGGCGACGACGGTCCCGGTAACGATCATCGGCGCGTTCGCCGCGATGGCGGCGCTCGGTTTCTCGGTCAATCTGCCGACCCTGTTCGCCATCATCCTGGTGATCGGCATCGTGGTCGACGACGCTATCGTCATCGTCGAGGGCGTGTCGCGCTATGTCGAGCAGGGCATGCCGGGGCGAGAGGCGGCGGGCAAGGCGATGGACGAGTTGACCGGCCCGGTCATCGGCATCACGCTCGTCTTGATGTCGGTGTTCCTCCCGGCTGCCTTCCTGCCGGGCCTGACGGGACAGCTTTTCCGCCAGTTCGCGCTGGTGATCGCTTCCACCGCGCTCATCAGCGCGATCAATGCGATGACCCTGAAGCCGACCCAATGCGCGTTGTGGCTGAGGCCGCCAACGCCCGGCAAGCGGCCCAATTTCTTCGCTCGCGGCTTCAACGCCGTCTATGGCGCGGCCGAGCGCGGATACGTGCGGCTGATGACGGCGATGACGCATCGCGCCGCAATCATGGTCGCTTTGGCGCTCGCGCTCGTTTGCTTCTCGGTCTGGTCGCTGACCCGCGTGCCGACCGGATTCCTGCCGACCGAGGATCAGGGCTACATGCTCGTCGTCACCCAACTGCCTGACGGCGCTTCGAAGGAGCGCACGGACGCGGTCCTCGACCGGATCCAGAAGCTCGCCCAGCCCGTCCCCGGCGTCGAGCATGTGGTGACGGTGAGCGGCATCTCGATTCTCGACAATCGCGCCCACCTCGCCAACGCCGGCGTCGCCTTCGTCGTCCTCAAGGCATGGGACGTCCGGCTGAAGGAACAGGGGCAGGATCAGCTGACGATCCAGCGGAAACTCAACGGCGCGCTGCAGTCGATCCCCGAAGCCTTCTCCTTCGCGGTGCTGCCGCCGCCAATTCAGGGCGTCGGCAATGTCGGCGGCTTCACCATGCAGGTCGAAATCCGCAACGGCGATTTCGACTATGACCTTCTCCAAAGCCTCGCCAACACCGTCGTCGCGGACGGCAACGCGCAATCCGGCCTGCAGCGGCTGGCTACGACCTTCCGGGCCGGGGCGCCCCAATTCAAAGTGACGGTCGAAAGGACGAAGGCCGAGGCGTTAGGCATCACTGTCGGCCAGGTCTTTTCGGCGCTTTCCGGCTACGTCGGCTCGAACTATGTCGCGCAATTCAACAAATTCGGCCATGTCTTTCAGGTCTATACGCAAGCCAACGCCGACAAGCGCGCCACGGTCGATGACATCCGCAATCTGAAGGTCAGGGCGGGCAATGGGACAATGACGCCCATCGGGACGGTGATCGACGTCAGCCAAGAGACCGGGCCGCCCCTGATCAGCCTCTACAACCTCTACCCGACAGCGACCGTCGTCGGCTCGCCCGCGCCCGGATTCAGTTCAGGTGAGGCGCTCGATCTGATGGAGCAGGTCGCCGCTCAGGCATTGCCGACGGGAACCGGCTTCGACTGGACGGCCATGTCCTACCAGGAGAAGACGATCGGCAGCCAGATCTATTACGTCTTTGGCTTCGCCATCCTGATGGTGTATCTCGTGCTCGCCGGACAATACGAGAGCTGGATCCTGCCATTCGCGGTCCTTCTCGCGGTGCCGCTGGCGTTGCTCGGAACCGTCGCTGGCCTCAACTTTGCGGGCACGGACAACAACCTTTACACCCAGATCGGCATCATTCTGCTCATAGCGCTCGGCAGCAAGAACGGCATTCTGATCGTTGAATATGCCCGCCAGCAACGGGCCTCAGGAAAGCCTATCCTCGACGCGGCGGTCGAGGCGGCGCGGCTGCGTTTCCGCCCGATCGTCATGACCTCCTTCGCCTTCATCCTCGGCGTGCTGCCGCTCGTTCTGGCGACCGGCGCGGGCGGGGCGGCGCGGCGTTCAATCGGCATCCCGGTTTTCAGCGGCATGATCGCTTCGACCTGCCTCGTGGTGGTATTCGTTCCCTCGTTCTATGTGGTCCTGCAGTGGCTCGAGGAGCGCAGGAAAGGCAAGCCCACGCTGCAGGCCTCAGCCCCGCTCGTTCAGCCAAAGGACGCGCCCGGATCTTCGGCCGCCTGACGACCGCGCGCCCAGAGGACGGACTGATCAAACCGGGCGCATGGCTGCCGCTTGGTTTGATGCGTCCGTCGCGGTAAACTGGGCTTTCGTACAGTTGGTTATCGACGCCCGTCGAACGGGTATTCGATCTTCGACCCGCAGAATGGTAGGACAGGGCCGCGCGGTCATGCTAGGGCCGGCGCGAGCGGCCGTTTCCGTTCGCCTTCGGCGGCGCTGGCCGAGACCACAAAGGGGCCTTATGTCGAAAGAAGAACTGCTTGAATTCCCCGGATTCGTCGTTGAGTTGCTGCCCAACGCGACCTTTCGCGTCAAACTCGAGAACGACCACGAAATTATCGCTCACACCGCGGGCAAAATGCGCAAGAACCGCATCCGCGTGCTGGCTGGCGACAAGGTGCTCGTGGAGATGACGCCCTACGATCTGACCAAGGGGCGCATTACCTACCGCTTCAAATGAACCTGCCCGATGGGCGGCGCGACCTTGGCCTCGACCACCCGTCAGCCATGCCTCGCCTTGTGCTCGCATCGGCTTCGCCGCGCCGGCTCGCGCTACTGGCCCAGATCGGCGTCAAACCTGACGCGGTCTTGCCGTCCGAGATCGATGAAACGCCGCGCCGGGGCGAAGCGCCGCGCGCGCTCGCCGAACGCCTGGCGATAGAGAAGGCGTTCGTCGTCGCGACAACGGCCCGGGAGCGGGCCGATCTCGCGCCGCCCCTGACGCTCGCGGCCGACACGGTGGTCTGCGTCGGCCGGCGGATCTTGCCGAAATGCGAGACGCTCGATCAGGCTGAGGCGTGCCTCGATCTCCTGTCCGGCCGCGGCCATCGCGTCTATACCGGCCTTGCGCTGATCACGGCGGGAGGCGCGGCGCGGCGGCGGCTGGTCGAGACGCGCCTCAGGTTCAAACGCCTGTCGCGCGGCGAGATTGAGGCCTATCTTGCGAGCGGCGAATGGCGCGGCAAGGCTGGCGGCTACGCGATCCAGGGCCTCGCCGGCGCGTTTGTCGAGCGGCTGGTCGGCTCGTATTCCAATGTCGTCGGCCTGCCGCTCGCCGAAACCGCGGCGCTGCTCGGCGGGGAAGGCCATCCCGTCCACCGGACCTGGGGCGCGAGCCGCGTTCAATGACCGCCAACGGCAATAAACCGTCCGCCAAGACCCCGGACGACCGGAAGGGCGAGCGGCCCTGCCCGATCTGCGGCAAGCCGCGCAACGAGCGCTACGACCCGTTCTGCTCCAGACGCTGCGCTGACGTCGATCTCCACCGCTGGCTCAAAGGCAGTTACGTCATCCCGGGCGCGAGCGCGCCGCGGGAGCCGGAAGACGAAGACGAGTGACGTCTGGGCGTCTGGGTTGGAGCGGGCCGTGGGGGGGAGATAGTCTCGGGAAGCTGGACGCCTGGTGACGACTCAAATCCTTCCCCGCAATGTCGAGAGGATTCGAGATTGAGACTGAATTGACGGTGCACGCGCTCGAACTGCGCATGCCGTCGGCAGAGGAGTTCACGGCCTATGGCGAGCGTCCTTCGGGGTCGATGAGCAAGCTCAGCACCATTCGCGACGGGACCAGGATTTTCAGGCTCATCTTCGATCTTGTACGCAACGAGCGGCCGTTGAAGTTTTTCGGTCTTGTCGGCGCGGCCCTTATCCTTGTCGCCGTTGCGCTCGCGGTTCCGCTTGCGCAGACCTATTTCGAAACCGGGCTGGCGCCCCGGTTGCCGACGGCGATCCTCGCCGTAGGACTGATCGTCGTCGGTTTCTTGAGCACACTCGCCGGACTGATCCTCGATGTCGTGGCGACGATGCGGAGCGAGATGAAGAGGCTGGTCTATTTGTCATATCCGCCGCTTTCCGCCGGCCCCATCTCGCAGGTCGCCGACGGCGGCCGCTGAAACGGGCGAGGCTCGGCGCAGACCTCAACCCGCCGCCCGCTCGAGCCCGCCCTCGATGCAGCGAAGAGCGAAGGCGTATTGGCGGGCGACGTCCTCGAGCCGGTCGAACCGCCCCGATGCGCCGGCGTGGCCCGCCTCCATTGCGGTGCGCAACAGGATCGGCCCACCCCCGGTCATGGTCGCGCGCAGTCGCGCCACCCATTTGGCCGGCTCCCAATAGGTCACCCGCGGATCGGCCAGACCGGCCAGCGCCAGGATCGCCGGATAGCGTTGCGCCCGCACATTGTCGGTCGGGCTATAGGAGCGGATGGTGTCGAACGCCGCCCGGTCGTGGATCGGATCGCCCCATTCGAGCCACTCGGCCGGGGTCAGCGGCAGACTGCCGTCGAGCATGGTCGCCAGTACGTCGACGAACGGAACGTCGGCGATGAGGCCGGCGAACAGGTCCGGCGCGAGATTGGCGACAGCGCCGATGAGCAGGCCCCCGGCGCTGCCGCCCTGGGCCACGATCCGCCCCGGGCTGGCAAAGCCCTCGGCGATGAGGAGCCGCGCCGCGGCGAGGAAATCGTGAAAAGTGTTCGGCTTCCTGCCGAGCTTGCCGTCCTCGTACCAGCGCCAGCCTTTGTCCGTACCGCCGCGCACATGGGCGATCGCAAACACGAATCCTCTGTCGATAAGCGAGAAACGATTGGTCGAGAAGCTCGCCTCGACCGCATAGCCATAGGCGCCGTAGCCGGTGAGCATCAGCGGCGCCGATCCATCGAGCCTCAGGCCCCGCTTGTGGATGAGAGACACCGGCACGCTCTCGCCGTCTTCGGCGGGGGCGAAGACAAGACGGGTGACATAGGCCTCGGGATCGAATCCGCGCGGCATCGTCTGGCGCTTGACGAGGGTGCGGCTCCGCTTCACGACATCGTAGTCATAGGTCTCCTGCGGCCGCGCCAGCGAGGAATAGCTGAAGCGGATGAGGGAAGTGTCAAATTCGAACACCGGCTCGAGGCGGAGGTAGTATGTCTCTTCGTCGAAGGCGATCTCGTGCGATTCGCCGCTTCCGAGGTCGATGACGACGAGCCGGGGGCGGCTCATCTCGCGCGTCAGCAGCACCAGTTCGTCCTTGAACAACGTCGCATCGGCGATGAATCGCCCGTCGCGCTCGGCGACGAAATCGCGCCAGTTCGCCTCCTGCGGCGCCTCGCGCGGCGCGACCACAATCTTGAAATCGGGCGCGCCGGCGTTGGTGCGGATGAAGAAGCGATCGCCGTGGTCCATGACCTCGTAGCGAACTCCCGCACGCCGCGGGGCGATGAGCCGCGGCGCCGCGATCGGATGGTCGAGATCGACGACAAGCGCTTCCGAAGCATCATGGCCGTGCACCGAGATGATGGCCGTGCGGCCATGCCGGGTCGCCTCGATGCCGATGAACCAGGCCGGATCGTCCTCCACGAACACTTCGGCGTCGTCGCTCTGCGCGGTCCCCAGCCGATGCAGCATGACCCGGCGCGGGCGGTGGTTCTCGTCCTGCTCGACGTAGAGAAACGCCGTTGAATCGCGGGTCCAGACGACGTCTCCGGTTGCGCCGCTGACGCGGTCGGCAAGGTCCTCATGGCGTTCGAGATCGCGAACGGCGATGGTCAGGATCTCGGAGCCGAGATCGTCGGAGCTCCAGGCGAATTTCGCATGGTCGGGCGAATGGCGCCCGCCGGAGAAATGAAAGAAAGCCTTTCCCTCCGCGCGCGCGTCGCCGTCGATCAGCACTGTCTCTGCGCCGCCGTCGCGGGGCTTGCGGCAATAGATGCGCCGCTGGCCGCCGGGACGAAAGCGCGAATAATAGGCCCATGGCCCGTCGACTTGCGGCGGCTCGCTTTCATCCTCCTTGAGGCGCGCGCGCATTTCGCGCCGAAGCTCCTTCTGCAACCCGGCCGTCGGCGCCAGAAGCGCGTCGGCATAAGCGTTTTCGGCCTTGAGCAGCGCCCGGATGTCCGCGGGCAGCCGGCCCGGATCGCGCAGGACCTCTTGCCAGTTGTCGGCCCGTATCCAGGCGTAATCATCGTTCCACGACAGGCCGTGGGCGGAGAAGCGCGTCGGCCGCGTCTCGGCGCGCGGCGGCGCGGGAACCGAAGCCTCGGCGCCGCCAGCCGGCCGGGATTCGTGGTCGGTCATGGCGCCAGCGCCGGCCGCGCGCCCGAAAGCGCCCAAAAGGCGGCGGGAACCTCGGACGGCGAGGCGCACATTACCGCCGCGCCCGCCTCGCGAAGCTCGTCCTCGCCGCCGTAGCCCCAAAGCGCCCCGATGGTGGGGATCGCGTGCCGGCTCGCGGCAAGGACGTCATGCCTTCGATCGCCGATCATGCAGCAATCCGCGGCCTCGAGTTGCTCGGTCGCGAGAATATGAGCCACGAGATCCGCCTTGTCCTGAAAGCGCCCGCCGAGTTCGTCGCCATAGGCCGCCTCGAAATGGCGGTCGAGGTTGAAGTGGTCGAGAATACGCTGAGCGTACACAATCGGCTTCGCCGTGCAGAGAAACAATCGCGCCCCCGCTCCGCGCAGCTCGGCGAGCGCCTCATCGACGCCGTCGTAGACGGTAGCCTCGAACAGTCCGACTGTCGCATAGCGGCTGCGGTAGACCTTGAGCGCCTCCTCTGGGTCCCCTTGCGCGCCGAGGAATTCGGCGAAACAGCCGCGCAAAGGCGGCCCGATGATCCAGTTCAGTTCCGCGGCGGGCGGGGGGGTTCGCCCCAACGCCTCAAGCGCCATCCGAAAGCATCCAACAATGCCCTCGAACGGATCGGTGAGCGTTCCGTCGAGATCGACGAGGAGCGCGCGTCGCCGACTGGAGGTCGTCATGGACTTTTACGGACTCCGCGAAGCTCGATCGGTCCTCGCCGCCCATGCGGCGCGGAATGGCTAGCCGCGGATCGGCTCGTGCGCGAGCGCCGCGCGCAGGAAATAGAAGAGCCCGGTCAGGGCCGCGAGAATGAGCACGCCCTCGAGCATCCGGGTGAGGCTCTCGCCAAGCTGGAACAGACCGCCGATCGCCCAGCCAGCCGCAGCTCCGGCGCCGACAAGCTCGGTGCCGACCAGAATGGCGACGCTGATCAGCGTCGCGGCATTGGTCCAGTTGATCGGCGCGGCGTCCGCCAAGGCGGTTACTCCTTGAAGAGGCGTGAGAAAACGCGCGGGGATATACCAGCGCGACCCGAAGCGCAAGCCTCAGCCCCTGGTCCCCCCTCGCGCCCGCCCCGTCTCGTAGGCTCTGACATGCAAGGTCGCGATGCGTAGCAGCGAATGGGCGTCGGGGTTCGCGGCGCGTCGCAGGAGATCAGCGAGGATCTGGTCGCCCTCGGCCCGCTTGCCGCCTTCAATGTCGCGCAGCATCGAGGCCTTCAGCGGCGATCCGGCGGCGGTCAGCACCGCTCGCGCCCGCTCGAGCGTCGCCGGACGCGGCGGATAGCCCTGCCGGGCGGCGATCGTCGCGCATTCGTCGAGGAGCCCGGTCGCGAGGTCGGAAGCGCCGGCGGCGACGTAGTCGCCGACAGACGATCGCATCAGCGAGGTGATCCCCGCGGCCGCGGCGATGAACATCCACTTCTCCCACATCTCTTGGCGGATCTCGTCGCTGAGACGGGCCTCGAAACCGGCGGCGCCGACCAGCTCCGAAGCGACCGTCCCGATCCGCTTCGTACGCGAACCATCGAGTTCGCCGAAACTCAGCGCATGCATATCGTTGAAGTGGATGATGGTCCCGTCGTCGCCGAGCGTCGCCGAGATCACGCATTGCCCGCCAAGCACGGGCTTGGGCCCGAAGCGGTCGGCGAGCGCGTCGAGGTGCCGCATGCCATTGAGGAGCGGCAGGATCGCCGTGCCGCCCCCGACCGCCTTGGCGAACGATTCCATCGCGCCGTCGAGGTCGTAGGCCTTGCAGCTCAGGAGCACGAGGTCGAATGGCGCCGCCAGGGCTTCTTGCGAGACGATCGGCGGCGACGGGCGATGGAAGTCGCCGAGAGGGCTTCGAATCGTCAATCCGTGCTTTGCGAGCTCCCCGGCCCGGCGCGCACGGACAAGGAAGGTGACGTCGCGGCCCGCCTGCAGCAGACGCCCGCCGAAATATCCGCCGACCGCGCCCGCTCCAACAACGAGAATTCTCATTCCGACCCGTCCTCCATGGCGCGGCGATCTCCCCTACGGCACGGCCGAAACCAGCATGAACGCGGCGAAGATCACGAGATGCACGGCGCCCTGCAGCACGGTCGTGCGGCCGGTGCCGAGCGTCAATGCGCTGATATAGAGCGTGAGCACGAGGAGCGTCATGTCGGTTTGCGACACGCCGAGCGCGATCTGCTGGTTGAGCATGAGCGAGACAAGCGCGACCGCCGGAATCGTCAGCCCGATGCTGGCGATGGCCGAGCCGAGCGCAAGATTGATGCTGTTCTGCAGCCGATTGCGCAGGGCCGACTTCACCGCGGCGAGCCCCTCGGGCATCAGCACGATGACCGCGATCACGACGCCGACAAACGCCTTCGGCAATCCCGCCGCCGCGATCGCCGCATCGACCGGGTAGGACAGCGTCTTGGCCAGCAGCACCACGGCGGCGAGCGCGACGATGAGCAGCGCGAGGCTGATGAGCGCGATCCAGGCGCCCGGAACCTCATGCGCCGGCTCGTCGAAGGCGTCGCCCGGCGCGTCGAGGAAATAGTCGCGATGCTTGACGGTCTGCACGAATACGAACACCCCCCAAAGCACCAGCGACATGAGGCCGATGCCCTCGAGCTGCAGGATGGAATAGGACGGGCCGGATGCGGCCTCGGCAAAATTCGGCAGGATCAACGCCAGCGTAGCCAGCGTCCCGAGGACGGCGAGAGCGGAAGAAGCGCCGCGCAATTGGAACGTCTGCTCGAAATGTCGCCCCGCCCCGAGGACCAGGCACAGGCCGACGACGCCGTTGAGTACGATCATGACCGCCGCGAACACGGTGTCGCGCGCGACCCGGTCGCTGCCCTCGGCGCCGGACAGCATGATCGACACGATGAGCCCGACCTCGATCACCGTCACCGCGACCGCGAGCACGATCGAGCCGAACGGCTCGCCGACCTTGAGCGCCAGAACCTCGGCGTGATGGACGGCCGCGAACACCGTCGCGCCGAGAAGGACGCCCGCGATAATGAGAACATATGCCGCGTCGGCGGGGACAATATGAGCGAATTTCAGCCCCAGGACCCCGCTGGCGACAAGCGGGACTACCCAGGTCCAGGCCGGAATGGAGGCATGGTGCGACGCCGACATCGATCCATCCGGGTTCGTGAGAATGCAGCACTGTGCAAGAGAAGGGCGCACCCGGCAAATCTGGGCGCGGCTGCGGGCGTAAGACCCGCCTTGACGCTCTCGTTTATGAGAGTATTTTCCATTTATGGAAATCGAGGCCCCGCCCCGCGACGCCGCCGATCTGCGCCTCGCCGAGCGCCTGCGCGAACTGCGGCGCGGGCGGCGCTGGTCGCTCGACGAGCTCTCGGCGCTGAGCGGGGTCAGCCGCGCTTCGCTCAGCCGAATCGAGAACGGGGACGTGAGCCCGACCGCCTCCGTGCTCGGACGGCTCGCCGGCGCGCATGGCTCGACCGTCTCGCGCCTCCTCGCCGACATCGAGGGCGAGGCGCCTGCGCTTGTCGCCTGCGCCGACCAGCCGGAGTGGGTCGATCCCGCCACCGGCTTTCGTCGCCGCTCGGTCTCGCCGCCCTCGCTCGATTTCGATTGCGAGGTGCTCGCTTGTGAGCTTCCGGCCGGAGCCAGCATCGATTATCCGCTGCCGCCGCGCCTGGGCCTCGAGCATCATCTCTATCTCCAAGCGGGCGCGCTCGAACTCATGATCGAGCGAACCGTCCATCGCCTGAGCGCCGGCGACTGCCTTCGCTACAAGCTCATGGGTCCGAGCCGCTTCCATGCCGCCGGGCGCCGCGCGGCGCGCTACATTCTCGTGTTGCGGTGACCGTCTTGGAGGGCCAGGCCGCGACCGTCGCCGCGCTCGATCCAGCTTCGTTCGCCGGAGCCCTCGACCGGCTCACGGACATCCTGCGCGCCTGCGTACACGAGGGCGCGAGCGTCGGCTTCGTCGCGCCGTTCGGCCAGGACGAAGCGCGCGCGTATTGGCTGAACCGGGTCGCCCCGGCGCACGCTTCGGGCGCCAGGATCGTCCTCGTCGCAAGCCTCGGCGGCGAGCTCGCCGGGACAGCGCAGCTCGACCTCAACTCGATGCCGAGCAAACGTCACCACGCCGAAGTCTCCAAGGTTTTGGTCGATCCGGCCTTTCGCCGCGCCGGCGTCGCCCGGGCGCTCATGGGCGAGATCGAACGGCGCGCGGCCAGTGAGGGCCGCTGGCTCCTCACCCTCGACACCGCGGGCGACGCGGCCGAAGCCCTCTATCGCTCGCTCGGCTATATTCTCGCCGGGTCAATTCCGCATTACGCGCGCAATGCCTTCGCCGACCGCTACGACACGACCCGACTTATGTACAAAGACCTCCGCCACAGCTAGCTTCCGCCGGCCAATGGACGGCTGAAGGAGGCCATCGTCTTGCCTGCGGAAGATCGGCTGACGGCTGGCCGGGACAGCGCGAGCCTGTTTGGGCGTGTCGCGCTCATGATTCTCGCGTTCTACGCGCTGGCGATGATCACGCCCGACTTCCTCCGGGTCTTTCGGCCGCTCGGATCGTTCGGTCTTGAGACCAACGGCGATGGGCTGATCTACGACGTCCAGGGACCCTTCGCGAGCGAGGAGGAATCGCCCGCATGGCGGGCTGGGATTCGCCTGGGGGATCGGCTCGATCTGGTCGCGATGCGCTGCATCCCGGTCAATACCGAGCTCTGCGCCAGCACGCTGTCGCAATTTGGCGGGGTGAACTACGTCGTGCCGGGCCGCCAGGCGAGGCTCATCCTCGCCGCTACAGCCGAGCGCCCGGCGCGCGAAGTCACGATGACTGCCGCGCCGCGGCCCGACAATCGTCTGTTCGAGGTCATCGTGGCGCTCGACACGATCGCCGGCATTTTGGTGGTGCTCGGCGCGGCATGGCTGGTGTGGACGCGTCCGGGGGGCATGACCTGGGGTTTTTTCGTCTATGTGATTCAGTTCAATCCCGGCCAGGCGTTCCAGTTCTGGGCCTGGCTTCAACTCTGGCCGTGGGCGCTCCTGATCAATGACGCCGTTTCGGTGGTGATGCAGGCCGCCGCCTATACCGGGCTTCTGCTGTTTGCGCTGAGGGCGCCGCTAGACCGGACCGAAGGCCGATGGCGCAATATCGAGCGGGCTCTGCCAGCGATTTCGATCCTGTTCCTCTTGGTCGCGCTCGCGGGCATGGGAAGCGTGTTCGGCTATCCCGCCGAAATCTGGACCCGAAGCATGTTCTTCATCGGTTTTGCCGTCAGCGTCGCCGCGCTGGCGATCCTGCTCGGGCGTCGCCGCGATCTATCGCCCCGCGACTATCAGCGCATCCGCTGGGTCATCTGGGGCTGCCTGATCGGCCTTCCGGCCTATCTCATCGCCCAGCTGTCGCAACAGACCTCGCTGTTCGCCGAAGTGCTGGGCCAAGGCCTTACGTCCGAGGAAGTCGCGGGCGCCCTTTACCTCGTCAACGGCATCCTGTGCCTGTTCGTCGTCGAGGCGGTGCGGCGCCCGACGGTGGTCAACGTGTGGATCCCGATCCGCCGCGCGACCGTGCTTGGGCTCCTCCTCAGCATACCCGTCTTCTTCCTCCACAAGCAGATCGAAGTGATCGATGAGTACTTTCACCTGCCGTACTGGGCCTGGGTGTTCGTCGCTTCGGGCCTGGTGTACCTGCTGGCGCGCGCACATGACTTTACGACTGAGCTCACCGACCAGCTTTTCAACCGCCAATTCATCCTCGCCGAGCGCCATCTCGCCGAGGTCGGCGAGACCGTTCTCCATGCCCCCAGCCTGGCCGAAGTCGACCGGCTCCTCGTGAACGAACCGATGCGTTCGCTCAGTCTGGCGTCGGCGGCGCTGTTTCGCGAGCAGGACGGCGTCTACCGCCGGCGCGCCAGCGCCGGATGGGACGCCGATGACGCCGACACCCTCGCCGACGACGACCCCATTCTCGCCCAAAGGTTCGAGCGGAAGCCCTACCCTGTCGACCTCGCCCACGCGTCGCATGCCCGGCTGCCGCACGACCTCGCGCGGCCGCTTCTCGCCGTGCCGGTCGGCAATCCGCGGCGCTGCTACGCGATGATCCTCTACAGCGGCCACGAGGCTGGGACCGATCTCGACAGCAGCGAGCGCCATCTCCTGGGCGCCTTCGCCCACGACGCGGAGATCGCCTACGCCCAGATCGAGTGCGAGATGCTGCACAAGCGGGTCGCGGCGCTCGAGGGCCAGCTCGCGCAGGCCCCGCAGGCGGGGTGAGCTTGATCGAGCCGCGCCAGTCCCTGCAGGGCGTCAGCGCCTGCGTCTTCGACGCCTACGGCACGCTGTTCGACTTTGCCTCCGCAGCAGCGCGCTGCGCCGATATTCCAGCCGACCGGCGCGCGGCGCTGACGGCGCTGTGGCGCGACCGGCAGCTTCAGTACACGTGGCTGCGCACGCTCGGGAACCGCTACGCCGATTTCTGGCAGGTGACCGGCGAGGCGCTCGATTTCGCCCTCGAAAGCCTCGATCTGGCGAGCCCGCCCTTACGCGAGCGGCTGATGGAGCTTTATCTCGGCCTCGAGCCGTTCCCGGAGGTTCCCGCCGTCCTCGGCGCGCTGCGCGAGGCGGGATTCAAAACTGCGATCCTCTCGAATGGCTCGCCGGCAATGCTCGAAGCGCTGGTCAAGCGGTCGGCTCTCGAGGCGATGTTCGACGGCGTGCTATCGGTCGACGCGGTGCGCGCGTTCAAGACCCACCCAAGCGTCTATCAATACGCGCTCGATACGCTCGCGCTGCCGGCGCGCGCGATCGCGTTCGTTTCGTCCAACGCCTGGGACGCGCACGCGGCATCGGATTTCGGCATGCGCGTCGTCTGGTGCAACCGCTACGGCCAGCGCCGCGAACGGCTTCCCGGCCGCCCCGACTTCGAGATCAGGACGCTGGCCGAACTGCCGGCGCTGCTTGGCGCGAATTGATCCGGTTTCGGCGCCTGCTCACCGCGCCGGTTTGGCCGCAACGCTCGTCTCGGCGCCCGCCGACAGGCAATAGACGGCGCCGATGATGAGCAGCACGTAGATGATCGTCGTCGTCCAGGCCATGCCGTTCAAGAGACCCTGAAACGTCCCGAGGAGATTGACGATCAAGCCGAGAGCGTCGCCGACAATTGCCGCGATCAGGATCCCACGCACTGCGTCCCAATCGCGAAAGTCCTTGGCGACCCATTGCACCACGCCGATGGCGACCAGCGTGGAGCCGAAAAACTGCAAGATTAGGCTGGTGTGGGCGTCGGCCGGGACGCCATAGACTGAACTCGCGGCAGTCGGCGCCAGAAGGAAAGCCAGACCAAACAGAACCGCAATCACCGAGGCAATTGTCAAATAGGTCTTCGCGCTCATCTGCGTCCTCCCACCTGCTCGGCCAGTTTCGGCCGGTTTTTCATACACTTAGTTAGCATAGGTCGACGAAAAAGTCAAAAAAAGGAGAACTAGCGCCGGGAACCGGCAGCCGTCCCCCGATAGGGCAAGGCGTGCAGCCAAAGCGCGCTGCAGCTCGCCGGGCGGTCAAGATCGGCGGCGGCGTTGCCATCGCCGCTCCATTGCAGCACATGCCCGTGCCCGTCGTAGGCGATCCACGGCTTGCCCGGCGCTGCCGGATTCTCGGCGAAGGCGAACCAGGCCGCATTCATCTCTTCCGCCAGCGTCCGATCCGAGGGCCCGGGGCGATCGTTGGCCGTCGCCACCGCGTCGAGCGTGTCGAACACATAGGGCAATTCGGCGCCATGACAGACGTTGGATTTGGCGCCGGCCGGCGCGCAGGCGCCGAAGTCGGCGACGGTCTCCGGCGGCCGGCCGTAGAGATCGGCGAACGGCGGCTGCGCGAAACGGTAGCCGAACGCCGGCGCGGGCGACTGCGCCAGCGCCGCATTGGCGGCGGAGAGATTGCCGCAGACGAAGACGAAGTCGGTCATCAGATTGGCGTAAGCTGCGCCGGCGGCGCTGTAGTACGAAGGCGCCGCGAGCGCATCGGGGCTATAGCGGGGATCACCCAGAATCGCGGCGCTCCTCAAGCCGAAGCGCAAGGCGAGAAATCCGCGATACGCCAAGCCGGTGAAATCCCACGGCGCCCTCGGGTAGGCGCGGGCGACAAACAGCGGCCCTTCGTCGGCGTTGACGCCGAACGCGATCGGCTTGAACGGCCTCGTTTCGGGCGCATAACCGGCATAGGGCTCGCCGACGACCAGCTTGCCGTCGACGACCGGCGCCCACGGCATCGACTGGACCTCGAGGATGCGCTCGATCAGCGCCGACAGCCGCAGGTCGGCAAGCCCGATCGAGCGTTCGAGACGCCCGGTGGCCTCGGTCTGCGCCTTCAGGATCTCGGCGACCGGCGCCTTGGCCGCCCAGGCCGGATCGCCCGGACATCGGCTGGCTCCGTCCGAGGCGTTGACGCCGTCGCACAGGGCCTTGAGAAACACCGCGCCGCGCCGCCCGGCTTCGACCGGGGTGAGGTATTGAATTCCGAGCGGATTGCTTTCCATCAGCGCCGCGGCGAATAGCGGGCCGCTCGAGGGGACGTCGAACGTGTGCAACCCGACCGACATCGCCCCCGCGCTTTCGCCGAACAGGGTCACCCGCTTCGGATCGCCGCCGAACGGCGCGATGTTGCGCTGAACCCAGGCCATCGCCGCCTGCTGGTCCATCAGGCCGAAGTTGCCGCCGATTTCGCCGGAGCCCAGCGCATTGGCGGAGAGGAAACCGAGCGCGCCGAGACGATAGTTGAACGTCACTACCACCGCGCCGCGGACGGCGAAGGCGCTGCCGTCGTAGAGCGGCGAGGAGCCCCGGCCCTTCACGAACGCGCCGCCGTGGATGAACAGCATCACCGGCAGCGAACGGGCGCCGTTGATCGCGTTCTCGGGCGCCCAGATGTTGAGATCGAGGCAATCCTCCGCGCTCGGCTGAGGCGGGTCGTCCTGCGGGCAAATGGGCCCGAACTGGACCGCCTTGAGCGCGCCCGCCGGCGGCCATTGCGCCGGAAGGGGCGCCTGCCAACGGGCCGCAGCCGCGTAAGCGATGCCCTTGTAGGCGATGACCCCCGGATGGTTGGCGCCGACGCCGCACACACTCGATGCGGCGCCGAAGGCGATGGCGGAGCCGGCAGCGCACGCAGGCTCTTCGGCTCGCGCGTCGCCGGCGAAAAGCGGATGGGTTGAAAGACCGCATAAAATCGCAATGACGATCGCCAAACGCCGCTGCGCCATTCCCGCCCCCGACCTGGCTTTGCGTCTCCCTCATAGCGGCGCCGCGTACGAAGCGCCAATGCGGCCACGACGCGCACTTGGCCGCCGGTTAAGGCTTGACTTATAGATTGCCGCATGGCTATATAGCCGTATGGCGATGGACACGACACATGCCGACCCCCTGAGCGCGGCCTTCCACGCGCTCGGCGATCCGACGCGCCGCGCGATCCTGGCGCGCCTCGCGGGCGGCGAAGCGAGCGTCTCGGAACTGATGGCGCCGTTCGAGCTCAGTCAGCCGACGATTTCGAAACATCTCAAGGTGCTCGAAAATGCCGGGCTCATCGTGGGCGGGCGCGACGCGCAGAGGCGTCCGCGCAGGCTCGCGCCGTCGGCGATGAAAGACGTCGCGGACTGGGTCGAACCCTTCCGCCAACAGTGGGAACGCCGCCTCGACAATCTCGAGGCCTATCTCGCCACTATGAAACAACAGGAGAAATAACATGCCGTCGACATCGCAAAGCGCTTCCGAAACCGACCTCGGCATCGATCGCGCGTCGAACACCATAAGGCTCACGCGCGACTTCGATGCGTCGCGCGCGGAAATATTCGAAGCCTGGACAATGCCGGAGCATCTGGCCTGCTGGTGGGACGCTGCGGGCGGGCGGCTCGCAATCTGCGAGATCGACTTGCGGCCGGGCGGCGCGTTCAAGTTCGTGACCAAGAGCCATCCCGATATGCCCTTCACCGGCGTCTATCGCGAGATTGCTCCGCCAGATCGGCTTGTATTCGAGGCGATTGGATCAACCGGGCGGGTTCTGCTTCGGGAGGCGGACGGCAAGACTCGCATGACAGTGGAAATTGAATGCCGCTCCGAAGAGCAACTCGATCAGTTTCTCAAGATGGGGGTCAATGTCGGGACCGGCCAGACGCTTGACAACCTCGTCGCCTACATGCGCAGCCGCGCTTCGAGGGCCGCCTGAAGGCTGACCGAGCAACGCCGTCATCAACTCAGTTGAAGGGCGTTTGTTGTTTTGAGTTTGGCGTTTGCGATGACGACGAGTTTTCGCATGATTGCGGTGATGGCGACGAGGGGCTTTTTGCCTGCGCTGAGGAGACGTTTGTAGAAGGCGCTGAGGGTGGGGTTATGCCTTGCGGCGGAGATTGCGGCCATGAAGAGGACTCGTTTGACTTCGGGTCTTCCGCCGCGGGTTCGGCGATAGGCGTCGGTCTGGCCGCTTTGGTTGGGATGGGGCGCAAGGCCGGCGAGGGCGGCAGCCTGGCATCGGGGGAGCGAGCCGAGCTCGGGCATGAGGGCGATGAGGGCTGCCGCGGTTTTTTGACCGACGCCTTGTATCGCGACCAGGGTTTTGACGGCCTTGGCGATCGGCTCGCACCCGGCGCACAGCGCGTCGATATCGGCTTCGATCGCCTTGATTTGCGCGTCGAAACTTTCGACGAGCGCCTCGAGATAAGCATGGACAGGCTGGGCGGCGGGGGCGGCGCGACGATTGGCGTAGGCGAGGCGGTCCTTGACGAGGTCGCGTCTGGCCAGGACGAGCGCCTGCAAGCGCAGCCGCTCGGGTTCGCGGGCGCTCCAAAGCGGGAGTTCGGCGAATCGGTCCCTGCCGTATCGGCTGAGCGCGCTTGCGTCGATGGCGTCGGATTTGCCGAGCGTCCCAAACGAGCGGATGAAGGCCTTGACCTTGCGGGCGTCGGCCCGGTGGGCCGGAACGCCGGCCGCGAGCAGGGCCGCCAGCAGATCGCGTTCATAGCCGCCCGTGGCCTCGCAGATGACGAAGCAGGTCGGGTCGAGCGAGGCGGCGAAGTCGGACAGGGCCTGCGGCTCGTTGGCGATCGTGCAGGTACGGCCGCTGGCGGTGTCGAAGGCGACGATTGCGCTCTTGCCCACATCGCATCCGATGAAGCGCGAGGGCGTGGCGGGGTGAGACATTTGCGGCTATCCTCCGTGAGCTTGGGATTGTCTGCGGGCGTGCATCGGGCGATGGCGGCCCATTCAACTCATCAAGCGTTCAAGGGAAGCGGGAAGACGGCCCAGATGACGGCGGGCTTCGCGCCCCATTGCGAGACGGCCAATCTCCCCGCGCGCCGATTCGGGCGGCCGCCCGAATCGGCGCATCCCATCTTCAGGGACAACCCTCTCTACCCAAACTCCAAGAGACAATTGCGAGCGACCCCCGGATCAAGTCCGGGGGGAGCAATCCACGGAACCTAGGATGGCCCGGCAACTCTGGAATGCTTCGTCGCCGAAGCCCGTCGAGAGAGCGTCTCTCGACGCCCTATGGCTCCTCGCAACTACGGATCCGGCTAGACGAGCGACCCGCTACGGTTGGGTTGACGCAAAAACCGCGACGGCCGACAAGTCGCGTTTGGGAGACCTTGGATGACGCAATCGCCATACCGCTGGGTGATCGTCGCCGCGGGCGGCTTTCTCGGCTGCGTTGCGATCGGCGCGATGTTCTCACTGCCGGTGTTCCTCGTGCCGCTGACGGCGGCGACGGGCTGGTCGCGCACCGGCGTATCGAGCGCGATGACCATCGGCTTTTTGACGATGGCCGCCTCCGGCCTCGCCTGGGGCCTGCTCGTCGACCGCATCGGACCGCGCCCGTCGTCCTCATCGGCACGATCCTGCTCGGCGCCGGCCTCGCGCTCTCCAGCCGTGCGACCAGCCTCTTCGAGTTCCAGCTCTTCTTCGGCGCGCTGGTCGGCGTCTCGATCTCAGCCATCCTGCCGCCGTTGATGGCGACGGTCACGCGCTGGTTCGAGACCCAGCGCAGTCTCGCCGTTTCGCTGGTTTCGGCCGGGTTCGGCATGGCGCCGATGACCATGTCGCCGTTTGCCGCCTTCCTCATCGGGCGGATGGAATGGCGAAGCGCGATGCTGGTCATCGCCGGGCTCGTTCTCGCTCTCATGCTTCCCGCGGCGTTCCTCATCCGCAAACCTCCGTCGTTTGCGGAAGCCGGGAGCGCGGCCGTTCCCGATTCCGCCGACGATCGCGGCATGACGACTTCGGCCGCGCTGCGTTCGGCGCCTTTCCTCATTCTCGCCGCGACCAATTTCTGCTGCTGCGCCGCCCATTCCGGGCCGATCTTCCACACCGTCAGCTACGCCATCTCATGCGGCGTGGCGCCGCTTGCCGCGGTGTCGATCTATAGCCTCGAGGGCTTTACCGGCATGGGCGGGCGCCTTGCATTCGGCGTCCTCGGCGATCGGCTTGGCGCAAAGCCGGTTCTGGTCGCGGGCCTCCTGATCCAGGCTTTCGGCGCGCTCGCTTACATGTTCGTCGGCAGTCTCGACCAGTTCTACGCCGTCGCGGCCCTGTTCGGCTTCACTTACGCCGGCGTCATGCCGCTCTACGCCGTGCTGGCGCGGGAGAATTTCCCGGCGCGGATGATGGGCGCGATCATCGGCGGAACGTCGACGGCGGGCAGCCTCGGCATGGCGCTCGGGCCGCTGGCGGGGGGATGGATCTACGATGCCTACGCGACCTACGCCTGGCTCTACCTCGGGTCGTTCGGCATCGGCCTCGGCGCGTTCCTGATCGCGCTGACCTTCAGGCCGTTTCCGAAGGCCGAGCCGTCGGCGGTGGCGCTGCCGGCCTGACTCCTGGGCGTGCCCTCACCACTTCTCCTTGAACGGCCGCGCTTCGACCTCGAAGCTCCAGGCCGCGTGGTCCTGTTTCACCAGATCGGCGGCGATCGCGGCGACGCCATCGGGAGCGATGAAGAAATCGTCCGCCCGGTCGGTGAACCGCGAGCGCGTCACCGGCCCGCCGACCACGCCATCGACGACGATCAGCGCGACGTGGATGCCCGCGGGCCAGAGATGGCGGGCCATCAATTCGGCGAGCGCGCGCTGCGCCATCTTGCTTTGCGCGAACGCGGCCGCGCCGGCCGCGCCGCGGCGCGTGGCGGTCGCGCCGACGACAATGATGGCCCCCTGCCCTTTTTGCCGCATAGCCGGGATCGCCTGCCGTCCGGCGAGGAAAAGTCCGAGCGTATTGATCCGCCACGAGCGTTCGAGGTCTTCGGCTTTGACCTCCTCGACATTGCCCCAGACGCCCGAACCGGCGTTGAAGATGAGCACGTCGGCGTCGCCGAGCTCGGCCCGCATTTTCGCGAACGCCGCCGCGACCGACTTTTCGTCGGCGACGTCGCAAGCATAGGCCTTGGCGCCCTTGAGCTCGGCGGCGAGCTTGGCGGTGAGCTCGCCGCGCCGCGCCATCAGCGCCACGGCGTAACCGTCGGCGGCGAACCGCCGGGCGAACGCCTCGCCATTGCCCGGGCCGACGCCGATAACCGCGCATACCGGAAGTCTTGTCCCATCCGCCATTGCCAAAATCCTTGCTGAAGCCGGGAGCCACGCGGCGCCCTGATTTGCGCTTGACCTTATCCTGCGACGCGCCGCCCCTTTCGCGCAATCAAGGCGGAAACCAGAGGCTGGGCGCCCTAAGCGCAAATCGGTAGAAATCACTTTTCCGCAAAACGGGAACGCCGGTACGCCACGGCGCTTGACGGTTGGCCGAGAACGCGGCAACTCAAGCGCAAACCTTGGCGGTCAACCCGCCGGGCAGCTGCATGGGGCGAGGAACGCGAGGACAGGCGATGACGATTCAACCCTGGGTGAAATCTTATCCGCCGGACGTGCGCGAAAAGGCGCCGCTCGATCTCTCTTCCGTGCAGAGCGTGCTCGAGAAAGCCGCCGAGCGGTTCGGCTCCCAGCCGGCGCTCGAGTTCATGGGCAAGCGGACCACTTATGCTGAATTGGAGGCGCTGGCGAACCGCGCCGCCCTCGGGTTCCAGAAGCTCGGCGTCGGCCCGGGCGTCCACGTTGGGCTCTTCCTGCCCAACACGCCCCACTACATCATCGCCTTCTTCGGCGTGCTCAAGGCCGGCGGCACGGTGGTCAATTACTCGCCGCTCGATGCGCTGCACACGCTTCAACACAAGATCGAAGACAGCGAGACAGATATCCTCGTCGGCCTCGACCTCGCCGCGCTCTATCCGCAGGCCGAGAAGCTCCTGACTTCCACCCGCCTCAAGACGCTCGTCGTCGGCGAATTCGCCGAGATGACGGCCGCTCCCGCTCCGGTCAAGGCGCAAATGACGGCCGCCGGAATGTTGGCCGAGGTCAAGCACGACGACCGCCGCCTCGCCTTCCGCGACCTGATCGACAATGATGGGCGCTACACCGCCCATCCGCTCGGCGACGTCAAGGAGGCGTTGGCCGTCATTGCATATACCGGCGGCACGACCGGCACGCCCAAGGGCGCGATGCTGACCCACGCCAATCTCACCGCGGCGTGCTCGCTCTATATGGAGGTTATGACCCGCAGCGGCGCGGATTCGCTGCGCGTGGGCGAGGAGCGCTTTCTCTGCATCCTGCCGCTGTTCCATATCTATTCACTGACCGTCGTCATGCTGCTTGGCTTCCGGCTTGGGGGCGGAGCTCGTCCTGCATCCGCGTTTCGATCCGGCCGCCGCGGCCAAGGACATCGTCGACAAGAAGATCACCGTCTACATGGGCGTGCCGACCATGCATGTCGCGCTTCTGAGCGTGCCCGGCGCCGAGTCGATGGACTGGTCGTCGCTCCGGCTGTGCGCCTCGGGCGGAGCGCCGCTGCCGCTCGCCGTACAGCAGCGGTTCGAGAAAGTCGTCGGCTGCCGGCTGACCGAAGGCTGGGGAATGACCGAAACCGCGCCGATCGGAACCTTCACCCCGCGCGCGAGTACCGGGAAGCCCGGCTCCTGCGGGATCCCCTACCCCACCACAGAGATGAAGTTCATCGATGTCGCCAACCCTGAGCGCGAGGTTAAGCCCGGCGAGCGCGGCGAGATCTGCGTCAAAGGCCCCAACGTCATGAAGGGCTACTGGAAGCAGCCGAAAGCGACCGCGGACTCGATGACCAAGGACGGGTTCTTCCGCACCGGCGACGTCGGCTACATGGACGAGGACGGCTTCGTCTACATCGTCGACCGCACCAAGGACATGCTGCTCTGCGGCGGGTTCAACGTCTATCCGCGCAACATCGAGGAGGCGATCTATCAGCACCCGTCGGTCGAGGAAGTGAGCGTGATCGGCGTCCCGGACCAATATCGTGGCGAGACCCCGAAGGCGTTCGTGAAGCTAAAGGCCGGCGCGACGCCGGTTTCGCTCGACGAGATGAAAGCGTTCCTTAAGGACCGCCTTGGCAAGCACGAGATGATCGGCGCGATGGAAATTCGCGCCGAGCTGCCAAAGACCCCGGTCGGCAAGATCTCGAAGAAAGACCTGCGCGCCTCGGACCCGCAGGCCCGCGTCGCGTGAGGCATTCGCAAGGGAGGCTGAGCCTCACTTGCAGGCGGCGGGATTTTGTTGACCGCGGTCCTTGATGGATATACGGTCTCGCAAATGTCTATCCTACGGAGGGCATGATGCAAGTCGCCAAATGGGGCAATAGCCTGGCCGTCCGCCTTCCCGCCGCCGTTGTCGAAGCGCTCCGGCTCAAGCCAGGCGACGAGATCGAAGTGCATGTCGCTGGCGAGCGCGCGTTCGCCGTCGCTCGCAAACCCAGCCGCGAGGATTTCCTCAAGCGGTTGCGCGCCTTTCGCGGGCGGCTGCCGCCCGATTTCAAGTTCGACCGCGACGAGGCCAATGCCCGGTAGCTTCTTCGACACCAATGTTCTCATCTATCTCGCGTCAGGCGATCCGGCGAAAGCGAATAGGGCGGAAGCGGTCATTCGCGAGGGAGGTTCGATCAGCGTTCAGGTGCTGAACGAGATCGCCAATGTCGCGCGGCGCAAGCTAGAAATGTCCTGGCAGGACACACGCAGCTTTCTGTCATCGATGCGGGGATTGCTGAGTGTTCATCCCGTTACGACCGAGACTCACGAACTTGGCATGGCGCTGGCCGAGCGCTATGGCTTGTCGATCTTCGACGCGTTCATCGCCGCGTCCGCGCTGCTCGCGGAATGCGACCGTTTGTGGTCCGAAGACATGCAGGATGGGTTGGCGATCGACCGGCGATTGCGGATCGTCAATCCATTCGCGGATAGAAGAAGATGATCACCTGCGATCGGCCATGCCCATGAAGCCCGCGACAGCTCCTTCCGCGCTCAGGGTCCAGGCGGCGCTCGGCGACAGGCACCTGGTCATGGAGTTCGAAGCGACGACCCGCACCGCCGCCGACGCCGCGGCGGCGATCGGCTGCACGGTGGCGCAGATCGGCAAGTCGCTGGTGTTCCGCGGCGCCGGCAGCAACCGCCCGGTTCTCGTCGTCGCCTCCGGCGTAAATCGCGTCGATGAGGCGAAGGTCGCGGCGGCGGTCGGCGAGCCGATCGCCCGCGCGGACGCCGACTTCGTGCGCGAGGCGACCGGTTTCGCCATCGGCGGCGTTCCGCCGGTCGGCCATAAAGAGACGCCGATCGTCCTGATCGACGAATTGCTGATGTCGTTTGGCGAGATCTGGGCCGCCGCGGGAACGCCGAACGCGGTCTTTCGCTTGACGCCCGCGGATCTCGTGGCGTTGACGGGCGGTCGGGTCGCAGCGATCGCGCACGAGTAGAGGGCCTTTCACAGATGCCCACAAAAGGCCAAACCAGCGGCAAGATCAGGATCGGAGTCGGCGGCTGGACATACGAGCCGTGGCGGGGCGTGTTTTATCCCAACGGTCTCGCGCAGAAGCGCGAGCTCGAATACGCCAGCACAAAACTGACCTCGATCGAGATCAACGGCACCTATTACGGCTCGCAAAAGCCCGAGAGCTTCGCCAAATGGCATGACGAAACCCCGGACGATTTCGTCTTCTCGCTCAAGGCGACCCGCTACGCCACCAATCGCCGCGTGCTCGGCGAGGCGGCGCCCACGATCGAGCGCTTCTTCAACAGCGGCTTGACCAATCTCAAGGCCAAGCTCGGGCCGATCAACTGGCAGTTCGCAACCTCGAAAAAATTTGACCCGGCCGATTTCGCCGCGTTCCTCAAGCTACTGCCGAAGTCCGTCGGCGGCCTCGCCATCCGCCATGCGGTCGAAGTCCGCCACGAGAGTTTCCGGACGCCGGAGTTCGTTGCGCTGGCGCGCGAGCATGGCGTCGCCGTGGTGATCGCAGGCGACTCCGAATACCCGCAAATCGCCGATGTGACCGCGCCGTTCGTCTACGCGCGGGTCATGGGAACGACCGACAGCGAGCCGGCGGGATATGCGGGCTCGGCGCTCGATCTTTGGGCCATGCGCGCCAAGACATGGGCCGCGGGCGGCTCGCCGCCGGATCTTGAGACGGCCGCGCCGCACGAGCCCAACAAGGCCGGCCGAGACGTTTTTCTCTACGTCATCAGCGGCGCCAAGGAGCGCAACCCGGCCGCCGCGATAGCGCTCATCGAACGCGTTGGCTAATCGCGCTCACTGGGCGGCGATACGGTCGCCGAAGGCCCCGCTGCGATAACGCTCCGCGGCGTGCTCGTTGGCGAAGTTCGGCAGCATCGCCTGCCGCGCGGCGTTGAACTTCTCCCACTGGCCGGCGTCGGGCAGCGGCGGAATGGTCACGGCCTCGCGGCGGTCGAACCCGACCAACGCAGCGTCGACCAGCTCGTCGACCTCCATCACGCCCTTGAGCGTATTCACATCGCGACCCGACCTCGCCCAGATCTCGGTTCGGGTCACCGCCGGCAGCACGGCCTGGACATAGACGCCGCGGCCGCCAAGTTCGGCCTGGAGGCTTTGCGACAACGCCAGGACATAGGCTTTGCTCGGGCCATAGGCGCCGAACGAAATCTCCGGCGCGAGGCCCACCACCGACGCGATATTGATGATCACGCCTTCGCCGCGGGCGAGAAACCGCGGAACGATCGCGCCGGCAAGCCGGGTGACGGCGGTGACATTGAGACGGATGAGGCGGTCCATGAGCTCGAGGTCGGCGTTGGCGAAACCGCCGGGCGCCGCAACGCCGGCATTGTTGACGAGGACGCCGATGCGGCCGTCATCGCGCAGGCGCGCTTCGATCCGCGCCAGATCGGAGCTATCGGTGAGATCGGCGGCTACGACATCTATTTTGACTCCCGTCTCGGCGCGCAGACGCGATGCGAGCTCCTCCATCCGCGCCTCGTCGCGCGCGATCAGAATTAGATCATGCCCACGCTGGGCAAAACGGTCGGCGTAGGTCGCTCCGATTCCGGACGACGCGCCGGTGACCAGAACGGTCGGAAGCTGGCGATCCATGATTTTTAACTCCTATTGATGATGATCATCATGTTTGCATTCATTACCATCATAATCTATATTGTCAAGCAAGGAGCTCGAAGAGAATGAAAGTCAGCCGGGAACAGGTCGCCGCCCATCGGTCGCGCATTCTGGCCGCAGCCGGCCGGCTGTTTCGGCTGCGCGGATTCGACGATGTGACGGTGGCGGACGTGATGAAGGACGCCGGCCTCACGCATGGCGCCTTCTACGGGCACTTTGTCTCCAAGGAGGCGCTGATCGCCGAGGCGGTCGGGCAGGCGCTCGCCCCTGCCCCAGGCGTTGTCGAGGCGCGCAAGTCGGTCGCGGCCTATGCCGACGGCTACCTAAGCGCGCGGCACCGCGACGACCGCGGCTCGTCCTGTCCGTTTTCGTGTCTGGGAACCGAGGCTGCGCGAGGCTCCGCCGATCTGCGGCGCGGCATGACCTTGTCTGTCCGTCGCCAGATCGATCGATTCAGCGCCGAGGCGAAAGGCAAGACGGCGCAGGACAGGCGGCGTGCGGCGATCGGCGCCTGGTCGGCGATGGTCGGCGCGATGGTGCTCGCCCGAATCGTCGACGACGACAAGCTTTCCAGGGAAATCCTGAGTGAGACGCGCGCGTCGCTACCATTCGCCTAGGCGAACGGCGAGGCTGAGCCTGACCCAGCCGCCGGCGAAGAGGCCGAAGTGATGGCGCCCAGCCGCCTCAGCTCTTCAAGAACGCCAGAAGATCTGCATTGATCGTTTCGGCATGGGTGGTGGGCATGCCGTGCGGAAAGCCCTTATGCTCTTGAACGTGCCGTGCTTCAGGAGCTTCGCCGACAAGGGGCCGGCGGCGACATAGGGCACGATCTGGTCGTCCTCGCTGTGCATCACCAGCACTGGCGCATTGATCTTTTTCAGATCCTCGGTGAAGTCGGTTTGGGAGAAAACGACGATGCCGTCGTAGTGCGCCTTGGCGCCGCCCATCATGCCTTGCCGCCACCAGTTCTGAACCACCGGCTCTAGTGTTTTCACCCCTGGCTTGTTGAAGTTATAAAAGGGCCCAGCGGCGACATCGTAGTAGAATTGCGCCCGGTTGGCGGCCAGGGCGGACTGGAAATCGTCGAAGACCTTCTTCGGTAGGCCCAACGGATTTGCCGAGGTTTGCATCATCAACGGCGGCACCGCGCTGATGATCGCCGCTTTCGCAACTTGGCTTTCGCCGTGGCGCGCCAGGTAGTGCACCACTTCGCCACCGCCCGTGGAATGGCCGACATGGATGGCGTTCTTCAAATCAAGATGTTTCGTCACCGCAGCCAAATCGTCAGCGTAGTGGTCCATATCGTGCCCGCGGCCGATCTGAGTCGACCGGCCGTGTCCGCGCCGGTCGTGGGCGATGACGCGATAGCCGTGGTTGAGAAAGAACAGCATCTGCGCGTCCCAGTCGTCCGCGGATAGCGGCCAGCCGTGGCTGAACACGATCGGCTGCCCGCTGCCCCAATCCTTGTAGAAAATCTCGACGCCGTCGCTGGTGTTGACCGTAGGCATTTTCCTCACCCCTCTCGCGAAACCCGGAAGTCGCGTATTCCGAGAGCAGTTGGCTAGCCCATGCGGCGGCGGCTGGCGACCGAGAAAATCATGTCCGGCGGCATCAAACAGAGATGAGTTCAGGCGGTCTCGCAACCGCGCTCGCCGCGACAAGCGAAGCGGCAAAACGCCTCCCAGGCGCCACCGGCAAGCGAGCCGGCGCCTCCCGTAATCGCGGCGCTCAAGCCGGTCAAACCATAGCGATCGAGAGGCGCGACCTGGGCGCGGAGATCGTCGATTTTGAGCCGCAACGCCAGCGGCGCGTTCGGTGGGTGTGGGTTGTGCGAACCGAGCATGGCTCCGTCTCCAGATTCTCGTTGGCCGGAAAGATACCGCCGCGTTGACCTGATTATGATACGAACGAGGCGCGCTTTGGTTTCGCTGACCCTCAGCGCCGATCTTGATCCCGGTTGCTCGCCGGAAGACCGCGTCTCGCCGATCGTGCTCGTTCGATCTCCTCCCGCTTCGTGGCCGCGAGGAGGCGGAGGAAAGCTACGTTTAAGGCCGCGATGCGCGATATTGCGTCGGGGTTGCGCCGAAAGCAGCGCGGAAGCGATGGTTGAAAGTGGAGAGGTCGCCGAAGCCCGCGTCCAGCGCGACGTCAAGCACCGGCCGGCGGGACGAGGCGAGTTCAAGCGCCGCGCGACGCATTCTGGCGCTGAGGAGATACTGATAAGGGGTCATGCCGGTCAGGCGCCGGAAGACGCGCAGGAAGTGGTACTTGCTCATCCCCGCGCTCGCCGCAAGGTCCTCTAGCCCGAGCGGCCGCGCGCCGTCCGACTCGACCAGGCGGATAGCCTCGACCACCCGGCGCGCCTCGCGCGCTGCGGGCGCTTTAGCGAGAGGCCGATTGCCCGCTATCGCGGCGATGACGCGCTCGATGAGCAGCAACGCCAGTTCACCCCTGGCCGGCGCAGACGCTGGCGCGCGCAGGACCTCCATCATGGCGACGACCGGGAGCGCTTTCGACGACGGCGGCAAACTCGGGGCAGAAAACCGAAAGCGGCTCGTCGACGCGGCGGCCGCGGCGATCTCACCGAACAGGTCCTCGCGGACACTCAAGGAGACGCAGCGATCGCCAATCCCATGCGCGTGACCGCATTCGAAACACCAGCCGTCGTTTCCGAGCAGCAAAGCGCCGGGGTAGAGCAGTCCGTGCCCGGCGTTCGAACGATAGGTGAAGCTCCCTTCGATGACCGCCGAGACGCTGAAGCCCTCGTGCCGCTCCTCGAACGGCCTGTCGGTCGGGCCTGCGCTGCAGACGACTTCATGCATGCTCCATCCGCTGCCGGTCGCCAGCGTTCGCTTCGCCAGCCCCTCGTCCGTGGACTTGGCCAGCCGCGTCGCATAAGATCGGACTTCGGTTCGCATGGCGCGAAGATAGCAACTTTCCCCAAGCCCGAGAACTGCCCGCGGCTTAGGTTCGCTGGAATCGTCGAGGCCCGAGCGCAACCGGCCTCGGCGTGGGCCAGCGCAATGAGGACAGCCATGCTTGACCACGTTTCAATCGGCGTTCGTGACATCGCGAAGGCTAAGGGTTTTTATGATGCGGCGCTGAAGCCGCTTGGATTTACCTGTCTCAGCGCCGACGACAGTTCGCTCGGCTACGGCACGGAAGGCGTCGGATTCTGGATTGGTTCCGCCGAGAGCCCGGTCGCCGACGAGCCGAAGTCCGGACTGCACTTCTGCTTCGCCGCCCCGAGCCGGGCGAGCGTCGCTGCGTTCCATGCCGCCGCGCTGGCGCACGGCGGACGCGACAATGGCAAGCCCGGATTGCGCAAGGATTACGGGCCGCACTATTACGCGGCCTACGTCTTCGACCCCGAGGGCTACCGGCTCGAAGCCTATTTCGGCGGGAACTAGGCCGATGGCGACGGTCCGATCCGAACTCACGACGCAGGCGTCGGCAGACGAGGTGTGGTCGGCGGTTCGGGACATCGGCGCGCTCCATACCCGGCTCGTCCCCGGCTTCGTCGTCGACACCACGCTCGAGCCCGGCGCGCGCATCGTGACCTTCGTCAACGGCGTCACGCTGCGCGAACCGATCGTCACCCTCGACGACGAGGCTCGACGGCTGGTGTGGACCGCCGAGGGCGGCCGCGGCGAGACACTATAACGCCGCGCTCGAGGTAGGTTCGCTTCCCGGCGGGTCGACGTCCGTCGTCTGGACCGCCGACTTCCTGCCAGACGAACTCCATGGGTATTTCTCGCGGGCGATCGAGGCGGGAATGGCGGCGATGCAGCGCGCGCTGGACGCGCCTCGCGCTCAAGAGGGACGTTCGAGCGGCAGCGGCGGATGACGACTGGCCGGCGGCATCGCCTGACGCTACCCTCGCCCCAGCGAGGGACCTCATCATGTCAGGGCGTCTCGACATCACCGGCTACGCCATCGTCTCGGACGACGACAAGATCGCCGGCGCCGACGGACTGACGCCGGCTTCGCTGCGCAACGAAAAGGACTGGGAGCTTTACCAGCGCGCGCAGGAGCTTGCGGACCTCGTCGTATTCGCGCGCCGCAGCCACGAACTCGAGCCGAACATCCACGGAACTCTGCGTCTTGTCGTCTCGCGTGAGGCGGCGGGGCTCGAGCAGCGGCCGGACAGTTGGTGGTGGGACCCGCGGCGCACGACCTGGGAAGAAGTCGCGGCCCGGCTTCTGCCGACGGGCGGCGTCGTCGCCGTGGGCGGCGGCCAGGTGGTGTTCGATCTCTTCCTCGTGATCGGCTTCGACGGGTTTCATCTGTCCCGCGCCCATGGGGTCAAACCTCCCAGGCGGCCGGTCGGTGTTTTCTGCGTGCGACGCCGGCGTCTCGGCCGCGACCGTGCTCGAACAGCATGGTCTCAAGCTCAGCGAACGGATCGCCCTCGATCCGGCGCATGGCGTCGAAATGACCGTCTGGCGGCGCGCGCCCTGAGGGCCAAGGCGTGCGCGAGAGGCCCTTGCCGTCGAAGTTCGAGACGGCCTCGGCTACACGAATTCGGTCGCTTGCGCCCTCCCCGCCGGGAGGTTGAACGGTGTGATGACCTGTACCTGCGACGGCGTCGGCGGCGGGCCTTGCGGCAGGACGCGATGGGCTTGCATCACAACGCGGCAGGCCGAGCGCACGTCGAAACGCAGATCGTGATGCAGGATCGCGGAAAGTCGCTGTTCGCGAAGCAGCGCCAGGTTGTCGGCGTCAAGATCATGGCCGATGAACACCCGGCAGGGGCGCGACATCGCCCGAAAAACTTCGACAATCGCGCGGTTGCCGCCCCCGATCGAATAGGCCGCGACGATGTCCGGGTTGGCGGCGAGAGCCTTTCGAACCAGTGCGCCGGTCGCCCCGTCGATGCCGAGGCCTTCGCTGACTCTCGACGATGCCGAGTTTGGGATAGCGCGTTCTCAGCGCCCGTCGGAAACCGATCTCACGCTCTTCCTCGCCACGGAAACGATTGCTGCTGAGAGTCGTCAGGATTTTCGCTTTCGCGGTTCCGAGCCACTCGCCGATCAGGTACGCAGCGGTCTCGCCCGCTGCGCGATTGTCCATGCCGACATAAACCGCGCGACGGCAATTGGCGATGTCGGTCACCAGCGTGACCACTGGGACGCCGCGCGCAGTCATTCGATCGACGGCGGCCGCGATTTCGGGCGTGTCGGGCGCCTTGAGAAAGAGCCCGTGCGTTCCCCGCGCCGCGATCCTGTCGATCAGCGCGGCGAGATCGGCGAGCTTGGCGACCTCGCAGAAATGATAGCGGGCGCGGAACACCGCGGGCCGCAGCGCCGGCATCTCCTCTTCGAGCGCCAGACGGAACCGACTCGGAAAATCGGTCCGGCGCCTGCATGACGACGTCGACGACAAACTTCCGGCCGGTGAGCCCCGCCTGCTCGCTCTGTCCATCGAGCTCGCGGATCGCCTGCTTGACCCGTTGCGCGGTGTGCTTGCGAACGCCTCCGCGGTTGTTGAGCACGCGATCGACGGTCGCTTCGCTCAGGCCCGCCTGCTGGGCGATTTCCTTGATGAGAAACGGATGGGCCACGGGTCAGCCGCCCTGATGGGTTTTTGATGGAGTTGACGCGATATTCTCGCCGGGTCGCGCCCTTATACTGCAGCCGTCATCAACGAACGCACGGAGGAGCGCCATGAAGGACGACAATGCGAAGCGGCTGAGAGCCAATCGCGTCTGGCTGACGCGAGGCGTCCTGCGATATCGACGCGTTCCGGCGGATCGTCGAGCGCTCCGTCGACCCCGCCGACTATCCCTTTGCCAGCGACGTCAAGTCGAACGTGCTCATCTATGACGGCCTCGAGGCGCGCAGCGCCGCCGCGTCGCCCGAGGCGCGCAAGGAGCTCATGGCGGAGTGGGTCGAGGCGCTGACCGACGGGCCCGGCATCATCGCCATTCGTGGCGCGTTCGCCGACATGACCCCGATCGACCGGACCAACGATCATTTCTGGGCGATCATCGAGGACGAGCGCAGAAATAACGTTGGCGGCGGCGATCATTTCGCCAAGCCCGGCGCCAACGACCGCATCTGGAACGCGCTCGAGAAGCTCTGCCTGCGCGACCCCGCCGCATTCGCCGCCTATTACGGCAACGCGGTCATTGCGCTGGTGAGCGAAGCCTGGCTCGGCCCATCTTATCAGATCACCTCGCAGCTCAATGTCGTCAATCCGGGCGGCGCGGCCCAAGTCGCCGCATCGCGACTATCATCTGGGTTTTCAGTCGGCCGCAGACGATCGAGCGCTTTCCCGTCCACGTCCAGCGTCTCTCGCCGGTGCTGACGCTGCAGGGCGCGGTCGCCCATTGCGACATGCCGCTGGAAACCGGACCGACGCTCTACCTGCCGTTCTCGCACAGTTATTTGCCGGGCTACATGGCGACGGGCCGCGCAGAGTTTCGCGACTATTTCGAGTCCCATCACATCCAATTGCCGCTCGCCAAGGGCGACGCGGTGTTCTTCAACCCCGCGCTGTTCCATGCCGCCGGGACGAACCGCTCGAAGGACGTGCGCCGGATCGCCAACCTCCTCCAGGTCTCCTCGGCCTTCGGCCGGGCGATGGAGAGCGTCGACCGGCTCAAGATGAGCTTGAAGCTCTATCCAGCGCTGAAAGGTCGGCTCGCCGGCAACGCGATCACGGCGGCCGAGGCCGACAACGCCATCGCGGCTTCAGCCGAGGGCTATTCCTTCCCGACCAACCTCGACCGCGACCCGCCGAAAGGCGGCCTGGCGCCCAAGAGCCAGCAGGATCTGATGCGCCAGGCGCTCAAGGAAAACTGGTCGCCGGAAGTGTTCGCCCAAGAGGCCGAGGCGCAAGCCCGGAAGAAACTAACGTAAGGAGCGCCATTGTAGACGCGGTCTCCGCCCGCGCGCGCCGCGCTGATTGGCGCTTGCCATCGCGCCAGTGCGCGCGGGATTATCGGCGCCATGGATCGGCTCGACTGTGACCGGATGTTCGTCGCCGTCATGGCGTTCTCGCGTGCCGCGGCGCGGCTCAAGACGAGCCCCGGACAGGCCTCGAAGCTCATCGGCTGGCTCGAGGCCGATCTCGGGGTGCAGCTCCTCAATCGCACGACCCGCGCTCTCTCGCCGACCGAAGTCGGCCGCGCCTATTTCGAACGCATCAAGGGCTTGATCGAGGAGTTCGACGCTCTCGACGCTTCCGTCAAGATGGTCGCGGGCGAGGCGCGGGGGAGGCTTGTGCTCAGCGTTCCGGTATCGTTTGGCGCGGCGCAGCTTGCCCCTGCCCTTGTCGCTTTCGCCCGCGCCTATCCCGAGATCGTGCTCGACGTGAGCTTTTCCGATCGGGTGGTGAATCTCATCGACGAAGGTTTCGACGCTGCGGTTCGCGTCGGCACGCTGACCGACATGAATCTGATCGGACGAAAGCTTTGCGACACAAGGATCGTGACCGTGGCTTCGTCCGCCTATCTCGAATCGCGCGGCGTGCCGCAAAGCCCGACGGATCTCGCCAGTCACGAATGCATCATCGACACCAACCTGCGCGAGCCTTTCGTCTGGCGCTTTCGCGCCGGGCAAGGATCAGAGCCGCTGAGGGTCCCGGTGGCCGGCCGCCTGCGCTTTTCGAACGGAGAGGCGTGCGTCGCGGCAGCGGAGGCCGATCTCGGCCTCGCCCATATGCCGAGCTTTATCGCCGGACCGCGGATTCCCGCCCGCGCCCTTAGGGCGGTCCTGAAGGACTTCGACTATCAGGCGGGCGGAGTCTACGTCGTTTATCCTCCCGCACGTGACCTCGCCTTGAAGGTTCGGGTCCTGGTGGATTTTCTCGCCCTATACTTTCACGGCGAGCCCCCTGGGATCGGGGCTTGTGAATTGGCATTGATTCCAATTTGGAGAGAGTGATCGCAGAAATTCAGGGATAATATTCAGAGCGGAACAGGTTCATATTGCAGTGCATCAAAGGTCACGTGCGGCGTACCGAAAGGTTGCGCCGAGCTCGCCTAAAACTGCAATCGGAGACCGCCATGATCGACACGCGCACCGGCCCCTACGCGATTTTCGGATTACGCTTCGTGCTCGGGCTTCTGTTCCTGGCCCACGCCGGACTCAAAATTTTCGTCTTCACCCCGGCCGGAACGGCGCAGTTCTTCGGTTCTCTCGGCCTTCCGCCGGCGCTGGCCTATGTCGCCATCCTCTGGGAATTGGCCGCCGCCGTCGCGCTCATTCTTGGGGTATGGCCGCGCCTCGCCGCGCTCACCGCACTTCCCGTGCTGCTTGGCGCGATCATCTCGGTGCACTGGCACGCAGGATTCTTTTTCACCAATCCGAACGGCGGCTGGGAGTACCCGGCGCTCTGGATTGTCGGCCTCCTGCTTGTCGCGGCGACCGGTGACGGCGCCTTGGCGCTCGTCCCGACGCCGCTTCCGGGCGCCGCCAACGGAGACCGCCGCCATCTCAGCCACGCAGCCTGATCCCATCTCGTTGCAAGCAAGGCGTTGGGCGCCCGCTCTCCTCTGCTTGGAAAGCGGGCGCAAGCGCGCCGGGCGCATTCACCCGTCGCGCGAGTCCGCGAGAACGGCCCAGAGCTTGCGACGAGACTGGTTCGCGCCGGATAGCGGCGCGCAGCGAATACGCGATTGCGGTTGCGCAGCGTCAGGCGAAGGCCGGCATCACATGCTCGCTGAACAGCCCAAAAGATCGGATCGCATGATCGCCGGCCAGGTCTCCAAACGCGAACCAGGAGACAAGATAGTTCGTACCGCAGCGCTCCGCCTCTTCGAGGGCATATCGCCGCACGGTGGCAGGCGCGCCGGCGCAGCCGTTCAGCAAACCTTCAAGTTCTTCCCAGTCATCGGGGTAGAGGTTCTTCAGCGGCGCGTCGTAGCCGTTGTCGAGCCAGAGCTTGCGGAAGCTGCTCACCCATTTCTTGTAGGCGCGTGAGGCGAGCGTTTTTGCTTCCCTGTCGGTGTCGGCCACCACGATGTGCCGGCTCACGCCGATGAGCGGCAAGTTCTTCATGTCGCGGCCGGTCTCGACCCAGGCTTTCTTGTAGATGTTTGTCATGTCCCTGACCTGCTCGTCGAAGGCGAGCGTCACCGTATTGACGCCCGCGGCGCCGGCCCATGCGAAGCTCTCAGGAGTTCGCGTGGCGTACCAGAGCTCCGGGTACGGCTTCTGGATCGGCCGCGAAGTGATCGGCACATTGTTGAACGAATAATACTTGCCCTGGTAGGTGAGCGTTTCCGACTGGAGCGCCTTGAGGATGAGATCGAAGGCCTCGACATAGCGCGCCTGCATCTCGCTTCCCGGAACGCCAAAGAAGCCGGCCTCGATCGGCGAAATTCCCCGCCCCATGCCAAGCATGAACCGCCCGCCCGAGAGGTTGTCCAGCATGCAGATCTCCTCGATCAGGCGGAGCGGATGATAGAGGGGCAGGATATAGATCAACGGGCCGATCCTGATGCGTTTGGTGCGCTGGGCGGCGGCCGCAAGGAAAACCGAGGGGGAAGTCGCATAGCCCAACGGCGTGCCGTGATGCTCGGCGACGTGATAGCCGTAGATCCCGCCCCGGTCGTAGGCCTCGATGATTTTCAGCCGATTCTCGAGGTGTTCCGGTAAGGGCGGGCCGCTGTCGTCCACATGATCGAATACGCCAAACTTCACCGCTCCCTCCCCGCAAATCATTGCGCGACAGCGCTCATCGCGTCGCGCGGCAATCGGCGAGCACCGCCTCGAGCTGCGCCCGCAGTGGCCCCGAGCCGGGCGCGTATGAGCCCTCGATCGCCGCCGTGCCGATGGTGAAGGCGTCGGCGCCGGCGGCGCGGATAGAGGCAATGCGCTCGGCGCGCATTGACGGACCCGGCGGCGACCACGACTCCCTTCTCGCCGAAGCCCTCGCCGGCAGGCGGCGACGAGGTCGAGCGGTTCGGCTTCGGTCGCGCGATAGGCGAGAATGTCGACGCCCGCGCATCCCATTGCGGCGAAGGTCCGGCATTGCGCCTCGACCTCCGCCGCCGAGCCGCCGAGCCGGGTCGGATGGCCGCTCGGCTTGCCGGCGAACGGCAGATAGCGCGTCGGGCTGCCGTCAAGGATCCGCAGCGCCTCTTCGGCGTGCACGCCGCCCATCAGGAGATCGACGCCGAGCGTCGCGGCCAAGCGCGACCGAGCGCAATTCGGCCTCGCGCGACGTCGCCACGACCTCCATCCACGGGGACGCCCCGGCGGCGCGAATGGCGGCGGTCAGACGCATCAGCATCGGCGCATCGGCGCCGACGTCCTTGAAGCCAATGTGGCGCAACCCAAGCTCGCGCGCGATCTCGACGAGGTCGAGCGCGTTCTCGACCGTCGAGTCGTTGCGCGTCAACATGAAGACGAAGTCCATTCGCTCGGAAAGCCGCCGTGTGATTGCGGGCGCGAGCCTACCACCGCCGGCGGGGCAAAAGGAATGTGCTCAAGCGGGTCCCCTTCCTGGCGCGCCTTTGCCGAGGCGGCCCCTTCTGCTAGAGCCACGCGCTCTATTCCGAGTTCCGCCTGATCGAGCCTCGCGTTATGTCCCAGGTCGTCACCCGTTTCGCGCCTTCGCCGACCGGTTTCCTGCACATCGGCGGCGCGCGGACCGCGTTGTTCAACTGGCTCTACGCCAGGCGCTTCGGCGGCAAGTTCCTGCTGCGCATCGAGGACACCGACCGCGAGCGCTCGACCGAGGCCGCGGTCGAGGCGATCATCGACGGGCTCAAATGGCTCGGGCTCGAATGGGACGGCGAGGCAATCAGCCAGTTTAAGCGCGCGGAGCGCCATCGCGAGGTCGCCCGCCAGCTGCTCGCCTCTGGCGGCGCCTACCGCTGCTACGCCAGCACCGAGGAACTCGAGGCGATGCGGGAGAAGGCGCGCCTCGAGGGCAAGCCGATGCGCTACGACGGCCGCTGGCGCGACCGCGACCCGGCCGAGGCGCCGCCCGGCGTCGCGCCCGTCATCCGCCTCAAGGCCCGGCAGGAGGGCGAGACGGTGATCGACGACCTCGTTCAGGGCAAGGTCACCTTCGCCAACAAAGACCTCGACGACCTTGTGCTCCTACGCTCGGACGGCAACCCGACCTATATGCTCGCGGTCGTCGTCGATGACCACGACATGGGGGTGACGCACATCATTCGCGGCGACGATCATCTGACCAACGCCGCGCGCCAGACCCAGATCTATCAGGCGCTCGGCTGGGACATTCCGGCCATGGCGCATATTCCGCTCATTCACGGGCCGGATGGGGCCAAGCTCTCGAAGCGCCATGGCGCGCTCGGCGTCGACGCCTATCGCGCCATGGGCTATCTGCCTGTGGCGCTGCGCAACTATCTGGCGCGGCTCGGCTGGAGTCACGGCGACAAGGAATTCTTCTCGACTGACGAGCTGATCGCCGCTTTCGATCTCGCGGCCGTCGGCCGCTCCCCATCGCGCTTCGACTATGCCAAGCTCGAGAACGTCAATGGCCATTATATGCGCGCGGCGAGCGACGCCGAACTCTACGATGCGCTCATCGGCGCGCTGCCCTATCTGCCGGGCGGGCGTGAGATCGAAGCCAGGCTCGACGTTCAGAAGCGCGCCCAGCTGCGCGCCGCGATTCCGGGATTGAAGGAACGCGCCAAGACGCTGGTCGAGCTTCTCGACGGCGCCGGCTTCCTGTTCGCGGAGCGGCCGCTGAAAATGGATGCGAAGGCGGAGGAGATTCTCGCCCGCGCCGGGCGCCTGCATCTCAAGAACCTGCTGCCGCGCCTGGCCGCGCTGACCGCCTGGACAGCGCCAGGCGCGGAGCAAGCCGTTCGCGCCTACGCCGAGGAAGCAGGGCGCCAAGCTCGGCGTGATCGCCCAGCCCTTGCGTGCGGCCCTCACCGGCCGCTCGACCTCGCCGGGCATCTTCGACGTGCTCACCGTGCTAGGGCGGGAGGAGAGCCTCGGGCGGATCGAGGATCAGGCCCGCCTCGGAGCTTAATCGCAGCGACGATTAAGAGCGCAACAAAAGCTTGCCAAAGTCAGAAACCGCGATTATGATTTCTTTTTATCGGAACTCGCGTCGAGAGCCCATGGCCCAGCAGAAACGACGGAAGCCACATACCAACTCAGCCTGGCGGCGGGGCCCAAGCCCGTTCTCGACCGGCTTCGCAGAGGCTCGCCCCTTTGACGAGGTCGCGCGCGAGCAGGGGCTGCCGGGTCGCCTGCCGGGATCGGCGAAAGCGGATTTTTCCCGCCCCGCTTTCCCGGTAAGCCATTGATAAGGCGTGATTCCGGGAAGCGGATTGAAACGCCCGGAAGGATCTTGAAGGCCCACGACAGGGACCGGGCGCCATTCGGAAGCCGCCGGATCAGGCTCGGAAAGAAAGCGCAATTTCGCCCCGCCCGGAGCAACGCCGCAGTCCGCCGCCGGAAAGGAGCCAAACCGACCCCATCCAAATGCAAAGCGCTTCCAGGACCAAGCACGGCTCCCGAGAGGGTCAGCGTCGGATTCGAACCTGCAAGGGGCTCGTGCGACCGCGAATCGAAACAGTGATCGGCGTGAAGAGTTCTGTATTGACGCTGTCCGGTGGCGAGGTTGCGCTAGCGGCTGCGAAAAGATCCTCGGACACGACAACGCGGCAATGTTCCTGCTTCGCCACTTCCAGAAGCCGGCTCGCGACATTGACCGTGTCCCCTGTCGCGGTGATCTGCTGGTGGCTCGGCGAGCCGAGCCGGGACAGGATGGCCGGGCCGAAATGCAGGCCGATCCGAAAGTCGAGCCGATCCCGCGCGGCAGGAGGCAGATCGGCAAGCCACACGGTCATCAACCTGCAAAGACTCTCGACGGTGGTCAACGCTCTCCCTGGATCGTTGGATTGCGGCTTCGGCAGTCCGAACACCGCCAGAACCCCATCGCCCATATAGTTGATGACGACGCCGTCATGCGCGCTCACCTCGCCCTCGACCAGCGTCTGCATCGCGCTTAGAAGGTCGCGCGACCATTCAGGCCCAAGCGCCTCCGCGACCCCTGTCGACCCGGACAGATCCAGGAACATCACCGCGATGTCCTGGCGGACCGGCTTCACCAGAAAATCCGGCTCTCGCAAAATGTGGTCGATAAGGAGCGGCGCCTGAAACCTGGCCAGCATCGATCTCTCGGCGGCAATCCTGGTCCCCGCGCGGCGTTCGAAAATGGCCCGGGCCGCGGCGAAGCCGACGGTCAGCGGCAGGGCCGACGCCAACGGCGCCGCGATGCTGAGCCAGTAGCCATTGATGAACGCGATAAACACCCCGCCGAGCCAGAGGACAAAAACCAGGCTTGCAACGGTTAGCCCAATCGCCGCGCGGCGCATCGCCATCAGGGTGATCATGGCCATCGGCAGCGCAACCGCCGCGGCCGCGTCGATCCGGCGGGTCGAGCGCGTCCTCGCCAGTCCGTCGCCGGCCATGAGATTGCCGATCGCCGTCGCGAAGACTTCCGCGCCCGGCGCAACGCGGTCGAACGGCGTCGCGAACGAGTTGGCGGCGGCCGTCGCCGTGACCCCGACGACGACAACTTGGCCGCGCACCGCCTCGGGATCGAGACCTCCGCGAAGGACCTCTGCTGCGCCGATGCGCCGGAAGCTTCCCTCTGGCCCGTAGAAACGCAACGGCATGTGATAGCCGAGGTCCATTTCTCTTACCCGGCCCGCAATCTCGATCTGGCTGGGACCCAAGACCGGTTCGGCCTTGAGCGCTTCGGACGCCGCCGCGAGCGCGAATGAAGGAACCACGCCGTCGGGAGTTCGATAGATCATCGGAATGTAACGAGGGACTCCGCTCGAATCGGTCGAAACGTTGGCAAGGCCCACTTGCGCCGCATCGCGGATCGCATCGATCGGCCAGAGAACGGAGGATGGCCTCGGCGCCAACCCCAAGTCGCTAAGCTCGGCTTCTGCGCCCCACGTGTCGACCGGGTCGAAGACTCCGATCGCCGCGACGACAGCCGGCGCCGTCCTGAGCGCGCCGGCGAGTTGGGCGTCCGCCTCCGCGTCCCGCGCCTTAAGGAAGGCGACGTCGATCGCAATCGCTTGGGGATGGAGGGCCGCCAGGGTCCGCACGATGCGCGACATCATTTCGCGCGTAGGCGTGTCGCCTCCCGCTTCGCTGAGCGCCTCGTCGTCAATTGCGACAATGATAACGCCCGGCGGCGCCGGACGCGCGCCGGCGAGAAGGAAGCGCCAGTCGAGGGTCAGGTTTTCGATCCGGTCCAAGGGGGAAGCGAGACCGTTGAGCTCCAGAGCGCCGAGCGCGCCGCCGAGAACAAGCGCGGCGGCGAGAAACCCGCCGGTCAGGAACCAGGAAGGTCCGGGCCGTTCGGTTGGCATTCACTCCCCGAAACGGGAAAGAAGGGCCCGCACCCTGGCTTCCCCCCATTGTTTCTGCACCACGGACGTGTCGGCCGGAGTGATATCGACGCCCTGGCCCTCCGTGAGGACGACAGACTGGTTCAGCCGACGATTGGTCACCGCCACTGAGCCGGCGAGAACCAGCGCTGAAGTTTTGGCTGGAGTGACTTCCATCGCCCATTTCGTGCCGCGGACCGCTGCGATCGCCAGCGGGGTAAGGATTTGAAACTTCTCTCGCGGACTCGCCGGATGATATTCGATGAGCAGCGCGCCATCGTCGAGACGGATTCCCGCCGGGAGCGGGTCGCGCTTCCTATAGAACGGCTGATAGCGAGCGCCCTCGGCGGGCCGAACCGTCAGGGCTTCGCCGCACTGGAGGATCTTTTCGGACTGCGCCCGGTCGTTCGGGACGAGCGCGCAGGCGGCTGCCGCGCGAGCAGGGCCCATTCCGGCGATCGCCGCCCCGGACAAGGCCGCCGCGACCAGCGTCGCACGGAAAAAGTTGCAGCCGGCTGTCCGATTGCTTTTCGACATGAGGGTCGCTCCCGCCGATTGCTCGGCTCCTATGCGAGGCGCCCCTGCGAGTTGCTCCGAGAAGCGTCGCGCCGGCGAGCGGAGGCGCGTCCAGCGCGGCTTGCCTGGCGCTTAGCTTTCCCCAGAGACACGGATTTGTCGAGCGGTTGATCGGCGCAGCGGCCATCTTTCCGGACACCAGGCCGTCTCCAGAAGAGCTGGCCAAGTCATTGGAAAGATCGAGGCGGCACACGAAACCACACGCCCGCCTTCGGAGCGGCTGGCATGGGCGGCCTCGAAGGCTACTCCTGGGGCAGCGCCATCGGTTGGGCCGGAACGGCGGAGGCGAGCGGCCCTGGGCCCGCGCCGTCGCGCTGATAGACGTCGGGCCGGAACTGAACAATGCCGTCCGGCGTCGCCCAGGCCGTGACGTAGATCCAATAGACGTTGACCGGTTGCGCGAGCTTCACGTCCTGGCGGTCTCCTGAACGGATCACCGCGTCGATCTGGTCGCGACCCCAGCCGGGCGTGTCCTTCAACAGCCAGGCGACGTAATCGCGCACGTCCTGCACCCGGATGCAGCCCGACGACACGAACCGGAAGTCGTCGCCGAAAATGCCCTTCGAGGGCGTGTCGTGCATGTAGACGCCGTAGGGGTTGGAAATGTTGATGCGCACGAACCCGAGCGAATTCAGGTCGGCGCCCGTGTCCTGCCGGTATTTGAAGTTGGTCGCCTCGTTGCTGTTCCAATCGATCGAGGCCGGGGAAACCTCTTGCCCCTCCTTGTTGAACACGCGAATCTTTTCATCCGCGAGATAGTTCGGATCGGCCTTCATCTTCGGGATGAGGTCCTTCTTGATGAGCGAAGGCGGCACGGTCCAGAATGGATTGAAATTGATCTCGGTCGCCTTGGTCTGCATGATCGGCGACTGGCGATCGATCTTGCCGACGCCGGCGGCGTGATGGGAATAGACGACCCCGCCTTCGACCGTCTCGACCGAGGCGGCGGGAATGTTCGCCACCACGTAGCGAGACCCAAGATCGCCGCTATAGGCCTTCAGCCGGACGATGTTCGTCTGGAGCTGCTGCAGGCGCGCCGCGGCTGGCACGTTGAGCTCGGTCAGCGTGGCCTCGTTGACGACGCCCGTCTGGCTGAGGCCGTTGCGGGCCTGGAAGCGCTTGACCGCCGCTTCGACAAAGGAATCGAACACCGGCCCGTTGCCCGCGACCGGATCCAGATCGCCCGAAGCGACGAGACGCTCGCGCAGCGCTTCCACCGCTTTCGATTTGGAGCCGACTCTGAGTTCAGCGCCCGCCGGCACCTGATTCCAGCCGCCGCGGGTGACGATGTCCTGATATTTCTGGATCGCCGCTTCCGTCGCATCGACCGTCGCCGGCGACAGGATGGGGGTCGCCTCGCGCCCGACCGCCATGTGCGGCGACGCTTCATAGCTTTGCGGCCATTCCGCCTGATCGCTATCCGGATCGTCGGCCTTGGACGGGGTCGATTCCAGCGCGACAGCAAAAGCTATGCTTGCCGTCGCGGCAAAAAATGCGCGGCGCGAGAGCCGCGAAACGATCATGCCACGCATCAAATGCATATCTCCACAGGACGGCGCCCGTCCTACCCCGACCTGCCCCAGCCCAGATCTTTCGACCTGCGCCGCACCGTTCGCTGGAGGCTCCCGCTTCAGCACGAAACATATGGGATAGTCGGGCGTTTTTATGTCCCGCGCGAGTCAAACGCAAGACGGGCGCCCGCGCCGGGGACGCCCGCCCAAGAGAAACCCTGCGAGGTTAACAGAGGGTAATCAGAGCCGATATTTGATCTGGTCGGTCCAATAACGCTCGAGGCGCAACAGGGAGGCGTTCATGCGGGCGAAGTCGTCGCCGGGAATGCCGCCGATCTGCTCGATGGTGCGGGCGTGTTTCTCGTAGACGCTGGAGACGATGCGGTGCACCTCCTTGCCCCGATCGGTCAGGCTGATTTCGAACCGACCGCCGGTCGATCCGCGAGCGGGAATGGTGGAGGAAGCCCATCTCGACCAGCTTCTTGACGTTGTAGGAAACGTTCGAGCCGAGATAATAGCCACGGGTGCGCAATTCGCCGGCGGTCAATTCCTTGTCGCCGATATTGTACAGAAGCAACGCTTGCACCGCATTGATGTCCGAACGACCCCGACGGTCGAATTCGTCCTTGATCACATCAAGCAACCGCCGATGAAGTCGCTCGACCATCGTCAAGGTCTCAAGGTACAGGCCAGACACCCGAAGTTCTGGATCCGGGCGAACTGCGATATCCTGCGTTTTGACTGCGTTAATCATAGCACACCCGTCTGTTCGCTTGCCCACGGCCGACGTTTCTTCGGTCCTCTTATGCGTAGAACTGTAACGTAAGCCCGTGAATACGAGTTTAAGAGTCAAGATGAATTGAAGGTTTTCCAGCGCTGGTAAATTTCAATTGAATCAAAGGCTTTGTTTACGTTGACAGGACGCAAACGTCGGCGGCCGCGACGCTGTTCCGGGGTCGAAAAACGTTGAGGAAGGTATAGCGGCGACGATCCGGTCGTCAGGCCCGTTCGCGGACCGCTCGGAAGCTCAAGAAGAAGTAGCCGGCCACAAGCGCGACGTTCACCAGGGCGCCACCAAAGCCGATCGCGGCCGCGCGTGGGCTCAGGACGGGCGAGGCGGCTTCAACCACCGCGCACAAGAGCCAGATCGCGCCGCCCCAGGGCGCGGCCAGCCATAGCCCGATCGCCGCTAAAAGATCGAGACAGGCGAAGGCGACGATCGTCGCCTGCAGCGGCAGGGCCATAGTCGTGAACTGCCCAAGGCCCGGAAACGCGCCGAGAATGATGGCCCAGTCGAACAGGCCCTTGGCGACCCAGACCCAGGCAAGCGTGCGCATATACCAGATGAGCGCTACCCCCCAGCCCAGGCCTGAAATGGTCGCCAGGAGATCGCCATTCTCCGGCGCGACTGGCGAGCGATCGATCAATTCCACCGCGCCGTCGCGGCTCCGGCGCATGATGTATTTCATCCGCCGCGCGCCGGAAATGTGAGTTCGCCGTCGCCGAGCGGAGCGAAATAGCGGTCAATCTCCGTGGACGACGGCGGCAGGCTCCATTGCGGACGATTATCCTTGTCGACGATCACGGCGCGAACACCCTCGTAGAAATCATGCGCGCGGCAAATTCGCGACACAATGCGGTAATCCATGCGCAGCGCCTGGTCAAAATCGAGCGTCGCGCCGAGCATCATCTGCCTGAGCGCGATCGCCTGGCTCGTCGGCGACTTCTCCAGCATCGCTGCGCGCGCCGGCGCCGCAAAGGTGCGGCCGCCCGCCTCGGCATCGCGCAGGGCCTCGAGGATCGCCTCGCGATTGGGCCGCGAGAATGAGGCCTCGATGTCCTCGGCTTCGCCGATCAGCGCCGAGCGCGGCGCAGGCGCGGCGAACCGGGCGAGCGCAGCCTCGACCGGCTCATCGCTTTGCAGCGCCCGCAAAAGCGTCGGCAAGGCCCCGCTCGCGACGAAGGTCTGCGCCAGACCCAGCGCGAGCGCGTCGCCCGGGTTCGCGCGCAGGCCGGTGACAGCGAAATAGACTCCCGCGCGATACTTGAGCCGCGGCAGGAACCATGCCGCTCCCACGTCGGGAAAAAAGCCAATGCCGACCTCCGGCATCGCGAACACGAACCGCTCGCCCACGACCCGATGGGCCGCGTTCATCATGAGCCCGACGCCGCCGCCCATCGTGATCCCGTCCGCCAGGACGACGATCGGTTTGGAATAGGTCTTGATCCGCCGGTCGAGCTGATATTCCTCGCGCCAGAACGTCAGTTGGGCGGCATGATCGCCGGCCCGGCCGAGATCGTACAGGCGGCGGATGTCGCCGCCGGCGCAAAAGGCGCGCTCGCCCGCCCCGAGGACGACGATCCGATCGACGGCGCCGTGGCGCTCCCATCGGTCGAGCGCGTCGGCGATCAGACGCACCATGGTCAGGGTCAGCGCGTTCAGCGCCTTGGGGCGATTGAGAACGATAACGCCGGCGCGGCCGCATCGCTCGATGAGCGCCTCGGCGTCTGGCGGCGCGGCAGTCACGCCGCAGCGACCTCCGAGACGACTGCGTCGATCGCCTTGGCGACATCCCCGATCGGGGCCATGCCGTCGACTTCATGCAGAAGCCCGCGCTCGCGATAGAACGGCGTCACCGCCGCCGTATCGCGCGCGTAGGCGCCCAGACGCGACTTGAACACCTCCGGGTCGTCGTCCTTGCGCGCGGGCAGGCCAGCCGCCTTCGCTTCCTCCGCGCGCTGCACAATTCGCTCCACGAGCTTGGGCGCATCAACCGTCAGTTCGATTGCAGCGTCGACGTCAAGTCCCTTGGCGGCCAGCATGATCTCAAGTGCGCGCGCCTGCGCGAGCGTACGCGGAAACCCGTCGAGGATGAAGCCGCGCTTCGCGTCCGGCTCATCGATCCGGTCATTGATAATGCCGACAACGATTTCGTCCGACACCAGTGCGCCGGATTCCATCACCGCCTTCGCCTTAAGGCCGATCGGCGTTCCCGCCGCGACCGCCGCGCGCAGCATCTCGCCCGTCGACAATTGCGGGATGCCGAGGCGCTTGACCAGCCTCTGCGCCTGGGTGCCCTTGCCCGCCCCCGGAGGCCCGAGCAGTATCAACCTCATCGTTTCCGCCCCTTCAACCTGGCCTTTCTGATCAGGCCTTCGTACTGATGCGCCTGCAAATGACCGTGAATCTGGGCCACTGTGTCCATGGTCACGTTGACCACGATCAAGAGCGACGTGCCGCCAAAATAGAACGGCAGCGCCGCATAGGAGATGAGCCATTCGGGCAGGAGGCAGATCACCGCGAGATAGAGCGCGCCGAGCACCGTGATCCGGGTCAGGACATAGTCGATGTATTGCGCCGTGCGCTCGCCCGGCCTCACTCCGGGGATGAAGCCGCCGTGCTTCTTCAAATTCTCGGCGGTGTCGGCGGGATTGAAGACGGTCGCGGTGTAGAAGAAGGCGAAGAAGACGATCAGCACCGCGTAGAGGATGAGATAAAGCGCGCTGCCCCGCCCCAGAAGCGCTGAGATCGTCGACAGCACGCCCGATCCCGACGACCCTTGAGCGAAATTGGCGACGGTTGTAGGCAGCAGCAGCAGCGAGGAGGCGAAGATCGGCGGAATGACGCCGGATGTATTGAGCTTCAGCGGCAGGAACGAACTTTGCCCCTCATACATCTTGTTCCCGACCTGGCGGCGCGGATAAGTGATCGGCACCCGCCGCTGCGCCCGCTCCATGAACACGATGAAGGCGACGACGACGAACACCATGATGATCACCGCCAGCACAAGGCCGGTGGAGATCGACCCCTGCCGGCCGAGCTCGAACAATTGCACCACCGCCTGCGGCAACCGCGCGACGATGCCGGCGAATATGATGAGCGACGACCCATTGCCGACCCCGCGCGACGTAATCTGCTCGCCGAGCCAGACCAGGAACATCGTGCCGCCGGTCAGCGTCACAATGGTCGAGATGCGAAACAGGAGTCCCGGATCGCTGACGATGCCGGCGCGCCCCTCGAGCCCGATCGAAATGCCGTAAGCCTGGAAGACCGCCAGGACAACCGTCAGATAGCGGGTGTACTGGTTGAGGATCTTGCGTCCCTGCTCGCCCTCTTTCTTGATCGCCTCGAGCGAAGGAACGACCGAGCTCAAGAGCTGGATGATGATCGACGCCGAAATATACGGCATGATGTTGAGCGCGAACACCGCCATGCGCTGAACGGCCCCGCCCGAAAACATGTTGAACATGTCGAGGACGCCCTGCTTTTGACCGAGAAACGAAGCCTCGAATGCAGCGGGGTCGATGCCGGGAAGCGGAATATAGGTTCCGAGCCGGTAGATGACCAAGGCGCCCAGGGTGAACCAGATGCGCTTCTTGAGTTCGTCGGCCTTGGCGAAGGCGGACCAGTTGATATTGGCTGCGAGCTGTTCGGCGGCCGACGCCATGGCGGATTCGCTCCGGACGGCGCCTCACGACTGGCGCCTTGTTTTACGACACGTCTCTCCCGCCAGCCGAGGCCAGCGTTGGTGGAAACGCCCCTAGCATATGGTCGTCGCGCGCGCCAATGTCACCCTCAAGGGTGATCGGCGCTCAGGAGGCGGCGGAAGGAACGACCTCCTGCCGCAGCGTCTTGAGGCTGCCGCCGGCTTTCTCGATTGCCACCGCAGCGCTCTTCGACGCCGCCTCGACTTCGAAGTTTGCACTCGCGGTCAATTCGCCGACGCCCAGAACCTTGACCCCATCGCGCCGCCGGGTCACGAGTCCGGCCTTCATCAGGCTCTCGATCGTGATCGGCTCGGCCGAGTCGAGTTTCCCGGCGTCGATCGCGCGCTGAATGCGCCCCAGGTTGACCTCGTTATAGATCAGCCGCGCGGGCGGGTTGAAGCCGCGTTTCGGCTGGCGGCGATGCAACGGCATCTGGCCGCCCTCGAAGCCCTTGATGCGGACGCCCGAGCGGGCCGTCTGACCCTTGCCGCCCCGGCCGGCCTGCTTGCCCTTGCCCGACCCGATGCCGCGCCCGACGCGGATGCGCGGCTTCGACGATCCAGGATTGTCTCGCAATTCGTTGAGTTTCATGGATAGCAATCCTTACCGGCCGTCGACGACGCGCACCAGATGCGCGACCTTGGCGATCATGCCGCGATTGGCGGGCGTGTCGGAGACACGCGACTGGCGGCCAATCCGGTTGAGCCCGAGGCCCTTCAGGGTGGCGCGCTGCGAGCCGGGGCGGCCGATGGCGCTCGCTGTCTGCTCCAGCGTGATGATCTTGTCGGCGTTCATCGTTGTCACTCTACTTACGAATTGGAGGCGTCGGCCTCGACGCCCTGGCGGCGCGACTGAAGGGTCGACACCTTGAGATTGCGCCGCTGCGCAACCGAGCGCGGGCTGTCCTCGCGCGCCAGCGCGTCAAAGGTGGCGCGGACCATGTTGTAGGGGTTCGACGAACCCTGGCTCTTGGCGACCACATCGTGGACGCCGAGCGACTCGAACACGGCGCGCATCGGTCCTCCGGCGATGATCCCCGTGCCAGCAGGCGCCGCCCGCAGGACGACGCGGCCGGCGCCGTGGCGGCCATTGACATCGTGATGCAGCGTGCGGCCTTCGCGCAACGGCACTCGCACGACGCCGCGCTTGGCGGCTTCGGTCGCCTTGCGGATCGCCTCGGGCACTTCGCGGGCCTTGCCGTGGCCGAAGCCGACGCGCCCCTTCTGGTCGCCGACGACGACGAGCGCGGCAAAGCCGAACCGCCGGCCGCCCTTGACCACCTTCGCCACGCGATTGATGTGCACGAGGCGATCGACGAATTCGCTGTCGCGCTCCTCGCGGTTGCGATCGCGGCCGCGGCCGCCTTCTCCTTCACGCGCCATTAGGTTCATCCATCAGTCAATAAATGCGGCGCGCTCCGGACGGCGCCGCTTCGCTTCTGTTGCCAATGCTAGAAATCCAGCCCGCCCTCGCGGGCGCCTTCCGCCAGCGCCTTGACGCGCCCGTGATACATGTAACCGCCGCGATCGAAGACCACTTTCTCGACTCCGGCCTTTTTCGCCCGTTCAGCGAGCTCCTTGCCGACGCGGCGCGCGGCCTCGACGTCGGCGCCGGTCTTGATCGATTCGCGCATCGCTTTTTCGAGCGACGAAGCGGCGGCGAGGGTGCGGCCGTGCTCATCGTCGATCACCTGGGCGTAAATCTGCTTCGAAGACCGAAAGACGCTGAGCCGCGGGCGGCCGCCCGAATGGGCGAGGACCGCACGGCGCACCCGCGCCTTGCGGCGGTCTACGGACGTGTTCGACTTAACCATCGTCGCCTCTTACTTCTTCTTGCCTTCCTTGCGGAAGACGAACTCGCCGGACATATTTCACGCCCTTCCCCTTGTAGGGTTCGGGGCCCCGGAACGCCCGGATCTCCGCGGCAGTCTGGCCGACCTGGCGCTTGTCGATGCCGGCGACGGTGATTTCCGTCGGCTTCGGCGTCGTAATCGTCACGCCGGCGGGAATCGGAAACATGATGTCGTGGCTGTAGCCGAGCGACAGCTGCAGGTTCTTGCCCGCGACCACCGCCTTATAGCCGACACCGTTGATCTCAAGCTTCTTCTCGAAGCCCTTGGTGACGCCGCCGATCAGGTTTTGCACCTGCGCGCGCGCCGTGCCCCACAAGGCGCGGGCACGCTTGTCCTCGCCTTGCGGCGCGACATGGACGGCGCCGCCGTCGATCGTGATCGCGACCTCCTTGGGCGCGGTGAATTTCAGTTCGCCTTTCGCGCCTTTGACGGCGATCGTCTGGCCGTCAAGCTTGGCGCTGACGCCGGACGGAATGACGACGGGCTTCTTGCCGATACGGGACATGACATAAGATCCGTTTGCTCAAACTCCACGCCGTCTAGAAGACGGTGCACAGAACCTCGCCGCCGACGTTGTTCTCGCGGGCGGAATGGTCGGCCATCACGCCCTTCGGCGTCGAGACGATCGCGACGCCCAGGCCGTTGCCCACGCGCGGCATCGCGTCGACCGTCGCATAGACCCGGCGACCCGGCTTCGACACGCGCTCGATCTTGCGGATGACCGGCTGGTCGTCGAAATATTTCAGCTCGATTTCGAACTCGGTGCGGCCGTTGGCGTAATCCGTGGTCGAATAGCCGCGGATATAACCCTCGGACTCCAGCACGTCGAGAACCTTCTTGCGCAGGGACGAGCCGGGCGTCGAAACCTTGCCGCGCTTGCGCATCTGCGCGTTGCGGATGCGGGTGAGCATATCGCCGAGGGGATCGTTCATCGCCATGATCCTTGCCTCCTCACCAGCTCGACTTGACCAGGCCCGGAATCAGGCCCTGGTTGCCGAGTTCCCGCAACGCAATGCGCGACATCTTGACCTTGCGGTAGAAGCCGCGGGGCCTGCCGGTCACTTCGCAACGATTGCGCACACGGATGATCGCGCCATTGCGCGGCAGCGCCGCGAGCCGGATGCGCGCCTCGAAACGCTCCTCCATCGGTCGCGCCTGGTCGTTGGCGATGTCGAGCAGGCGCTTGCGGCGGGCAGCGAATTTCTTCGCCAGCCGCTGCTTTCGCAGGTTATTCTCTATCGCACTCTTCTTTGCCATTCATCGGCTCCATTTTCCGCGTCTGAGCGCTGAGATCAGGCTCACTGCCGGAAGGGGAAGTTGAACTCGCGCAGCAAGGCCTTCGCTTCCGCATCGGTCTTGGCGGTCGTGCAGACCACGATGTCGAGACCCAACTGCGCCTCGGCCTTGTCGTAGTCAATTTCGGGAAAAATGATGTGCTCCTTGACGCCGAGCGCATAATTGCCGCGCCCGTCGAACGACTTCGGATCGAGGCCGCGGAAGTCGCGCACCCGTGGCAGCGCGACCGTGACCAGACGATCGAGGAACTCGTACATGCGGGTCCGGCGCAAGGTGACCTTGGCGCCGATCGGCATGTTCTCGCGCACCTTGAAGGTCGAGATCGCCTTGCGGGCGCGGGTCACGACCGGTTTCTGGCCGGCGATCAGCGCGAGGTCGGCGGCGGCGGAGGTGACTTGCTTGGTGTCGTTGACGGCTTCGCCGACCCCCATATTGAGCACGATCTTGTCAAGCTTCGGCACTTCGAGCGGATTCTTGTACCCGAACTCCTTGGTGAGCTTGGGCACGATCTCGTCCCGGTAGAGCTTCTTCAGGCGCGCGACATAATCCTTCGGCGCAGCCTTGACCGCGCCGGCGGCGGCGACCTCCGCGCCAGCTTCCCTCCGAGGCTTGCTCTTGGCGCCCTTGGCGTCGGCGGCGGCCGCGTCGGGCTTCGCCCCTTTGGCGGCGGGCTTCTCGGCCTTGCCAGGCTTCGCGCCCTTTTCGACCTTGCCGCCCTTCTCATTCTTCGTCTCAGCCATCGATCAGGTCTCCGGAACTCCTGGCGACGCGCACCTTGCGGCCATCGTCGAGAATCTTGAAGCCGACGCGGGTGGGCTTGCCGGTCTTGGGATCGGCGATCGCGAGGTTCGACAAATGGATGGTCGCTTCCTTGCTGATAATCCCGCCTTCGGTCTGCGCCGTCTGGCGCGTGTGGCGGCGCACGAGATTCACGCCGGCGACGATCGCGCGGCGTTCGGTCGGCATGACCTCGCGAACTTCGCCCCGCTTCCCCTTGTCGCGCCCGGCCATGACGATGACCGTGTCGCCCTTTTTGATCTTGGCGGCCATCACAGCACCTCCGGCGCGAGCGAGATGATCTTCACATGGTTCTTGGCCCTGAGTTCGCGCGGCACCGGCCCGAAAATGCGGGTGCCGACTGGCTCGGACTGGTTGTTGATGAGCACCGCGGCATTGGAGTCGAACCGGATCACCGAACCATCGGCGCGGCGGATGTCCTTGGCGGTGCGCACCACCACGGCCTTCATCACGTCACCCTTCTTCACCCGGCCGCGCGGGATCGCCTCCTTAATCGAGACGACGATCACGTCGCCGATCGAGGCGTAACGGCGCTTGGAGCCGCCGAGAACCTTGATGCACATCACGCGCCGCGCGCCGGAATTGTCGGCGACATCGAGATTGGTCTGCATCTGTATCATGGCCTAATCGCCTCTCTTAAGTCCTGTTCGCCACTCAGGCCTTCGGCGCCGTCTCGCCGACGACGATCCAGCGTTTGAGCTTCGAGATCGGCCGCGTCTCTTCGATCGAGACGGGGTCGCCAACCTTTTGGGTCTTGTTCTCGACGTGCGCGTGGTAGTTCTTCGACCGGCGCACGGTCTTCTTGAGCAGCGGGTGGGTGAAGCGTCGCTCGACCTTCACCACAAGCGTCTTTTCCTGCTTGTCGCTGACGACGACGCCGTGCAAAATTCTCTTCGGCATAATGTTCCTAGTCCTTGGCCTTGGCGCCCTTGGCGGGGGCGCGCTTCTGCGTGGCGATAGTCATGACCCGGGCGATGTCGCGCCGCACCACGCGCACCCGCGCGGTGTCCTGCAATTGGCCGCTCGCCTTCTGGAAGCGCAGGTTGAACTGCTCCTTCTTCAGTTTGAGCGCTTCGTCGCTGAGCTGATCCTCGGTCATGACCCGAAGGTCGGAAAGACGGCTGCTGGATTTCATGGCTCTCGCCCCCTATTCCGCGATGCGCTGGATGAAGCGCGTCTTGATCGGCAGCTTGGCCGCGGCCAGGTCGAACGCCTCGCGCGCCAGGCCCTCCGGCACGCCGTCGATCTCGAACATGATGCGGCCGGGCGCAACGCGCACGACCCAGAATTCCGGCGCGCCCTTGCCCTTGCCCATGCGCACTTCGATCGGCTTCTTCGACACCGGCACATCAGGAAACACTCGAATCCAAACCCGGCCAGCGCGCTTCATGTGCCGCGTCAGCGCCCGGCGTGCGGCCTCGATCTGGCGCGCGGTGACTCGCTCAGGCTCCATCGCCTTGAGCCCGAACTCGCCGAAATTGAGCGCGAATCCGCCCTTCGCATTGCCGTGAATGCGGCCTTTGAAGGCTTTGCGGAACTTGGTTTTCTTTGGCTGCATCATGATCGGAAACTTTCGCCAGTGCGCTTGCTTACACTGCGTCGCGAGCGTGCTCGCGCTCGCGCGGTTCGCGGCGCGGACGATGCGTCGATGAATGGTCGGCTTCGGCCAAACGTTTGTCCTGGGCCATCGGATCGTGCTCCAGGATCTCCCCCTTGAAGATCCAAACCTTGATCCCGCAAGTGCCGTAGGCGGTGTGGGCGGTGGCGACGCCGTAGTCGACGTCGGCACGCAGCGTATGCAGCGGCACCCGGCCCTCGCGGTACCATTCCAGGCGGGCGATTTCGGCCCCGCCGAGCCGGCCGGAGCAATTGATCCGGATACCCTCGGCGCCGAGACGCATCGCCGACTGCACGGCGCGCTTCATGGCCCGCCGGAACGCAACGCGGCGCTCGAGCTGCTGGGCGATCGATTCGGCGACCAGGGTGGCGTCGATTTCCGGCTTGCGGACTTCGACGATATTGATCGCCACTTCAGAGCTCGTGAGCTTCGCCACCTGTTTGCGCAGCTTCTCGATGTCGGCGCCCTTCTTGCCGATGACGACTCCTGGCCGGGCGGAATGGATGTTGATGCGCGCCTTCTTGTGCGGACGCTCGATGACGATCTTCGAAATCGCCGCCTGCTTGAGGCTCTTGGTCAGCGAATTGCGAATCTTCATGTCCTCGTGCAATAGCTTGCCGTACTCGCCCTTGCTCGAGTACCAGCGCGAATCCCAGGTGCGGTTGACGCCGAGGCGCAGCCCGATCGGATTGATCTTCTGTCCCATGATGAGGCTTTCTTCCTAAGCGGCTTTGGCGTCGGCGGCGGCGACTTCCCGCACGACGATGGTGATGTTGGCGAATGGTTTTTCGATGCGCCCGGCCCGCCCCCGCGCGCGCGGGCTGAAGCGCTTCAGCACCATGTCCTTGCCGACCCAGGCCTGAGCGACGACAAGATCGTCGACGTCGAGATCGTGGTTGTTCTCGGCGTTGGCGATCGCCGACTCGAGCGTCTTCTTGACCTCGACCGAAATCCTCTTTCTGGAGAATTCCAGATCAGCGAGCGCGGTCGCGACCTTCTTGCCGCGGATGAGCTGGGCGAGCAGGTTGAGCTTCTGCGGGCTTACGCGCAGCATGCGCGTCGTCGCCTTGGCTTCGTTCTCCGCCTGCCGGCGCGGGTTCTGTGGCTTGGACATCGGCGCTTAAGCCCTCTTGGCCTTCTTGTCGGCGGAATGGCCGTGAAAGGTGCGGGTCGGGGCGAATTCGCCAAACTTGTGGCCGATCATCTCCTCCGACACCAGCACCGGAATGTGCTTGTGGCCGTTGTAGACGCCGAACGTGAGTCCGACGAACTGCGGCAGAATGGTCGAGCGCCTGCTCCAGATCTTGATGATATCGGAGCGCCCAGACCCGCGCGCGATATCTGCCTTCTTGAGAAGATAGCCGTCGACGAACGGACCCTTCCAGATCGAGCGCGTCATGGTCAGCCTCTCTTCTTGCGAACGTGACGTGACGCGACGATGAACTTGTCGGTCGCCTTGTTCGAACGTGTCTTCTTGCCCTTGGTCGGCTTGCCCCAGGGGCTCACCGGATGCCGGCCTCCCGAGGTGCGTCCTTCGCCGCCGCCGTGTGGATGGTCGACAGGGTTCATGGTGACGCCGCGGTTGTGCGGGCGTCGTCCGAGCCAGCGGTTGCGGCCCGCCTTGCCGAGTGAAGCATTCATGTGGTCGGGGTTGGAGACCGCGCCAATCGAGGCGAAGCACTGGCCGTGAATAAGCCGCTGCTCGCCAGAACTTAATCGGAGCGAAACATAGCCCTGGTCGCGGCTGACGATCTGCGCATAGGTTCCTGCCGATCGTGCAATCGCGCCGCCCCTGCCGATTTTCATCTCGACGTTGTGGACGATGGTGCCGACGGGAATGTTGGCGAGCGGCATCGCATTGCCCGGCTTCACGTCGACCTGAACGCCGGCGGTCACCTCGTCCCCAACCGAAAGGCGCTGGGGCGCGATGATATAGGCCTGCTCGCCGTCGGCATATTTGATCAGCGCGATGAAACTTGTGCGATTGGGATCGTACTCCAGCCGCTCGACCTTGCCTGCGACGTCGAGCTTGCGCCGTTTGAAGTCCACAATGCGATAGGACTGCTTGTGGCCGCCGCCGCGGAAGCGCACGGTGATCCGGCCGGCGTTGTTGCGGCCGCCCTTCTCGGACTTGCCGACGGTCAGCGCCTTGACGGGCTTGCCCTTGTAGAGGTCGCTGCGGTCGACGAGCGCGAGCTGGCGAAGGCCCGGGGTGATCGGCTTGTAGGTCTTGAGCGCCATGGTTCTGGTCCCTCAGAGGCCGGTGGTCATATCGATGCGATAGCCGTCGGCAAGCGTGACGATCGCCTTCTTGATGTCCTGCTGGCGCCCGCGCACGCCCCGGAACGCCTTGGTCTTACCCTTGCGGGTAAGCGTGTTTACCGCCGTCACCTTGACGTCGAACAATTGCTCGATCGCCGCCTTGATCTGCGGCTTGGTCGCATTGCGCGCGACCTTGAAGACGAATTGATTGTTTTCGGAAGCGATCGTCGCCTTTTCCGTGATCACGGGAGAGACGATCGCGTCGTAGTGACGCACGTCCTTGATCATTTGAACCGCGCCTCCAGCGCTTCGACCGCGGCCTTGGTCAAGACCAGCTTCTCGCGCCGCATGATGTCGTAGACATTCACGCCCTGGATCGGCAGCACGTCGATCTCAGGCAGGTTGCGCGCCGCGGCGGCGAACTTTGCATGCGGCGCCGCGCCGTCGATGATGAGCGCATTCTTGAGCGCCGCCTTTTCGAACGTCGCCCGCAAGGTCTTGGTCTTGGCCTCTGCGACGTCGGCGCTTTCCCAGATCACGAGGCCGCCAGCGCGGACCTTGGCCGAAAGCGCGTGCTTGAGCGCCAGCGCCCGCACTTTCTTCGGCAGGTCATGCGCATGGCCGCGCGCGACCGGACCCATGGCGCGTCCGCCGCCGCGGAACTGCGGCACCCGGGCCGAGCCGTGACGGGCGCCGCCGGTGCCCTTCTGTTTGTACATTTTCTTGCCGGTCCGGTGGATGTCGGCCCGCCCCAGAGTCTGATGGGTGCCTGCCTGGCGCTTGGCGAGCTGCCAGCGCACCATGCGCGCGATCAGATCGGCGCGTGGCTCGAGCCCGAATACGGCGTCGCTCAGTTCGAGCGAGCCGGCGGCCGAGCCGTCGATCGACGTAATGTCGAATTTCATCGCCTCTACTCTCCCTTCGCCGCCTCGGCCGGCGGCGCGGCGGCCGCCGCGCCGGCGTGAACGCGGAACTTGCCGGGCATCGGCGCGTCCTTCGGCAGCGGCTTCTTCACCGCGTCGCGCACGGCGATCCACCCACCGGCGTGGCCCGGCACCGCGCCCTCGACCAGGATGAGCCCGCGCTCGACGTCAGTGCGCACCACCCGCAAATTTTGCGTCGTCACTTTGTCGACGCCCATGTGGCCGGCCATCTTCTTGTTCTTCCAGGTCTTGCCGGGGTCCTGTCGGCCGCCGGTCGAGCCGATCGAACGATGGGAGATCGACACGCCGTGGGTCGCGCGCAACCCGCCAAAGTTCCACCGCTTCATGCCGCCGGCGAAGCCCTTGCCGAGCGTCACGCCGGTGACGTCGACATATTGGCCCACAGTGAAATGATCAGCGGTGATCTCCGCCCCGACCGGAATCATCTTGTCCTCGGCGACGCGGAACTCGGCGAGCCGCATTTTCGGCTCGACATGGGCGACGGCGAACCGGCCGCGCTCGGCCTTCGACACGTTCTTGACCTTGGCCTTGCCGACGCCGAGTTGGAGCGCGGTGTAACCGTTCTTTTCCTGGGTGAGATGCGCAACCACTTGACAGCCCTCGACCTGAAGGACCGTGACCGGCACGTGGTCGCCCGCGTCGGTGAAGACGCGGGACATGCCCAGCTTCTTTGCAATGATGCCTGAACGCATTGGCATTTATCCTTCGAGAGCGCCTTTGGGGCGCTCGTCAGATCCCCTCACAGCTTGATTTCCACGTCGACGCCGGCGGCCAGGTCGAGCTTCATCAGCGCGTCGACCGTCTGCGGCGTCGGGTCGACGATGTCGAGCACCCGCTTATGGGTGCGAATCTCGAACTGCTCGCGCGACTTCTTGTCGACATGCGGCGACCGGTTAACCGTGAATTTCTCGATCCGGGTCGGCAGGGGAATCGGTCCGCGGACCCTGGCGCCGGTGCGCTTGGCCGTGGACACGATCTCCTTCGTTGAAGCGTCGAGCACGCGGTGATCGAACGCTTTCAGACGGATGCGGATGTTTTGCGTGTTCATCTGTCAAATCCCTGCCGGCCCGGTCGGGTCGCAACGCTCACTCGGTTATCGAAACCACGACGCCCGAACCGACCGTGCGGCCGCCCTCGCGGATGGCGAAACGCAGTTTCTCCTCCATCGCGATCGGAACGATGAGCGCGACGTCGATTGTCACGTTGTCGCCCGGCATCACCATCTCAGTGCCCTGCGGCAACTGCACGATCCCGGTCACGTCGGTGGTGCGGAAGTAGAACTGCGGACGGTAGTTGGTGAAGAACGGCGTGTGCCGGCCACCCTCTTCCTTGGTGAGGATGTAGGCCTCGGCCTTGAACTTGGTGTGCGGCTTGACCGTGCCCGGCTTGCACAGCACCTGGCCGCGCTCGACCTCTTCGCGCTTGGTGCCGCGCAGCAGGCAGCCAACGTTGTCGCCAGCCTCGCCCTGATCGAGCAGCTTGCGGAACATTTCGACGCCGGTCACGGTCGTCTTGAGGGTGGGCTTGAGGCCGACGATCTCGACTTCCTCGCCGACCTTGATGATGCCGCGCTCGATGCGGCCGGTGACGACCGTCCCGCGACCCGAAATCGAGAACACGTCTTCGACCGGCATCAGGAAGGGCTGGTCCTTTGGCCGCTCCGGCTGCGGGATGTAGGCGTCGACCGCTTCCATCAGCTTGAGAATCGAATCATGGCCCATTTCGGGGGACTTGTTCTCGAGCGCCATGAGCGCCGAGCCCTTGATGATCGGAATGTCGTCGCCGGGGAACTCGTATTTCGACAGAAGCTCGCGCACTTCGAGCTCGACCAGTTCGAGCAGTTCCGGATCGTCAACCATGTCGACCTTGTTCAGGTATACGACCAGCGCCGGCACGCCGACCTGACGGGCGAGCAGAATATGCTCGCGGGTTTGCGGCATCGGGCCGTCGGCGGCCGAGACGACCAAGATCGCGCCGTCCATCTGGGCGGCGCCGGTGATCATGTTCTTCACGTAGTCGGCGTGGCCGGGGCAGTCGACGTGGGCGTAGTGGCGCTTCTTGGTCTCGTATTCGACATGCGCCGTCGAGATCGTGATGCCGCGAGCCTTCTCTTCCGGCGCCTTGTCGATCTGATCGTAGGCGGTATAGGTCGCGCCGCCCGTCTCGGCCAGAACCTTGGTGATCGCAGCCGTCAACGACGTCTTGCCGTGGTCGACATGGCCGATCGTGCCAATGTTGCAATGGGGCTTGTTACGCGCAAATCTTTCCTTGGCCATAGCCGGACTCCTCTTCGTGGCCCTTCATTCGCGACGCGCTTCCTTAAGCGCGCCTCACTTGAATTTCTCGACGATCTCGGACGCGATGTTGCCCGGGACCTGCTCGTAATGGTCGAACTGCATGGTGAAGTTGGCGCGCCCCTGAGTGCCCGAGCGCAACTGGTTGACGTAGCCGAACATGTTGGACAGCGGCACCATGGCGTCGATGACGACCGCGTTGGCGCGCATGTCCTGACCCTGCACGTGCCCGCGCCGCGACAGGAGGTCGCCCATCACGAAGCCGGTGTGCTCCTCCGGAGTCACGACTTCCACTTTCATGATCGGCTCGAGCAGGACCGAGCCACCCTTCTGCAGGCCTTCGCGAAAGGCCGCGCGGGCGGCGATCTCGAACGCCAGCGCCGATGAGTCGACGTCGTGGTAGGAGCCGTCGACCAGCGTCGCCTTGACGTCGACCACCGGGAAGCCCGCCAGCACGCCGGACGTCAGCACGCTGTTGACGCCCTTTTCGACGCCCGGAATGTATTCCTTCGGCACCGCGCCGCCGACGATCTTCGATTCGAACGACGAGCCCCCACCCGGCCCCGACGGCTCGAAGGTCATGACCACGCGCGCGAACTGCCCTGAGCCGCCCGACTGCTTCTTGTGGGTATAGTTGATCTCGCTCTTCTTGCTCAGCGTCTCGCGATAGGCGACCTGCGGCGCGCCGATGTTGGCGTCGACCTTGTAGGTGCGCTTGAGGATGTCGACCTTGATGTCGAGGTGGAGTTCGCCCATCCCCTTGAGAATGGTCTGGCCAGACTCGGGGTCGGTCGACACCCGGAACGACGGGTCTTCGGCGGCGAGCTTCGACAGCGCGACGCCGAGCTTTTCCTGGTCGGCCTTCGATTTCGGCTCGATGGCGATCTCGATCACCGGGTCCGGGAACTCCATCTTTTCCAGGATCACAGGTTTCTGCATGTCGCACAGCGTATCGCCGGTGCGCGCATCCTTGAGGCCGGCGAGCGCGACAATGTCGCCTGCGAACGCCTCCTTGATGTCCTCGCGATTGTTGGCATGCATGAGCAGCATCCGGCCGACGCGCTCGCGCTTGTCCTTGGTCGAGTTCAAGACGGTCGAGCCGGATTCGATCTTGCCCGAATAGACACGGCAGAAGGTGATCGTGCCGACGAAGGGGTCGTCCATGATCTTGAAGGCGAGCATCGAGAACGGATCGGAGTCGATCGGCATGCGAACAACTTCCTTGCCGGAATTCATATCAACGCCCTTGATGCCGCCGCGATCGACCGGCGAGGGCAGATAATCGACGACCGCGTCGAGGAGCGGCTGCACGCCCTTGTTCTTGAACGCCGAGCCACACAGCACCGGCACGAACGCGATCTGCTTGACCGCCTTGCGGATGAGGCGCTTCAGCGTATCGACATCAGGCTCGTGACCGTCGAGATAGGCGGTCATTACGTCGTCGTCGAGTTCGACCGCGGTTTCGATCAGCGTATGGCGGAATTCCTCGGCTTTCGCCTTGAGATCGGCGGGAATATCCTCGTCGTGGTACTTCGCGCCGAGACCCTCGTCGTCCCAGACGACCGCCTTCATCCGCAAAAGGTCAATCACGCCCTTGAAGCTCGAACTCTGAGCCGATCGGCAGCTGGATACAGACCGGACGGCCGCCGACCTTGGTCTTGATCTCGTCGACGCAGCGGGAGAAATCGGCCCCGATTTTGTCCATCTTGTTGACGAACACCACGCGCGGGACGCCGTATTTATCGGCCTGGCGCCAGACAGTCTCCGTCTGCGGCTCGACGCCCTGGTTGCCGTCAAGGACGCAGACCGCGCCGTCGAGCACTCGCAAGCTGCGCTCGACCTCGATGGTGAAGTCGACATGGCCGGGCGTGTCGATGATGTTGAGGCGCTTGTCTTGCCAGAAAGTCGTGGTCGCGGCCGAGGTGATGGTGATGCCGCGCTCCTGTTCCTGCTCCATCCAGTCCATGGTCGCAGCGCCGTCGTGCACCTCGCCGATCTTATGCGATTTGCCGGAATAATAGAGGATGCGCTCGGTGGTCGTCGTCTTCCCGGCATCGATGTGGGCCATGATGCCGAAGTTCCGATAGTCCTCGATAGCGTGGCTGCGCGCCATGATCTCTTAATCCCGATTGCTTGGCCGACCGCCGCTTACCAGCGGTAGTGGGCGAAGGCACGGTTGGCTTCCGCCATCCGATGGGTGTCCTCGCGCTTCTTGACTGCAGCGCCGCGATTGTTCGAGGCGTCCAGCAGCTCGGCCGACAGCCGATCGACCATGGTCTTGTCGTTGCGGTCGCGCGCGGCGGTGATGATCCAGCGGATGGCCAGCGCCTGCCGGCGATCAGTGCGCACTTCGACCGGCACCTGGTAGGTCGCGCCGCCGACCCGGCGAGAGCGGACCTCGACCGACGGCGCCACATTCTCGAGCGCCTGCTTGAACACGGCGAGCGGGTCGGACTTCGCCTTGGCCTCGACGCTGTCCAGCGCGCCATAGACGATCGATTCGGCCACCGACTTCTTGCCCTCGTACATGATCGTGTTCATGAATTTCGCCACCACCACGTCGCCGTATTTGGCGTCCGGGATGATGTCGCGTTTCTCAGCACTGTGGCGGCGGGACATGGCCTAGTTCTCTCGCTCCGTCATGGCCGGGCTTTGACCCGGCCACGCATTGAATTACATCGACGATCGGGTCTCGCATCGCTCGCCCGGGGATAACCTTCGCTTCGCTCAGGTCACTTCGGACGCTTCGCGCCATATTTCGACCGGCGCTGCTTGCGGTCCTTGACCCCTTGGGTGTCGAGCACGCCGCGCAGGATGTGATAGCGCACGCCGGGCAGGTCCTTGACGCGGCCGCCGCGGATCATGACCACCGAATGCTCCTGCAGATTGTGGCCTTCGCCCGGGATGTAGCCGATGACCTCGAAGCCGTTGGTCAGCCGCACCTTGGCGACCTTGCGCAGAGCCGAATTCGGCTTCTTCGGCGTCGTCGTATAGACGCGGGTGCATACGCCGCGTTTCTGCGGGCTCGCCTGCAGATGGCGGGCTTTCTCGCGGTAGGTCTTCGGTTGCCGCGGCTTGCGGATCAACTGGCTAATCGTCGGCATGTCGGCCCTAAACTTCTCTCATGTCCAGCATCCGGCGAACGACGCCGGACAAGAAAATCCAATTCAGTCCCCCTACGAAACTCTGCCCGCGAAGCCGATGCGGCTACGCGCGAAACAGACAGCGCCCATCAAACCCGCGTGGGGCTTTGGGCGCCGCCGAAAGCAGAGGATCACGCAGCTTGAGGCCCGCGATCTTGCGAAACAGAACCGGCCCCTGAGGGCCGGCATGGCTCGTCTTCGATAGGATCGTCAGCGTTTAGAGCCGTTGGGTATCAGACGCGGCGTCCGATACAGCGAAGCTCTACGGCCTGCCGAAAGCGCGCAGAACATATTCAAGCGCTCAACGCGCGTCAACCCCTTTGCGCTGTCATAATCGCCGCCGCAGCGAAATTTGCGGGTCCGGCCGCGCGGCCGAGGCGCTGTCGCCCGCGCTCGGACTTTCGGTTCGGCAAATTGCCCCGAGACAGTCACACGGGAGCCTCGATTCGAGAACAGACCGTTCCCAGTCTGGCAGCGGCGGCGTTCGGCGGCCGGCTGAAGCCATCCGGAGTCCGTGAAGATAATGAAGGCGACGCGAAGGAGTGTTCTGGCTCTCGCCGCAGGCGCCGCCGCGTTTGGCGCTCGGCCGGCGGGCGCGGTGTCCTTAAGCGAGTCCGACGCGCTCCACGCTGGCGGCAATACCGCCAACTTCGACCAGGTCTGGGAATTGGCGCGCGACCGCTTCTACGACCCGAGCCTGCATGGCCTCGACTGGGAGAAAGTCAAAACGCGCTACCGTGCGCAGGCGATCGCTGCCCACTCGCGCGAGGAAGCGGCGGTGGCGATCAATGCGATGCTGGCGGAACTCGGCGCCTCCCACACGCACTATTACACTTCCGACGAGCCGGCCTACTATCAGCTCGCCGACATTTTCTCCGGCGCGCTCGAGCATCGAGGCCTCGAACGAGTGTTCCCAAAAGGCGATGTGGCCTATCCGGGGATCGGAGCGTTCACCGAGATCGACGCCTCGGGCCGCACCTTCGTCACCGGCGTGATCGAGGGCGCCCCGGCGCAAGCCGCGCTTGTTGTCGGCGATGAAATCCTCTCGGTCGACGATCGCCCGTTTCGCCCGGTCGATTCCTTCCGCGGCAAGGTTGGCTCCCCGGTCTCACTCCAGATCCGCCGCGCGGCAGGCGCAGCGCCGATGATCATCAGCATAGCGCCTGCCGATCTTCACCCAGGCGAAATGTTCCTGCACGGCCTTGAGGCCAGCGCCCGCGTCATCGTCGCCGGCAACAATGCGCGCGTCGGCTACGTGCATGTCTGGTCCTATGCCAGCCGCCGGTATCAGTCCGCCCTCGAGGACCTCATCGGCGAGGGGGCGCTCAAGGACGCCGACGCGCTCATCTGGGATTTGCGCGGCGGATGGGGCGGCGCCCAGCCGCAGTATCTCGATCTGTTCAATCCGCGCTCGCCGACGATGCAGGTCAAGGATCGCGCCGGCGAAACCGGGCTCGTCGACGTCAAATGGCGCAAGCCCGTGGCGATGCTGATCAATCAGGGCACCCGCAGCGGCAAGGAGGTGCTCGCCTATGGGTTCAAGGAATACCGGCTCGGCGAATTGATCGGCCAGCGCACCGAAGGCGCCGTGCTCGCCGCGACCGCGTTCCTGATCGGCGACGACGGGCTGCTCCTGCTCGCGGTCGAGGACGTGCTGGTGGACGGCAAGCGCCTCGAAGGGGTCGGCGTCGAGCCGACGATCGAGGTCAAGTTCGATTCGCGCTACGCCGCCGGCGCCGATCCGCAGCTCGACCGGGCCGTCCAGGTGCTGGCGGGCAGCTAGGCGTCCCTCTCCCGGAGGAGGGAGAGGGATTCGCGTTTGCCCGCCAGAGTGCGCCGTCAGCCCGCAGGCACGCGCGCCTTGCTGCGCGTTGCGGGCGGCGGCTCGACGGCGGGGGCGGCGAGCGGCAGGGCCGGCGCCGCCGCGGCGGCTTCAGCTTTCTGCGCCAGGATCAAGGTGTCGCGCATCGCCGCGATCTGGCGCAGCTTGGCGACCGCCGCGCCGGTCCCGGCCGGGATGAGCCGACCGACGATCACGTTCTCCTTGAGGCCTTCGAGCGTGTCGACCTTGCCGTTGACCGCGGCTTCGGTCAGCACCCGCGTCGTCTCCTGGAACGACGCCGCCGAGATGAACGAACGGGTCTGCAGGCTCGCCTTGGTGATGCCGAGCAGCACCGGAACGCCGGTCGCCGCCTTCTTGCCTTCGGCGGTCACCGCTTCGTTCGCCGCTTCGAGATCGGAAGCGTCAACCTGCTCGCCGACCAGGAAGTCGGTGTCGCCGGCGTCGGTGATATCAACCTTCTGCAGCATCTGGCGCACGATCACCTCGATGTGCTTGTCGTTGATGCTGACGCCCTGGAGGCGGTAGACTTCCTGAATCTCGTTGACGAGATAAGCGGCCAACTCCTCGACGCCCTTGATGGCGAGAATGTCGTGCGGGGCGGGATTGCCATCGACGATATACTCGCCCTTCTCGATCACGTCGCCGTCCTGAAGATGGATGTGCTTCGATTTCGGGATCAGGTGCTCGACCGCTTCCACGCCCTCCTCGCTCGGCTCGATCGTCAGGCGTTGCTTGTTCTTGAAGTCTTTGCCGAACCTGACCGTGCCCGAGATCTCGGCGATGATCGCATGGTCCTTCGGCCTGCGCGCCTCGAACAGCTCCGCCACGCGCGGCAGGCCGCCCGTGATGTCGCGCGTCTTGGCGCTGTTGATCGAGATGCGGGCGATGACGTCGCCGGCTTTCACCGTCGCGCCCGGCTCGAACGAAATGATCAATTCGACCGAGAGCAAATAGCGCGCGTCGCCGCCACGGGCGAGCTTGGCGATCTTGCCGTCCTTGCCCTTGATCACCAGGGCCGGCTTCAGGCCCGCGGTGCGGGGCGTCGACCGCCAGTCGGTGACGATGCGCTTGGCGATGCCGGTCGCTTCGTCCACCTGCTCCGACATCGACACGCCCTCGACCAGGTCCTCGAACCCGATCACACCGTCAATCTCGGTCAAGACAGGACGGGTGAACGGATCCCACTCGGCGATCCTCTGCCCGCGCTTGATCTTGTCGCCCTCGTCGACCTTGAGGCGGGCGCCGTACTGCACCCGGTGCACCGCGCGTTCGGCCCCGCTGCGATCGGTGATGACGACCGCGACGTTGCGCGCCATCGCCATGAGATCGCCGTTGGCGTTGCGCGCGAGGTTGCGGTTGCGGATCTTCACCTCGCCGTCGAAATTCAACTCGATGAACGACTGATCGGCGAGCTGGGCCGCCCCGCCGATGTGGAAGGTGCGCATGGTGAGCTGGGTGCCCGGCTCGCCAATCGACTGGGCGGCGATGACGCCGACCGCCTCGCCCATATTGACCGGGGTGCCGCGCGCGAGATCCCGGCCGTAGCAGGCGCCGCAGACGCCGTTCTTCGCCTCGCAGGTCAAGACCGAGCGGATCTTGACTTCCTGGATGCCGGCAGCGGTGATCGCCGGCATGTCCTCTTCGACGATCATCCGACCGGCTTCGACGATCGCCTTGCCGTCGACGTCGCGCAGCGTGTCAGCCGACGTGCGGCCGAGAATGCGCGAGGCGAGCGAGGCCACGACCGTGCCGGCGTCGACGATCGCGCGCATGCTGATGCCGCGCGTCGAGCCGCAATCGGGCGTGGTGATGATCGAATCCTGCGCCACATCGACCAGGCGACGCGTGAGGTAGCCGGAGTTGGCCGTCTTCAGCGCGGTGTCCGCGAGGCCCTTGCGGGCGCCGTGGGTCGAATTGAAGTACTCCAGAACCGACAGGCCCTCCTTGAAGTTCGAGATGATCGGGCTCTCGATGATTTCGCCCGAGGGCTTGGCCATCAGGCCGCGCATGGCGGCAAGCTGGCGCATTTGCGTCGGCGAGCCGCGCGCGCCCGAGTGCGACATCATGTAGATCGAGTTGATCGGCTTGTCGCGGCCGTGCTCGTCCTTGCGCACCGCCGAGATGCCGGCCATCATCTCCTCGGCGAGCTTGTCCGAGCACTTCGCCCAGGCGTCGACCACCTTGTTGTATTTCTCGCCTTGGGTGATGAGGCCGTCGTTGTACTGCTGCTCGTACTCCTTCGCCAGCGAAGACGTCTCTGCGATCCGAGCCTGCTTCGTGTCCGGCACCACCATGTCGTCCTTGCCGAACGAGATGCCGGCCTTGAACGCTTCGCGGAAGCCGAGCGCCATGATCCGGTCGCAGAAGATGACCGTCTCCTTCTGACCGCAGTTGCGGTAGACGATGTCGATCATGTTGGAGATTTCCTTTTTCGTCATCAGCTTGTTGACGACGTCGAAGGGAATCTTCACGTGCTCCGGCAAGAGCTGGCCGAGGAACAGGCGTCCGGGCGTCGTGTCGAAGATCTTCGCCACGCGCTCGCCTTTGTCGTTATAGGTCCACGCCCGGCCCTTGACCTTCGTGTGCAGCGTAATCGTGCCGGCAGCGAGGGCGTGCTCGATCTCACCAATGTCGCTGTAGACGCCGCGGATCGGGCGCTTGGTCTTCGGATCCTCCTCGTACTGGCCTGGGTCTCCGTCGCGCATCAGCGAGACGTAGTAGAGGCCGAGCACGATGTCCTGGCTGGGGACGATGATCGGCTGGCCATTGGCGGGATGCAGGATGTTGTTGGTCGACATCATCAACACCCGCGCCTCAAGCTGCGCTTCCAGCGACAGCGGCACGTGGACCGCCATCTGGTCGCCGTCGAAGTCGGCGTTGAACGCCGAGCAGACGAGCGGATGGAGCTGGATCGCCTTTCCTTCGATCAGGACCGGCTCGAACGCCTGGATCCCCAAGCGGTGCAGGGTCGGCGCGCGGTTGAGCATGACCGGATGCTCGCGGATCACCTCGTCGAGGATATCCCAGACTTCCGGCTTCTCTTTCTCGACCAATTTCTTGGCCTGCTTGACCGTCGCAGACAGGCCCTTGGCGTCGAGGCGCGAATAGATGAACGGCTTGAACAATTCGAGCGCCATCTTTTTCGGCAGGCCGCACTGATGCAGCTTGAGCTCGGGGCCGACCACGATCACCGAACGGCCGGAATAATCGACGCGCTTGCCGAGCAGGTTCTGGCGGAACCGGCCCTGCTTGCCCTTCAGCATATCGGCGAGCGACTTGAGCGGCCGCTTGTTGGCGCCGGTGATGACGCGCCCGCGCCGGCCGTTGTCGAACAAGGCGTCGACCAACTCCTGCAGCATCCGCTTCTCATTGCGGATGATGATGTCGGGCGCGCGCAGTTCCATCAGCCGCTTCAAGCGGTTGTTGCGATTAATGACCCGGCGGTAGAGGTCGTTGAGGTCGGAGGTCGCAAATCTTCCGCCGTCGAGCGGAACCAGCGGCCGCAAGTCCGGCGGAATGACGGGAACCTCGGTCAGGATCATCCACTCCGGCTTGTTGCCCGAGTGCATGAAGGCCTCAATAATCTTCAGCCGCTTGGCGAGGCGCTTGGGCTTGAGCTCGCTCTTCGATTCAGCGATCTCGACCTTGAGGTCCTCGGCGATCTTCTGCAGGTTCATGCCCTTGAGAATCTCGCGGATCGCCTCCGCCCCGATCATCGCGGTGAAGCTGTCCTGTCCATATTCATCGACCGCGCGCAGATAATCGTCTTCGTTCAGGAGCTGGCGATCCTTGAGCGGCGTGAGACCCGGATCGAGCACGATGTAGGACTCGAAGTAGAGGATGCGCTCGAGGTCTTTCAGCGTCATGTCGAGCAGGAGCCCGATGCGCGACGGCAGCGACTTCAGGAACCAGATGTGCGCCACCGGCGCGGCGAGCGAGATATGGCCCATGCGCTCGCGCCGGACGCGCGACAGCGTCACCTCGACGCCGCACTTTTCGCAGATGACGCCCTTGTATTTCATCCGCTTGTACTTGCCGCACAGGCACTCGTAGTCCTTGATCGGCCCGAAGATGCGGGCGCAGAACAGTCCGTCGCGCTCCGGCTTGAACGTGCGGTAGTTGATCGTCTCGGGCTTCTTGATTTCGCCGAACGACCACGACAGAATCTTTTCCGGGCTCGCGATCGCGATCTGGATCTGGTCGAACGCCTGTGGCGCAGCGACCGGCGCGAACGGATTGGTGATTTCCTGATTCATTGAAGTCTCCCGCGAAATCCGAAGAAAAATTGCCTCCGGACTCGCCTTGTTGGAACCGCGACCCGCAGCCAATCGGCCAACGGGCGACGAACGCCAAAACTCACCCGCGCCCGTCCACCGGGCCCGCGATCATTCCGCCGCCTCGGCCGGGGGCAGTTCTTCTACCGGGCGTTTGAGCGACGCGAGTTCGACGTTGAGTCCGAGCGACCGCATTTCCTTGACCAGCACGTTGAAGCTCTCCGGAATGCCCGATTCGAAAGTGTCGTCGCCGCGCACGATCGCCTCGTAGACTTTGGTGCGGCCAGCGACGTCGTCCGATTTGACGGTCAGCATCTCCTGGAGCGTGTAAGCCGCGCCATAGGCTTCGAGCGCCCACACTTCCATCTCGCCGAAGCGTTGGCCGCCGAACTGCGCCTTGCCACCCAGCGGCTGCTGGGTAACGAGGCTGTAGGGGCCGATCGAGCGGGCGTGGATCTTGTCGTCGACAAGGTGGTGGAGTTTCAGCATATAGATGTAGCCAACCGTCACTTTGCGATCGAAGGCGTCGCCGGTCCGCCCGTCATAGAGCGTCACCTGCCCGGACGAATCGTAATTGGCGAGCTTGAGCATCTCGACAATGTCCTTCTCGCGCGCGCCGTCGAACACCGGCGTCGCGATCGGCACCCCGCGGCGCAGATTCTCGCCGAGTTCGGCGAGGCTCTTGTCGTCGAGCGCCTTGATCGTCTCGTCCTCGCCGTAGACCTGCTTGAGCTTGCCGCGCAGCGGACGGACGTCGTTCGAGCGCAGATAGGCGTCGACGGCCTCGCCGACCTGCTTGCCTAAGCCCGCGCATGCCCAGCCGAGATGGGTCTCGAGAATCTGCCCGACGTTCATCCGGCTCGGCACGCCGAGCGGATTGAGCACGATGTCGACCGGCGTTCCATCCTCGAGGAACGGCATGTCCTCCTGCGGCACGATCCGGGACACGACGCCCTTGTTGCCGTGGCGGCCGGCCATCTTGTCGCCGGGCTGGATCTTGCGCTTGACCGCGATGAACACCTTGGCCATCTTCATCACGCCGGGCGGCAATTCGTCGCCGCGCTGCAGCTTCTCGACCTTGTCGAGGAAGCGGCTTTCCAGCGACTTCTTCGATTCGTCGTATTGCTTGCGCATCGACTCGATCTCCGACATCGTCTGGTCGGATTCGAGCGCGAAGCTCCACCATTGCGAGCGCGGCTGCTCCTCGAGCAGCGCCTTGTTCAGCACCTGATCCTTCTTGAAGCCCTTGGGTCCGGACAGAGCCCGCTTACCCTCGAGCGTCTGCGCCAGTCGCGCATAGACGTTGCGATCCAGGATCGCCTGCTCGTCGTCCCGGTCCTTGGCGAGGCGTTCGATTTCCTCGCGCTCGATCGCCTGGGCGCGCTCGTCCTTGTCGACGCCATGACGGTTGAAGACGCGCACTTCGACGATCGTGCCCTGCACGCCCGGCGGAACGCGCAATGACGTGTCGCGCACGTCGGAGGCCTTCTCGCCGAAGATGGCGCGCAGAAGCTTCTCTTCCGGCGTCATCGGGCTTTCGCCCTTGGGCGTGATCTTGCCGACCAGGATGTCGCCAGCCACGACGTCGGCGCCGATGTAGACGATGCCGGCCTCGTCGAGGTTCTTCAGCGCTTCTTCCGAAACATTCGGAATGTCGCGCGTGATCTCCTCAGGCCCGAGCTTGGTGTCGCGGGCCATCGCCTCGAATTCCTCGATATGGATCGAGGTGAAGACGTCGTCCTTGACGATGCGCTCGGAGAGCAGGATCGAATCTTCGAAGTTGTAGCCGTTCCACGGCATGAACGCGACGAGGACGTTGCGGCCGAGCGCAAGATCGCCGAGATCGGTCGAGGGCCCGTCAGCGATGATGTCGCCCTTCTCGACCCGGTCGCCCACCCTCACAAGCGGCTTCTGGTTGATGCAGGTCGACTGGTTTGAGCGCTGGAACTTCATGAGGCGATAGATGTCGACGCCGGGCTTGGCGGCGTCGGTCTCATCGGTCGCGCGCACGACGATACGAGTGGCGTCGATCTGGTCGACGACGCCGCCTCGCCGCGCGGCGATCGCCGCGCCCGAATCGCGCGCCACGATCGCCTCCATGCCGGTGCCCACCAGCGGCGCGTCAGAGCGCACCAGCGGCACCGCCTGACGCTGCATGTTCGAGCCCATCAGCGCGCGGTTGGCGTCGTCGTTCTCGAGGAACGGAATGAGCGCCGCAGCCACCGAGACCAGCTGCTTCGGCGACACGTCCATGTAATCGACGCGGTCGCCCGGCAGGAACACGACGTCGCCGGCGTGGCGGCAAACGATCAGGTCGCCCACCAGATGGCCGTTGGCGTCGATCGGAGTGTCGGCCTGCGCGACCGAATATTTCTGCTCCTCCATTGCCGAGAGGTAACTCACGTCCTCGGTCACCTTGCCGTCACGGATCTTGCGGTAGGGCGATTCGATGAAGCCGTATTTATTCACGCGCGCGAAAGTCGCGAGCGAGTTAATGAGGCCGATGTTCGGGCCTTCCGGCGTCTCGATCGGGCAGATGCGGCCATAGTGCGTCGGATGCACGTCGCGCACCTCGAAGCCGGCGCGCTCGCGGGTGAGGCCGCCCGGCCCAAGCGCCGAAAGCCGGCGCTTGTGGGTGATCTCGGACAGCGGGTTGGTCTGGTCCATGAACTGCGACAGCTGCGACGAGCCGAAGAACTCGCGCACCGCCGCCGCCGCCGGCTTCGCGTTGATCAGGTCCTGCGGCATAATGGTGTCGATCTCGACCGACGACATCCGCTCCTTGATCGCCCGCTCCATGCGCAGGAGACCGA
>CAVYDG010000025.1:0-174054 GCA_963767245.1 uncultured Alphaproteobacteria bacterium
CGAGCAGACGAGACTGTGAATTGACGGCCAGCTCGCCGCCGCACGGCGCTGTGGCCAGTGCTTTCGCTGCGCGTTTGCTCATGAGTCGCGTCAGAGGCGCTTACTCTCCGCTCGGGTGAGTCTGCTGGTCGATGACCTCTCGCCAGGCGCGGTAGAGAAACTCGAAGCATTCCCCTGCGACGACATCCTTCATCACGAGCGCCTCTACGGCGTTGTGATAAGCCATGAACGCGTCGATCGGCACCTGGGGAGTGGTCGGGCTGCGCCCTCCCCAAACTTTCTCTTCCCGACCTCCCCCGGTCGCGTTACAGGCGCTCTGCTTAGCCCCGCGCCGGCCGGCTTCATATGCGGCCTCTTCTATGACTTCAGACACAGCTAACGACTTCGTTGCCCACCAGCTCGCCTCGGCTTGATCGACGGAGTGCGTGCTGGCGCTGACGGGATACGGGCAACGCTGAGCGGCGGCCAGCCGCTCGAGTTCGAGCGCGTTGAGGTGCTTCGAGCGCTCGATCAGCCTGACAACGTCCGCGCCGCGGGGCCCAAGACCCGAACCCAGCTCGCGGACGATAGTCAATGCGCAAAAGCCGCCGTAGCGCTCGGCCAGCAGATTATCCAGCCGGTAGCGCCGCTCAACGACTGGCAGCCTCATGCGCCTCGTGCTGGCGGCGGTATCGGTCCTCGGTTTAGTCAACGCTTAATGGCCGATTGGCCGCCAACACCGCGTCGTTGGCGCCAGGCCTCCATCGCCCGGTGCCATTCCTCAGGCGCGGGAGCAAATGAACCTTAATTGGCTCTCCGCAACCTCGAACAACCGACACGGCCATTGCTGGACCTCGATGCAGGTAACGACATTTCCCGCAGTCAGGTAGGCCGCCGGATAGCAACCCATCCGCGAGCAGTAATGCGGGAGCGCGTACGTCTCGCCTCGCACGCTGATGCGTGGGCGGCCGCTCGGCTCCTGCGTTGGGCGGATCGCCTTCCCGACCTCGTAGATCAGATCATCGTGCGGCGGAAACCCGCGACCGTCTGGTTGACTGACCGTGTAGTTCGTCATGGCCTCCTCGACCTTGATCGCCGCACCGTACCTCACGAGCGAACGCGACAAGAAGAATCCCCTTCCTCCTCGATGCGCCCGACGTCGACCCAGACCGCCCGGCCGACCGTCCTGAGTCCATCTTCAGCATCCGATGACCAACGTTGACTGCAACAAGCTGACGATGGCGCCGCGTGTGCCCCTCCTGATCCGAACCGGCCAGCACGCCGACGCGACCAGAATAGGCGTCAAGCACCAGCCAAGTTGGTGCCCGATCCAGGGGCGGCGCGCTCAAAACCCTGCCCAGTCACTGCCAGTGCTGGCTTCTCGATTGTCGCCGTTGGTGCATTCTCCTCGAGACTCCCGCTCCTTCCAAGAACAGCAGGCTCGCGTAGTCACACCACGCGGAGTGGTCTGACGCGAGCACACATAGCTGCCCCCGTCCAACCCCTTCGTAGATGGCCGCGAGGCCGTCGGGGTGGATACCCCACCTCAGCCGATCGTTGGCTTGCGAAAAGCGCCGGTGCGCGTCGTTGAGCTGCTTGGCCAGTTCGGCGTCGCGGCCGAATTGTCGTTGGAGCTCGGCCGCGAGCTGGCGTGCCGGCTCGGGTACGGCCCGGCTCATCGGATGCCTGTCTTTCGCTTTGCCCGCGCCTGTCGTGCGGCCTGCGAGCGAGTCCGGCGTCTCCTGGGCCGCCTGGCGGGCCGCGGTGCTTGCTGGTCTGTTGGGTCGTGGACCGGGCATCGCTGGTCGTAGGGCCACAGGACCCGGAGACAGCCTGCACTCAGAGGACGACGAGGCGTCCGCGCAGCCCGCACGTGCAGTCCTGCTCGTCGACGACCGGCAGGCCGGCGCGGCGCACGCGTGATCGCGTGTCCGCGTTCGCTACTGGTGGTCATGCGATTCACGCATGTCGTGGTTGTGGCCGCCGGCGAGCCCGGGAGGCCCGGGTCCGGATCTCGGTGCGGGTCATGCCTGGACTTTCCATGGGATCGCGGTGCCGTAGCGTCGCGGCGGCTGATAATCGGCGGGGAGCTGCGCTCGGCCGTGCTCGGTGAGCCGGAAGTGAAGTGCGCTCTCGATCAGCCCGTTCTGTTCGAGCGCGTCGAGCACGTCGAGCAGCGAGCCGTGCGCGGGTTCGTCCCACTGGAGCTTGTAGCGCAGCTCTGCCTCGCAGACGTTGAGGCCGGCGCGGTCGATCCGAGCGAGGATCTCCTGCTCGAGCCCGGGAACGTGGCGCTGATGAGTGTCGATCGCGACGACGGTCATCGTTTGACCTCCGTGAGGTCGCGGAACATTGCGAACGAGCGATGGGCGCTGCCGCCGCATTGGAGGCACGTGGTTTGCTGGCTTTGGGTGTGGACACGCTCGTGTCCGCGGACCACGCGCACGTCGAGCGTGTAGCGGGTGCGGATGAGCCCGTCGACGGACGCCTCGGCGGCGCGGGTTTCGTTAGGTTCGAGTTGCATCGATTGGGTCACCTCCATCGGTGTCCGGCCCCGGCCGTTGCAGCGGTGCCGGGCCGCTGTTCGCTGGTGAACGGACGCCGTCGGTCGATGAGACGCCGCGAGCGACGTGCTTCGGCGTGGCCGGGAGGTGTCCGGTAGAGCCGCCGCGGACAGGCGATTGCTTAATGGGGGTGGTCACGCCGGTCATTGCTCGGTCGGGTCGCCGTGACGTCGCCTTGAGTTCCGGCGTCCGTGGATACGGGCGTCGTCGGCTCTGTCGACGAGCTGAGCGATCTGCTCGGCGGGCTGGTCGAGCAGCTGCGTGATCGCGGCGGTGACGATCATGCCGATCGGCAGCTCGAGCTCCCGGGCGGTGTCGCTGAGTTCGACGAGCAGCTCGTGCGGCAGCCGGAAGCTGCCCACGCCACTGATCCCGCTCCACGCCCGCCACAGACCGATCTGGCCACGGCCCGCTGGCGCACCGGCCGACGGCTCCGGGTCACGGGCGCTTGCCGGCCGGGACTTGTTCGCGCTGGTCGCTCGCTTCCCGGGCTGTGCACCCGGAGAGGCGCCCGTGCCCCCTGGGGCGCGCTGGCCCCCGGCCGCCTGCGGCCGCGTGTGCTCGACCGACTGAACCAGCGGCTCGTCCTGTCTCCCGGGCTGGCTGGAGGCGAGCGGGTCGTCGATCTGAAGGCCGCGACGCGGTACCGCGGTCACGCGATCACCGCCTGATGTCCGAGGTGGTCGGCGAGCTGCTCGTAGGCCAACGCGACCGCGCTGTCGGGGGCGGTGACCGCGATCGGGGTGCGCGACACGTCGGCCTGCTCAACCGCGGTCCGCTCCGGAATGCGCGCGAGTGGCTCAAGGCCCAGGGCGATGACCGCCTCGTCGATCATCTCGCCGATCACCCGGCGGGCCCGAACCTTGGTCACGACCACCGCCAGCGCGGGTGTCGTCGGCCTGTGGCGGGCGAGCTTGGCAAGCGTTGCGCGCAGCTCGGCGACGCCCTGCGCTGCGCCCTCGTCACCGGCCGCGACTGGGGCGACGACCAGGTCGGCGACGACGAGCGCGTTGACGGTCAGCAGCCCGAGGTTGGACGGGGTGTCGATCACCACGTGCTCGTAGTCGACGCCGGCGAGCACGTCGCGCAGCACGGTGTCGCGATTCGGTTCGCCGGCCAGCGCCGGTTCGACGCCGGCCAGTTCCCGTGTCGCGGGCAGCAGATCGATCCCGTGCACGCCGGTCACGAGCGCCTCGCGGGTGCTCGCCCAGCCGGCGAGGACGTCGACGATCGTCTTTGCGCGGGCGTGAGGCTTTACACCGAGTCGCCTGGTCATCGCGAACTGCGGGTCGACGTCGACCGCGAGCACGCCGCGGCCGCGTCGGGCGAGCACCGTGGCGAGGTTGATCGCCGAGGTTGTCTTGCCGACGCCTCCCTTCTGATTCGCGATCGCAATCACCATCACAACACCTCCCTTGCTTGCGCGTAAACAACGCTGCAAGAGCGTTGGTAAGCCGACGTGTAATCCGTCGTGCCAGACGACCAGTCAGACACCAGGTCGCAGGGAAGCGTGCGCATTTCGCTGATCATCGTGTACAGCAGTGCCCTGCCGGTCATGAGTAACTGAATTAGCGAGCAACCGTCACGATCCTGTGACATACGATCGCCGTCCCGTGACCGGCAGCCTGGTGGCGAGAGCCTGGCGAGGCCACGACGACCGCCCAGGCGCTCGGCTGCACCGACACCGAGAGGCGCGAGGATGCTGGTCATCGGGTGAGCCGCCAGCCGACGCCGCGAACGGTCTGCACCATCGGCTCGGCGCCGGCTTGGTCGAGCTTCTGGCGCAGCCGATGCGCGTGGCTGTCGACCGTTGGTGACGGCCCGGCCGCCTGGGCGTCGTAGCCCCACACGTCGCGGGTCAGCTCGGCGCGCGTGAACGTTTTGCGCGGCTCGCTCGCGAGCGTCACCAGCAGATCGAATTCAAGCCGCGTCAGCGACACCGGCCGATCGTGCACCTGGACGATCCTCGCGTCGCGGTCGATCGTCAGGCTCCCGACCCGCTGAACCCGCGTCTCCCGCGGACCGGCATGGCGGCCGACCGCCTCAAGCCCGGCCGCGACCAACAGCCCCGAGCTCTCTGACGGCAGCGCGACATCCGCACCCGCGCGGTAGTAGCGCACCGCCGCCGAGTCATCATCGACGCCCAGCACCAACACCGGCAGCCGCGAGTCCGCGCGCGGGATCTCGCCCGCTCGCAATTCGCGCAGCAACCCGATCGTCCCCGGCTCGCTCGATAACACGAGCGCGTCGGACCCCTCGGCGAGCTTTGCTCGCGCCTGGTCGACCGTGCTCACACTGTCGACCGCGTAGCCGTCCATCAACAGCTGCTCGGTACGCTCGCGCAGCTCCAACTCGTCTGTTTCGACGAGCAACACATTGACCGAACAGGTCATCACTACACCTCCCTGGTTTGGTTATAAACATCGCCGTAAGAAAATGAGTAAGTCGACGTGTAAGCCGACCTGCGGGTTGACTGGTCACCCCGACACGCGCCGGACGAGCCAGACAGCGCACCGTCCGATCCGGTCGTCGGAACGTCAGGCGCACACTCGGCTAACCCGGCACTGCCACAGAGCCGCGCGCCCGGGGACGAGCCGGCGGGCGCCGAGCCAGCGGCCGCGGCGGTGGCGGGCGGCAGGGACTCGGCCGCCATGCGCTGCGGCTCGTCAGCGATCCGGAGTGGCCGGCCCGCGCGCCGTGAGGCGCCGTCCAGGACCCGGCCGAAACGGTCGGCGACCCAGCCCGCGGTCTCCGGAGGCGTCGACACGACCAACGTGCCCTCGAGGTCGACCGCGACCAACTCAAGCCTCGCGAGCCAGATCTCAAACGTGCTCTCACCCACGGCCTCCCGCAGCAGGGCCCGCACCTGCTCCCAGGCGGCGAGATCCGCGTCCCCCGCCGCCCTCAATCGCTCGCGCACCGCGCCCAGGTCAACCGCGACCAGGCGCCGGCGCCGACGACCCCGCTCGGTCAGATACGTCTCCTCGACCAGAACCCTGTCAGCGCCACTCCCCCCTTCAGGGGGGTTGGGGGGGTCAATGGTTCTGGGGTTCTGGGGTTCCCTACCCGCGCGCGCGTTGAGCGCCGGGGTTTCTGCCGGGGTTTTTGCCGGGGTTTTGAGAGAAACCGTCCGGACCTGACCGCCCTTTACAGCCGAAACCCCGGTCACGGCCGGACCGTGTAGCTCAGAAAGTGTCCGCTCCTGACCCCCTTTTGGCTCGGAAACCCCGGTCAGGACCGGACCCTTTTGCGTCAAAACCGTCCGATCCTGACCGCCGTTTACGGCCGCGACTGGTTGACTACGGGCGTCGGACACGACCTCGGCCGGGAGCGCATCGACGTCCTGCGCGTCCCCGGCTGGCGCCGCTACGGTCGCCACTATCGGACGGGCACCCAGTGGCGGCGCTACACGCCGGGCGCGTGCCGGCGGGATGGCGCTTGACCGCGCACGCGAGTGGGCGATCTCCCAGCGGTTCGTGTTCCCCCGACCACCGGATCCGGCGCCAACGGCGACCTCGCCCGATGCCAGCAACGTCGCTCGCGCCCGCCGATACGTTCTGTCCGCCATGCCCGCACCCGCACAGAGCCGCTCGGTCATGACGCCTTCGACGACGCCCTCCTCATTCGCCAGGGCCGCCATCGTCGCCAGAAGCAGCCGCGCGGCGCCTCGCGTGGCGCTGTAGCGGAGGACTCCCTCAAACAGCTCTGCGTTGATCTCGCCCTCCCACCACGGACCCGTTTCGGCAAACGGCAGCGCGAGCGTGCTCGCACGCCCCCGCCCGCTCGCAGCATCGGCGACCACGACCAGGCCACGGCAAACCAGCCGGTCACGCGCCTCAAGAAACCGGCTCCTCGCCAGCCCCGCCCTCGCCGCCGCCGCCGGCGTGCCTGGACGCGCCCGGTTGTCACGGTCAGCGAAGCTCGCCAGCGAGAACGCGACGAGCCGCTCACCGCAGGACAGATCCTCGCGCGCCAGCGCCGCGGCGATCGCCTGCCGGCTCATCGGCGCGCCTGCCGGGCTGCGACGAAGGGGGAGCGGCAAGCCCTCGACCGACCCGCGGCGCCCGTCGTGAAGATGCAGCGCAGCACCCAAGCCGGGCACGCGACTAACCGATGGGTAATGTGGCTGAAAGCCATCGCCAACCCCGGCGACGACGCGGAGGCTCGCGATGGTGCTCAACCACCCGCGAACGGCGCAGACACCCCGCCCACGCCACGGTTCCGTCCTCAGCATGGTTAGACTGCTTGCAGATCGTTGGTGCAGCGCTGGAAGGCGCCTATGTTCTGGAAGACCGGGCGGCAACCCGGTCTTTCTCACGTCCCAGGAGGAATGGGGCGGTCCGCGGCTGCGTGGTAGAACCGACTGGCTGTACCAGAGCCGACCGAATCGGCGCCGGTGATGACCGCACCGGCCAGGCCGCGCGCCGCGCGTGCCGAGCGGCCGTCGCCAGACGCTCAGTGGTCGGCGCCTGGACCCAGAATCAAGGGGTCGACTATCCGACACCATGACCAGTGATGGATCCACTGGCCACAGAGGTCGGAATCTGTGGCCAGATCGACAGGAATCCCCTGGTGATCCCAGGGGATCTGGCCACAAAGGGGCGAGCCGAGATCATGAGAAACCCCGCTTACGCGCGGGTATGCGAGGCTCACGCCCTGTTCCATGGGTAAGTCGTCGGTTCGAGTCCGACAGAGGGCTTATGGCGATTTGCAGGGATAAGGCACCTCGCCAGTCCTAGCGTCTTTCGCGCGGGTCGGGTCGGCCAGCGTGGCACCGTGCGCGCGCCACGGTCCGCCGACGTAATCGGCCGGCGTCATCGTCTGGCGGTCAAGCTCGGCGGCGAGCATCCGGGGGAGATGTACAATTCCCGCGCCTCGGTGGCGGGAAGGAGAGGATGATTTGAGCGCGTATCCGCGGGCGTGCAGCGAGGGGGTCGTCTGCGAGGAGGTCGGCGATGAGCTGGTGGTCTACGTGCAGGCGACGCAGACTGCGCACGCGCTCGCCGGGGACGCGGCCTCGGTATGGAGGTGCTGTGACGGTGAGCGGTCGATCGGGGAGATCGCCCGCCTGGTTGGGTTGGACGTGGCGTTGGTGGCGCGGGCGGTTGAGCAGTTGTCTGTGGCGGGGCTGATCGAGCGGCCGGAGGGCATCTCGCGTCGTGCGTTGCACAAGCGCGCCGCCGAGTTCGGCGCGGCGGCGCTGAGCGCGCCGTTGATCTACTCGATTGCGATCCCCGCGGCTGCCGCGGCGGCGTCGGGCATCTGCGCCAACCTGGCCCTCAGCGCGACCGGCAACGGCGAATTCGGCCAGATCCCCAATACAATGCGCTACTTCGACGACTTCGGCCAGGTGGATAGCGCCAGCGCGACGTTTAGGGTCACTAACAACGGTCCCGGCACGTTTGGGCCACTCACGTTCGGCTTCTCCAACGACCCCGTAGGGGGCTTCGCAGTCAGAAGTAACGGGTGCAACGGCGGCAGCCTCGCCTCTGGCGCCAGTTGCACGTTCGACGTCAGCTTCAGCGTCCTCTTCGCTCGCTGTTCGGGCTCCGAAGGCGACTTCCGCCTCGCTGTTGTCACCGTCAGCGGAATCGGGGCGGCCTGCCTCAACCTCCGCGTGGGCGCCGAGTGCCCGGTGTAGGCCAAGTCACAGCAGTCGACCGCGCCAAGGCAAACAACGGGCGACCAGATGCGGGTGGCGACCGAGTCACACAAACGGGTATCGGGCTATCCACGAGTCTGCGCCCGGCGTTGTTGCGCAATCGGCTGGGAATGTCCGCGACCCGCGCCACCAAAAAACGGTCACGACGGGAGCCCGCCAGAGGCGGGCCTCGCGGAACAATGGCGGAACACCAGATGCCACTCAGGGACCCGCAGATGCCACCTCCGACGTGCCGAACCCCCAGCAAACACGGGACATCCACGGTCACAGCGTGACGGCGGGATTCCATGGTAAGGAAGGGGTCGTCGGTTCGAGTCCGACAGAGGGCTCTGGAAACCCCGCTGCCTCAAGCTGCCAAGGCCGGCCTCAACTGCTCGACACGGCTGGCGACGCTTGCCGTGCTCGGGCCTTCAGTTGGGCGCGATCAAGAACGCGATGACTGCGTATTGGAGCGCGGCGGCGACGATCACCAGGGCGTGGAAGACCTCGTGGTATCCGAAGACCGTGGGAACCGGGTCCGGCCGCTTGACCGCGTAGACAACCGCTCCCAGCGTGTAGAGCACGCCACTGAGCGCGACCAGTGCCAACCCTCCGATGCCGATTGCAGCTGCGAGCTGGGGAATGGTTGCGACCGCAACCCAGCCCAGCGCGATGTAGAGGACCGTGTGCAGCCACTTGGGCGAGCCGATCCATGCAAGGTTGAAGGCGATGCCCGCCAACGCTCCTACCCACGCTACGACGAGGATCGCGACCGCGAGTGTCCCATGGAGGGCCAGCAGCGCAAACGGCGTGTACGTGCCGGCTATCAGCACGAAGATCATCGAATGATCGAGCCGGCGCATCCAGACGCGCGCGGTGAGCGAACGCCAACGAACGCGGTGATACAGCGCGCTGGTGCCAAACAGCGCCGCGACGCTGAGGGCGTACACCGTCACTGCGATGCGGGCGCGCGCATCTTCAGCGGCGACGACGAGCCCCAGCCCGAGCGGGAGCGACAGAAGGAAAGCCCACTGGTGCAAGACGCCCCGCAAACGCGGCCTGATTAGTCCCGGCGGCTCGACCATCTCGATGACGGTACCGCGCCAAGCCTCTCAGACGAAGCTGCGGGTCGGGCGCCCGCTCGGGTGATTGGGCGATTCGGTCCGAGCCGGCTCCATTCAGATGACTCCTCCGTTGCCAAACGAATGGCGCGACTGGGTCGAGACGGTTCGGCGATGCAATCGTGCGGCGCCTTGACACACTTCGTTTGTCAACGTCCTTCGGTCGTGAACGGAGGGGAAGGATGCCCGTGCCGTTCTCGTCTTGGATGACCCCGCTGGTTCGTACGCTCGTTGTGGCGATCGGAGTCTGGTTGGTGCTTGCGGTTCCGGCCGTCTCGGCTGGAGCGTCGTGCGGAACGCATCCCTGGTGTGACGCGTCGCTTTCGGTCCAACAGCGCGCGTCGTTGGTGCTGCGGGCGATGACGACGGCGGAGAAGCTCGAGTTGGTCGCTAACGGCGGTGGCGGTGACGCGCGGCTCGGGATCCCACCGATCCGATTCATTGACGGGCCCAATGGCGTGGGAGAGGGCAGTACGCACGTGACCGCGTTCCCGGACGCGCAGACAATCGCGGCGTCGTGGGATAGAGGATTGGCGCGGGCGTACGGCGGGGCGCTGGGGGCGGAGGCGTTCGGTAAGGGCGACACGTTGATCGCGGCCCCGACGGTCAACATCGTCCGCACGCCGCTGTGGGGGCGCGAGCCGGAGACCCTGGGCGAGGATCCGTTCTTGGCCGGCTCGTTGGCGGTGCCCGAGATCCGGGGGATTCAGAGCCAGCATGTGATCTCCCAGGTAAAGCATTTTGTGGGCAACGACCAGGAGATCGATCGGTTCGGGCAGCCGCTTGCTGCCACGGCGGTGAGTGATCAGGTGAGCTGGCGGGCGCTGCAGGAGATCTATTTCGCTCCGTTCAAAGCGGCGGTCCAGCAGGGCCACGTCGCGTCGGTGATGTGCGCATACAACCGCATCAACCTCATCTAGTCGTGCCAGAACCCCAAGACGCTGAGCGCGCTCAAGAGCTTCGGGCTGCGGGGGTTCGTCGGCCCGGACGCCGAACTGGCGGTGCGCGACGATGTCGCGGCGGTCAACGCGGGGGTCGACAACATGCAGTTGGGGAGCATCACGACCGCGACCGGCGCGAACGAGCTGACGATCCTGACCAACGCCTACAACATGGGCCAGCTCTCCTCCGCGCGTCTGAACGACGCGACCGGTCGGATCCTGACCGCGATGTTCCAGGTCGGCCAGTTCAATCATCGGCCCACGGGCGGTCCGAACAGTCACGTCAGCACCCCGTCGCATCTGGCGCTCGCTACGCGGCTCGCCGAGGACGCGACGGTACTGCTCAAGAATCGCCACAGCGTGCTGCCGCTCAGCCGGCGAGCGGGGTCGATCGCGATCATCGGCCATGACGCGAGCCAGGGCACGCAGACCGAGGAGAACGGATCGCCGGCGGTCCGGCCCGGCGGTCCGGTGATCTCGCCGCTCGCCGGGATCAGGCGGCTGGTCGGGCACCAGTCACCGATCATCTACGTTCCGGGCACGCTCGGCGTCGTTTCACTGCCGACGATCCCGTCGAGCGCATTGACGCCCAGCAACGGCACCGGTCACGGCCTGAGCGCCAGTCTCTACGGCGGGCAGTCACCGACCGGCACGCCGTTGCTCACGCGCACAGATCCAACCGTCGATTTCGCAAGTGCGCCGGCGCCGCTGATGCCGATCCCGAACGCCAACGGCGCGACCGCCGGTCAGTGGACCGGGACGCTGACCCCGCCCAGAAGCGGCCTTTATCGGTTCTCGATCAAGACCGCCGGCGTCGCAAACCTGTACGTCGATGATCATCTGGTCGTGAGCGCGGACGCGGAGTTCGCCAGTGCCGCTAAGGGCGGGTTCATCGGCGACCCGGGAGGGCCCACGATCACCTTTCAGGGAGAGGCGCCCCTGACCAGGGGCCACCGAGTCTCGATCCGAATCACCTACGCAACAGGATCCTCGATCGGCGGCGCCGCTCTACAGGTCGGCTGGGCGCCGCCGCACCCGTCGCTGCTCTCACGGGCGGTCAAGGCGGCTCGCCGCGCCAAGGTAGCGGTCGTGTTCGCCAACGACGTCTCGAGCGAGGGAATGGACCGCCCGTCGCTCGCGCTGCCTGGCGACCAGGACCGGCTGATCAGTGCAGTCGCGGCGGCCAACCCCCGCACGATCGTCGTGCTGCACACCGCGGGGCCGGTGCTGATGCCGTGGCTGTCGAGGGTCGCCGGCGTCCTCGAAGCGTGGTACCCGGGCCAGCAGAGCGGCACCGCCATCGCGGCGACGCTGTTCGGCAAAGCAGACCCGTCCGGACATTTGCCCGTGACGTTCCCGAGATCCCGCCGCCAGGGCCCGGCCACAACCAAGGCTGAGTACCCCGGGGTCGACGCGCTGAGCCAGTACTCCGAGGGGATCTTCGTCGGCTACCGCTACTTCGACCAGCACCGCCAGCAGCCGCTGTTCCCGTTCGGCTTCGGGCTCTCCTACACGAGCTTCGCGCTCGGTCACCTCAAGGTCAAGCGCGCTCGCCAAGGCGCCTATCGCGCGACCGTGCGACTGAACAACACCGGCCACCACGCCGGTGCCGAGGTCGTCCAGGCCTACGTTCAGTTCCCGGCCGTCGCGGGCGAGCCACCGCGGCAGCTGAAGGCCTACCGCCGAGTGCTGCTCAGGCCCGGAACGAACAGGAACGTCCGGCTCGAGCTGCCGCGATCGAGTTTTGAGTACTACAACGCGCGCCTCAACAAGTGGACGACCGCGCCCGGTCGATACCGCGTGTACGTCGGGACGTCCTCGAGCGACCTGCCTTTGTCTGCCGCGATCAACCCGAGCTGACTCGCGGACGAGCGTGTGGCTAGGCCGTGACGGTGTCGTTGATGTCTTGTCTGGTTGCCAGCCCCTGGGTACGTCGATGCGGACGCGCGGCCTGATCGTGCGAGACACTGATCTGCTCCTAGCGGCGAAGAGAGCACTCGAGGGCCATTCGGCGCGCCATGGAACACGCCCGTGCGCTGATCGAGTCCAGACAATCTCGGCAACGCCTACCAGGATGCTCGTCATGCGACTCTCGCGGGGAGCTCGCGAAGGCACTGTCGAGCTCAGGGCGCGAGAACTGAGAGGGCACGCTGCTCACGAGATTGAGACGGGGCTCCGGCGCGACCGCCCGCCAAGCGAGGCTGCCACATCCAGCGGACAGGCTTCAAGCAGCCGCTCGGCGTCTTCGCGCGTCATCCGATCAGCCGAATCGCTCGCGCGCTTATGATGGCTGGCTCGCGGCCGTGAACGCGAGCGTGCGCTCCTGAGTAACGCCAGTTGCGGCCTCAAGGCATGCTTTTCGTGGTCGGGCGACCGTTTAGGGGTCGGTAGCAACCGTCTTCGGACCAACGGGCGCCAGCGTCAGATCGACCACCTCAGGCGGAAAAACTCACGGAGTTCGCGCCCAAAGCTCTCAGGGACCGTTGCCGATGCAAACACGCCGTCGATGACGATTAGTGCCCCTCGATGGCACACCGACTACCGCGCGAGCTGAACCGTTACCTGGGCGGGATCGAGGCTCCGCGGTCGAGCTTGCGTAGCGCGAGCGGCGGGCATCGAAGCTCGCCCTCGCTGAAGCGCCCGACCGGCCGCCAGAGGCGGACAGTGACCGTGTGGTCGTCAACGGCGGTGACCTCGGCGAGTTCATGCTCGAGGTAGCGGGGCCGAATCAGGTTCGTGAACATCACGGTGTCACCGACGCACAGCTCTGCGATCGTCCGCGCGGCACGGACCGTGTGAAGCAGGTGTCGACGCGCGTGGACGGCGTCGGCGATCGCGACCAGATGCTCATCCAGCTCTCCTGCTGTGATCGCGTCCAGCAGCTGACGCTCGGAATCCTTGAGATGGCGATCCTGCGTCTGCGACCACAGCGTCGACCGAGTGTTGTCGTCGGTCCCGATTCTCACGGCCCTTATCTTGGCTGTCGCGGCGGACGCCATCGTCCGGCTCGCTCGTGTGCCCGGTGCAAGCAGCGCGCCCTCAAGGTCGGGAGGCTGCAGAGCGGGCGATACTCAGCTCCCAGGAGGCGAACGCCAGGTTTGCCGCCGCCGCCAGGAACGCCATCGTCCACCCGTACGTCTTCCAGTCGTTCCCACCGAAGGAGAACGTCACGACGCCAAGGCCGGCCAAGACGATGCCACTGACAATGCGCACGCCTGCCCAGGCAGGGAGGTGGCGGTACTCCCATAGTCCCCGCCTTTCGGCGCGACGTCTATGTGTGGAGCAGGGAATCTGCAGCGCGTCGCGGGCGATCTCGGGCATGGCCGTCGCCGGACGTGGTGTCGATGTGGGACTTCGGGCGTTGCATCCGTTACCCCTGCATCCGTTACCTAGTTCTGGTAGTTTGGTCCGGACGTTTGGGCGGGCGCCGCAGGTTCAACGAAAGGGTCGTGAGATGGGTGATGAGCGATTGCGAGAGTTGGGGATTCCGCGGCGGAGTTTCCTGAAGAGGGCGGGAACGGCGGCGTTCGTTGTACCGGTGGTGGTCTCCTTCGGCTTGGACGGAATCGCGGAAGCCAAGACCCCTTCGTTCCCCAACCAGAAGCCGGGGGACCCCGGCGCCATTTGCAAGGACGGCGGCTGGCAGCGATTCGGCAACCAGTTCAAGAACCAGGGTGACTGCGTCAGCTTCTTCGCCACCGGCGGGAAGAACCCGCCCGCCGGTTAACTGATCGGGTCGAGCCAGACCTTCTCCTGGCGCGTCCGCAGGGTGCTCCCGGCCGCGCCGACGCGGTCGCTTGCCAACGGGTTCTTCCAGAGCGACGACGTGCTCCTGGATCTCCTCAGGAGGATCGTGAACACACTCGGCGCCCGTACCGCATTTGCCGATCGCACGGATCGAGGAAGCGCGGAGCGCGGCGAGCGGGTTGGGTTGCGTCTGCATCTGAGCCACGGCCGCGTTCCGAGGGCTCGGGGTAAGAGCCGGTGCTGCTCAGCGCGGCGCTGATCGTTCGCGACGAGGCCGGCGTGCTGGAGGAGTGCCTGGCCTCGATCCGTCCCGTAGTCGACGAGATCATCGTCGTCGATACCGGCTCGACCGACGGCTCGCCGGAGATCGCCGCGCGTCAGGGCGCGCAGGTGATCGATCACGCTGGCGTGACGACTTCGCGCAGGCGCGCAACATCTCCCTGGACGCGGCGCGCGGCGAGTGGATCCTCTATATCGACGCCGACGAGCGACTAGTGACGCGAACCGCGAGACGCTCGAGCGCCTCCTGGTCGACGCCCCCGAGGTCGCCTTCCGGTTGCTCCTGCGGCCTGACCGGTGCTCGACGCCGTACCGGGAGTACCGGCTGTGGCGTCACGATCCGCGGATTCGCTTCGCCGGCCAGATCCACGAGGAGGTGACCTCGGCGATCGCCGCCGTGTCCCAGCGCGGACCGCATGCCGATCGGCGACTGCGACCTGCTGCTCGAGCACCTCGGCTACGAGGGCGACCAGACCCACAAGCACAGGCGCAACCTTCCGCTGCTCAGGGCCGAGATTCCACTCGACCCCGACAACCTGTTCAACCGCCATCACCTCGCGTGCGTGCTCGCCGGCCTCGGCGACGAAGCCGAGGCGGAGGTGGTGCTCGCCCAGGCCGTGGAGGTGGCGCGGCGCCGGCCGCTCGATCCGGTCGGCGTGCTGGTGTTCACCGACCTGGTGCGGATGCGCCGCCGACGCGGCGAGGACATCGGCGCGCTGCTCGCCGAGGCGCGCCGCCAGTACCCGTCCAACAAGCTCCTCTGGTGGATCGAGTCGGCCGTGCGGATTTCGGAGGGCCGTTATGAGGAGGCGCTGGCGTTGCTCGACCGGTTGCTCGCGGTCGACCTGGCGGCGCTGCCCGACGAGGGCCCGGCCTACGACGCCCGGATCTTCGGCGAGTTCGCGCACGAAGCGCGGGGCGCTCTGTCTGTTTCGCCTCGGCCGCTACGCCGATGCGGCCGAGGCCTACGGTCACGCCGTCGCACGCGACCCGGCCAACCTCGGATATAGCGCTAAGCGCGCGGTGGCGCTCGGCCGGGGCGCGCGAACGGCGCCAACCGAGCTGAGTGAATGTCCGCGCGGCACCCGCGGCTGATTCTGCTGGCGCCGATTGCTCCCGCCACGAGCGGCAACGGGCTCGCCATGCGCTGCGAGCTGTTCCGGCGCGCGCGCGACCACCAGGTTCGAGACCGGAACCGTCGTGGTGCCGGTCGCCGGAGCCATGCCCGAGGGGACCGATCCCGCGGCCGTAGACGTGATCGTGGAGCCGAACCCCGATCGTGCTCGCGCAGGCCTGGCCCGGCTCATCGGATCCCGCGTTTGGCGTCAGCGGCTGACAGCCGCGGGCGAGCTTCCGAGGCCGGCCCGCCCCGCCTCGCCCGGACTGGCGGAGGCGGTGGCGGAGGCCGTCGTCGAGCGGCTGCCCGGCGATATCGCGGCGGTGCACGTGATGCGCTCCTACCTCGCCCCGCTCGGGGTGGCGCGTGGCCGAGAGACTCGGCGTCGCGCGGCTCACGCTCGATCTTGACGAGGACGACGCCGCCTTCGCGGCGAGCGTCGGGGACGTCCGCGGCGCCGTGCCTACACACGATTGCTCGACGCCTTCGGTGACCGGTTCGACGGGGTCGTCGGCGTCAGCGGGCAGGACGCCCGGGCCCTCGCGCTTAGACACGGCCTCCGCGTCGGCCACGTCCCGAATGCGGTCGAGCTCCCGGCCGCGCCGATCCGCCGCGCCCCCACCCGGCCTCCGGCCCGAGGTCTCGCTCCTGTTCGTCGGGAACCTGAGCTACTGGCCGAACGTCGAGGCCGCCCAGAGGCTGGCGCGCGTGGTGCTACCGGCCGTGCGTCGGCAGCTCGGTCGGAGCGTGCGGCTGAGGCTGGTCGGGCCCTACGACGCGCAGATCGCGGACCTCGCCGGACCCGACGTGGAGGTCACCGGCTTCGTCTCCGACCTGGAACCGTGTACGCGGCGGCGGATGTGGTCGTCGTCCCACTGCGATCGGCGCCGGGACGCGGATCAAGCTGCTCGAGGCCTTCGCCCATGGCGTCCCCGTCGCGGCCTCACCAGTCGCCGCCGCCGGACTCGAGCTGTCTCACCGGCGCCACCTTCTGATCGCCGAGGATGCCGAGCAGATCGCGGCCGCTGTTGCCGCTGATCGTGAGCGACTCGGGGCTGGCCGAGCGGCTGACCGCGCAGGCCGAGACGCTGGTCCGCGAGCGATACATGCACCGCCGCCGTCACGCCCGATTATCGACCGCTTTCTGGAGCAGCGCCGATCGTGCGCCGGCGCTGCGCTTCAGGAGGCCGGCTCGCTGTGAGCTTCCCAGCGGATCAGCTTGCGCTGAGCGAGTTCTGCAGGCCCTTGCTCGGCGTCCTGCGCGGGCGGGGAGTCGAGCGCAAACGCCTCAGCCAGAACGCTCGCTATCGTCGGGAGGTCTCGCGTCCCATCGCACAGATCGAAGATCAACGAGGCGGACGGGTTCAGATGGTGCACGGTGTCGCTGGCGGGATCGAAGACGACCAGGCCGTCGTCGGCCTCGTTGACCTCGAGCGAGTCCGCCCGGATGCGGATAGGGATCGTGCGTCGCCACGGCGAGCGCCACCCTACCAGCGCGCCGCAGTCGATGATCCCGCGCGTGGCGCACTTCGTCTTCGGGCTCAAGGACGGAGCCCGAGCCGTTGCACTTCGCTGCACTACGTGTCGCTTGAGTCGTGCAGGCGGGTGCTCGAGCCGGAGGCCATTCTCTTCCACCACACCACCTGCCCTGAAGGCCCGTGGTGGGAACGCATCCGGCCCCATCTGCAGCTCGTCGAGGTCGATCTCGTCGACGAGGTCGCTGACCGCCGACTATTCGCACGGCGACGTCCCAACCGCGTACCGGTACGCGCATCACGCCGACTTCATCCGGCTGGACGCTCTGCTGAGAGACGGCGGTGTCTACGCCGACATCGACACGATCTTCGTCCGCCGGTTCTCGGACGAGTTGTTCGAGGCGCCGTTCGTGATCGGGCGCGAGCCGCCTGTCTGGGATCCGAGGAGCGGCGGATGGCGCGCCCTCGCTCTGCAACGCCCTCCTGATGTCCGAACCGGGGTCGCGCTTCGCGCGAGCCTGGCGTGAGCGGATGCCGACGGCGCTCGACGGGAGCTGGAGCAACCACAGCGGCTTCCTGGCGGACGAGCTCAGCCAGACGATGCCCGATTGGGTGCGGGTGGAGCCCGAGGTGAGCTTCTTCCCGTACCCAGCTACGCGCTCCGGCCTAGCGCGCCTGCTGGAGCAGCGTGACCCGGTCCCAGCGGATGCGCTGAGCGTCCACCTCTGGGCGCACCTGTGGTGGGATCGCGAGCGGCGGGACTTCAGCCAGGCCCACGCAGGGCTGGTGCACCCCGCAGTTCATACGGCACGCGCAGACCACCTTCGCAGAGCTTGCGCGGCCGTACCTGCCGCGCCGTGCGCCGCGGCGCGCGCCCGGATCCGAACAGCGCGTGGAGCTACCTCTCGTTGGACGAGAGCTCCGGGTACGGCGAGGCGGCCGACCGCTGCGTGTCAGCGCTCGAGCAGTCGGGACTAGAGATCGAATGGAGGCCGCTCGTGCGCGGATTCGATTGGGGCCTGCCGTTCCACCCTGCGCGAGGTCTCCGTGAGGCGTACTGCCCCGTTGTGATCGCACACCTCGTGCCCGAGTACCTCCCGCGCGTCCGCGAGCGCTGCCCGGACGCCTTCCTGGTCTCGCACACGGCCTGGGAGACCGATCGGATCCCCGGGCACTGGGTCGGGAGCCTGGATCTCGCGGATCTGATCGTCGTCCCGTCCCGGCTCAGCGCCGACGCTATCGGCGCATCGGCCGTCCGAACGCCGGTCGCCGTCGTGCCTCACGTCGCCCCCGAGATCGAGCGCCCGGGCGATGCGGTCGTGGGCGGACGTTCCCGACGACGTCGTCGTCTTCTACACGATTGCCGAGTGGACCGAGCGCAAGGCGGTGTTCAAGACCGTCGAGGCGTACTTGCGCGCATTCCAGCGAGAGGATCGTGTCCTGCTGATCGTCAAGACCAGCTGCGAAGACCGGACGGTCAACGACGCGAGAACCGGACGCCGCGCCGAGAAGGGAACGACGGCATGGTCACTGGCCCGCTTGATCGCGGGCCAACCGGACCCTCCGGCGATCATGCTGATCACCCATCCGCTCACGCAACCCGAGATCACCGGGCTGCACGGCCGCGGTGACTGCTACGTGTCGCTGTGCCGCGGTGAGGGCTGGGGGATCGGGGCGTTCGACGCTGCGGCGCACGGCAATCCGGTCGTGACCACGGGGTTCGGCGGCCACCTCGATTTCATGGCCGGCTCGCCGTACCTGGTCGACTTCGACCTCGTGCCGGTCGACGATCCTGCAGGGCTTCCGACTTACGCTCGCGACCAGCGATGGGCCGACCCGGATGTCGAGCACGGTGCCCGCCTGCTGCGGCAGGTCGCCGCCGCTCCAGCACAGGCCAGGTCGGTCGTAGGGGCGCTTGCCGAGGACATTCGGTGGCGGTACCGCCCGGCCGCGATCGCCTCGGCGTTCCGATCTATCGTCGCGGAGCATCGTCAGGCAGCAGGGACCTACCGTCCAGGGTGAGCTGATGTGATCCTCCCGGCCGTGGCCGACATGCCCTTTGAACCGACGTTGGAGCCGGTAGTCGATCTCACGACGGTCGTCGGGCGGCTGCTACTGCCGACCGCCGACCGGGTCATCACACCTGCTGTCTCGCGATGGGGGGTGTGGGAGGCCGCCGAGACGTGCTTCCTGGAGGCGACCCTCGGCCCTGGGCAGACATTCGTGGACGTGGGCGCCCACGTTGGCTATTTCAGCGTCCTCGCCGCCAAGCTGGTCGGCGCGAGTGGGCGCGTGATCGCCGTCGAACCCGAGCGGCGCAACCTCGATCTCCTGTACCGCAATCTCGCCCGTAACGGCTGCGGGACGGCCGCCGTCGTTCCATGTGCCGCGGGCTTCGCGCCCGGGCACGTGTCACTCGCGCTCGACGAGGACAATCGCGGCGGGCACCGCGTCGTGGAGCCTGGCGACGAGGATGGCGACGTGTTCGTGTCCTGTGTGCGTCTGGACGACGTGCTGCCAACGCAGGTGGATGTAATCAAGATCGACGTTCAGGGATACGACCACGAGGTGGTCGACGGGCTCCGCCGGACGATTGCGTCTAACCCGAAGCTGCTCCTGATCGTCGAGTTCTCTCGCGAGGAACTCGCGAGGCGCGGCGTCGACCGAGCCGAGGTGCTCGCCGGCTACGAGGAACTGGACTTCGCGTTCGGGATGTTCGACTCTGGCGGCAAGCTCCGAGATGTGACCGCCGGCGAAGTTCTGGCCGCCTCGGACGGACCTCACTCCCCGACCGAGTTCTCGCTTGTGCTCGAGCGACCGGAGACACCGCGGTTCAGCCCTACGTCGCACCCTGCTTGGGTCGACGGCCTCGAGGTCGAAGAGACTGCAGACGGGTTGATCGTCGTGCAACCCACGCGCGACCAGGTCCACAGGCTCAACGTGACGTCCGCGGTCATCTTCGACCTATGCACCGGCAGGCGTTCGGTCGACGCGATCGCGGCAGCTGTTCAAGAGCTCTACGAGCTGCCCGAGCCGCCTACGGCCGACGTTCATGGCTGCCTCGACAGGCTGCGGCGCGCCGCCGTGCTGAAGTGATCAACCAGACTCCAGGTGGCGATCAAGCGACACTCGTCAGCACCCCGCGTCTTGGGCCGCGCGCTTCGCCTCGCGATCCTGATCGGGGTCCTCGTCCCGGCGTCGGCGTCGGCGGGCATCAAGGCGACGGTGGTCGCAGCCTTCACCGCTCCCACCTACATCGCGGCCCCGCCCGGCGACACGGATCGCCTGTTCGTGGTCCAGCAGTCTGGACAGATCGAGCTGATCAAGGACGGCGGCAAGCCGACGACGTTCTTGGACCTCTCGAGCGAGGTGACGTTCGTCGGCGGCGAGCAGGGGCTGCTGTCAATGGCGTTCGCGCCCGATTACGCGACCAGCGGCAGGTTCTACGTCTATTACACGAGCAAGAACTGTCCCGATTCGCCCGGGTGTGACGAGCATGTCAGCGAGTTCACCGCCAACGCCGGCGGAGACACGGCCAACCCGGGCTCCGAGCACGTGCTGATCACGATCCCGCACCCGAACGAGAGCAACCACAATGGCGGCCAGCTCCAGTTCGGCCCCGATCGCGACCTCTACATCTCGGTCGGTGACGGCGGCGGCGGGAATGACACCGAGGTCAACGCTCAGCACAAGACGACGTTGCTGGGGAAGATCCTGCGGATCTCGCCGCAGGCCGCCGGGTATTCGATCCCGGCCGGCAACCCATTCAGTGACGGGCAATCGAAGTGCTCCACTGGACCTAGACCGACCACCGGGTCGCCGGACTGCCCGGAGATCTGGGCCTACGGTCTGCGCAACCCGTGGCGATTCTCGTTCGACAGCGTGACGGGCGACATGGTGATCGGGGACGTGGGCCAGAGCGCGGAAGAGGAGATCGACTTCGCGCACCCGGGCCAGGACGTCGGCGCCGACTACGGCTGGCCCTGCTACGAGGGCTTGGAGGTCGACTCTCTGGCGCCGTCGCAGGAGTGCAACCCGCTTCCCTCGCCGGTCGTCTTCCCGGTGCTGACGTATCCGCACCCGCAGAACTGCGACGGCGCTCCGTTCTGCGGCAACGGGATCATCGGCGGCTACGTGATGCACGATCCGACGCTGCCGTCGCTCAACGGCTGCTACGTGTACGGCGACCTCGGTACCCCGGGGCTGCGGATCGTGCATCTCGCCCAGCCGTCGGCGTCGGCTTCGGTCGCGCTCGGGCCGGAGATTGACAGCCTCTCGAGCTTCGGCCTCGACGCGAGCGGCCATCTCTATGCCGCGGACATCGCCAACGGTGACGTGTATCGGATCGAGTCGGACGGCAACTCCGCCACCGATCCCAGATGCGCACCACCATCGCCGCCAGCGTCACCACCATCACGCCAGCGTCACCAACGCCTGCCGCCGCCTGCCCCGCCAAAGCACGCGCCGGTTAACACATCCGCCCCGGCGATCCACGGGTCGGCCACTCGCGGCGCAAAGCTCACGTGCACGCCGGGAGGCTGGAGCGGCGCCGCCTCGTTTGCGTACGAGTGGCTGCGCGACGGGGCGCCCCGTGTGGCCGGCGCGACCTACCGGCCTCGCGCCTCGGACATCGGCCACCTACTCTCATGCCGCGTCACCGCCAGCAATGCCGCGGGCAGTGCGCGTGCGGTCAGTGCGGCGATCCGCGTCACGCCCCCGCCGCTCAGACTGTCGGCGCTGAGGATCACGCCCACGGCATTCCGAGCCGCGAAGTCAGGACCAAGCGATCGGCGAACAGGCAGCCGGGGAGCGATCGTGACGTTCCGTCTCGACGACAGCGCAACGGTGACGTTCAGCGTTCAGCGCGCCCGCGCTGGACGCGTGATCAACGGCCGCTGCCGGCGCGATAGCCGCTCTCGCCCCAATGCAGTGCGGTGCGCGATCTGGAGCGCCGTCTCGGGCAGCTTCCGCGTCCGGGCCACACGAGGAATCAACCGCTTGACGTTCACTGGGCGTATCGGCGGCCGCAAGCTGGATCCGGGCCGCTACCGCCTCGCGGCCCGCGCACGCGACGCGGCCGTCACTCAGGGCAGGCCCGTGCTCGCACGCTTCTCGATCCGCACCTGAACGCCCGCACGGTGCCCCTGGGTGAGTCGAGGCACCCGTGGAAACTGAGAGATCTCACGGGTAACGTGTGACATAGTATTGTCGCCGATCGGCGACCGAGTTCAGTCCTCGGCGGTCGGCAACCGCGGGAGCGGGCCGATTTCCTCCCCACAAGTACGCTGTGACCTGCAGCACCAGCGGACGAGAGGACGGATATATGCGCCGTCGACGAAGCGACGAACACGACGATCCATTTGCCGCGCTTGGGTCGGGCTCCGTGGCGCCAACACCAGCACGCGAGCCAGACGAGGATCAGGACGACTTTCCCGAGCCATCGCCGAGTCGCACGAACGTGCTCGCAGCCCTAGCCATCGCCGATGACGAGAGTGACCTCGACCTCGCCACGTATTACGTGGAGCGAGCGATAGCCGAGTCACTGCTGATCGCGATTGACCTCCTCGCGACACAGCGCAATCAGCCACCGCAGGAGCGGCCCGCGGGCGCCCCCGGTCCCTCCTCAGGCTGATGTAGTTCCGGCACGGGCTGAGCGTCGGGCGTCTGAGAGCAGCCGTCGCTCAGTGACCGCGAACGTGGCCCGCGGCCATGCGCCCGAACTCGAACGCCGCCGTTGCGCTCGTCACGACTGGGTCCCGCGCGGCGAACTCGCGCAGCGCCCGCTCGTCGTCTGTGTCGACGACCGCGAGGCCGTATGAGTCCTCGTCGGTCAGGATCGGCCCGAACACGACCATGTCGCCACGCTCGAGGTACGGGCGCCAGTGGGCAGCGTGGCGGTCCATGATCTCCCGCTCCGCGTCGGTGATCGTCTGGGCGAAGTCCGGTCGCGGTGCGATCAGGCGCAGAACGAATGTGGCCATGCGGGGCACTCTACGCCAGCGACGGGTGATCCCCGGGCGCGCGCTGCTTCTGGCTCGCTGTGTGCGACACTCCGATTCGTGCGAGCGGTGGTCCTGAAGGCGTTCGCGGGTCTTGACGGGCTGGACCTGTCCGACGTGCCCGACCCCTCGCCGGGCGACGGCCAAGAGCTCGTTCAGATCCGGGCGGCGTCACTCGGGCCGTGGGACCGGTCCGGTGCCGAGGGCGCATTCGCCGGTATGGGCGGGTCCAGTGACTTTCCGCAAGTGCAGGGTTGGGATTTCGCCGGCGAAACTGCCAGCGGCCGTCGGGTTGTCGGATTCGTCGCGCAGCCTTGGATGGGGGTCGGCGCGTTCGCCGAGCAGATCTCGGTGCCGCCGAGCATGCTCGCCACGCTGCCGGATGCGCTCGGCTTTGCCGAGGGCAGCGCGCTGCCGGTCTGCGGCCTGACAGCTGCCCTGCTGATCGACGCCGCCGTGGTCAGCGATGACGACCTCGTGCTCGTGACCGGCGCGGCGGGGATGGTCGGCGGGTTCGCGCTTCAGCTCGCCCTTGCTCGGGGCGCTCGCGTCGTCGCGGCAGTGCGCGATTCGGACGCCGACGAAGCGCGCCGCCTGGGTGCCGGCACCGTGGTCAGCACGGACAGCGGTCTCGAGGAGCAGGTGCGGGGCAGGTGGGTGGACGGTGTCGATGCGTGTATCGACACCGTTGGACTCGGTGCCGCCGCCCTGGTCTGCGTCCGCGATGGCGGCAGGTTCGCGACTTCGCTCCCAACCGCTGTGCCCGACGGGGCCCGCGGGATCGATCCCGGAACCGTGCAGGTGCAGCCGGATGCGGCTGCGACGGCCGAGCTCGCGGATCGCGCAGCCGCCGGCGAGCTGACGATCCGCATTGCCGAGACGCTCCCGTTGGAGCGCTTCCGCGACGCGTACGCCCGCCTGGAGCGCGGCGGTCTGCACGGGAAGATCGTGCTCACTCCGTGAGGCTCGGGCGCCGCGTCGAGGAAGGCGTCATCGGGTGAAAACGTGCTTGACCTCCTCCATGTATCGCCCGGCCGACGCGGATGCCTCGTCCGGGGTGCTGTCGGACTGTCGCGCGGCCATGTAGGCGGCGTACCAGTCCCACCAGTTGTGAGGGTCCGCGCTCTTTTCGAACGGGTCGTGATGCTCGGCCGTTTCGTGGAGCAGCTGTGCGAGAGCCTCGATATCCATCGTTCACCGTCCCGGAAGTCGTGTCTTGATCTCCTGAAGCAGCCAGCCGTTGCCGTCGGGATCGCTGAACGACGCCCACGTGGAGTACGACCGTCCCTCGGGGTCAGGCCCCGGCGCCCGTCCCTGCGTCCCGGCGTGATGGAAAACGCCGCCCTTGTCATGGAACAGCTGGCTGACCTCGACGCCGTGGCTGATCAGGTCGGCGCGAGTCGCGTCGATGTCATACACCGACAGGATCAGCCCCTCGACCGAGCCGGGCGCAGCGGACGTGATCTTGCTCCCGAATATGACCGACGCCAACGACCCCGGCGGCGTCACCTGCACGACCCGCAGGCCATCGTCGCTGGTGAAGTCCGCATCCAGCCGCCAGCCCAGATCCTGGTAGAAGCGCTTCGCACGATCTACGTCCGAGACGGGCAGAACCACAACCTCAAGCCGGGCTTCTCCGGGCTTGGCGCTCGGGGTACCGGTCGAGTCCTCACTGCTCGTGCCGGTGGTGCTCATGTTGACCTCCGTGGATCGCGTTGATGACTACACGAATTGCTGGCCGCCGTCGATGTCGTAGGTCGCGCCGGTCAGTGCCGTGTTGCTCATGATGTGGACTGCCAGTGCCGCGACGTCGGCGGGGCCTACGACGCGACCGATCGGGAGCGTCGACCGCAGTTCGCTGCGGCGCGCCTCGAGTTGATCTCCGAGCAGCGATGCCGACTTGCCGGTGTCGACGAAGCCGGGGGCGATCACGTTGACGCGCACCGGGGCGAGCTCGAGCGCGAGCGCCGCCGCGAACGGAGGCAGCGCGGCCGTGGCGGCAGGGGTGATCCCGACGCCTGGGCCGATGCGGCGGCCGCCGGTGCCGCCCATCAACAGCAGTGTGCCTCCGGGTCTCATCCTCCCCGCGCCAGAGTTACTTTGACCCCCAATTCAACCGGTCAAGATCACTGTGCCGAGGTACTAGGAGCGCCTCCCTCATATATAGCTTCTCCCCAATCCCGGGTTTTTTCCAGACTCGGGCAAAAATAATTTTCGGCGGGACTTCTTTCCGATCCAACGGGCGACCGTATTCTTCCAGAAATGCTCGACGGCTCGGTCAAGTCTTACCCTTGAAGGCGACTCCACCACAGGCGTCGGGGAAAAGATATTTTTTCCGCGTTCCCAAGGATTTTTGCCTCGGCCGAGGTAGGGCAGGTGCCCGCGGCAGAAAACTCCGTGGTCGAGCAACCCCCAAGGGGCTTTCCTGACGCTATCGAAGGAACCGGCTTCCCGGTGCCAGCCAAAGGGCGCGAGGTCCGGACGATCCACCCACGCCAACTGTTTGAGAACCAAGCGCCCTTCGACGGTGCTGGCGAGCGAGGCCACCGGGGCTCTTTGAAACGTCTTGCGGGGAGCCAATTCCGGCTCAGCGTGGAAGCCCCACCGTCCGCCGCCCAAGAGCCATTCGCCAAGCTCCGGGCTCCAAAGAACCGGAGCTTCCGGCGGAACGGCCACGCCGCTTGTCCGCGGGCCTGATCGTTTCACCGCTTCCTCCATGGTCAGAGGCGGCGGCGCGTGGGATCGGCGGATGACGGCCTGTGCAATCCTCTTATAGTTCGATGTAACCTTGCCGCCGCCGCTACGGCTACTTAGCTCTTCAAAGTTAAACTGCCGCCGCCCCCAGAGACCCGACCGCGAGCAAAACTCCGCCTCTCGCATCGGCACATGGGAAAGCTCGTCAAAATCGGGCCGACGAACCTCACCGGCGTTGAAGTAGCTCTTGCTGAAGCGTTGCTTGCGACCCGCGCCGGCGTAGGAGCCATGGTCAGTGACAGCGCGCCTCGACGGCCAAGACATCGGCGGCGCGCGCCACTTTACGTCAGGGCTTCTTGGATCGAATGGACCCTCGTCGTCGGCGCTCTTGTCGATCTTTGCGCGGGCCTGCCCGCCAATGACCTAAGTCCATCCGTCTTTGTACTCCGACTGCCCGAGAGCGACGCTGACCTTGTTGTGCTTGCTACTGACCTTGCCGCCACTGGTGAGAAGCTGGTGATTGCTGCGGTACGGGCCTCGGGTGTAAAGCGTGTACCTGACGAACCTGCTCTCCCCTGGCTCGCGGTAGACGCAAACGCGGCGGATCGCGGCGCTGGCCGGCTTAGGAGCTAGCTCGCCTTGTGTCCGAAGGTATTCAGCCTCGGTCATCTCGACGTTGCGGACAACCTTGTGATCTACACGGGCAAAATCGAGAAGCGCGCCACGGATAGCCGTCCTGGCGTAATTGTTGCCCTTCGATGTGTCGTCCAGAACAGCGTCATTCAACTCCAGAGCGCTCTTGAGCGCTACTGTCGCCCCAGACAGAAGGTCTTCGAACCGGAATCTGCCGCGCTCTTGCTTTTTGTAGAACTTAGTTGCCTCCGCCATTGCGAGCCGCAGAAATGGCTCTTCGGCCAAAGCCTTGCATCCGGCGCGTGAACGCCAATCAATATAGAAAATCATGAGAGATATTTTCCTAGCGGTGAACGCGCAGTGGTTAGTTGCGCAGGGGGATAATTCATGCGGATGTCGCGAAGAACGTGTCCGTGATTCTTCCCGAACGTCGCCGCTACGTCGCCACTCGTCTTGCGTCTGAAGCGCACAGCGGATGTTCTATTGCGGGCCGGCTGCGGTTGACGGTGCGGGCTGAACGAAATAACCGTTGTCGCGCAACACGCCCCTTAGAGCGGGTGAGGGACGTAAGCCGGTGAAATGGCTTGGCACGTCACTAGAAGCTCGACTACGTCTAGCGGCGCCTCGAGCTTCAAGAAGGAATGCAATGCGCGTCATGGTGATCGTCAAGGCGACCGCAAACTCCGAGGCCGGCGGCAATCCGCCGCGCGAGCTTCTGGCGGACATGGGCGAATTCAACCAGGCGCTGATAGACGCCGGGCTGTTCGTCGACGCGGGCGGCCTCAAGGAAAGCCGCAAAGGCGCGCGCGTCGCCTTTTCCGGCAAGGAGCGCGCGGTAACCAAAGGGCCGTTCCCGAACATCCCCGAACTCGCCGCGGGCTACTGGATCTGGAAGGTCAAGGACCTCGACGAGGCGATCGAGTGGGCCAGACGTTGCCCCAACCCGATGCCGGGACCTTCGGTCATCGAGATTCGCGAGATGTTCGAGATGGACGACTTCTCCTGAGGCTTCCGCCGTTTCTCGCCCTGGCTTTGACCCGCGCGCGGCGCTAGACCCGCCGGATCGAGAGAGGGCGATCCATGACTTTGAGCAAACGTAAACTTGGCGGGCAGGGGCTCGAGGTTTCGGCGATCGGCCTCGGCTGCATGGGCATGAGCCAGTCCTATGGCCCGGCGGACGAGGGCGAATCGATTGCAACGCTTCATCGCGCAATCGAACTCGGATGCACGTTCCTCGACACCGCCGAGGTCTATGGCCCATTCGCCAACGAGGCGCTCATCGGCCGGGCGCTCATCGGTCGGCGCGATCAGGTCGTGATCGCCACCAAATTCGGCTTCCGTCTCGAGGGCGGCAAGCAGGTGGGAGCCGAACGCGACAGCCGGCCGCGGACGATCCGCAAGGCCGTCGATGGGTCGCTCGTTCGGCTCAAGACCGATCGCATCGATCTGCTTTACCAGCACCGCGTCGATCGGGGAGTGCCTATCGAAGATGTCGCGGGAACCGTGGGCGATCTGATCAAGGAGGGCAAGGCGCGGTTCTTCGGTCTCTCCGAGGCCGGCGTCGCCAACATCCGCCGCGCCCATGCCGAGTATCCGGTCTCGGCTGTGCAGAGCGAATATTCCTTGTGGGAGCGCAATCTCGAGGCCGACGTCATTCCGGTCCTGCGCGAATTGGGCATCGGCCTGGTCCCGTTCTCGCCGCTCGGCCGGGGCTTTCTGACCGGCGACGTCATGCGCGCGGAGGACTATCCGGAGGGCGACTACCGGCGGCTCGATCCGCGCTACCAGGGCGAGAATTTCGACGCCAATCAGCGCGCCGCTGCGGTCGTGCGCCAAATCGCCGCGGCGAAGCAGGCCAAGCCGGTCAGATCGCGCTTGCCTGGCTCCTGCACAAGGGCGACGACATCGTGCCGATCCCCGGGACCAAGCGGCGCCGCTATCTCGAAGAGAACGTCGCCGCCGAAGCAATCCAGCTCGACCCCGCCGACATGGAGGCGCTCGACGACGCCCTGGGAGCCGGCAAGATCGCCGGCCCGCGCTACCCCGATTGGATGCTGGAGACGATCGACCGCTGAGCGGCGTCGCCTCGCTTGCCAACGGCGCTCGGGCCGCTAGCATGCAAATCAAGAAGGCCCGCGCCGTCGCCAAAAGCGTGACTGGCGATCGCCTCGAGGACGCGCCGCCAAGAGGCCGCGAGCATGACAAAAGTGAAGGCTCCGACCACTGTCGCATTCGTCAGCCAGAAGGGGGGCGTCGGCAAAAGCACGCTCGCGCGCCTGCTCGCGGTCGGCGCTCTCCATCGTGGCCGCAAGACCCTGCTTGCCGACTTCGATCTCGATCAACTGACCTGCGTCGAGTGGGGCGCGCTGCGGATGCGCGCCGGGCTCGAGCCGGAAGTCGATGCGCGCGCGTTCAAGAGCCTGAAGAAACTGCGCCGGGAGGACAGCGTCGCCGATTTCATCGTCGCCGACACCCGCGGCCTCGCTGACGATCTTTCGACCGAGATCGCCGAGGACAGCGACGTCGTCTTCCTGCCGACCGGGGTCACGGGCGACGATCTGAGGCCGACGCTTTCGCTCGCCCGCAAGCTCGCCCGGCGCGGTGCGGAAGGGCGCCTCGTGCTCGTTCTGTCGAAGGTCGGCCGGTCGGAGACCCAATTCTCCAAGGCGGTGGAGACGATCGAGGACGCGGGCTTCGAACTCCTGGCCGAACATTGGCCGCAGCGCGACGGTTTCCAGAGCGACCTCAATTCCGGCCGCGCTGGCCGCGAGGCGCGCAACCCCTATTTGCGCGAAGTCGCCGAGCGTATGGAGGAGGCGCTCTATGCGCGCGCAATGAAAGCGAAGCCCAGGGCGTGAATTCCAAGCCGACTTCATTGATTGATAAAGCTAATCCGCCGGCCAATCTCCGGACAGGCGCCGAAGCGCATTGATCCCGCCCTTGACCGCGGGGTGCGGTCGCTCGCTCACGGCGTAAATCGGCCGTCTGCGGAGGGCGCAATGGCAAGGCCGAAACTCAGCCCGAGGGAAATCGTCCAGAGGCTCCAGATGATCGAGACGCTGACGATCGAGGGCATGCCCGTCGCCGAAGCCATCCGCTCGGCCGGCGTGGCGCCGGCTGAATATGACCGCTGGCGCCTCGAGTACAACGGCCTCGGGCGCACGCTCGGGCCGCTCACATGCGCGCCGCCGCAGCTCATGAAGAGCGCGCGTCGCGTCAGCCGCGCCCATGTCGGGCAAGCCGCCCAAGTAATCCGCCGTAGCGTCGCTCGTCGCTCCGCCAGCCTTGTCCGTCCGGCCGCGCGGCATGCCATGCTGATCGCGCCGGACAACCGCGCCGCGGAGCGCGCGCGCCAATGCCGGCTTCTCACGCAAAGGGCTTCCGGATGATCTACGAGCTTCGCGTCTATCGCTGCGTTCCAAACCGGATGCCGGCGCTGTTGAAACGATTCGAAACGGCGACATTGCGGATATGGGAGAAACACGGCATCCGCCAGGCCGGCTTCTGGACAACGATGATCGGCAGAATCCAATCACGAGCTCACCTATTTTCTCGCGTGGGAATCGCTCGCCGAGCGCGAGAAAAAGTGGGCCGCCTTCGTCAGCGATCCGGAGTGGCACGCGGCGCGGGACGCAAGCGAGAAAGACGGCCCGATCGTCGCCACCTTGTCGAGCGCCATCCTGCAGCCGACGTCGTTCTCGAGCGTGCGCTAGCGCAGTCTTCGGTCGAGCAAAGGGACCGTCTTCATTGCGAGCGGCCCCCGGATCAAGTCCGGGGGAAGCAATCCAGGGAACGTCGGACGCCCGACGTTCCCCTGGATCGCGACGTCGCTCCGCTCCTCGCGATGACGACTCCGGGCCGCGCAAGTCCGTCAGGCGCGGCTCCGAACCATGCGGACGATCCAGATCAGTATACAGGCGCCGATGAATCCGAGAACCAGGTAGCCGATCCATCCGCCCAGAGCGATGCCGAAGACACTGAGAATGGCGCTGGCGATCGCGGCTCCGACGATGCCGAGCACGATATTCATCAGCAAGCCCATATCGCTTTTCATGAATTGCTCGGCCAGCCAGCCAGCAATTCCGCCGATGATAATGGCGGCGATCCAACCAACTTCTGCATCTGCCATGGCGCTTCTCCCGAGTTAGACCGGCAGCCTCGCACCAAACCAGAGCACTTAACAAGAGCGGCTATGCGCTTCGAGGCGAAGCCGAACCAGAGGCTTTCGTTACCCCACGATCTCGTTGCCGGAGAACCATTGCGCGATCTCCATCGCCGCCGTTTCCGGCGCGTCGGAGCCGTGGGCGGAGTTCTCGCCCATCGACAGCGCGAAATCCTTGCGGATCGTGCCGGCGGCGGCCTTTTCGGGATTGGTCGCGCCCATCACGTCGCGATAGCGCTGGATTGCGTCTTCGCCTTCGAGCACCTGCACCACGACCGGCGCCGCCGTCATCATCTCGACCAGCTCGCCGAAGAACGGGCGCTCGCGATGGACGCCATAGAACGTCTCGGCCTGGGCCCGGGTCATGTGAACGCGCTTCTGGGCCACGATGCGAAGCCCCGCGGCCTCGATCCGCTGATTGACGGCGCCCGTCAGGTTGCGCCGGGTAACGTCGGGCTTGAGGATCGAGAACGTGCGCTGAACGGCCATGGGCGGTCGGGTCTCTTGTCGCGATTGTCGGGAGAAGCGGCGCGCTTATAGCCGCGAGGCGGGCGGCGGGCAAGGCGGCGGCGCCGCGAGATCGACCCTCGGCGGCGGCGCCCGTCCGCGGGCTGGCATAGGAGAGTATTCCTGCGTATGTTCCGCGCCCTACCAGGGCACTGACGGAGGCGAACCCAACATGTCGAAACTCATCTTCGCCGCGGCGGCCGCTCTCCTGTTCACCGTCGCTTCGGCTCGCGCCGACGAGCAGGTTTGGGAGATGAAGACCTGGCCGGGCGACATCGACCTCATCCCGTGCAGCGCATGGAGCAAAGCCGCCGACGGCACCTGGGTCTTGCACGGCGCGGTCAAGCTCGGCTCGGAGACCCTCGACAATATCGGCGTCAAGGGCGACGCCGCCGCCCACAAGCTCGACCGGACCTGCGGCAAGAAGTGACGGGCCCAGGCGACCGATAGAGCGTCGCTGAAGCGCCCGCCGCTCGTCGCTCTCAGCGAGCCTTTGTCGAAACAATTGATTTGACAAAATCAGAAAATCGTGCTATTCGTTTCTGATGATCGATACTGACGAAAGGCCTTTCGCCGCGGGGGGCGGCGCGCTCGCAATCTGGCGGGGCAGGGGCGCCGGAAAGATTTCGTCGCCCGGCCATCGCTACCAAGCTGGGTCGCTTCCCGGCCGAGAACCGCCGCCTCATCCTGAGCGCCAAAGGCGCGTCTCGAAGGATGCTCCAGAAGGCTTACGCGCATTCGGCGCACGTTGGAGCGTTCTTCGAGGCCCCTCCCGGGCGCCCTCAAGACGAGGGAGCGCTTGGGAGTTACGCCCGGCCCGAAAAGGCAGCGCAACCCCTTGAAAAGGTTGATTTCGCGGAACAGATTGATTTGGTTTGGTTTTCATTGTTTCTGGCTTGGATTTTATATCAGTTTTCCTTGGATTTCGTTGCGGCCGCCTTTAAATCCGTTGCGCCCGGCTTGGATTTTGTTGCGAGCAAAGCACGTAAGTAGCGAGTTATATAGCCTACTCCCAAACCGGAGGCCCCTGAAGCCTCCTCAGCCGCACATAGAGCGCGCCCGAGCCGCCGTGGGCGCGTCCGGCCTCCTCGAAGCCGAGCACGACCGAGCGCAGGTCGGACTCGCGCAGCCAGTGCGGAGTGAGCCGCCTCAGCACGCCGCGCCCGGGCGGCCATCCGCCCGGCTCGTCCAGCGGCCCGCCCTTGCCGGTGACGACGATCACCAGTCTCGCGCCGCGCGCCTGCGAATGGCGCAGGAACCCGCGCAGCGCGTGGTGCGCCTCGGGTTGGGTGAGCCCATGCAGGTCGAGCGCGGCGTCGATCGCGCCGCGCCCGCGGGCAAGCTCGCGCTTGAGCCGGCGCTCGATCGGCGCGAGCAGCGGCGCGGACGGCGGCGCCGGCCGGCTGGGCGGCGCTTCGGCTGCGGCCGGCGGCGGACGGAGCGGCTCGCCGCCCTGCGGGCTCGACGGCGTCGGCAGCGCCGCTCCGCGCCGCCGCTCAACCCCGCGCGCGACCTCGGTCCAGAGCGCGATCTCCTCGTCGCTGAGGCGCCTCAGGCGATGTGGACGATGCGGCGCCTCTTTCACCGGCCCTCGCCGCGCGGCAAGAGCACGACGACCTCCCCTTCATGCCGGATGGCGCCGGCGCGCGCGCCCGCCGCTTCGCCGCTGCCGAAGAAGAGGTCGGCGCGGGCCGGTCCGACAATGGCCGACCCGGTGTCCTGGGCGATCGTGAGCTGGCGGAAAGCCCGCACGGTCTCGTCCGCCCACGGCAATTCGGCGTCGATCCAGAACGGCAGGCCGTAGGCCCAGATCGTCCGGTCGACGGCGATCGAGCGCAGGGCCGTGAGCGCAACGCCGGCGCCCGCGACCGGACCGAGCCGCGGGTCGAAGTCGTCGACGAGCTTGAAGAACACGAACGAGCGATTGCGCCGCATCAGCTTGAGCCCTCTCTCGCCGTCAATGCGCAGCCACGCTTTCAGGCTCGAGAGCGACATTGCGCTCTCGGCGATCTCTCCCGTGTCGATCAGGATCCGTCCGATCGACGTATAGGGCAAGCCGTTGCGCCCGTCGTAGGCGAGGCGCGCGCGCCGTCCGTCGGGGAATTCGAGCTGCGCCGAGCCCTGCACCTGGATGAGAAAAGCTTCGACCGCGTCCTGCACCCAGACAATGGGGTCGAGGCGCTCCGCCTCGATCTCCGCCCGATCGGCATAGGGCACATGCGAGCCGTCGCCCAGGCGCCGCGCGCCGCTGACCCCCTCGGGGAATCCCGACGGCGCCGTGTTGGGCGCAAAAGTTACCAAATCGGCCGGCCGCGCCAGAATGGGCCAGCGGAATTCGTCCGTCTCGACCATCGAACCCGATACGCGCGGCTCATAATAGCCAGTCAGAAATGCCGCGCCCTGCTCGGGAACAACGCGGAAAGGCCGAAACTGCGTCTCGAAGAACAGCCGCGGGTCCCGCTCGGCCGCAACGCTCTCCCGCAGCGCCGCGCGGGCGGTCGCGATCAATTCGGGCGAAGCCGGCTGTGCCGGCCGGGCGCTCTCTCGACCTCCGGCCAGCATGCGCGCCGAGCGCTCGAAAGCGCGAAGCGCCGCCAGATGGTCGTCGTCATTCCAGCCCGCGAGGCTTTCGAACCCGAGCGTCTCGAGGCGGGCTCGCACCGCGCTTTAGCGCTGAGAGGGGGTCCCGCTCTCCAATTCGGTCGCCGTCAGCATCCAGTTGGGGTTGCGCGAGCGAATATCGCGGGCGAAAGTCCATAAGTCGATATGATCGGCGACGGCGTTTGGCGATCCGTCGACGACCGCGCCCTGGGCATCGCGAGTGACGGAGGCGAGCTTGGCGGCGAAACGCACTTTGAGCTGCGCCATGGCGTCGGCGATCTGCGCCCCGACGATGTTGGCGCCATCGATCGACACCACGGTCGTGGTCAACGTTTGGCCGGCCGCCGCGCGGCTCTGAATCGCGTTGTCGAAATTGGCGAAGGCTTCCGGCGTCATCAGATTGCGCAACGTCGCCGAGTCGCCGGCGGCAAACGCATGAACGACCATGTCGTAAGCGACCCGCGCGCCGGAAAGAAAGGCTTGCGGCGAGAAACTGCGATCGGCCGCGACGATGCCGTCGAGGCCGCTCCAGACCGCGGGGTCGGGCTCGGCGACCCCCTTCCAGCGATCCGCGGCAGGTGGAGGAGCGAGCGCCGACGCCGCTCCGTCAGGCTCGACCGCGGGCGCGGTCGAAGGCGCCGCCGCCCGGCGCAGCGGAGCGAGAAGGCCGCCCGGCGGACGCTCGGAATCCTGGCGCATGCCAAGGACGGAGCGTAGCTTGAAAGCGACGAACAAGGCGACAAGCGCAAATATGACGGTCGGTAGATCGATCTCCGGCATCGCTGCTGAGCTCCTTGCTGCCTGCGGTGAAGCGTCCCGCCGGCGACGCGTCACACCCATACCTAGGCGCAAGCGAGCGTTTTGGCTAGGAGCAGGTCCGGCGGGGCCGCTCCTCCGAGGCTTGCCCGGCCGGCGCGGCTGGCGCCATCGCCTCTGTCCTGGGAGCATAAGAATGTGGCGCGAGACAGCGTGAGGGGCGCAAACCGGATCGGCGTCGCCGGCGCCGGCGCGTGGGGCATGGCGCTCGCCAACGCCGCCGCCGCCGCTGGCCGAAACGTCGTCCTGTGGGGTCGTGACGACACGCGCATGCGCGTCCTCGCGGCGACCCGGCGCAGCGACCGCCTCCCCGGCGTCGTCCTGGCCCACGCCGTCCAAGCGACGTCCGATCTGGACGAAATCGCGCGGTGCGACGCGATTCTGGTGGCGACGCCGGCTCAGTCGAGCCGCGAAGTGGCGGCGCGACTGGCCGGGGCCCTGGGATCGGCGCCCTTGGTCTCCTGCGCCAAGGGCATTGAGCGCGGCACCCATGCCTTCATGACCGAGGTCCTCAGCCAGGCTGCGCCGGGGCGGCCGACGGCGATTCTCTCCGGTCCCTCCTTCGCCGCCGATGTCGCCGCGGGCTTGCCGACCGCCGTTACGCTGGCCTCGGCCGATGAAGGCCTCGCGCGCGCCCTCTGCGACGCGCTGCGCGGCCCAAACCTGCGGCTCTATCATTCGACCGACGTTCGCGGGGTCGAGATCGGCGGGGCGGCCAAGAACGTACTGGCGATCGCCTGCGGCGTCGCCGCCGGGCGCGGCCTTGGCGCAAGCGCGTCTGCGGCTCTGGTCGCACGTGGCTTCGCCGAACTGCGCCGTTTCGGCGAGGCCTTCGGCGCGCGAAGCTCGACATTGATGGGGCTTTCGGGGCTCGGCGATCTCGTTTTGACCTGTTCGTCGCCGCAATCGCGCAATTTCGCCTTCGGCCAGGCGCTTGGGCGAGGCGCGAGCGTGGCGGAAGCGCGGGAGGGCCGGCTGGCGGAGGGCGTCTTCACCGCCCTGGCGTTGATCGAGCTGGCGCGTGTGCGCGGCGTCGACATGCCGATCGCCAATTGCGTCGAGGGGCTGATCGAGGGCTCGCTCGACGTTGCGGCTGCGGTCGCAGCCTTGCTCAGACGGCCGCCGAAAGGGGAAGAATGACGCGACGCGCTTTGCAATCCCGGCGCGCCTCGCTTATTCCTCAAAGGCCGCCCGCGTGGCTGAGCCGCACACTGCTTTTTGGGCGCGGGCAAACGTCTGGAGTGAGCTTTCGATGGCGCACTGGCTGTTCAAGAGCGAGCCGTCGGCGTGGTCGTTCGACAAGCTGGCGCGCCTCGGCGCCGCCGGCACGGACTGGAGCGGTGTGCGCAATCATTCCGCCAAACTCAACATGCAGGCGATGAAGGTCGGCGAGCAGGGATTTTTTTACCATTCCAACGAAGGCAAGGCCATCGTCGGGATCGTCGAAGTCTGCAAGGCTTACCGCCCGGATCCGACCGATCCAAGCAGCAAGTTCGGCATGGTCGACATTCGCGCCGTGCGTCCCCTCCCTCGCCCGGTGACGCTCGAAGACGCCAAAGCCGACAAGCGGCTGGCCGGGATGGCGCTCGTTACCAATTCGCGCCTGTCGGTGCAGCCGGTCACCGAGGCCGAATGGGCGCATGTCCTGAAGCTTGGCGGCCTCTGACGCGGACCGAGGCCCATCGCAGCCGCCGGACGGGTTAAGACCAAAGCATTGCCCGTCGCCGCTTGTGGGGTTTCCCCGTGATGGGGCATAAATGTCTTGCAGCACCATGCGCGCGGGCCGGAACTGCCCGTCCGGATCTCTCGGGAGGAGCCCATGTCCGACAAGGTTTATGACGTTCCCGCGGAATGGGCGAAGCGCGCCTGGGTGAACGCGGCCAGGTACAAGGAGATGTACCAACGCTCTGTCACCGACCCGAACGGGTTCTGGGCCGAGCACGGAAAGCGTATCGACTGGTTCACCCCCTTCTCCAAGGTCAAAAACACCTCATTCGACCTGCACCACGTCTCGATCAAGTGGTTCGAAGACGGAGTCACCAACGTCGCCCATAACTGCATCGATCGGCACCTGCCCAAGCGGGCAAGCCAAACCGCAATCATCTGGGAAGGCGATGACCCATCGAAATCGAAGCACATCACCTATGCGCATCTTGCCGAGGAGGTCGGGCGCTTCGCCAATGTGCTGAAAGGCCACGGCGTCAAGAAGGGCGACCGCGTCACGATCTACATGCCGATGATTCCCGAGGCTGCTTATGCGATGCTTGCCTGCGCCCGCGTCGGGGCGATCCATTCGATCGTGTTCGGCGGCTTTTCGCCCGACGCTCTCGCGGGTCGCATCGCGGACGCCAAATCCGAGGTCGTCATCACCGCGGACGAAGGCCTTCGCGGAGGCCGCAAGGTGCCGCTCAAGAGCAACGTCGACGAGGCGATCGAGAAAGTGGGTGGCGTCAAGGCCGTAATCGTTGTCAGGCACACTGGCGGACACGTCGGTTGGCGGCACGGGCGAGACGTTTGGCTAGATGAGGCCGCAAAGGCGGTGACCGCGCACTGTCCGGCCGAACCGATGATGGCGGAAGATCCGCTGTTCATCCTCTACACGTCAGGTTCGACCGGGGCGCCCAAAGGCGTTGTGCACACCACCGGTGGTTATCTCGTCTATGTTTCAATGACCCACCAATATGTCTTCGACTACCACGACGGGGACATCTATTGGTGCACGGCGGACATCGGCTGGGTGACCGGCCACAGCTACATCGTCTATGGGCCGCTCGCCAATGGCGCGACCACTTTGATGTTCGAAGGCATCCCCAACTATCCGTCGATGAGCCGGTTCTGGGAAGTGATCGACAAGCACAAAGTCAATATTTTCTACACCGCGCCGACCGCAATCCGTTCGCTCATGGGCGCGGGCGAGGAGCCGGTGAGGAAGACGAACCGCGCCTCTCTGCGTCTTTTGGGTTCGGTCGGCGAGCCGATCAATCCGGAGGCCTGGGAGTGGTACTACCGCGTGGTCGGCGACCGTCGCTGCCCGATCGTCGATACCTGGTGGCAGACCGAGACCGGCGGCATCCTGATCACGCCGTTGCCCGGGGCCACCAACCTCAAACCCGGGTCGGCGACAAACCCGTTTTTCGGCGTCGTTCCCGAGATCGTCGACGTCGCCGGCCAAGTGCAGCAGGGCGCAAGCGATGGAAACCTGGTCATCGCTGACTCCTGGCCCGGTCAGGCGCGCACTGTATACGGGGACCATGCCCGCTTCGTGAGCACCTATTTTTCAGCCTATCCCGGCAAGTACTTCACTGGCGACGGCGCCCGCCGCGACGCGGACGGCGACTTCTGGGTCACAGGGCGCGTTGACGATGTCATCAATGTATCAGGCCACCGGATGGGAACGGCGGAAGTCGAAAGCGCCCTCGTCGCCCACCCGAAAGTGTCGGAAGCCGCGGTGGTCGGCTATCCGCACGACATCAAGGGGCAGGGCATCTATGCTTATGTCTCCGTGATGACCGGCGTCGAGGCTGATGAGACCCTGCGCAAGGAGCTGGTCGCCTGGGTGCGCAAGGAGATCGGCCCGATCGCTCAGCCCGACCTCATCCACTTCACGCCGAACCTGCCCAAGACGCGCTCGGGCAAGATCATGCGCCGGATCTTGCGCAAGATCGCGGAAAATGAGTATGGCGCGCTGGGGGACACCTCGACGCTCGCCGATCCCTCGGTGGTCAACGAGCTTATCGACAATCGGCAGAACCGCGGCAAGAATTGACCCGCCAGGTTGTCAGGACGCGATGAGCAATTCCTGGGCCGATTCGATCTTGGTCGCAAGAATGACCGCCTGGGTTCGGCTTTCGACGCCGAGTTTTTGCAAAATCGCGGACACGTGCGCCTTGACGGTCGCCTCTGAAACGGTGAGTTCATATGCGATCTGCTTGTTGAGCAAGCCCTGCGACAGCATCATCAACACCCGAACTTGCTGCGGGGTCAGCGAAGCAAGCCGGCGGGCCATGGCGCTCAATTCGCGATTCGGCTCGGCGCGCGGATCGAAGTCGGGGGGAGTCCATCGGCCGCCATCGACAACCTGTCCAATGGCGACTCGCATCGTGTCGAGCGAGTTGGACTTCGGAATGTAGCCGGCCGCGCCGAATTCCATACAGTGGCGGATCACCGCGCGATCTTCATTGCCAGAAACGACGACGACCGGGGTCGAGGGATGCTCCGAACGCAGGAATAGGAGTCCGGAAAAGCCACGAACCCCAGGCATGGCCAAGTCAAGCAGCACCAGATCGGTGTCCGGCGACGCCTCGAGAGCAGCGACCATGCTGTCGAAATCATTCGCGACCGCGATCTCCGCTTTTGGCGCCGCCGCGAGCACGGCCTGGCGCAGCCCGCCGACCACCAGCGGATGGTCATCGGCGATCAGAACGCGAAAGCCGTCTCCTTCGCTCATCGGTTTTCTCCGGCGCGCCAAGGCGACAATCGCTGATCGGACCGGGGTTGTCACGCCTCACGATCGGTCAGCGCCGGCAGGCGATCGAGCTGTCGCAACGCTTCGGTGATGGCGATTGTCGCGGCGATCCCCACATTGAGGGAGCGCAGCCGAGGCCGAATGGGGATGCGGAGCCGGATGTCGGCGGACGCGCTCACAGCTTCGGGAACTCCGGCCAACTCGCGTCCTACGAGAATGATATCCCCTTCGCGAAAGGCGAAATCCCACAAGCTGGTTGCGCCTTTCGTGGTCAAAAGCACGAGGCGGCGCTCGCCAGAGGAGCGCCACGCGGCAAAGTCGGCCCACGAATCATGGATCCTGATCGTCAAGGCGTCGAGATAGTCCATCCCGGCGCGCCGGAAGCGGCTATCGTTGATTCGAAATCCCGCCGGCTCGATGATGGCCGCCGCCACGCCGAGGCAGGCGCAGGTCCGTATCATTGCGCCAGCGTTCTGCGCGATATCGGGCTCGAACATGGCGAGGAGGAGTGGCGCGGAAGGCTCGGCCATCATGGGCAGCCATTACCTGCAGGGAGCGAGAAATCAAAGCGCCGGGTCGAGGGGCAAGAACGGCGGCGTCTGGTGTCGAGCGGGGAGCGGCTGCGACGTTCCAGCCTATGGACATCCAAATCGATCAATGCCAAAAACCGCGTTGAACGTTGGCCTGCTTCGAGCCGCAGCGATCGACGACAACGCCGGAAACGTGGCGGTTGCAATGCGGGGGCCGTTACCGGATAGACAGCCCGAAAACGCGTGAAGCCCCTGGGCGCCGCGCCGGGACGAACGTTGAGGGTTGAATTGACCACCGCTGCGATCATCGATGGACCAAGTTCCGCAGGCTGGCTGTCTCTCCCTCCGCGGCCGGAGTCGTCAGGCGCAGGTCGACCCCCTCTCATTCGCCAGTTCTTCGCCCAAACGACAATCAGAGACGTATGACATGAGCGGCCCCTCGACCTATGTTCCTAAAAGCGCGATTGGGCGTTGGTTCGAATCGCGCCTTCCCCTGATGGGCTTGATTCATTCCTCGTTCATCGCCTATCCGGTCCCGCGCAACCTCAACTACATGTGGACCTTCGGCGCAATTCTGTCCTTCATGCTGATCGCGCAGATCATCACCGGCGTCGTGCTCGCCATGCACTATGTCCCGTCCGCGACCGAGGCATTCTCCTCCGTCAACGACAGAATTATGCGGGACGTCAATTATGGATGGCTTATCCGCTACATGCATTCGAACGGCGCGTCGCTCTTCTTCCTCGCCGGCTATATCCATATGTTTCGCGGCCTCTACTATGGCTCGTTCAAGCCGCCTCGCGAGGTGCTGTGGATTATCGGCGTTATCATCTACTTTTTGATGATGGCGACGGCATTCATGGGTTACGTTCTGCCGTGGGGAGCGATGAGCTTCGCAGGCGCGACCGTCATCACCAATCTCACATCGGCGATCCCGCTGGTCGGAAACTCGATCGCCCACTGGCTGTGGGGCGGGTTCGCAGTTGGCGGCCCGACCCTGAACCGCTTCTTTTCGCTTCACTACCTTCTGCCGTTCATCATCGCCGCATTCGTGGGGCTCCATGTCTGGGCGCTCCACGTCGCCGGGCAGAACAACCCCGACGGCGTAGAGGTGAAGGACGTGGAGCGCGACACGGTCGCCTTCACCCCTTATGCGACGATCAAGGATGTGTTCGGGCTCTCGGTCTTTCTGATCCTCTATGCCTGGCTGGTCTTTTACATTCCCAACTATCTCCTCGATGCGGACAATTCGAATATCGCCAATCCTCTGGCGACGCCGGCGCATGTCGTGCCCGAATGGTATTTGCTGCCGTTCTACGCCATGCTGCGCGCAATCCCGAACAAGCTCATGGGCGTTATCGTCCTGTTCTCCGCGATCGTAGTGCTTGCATTCATTCCCTGGCTAGACCGGTCGCCGGTCAAGTCCGCGAAGTACCGGCCAGCGTACCGTTTTTTCTTCTGGGTGTTTGTCGTGATCGGCATCGGTCTGGGGTACCTCGGTTCGCAAGAGCCGACGGAGGGGCTCGCGTTGATCGCGCGCATCCTCACCTTCGGCTATTTCGCGTTCTTCCTCATCATCATGCCCGTTCTGAGCTTTACCGAGAAGACGAAGCCAATCCCGACGTCGATCGCCGACGCGGTGCTGACCAGGACGAAGACTGCGGCGGTCACGGCCGGCTGATGCGCGACCGCACCCAAGGAATTCTAGGAATGATCCGTCTCAAGTTCCCGGCCCCAGCCTTTGCGGCCATGGCGCTCGTCGCAGCGAGCGCGCTTGCGGCGCTCGCGCAGAACGAGGCCGAACAGCCCAATCCGCCTCGTCACGACTGGACCTTCTCAGGCATGTTCGGAATTTACGACAGGGCGCAGCTTCAGCGCGGTTTTCAGGTGTACAAGGAAGTCTGCAGCACCTGTCACGCGCTGAGCATTCCATTCCGCACCCTCGCCGACCCCGGCGGTCCGGGCTTCTCCGAGGATCAGGTCAAGACGCTCGCCGCCACTTACCAGGTCACCAACGCCGAACCCAACGACAAGGGCGAAATCTTCAAGCGTCCCGCGACGCCGGCCGACATCATCCCTCGTCCGGATGCCTATCCCAACGATCAGGCCGCGGCCGCGGCGTTGGGCAAGGCGCCGCCGGATATGGCGTTGCTCGCCAAAGCGTTGAAATTCGAGCGCGGTTTCCCGGGGTTCGTGTTCGACGCGCTGCCGGGGCTGGAATATCAGGAGATGGGGGCCGATTTCATCCACGGGATCCTGACCGGCTATACCAAGCCTGACGATCTGCAATGGAACCTATATTACCCCGGGCACAAGATCGCGATGCCTCAGCCGATCACCAACGGCGCGGTCGACTACAAGGATGGCACGCCGCCAACGCTGGATAATTACGCCAAGGACATTGCAGCGTTTCTGAGTTGGGCGGCAGAACCCAACCTTGTTGAGCGCAAGAAAATCGGCCTTCGCGTGATGATCTTCCTTTTCGTGTTGGCGGTGCTGCTTTACTTCACCAAGAAGCGGATTTGGGAGTGGGTGCACTAGCGGCCCCCGAAGGGCTTTGGCGTTGAACGCGGCTCGCCTCCGGGCGGTTTCAGCGCCCGCGGGCGTTCGATCCGGGGCGCGCCGGGATTGTTGGCGGCTGCTCGCCTAAGAAGATGCCGCTCGACGAAAAGGGGCGCCCATGGCCAAGGCAATCGTCGGAGTGATCGGAGGCTCCGGCGTCTATCATCTTCCTGGCCTGACTGACCTCCGGGAAGAACAAGTCGCGACGCCCTGGGGCGATCCTTCCAACTCGCTCCGCTTCGGACGCGTGGGGCAGACGCAGGCGGTGTTCCTCGCCCGCCATGGCCGGGGCCACCGCTTCTCGCCTTCGACGATCAACTATCGCGCCAATATCGACGCGCTGAAGCGGGTCGGAGTCACCGACATCATTGCTATTTCCGCCTGCGGATCGTTCCACCGCGAACTCTATCCCGGCGTGTTCGTGATGATCGATCAGTTCGTGGACCGCACCTATCGGCGCCAAACGAGCTTCTTCGGCGACGGCTGCGTCGCCCACGTCTCGATGGCTCACCCAATCGCGCCGTTGCTGCGCCGGCGCCTCGTCGCTTCGGCCGAGGCCGAGAAAATCCCGCTCCGCGATGGCGGGACTTACGTTTGCATCGAGGGTCCGCAGTTCTCCTCGCTGGCCGAGTCGCTGGGTTTCCAGGCGGGCGGCGCGGATGTCATCGGTATGACCGGCGCGACCGAGGCGAAACTGGCGCGCGAAGCGGAAATCTCTTACGCGACGATCGCCATGGTCACCGACTACGACTGCTGGCATGAGGAGCATGGCGCAGTCGATGTCGCTGCGGTGATCAAGGTCATGGCCGACAATGCGGATCGAGCGAGCGCGGTCGTCGCTCGCACTCTGCGCGACTTTCCCAGCGAGCACGAGGCCTGTCCTATTGGATCGGACCGCGCGCTCGAGTTCGGCGTCATTACGCCTCCTCAATATCGCGATCCCGAACTCGTGAAAAAACTCGACGCCGTCGCCGGACGCGTGCTCCGTAGAGTCTAGACTGCGAGCGGCACTCCGCGCTTATCCGCTGCAACGAAGTCGCCAGCTCGCGGCTTGCGCGAGTTCCGAACTTCAACCTAAATCAATCCGCCGAACGAGCTCGGCGCCGACGCGGTCGCTTGACCGGACCTCGAGGGATCGATGATCAAAAATGCGTTCGAGCGCTTGCTGTTCGCGGGCCGGTATCTTCTGGCGCCGCTTTATCTGGCGCTTGCCATCAGCCTCGTCGCTTTGATCGGGAAAGCTGGCCTGCATCTCTACCAGCTCCTGACTCAGTTACCCTCGATGACCGACGAAGAGGTCCTTCTGTCCGATTTGGCGATAGTCGACCTGACGCTGACTGCGTCGCTCGTGGTGATCGTGTTTCTCTCCGGCTACTCCAATTTTGTCGCGCCCGTCGTCCAGCATGAAGACGACGGAAGGCCGCATTGGATCGCAGCGATCGACTTCAGCGAGCTGAAGCTCAAGCTGATGGCCTCGATTGTCGCAATCTCGGCGATCAAGCTGCTCGAGGGCTTCATGGATCTCTCAAACCATAGCGACCGCGAGTTGTATTGGCTGGCAGGCATTCACCTGACCTTCGTCGTCTCGACACTCATTCTCGCGCTCGCCGATCGATTCAGCTACCACTCGCGGCGCACCGAAGACGATCGCGGCGGCGTATAGGGCACTATTTCTCGAGAACGACCTTTCGGCACTCGGGCGGCAGCGCCGCCATGGCCAACGGCGGTTTGGCCGGCTCTGCGCGCGGATGCAGCGCCTCGTCGGTGAACCACCAGTCGAGCGACTTGTCGCAGCCGTCGCCAGGCGGCAGCGGATCCTGCGCCTCACACCCGGAGTCTCCCGCCGGGCATTTGATGCGGATGTGGAAATGATAGTTGTGTCCCCAGTAGGCGCGCACCCTGTTCATCCACGGCTGGCCGCTGGCGGTCTCGCACAAGGCCTTCTTGATTGCGGCGTTGACGAAGATGCGGTCCACTTCAGGCTCCTCGGCCGCGGCCTTGATGACCGCTGCCTGTGCAGGCGTCCAATGGCTCCGGTCGACGGAGAGGCCGTCCTCGGTCACCATATCGACCGCCGACATGGTCTCGCGCTCTTCGCGCGAAAGCGTATGGTCGGGCATCGGCGTGAGCCAGACGTCGGCGTCGAGGCCGACCTGATGCGAGGCGTGGCCGGTCAGCATCGGGCCGCCGCGCGGCTGGGAGATGTCGCCGACCAGAATGCCGTTCCAGACGCCCTCGGCCTTCGCCTTGCGCGAGAAGCGCTCGAGGAAGGCGATCATCGCCGGGTTCCCCTACATGCGGTTGCGCGACAGGCGCACAACTTGCCACGACTCGCCGGCGACCGGCAGCGCCTTGGCGCCGGCCAGACAGCCGCGCCAGTAATAGCCGATCGAGCGGGCCTGAGCTGCCACCGGTGTTAGCGCCCGTCCAAAGACTTCCTTGGCGGGGAGTCTGGGGTTGGCGGGATTGGCGAGCGGGGGCAGCGGTTTCGGGTCCATCGTCCCGTTGTCCTGCGCCCAGGCGGGAAACCGCACCTGAAGGCGCAAAACGCCAGAACCGCAACGAGAAGTTTTAATCCCACGAGTTTCATTTCCGGACCAGGCGTTCGGACCCGCGCGGCGAGCGTGGCGAATCGAAAGACCGATTGACTATCGCGCCTTTGGCCGGAAGCCCTCAATGGCCTCAACTCTTCACGATTTTGTAAGCCGGCTTTGAAAAGGTCTTTTGGCGCCGCCAACGGATTGTTAAGGATCAGGCCATGCAGGGTCGTCTTGTCAGGCGGACGCAATCTTTGGGCCTTACGCTTGGCGCGGCCCTCCTCGCGGCCGGCTGCGCCGGTCCGACCGCGCCCTCGACCGGCGCCCCCGGCCAGATGACGGGCGTCACGTCGATCGACGGCGCCAATGTCTCGCTCGCCTCGTTCGAGAACTCGGCCTTCCCCTATCATGGGTCTATCCCGAACTATCAGGAGACGGGTCAGAGCCGGCCATTCCTCGACGTCGATGACAACGGCCGGCTTGGGCATTCGAGCCCACGTGGAGGAATTCATTGGGAGGACCAGACCTACAGCGATCGCAGCGTGCTCCTGGCGGCGCCACAGTCGTTCGATCCCGCCCGGCCGGGCGTGATCATCGTGTTCTTCCACGGCAACACGGCGACGCTGTCGCGCGACGTCATCGCCCGGCAGCAGATCGTGCGCCAGCTGACCAATTCGGGTCTCAACGCGGTCTTGGTCGCGCCGCAACTCGCGGTCGATGCGCTCGATTCGAGCGCTGGGCGGTTCTGGTCGCCGGGCGGGTTCGCGGCCTTTCTTGGCGAGGCCCAGTCGAAGCTCGCTGAACTCTATCCGAACGCGCGCGGCGCGTTCCGGCGCATGCCAGTGGTCATCGTCGCCTATAGCGGCGGCTATCTGCCGGCCGTCTATTCGCTCGCTGTCGGAGGCGATCAGGGCCGCATCCGTGGCGTGGTGCTGCTCGACGCGCTCTATGGCGAGCGCGACAAGTTCGTGCGCTTTGTCGAGGGGCCGGGGCGCAATGCCTTCTTCGTCAGCGCCTACTCGACTTCATCGCGCGAAGGCAACGAAGCGATCCGGGCTGCGCTCGAGGCCGATGGCGTTCAGACCGTTACCGGCTTGCCTGCCCAACTCGCCCCGGGCGTCGTCGCCTTCGTCGACGCCGGCTCGGTCGACCACAACGACTTCGTCACCTCGGCCCTTGGCGGCGCGCCGCTTCGCGACATCATTTCCCGCATCGGCGGGTAGAGCCGGCCGCGGCGGCGTGGCTCGGCGGCGGCCGGCCAATCGGCTCTCCAAGCCAGGCCAAATGGATCCAAATCCAGCAAAATCCGGCCAAGCGCCGCCAAAGAAAATCAAAGGAAAGCGCTTGCATTGGCTTGGATTCGCTTGTCCGAAATGAGCCTTTCCAATGGGTTGCGCTGACCCCCGGGCATTTTTTTGTTGGCGTTCGCGCGCATTCATACAGAATCGGAATGGCATCTTAGGCGTGCGGATGTCGGGCGTCATGGCAAAGAAACCATATCACGGATTCTGATTTTCAGGAAGCAATTGTCGCGATTTTTTTGTCTGCGAACGGCGCCATAGGTCGAGCGGCTGGGCCTTGTTGCTCGGAAGGGGCGCGGGCTTGGGCTGATCGCGCCGGGCCGCATCCAATTAAGGCGGCCTAAGCGGGCGGTCTCTCACGCGAAAGAGGTTCGCTCGCCGGCTCCCCGGCAGGGCTCTTTCGTCGGGAATGAGCGTGGACGCATATACCAACGTCTCACGCCCAGCGCAGGCGAGGTTCAGACAGATCGGTCGACATTCGCAATCTGGCGCCGGCGAAACCTACCGCAGCCCGCGCCGGAACGCAGACTGCGGTCGGTCGGGGACCGACGGGATCGAGCCGTCGGTTTAGTCCACGGCCTCCGGCGTCCTCGCCAGGCCCTTCAGCATGTCAAGCGCGAGCGTCGCCGGCACATAGGCGTGAATGCCAGGCTGCAGATCCTGCAACGAGACAAAACGTCCATCCGCCAACCTGAGACCGTCGCGATAGAGGCCGGCTTCGCGCTGAGCGAAGGTCGTTTCGGCCTCCGCCCCGACGCGCAACGCGGTCTGCAACGCGGCCGGAATGTCGGTCAGCATCACCTTCGTGTCGCACTGCATGCAAACTGCGGTACGCGGATCGCCCGCCGAGGCGAAGCCGATCGAACCGCTAGGGAAACGCGTCGTGGAGTACAACTCACCCTCGCGGGCGGGACGCGATCCATACATCTCCAACGAGTAGTCGCACATGACAGGCTCCTGCGCTTTTTGAGCCCCCCAGTTCCGTTAGCGGAATCAACGTTGCGATCGTTGTTAGGTTCCAAAGACTAGTCTGGCATTGGGGCATTATTGAGGGCAAGCGCCTCGACGCCTCAATCCGTTGCACCGCACAGTCTTTTTTTGAGCAAGTGTTCCTTTTTTATTGCAGACGAGGGTCATTCCGCGATCTCTTCCGCACCGACCGCGCGCCATGGGGCGCCGAATAATTCGACGCGGAAGCGCATCGCCTCGAGTCCCTCGGGCCAGCCGTCGTTTCAGGTCCGCCTTGGCGAGCAGATGACGCACAAATACGCGCGCGTCAGGAAGCTGGCGCCAGACGCTCGGCAGGAACAGGGCGCGGCGCCGGCCGACTCCGATGAATGAGGCCGTCGCGATCGGGCTCGAGCGCGCCGGCGAGCGCCGACTCGCTTTCCGCCGCAATCGGCCGCGGATGCGAGAGAATCGAGACATCGAGGCGCAGGCCGGGGAGATCGCTTTCCTTGAGCGGCGGAAAACGCGGATCGGCGAAGCCCGCCTGCACTGCGTTGGCGACCGCGTCGTCGATGAGCGGGCGCCGCGGCGCGGGCGAGCCGATGCAGCCGCGCAGCCGGCCGTTCTCAGTCAGCGTGACGAAGGTCGCCCGCCACGGGGAGAGCGCGGGCGGCATTTCTTTCAGCCTCAGCGCCGGCGGCTTGCCGCCGTTCCGCGTCGCTTCTCCGAGCGCGGCCATGCAGGTCGAAAGCAGAAGCTCGCGATCGGCTTCCCCGACCCGCGCCGAGGCGGAATATTCGAACGCGAAGGCGCCGTAACCGACGACGCGCGATGCATCGCCGCCGGCGTCGGCCGAAGTCGCGAGATGGAGGCCGCTCGCCCGCAGGTCACGGTCGGCGGCGATTTCGAGCGCGCCTTTGATGGGCAGGAAGCCGCAGGCCCGGCGCCCATCGAGCGATGGCGCGTCAAGCGTCTCGATGCGCCGGGCGGTGTCGGCGTCGATCGCCTCGGCGCTTGCTCGGTCGAGGAAATGCGACAGGTCGGAGGAGACCGCGACTACCGTCTCGGGCCCTCCCCAAACCACGCGCAGCGCCTCGGCGACATGATGCGGATCGGCGTCGCCGACCAGAATGGGAACGATCTCGAATGGGGCCGGCAGCATCGCCTGCAGCATCACGAGATGCATTTCGAGCGAATGCTCGCCCGCGAACGGCCGCGGGTCGACGAAAACGCCGCAGGCCTTGGCGAGCTCGGCCTGCGGGATCGGCTGCGACTGGCGCTTCGCCGAGCGGCGTCCGCCATTTCGTCGCCGGATGGACCGCGAGACCGTGGAAGGCGACCCGGTGCGCTGGACCGATGATGACGATGCGACGCGGCGGCTCGGCGCGGCGCGCCCACGGGGCAAACGCAGTCGCGGCGACCGCGCCGGAATACACGATGCCGGCGTGCGGCGCGATCACGACCTTTGGCGCGACGCCGCGATCGGGCCGGGCGCGCTGGCGCATATCCGCGATCATCGCGCTCAGGGATTCCGGCTCCGCCGGATAGAACATCCCTGCCACCTGCGCGGGATGAATCGCCTCAGCCTGATTAAGCATGAGGCCGCCAGTCACTCTATCAAACCGTCATGTGCGCTGCCGACAGAGCGCGCTACTCCGCCATGATCTCGCCTGAGCCGCCGAACTCCTTCGGAAAGTCCTTCAGCTTCGGCAGCCCGTCCTTGATCGGCAGGACTGTCTCCTGATAGTTGACGTGGACACCGGGCTTGAAGTCGAGCGTCGGGATCGTCGCATAGAACACGTCAATCATTCCGAGTGGCGGATGGCTGGTCATGATGTGACCGCCGCATGTCTTGCAGTACTGCCGTTCGCTCATCGGCGTTTTGGAGAACATGCTGATCTGATCACGCCCTTTCGTGACCTTCACCGCATCCGGTTTCCAGAGGCTGAAGGCGTTGACCGGGCCGCCCGACCAGGAGCGGCACGATTGGCAATGGCAATAGCCCATCGCTTCGGGCGAGCCTTCGACCTCGATCTCAATCGCGCCGCAGAAGCAGCGCCCCTTCTGAGTCATCGCATCCTCCGCTGATCGATTCCCGCGGTTAAAGTACGCGAGCGGTGCAGCAAGTTTACGCGATTAGTCCACGCAAGGATACATCGGGGATGGCGACGTTCCCGCAGCCTCCGGCGCGAAGCGCGGCATTGCATTTGCTCGGCGCCCGTACGACATGTTGAGAAAGCCAAGGAGCGGCCGAAGGACGATGGACGCCGAGGATTGCGTCGACGTCGGGTACTGGACGAGGCTCGAGGACGGGCGGATCGAGTGCGGCTTGTGCCCGCGCTTTTGCAAGATGCGCGCTGGCCAGCGAGGCTTGTGCTTCGTGCGCCGCGCGCGCGAGGACGGCGACGGCATGGAGCTTACCGGCTACGGCCGCTCGACCGGGTTCTGCGTCGACCCGATCGAGAAGAAGCCGCTCAATCACTTCCTGCCCGGGTCGGCAGTGCTGTCGTTCGGCACGGCCGGCTGCAACCTCGCCTGCGCTTTCTGCCAGAACCATGACATTTCGAAGAGCCGCGAGGTCGCGCGTTTGAGCGCGCGCGCAATGCCGGAGACGATCGCGCGCGCGGCCGAGCGCCTCGGTTGCGCCAGCGTCGCCTATACCTACAACGATCCGGTCATCTTCATGGAATATGCGCTCGACACCGCGTCGGCTTGCCGGGCGCGGGGGGTGAAGAACGTCGCCGTCACCGCGGGTTTTATCTGCGAGGAGCCGCGCAAGCGCTTGTTTGCCGCTATGGACGCGGCCAACGTCGATCTCAAGGGCTTCACCGAGCGTTTCTACGCCAGGCGCTGCGCCGGCGCGCTCGCGCCTGTGCTCGATACGCTCAAATATCTCGTGCACGAGACCGACGTGTGGACCGAGATCACGACGCTATTGATCCCGGGCGAGAACGATTCCGACGACGAGATCGAGGCTCTGACGCGATGGGTCGTTCGCGAGTTGCGACGCAGACGTGCCTCTGCATTTCACCGCCTTCCACCCCGACTATCACATGCTGGAGACGCCCCCGACGCCGCCGGTGACGCTGCAAAGAGCGCGCTCGATCGCGATCCGCAACGGGCTTCATCACGTCTATGTCGGCAACGTCCACGATCCGGCGCGCCAGGCGACGCTCTGCCCGACCTGCGGCGCCCGCGCGATCGAGCGCGACGGCTATACGATCACACGCTACGCGCTCGACGCGGCAGGTGCGTGCAGGAGCTGCGGGACGAGGATAGCGGGCGTGTTCGCGGCGAGGCCGGGCGCACTGGGGCTCGCGGCGGCTGCCGGTCGACATCGAGCGCTACGCCGCTTGAGGGCGGAAGTCGCCCTACTGCAGCGACTCCAGCATCTGATCGTAGGCGTTGGAGGGGATGCGGAACACGCCGCTGAACGGCTGGCTGAGCTCGAGAATGAGGAAGATCGCGCTGCCGACCGCGAAGGCGCCGAAGCCGAGCGCGGTCAGCGTCGTGGCGTTGAGACGGGAGAGGACGCCGTAGCCGCAGAACAGGATCAGCGCCCACGATACGACGATCACCACCAGAGGCCACGAAACGGAACTCGCCAGTTGCAGCGACACGAGCAGGCGGGTCTGCTCGATCGCGGCGGCGTCGCCGATGGCGGCGGCGGCAAATTGATGCTGGGCCGGCGTCTTCGGATCGAGCGAGGCGACATATTCGTCCAGTTCCCTCAGGTGCGGGAGCGGCTCCCCGACGGCGAGGGATCGCAGGGTCGGCGCTGCGCCTGCCCCACACCATGAGGTGAACGCCTTGAAGCGTCTCTTTCATCCTGGCCCGCGCCGGCGCGGTTTCCGGCCCAAATTCGGTCAGCGCCAGATTAAGCTGAATGGCGCGGGCGGCGAAGGTCTCCATCTCCGATTTCTGGGTCGAATAGAAGCTGTAAGCCGAGCCGACCAGGGTGCCCAACACCAGCGCGAGCAGGAGCGAAATGAGGCCGACGACCGCCGCGATCATGTCGCGCGAGCGGTCCGCGGTATGCGGCTCAGGCAACAGCTTCTGCAGATAAAGTCCGGCGACGCCGAAGGCGAAAGCCGCCAGCGCGACGCCGATGCAGAACCAGATCGTCCACATGGATGCTCCCTCGCCGAAGCGCCCGAACCGACCGCCGCCATCGGCCGCGAGTCGGCAGAATCGGCGCGCGCTGCGGCCTACAATGGGGCAGGGCACGGCGCAATCCAAGCGCGCCGAGGCCGACAAGGCGCTGGCGGAAGAGATCGCGGGAGCGGCGCCGAAGAGCCTGCATGAGCGGACGAGGGTCGCCTCAAGGGAGACAGGCTGATCGTCGCTGGCGAGCCGGCGGAGGCGCGCCTCACCCGTTCGCTTCAAGCTCGCCGGCGGCCCGCCTCGCCAGCGCGAGCGCTGCGGCGCGTTCGAGGTGGGCGCGCATCCGCGCCGACGCGGCTTCGGGGTTGCGCTCGACAATTGCCTGCGCGATGGCGCGGTGCTCGTGAACCGAGGCCTTGAGCACGGCTGGCGTCAGCACGTCGCCGACCTGGGCCATGATGAGCGGCAATTGCAGCCGCGCCGCGAGGTCGCGAAGCGCAAGATTGTCGGCGAGCGCCATCACCGCGTCGTGGAAGGCGGCATTCTCCTTGAGATATTCGCATGGATTGCGGGGCGCGTCGGCGTGGATCGGCCGGATCGAGGCGACAAACAGCGCCCGCCGGTCGGGCGCCTCGGCCGTGGCGGCGAGGCGGGCGGCGAGCGCCTCCATTTCGATCCGGATCAGGAACAGTTCGCGGATCTCGCGCTCGGTGAGGCGCCGCACGACCGCGCCGCGGTGCGGCCAATGCTCGATCAGTCCGTCGGCGCTGAGGCGCCGCAGCGCCTCGCGCACCGGGCCGCGACTAACCGCAAAGCGGGCGGTGAGGTCGCATTCGACCAGCCGCGATCCTGGCTGAAGCCGCCCGGCAAGAATGTCCTCGCGCAATTGTTCGACGATGAAGGCGACGGTCGCGCCATGGGCCGGCGGGACCGCCGTCGCCCGCGCAAGCGGACTCGCATTGTTTCCGGCGGCGGCGTTTGACAGGGCCAGCCTCTCTGATATTGTCCTACAATCGTCCTACACCCATTCGCCGCTGGCGGGAAGCGAGGGGGTTTTCGACGCCGGGAGGACGTGATGCTTATCGGCAAGCCGGGGGCCGCCAGGACCGCCATCGCCGCGGCGTCGAGCGACCGGGTGATGGTGCGCGGACGCGACCTCGCCAACGACCTCATGGGCCGCCTGACCTTCACCGAATACGCCTTCCTGCTCGCGACCGGCAAAGAGCCGACTGAGGAGCAGCGCTTCTTTCTCGATCTGAGCCTGGTTGCGCTCGCCGAGCATGGTCTGACGCCCTCCGTGCAGGCGGCGCGCATGACCTTCGACGCCGATCCCGCCGCGCTTCAGGGCGCGATCGCGGCCGGCGTGCTCGGCTGCGGCACGGTGATCCTGGGCGCGGCCGATCTCTGTCGCAAGCTGATCGAGGAGGTGCTGGCCCGCGCCGAAACGTGCGGCTCGATCGAGGCCGCCGCGCTCGCGGTCGCGCGCGAGCATCGCCAGGAGCGCAAGGCGCTGCCCGGATATGGCCATCCGCTGCACAAGCCGGTCGATCCGCGCGCCGAGCGGATGATCGCGCTTGCGCGCGAGCGCGGCGCAGCGGGCCGCTCGGTCGAGGCGGCGCTGGCGCTGACCAAGGCTGCCGCCGAAGTCTGGGGCAAGCCGCTGCCGATGAATGTGTCAATGACCATCGCCGCGACGCTGAGTGACGTCGGCGTTCCGCCCGGCCTCATTCGCGCCGTGCCGATCCTCGCCCGCACAGCGGGCCTCATCGCCCATTGCATCGAAGAGGCCGAGACCCCGATCGGCTTCCTGATGGCCTCGAAGGGCGAGGAAGCGATCGTCCACGCCGCTGACGCGGGCGGAGCGGCCTGATGGCGATGGTCGAGCCCGAAATCGAGGCGGCGCCGTGGGCGGACCAGGCGCGCTCCGACGCGTCCCTTTACCTCAAGCAGATCGAATATCTGTTCGAGCGGTCGCGCTTCTATCGCGGCAAGCTCGAACGGGCCGGATTCGCCACCCACGGCGCCGTCGGCGGCCTCGAAGCAATCGCGGCGCTGCCGCTGACCGAAAAGGACGAGCTCAGGCGTTCGCGCTCGCCCGAGGAGCCGATCGGCGCCCATCTGACCGCTGCTTCCGACGAGATCGTGCGCATCTATTCGACCAGCGGCACCACTGGAACGCCGAGCTACATTCCGCTGACCGCCGACGATCTCGAAGTTTGGGTGCGCACTTCGTCGCGCTCCTACGCGGCTTCTGGATTTGCCCGCGGCGAGCGCATCGTCTCGACCTATAACGCCGGCCCGTTCGTCGCCGGCGCGGCGCTTGGCGCCTTCGACCGGCTGGGGCTCTGCCACATCCCCGTCGGTTCGGGCAACACCGAGCGCCTGATGGCCGCGGTCGAGCTTCTGAAGCCGACCGTGGTCGCGATGACGCCGTCCTACGCCCTCCATCTCGTCGAGTGGGGACAAGCGCGCGGCGTCGATCTGGCCGCATCGAGCGTCAAGCGGGTGATGGTCGCGGGCGAGCCGGGCGGCGGCGAACCGGCGATGCGCGCCAAACTCGAAGCGGGCTGGGGCGCGAGCGTCACCGAGGCGATGGGCATCGGCGACATTTCGGTTTCGCTTTGGGGCGAGTGCGAAGCCAAGGCGGGGATGCATTTCAGCGGCCGCGGCTTCGTCCATTTCGAGCTCATCGATCCTGGAACCGGCGCCGAAAAGCCGCTCGTCGACGGCGCCGAGGGCGAGCTGGTCCTGACCCACCTCGTCAACCGATCGGCGCCGCTTCTGCGCTTCCGCACCCGCGATCACGTGCGGCTCAGCGTCGGACCCTGCGCCTGCGGGCGCACTGCGCCCCGGGTGCGCTGCATCGGGCGCACCGACGACATGCTGATCGTGCGCGGCGTCAACGTCTTTCCCTCGGCGGTGCGCGAAGTCGTCAACGAATTCGCCCCGGAGGTCGCCGGCGTCATCATGATCCGCCCGCGTGCGTCGGGAGTGAGACAGGAGCCGCCGCTGCCGATCAGGGTCGAGCTTGCGCCGGGAGCGAAAGTCGAGGGCCTCGCCGAGCGCATCCGCGCGCGCTTGCGTGATAAGCTCCTGGTGACGACGGAGATCGAGCTTGCGCCGGCGGGCGCTCTCCCGCGCAGCGAATACAAGTCGAAACTGGTCGAGAAAGCCTGAGGAGGAGGACGTGCAAAAGATTCAAGCGCAGGGCGTGCATCACATCACGCTGGTCGGCGCCGATCGCCAGACCTCGATCGATTTCTGGGAAGGCCTGCTCGGCATGCCGTTCATTTTCGAGCAGCCAAATCTCGACAATGCAAACGAGAGCCACATCTATTTCGATCCGGGCGACGGACGGCTGATCACCGTGTTCACGCGCGAGGACCGGACGCCCGTTCAGCGCCGCACGCCGACAGAACCCGGCTGCGTGCACCATATCGCCTTCAACGTCTCGCGCGCCGTTTGGTCGCAGACGCAAGCGCGGCTTGAAGCGCACGGGATCAAGCCCGCGGTGCGTGACAGGGGCTTCATGGATTCGATCTACTTTGAGGATCCGCTCGGGTTCCTGATCGAATACGCCTGCTACAAGTTCGAGCCGCCGGTCGGCTACACCCATGCCGACGTTCTGTTCGCCGCTCATAACCTCAGGGTCGCGCGCGGCGATCGCGCGATCATGGAAGTCCACCTCGCCGATGCGATCGAGAGCCTGGTCGAGTCATCGACCAAGAGCCTGTCGTCCGACCGGTCGCCGAAGCACCCGTACCGCCGGTCGGAGCCGGCGCTCGCTCATTCGAACAGCAAATAGTCGAACCGCAACCAGGAGGAAGCCCAATGTCTGCGATCAAGCTCCATGTGATCAAGCCGAGCGTCAACAACATGACCGCACGCGTGTTCGTGCGCGCGGCGAAACTCGATTTCACCGAGGACGACGTCTACGGCAAGACCCGCACCGACGATTTTCTGGCCAAGAACCCGGCCCATCTGACGCCGATGATGGAAGCGCCCGGCCTGCCGAAAGGCGTGATGTGGGAGAGTTGCGCGATCATGCAATATCTCTCGAACAAGCATCATCTCGACAAGTTCTATCCGACCGATCCGGAAAGGCGGGCGATGATCGACAGCGCGATGTTCTATATCGTCGGCACGCTCTATCCCTATATCGTGCGCTCGACCTACGGGGCGTTGAACTTCCCGCAATATGCGGGCGAGGTCGGAGCAAGCGACGCCTCAGCCGGGGAAAAGGAGAAGGCGCAGAAGGCGGCGGTCGGAGCGGTCGACGAGACGCTCGCCGCGCTCCACAAGTTCTTCCTCGAGGGCAAAACCTTCATCGGCGGCGACCATCCGTCGATCGCCGACATTCGCCTCGCGGCGAGCCTCGAGTTCCTCAAGGTCATTGACTACCATTTTCCGGCCTGGGCGAAGACCTACTATAGCCGCAATCGCCAAGGCGCTCGGCGACGCCTACGCCGAGCCGGCGAAGGACGTCGAGGGGTATATTGCCTATGTGAGGGGGCAGAAGAAGTAGCGGACTCAGCGCGAGCGATAGAGGCGACGAAGTAACGAGGGCTCGGCGCTGTAACGCGCGCCGAGTTCTTCGTCGTCAGGAGGTACCCGCCATGCGCACGATCGCTCTCGAAGAACACTTCGCCACGGTCGCTTTTCTCGACGGTCCCGACCGGCGGCTCAAGGAGCTGGCGGAGCAGTCCGGCGGCAGGTTCGCGAAGCTTGTCACTGACCTCCTCGACATCGGCGACGGACGCGTCTCGGCGATGGACGCGGCTGGCGTCGACGTGCAGGCGCTGTCGCTGACTTCGCCCGGCGTCGAACAGCTCGAGGTCGAGGAGGCGAAGACCTTTGCTCGAAGCACGAACGCAGCGCTAACGGAAGCGATCCGTCGCCATCCGACGCGGTTTTTCGGCCTGGCCGCGCTGCCGATCGGCGACCCTCCGGCCGCGGTGGGCGAGCTCGAGCGCGTGGTGGCGCAGGGCGGCTTCAAGGGCGTCGTCATCAGTGGCCATCATCGCGGTCGCTATCTCGACGATCGTTTCTTTTGGCCGGTGCTGGCGCGGGCTGAAGCGCTGAAGGCGCCGATCTATCTCCATCCGACGCCATCGCCGAAAGCGGTCATCGACGCCTGGTATGGCGGGCTCAGCCCGATAGTCGGCGAGATGATGGCCGGCCCCGGGTGGGGCTGGCACATCGAGACGGCGCTGCACGCGCTCCGGATGATTCTCGGTGGCATGTTCGACGCCCATCCCGAGCTGCAGGTCGTTGTCGGACATATGGGCGAGACGCTGCCGGCCGTGCTCCAGCGTGTCGACGTGATGGCGCCCGCGATGACCAAGCTCAAAAAGCCGATCAGCGCCTATCTGCGCCAGAACGTCCATTACACGTTCTCGGGCTTCAACTACCTGCCTGCGTTCCTCGAACTCTTGCTGCAGGTCGGGGTCGACGGCATCATGTTCTCGACCGACCATCCCTATCAGTCGATGGCCGAGGGACGCGCCTTCCTCGACCGGCTGCCGGTCAGCGACGCCGACCGGGAGAAGATAGCGCACGGCAATGCGGAGCGGCTTTTCGGCATTTAGAAAGCGGTCCTTCCGTTCGCGCGGCGGACGCCGCTTCGATGTCGCTCAAGATTTCATATTTTCCGATCGTCAAGGAATATGTTGAGAACGCGCCGGCTCAGCCGAGCTCGGCGCCCGTTCGAGATTGCGATAACGTTGCGCTCGATTGCCTTGGTGCGGAAGCTCGCCACCGCGCCATCGCGCCAGATTTCGGTGCGGAACGTCGGCAAGTGAGTGCGCAGCAGCAGGGCGAACGTGGGACCGCTAGCCAATCTCAGAATTGTCGAATTCGCCGGGATCGGCCCAGGCCCGTTTTGCGCCATGCTGCTGGCGGAGCTCGGGGCGAAGGTGATTCGGATCGAACGCAAAGAGGCGAGCGGCCTCGGTGTGCCGAAACCGCCGCGTTACGACCTTCTGTTGCGCGGGAGAAAGGCGTTCGCGCTCGACCTCAAGCGGGACGAGGGCGTGGAGGCCGCATTGCGTCTCGTCGACAAGGCGGACGCGCTGATCGAAGGCTTTCGGCCCGGCGTGATGGAGCGCCTTGGTCTCGGCCCTGAAGCGCTGCTCGCCCGCAATCCCCGCCTCGTCTACGGGCGCATGACCGGATGGGGCCAGGATGGGCCGCTCGCCATGGCGGCGGGCCACGATCTCAACTACATCGCCATCGGCGGCGCCCTTCATTCGATCGGCCGCCCGGGCGCGCCGCCGAGCCCTCCGCTCAACCTTGTCGGCGACTACGCCGGGGGCCTCTATCTCGCCTTCGGCATCGTCTCGGCGATCCTAAGCGCGCGCGAGTCCGGCGTGGGACAGGTCGTCGACGCCGCCGTCTGCGATGCGTCGGCGCATCTCATGACCAGTTTTTTCGGCCAGGCTGCGGCCGGCGTCTTCTCCGCCGAACGCGGGACCAACGTCCTGGACGGCGGCGCGCCATATTATGATGTCTACGAGTGCAAGGACGGCCGCTATGCTTCCGTGGCTGCCATAGAACCGAAGTTCTTCGCTGAGTTGTTGCGACGGCTCGGACTCGACGCGTCGACTTTCCCGGCGCAGAACGATCGCTCGCGATGGAGCGAGGCGCGCAGGATTTTGGCGTCGACATTCAAGACCCGGAGCCGCGATGAATGGAGCGAGCTCCTGCAAAGCTCGGATGCGTGCTTCGCGCCGGTGCTCGCATTGGAGGAAGCGCCAAGCCACCCTCATTTCGAGGCGCGGGCGACCTTCGTCGAGATTGACGGCATCATCCAGCCTCGCTCAGCCCCGCGTTTCGAGGGCACGCCCGCCGATCCTCCATCGCCGCCTTCCGCCGACCGGATTGACTTGCCCGAGGACGCGCTGAAGGGATGGCTTGACGACGATGAAGTGGCGTCGTTGCGGGAATTGGGAGCGTTCGACTGAGTTTCCGAGGACGCGGGCTACGTGACCGGGTCGATCGTCTCGGTCAACGGCCGCTAGCGCTTTTGGGCAGAGCGGTCTGAATTCGGCGAGGGAACGCCGATCGCTGGCGCAACCGCTCGATTGCAGTTGAGCGTTCTGCGAGCGCGGCCGCGTGCGCGCCCTTTCGCCTGTGCGCCGCCAGCGTTAGTCTCGCCGCCCATGGCCACTCCCGCCCGCACCGGCGCTCTCGCCGCGGCCGCCGGCTTCGCTCGCGCTGCCGCGTGGGCGCCGGATTGGCGTGGAGCGTTCTTGAGCGCGCTCGCGCGCGAGGTCGAGGAGCGCCGGTTTTTCCTCTGGCTTCCGATCGCGGCGATGGGCGGGGTCGCTCTCAATCTGGCGGCCGATCAGGAGCCGTCCTTATGGCTGCCGGCCCTGTTGACGGCGCTGTTCGCGGGCCTGGCGTGGATGTCGCGCGCCCGGCCGGTCGCCCTCGGCGTCTCGCTCGGCCTCGCCGCACTGTTCGCAGGCTTTCTGTCGATGTCGCTGCGCACGGCGCGCGTCGCCGCGCCAGTGCTTGACCGTATCCGGATCGTCACTCTGCAAGGCTTCGTCGAGGAGGTCGACCTCAGGCCGGTCGGGGCGCGGATGGTGATCGGCGTCGCCAGCGCCGACGGCATGCCGCGCGAGAGAGTTCCCCGCCGGGTCAGGGTGACGATGCGCAAGACGCCCGACGTCGCGGCGGGCGATTACGTCGAACTCAAGGCGCGGCTGCTGCCGCCGTCGCGAGCGGCGCTGCCGGGCGGATACGACTTCGCTCGCGACGCGTTTTTCGCCGGCGTCGGCGCGGTCGGCTCGACGCTCGGCCCGATCCGGCGCCTGCCGCCCCCAGGCGACGCGAGCTTGAGCCAGCGCTTCCATGCCGCCGTCGACCAGGCGCGCAATCGCCTCGCGCTCAGGGTCAACGCGATCATCGGCGGCGACGAAGGGGCGATCGCGGCGGCGATGGTGACGGGAAAACGCGACTTTCTCTCCACTGACGCCAAGGACCTCATCCGCGAAGCGGGCATCTTCCACATCATCACCATTTCCGGCGTCCAGATGACGCTGGTGGCGGGAATCTTCTTTGTCGTCACCCGCCGGCTGCTGGCGCTGTCGCCGACGCTGGCGCTCAAATATCCGATCAAGAAATGGGCGGCCGTCGTCGCCATGGCCGGCTCGCTCCTCTACGATGTCGCGACCGGCTCGCGCGTCGGCACCGAGCGGGCGCTGATCATGACGCTGATCGTTCTTGGCGCGGTGATCATGGACCGCCGCGCGCTCACCATGCGCAATCTCGCCTTCGCGGTGCTGGCGGTCGTCGTGATCGAACCGGAGGCCATTCTCGGCGTCAGCTTCCAGCTCTCGTTCGCCGCTGTCGCCGCGCTGGTTGCGGTGATGGAGGCGCGGCTCGCGGCCCGCGACATCGATCCCGATCCGTTCGTGCCGAAGCGGGGCGAGGGGCCGAAGCGCGGGCTCCTTGCCGCCCATCTGGTCGAGAAGCCGCTCGCGCTCCTGTTCGCCACCGCGTTCGCCACCTCGGCCACCGCCTCGTTCATGGCCTATCACTTCCACGATCTCAGCCCCTATGTGCTGATCGGCAATCCGCTGACCCTGACCGTCATCGAATTTTTCGCCGTGCCGGGCGCGCTCATCGGCGCCCTGCTTTATCCGCTCGGGATCGATGGCCCGGTCTGGCTCTATGTCGGGGCGGGGATCAGGTTCATCCTGTGGGTCGCGCGTTTCATCGCCGACGCTCCGGGCTCGACCCTGCACCTGCGGGCGTTTGCCCCCTACGCGTTGCCGTTCCTCGCCCTCGCGGTGATGAGCGCGGCGATCTGGCGGACCTGGACGTTCCGCCTGAGCGCCGTCCCGCTAGCGCTGATCGGGATTATCGGCGCGACCCACGGGCCGCGCTACGACGTCATCGTCGCGCCATCCGGCGACCTGGCGGCGGTGCGCGACGCCGACGGCGCGCTCGAGGTCGTCGGCAAACGTTTCAACGCCTTCGCCGCCGAGCAGTGGCTCTCCGCCGACGGCGACGGGCGCGATCCTGCACAAACGCGGGCAGCCGACGCGCCCTGCGACCGGCTCGGCTGCGTCGCCGACCTGCCGGAAGGCAAATCGCTTTCGATCGTCCTCGATCGCCTCGCGTTCGACGAAGACTGCGCGCGGGCGGAAGTTGTAGTCAGCGCGCTCGCCGCGCCGCAAGACTGCAAGGCGAAATTCGTGTTCGACGAGCAGGCGCTGGCGCGGCTTCGGCGCCGTCGGCCTGACGTGGAGCGACGACAAGGGCTTCACGCCGGCGAGCGACCGCAACGCGCTCGAGAACCGACCCTGGTCGCCCGCGCCAGCGCCGGCGCGCGACGACCGGATTGTGCGCCCCGGCCTTGCCGGCTCACGCGGCGCCGACCCGGCCGATCCGACGGTCGACCTGACGCCGCCAATTAGCCGGGCCGGATCTGCGCCTTGCTGGGGCGGATTGTCCGTGCGACAGTCGGGCAGATGTCGCGCGCCGCCATTTGTGCCGGCGCGCCGCGTCCTCGGGCTGGAGGGAGAATGGCCACTCGAAAAACGGCCGTCGTCGTTGGCGGTTCGAGCGGCATCGGGCTCGCGGTCGCTCAAGCGCTCGCCGAGCGGGGCGAAGCGGTCTGGGTGACCAGCCGCGATCCGAAGAAAGCGGAAGCGGCGGCAGGGGTGGTGGGACACGATGCGAAGACGATTGTCGTCGATCTTACGAAGCCGCACGAGATCGCCGCGAAATTCGCCGCCGTCGGCCCGATCGATCACCTCGTCATCACTGCCGTCGATCGCGACCGCAACAGCGCCAAAGCCTATGACATCGCGGCGGCGATCAGACTGGTGACGGTGAAGCTGGTCGGTTACGCCGAGATCGCACACACGTTCGTCGAACGGTTCACCCCCAAGGCCGCGATCGTGCTCTACGGCGGGATGGCGCGCGACCGGCCCTATCCCGGCTCAACGACGGTCAGTTCAATCAACGGCGGGGTCACCGGACTGACGCGCACCCTCGCGGTTGAGCTTGCGCCGGTGCGCGTCAACGCCATTCATCCCGGATTTGTCAGCGACAGTCCCTATTGGGCCGGCAACACGGAGGTGAGCGAACGGATGCTGGGCCGCACCCCCGGCCGTCGTCGTCTCACTACCGAGCATTGCGCTGGCGCCACCCTGTTCCTGCTCGACAACCAGGGCATGAATGGCGAGAACCTCGTAGTCGACGCGGGCATTTCGTTGACTTGAACGGACGCGCGCGGGCCCGATAACAAGAACTTCGTGAGGGAGGGAACATGCGAACAGGATGGAAAGCTTTGCTTGTGGCCGCCGGCGCGCTCGGAGCATCTTCTGCGGCGCTCGCGGACGGCAGCGAGATCGCGCGCGGCAAATATCTGGTGACCATCGGGGGCTGCAGCGACTGCCATACGCCCGGTTCTTTCCTAGGCAAGCCGGATTTTTCGCGCATGCTCGGCGGTTCGGAAGTCGGGTTTGCAATTCCCGGGCTCGGCGTTTTCGCCGGCCCGAACCTGACGCCGGACAAGGAGACCGGCTTGGGGAAGTGGACCGATGATCAGATCATCGCAGCCATTACCGCCGGGACCACTCCGGAGGGGCGCCGGCTCGCCCCGATCATGCCATATGCGGCGCTCTCTCACCTGACGTCGGACGACGCCCACGCGATCGTCGCCTATCTGAGAAGTCTGCCGCCGGTGAAGAACGCCGTGCCCGGACCGTTCGGGCCGAAGGAAATTCCATCGACGCTGGTGTTCGTCATCGTACCGGGCGACGTCTACGCCAAGATGCCAATGCCACCGAAACCGTGAACGCTGGGGCCGCGCCGCCGCGGCCGCGCAACAAAAAGGGCGCCAGTTGGCGCCCTGTCCGTCATTACGAGAAGCCAAGCGACGAAGCAATCCATCCGCCCGGAGGGCCGATGGTTACTTGATCTTCGTTTCCTTGAACTCGACGTGCTTGCGCGCGACGGGATCGTATTTCTTGAACGCGAACTTCTCCGTCTTGGTGCGGGCGTTCTTCTTGGTGACGTAGAAATAGCCGGTGTCGGCGGTCGACAATAACTTGATCTTGAGCGAGGCGGCCTTGGCCATTTCGGAGCGTCCTTCAGCGAAGCGGCGCGGCGGAAGCGCCAAAAAAGGCCCGCGACATGCGCGGGCCCGGTGTTTGGCCGGCAAAATAGTGCGGCCCGGCGCGAAGTCAAGCCGATGGCGCGGGTTGGCCGGCAAGTGGACCCACGAGCCCGCGCCGGCGGCCCCGGTCCCCAGGATAAATTAGGGTTCCGTCCGCTCCGATCGCCGCTATCATTGCGCCGCTGGCGGCGAAGGTTGGCGGGAGAACGCATGTTGAAGAGCCTTTTTACCGGCCCGGTGTTCGAAATGGCCCGCGATCAGCTCCTTGTCATCGCCAACCATTTGAGCATCCCCGAGGACGAACGCGACTGGCTCCTCTACCCGAAGCGCGCAATCGTCGTCACTCTTCCGGTCCGGATGGAGGACAATCGGACCGAGCTTTTCATCGGCTACCGGGTCCAGCATCACCTGGCGCTCGGCCCCGCCAAGGGCGGCACCCGCTTCGCTCCCAATATCGACATCGGCGAGATCGCCGCGCTCGCCGTCTGGATGAGCTGGAAATGCGCGCTCGCCGATCTTCCCTTCGGCGGCGGCAAGGGCGGCGTCGCGGTCGACCCGCGCGCGCTCAAGCCCAAGGAGCTCGAGAACCTCTCCCGCCGCTACATGCAGGAAATGATCCCCTTCGTCGGCCCCCGGACGGACGTCATGGCCCCGGACATGGGCACCAACGAGCAGGTGATGGCCTGGTTCATGGACACCTACTCGATGTACCAGGGCGTCACCGTCCCCGAGATCGTGACCGGCAAGCCGGTGGGCACCGGCGGCACGCTGGGCCGGCGAGAGGCGACCGGCCACGGGGTGGCCTTTCTCGCCTTTCGCGCCCTCGACGCGCTGGACATCGCGCCGGCCAGCGCGACCGCGATCGTCCAGGGCTTCGGCAATGTCGGCTCGCACGCGGCGATGGGGCTGGCCGCGCGGGGCGTCAAGCTGGTCGGCGTCAGCGACCATTCCGCCGCCTACTATGATCCTAAGGGGCTCGACGTGAAGGCGCTCGTCGCCTACGCGGGGAGGAGCGGCGAGCTTGCCGGCTATTCGAGCGAGGCCCTGATCGATCCGCGCGCGCTGCTCGAGCAGCCTTGCGACGTGCTGGCGCCGTGCGCGGTCGAGCGGGTGATCGACGCCGACCTGGCGCGGCGCCTGCGCTGCCGCATCATCGCCGAAGGCGCGAACGGACCGACCACGCCCGAGGCCGATCGCGTCCTCGCCGAGCGCAACGACGGCATTTTCGTCATCCCCGATATCCTGTGCAACGCCGGCGGCGTCATCGTCAGCTATTTCGAGTGGGTGCAGGACCTGCAGCAATATTTCTGGTCGCGGGACGAGGTGATGGACCGGCTGGAGCGGGCGCTCGACCGCTCTTGGTCGATGGTCGTCGCGCGGGCCAAGCGCGACGGGGTCTCCAACCGCACGGCAGCGATGGCGATCGGCGTCGAGCGGGTGGTGAAGACGAAGCAGGCGCGGGGGCTATTTCCGTAGCCGCCGATATTACACGTTTGTTATTGGTATATTATGAGCGTGATGAAAATATGCAAAAATGGACAAAGCATTTTTTTGGTCGCCCACCGATACGATTTTTCTCAAGCTGCCGCCTTTAGAAAATCCATTGTAGCACGAGTTTAATTTCTGTAAAGGAGAAAGTGACAAGGCATTGAAAACAATCACAATTCAATCGCCGTTCTGCCGCTCGGGATGGCTGAGAGAGCCGCCTCGCCGACGTCAGAAGCCAGCGCGGCGCTGGCGTTCAAAGCGGAATGAACAGGCCGATTTTTGGCGCATAACAGCGTGATTTGTTTTGCATAACAGGGAGATTTTTGGCGCATAACAGGGAGAGTTTTACACTGAATGCGGAGCGTCGAAGCGGATGCTGTCTTTCCGGCCAATCGCGACCAAGACCCGCGTTCGGCCCGTCCTCATCCGGCCCCTGGCCCGTTCGGAAGAACGAGCGTTCTTCTGATTACCCTCTGGGCGTGAAAACGGCGGCAAGGGCCGGCCGGCGCGAGCGCCCGCCGCTATTGCGATGCGCCCGCCTTCGCCCGCCGCACCACGCCGACGATCGGCCCGATCGGCCCCAGTTCGTCGTCGCGATTGAGTTCGGGCGCGTAGAGCGACGACACCGAGCCGTCGAGAAAGAGCGCATTCTTGCAGCCGAGGCCGTCGCGGAACAGCCGCGCGAACGTGTCGAATGTCACCGGGTCATCGGCCATGGCGAACATGACAATGCCGCCGTCGCATGCGCCGACGCCGTTGCGGATCTTCGCCGATGTCCCGTTCGGCTTGATTTTCGGGTGGATTTTGCCGTCGATGACCAGCATTGGGCCCGATTGGGTCGCGTCGCGCGCCGCCGTCGGGCTGGCGAGATAGCGGCTTGTCTCGGTGACCCCGGCGACCCCGTCGCCGATCCAGAACACGCCGTTCGGCTTCAGGTGAAAATTGGTCGAACCGGCGCGCGTGTCGGCCTCATTCAACTTCTGGCGGTTCTCGACATAGAGCCCGACCGGCGATTGATCCTCCTTGAACATGCCTGCGTTCATCGCGAACACGAGGGTCTCGCCCCTGGCCTTGAGCCCGGCCGCGAGCGCGGAGAGCGATCCGTAGGGCTTTCCGTCCGCGCCGCTTAAGAACAGGCGAATGTCATCGTGGCGCGGATCGAACGGGCAGACGGTGAATTCCGCGCTGTCGAAGCTCCTGGGCGCGCAGGCGGCGAAGGCCGGCCAGCACGCGGACACAGCAAGGCCGACAAGCGCAACCAAAGCTGCGATGCCTCGTCGTGAGACCAAGCCGCGGAACCGCCGCGGCCTCATAGCACCTTGCCCGGATTCATCACCCCGTTCGGATCGAGCGCCGCCTTGATCTGGCGCATCACCGCCAGCGAAGCGGGGTCCTTCCAGCGGGCAAGCAGGCCGCGCTTGAGCTGGCCGACGCCGTGCTCGGCCGAATACGAGCCGCCGAGGCGGGCGACGATGCCGTGCACGACCTCGTTCATCGCGTCCCAGCGGTCGAGAAAGGCAGGGCCGTCGGCGCCGACTGGCTGCGACACGTTGAAGTGGATGTTGCCGTCGCCAAGATGGCCGAAGGCGACCACGCGCGCGCCGGGCGCGAAGGCTTCGACCGCGGGCGTCGCCTCACTGATCAAGGCCGGCACGAGGCCGACCTCAACCGAGACGTCGTGCTTGATCGACGCGCCCTCTTTGACCTGCGCCTCGGGAATCGATTCGCGCAGGCGCCAGAATTTGGCGCGCTGCTCGAGCGAAGCGGCGATCGACGCATCGTCGATGATCCCGCTCTCGAGCGCCGCCGCCAGCGCGCTGGCAAGCGCATCGTCCAGACTGCCCGGCGTCTGCGACGACGCTTCCAGGAGCACGTACCATGCATGCGCGCCGGCCAGCGGTTTCCGCGCCAGGCCGTTTCCGACCGTGATCTCGAGCGCATTGCGGCTGATCAGCTCGAAACTGGTGACATGGCCGAGGCGATCACGAACCATTCTCAGGAGCTTCAGCGCATCGTCTGGACTCTTGAGGCCAACGAAGGCTGTCGCCCGCGCGCGCGGGTTGGGAAACAGCCTCAGCGAAGCGGCGGTGACAATGCCGAGCGTGCCTTCGGCGCCGATGAAGAGGCCTTTCACATCATAGCCGGTGTTGTCCTTGCGCAGCTTGCTTAAGGCGTTGACGATCCGGCCATCGGCAAGAACGGCCTCAACCCCGGTGACGAGGTCGCGCGTATTGCCGTAGGCGATCACGGTGACGCCCCCGGCGTTGGTCGAGACATTGCCGCCGATGGTGCAGCTCCCCTCCGAAGCGAGCGACAGCGGAAAGAGCCGGTCGGCGGTGAGCGCGGCGGCCTGGGCCTCGGCAAGGGTGACGCCCGCTTCGCAGATCATCACGTCGCCGTCGAGGTCGACCTCGCGGACCCTGCGCAGGCGCTGGGTCGAGAGGATGACCTCTTCGCCGCTCGCGTCCGGCGTCTGTCCGCCGACAAGCCCGGTATTGCCGCCCTGCGGCGTTATGCCGATCCGCGCCTCGTTGCAAAGGGCCGCGACGGCGGCGACTTCCTTCGTCGCGCCCGGCCGCACGAGCGCGAGCGCACGCCCGTGATAGAGGCCGCGCGGCTCGATCAGCGCGCCGGCGAAAAGCGCCGGATCGGTAAGCACATGGCCGGGCCCGACGATCTTTTGCAGGGCGGCAAGAACGGCGTCCCGTTTCGTCGCATTCACCTAGAGAAGCCTCCGCGCGCGCGCTTTCGGCTTCGGTCGGCGAAAGACGGCGGCGATTTCGACATGGGGGGAAAAGCGGAACTGGTCAAGCGGCGTCACCGCCTCGATCTGAAACCCGCCGTCGACGAGAATGCGCGCGTCGCGGGCGAAGGTCGCCGCGTTGCAGGAGATCGACACGACGAGCGGCAGCGCCGAGGCGGCGAGCGCGCGCGACTGCTCGAGCGCCCCCGCGCGCGGCGGGTCGATGAGGACCGCGTCGAACACGGTGAGTTCGTCGGCTCTGAGCGGACGGCGAAAAAGATCGCGCGTCTCGGCCGCGAGTTTGCGCAATCCCGGCGTCGTCTCGGCCGCGCGGGTGAGCGCATTGACCGCCGCGGCGTCGGCGTCGGCAGCGAACACCTCACGCCGGCGCGCGAGCCGCAGCGCAAAAGCGCCCGCGCCGCAGAAAAGGTCCGCAACCCGCTTGGAGCCGGCGAGCGCCTGCTCGGCAAATTCCGCGAGCAACGTTTCGCCGGCTTCCGTCGCCTGAAGGAAGCCGCCCGGCGGAAGCCTCACCAGCGCCTCACCGAACCTGGCGCGCGGCGGGCGTCGCTCGATCACAACTTCGCCATGGTTGGAGACCCGCGCGAGATCGAGCGCGTCCGCCGTGCGCGCGAGCTTCTGCGCTTCCGCCCGCTCGAGCGGGCCCGAGCCGCGCAGGTCGACGTCGAGCCCGTCGAGCGTCGCGGTGACGCCGATGTCGAGCGGCTTCGTCAATCCCCTGAGATCGCTGCTCACTGCCCGCGCGGCGGTGATGGCGCCTGCCATGCCGGAGCTGAACAGGGGGCAATCATCGATCGCGATGATGTCGTGCGACCGGGCGCGCATGAAGCCGACCTCATCGGCTTGGCCGTGGGGAAAACGGGCATGAAAGGTCGCGCGGCGGCGGCCCGCGCCGTGAGCGTCGACGAGCTCGCCGACTTGGGCCACGACGCCCTCGCGCTCGAGCGCGTTGATCACGAGGCCACGCTTCCATTGGCGGTAAAGCGAGACCGACATATGTTGCGTCGCGCAGCCGCCGCAGCGGCCGTACCAGCGGCAGATCGGCGCGGCGCGTTCCGACGCGGCGCTCAGCGTTTCGATCAGCTCCGCACGCTTGCCCATGAGCGCGACTCGCGCCCGCTCTCCTGGCAGCGCGCCATGAACGATCGTCCCGTCGGCGGCGATGCCCTCGCCATGCGCGTCGAGCGCGACGATCGAAAGCTCCTCGATCGGCTCAGCCATGGCGCGCGGCGATCAGGAACTCGCGCGCCCCGGCGCCGCCGAGGATAGGCGAGGGGATGAGGCCGAGAGTCCGCCAGCCCTGCGCTTCGATGCAGGCGCGGACGCCAGCGCATGCGCGTTCGAGCGCCGCTTCGCTTCGGACCCGGCCCTTGACGATGTCGGCCCGCCCGACTTCGAACTGCGGCTTGACGAGGCTCACCAGCCACGCGTCGTCGGCCGCGAGCTTGAGCACAGTGGGCAGGACGAGCCGCTGCGAAATGAAGCTCACGTCGACGACGATCGCGGCCGGCCGCTCGCCGAGACGCTTGGCGTCAAGTTCGCGCGCATCGAGGTCTTCGAGGAACCGGACGCGCTTCTCCGCCGCGAGACGCGGATCGAGCTGTCCGCGGCCGACGTCGACCGCGACGACCTTCGCCGCGCCGCGCTGGAGCAATACGTCGGTGAAGCCTCCGGTCGAGGCGCCGATGTCGAGGCAGACGAGGCCCGCCGGATCGAGCCGAAAAGCGTCGAGCGCCGCGGCGAGCTTGACCCCGCCGCGCGAGGCATAAGGGTGGGGCACCCCGGCCTCGATCGGCGCGTCGTCGGCCACGGCCTCGGACGCTTTCGCGAGCGCGACCCCGCCGACGCTGACCAGGCCTGCGGCGATGGCGGCCTGCGCCCGCGCCCGGCTCGAAAAGAAGCCGCGCTCGACGAGAACGATATCGGCGCGCTTCCGCATGCCCTTCACCTTAACCATCTTCGTGAACGCCAGAGGGGCGGGGATAGACCTCTGCGCCTGCCCGAAGTGGGCGACGAGGCCCCACGCTTGCGCCGAAAGCGAGGAACGCCCTGTTCGCGGATCCGCGGCTACGGAACGAATTCGATCGAGCTGCGTTTCCGGACGCGGCCCCGGGACTGGGACGTGCTTCGGACGCCGACGATGATCCCTATCCCCTATGCGCTCGACGCAGTCAATTTCCTCGCCGCCGACGTCCGCAACCTGTTCGGGCCGTTCGTCAACGTGTTTCTGGTCACAAGCCGGCATTGGAGCCAAACCGATGTCGGACTGGTGACGACGGCTACCGGACTTCTCGGCATAGCGTTTCAGACCCCGATCGGCGCCGCGATCGACATTGTGCGCGCCAAGCGCGGCGTCATCGTCCTGACGATGGTCGCGATGGCGCTGTCAGGCGTCCTCATTTTCGCCGCTCCGACCTTCTGGCCAATAGCAATCGCGCTCGGCATCCTCGCGGTCGCGGGCGACGCCTTCGCTCCGGCGGTCTCGGCCCTCACCCTTGGCCTGGTGACGAAGGACAAGCTGGCGCGGCGGCTCGGCCGCAACTCGGCGTTCGACCACGGCGGCAATATCGCGATTGCGCTTTTGGCCGGCGCGGTCGGCTACGCCTTGTCGCAGCGCGCCGTCTTTCTCATGGTTCCTGTCTTCGCCGCCTTGACGACGGCGGCCGTGCTCGCCATTCCAGCGGATGCGATCAACCAGGACCGGGCGAGAGACCTTTCCTCCAAAGGCGACGCGCCAGGAACCGCGGCTGGATATCGCATTTTGTTCGAGACCCGGCCCCTGATGATTTTCGCCCTCTGCGCGATGCTGTTCCACTTCGCCAACGCGCCGCTTCTGCCGCTCGTCGGCCAGAAGCTGGCGCTTCAATTCCCCAAGGAGGCGACGGCGATGATGTCGTTCTGCATGGTCGCCGCACAGGGCGTCATGCTGCCGATTGCGATTCTCGTCGGTCGCAATGCGGACTCCTGGGGGCGACGGCCGATCTTTCTCATCGCCTTCGCCGTCCTGCCGATTCGTGCGGCGCTCTATATTTTTTCGGACAACGCCTTCTGGCTGATTGGCGTTCAATTGCTCGACGGGGTGGGGGCGGGCATCTACGGCGCCCTGACGCCGCTGGTCATCTCCGACATCATGCGCGGCAGCGGCCGCTTTAATCTCGCCCAGGGCGCGGTCGCGACCACGATGGGAATCGGGGCCTCGCTCAGCGCCTTGTTCGCCGGAGAGATGGTCGATCATTTCGGCTATCCTGCGACGTTCCTCGCGCTTGGCGCCGCAGCGGCGGCGGCATTCGTCGTCTACTTCGTATTCATGCCGGAGACGCGCGACGAGCATGAGCCGCAACGCGGCAACGCCGCGGCGGCGCTCCAGGGGGCGGCCGGCGAATGACCGGCGAAAGCCTAACGGCTCTCGTCATCCTCGTTCTGACCTATGTCGGGGTCGCCGTCGGGCGCATTCCCGGCCTCAGGCTCGATCGCGCGGGGATCGCGTTCCTCGGCGGCGCGGCGATGATCGCGCTCGGGCCGCTGAGTCTCGAGGAGGCGTTCCGCGCCATCGATTTCGACACCATCGCGCTCCTCCTGGGCATGATGATCGTGGTCGCGCATCTCAAGGTTTCGGGGGCATTCAGGGCGCTCGGCGCGCTGGCAATCGATCACGCCCGCGCGCCATTCGTCCTGTTCATCACCGTCACCGTCCTCACCGGGGTTCTGTCGGCGTTCCTGGTCAACGATGCGATCTGCCTCGTGATGGCGCCGATCGTGCTGCATGTCGTCCGGGCGCTCGACCGCAATCCGTTGCCCTATCTGGTCGCAGTCGCGACCGCCTCCAATTGCGGCAGCGTGGCGACGATCACCGGCAACCCGCAGAATATGGTGATCGGGACGCTCTCGCGGATTCCCTATCCCGCCTTCGCCGCCGCGCTCGCGCCAGTCGCGGCGTTCGGCCTTGTCGCCGTCGTGGTCGCGGTTCGCATCGTCTATGCGAAAGAGTTCGCGCGCAGAGGCGAGCTCAAGCCCGAGCTCGATCGCGGGCCGATGCATCGCGGGCAGATCCTCAAGGCGAGCATCACCTGCATCGCGCTTGCGATCGCCTTCTTCGCCGGCGTTGCGCCCGCGAAGGCGGCGATTATCGGCGGCGCCTTCCTGTTGCTCACGCGCCAGATCAAGCCAAGCCGCATCTATCGCGAGCTCGACGGGCCGCTGCTCATCCTGTTCGCCGGCATGTTCGTTGTCGTTGCCGGCGCCGAGAAGGCGCTGCTGACGCCGGATCGGATTGCCATGGCGAAGGCGCTTGGCCTCGATACGGTCTGGCGCCTGTCGCTGTTCACCGCCGTGCTGTCCAATATCGTGAGCAACGTGCCGGCGGTGCTGGCGCTACGGCCGTTCATCCCGACTTTCGCCGATCCCGAGCGCGCCTGGCTCGTCGTCGCGATGAGTTCGACGCTCGCCGGCAATTTCACCCTTCTCGGTTCGGTCGCCAACCTCATCGTCGCCGAACACGCCAACGCGCACGGGACGCCGATCAGCTTCTGGGCCTATTTCAAAGTCGGGGCGCCGCTGACGATCGTCACGCTCGCGGCGGGGACCTGGTGGCTCATGTGGCGGTAGTGCGCCCTCATCCGATCGGCTTCGCCGACCACCTTCTCCCGCAGGGAGAAGGAAAGCGCCCGCGCCCTCACCCCAACCCTCTCCCAGCGGGAGAGGGGGAAGGCTCACGCCTCGGAATTGTAGGTGAAATAGTCCGGCGGGTTGGGCCCCCAGACGTAGAACGAATCCTCCGGATCGTGGTCGCCTCCCGCCCAGTCGCGATCAGCGGGGACATAGTCGATGCCGGCCGAATATTCGCTGAAACTGCCCCACGGATCGCAAACGTAATGGAAGAAATTGGAGCCGAGGACATGCCGCCCCAGGCCCCATCCCTTGGCGAAACCCTTCTCCAGCATGTGCGTGGCGCCGCGGCCGATATCGTCGACGGAGCCGACGTCCCAGCTCAGATGATGCAGCCCCGGCGCGTTCGACTTCAAGAAGGCGATCATGTGATGGTCGCTGCCATGGATTCCGTGCAGGAAGGCGATGCCGTCGCCGGAGCGGTCGGACAGGCGCAGGCCGAGCACGCGGGTATAGAACTGAACCGCCTGCTCGACGTCCCGAGTGAACAGAAGGACGTGCGCGAGACGGCGCGGCCGCACACGCCCAACGTCGCGGCGGAAGGGCGCGCCGCGCTCGTTTGCGTCCGCGGACGGGTCCGAAAACTCGGACTTCTCATCGGGCGAGGATTTCGCCGCGACCTTGATTTCGACCAGGTTGCCGTCGTGATCGTGAAACCAGAGGCCGTTCGTTTCAACGCCCGGCGGCGGATCGAGCCGCTTGACTCCCATCGCTTGCAGCCGCTCGGCGAAGCGCTCGAAATCGTCCTCGAACGCGCCGAAGGAAAGATGCCCGAGCTTCTTGCGCGGGCCCTCGCCGATGGTGACCCAGACATGCGGATTGCCGCGGGTCCTCATGGCGATCCGATCGCCGTCTTCCTCGAGGTCGAGTTCGAATTCGCGGTAAAAGCCCTGCGCGACCGCAAGGTCCGGGACGGCGAAATGAAACCGGTCGACGGAATGAACGCCGAGCTCGCCCGGACGCCGGGTTGGCCCGATGGCTTGGCGAATGGCGGTCATGGCGTTTCTCCCGTTCCAGCGCCTCTGTAGCCACACTCGGCTAGAGCGCGGACGCGGTCAACGACCGCGTCCTAGAAAGAGCTCACCGCACGCGGGCGTTGCCCGGCGACGCCTGTGCGGCGGGCTGCGCGGCTGGCGCGCCGACTTCGGGGTCCGGATCCGCGACCACCGTCGGCTGAGGCTTGGGCTTCTTCCGCTTCGGCGGCGGAGCCGGGGCCGGCTGCTCTGTGGTCGCGGTCGCGTCGGCGCCGGTGGCGGCAGGCGGTGTTTCATCCGGGTTGGGCACGGAGGCCTCGGCCGTCGGAGCGTCGTGAATGACCACGGTTCCGCCCTTGCAACCGGTCAGCCATATGTCAAAGATCGGGTGCTCGATGCCGTGCAGGCCTGGGCTGTCGGCGAACATCCAGCCGGAAAAGATGCGCTTGAGCTTCTTCTGCTCGTCGATCTCGTCGACCTGGGCGAAGGCGTCGGTCTGCGGCGCTTCGGTCAGCGGGCGCGAATAGCAGACGCGCGGCGTGATCTGCAGCGCGCCGAACTGCACAGTCTCGTTGATCGCAACTTCGAACGAAATGATGCGGCCGGTGATCTTGTCGAGGCCGTCGAAAACGGCGGTCGGATGGCTGATCTTGTCGGCGCGCGCCACGTCGGGCGCCGCAAGGCCGACGGCCAGCGCGGCGCTGGCGAGCGCGGGTCCCCTCCGGGCCAAGGCGGCGAAAGCGCGGCAGCCGATCGCGTGAGCCCGGCCGAGAACATCCATGCGCGGGGCTTTGCTGCTTAACGGCGGCGGAATGAAGGCGGCGCGCGTCAGGGGCCGGGACTCCAGGCCTCATAATCGCCGCCGGTTGGCTGGCGCGGGCCAGGGCGAAGCGTCGAGCCGTCGGGCCGGATCGCCGCCGGCGTGCCGGTCGGGTTCGGCATATGCGGCTGCTGCCACGGGTGGGACTTATAATCTTCCTCTGTCGGCGCGACGTCGACAGTGTGATGAAGCCAGCCGTTCCAGCCCGGCGGGGTTTTCGACGCCTCGGAGACGCCGTTATAGATCACCCAGCGCCGCTCGAACCCGAGCGCCGGATCGATCCCCGGCTTGCGGTAATAGGCGTTGCCCGCCTCATCGTGACCGACGAGTTCGCCGTGCCGCTTGGTATAGAAGCGGGTGTTGAAGTTCGCGCCGTTCCACCAGGTGAAATAGTGGAGCAGAGCTTCCTTGAGCCATTCCGGCATCCGTCGAGCGCCGTTTTCCTGGGAGAACGCCAAGCGCAAGCCTTGCGCGCGGCGGACTATGGCGGGATGATCGGCGACTGTCCAGCCGTTTGCACGGGCGGTGAGGAATTGGCCCCGCCAGCTCGCTTTTCAGCCCTTGCGCAGCCCGCCCGACTCGGCGCAACCTGGTCAAACTCCGGCCGGCGTTAACGCTGCGTTATATGTTTGCTGTCCACAATATGTTGTGTTTGGGCTTGGAGAGCATAACTAGGTGTTGACGGCCACCGTCACAAAGGCGTAATATTCGAGTCGGCCGGCGGCAGGGGTGTCCCAGACGCCGCCGGGCCTTCCAAGCTTCGGGTTTTTGAACCGGGATAGGCGGCGGGGCGCCTTCGGGCGCTCGCGGTTCCGCGCGCGAATTCATCGGAACGCGGGCTTGGACGCCGCGTTCGAACAAGGGCGGGGCGGCGCGCGAGACATGCGCGCCACGGCATGAAGGGGTGAGGGACCGATGCGCGTCGAACGGCACTACACACAACCGGGCGTTTCGCCCTACGAGCTCGTCGCGTTCGCGACGGCCAAGAGCGAAATCCGCAATCCCGACGGCTCGGTCGTGTTTTCGCTCGAAGGCGTCGAGGTTCCGGCCGCCTGGAGTCAGGTCGCGGCCGACGTGCTGGCGCAGAAATATTTCCGCAAGGCGGGCGTGCCGGCGAAGTTGAAGCAGGTCGAGGAGGAGGGCGTCCCGTCCTTCCTGTGGCGATCGGTCGCCGACGAGGCCGCGCTTGGCGCCTTGCCGAAGAACGAGCGGATGGGCTCCGAGTTCCTCGGCCAAGCAGGTGTTCGACCGCCTCGCCGGCGCCTGGGCCTATTGGGGCTGGAAGGCCGGCCTGTTCGACGGCGAGGACGACGCGCGCGCCTATTTCGACGAGATGCGGCTCATGCTTGCGCGTCAGGTCGCCGCGCCCAATTCGCCGCAATGGTTCAACACCGGCCTCCATTGGGCCTATGGCGTCGACGGGCCGAGCCAGGGGCACTATTACGTCGACTTCGAGACGGCTAAGCTCGTCAAGTCGAAGTCGGCCTACGAGCATCCCCAGCCGCACGCCTGCTTCATCCAGTCGGTCGCCGACGATCTCGTCAACGAGGGCGGGATCATGGACCTCTGGGTGCGCGAGGCGCGTCTGTTCAAATATGGCTCCGGCACCGGGTCGAACTTCTCGCTGCTGCGCGGCGAGAACGAGAAATTGTCTGGCGGCGGCCGTTCGTCCGGCCTGATGTCGTTCCTGAAGATCGGCGACCGTGCGGCGGGCGCGATCAAGTCGGGCGGCACGACGCGGCGCGCCGCCAAGATGGTGGTCGTCGACGTCGATCATCCCGATATCGAATCCTATATCGACTGGAAGGTGAACGAGGAGCGGAAGGTCGCAGCCCTCGCGGCCGGCTCCAAGATCGTCAAGCGGCACTTGAAGGCGGTGTTCCGGGCCTGCGTCAATTGCGAGGGGTCGGGCGACGACTGCTTCAATGTCGACATGAACCCGGCGCTCAAACGCGAGGTCAAGGCGGCGCGCAAGAACGAGGTGCCGGAAGGCATCATCAAGCAGGTCATCCAATATGCCCGCCAGGGCTATTCGCAACTCGATTTCGACACCTACGACACCGATTGGGAGTCGGAGGCCTATCTCACCGTGTCGGGGCAGAACTCAAACAATTCGGTGCGCGTCAACGACGAGTTCCTGAAGGCGGTCGAGAACGACGGCGACTGGAATTTCACCCGCCGCCTCGACGGCAAGCCGGCTAAGCCGCCGCTGAAAGCGCGCGACCTGTGGGAGAAGATCGGTTACGCCGCCTGGGCCTCGGCGGATCCGGGCATCCAATATCACACCACCATCAACGACTGGCACACCTGCCCCGAGTTCGGGCCGATCCGCGCCTCCAATCCGTGCTCGGAATACATGTTTCTCGACGACACGGCCTGCAATCTCGCGTCCCTCAACCTGCTGCAGTTCCGTAACTCCGAGACCAAGGCGTTCGACGTCAAGGGTTACGAGCACGCGATCCGGCTCTGGACGCTGACCCTCGAAATTTCGGTCGCGATGGCGCAGTTCCCCTCGAAGGAGATCGCGCACCGGTCCTACGACTACCGCACGCTTGGCCTCGGCTACGCCAATATCGGCGGCCTCCTCATGTCGTCCGGCATCCCTTACGACAGCGACGAGGGCAGGGCGATCTGCGGCGCGTTGAGCGCCATTCTCACCGGGCGCGCCTATGCGACTTCGGCCGAGATCGCCGCCAAGAGCGGCGCCTTCCCCGGCCATCGGGCGAACGCGGAAGCGATGCTGCGCGTGATCCGCAATCACGAGCGCGCCGCTGACGGCGAGGCCGCGGGCTATGAGAAGCTTTCCGTCGCCCCGACGCCGCTCGATCACGCTGAGCTTGCCAAGGCCGGCGCGGAATGGGCGAGCTTGAGCGAAGCCGCGCGCACGGCCTGGAGCGATGCGCTCGCGCTCGGCGAGAAGCATGGCTATCGCAACGCCCAGGTCTCGGTCATCGCGCCGACCGGCACCATCGGCCTGGTCATGGATTGCGACACGACCGGCATCGAGCCGGACTTCGCCCTGGTCAAGTTCAAGAAGCTCGCCGGCGGCGGCTATTTCAAGATCATCAATCGCGCCGTTCCCGAGGCCTTGCGCGCGCTCGGCTACGACGAGAAGCAGATTGCCGACATGGTCGCCTATGCGGTCGGCCGGGCGACGCTCGCCCATGCGCCGGGCGTCAATCACGCGGCGCTGAAAGCCAAGGGCCTGCCGCAAGAGGCGATCGACAAGGTCGAGGCGGCGCTCGCCGGCGCTTTCGACATCCGCTTCGTCCTCAACAAATGGACGCTCGGGGCCGACACCTTGAGCAAGGCGCTCAAGATTCCGCCCGAGCGCTACGATGCGCCGGGCTTCGATCTCCTCAGCGCGCTCGGCTTCTCGAAGTCCGAGATCGAGGCCGCCAATGCTTTCGCCTGCGGCGCGATGACGCTCGAGGGCGCGCCCTATCTGAAGCCGGAGCATCTGCCGGTGTTCGACTGCGCCAACCCCTGCGGGCGCACGGGCAAGCGCTACCTCTCGGTCGAAAGCCACATCAGGATGATGGCGGCGGCGCAGCCGTTCATCACCGGCGCCATCTCGAAGACCATCAACATGCCCAATGACGCAACAGTCGAGGATTGCAAGGACGCCTACATGCTCTCCTGGCGCCTCGGCCTGAAAGCGAACGCTCTCTACCGCGACGGCTCGAAGCTGTCGCAGCCGCTAAGCGCTCAACTGGTCGAGATCGACGAGGAGGACGACGAGGCGGTCGAGACGCTGATCGCCCTCAACGCGCCTCAGCGCGCCGCCGCGATCGCGGAGCGGATCGTCGAGCGCGTGGTCGAGCGGGTCGAGCGCACCCGCGAGCGCGAGAAGCTGCCCGACCGCCGCAAGGGCTATACGCAAAAGGCCGTCGTCGGCGGGCACAAGGTTTACTTGCGCACCGGCGAATACCAGGACGGGCGGATCGGCGAGATCTTCATCGACATGCACAAGGAGGGCGCCGCCTTCCGCTCGCTGATGAACAATTTCGCCATCGCCATCTCGCTTGGCCTGCAATACGGCGTGCCGCTCGAGGAATATGTCGAGGCCTTCACCTTCACCCGCTTCGAGCCGGCCGGCTTCGTGCAGGGCAACGATGCGATCAAGAACGCGACCTCGATCCTCGACTATATCTTCCGCGAGCTCGCGATCTCCTATCTCGGCCGCAACGACCTCGCCCATATCGCGCCGGAAGAGATCGGCGCGACCGTGCTCGGCGGCGGCGTCGATCAGGACAAAGCGCCGGGGGACGCGGCAGGGGCGCCCGCGGCGGCCTCGGTCGTGTCCCGCGGCCTCGTGCGCTCGAAAGCCGACAAGCTGATGCTGGTGCGCGACGCGATCGGGGCCGAAGGGCAGGGCCCGAAGGCGAGCGGCGCATCGGCGGGCGGCTACGTGCAGGGCGCAACCGCACTGAAAGGCGAGTTCGCCGAACCCGCTCCCCTCGCCTTCGCCGCCGCCCCGGCCTCGGAGTCCGTCGCCGACAAGCGCGCCGAAGCGCGCATGAAAGGCTACGTCGGCGAAGCGTGCCCGGAGTGCGGCAACTTTACCATGGTGCGGAACGGCACGTGTTTGAAGTGCGACACGTGCGGCGGGACGACGGGGTGCTCGTAAAGTCTCGTGCTGCTGCAGCAACGCGTTTGGCGCGCCCGCCATGATGCTGTAGAACAGACGTGGAACAGAGCCGAATTATGACTTCCACCGTATGACGGGCGCGCGGTAGCGAACTTTGTGCTGGACCACTGCGACAGGTGTGATCGCGGAATCAGCAACCTTTCACTCCAGAAGGTAGTGTATTTCTGCCATGTGTGGTCGTTGATCCGGCTGGGCAAGCCACTTGTTAGGCAGGCATTTGAGGCTTGGGAGTTCGGGCCTGTTCTGCCTTACTTGTACCGGTCATTTAGGACCTTCGATCGCGCGCCGATAGTTGGAAGAGCCGAGCTTATTGACCCAAACGATGGCCGCCGGCGCGTCGTCGGCTATGATTTCGATCCGAGTGTAAATATGCTTCTGAAGGAGATCGTAGAATTCTATAGTAGAATGAGTGCTAGTGCCTTAGTAAGAGTTAGCCATGTGGAGGGAGGGCCGTGGCATTCGGTCTGGAATCATAGTGGAACTTCAAATCCAGGCATGAAAATAGATAACGGTAACATCTTAGCGTTTTACTCGAAAGCACAGCCCCCACTGTCAATTCAATGAGAGGCCAAATGGCGGTCTTGCGCATTCCATCTGTTCAACATCTCGCTCGTAACTGGCGAGACGATCCAAAGGTCATTGCAAATCAGCTAGTGCGATTGGCGCAGGACCCTCCACGATTTAACTACAACCCGCTTTACTCTGCGATCCGAGACCTGCTGCTGTTGCGCGTCCCTTATGAGCAGGTTGTGGAGGGTATTCGACGTAGCGTCAAACGGGTAAGCGTGCGGGACAATCTGTTCGGCGTAATGCCACTAATTCGTGATTACTTCGAAGGCATTTCGCCAGACTTCTTCCAAACGGTGGAGCGACGCTACTATCCCGTGGGTCGTGGCCTCATGGTGCCGTTTGATCCCCCCATGATCTACGGTGTTGAGGGGCAGCTGTATTTTCCCTGGTTCAGTTTCTGGCGACAGAATCCGCTTGCAAAGCGGCGTATGTCGCTCTTCGTGACCCTGGTCGATGAGATCTTGATGCAAGATCCCGATCTTGAAGCCGCTCGATTTGAGATCTTGGATTTCAGCTGCCCTAGTTCACGAAAACCGCGTGACTTGACCATTGTTGACGCTTCTCTCATCGAGCGGGTCTCTGATGAGCAAAAGAAGGCGATGCTGGAGACGTTTGCCGACGGGTTCATGCTTGCGCGCGCAATGCTCTCAGAATTGTCGCCAACTGCGGAACGGGGCGACGCGCCGCCCACTGACCCGAACCAACCCGGACTGTTCGATTGAACTCGCGATAAGCCTCCGTAGCGGTTTCGTGCGGGCCACGAAGGGAACAGTCGGGAGCCCGTGATCGTCCTCGCCGGCTTCTTTACGTTGGGCTCGGCGACGTAGCCGGGGGAATACGGTGGCACGCGCATATTTCCCCGCAAAAGGCCATTTCGCGAAATATGGATGTGTCCCCGGCTCTTAGTGGCCGCCGCCGCCGCGGCCGGTTTGATTCTGCGCGTAGCTGGTCGGATCGTACGGGTTGGTGTCCGAGTAGCGGCCGGCCCAGACCTGGGAGGCCCCCTGAGACGAGGGATTGACGCTCTGATTGGCGTTGCAGCCGGCGAGCGCGAGGGCCGCAACCGCCAGAAGGATCCGGAACCTCATTCGCGTCCTCGAGCTCGAAGGGGACGACGCCGGCATACAACAGAGATCCCGTGCCGTCGTCAGTCAGGTTCAACACTTCACGTCGGCAGGTCCATCTGAGGCGGCTCTCGTCCTTTTGCGAAATAGCTGCGCTTGCTCGGCAATGAGAAGACCGCCGGCTCCCAATTCCACTCGCGGCGCGCTACCCCGGATACCACACCTTCCGCGGATCGTCGGGCGCGCGCTCGTAAGCCCACGCGGCGTCGATGAGTTTTGCGAGGTCGTATTGCGGGCGCCAGTTGAGGTCGAACCTGGCGCGCGAATTGTCGAGCCAGTTGGAGTGATAGGCGCTCGGAATGTCGATCGAGCCCAGGCCCCGCGTCGCCTTGAGATGGGCGGCGACGGCGGCATAGTCGACTGGCTCGTCCATCGCGATGTTGTAGAGCTTGCCTTTGGTCGCCGGATTGTCGAGCGCGGCGAGAATCGCGTCGACGAGGTCGTCGACATGGACGAAATTGCGCTTGAGGGGCGCCCGTGCGCGTCGCGCAAGAGGGGAATAGTCCCCTTTTTCCGGCAGCGCTCGGCGATCTCCGGGGCTACGAGCGTCTTCCAGTCCGGGCCGCCGAACACGTCGTCGCCGAACGACAGCGAGTAGCGAAAGTCATCCTTCTCCATGATCCAGGGCGCGCGCAGGCATGAGAAATTGAGCCCGTACTGGATATGGGTCTGCTGGAGCAGCAATTCCTCCAGCACTTTCGACAGCGCGTAGCAGCCCGGATAGGCGGCGTGGGGCGTCGCCTCCGTCACCGGGCTCCCATGGTCGTAGAAGAAATGGCCGACGCTGGCGTCGCCGCCGATCAGGATGAACTGCTTCGCGGTCGGACTGGCGCGGAACGCCTCGGTCAGCCAGAACAGACCCTTGACCGTCACGTCCATGACGAGTTCGGGCGTCTCCTTGCAGGTCGCGAGATGGACGACATGGGTGACGCCGTCCATCGCCCCCTCGACGGCGCCGCGGTCGGAGATCGTCCCTCTCACGACCTCGAGCCCCGGCGCTGGGGCAAGCGCGCGATTGTGGCACAAAGCGCGGATAACGAGGTCGGGGTGCGGTTCAGAGCGCAGCCTCCGGATGAGGTTCGATCCGACCTTTCCGGTCGCGCCCGTAATCAGGAGCCTCATCTCATCCTCACCGGGCCGATTGCTTCAGGGATTACGGTGACAGTTAATTAAATCCTATTTGAGCCCGTTGGTCAGCTTGCGGGCATCGCCTTGACGAGTTACGCCGCGCGTCGGACGCAGCGCCTCCCCACGCTACGTCCGGCGCGCGCACATCGCAAAGGAACGCTTCCGGATTGCCGGCTTAGCCTTCGCGAAATCCTTTCTTGCGGACTATCGGAACCGGCTGTCGTGACTTCCCGCGACCGACGCCCAATTTGCGCGCCGCGGGCGACTCCTTCCGAGAGCCGGTCCCCGAATTCGAAGCTCAGGCGGAGAAGCGCACGACGTGCGGGCCGACAACGCCGGCCTTCTCCATCGCCGTCTTCAGATCCGGCGCTGCGAGCCAGGTCCGGGCCTTCGCCACGTCGGCTACATCCAGGACGATCAGGATGTCATTCGGGTCCTCGGCGCTGCGAAACACCCTGCCATTGGTGACGCCCGCCGATATGCGGCTCTTTTCGTGCTCGTCATAGCCCTTACGCCACGAGGAATAGTCCTTGACCTTGTGGTGAATGCTGAGGTTTTCGGTATGATGCTCTGTATTCATTGTGCTTCCTCCAGAAAAAACAAAATATAACTTCGAACTTTTATCATTCGAACTACGACCTATACGTAAGCCGTTTTTTCGTGAGTACAAGGCGAAGAGCGCGGTCATTTATCGGTGCCGGCGCAAACGTTGGGATTACGGTAGGGAATACGGCGGTGGGGAATACGGTGAATACGGTGACACATGCATATTTCCCCCAAAGGCTATTTCGCGAAATATACATGTGTCAGCCGGCCATTAGTGGCCGCCGCCGCCGCGCCCGGTTTGATTCTGCGCGTAGCTGGTCGGGTCGTAAGGATTGGTGCCCTCGTAGCGGCCGGCCCAGACCTGGGAGGCCCCCTGAGACGAGGGATTGACGCTCTGATTGGCATTGCAGCCGGCAAGCGCGAGCGCCGCAACCGCGAGAATGATCGGGATCCGCATTCGCGTGCTCCAGTTCAATGGCGACGAGGCCGGCGCGCAGAAGTACCCGGCGATCGGTCTCAACAGTCTGGGCGGCGGGCGTCCGCCGGACGTAACCGTGTTCCTTCTACGAATGAGCCGCTTCCTGGATTATGGCAGAAATCAGAAAAACTTACAATTCCTTCCATTAAACCGGAATCCATGTTATACCTTGTCAGTCGCCGGATAGAGCCGGTCTCAGGATGCCCGGCGAGGAGAAAGGCGGAGAAGCCCTTGAGACGGTACGTAAACACCCTGAGACGAGAAAATATTCTGGTTATTTGAAATCGTCCTAAGCCTTTGAAAAGGCCTGATTCGGACGAATTAAACCAAGCAAATCCAAGCTGTTTGCTTGGTTTAATTTGGTCATGTTTGGCCGCCGTTGAGCGCGTTCGGTTTGGCGGGGCCGCAAATCGAGGAGCAAAGGATCATTGCGGTCGGGATGGCGTCTCATCGGCTCAGCCGGCCTCGGCCTTCTGGTCGCGCTCGTGAGCGCGGGACCGTGTCTTGCCGGAGATCCCGGCGTCCCGGCGTGGCTCCAGGCCCATGTCGGCGAGGGCGAGGGGCAGATTGCGCCGGTCGTGCTCGAGCGGGCCCGCGCGCTCTATCAGCGCAAGGGGGTTCGCAACCCCTGCTACTTCGCTTTGACGCGACGCGTCCCCATGACCTTGGCGGCGGACTGGGGCGGCGGTTCTACATCGTCTGCGAAGCGCAAGGCTCGTTTCGCGCCATCTCCGCCGGCCACGGCGGCGGCCGGGATCTGGACGGGGAAGCGGATTTCGCCAACGGACGGCGATGCGTGAAGAATTTCGGCAACGCGATGGACTCCGACCTCACGATGGGCGGGGACTATGTGACAGCCGAGATCGCCGGCTCCTACAAGGGCTATTATCGCGCCGCGGGCGGAGGAGACGCGGTCTTCACGCGCGCGTTCCTCAAGTTCGACGGCGAAGGCGAGACCGGCGACGCGCGGGAGCGCGCGATCGGGGGACATCCGGCGGTGCTGCTCAGGGGAGTGTGCCGCCGAAAGGATCCGCAGAGCCCGCACGCCGACGGGGACGGCTACGTCGCGTTCGGCAAGCTCGTGAACTACGAGGCCGGGCGCAGCGACGGCTGCACCAGCTGGTCGCCCTCGGACGCCGAGAGCATCATGGCGATGGTGCAGAACAATCCGACCACGCTCTACATTTATCCGGAGTCGCGCGACGTCGACGCGGTCGCGCGCGCGGTTCAAGCCGGCGAGGCGCCGTCCCGCGCGGGGCTCTATTGGAACGCCGCATGCCTCAGAGACATCGGCGCCCCAAGGTTCTGGCGGCGGGAAGCGCTCGAGCCGATCATTGCGCGATGGCGCGCGGCGCATCCCCCCCCGCCGCCTCAGCCGCCGCCGATTTGCAGCGGGCCGTAAGCGCATTCTTCGGCAGCCCGGCCTCAAGGATTGATCATGTATCGGCCATCGTGAAGAGAAAGGCGCGCCCGCCCACGCTTGGGCGCCGGAGACGTTTTCGCGAGCCGAGGCGCTGATTGTCATCGCTTCTTCGCATTTTCCCATATAAGGGAAACGCCATCCTCTCCAATCGTAGTGGAGGCTTTCGGGGTGGGGAGGGACGTGCATCCTGGCCGGCCATCCCCGATCCTCTGTCCTGGCGCAGTCGACGACCCGCTCGACCACGCTTTGGTTGAAAAAGCGGGTGTCGGAGTTTGAACAATGGGGGCAATAGAAGGAAGCGGCGCGGCTATGACGGCTCGCGGGTGGGCGCAAGCGCTCGTCCCTTATCGCCGGGCGAGCGCAACGCGCGGCGTCTTTGAGCTCACGGCCACCTTCGCGCCGTTTGTCGCGGTCTGGACGGCGATGCTGCTCGCATCGCGTCATGGCCAGTTCTGGCTTTCCTTTGCGTTGGCGCCGCTTGCGGCTGGGCTGCTCATTCGCCTGTTCATGATCCAGCACGATTGCGGGCACGGTTCGTTCTTTCCAAGCAAGCTCGCCAACGACTGGGTGGGCCGGGTGATTGGCGTCTTGACGATGACGCCCTACGATCACTGGCGGCGCAGCCACGCGATCCATCACGCGACGTCGGGCAATCTCGACCGGCGTGGCATCGGCGACATCAAGACGCTGACGGTGGGCGAATATTTCGCGCGCAACTGGCGCGGCCGGCTGAGCTACCGGCTCTATCGTCATCCGCTGGTGATGTTCGGGCTGGGCCCGGCCTACATGTTCCTGCTGGAGAGCCGCTTGCCCTTCGGCTTCATGCGCAAGGGCGCCATGCCGTGGGTGAGCACGATGACCACCAACGCCGGCATCCTGCTCGCAGCCGGCCTCCTGATCCTGGGCGCGGGCTTCACAACCTTCGTCATAGTGCATTTGCCGATTGTCGTGCTCGCGGCGACGATGGGCGTCTGGCTGTTCTACGTGCAGCATCAATTCGAAGGGACCACGTGGGACCCGACCGAGGACTGGAGCCAGGCCGACGCTGCGCTGCACGGCAGTTCCTATTACGACTTGCCGCCGCCGCTTCTGTGGTTCTCCGCAAATATCGGCGTGCATCACGTGCATCACATATCGAGCGGCATTCCCCTCTATCGGCTTCCCGAGGTCTTGCGGAATCATCCCGAGCTCGGCCAAGTCGGCCGGCTCGGTTTTTGGGAGAGCCTGGCCTGCGTCAGGCTCGCCCTTTGGGATGCGGAGAAGCGGCGAATGGTGTCGTTTGGCGAAGCGCGGGCTTCGGGCCGGGTCGCGGTCGAGCCGGCGCTAGCGGCGAAGGCATGAATATACCATGCGGTTCGCTCGCGGTTTACCGGGCTATTGAGGGATGCCCGCAACGGCGAAAGCGCGGAATTTCGCATATTTGTCGCCGATCTTACGCGCGGCCTTGTAGTCCGCGGAATCGCGCCAGGCCTGAACCGCTTCCAGGCTGTCGAACTGGTTGATGGCGACACGCGTCCCTGGCGGCGGCCCTTCAAGCGCAACTATATTCTGACCGGCGGCGATGAGGCGGCCGCCTGACGCCTTTATCGTCGCCTGGACAATCGGCACGTAGTCTTTCTGGTATGCATCCAAATCCGAAATATCCGTCGCGGTGACGACATAGACCGACGCCTTGGTCTGCGCGTGGAGGCCTTGAGCAGCGATGGCGCCGATCGCGGCGCCGGCCAGCAACGCGAACGCGGCCGTGGATCGAGTTTTCATGGGCTTCCTCCCGATCGCCGGGGTTATGGCGGCAGCTTAGTCTACGCTCAAACCCTCGCGCTTTCCTACCATTCCTCGGTCATGCCCGGCGCGCTGAACCTCGAGGCTTTCGACTCGCTAACCGGATCGCGTGCAGGTGGGAACCCATGCGCCGCAAAACCGCCGCCGCCGTTGCCGCTTTCGCGTTTGCCTTATTGCCGGTCGGGACGAGCTGCGCCCGCAGCCTTCGCTGCCCTCCGGCGGACCCTTCGTTCGCTGGCGATTACACTCTCAGCGGGGTGATGGAAGTCGGCTCGGAACTCTCGCTCAAGGCGGATGGACGGTTCAAGTACATGCTTGCCTATGGCGCGCTGGACGAGCTCGCTTCGGGCTGCTGGACGCGAGACGGCGACGTGGTCGCGCTTAACGCACAGAAATTCCTGACCGACGCCAACGATCCGATGAAGTTCGAGCGGCTCGAACTCACGGTCGCTCCGGGCGGAAAACTGTTGCGGCGCTTCGACGCCGACCACGCCGGGGCCTATTCCCGCAACTGATGGCGCGTTCAGGCCAGCGAGCGTCGAGCGAACATTCTGGAACAAAGCGTGACCGCGAGGCGTTGCGTTTCCTGAACTCGAGCCCCGGAGACGGCAAATGCCAGGCGATCCGCATGAGCCTATTCCGAGCCCTCCGCCGGACGTGATCCCGAATCCTGTGCACCCTCCGACGCCTCAGGAGGCGCCGAAGCCCGACCCGCCGCCCGACATTCCCGCCCCGGAGCCAGACGTCATCAGAGATCCCGAGCCGGATAATGTTCCCGAGACATTCCCGCTTGAAGCTCCTCCTCAGGTTACTTTGCTGTCCGGTCCAGCCTAGCGTAGGTGATGTGTCCCAAACAGCGCCCGCGGCGGGGTCCGGAATGAATTGAGCGAGCCCGTCCCGAGCGCTTGTCACGCTCGCGTCGGATAGTCGGGGCTGATGGCGGCGTGGCGCTGGGACAGCAGCCGCCACTCCCGCCGCCGCGTCCGGCAGAGCCAAGTCCGGCGCCGGCGGGAGAACTCGCTGCGCGGCCGGCGCTCCAGTTGGGGTCCGAAAGCGCAGGCCCGGCTTGTCTCGCCCAGCTCATCTCCGGCGGGGCGCGGGCTGAAACTGCGGCGGCTCCGGCGCCGATTGCGGAAGGGTGTGGAATCGCTTCGCCGATCCGTCTTTCGTCGGTCCGGTTGGCGAACGGGGATATTGTCAGCCTGCCCGACCAGCCCATTCTCGAATGTGAGTTTGCTGCGGTTCTCTCCGACTACATCCGCCTCATCGTCGCTCCCCTCGGGGACGCGATACTGCACGCCAAGGTCGCCGCAATCGATACCGGCCCCGGTTATGATTGCCGGACCCGGGACCGGCTCGGGGGCGCAAGGATCAGCGCCCACGCCAAGGGGTTGGCGGTGGACTTCGTTGCGATTGCGTTCGCGGACAAGCGCCGCATGCTTGTCGAGCGGCAGAATGGCGCGGACGAAGCCGCCTATTTCCGCGCGGTGCGGACCGCCGCGTGTGGCTGGTTCACTACCGTTCTGGGTCCTGGCGCCGACGCGTTCCACGCCAACAACATGCATCTCGATGTCGAGCGGCACGGCTCGAGCGGCAGCTATCGCATCTGCGAGTAGTTTACGCGTATTGCGCAATCCCGTTGCCGAACGACCAGTTCTCCTTCTTGACCTCGACGAGGCTGACGAAGACGTCCTCGCGACGCAGGCCGAGCTTGTGTGCAAGCCCGTCGGCGATCCCCTTGTAGAGCGCCTTCTTCTGCTCGACCGTCCGGCCCTCGTTCCAGGTGATCTGGATTATCACCAGGTCCTCGCTGCGGCGGATGCCGAGATAAGTCGGGTCGAACACAAGGTTGGGCGGCTCGTGCTCGCTGATCACCCGGAAGAGGTCGTCCTTCGGCACGCCGACGCTGACCAACGCCTCATGCACGATCTGGCCGAGTTCCTCGCGATATGTGGCGTCCTTGCCCTCGCGGAGGTCAATTCTGACAAGCGGCATGGTGTCTCCTCCAAACGGTGTGACCCCTCAGCGGCCGCCGTAGAAGCCGCTGGTTTGGGCGTATTCAACGGGATTGTACGGGCTGTAGTTCGGATAGATTTCGGCCAGATTCTTTTGCGAGGAGGGATTCACCCCTTGACCAGTGTTGCACGCTGCGAGTGCGAACGCCGCGAGGGCGAGGACGGCCGCGACCCGCGTCGAAGCTTTTCCATGCGCTGCAGACAACGCATTGGACGGCGCTGCGAATAGGCGAGAGAACTCGGCGCCGTTAGCCATCAGGTTCTCCTCTTTCGGCGGATCGTTCTCGACCAGCCGATTGGCGTCTCATCGCAGAAAAACCCGCGTTACAATATGACACAGCCTGGAGCGGTTCCAGTAGGAACCGCCGAAGTCGCTCGCCGTGGCCGCTTGGTTCGCCGCGCAACTTCGTGATGAACACGCCGCGCTTCGGAAATCGCTCTGGTGCGTGTGACGGCCAAACGCCAGTTGCAGCAAATTCCCCCGTCCGCTCGACGGCCTCACGCGCTGCGACGGATTGGGGCGTCAAGGAGCGCGGGCTCGGGCTTTCCCGCCGTGCGCTTCGGTTTGTTGCGGACGAGCGCCGCTGCGGCGCCCAAAGCGGCAAAGATTGCGAGCATCGCCAGCACGCCGCCAACCGCCGAGAGCAGCGCGGCTTGTGGCGCATGCGCTGTGCGCCCGCCAGCGCCCGCCGCATAAAGCCCCCATCCCAGCGCCGTCGAGGCCGCGGCGACTCCGACGCCGGTCCCGAATACGCGCAGAAGGTTGAGGAGCCCGCCGGCAACGCCGGATTTCTCGGCCGGCGCCGCGCCGATCGTCGCACTGTTGTTGGGGGCGATGTAGAGGCCAAGACCCGCGCCAAAGGCCGCTAGCGCCGCCATTACGCCGAGGAGGCTCTCCGGCGTTCCGGTTAGCAGCGCGATCAGCGCGAGCGCCGCGGCCAGGCAAAGAGCCATGCCGCCGCCCATGACGAGGCGCGGACGTTTGTCCGCAAGAGCGCCGCTGAAGGGCGCCACCAGACCGAGAGCGACCGGGACGACCGTCAGCCGCAAGCCGGCCGCGAACACCGGATCGTGGTAGCCGCGGATCAGCGCAAACGACATGGCGAAGAACATTCCGTAAAGCATGGCGTAGGAGACGAGAACGCCGACGCAGCCGGCCGAGAAGGCGGCGGACTTGAAGAGGCGAAGGTCGATCAGCGGCGCCGACGCCCTGCTTTCGCGCCAGATGAAAAGGCCGAGCAGGATCGGCCCGGCCGCGGCGCAGGACAAGAGCGGCGCCGACAGCCCCCAGGCCCGCCATTCGGTTATCGTCACCAGGAGCGTGACCAGCGCCGGGATCAGGAGCGCCGCGCCGGTGGCGTCGAAGCGCCGATCCTTGGCGAACGCCGTCGTCTTTGGCACGATCAGCCAGCCGAGGGCCCCGCCCAGGACGGCGAACGGAACAGTGACCCAGAAAATCGACCGCCAGCCCGACATCGCGAGCAGCACGCCGCCGAGCGTCGGGCCGAGACTGAGGCCGACCGCCTGTGCCGCAGCCATGATTCCGAGCGCCTTCCCTCGCCGCGCCGGACCGGTCGCGGCGACCAGGATGACGACGCTGTTGGCCCCCAGCATCGAACCGCCGATCCCCTGCGCCACCCGGAACGCGATCAAAAGCGGCAGGCTCGGGGCGAGGCCGCACAGGGCCGAGAACAGGCCGAACAGCGCAAAGCCGCAAAGATAGAGCGTCTTGCGGCCGCCGATTTCAGCCAGCCGCGCAAACGCCGGCAGGACGGCGGCGAAGGCAAGCACATAGGCGACGGCGACCCAGCTTGCCGCATCGAGCGGCGCGTCGAACGCGTCCTCGAACGAGGGCATGGCGAGCTGGACGATGCTGGCGTCGAGCTGGCCGATGAACGCGCCGATGCACACAGTGCCGACCACGAACCACGGATAGGCAGCACGGCGCTCGAAGAATTGCGCGGGGGCAGGTTCCGGCAATCCGCGATTTCGCAGCCACTCGAATTCCGCAGTTGTAAGACGCGATAGGTGAGCCTAGCGATAGGCGCACGTTTCCGCAACGCCCTGCGGAACGGAGGCGCGAGGCGCCGCAGGCCTCTAGGCCTGAGACGCGTCTACGAGCGAATCCGCGATTGCCGCATCAATTTGTTCAGGCGACTCCGCCACGTCGATGCCGATCTGATCGCCGGGAATCCAAATCCTGGTGCCTGCGGCGTGCGGGACGAAGGTGGCCGCAAGCGCCATGTTCACCCGAATTGTCTTTCCGCCTTCGGTCAGCGTGCATTTGATCCATTTGGCCGTCATGGCTCTCCCCTCCCCGCAATGATATTGCGGACCCGCTGCTGCCGCGGCGCGCCGGGATCCCGTTCCTACATCGCCTTTTCCATCTGGCCGCGGATTTCGCCCGGCTTATTGGCGGCGGTGTGGATGTTGAAATACATCATGCCGTCCATCAGGTCCTTGGCTTGGGCGTCGGTCAGCGTCGCCGAGCCTTTCATCGGACTGTCGAGCGGGGCTTGGAGCGGCACCTCGACCGGGGCCGGCTTGCCGACGGGCGCTGGCCCATGGAAATGGGCGGCGATCGCCGGACCGGTAAGGCCGGAATAATCGACCGACCATTCGAGCTTCTTCGAATTGGTGTCGTAGGTCGCGGTCAACGCGCCCGTGCCCTTCGAGTTGGTCGGCGGCGTCTCGACCGCGCCGTTGAGCGTCGCTTTGTAATGGATCACTTCCGCCTTGGGCCCGATGATCGCCGCCATATGCGCGGCCGCGAATAGCGCCGCGCCGATCATGATTGTCCGCATGACAGTCTCCTTCCCTTAAGATTGCTTCTGCCCCTGCCCAGTACGATGGTCCCCGCCAGAATGGATCACAACGCTAGCACAGTGCTTGGCCCGCGACGAGACGCGGGCCAACAATGGTTCGCCCTTTGCTGACCGCCCGACCTTCGACTACCCTCTCCCACGATGCCGAACTCACCTCGAACGCCGCCGCCGCCCGACGCCGACGAGCGGCGCGCTGCAAAGCCCGTCATCGTCTATGCGCTCGATGAGTTGCCAGCGTTCGACGCCGCGTTCTACGACACGGCGCGAGCCGGCATGGCGAAGATCAGCGAGACTATCGTGCCGCCGCGGGAGGGCTGCGCGTTCGATGTTCCGGCCGGGCATTTTTTCCGCATCGTTAGCATCGAGGGGCCGCAGGTCGGCGACCTCAACCTGTGGAACGCCGCCAATCTCGCCGAGCGTTTTTTCAGCGGCAAGACGCGGGCGCTCAACGCGACCCATGTGAGCGCGGGCGCGCGGCTGTGGAGCGCGCTGCCCTATTTGCGGCCGATGGCGACCATCACCCGCGACACGCTCGACTGGTATGGCTTCGACGAAGACGGCGCCGGCGTTCACGACGTGATTGGGACCCGCTGCGATCCCTATACCAACCGCCTGCTGACCGGCGGCGACTATCATCATTGCTGCCATTCGAACCTGACGCGCGCGCTCGCCGAGCGGACGAAGCTATCGCACAGGGAGGCGGAGCCGCATGTCCACGATGTGCTCAACGTGTTCATGTGCACCGGCTTCGAGCGCCAATCCCACCGCTATTTCATGAAGGCGAGCCCGGTGCGTCCGGGCGATTACATCGAGTTCTTTGCCGAGATCGATCTCATCGGCGCGCTGTCGGCTTGTCCGGGCGGCGACTGCGGCGAAACCCATTCGAGCGACGCGGCGCGCTGCCATCCGCTGAAGGTCGAAATTTTTCGCCCGCGGGATGACGCGCTGCGAGGGTGGCGGCGGCCCGAGGTCAGCGCCTATTCCGGCGAGTGAACCGGTGTGTCTATCCGAAGCGCAGCCGCGATCGTTCCCGCGCCTTTTGCGCCTCGGCGTCGCGGTCGCGCGGCGGGGCGGCGCTGTGGAGCGACGAGATCAGCTTGCGCGCGGCCCCGGCGACCTCTTCGACCGCGCGCTCGAACGCCTCGGCGTTTGCCTGGGACGGCTTGGCGAAGCCGCTCACCTTGCGCACGAACTGAAGCGCCGACGCCCGGATTTCGTCTTCGCTTGCCGGCGGCTCGAAGTTGAACAGCGGGCGGATGTTGCGGCACATGGGAAGCCTCGTCGCACTAGCCTTACTTCAAGGTCACCGAGCCGATTCACTGCGTCAGTTCGAACCGCGCAGTGACGGTCACGGTCAGTCTGTCCTCGCCCGCCTCGATCGGCGGCGGGGCGGGGGAGGCCCCGGCGTATGTACGGGAAAACGCCACGGGCGCTTCGGACCCGCCTTCCTCTGTGAGCACCATGAGCCGGCCAATCTGGGCGTTCCCCGCGGCGGCGTAAATCTCCGCTTTCCGCCTGGCGTCGGCGACGGCGAGCGGCCGCGCCTTGTCAAGCAGCCCGCTCGGATTGTTATGGCCAAAACCAATACCATAGATCGAGTTGGCGCCCGCGCCCACGGCCTTGTCGAGCAGCGCCCCGAGGCGCGAAATGTCGCGAACGACCAGGGTCACGTTGTTGCTCACGCTATATCCGGTAATCGGCGGAGAGGTCGTTTGGCCCGGTGTGGACTGCGCGAACGTCGGCGAAATCGACACATCCGAAGTCTGAATGTCGGCAGGCGCGACCCCCTCCGCCTTGATGAGCGAAATCAGCGCGTTCGCTGCCTTTGCGTTCGCCGCCATCGCCTCGCCCGCATTCTTCCCGGTGCTCGTCACGCCGACCGTCACGTGGGCGAAGTCGGGCGCGGCGCTGACGCTCCCTTCGCCGCGGACCTCGACCCAGCGGTCGTTGCTGACATCAATCACGCGCTCGAGCGCCCGCGCGGAAGACACGGCGGCGAGCGCCGTCAGGAACGCGATCAGAAACGAACTTGGCCGCATGATTCCCTCCTGCCCGGACGAGCTTGCGACAATGCGGACGTTTGCGGCGTCTTCAAGTCCGCCATGCGGCTCTATGTCAGGTCCGGCGGGTTGGCGCGATAGCGGAAGTCGCAATGGCTCGCGCCGCCCATGATCGTCTGCGTCCGGGTCAGTTCGATGCGCGGATCGTAACCCTGGCAGAAAGCCCCGTCGCGGTTGCAGGAGAGAACATCTCCGATGTCGCCGAGGCCCATCGCCCGATACGTCTCGGCGTAGCGGCAACGCGTGACATTGAAGTCAAACACCCCCGGCGCGCTGTCGATGACCTCGATCGTCAGCGCATCGTCTTTGGTCCACAAGTGCTGGATCGCCTTGAAGCTTTCGAGGTCCGCGCCGCCGGGAGCGCGCGACGCCATCTCGGCGCCAGCCTCGACCGCGGCGCGGCGAATGGCGCGGCGCAGGATGTCGCGCGCTTTGTCTTCGCCGATCGCCTTCAGCATCTCGTCATAGATCGGCGCGATAATCGCCGCCTCGATCCTGCGCTGAGCCAAAATGCCGAGCTCGCCGTCTTTGCGCTTATCCATGAGCCGAAGCGTGCGTCGGGGCAGGGCGGGTGTCAAATTTCGGTTTTTTTGACGACAATCGACTTGACAGCGGCCGCAGGAGGCGCGGACTCTGGCGCAAACTTCGCGGGTCCGTTGCGGGCGTAGGGCAGGAGAGGGCCATGCCGATCGATCGGATGGATCATTTCACCATCCTCACCACCAACACCCAGGAGACTGTCGCCTTCTATTACGACATCCTCGGATTCACGCCCGGGCCGAGGCCGGACTTCTCGTTTCCCGGCGCCTGGCTCTATAACGGCGGCAAGGCAGTGCTGCATGTCGTCGAAAAGCCGGTCATTCCGGAGGGCGGCGGGGTGCTCGACCATATCGCCTTTTTCGGCGCCGACCCTTCGGCCTATGTGGCCAAGCTGAACGCGCGCGGAATCAAATACGACTTGAGGCGGTTGCCGGCGTCCGGCCACGCTGCGGGGCTGTGGCAATTGTTCTTCTTCGATCCGAGCGGCGCACGGGTCGAGATCGACTTCGCTGCGACGGAAAACGCCGAGCCTCAGTTGTAGCCGCGCTCGCCGGGCGCGGTGGACGCGGTCAGCGACCGCGTCTAGGAGACCGCGTCGACAAGAGCCACGCAGGCGGGATCTTATTATATTGCGCAACAACGCTATCGTTCAGGTCGGCCGGGGGCCGCTCGCGGCGCGCTTCGGCCCGAAGCTGCCGTTGGCGCTTATCGCGGGTCCATGCCAGCTCGAAAGCCGCGCCCACGCGCTTGAGATGGCCGCGGCGCTCAAGGCGATCGCTGAGCGGCGCGCGGTCGGCCTCGTGTTCAAGTCGTCCTTCGACAAGGCGAATCGGACCTCGGGGTCGGCCAAGCGCGGGGTGGGCCTCAAGGCGGCGCTGCCGATCTTCGCCGAAATCCGCGACACGCTCGGCCTTCCCGTCATCACCGACGTGCACGAGAGCGGCCAATGCATGGCCGTGGCGGAAGCCGTCGACGCGCTGCAAATTCCAGCCTTCCTCTGCCGCCAGACCGATCTCCTGGTCGCGGCGGCGCGGACGGGTAAGCCGGTCAACGTCAAGAAGGGGCAGTTTCTCGCCCCCTGGGACATGAAAAACGTGGTCGCCAAGCTCGACGCGGCCGGCGCCGCAGACGTCCTGGTGACCGAGCGGGGCGCAAGCTTCGGCTATAATACGCTCGTCTCCGACATGCGCGCGCTGCCGATCCTGGCTCGCGAGACGGGCGCGCCGGTGATCTTCGACGCCACCCATTCGGTCCAGGCGCCGGGCGGGCAGGGGACCGCCTCTGGCGGAGAGCGTGAGTTCGTTCCAGTGCTGGCTCGGGCTGCGGTCGCGGTCGGCGTCGCCGGCGTCTTCATCGAGACCCATCAGGATCCCGACCGCGCGCCTTCCGACGGCCCAAATATGGTGCCATTGAAAGAGTTCGAGGCGCTCATCGCCGAATTGCAGGAGTTCGACCGGCTCGCCAAGCGCTGAGTTCCGCGCCGTTGGCCGAGGCCTGTCACATGACGGTCGCTTGGGCGGGATATCCGGGACGATCGGCCGCGAAGACGAGTCCAATGGACAAATACCTCTTCAGCTACGCAACCGCGAGCGATCCCCCGATCAAGCGGGGATTTATCCGCCTGGTCGAGAAAGCCACCGGCCAGCCCAAGCTCAAGCGGATGTATGTGCACAACCAGCGCTTCCCGCGCTTGGGCGAGACCTTCTGGCAGGCCGCGGTGCGGTCGCTCGAGCTCGACGTCCGCCATGACGCCGATGCGCTCGCCGCTGTTCCCAGGACGGGCCCGGTGGTATTCGTCGCCAATCACCCCTACGGCGTGCTCGATGGCGTCGTCATGGCGTGGCTCGTGAGCAAGGTCAGAAGCGACTTCGTCGTTCTCACCCACATCGTGCTGACGCGGGCGCCGGAAGCGGCCCGGTTCATTCTGCCGGTCGATTTCTCGGGCAGCGAAGAAGCCGAGCGGACCAATCTCGCCTCGCGCGCGGCGGCGCGCGCCCAGCTCGAACGCGGCGGGGCGGTGGTGGTGTTTCCCGCCGGCGCGATTTCGACCACACCCGACAAGCTGGGTCTCAAGCCCGCGGTCGACGGGCGCTGGCAGCCCTTCGTGTCGCAGCTCATCCAGCGCTCGCAGGCGACCGTCGTGCCGATCTGGTTTGGCGGCCAGAACAGCCGTCTGTTCCAGATCGCAAGTCACGTCAGCCTGACGTTGCGCCTTTCGCTCATCTTCCACGAAGTCAAGACGCGCATCGGGACCAACCTCCCGGTGGTGATCGGGGCGCCTGTCGCCTTTGCCTCGATCGCCGCGATCCGCAACCGGCAGGCGCTCGCCGACGAGTTGCGCGCCCGGGTCTATGCGCTGGCGAGGCTTGGCCCGGCGCTCGACAAGCGGCCCCACGCCGCGCAGAGGCTGCTGCGGCCGAAGCTTAGCCCGCGTCGGGCGGACCGGGCGGCATAGAGGGCGGTCGACGAGTTCAGCGAAGGCGATTGAACAGGGTGGAAGCCCAAGGAAGGCGAGATGCTTCGCTTCCGCTTCTTTCGGCTTCGTTTCATTTCATTCTGTTTCCCGGATTCTTGACGTTTCAGTGGGTTACGGCCGATCTCGCCCGGGTTTCCGCTCTCCTCTCCGTGCCGTCGTAAATGTCACAAATTTCTCTCGTTCTTAATTCGCCGCCCAGTCACGCCGGCCTTAATTCTGTATTCAGAAAACAAGATAGCTCACTTTCTGATTTTGTCAAGACAATGCGTTCGGACCGCAACTCCGGCGCGCCGCGCCCGGACGAAATCCGGGTTCAGCCCCGGGCGCGATAGGGCGGGACGCCTTGATCGGGCAGCCAGACGCCTTTCGGCAACTTGCCGCTCTGCCAGAAGACGTCGATCGGCATGCCGCCGCGGGGGAACCAGTATCCGCCGATTCTAAACCAGCGAGGCTTGATGAGGCCGACGAGGTCCTTGCCGATGCGCACGGTGCAATCCTCGTGGAACGCGCCGTGATTGCGGAAGCTCCACAGGTAGATCTTCAGCGACTTCGATTCGACGAGCCATTTGTCCGGCGCATAGTCGATGACAAGATGGGCGAAGTCCGGCTGCCCGGTCACCGGACAGATCGAGGTGAACTCGGGGGCGGTGAACCGGGCGATATAATCGGTGTCGGCCTGGGGGTTCGGCGCCCGGTCGAGGGTCTTGACGTCCGGCGCTTCGGGAATCTGCGTTGCGTGTCCGAGATGGGCGAAGGCGGGTTGGGCTTTTCTGCTCATGAGCCTCGTTTAGACCCAAAGCCCCTTCTGCCGCGAGCCTATTTGTACTGCTCGCGCAGGTTCCCGCCGCTGAATTGCGACGAGACATAGCCGCTGAACCGCACACAGACGCCGTTCGCAGCCAGCAGGCCGGGATTGCCGGCGATATCGCATGTCTTGGCAGGCTCGGCCTTCGTCGGCTTCTTCGTCTGGGCAGGCAGTTCCGCCGCCTGCCCGGCGGTTGCGCCGAGGACCGCGGCCGCGAGCGCGCAAGCGAACCATCGTTCGACAATCATGTGCTTTGTCCTGACGCCGGCGCCGCATGACGGCTGTCAGCAGAATCCCGAACCGCCGGGGCGCCGCATAGACGCTATATTGGGCGGCTATTGGGCGGCCGGCAAGCGCCTTTGACGCGGGCTTGCAACTCAGTGAGCAATTCGCGAGGGATGGCCGGGCGGAGTGGGAGCGCGCAATCTATGGAGATGACGTTCCCTTTTGCGCGCCCTTTCATGCGCCCGTCCGTCGCCCCGGCTTGGCTCGCGGCGGGCGGAACCGCGTTGCTTGGGCTCGGCTTCTATGCGGCGGTCGCCGCCCTTGAGCCGGTCCTTGCCGCGCTGGCCGGGGTCGCGGGCCTCACGCTCCTGCGCTGGGCGCGAGCCGAGCGCCCGTATTCCGCGGCGCTGATCGCAATTGACGCCGCGGCCTTCGCCATCTTCGCCATTCAGCGCAACGATTCGATCGGATTCTGGCAGTTGCCCGGACCTTGGGCCGACGTCTGGCGGTTCGATCCGGCCGGAGCGACGATTGCGCTGATCGTCTATGCCGGTGGGTCGATCATGGCGCTCATCGGCGGCTTTCGCGGCCTCCGGATCATCGAGGCGTTGAGCCTGATCGCGGTCCCGTTCCTGTTCAACCTGCTCATGGCGATCGGCGCCGACTGGCACATGGCCGAACTCGGCGCGACGGTCACAGCGCACGCCAATCTGCCATTTGCCGCCCAGGTGGCGATCGGACGCGCGCTCGCCTTGTGGTTCGTCGGCGCGGCGATGCTGACGATCATCAGCCTCGTCAGCGTCAATCGGCTCCCGAGTTCGGTGCGCACGCACGGGCTTTTCGCCCTGTGCGGCGCGGCCGCCGCCGTGACCCCGCTCATCGCCAACGCGGCGCAAATGGTCGGCCAGCCGTTCCTGGCGATATTTTTCTCCAGCCTCTGCGCCGCGTTCGCACAAGGCGGCCTATGGGCGATCGTCTATCTCTTCACCGGCATCACCCTCGACTGGCTCGGCGGCCGGCCGCCGCGCTTCGAGACGGTCTGGGAACATTGGCGAACCGGGTTCGTCAAGGGCGCGATTTACGGCGCGCTGTTCATGACTTTCATCCTCGTCGCGGCGCTCGTTTTGCAGGCGCCCGGCGCGGCGACGATCCTCGACCGCGCCGCGCTCCTGACCGGTCCGGTTGGCGGGGCGCTGGCCTTTCCGCTCGCCCAGACGATCATGGGCAGCGCCGACGGAACGGCGCCATTCTTCCGCCGGCTGAGGCGCGCCTATGGCGATCCCCGTGGGCCCGCGCGCGGGATCGTCGCGGGTCTCGGCCTCGCGCTGGCCTATCGCGACGGGCTTGCGGCTTATGACGGCGGCCTGCGTTTTCTTGCGATGGCCGCGGTCGGAGCGCTCTGCTACGGCGGCGTCGATCTCATCTTCGACGCCTGGAGCGTCATTGCGGGCGAGCGGCGGAAGCTGCAAAGCTGGCGCCTCTATGCGCTGGGCCTGCTGCTCGGCGGCGTCGTCGCCGGCGCGCTCGGATGGTATTTCGACGCCGCCCAGCTTGAGGTCGTGATCGCCAAATTCTGGGCCTATGCCGACGTCAACTACCGCCTCGACGGGCGCCGCCTCGGCGACTTCACAACCTATCCGATCTTCAACAAATACGGGATGATCAACCTCGGCGAGGTCGCGGGCGGGGTCAGGCTGTTCTGGGCGGAATCGGTCGCCGGCGTCATCAACTGGTCGCTCGCGGCGCCGCTGTTCTCGATCAACTATGTGTTGCTCGACGCGGCGCTACAGCGAAGCCTGAGGCCGATCAAGACGCTGCTCAGCCCGAGCGGAGTCGAGGGATTGGTCGAGCAGGGCGTGCGCGTTCTGCGCTGGGGCCTGTGGATGGCGCCGATCATCAACTCGTTCCTGCGTCAGTCGCCGGCCCCGACCTGGTACAACCAGGACGGCGCGATCCGGTCGGGCGTCGCCATCGCAACCGGGGCGACCCGGAGCCCCGGCGACTTCCGGCAGTTCAGCCTGACCCTCTTTCTCGGCCTGCTCGCCTACGACTGGCTTCGCGTCCTTATCTGGTTCGACCATATGGGGCTCAGGGTCGCGACCCTGGTCAACCTGTCCTTTCTCGGCGGCGACCGCGCCGACGAAGCGGCCGCGCGGTTCATCGGCCACCATGGGCGCACCCGCGCCATTCCCGACGGCATCCGCCGTTTCGGCACCTGGGCGCCGCTGCTCATTCCGTTCTACATCCCGCGTGGGCGGCGAGTGGGACAAGGCCTGGACAGGGGCGGAGACGCTCGCGCGCGGCGGCGCTCCCATGCCCGATGCGGTCAGGACGCTCGGCTTCGCCTATGGCGCGGCGATCGCCGCGATGGCCGCGGCGGGCGTGGCGGCGGCGATGAAGGAGCGCGCCAAATCGGGACCGGCGGCGCCCTGGCTTGAAGGCGCGCCGCTCGAGCTTGGGCGGCGTCCCGATCGCTTTGTCTTCAACAATGGCGCAGTCGGGGTCGAGATTCAGCGCGACGGGCGCGGCGCGGCCTTCGTCATCGGCGCCGAGCGCGGCGCCGGCCCGATCGATCTCTTCCGCCGCCCGCTCGATCCGCTGCAGGCGCGCGGCCATTTCTTCTACGTGAGCGAGGCCGGCGAGGCGACATGGTCGATCGGCTTCGAGCCGGCGCGGCGGGCGGGCGATTATCGGATCGAGGAGCCGGGCTTCAATCGCCTCGCGATCGTCAATGGGCTCAACGGAATCGAGGCGCGGATGGAGATCGCGCCCGATTCGCGCGGCGCGGTCCTGAGCTGGCGCGTCCGGCTCGAGAACCGGTCGGACCGGCCGCGTCAGCTCCGCCTGACGAGCTTCTGCGAAATCGCCCAAGCCGAGACCGGGGCCTACGCGAAAGATCTCGATTTCGCCGGCATGCATGTCGAGACCATGTTCGTGCGTCCGCTCAACGCCATTCTGGCGCGCAACCGGCTTCTGCGATCGGCGCGCGCCGAGCGCGGCGAAGCGGCGTTCTTCGCCGTCAAGCCGGGCCCCGGGACCGAGCTCGTCGGCTATGAGGATTCGCGCATCCGGTTCATTGGTGAAGGCTCGCTCCTGCGGCCGACCGGCTGTGAGCCGTGGCGCTGGCGCAAGCTCGATGACGAGGGCAAGGTCTGGACGTTCGATCCGGCGGCGAGTTTCACCCTCGAAGCGACGCTTGCCCCGGGCGCCGCAGCCGAAGCGGAATTCATCGTCGGCCGCTCTGACAATGCGGTGTGGGCGAGCGAACTGATCGCAGGGCGACTTGGCCTTGCGGCATTGCCCGAGCCCGATCTCCAGACCCGTCTTTATGAAACGCGCTCCGTAGAGCCTTCGCCCGCTTTGCATTCGCGATGGCCGTTCGCCTTCTCGGCCGACGGCAAGCGGCTCAGCCTCAGCCACCGCACGCCGCGTCCGTGGGCGCATGTGATGGCGAACGAGCTTGGCATGGCGACGATGGTCTCCAACGACGGCGAGATTTTCTCCGCCTTCGGCAACGCCCGCCAGAACGGCCTCTCCGCCTTCCGGTTTGACAGCGTGACCGTCGTCCAGCCGGGCCAGATCGTCTACCTGCGCGACTTGGATAGCGGCGAGACCGGCGCGGCCGGCTTCACGCCGTTCCAGCCTGAGGACGGGACCTTCGAGGCGGTCTATGAGCCGGGGGTCGCGACTTTTGTCTCGACCCGTGGCGATCTGACGATCGACCATGTCGTCTTCGTCCCGCCCGACTATCCCGGCGACATGCGCCTCTTGACCTTGCGCAATCGCGGCGCGCGGCCCAAGCGCCTGCGCGTGTCGCCGTTCTTCGATCTCGCGCTCGAGGACAGTCCGAACGCGAGCGTGGACAAGATTCGTGACGAGACGGTCGGTTCGACGCTTCTGTTTCAGAACCCCAACAATGACTTCGAGCGCGGCTTCGCCTTCGCGGCGACGAGCTTGCGGGACCCCGCGACCGAGACCATCCGCGCCCGTTTCTTCGGCGGGCCCGGACGCAACATCCTGACCCCGGCAATGGTCGAGACTGGCGCAAGCAACGGCGCCGCGCGCGACGACGGACGGCGCGTTGCCGCCTTCTGCGGCGAGATCACGCTCGCGCCCGGGGGCGAAGCGAAAATCGCCATCGTGTTCGGCCAGGCGCCGAGCAGGGCGGAAGCGCTGGCCGCCGCGGCGCGCGTAGGCGTCGTCGAGGCGGAAAGCGAGCTCGCGGCGACCCGCGCGTCCTGGGCCGAGCGGCTCAGCCGGGTCGAGGTCCGCACCAACCGGCCGGACTTCGACCGCCTGGTCAACACCTGGCTCCCCTACCAGCTCTACGCCTCACGGCTTTTCGGCCGCGTCGGCCCAAACCAGCTTGGCGGCGCGACCGGTTATCGCGACCAGTTGCAGGACGTACTGCCGCTGACCCTGATCGAACCGCGGCTAACGCGAGCGCAGATCGTGCTGCACGCGAGCCAGCAGTTTCGCGAGGGCGACGTGCTCAAATGGTGGCATCGCGCGCCAGGCGGCGGGACGGGTCTCGGCCAGCGGACCAAAGCGGCCGATCCGCATTTGTGGCTGCCGTACGTCCTCGCCCGCTATGTGCGGCAGAGCGGCGACCGGACGGTGCTCGACGAGACGACGCCTTTCCTCGAAGCCGAAGCCGTCCCGGCGAACGAAGATACCTGGATCGTCATTCCGCGCGTCTCGCGCGAGAGCGCGACGGTTTACGAGCATGCGCGCCTCGCGATCGACTTCACGCTTAAGCATCTCGGCGCGAACGGCCTGCCGCTCCTGCGCGCCGGCGACTGGAACGACGGCATCGACGCGCTGGGCCGCCGCGACATCGGGACCAGCGTCTGGATGGGCTTCTTTCTCTTCAACGTGCTCGACGGCTTCGTGTCGCTCGCGCGGCTCAAGGGCGACGAAGCCTTCGCCGTCCGTTGCGAGGCCGCCTTGGCGGCGCAGCGCGATGCACTCGAGGTCGGCTGGCGCGGCGACCATTACCTGCTCGACTTCGCCGATGACGGACGCGAGGTCGACGTGCGTAACGCGATGACGACCGGCTGGGCCGCCTATTCCGGCGCCTGCGACGACGAGCGCGCCCTTGCGGCCATCGAGGGGGGGCTGAAAGGGATCGAGCGGCCGAACCGGGTGCTGCTGCTCGAAACCCCTTTCTACGAGCATTCGCAGCCCTATCCGGGTCGCATTGCCGATTATCCACCTGGCGTACGTGAGAACGGCGCCCAATACAGCCATGGCGCCACCTGGATCGTTGATGGCTTCATCCGGCTGGCCCTCTCCGCCCGCGCGCGCGGCAATGCCAAATTGGCCGCCCGCCTCGGCGCCCGCGCTTTCGAGATATTCGAAAAGATCTCGCCGATGAAGAAAACCGACCCCGAGAGTCTCGCCAACTATGGCCTCATCCCCATTCAGCAGCCAGCCGACATCTACGAGGGCTGGGGCCACGGCGGCCGGGGGGGCTGGTCATGGTACAGCGGCTCGGCCGCCCGCATGCTGTCGGCGGCCTACGCCCTCATCGGGATTGAACAGGAGAATGGCCGGATCGCCGCGCGCGCCGACCTGTTCGAGGCCAAAGGGGAACTCGAGGTCCAGTCGCTGCGCATCGGCGAATCGACCTGGAAGCGCGAAGACCGGAAGCGCTGAACCTCCGCGACGGTCCGCCGCAGGGCGACTTTGGTCTCATTACTGTCGGAAACGCTCGGCGCCGCGTTGCAGCAGAGCGCGGTTTCTGGCAAGAGGCGCCCAGAAACTAGCCGCGGGAGACCACCCGCGGCCTACCAACGGGGCTTTTCGCCATGCTTTTGGGCTTGATTATCGTCTGTGGGCTCCTCTCGATTGTCTATGGCGTCTACACGATCTCGAGCCTGATGGCGGCGGACCCGGGCTCGCAGCGGATGCAGGAAATTTCCGCCGCGGTGCGCGAGGGGGCGCAGGCCTATCTCAGGCGTCAATATATGACCATCGCCGGCGTCGGAATCGTCGTCTTCATCGGTCTCGGGCTGCTCCTGTCGTGGACCGTGGCGATCGGGTTTGCGATCGGCGCCATCCTCAGCGGCGCCGCCGGCTTCATCGGCATGAACGTCTCGGTGCGCGCCAATGTGCGCACGGCGCAGGCGGCGACGAAATCGCTCGCCGGCGGCCTCGACATCGCCTTCCGCTCGGGCGCGGTGACCGGCCTTCTCGTGGCCGGTCTCGCGCTCCTCGGGGTCGCCGGCTATTTCGGCGTTCTGACCGGCCCCCTGGGCTATGCCCCCTCGGATCGGACCACCATCGACGCCCTGGTCGCGCTCGGCTTCGGCGCCTCGCTGATCTCGATCTTCGCCCGACTCGGCGGCGGCATCTTCACCAAGGGCGCGGACGTCGGCGCCGATCTTGTCGGCAAGGTCGAAGCCGGCATTCCGGAGGATGATCCGCGCAACCCGGCGACCATCGCCGACAACGTCGGCGACAACGTCGGCGACTGCGCCGGCATGGCCGCCGACCTGTTCGAAACCTATGCGGTGACGGTGGTGGCGACGATGGTGCTGGCCTCGATCTTCTTCGACGGCGCGCCGAATCTGCTTTCGACCATGATGTATCCGCTGGCGATCTGCGCCGCTTGCATCGTGACCTCGATCGTCGGCACTTTCTTCGTGAGGCTCGGCGCCAATGGCTCGATCATGGGCGCGCTCTATAAAGGCCTCATCGCCACCGGCGCCCTCTCCATCATTGGCCTCGCCATCGCCACCCAATTCGTCGTCGGCTGGGGAGAGATTGGAACCGTCGCCGGCCAAGCGGTCTCCGGCGTCAACCTGTTCGTATGCGGCCTCGTTGGCCTTGCGGTCACCGGGCTCATCGTCGTCATCACCGAATATTACACCGGCACGGGAAAACGCCCGGTGGTGTCGATCGCGCAGGCGTCCGTCACCGGCCACGGCACCAACGTAATTCAGGGCCTCGCAGTGTCGCTCGAATCGACAGCGCTGCCGGCGCTGGTCATCGTCGCCGGCATCATCTCGACCTTCCAGCTCGCCGGCCTCTACGGCACCGCCATTGCGGTCACGACCATGCTTGGCCTCGCCGGCATGATCGTCGCGCTCGACGCCTTCGGCCCGGTCACCGACAACGCCGGCGGCATCGCCGAAATGGCGGGGCTGCCCAAGGAAGTGCGCCAGTCGACCGACGCGCTCGATGCGGTCGGCAATACCACCAAGGCGATCACCAAGGGCTATGCGATCGGATCGGCTGGCCTGGGCGCGCTCGTGCTGTTTGCCGCCTACACCAACGACATCCGGCACTTCAAGGAAACCGGCGCGCCCTATTTCCAGGACGTCGGCGCGCTCGATTTCAGCTTGTCCAGCCCCTATGTGGTCGCCGGCCTCATCTTCGGCGGCCTCATCCCCTACCTCTTCGCCGGTATCGCGATGACCGCGGTCGGCCGCGCCGCCGGGTCGGTGGTGCTCGAGGTGCGCCGTCAGTTCAAGGAGATGCCGGGCATCATGAACGGCACGCAGCGTCCGGACTACGGACGCGCCGTCGACCTTTTGACCAAGGCGGCGATTCGCGAAATGATAATACCCTCGCTCCTCCCGGTGCTGGCGCCGTTCGTCGTCTATTTCGGCGCGCTGTGGATCTCGGGCTCAAAGGCGTCGGCCTTCGCCGCGCTCGGCGCGTCGCTGCTCGGCGTCATCGTCAACGGCCTCTTCGTCGCCATCTCGATGACCTCGGGCGGCGGCGCCTGGGACAACGCCAAGAAGAGCTTCGAGGACGGCTTCGTCGACAAGGACGGGGTTAAGTGGATGAAGGGCTCGGAGGCGCACAAGGCCGCCGTCACCGGCGACACCGTCGGCGACCCCTACAAGGACACCGCCGGCCCGGCGGTCAATCCGGCGATCAAGATCACCAACATCGTCGCGCTGCTGCTGCTGGCGATCCTTGCGCGCTGAAACACATTCAGCCGTTGGAAATAAAATCCAAGCCGACCGCAACGGTCAAGAAATAACGCGCAGCGAACGCACGCGCGAAAAGTCCCGGTCATGGGTGACGAGCGCCGCGGCATTGATCGCGAGCGCGCTCGCGGCTTGAACCGCGTCGGCCAGTTTCAGCCGCAGGGACGCTCGCAGCCTTGCCGCGTTTTCGGCGATGCCGACGTCGAGCGCGACAGGCCTCCAGGATTGCAAAATAGCGAGATAACGCTGCGCAAGCCCGTCATCGCCGGCGCTGAGCGGTCCGGTCAAGACTTCGGCAATCGTGATTGTCGTGACGGCGAAGCGCAATCGGCCCGCGGCGTGCGCTTCGAACAGCGGTCTGAATCGCGACGCGAGCTTCGGATGATCCTCGAGAACGTAAATGATAGGCGCGGAATCGATAAGAAGGAGCGCTCCCTCCGGCAAATCGCTGAAGGCTAGCGACTCCATTCGACGCGCAGTTTGTGAATGGTGCCGGTGCTATTCCTGCCCCAAAGCGCACGACCGGACCCGGCTACAGGCGTCAGCGGCGCCTGCCGACCCGCGGCGAGGTAGTCGTCGATCGGCACGAGCGCGGCGACAGGACGACCACGCTTGGTAATGACGGTCGACTGGCCGTTCTCCGCCGCTTCAAGCAAATGAGGAAGCCGATTGCGCGCTTCCTCGGCGCCTTTCTGGATCATCGCGGCCTGTCCTCAAGCTAACCGTACAGCACTGTGCGGTTAACGGTCAAGGAGATTTGCGGGTCCCGCACTCCGCCCGCTCGCTTGTCGCTCTGGGCGTCCGCCCGAACTCCCGACCTGGGCGATGATGGGAAAGGCTTCCCGACGGTCAGCCTCTTCGTGCGGCGACGGTTCGCTCGCGGCCGGCGATAGGCTCCCCATCACGCGGGCGCCTGAAGGCCTCTAGCGTAAGCGGGAGACCCCCCGGCTTTGCCGGGGTGGCAGTAGCAGTTTGACGTTTAGGGCGGTCCATCAGCGGAGTTCCAACGTGAGCAGCCACTCACACGAAAGGAACTCCACCGATGGACGAGTACGAGAGCCTAAGCCACACCACATGGGACTGCAAATATCATGTGGTTTTCATTCCGAAATGTCGGCGCAGGACGTTGTATCAGGAGCTACGGCGCCATCTGGGCGAGGTTTTCCGCCGGCTTGCGCTCCAGAAGGAGTTGAAGGTCGAAGAAGGGCACTTGATGCCCGATCACGTGCACATGCTGCTGTCGATCCCGCCGAAACATGCGGTGTCGCAGGTCGTCGGGTACATCAAGGGCAAGAGCGCGATCCACATGGCTCGGGTTTATGGAGAGCGCAAACGCAATTTCGTCGGACAGCACTTTTGGGCCCGAGGTTTCTTCGTCAACACGGTCGGGCGGGACGAGGAGGCGATCCGCGCCTACATTCGCAACCAAGAGAAAGAGGATCAGAGGCTCGAACAGATGAATCTCTGGCGCTGAAAAACGCCACCTTCAGGTGGCCGCCAAACTCAAGGGGGCGCCTCAGCGACCCCTCCTACCGCTTTGAGCGGTTCACACCATAAAGCCCCCGGCTTTGCCGGGGGATACTTACAATCCTCACCGATTGGATTTTCCGATCCCCGCGGCGTGGCGATCCACTGCTCGCAACTCGCTTGAAGGCTCGCGGGTTCCATGTTGAATAGACACGCTCGGGATGAGCGCTAAACCTCGATCCTTGGGGGGAACCGCCCATGGAGTCCGACGAATTCGCCAAAAAGGCCGACGATCTCGAATCGATCCGGAAGGCGGTCGATGACGCCGCTGCGGTCGGCGGAGCGCTATGGTTCTCCTATCTGTTCGTGCTGTTCTATCTTGCCGTCGCCGCCGGCGCGGTGACGCCTGCCGATCTCTTTCTCGAAAACCCCGTCAAGCTGCCGTTCCTCAACATCGACCTGCCGCTGCTCGCCTTCTTCTTCGTCGCGCCTATTCTGTTCCTATTCGCGCACGGCTACACGCTCCTGCATCTCGTGATGCTTACCGAGAAGGCGAAGGACTACGATGAGGCGCTGCGAAAACAGATAGGTCCGGACAACCGCGTCGGCGACAAGCTCAGGCGGCGATTGCCGAGCAACATCTTCATTCAGTATCTCGCCGGCCCCTTTTTTACCGGCCCATTCAACCTGCGAAAAAGAGCATTCGGCTGGGCGCTGGGCTTCGTCGCCTGGGCGACGTTGGCGGTCGCGCCGGTCCTCCTGCTGCTAATCATGCAATTGCAGTTCCTGCCGTTCCACAGTTCGTTCATCACATGGAGCCAGCGCATCGTCCTCCTCCTCGACCTCGTGCTGATCTGGTGGCTATGGCGCACGATCCGGTCCGGGCGTGAGACCGGGGGACCCCGTGGGGCGCTCTTCTGGGTCAGGCAAATTCTCGGGCGTGGCAGGGGCCGCGCTGACCATCAGCGCCATCCTGTTCTCCACGGCGGTCGCGACCTTTCCCGGCGAGTGGCAGGTAGACCATCTGCCGAGCGCTAAGGTTCTTCCGGCTATCGGGTCGTCGGAAAGAGTTTCGCTCCACGATTGGATTTTCAGCTCTCCGCTCAACCCAGTCAGCCGCCGCCGCCTGCTCCCTCTCTCAAGCACGCTCGTGCTGACGGGCTTCAACATTTACGAGGGCCTGAAGATCGACGATCCCGAAAAGGCGAAGTGGCATGAGCACCTCTTCCTCGCTCGCGGCCGCGATCTGAGGGGCGCGATTTTCGATCTCGCCGGATTGCCGAAAGTCGATTTCACCGGCGCCAATCTTCAGGGTACCTCATTTCTTCGAGCGCAGCTTGAGCGGGCGTCGTTTGACTACGCGGAGCTTGAGGGCGCGAGGCTCGATTTTGCGCAGCTTCCAGGCGCGTCGTTCCTCGGCGCGCGGCTTCAGGGCGCGTGGTTCGATAATGCGCAACTTCGGGGCACGTCGTTTCTTACCGCTCAGCTTCAAGGCGCGTCGTTCAATTGGGCGGACCTTCAGGGAGCTTTGTTTGAGTTCGAGCAGCTTCAAGGCGCATCGCTGTATAGCGCGAAGCTTCAAGGCGCGTCGTTTGTCGGCGCGCAACTTCAGGGCGCGTGGCTCAGTCACGCGCAACTTCAGGGCGCGTCATTCGCCGACGCGAAATCTGAATTCGGCGGATCTTTCCTATGCATTTCTCTGGCGTGCGAACGGCCCCTTGAAAAGCGGAAAAGACCTAAAGCTCGCCGGTGCCATACTGGGACCCTTCTCGATCGGCCTCATGGGTTCAAATCCCTATAGGCTACAACCTTGGGACGAAACCGTGTATGGGAACCTCCGCGAGTTGATCGAAGCTCTTTTGGCAGGATGGGACCGCGATCACGTTCTTGCCAATATTGGCCGCCTCGATTGCGCCAACCCCGATAAGGCGCTCGCGCCTTGCGACCCTGCAGCACCGCCTCCGCCGACGGGAATCATGGGCTTCCAGGAGGCCGCGAGCGACGAGGAGTATAGCAAAGCGCTTGCGGGGACACTCAAGTCGATCGTATGTGCGGGCGATGACGACTTCGGCTATGACGACAGCATTTTCGTCCTTCGCAGCATCTCGCAATGGCATGACGTCCTACCGAGCCGCCTTTCTGACACCGGCGCCGAAGCTCCGGCATTGATCGATTTCATTGTGAGCCCGGCGTGCCCAGCCTCAGCCAAGTTGACCGAGGACGACAGAGCTGCGCTGCTCGAGATTAAAATCAAGGCGCCCAAAGCGTCACCCGGGGCGCGATCCCCGCCCTGAGCTTAGTTGTGCGTCGCGCTTCTTTCGCGCGCGCCGGCCGGCCTCCGCCCCCGCTCAGCTGAACCGGAACAGGCCGCCCATCATGTTCTTGATGAAGTCGGGCTCCGAGCCGCCAGTCGGGGTGGTGCGGCTGACGAAATCGAACACCTTGCCGTCCTGCATGCCGTAATTGGCGATCCGGTCAACCTTGCCGTCCTTGGCGAAATAGACCGCCAGCACATGCTGATCGGTCATCTGGACCGGCATGAACTCGAGCGTATGCTTCATCTTCTGACCGATATAATACCAGGCGTCGCCGCCAACGGTCGAAGTGGTCGACGGCGTGCCGAGCAGGGCGAGCGCTTCGGGCTTGGTCGTCGCGCCGACCTTGAGCTGCGATATCGTCTGGTCGTCGACCTGATAGCCGCGGTCGAAGTCGCCATCGTAACCGATGCAGCCGCCAAGCGTGAGCGCGGCGCAGACGGCCATTCCCAGCAATGCGCGACGAGGAACCTTGGGCGGCGTTTGCATTCAGCCTCTTTTCCTTCGACCAGCCTTTCGGCTTGCCAGACCGGGCCGCGATGCCTACCTCATGCGCCCCGGCCAAAGCAAGACGCGAGTCCTGCGAGCCGAGTTCGCCGGCTCGCGCGAGAGCATTCGAATGATCCTAGCCCGGTGGCGCGCGCGGCGCGCCAGCAGAGCCGTCATTGAGCAGAATTCTTGGCGAGATCGTGGCCGCCGCCCGCCGCCCGGCGCTCTATCACGCGCTTCAGGCGCCCGACCGGATCGATGGCCGATTCGAGCTTTTGACGCTGCACGCCGGGCTCGTCCTGCGCCGATTGGCGGCGCTCGGCGGCCTGGCCGACTCGATCGCCCAGGAGCTCGTCAACAGCGTCTTCATCCATTTCGACGACACGCTGCGCGAAATGGGCCTGTCGGATATCGCGGTGTCGAAACGCCTCAAGGCGATGGGGAGCGCCTTCTACGGCCGCAACGCCGCCTACGCCGCCGCGCTCGACGAAGGCTCGGCAGCCAGCCTCGCCGCGGCGCTGGCGCGCAACGTCTATGGCGCAGCAGACCCTGACGCAGCGCCGCGAGCGGGCGCGCTCGCGTCTTATGTCGCCTCGCTTGACGCCGCGCTCGCGGCGATTCCAATGGAAGCATTCGCGACCGGCCAATTCCGTTTCCCGTCAGGCTCGATCGCGGCGGGAGGCTCAAATGACTGAGGCTAAGCCGCTGACCCGGGTCGTGCGGATCGACGCTCTTCCACGGGACGGGCAAACCGTGACCATCACGCGAGCCCCGCCGAGCGCGAAGCGCTGGCCTAGCTTCATGGCCTTCCCGCCATCGCCGCCTTGACCGCGACCCTGCGGCTCGACCCCGCCGGACGCGGGGGCGCGCGCGTGACCGGCGCGGTCCACGGCGAATTGACCCAGACCTGCGTCGTGTCGCTCGAGCCGTTCGCCGCGACCGTCGATGAGGCTGTCGACGTGCGGTTCGCGCCGGAGGCGGAAGAGGATTCCCCCCGCCGGCCGGCGCGGGAAACGGTCGTTTCGCTCGCCGACGAGGACGATCCCGATCCCGTAGTCGACGGCAAGATCGACCTCGGCGCGCTCACGGCGGAGATCTTCGCCCTCGGCCTCGACCCCTATCCGCGCAAGCCCGGAGCAGAATTCGTCGCGCCGGCCGACGAGGCGCCTCCCGATTCGCCGTTTTCGGCGCTGGCCGCGAGGCCGGCCAAGCGATAGAGGCTAGCGCAGTTCGTCGGAAGCGTCCTCTCTGGCCAGGTCAGCGACAAAGTTGATGGCCGTCTGGCGACGTTCTGCATCCTTGATGCTCAGGAATGCGCGTATGAGGAGCATGCCCTCCTCAGGCGCCGGTAAAGAAGATGGCGTCGCGGCTCGCTGACGATATCCGTCTAACGGTGCGGAAGCTATCGATGTGACGTACGGATCCCGAAACGAGCCTTCGTTGGAGTTGCTTGGGCTCATTGAACACCCCGGTCGGCGACGAAATAACCTTTCGCCCGCCGCAGCGACCACAACTTCATACCGATTCGGAGAAGCGCGGACTGTTCAATAATGACCACATCGCCGGAAAAATTGGCGGCGGACGAGCTCGGGTCTAGTCGCGCAGAACGACGCTCAACAACGAACTGTGGATCTTCAGGTCGCCGTTATATTCGATAAAGCCGAGCTTCCTAAATTTGTTCATGAAAAAACTTACGCGCGGCCGAGTTGTCCCAATCATCTCCGCCAGCGTCCCCTGGCTGATTTTGGTTGCGATCGGCTCGGGCCTTCCCTCCTTGCCAAAATTCGCTAGCAGCAAAAGAGTGCGGGCCAACCGTTTTTCACTCGAATTGAACAGGTGGTCCATAAGGTCCGCTTCGACGCGACTGTTTCGCGTCAACAGGTGAGCGGTGAACACCTCGGCAAGCGCCGGTTCGACACGAAGGACCCGGATCATCTCCGCTTTCTCGATCCGCATTACGGCGGAATCGGTCATGGAAACGGCCGTCGCCAGGCGCAAACGCTGCGAAATCAGACAGCCTTCGCCGAAAAAGTCTCCCTCGCCGAGCACGCCGACGACCGCTTCCCTCCCTTGCTCGGAAGTCGCCGAAATCTTGATCTTGCCTCGCACGATGTAGAAGACGGAGTTGGCTGCGTCTCCCTGCGAGAAAATGATCTGTCCGGTGCGGCACTCAGACAAGCGTCGGCCGTGGTTCACGGTGGTGAGGAACACGTCCGGATCAAACGCGGCGCCTTTAGCTTTTCTTGCCACTTTCCAATTCTCCAATGGCTCGTATTTTATCATCGGGGGATCGAGGCGACCAGCGCGTGTGTTGACCCTACGACGCCGGCGCGGCGTCGGCCGCCTTCAAGGCCAGCTCATAGAGGGCGAGGACCGGCCCCGGCAGGCCGAAATCGAGCGCCTGCGCGCGGCCGTGCGGCGACATCTTGCGTTGAGTCTTGACGAGGATGTCGAGCACTTTCGCCTCCGGGTGCTTGGCGGCGAAGCTCGCGGCGTAGTGGCGCAGGAACACCAGGCAGGCGACGTCCTCGAGGGTCTGCGCCTCGGCGTCGGCGCGCAACCGCTCCTTGCGCACGACGGCGCCGGCGTGAGCGATCGCGGCGTCGTCATAGCCGCACGCCGCCATGATCTCAGCCACCCGCTCCGCGTGGCGCCGCTTGGCTGCATTGCGCCAGGCGATATAGCCGGCCTTGCCGTCGGGATAATCGCGACGGGGGTTGAGCCAGCGCTCGAGATGCTGCCCGCGCACCGCGATCTGCAAGGCTTCGGAAGCGCCCGGCGCGAAGACGGCCAGCGCCTCGCTCATCCGCCGGCCGTAGACGAGCTCCGCCGGCTCGCCCGCCTCTTGGTTCGGGTCGCGCGCATTGGCCGCGTCGATGGCGCTCAGCGCGCATTGCAGTCGATCGGACATGAGGAATGGGCGCCCGCGTTGTTTCTGCAGCTTTGCACGCGCGCCGACGGGCGAGAAGACTGGAACCCCGGCGCGGGACGGCCTCCCTCACCCCGGCCCTCTCCCTGGGGGAGAGGGGGCGCGGAGGCGCTTGAGGACGAGGCCGGGCGGCTGGTTCTGCACCTGCCGGGCCAGTTGAAGGCCGGCCCCGGGCGTTGCCTTGGGCGGCGAAGCCGCTATTGTCCCGGCCCACGCCGGGCGCCGCCCGAGCAACCCGCTTCGGGGGCGGTCGGACCAAGGAATGGCGAGCGACATTCGCATAGCGCTGGATGCGATGGGCGGCGATCATGGGCCGACCGTCGTCGTGCCTGCGGCCGCGGTCGCGCTCGAGCGCCGGCCGGACGTTGAGTTTCTCTTCTTCGGCGAGGAGCAGGCGATCGCGCGGCTTCTCAAGCCGCACGCGAAGCTCGCCGCCAAGTCGCGCGTCATTCATACCGATGTCGCGGTCAAGATGAGCGACAAGCCGAGCCAGGCTTTGCGCACCGGGCGACGGGTGTCGTCGATGTGGCAGACGATCGAAGCGGTGAAGTCGGGCGCGGCCGATTGCGCGGTTTCCGCCGGCAACACCGGCGCCTTGATGGCGATGGCCAAGTTCTGCCTGCACACGATGGCGCCGATCGAGCGGCCTGCGATCGCCGCGATGTGGCCGACGCTGCGCGGCGAATCGATCGTCCTCGATGTCGGGGCGACCATTGGCGGCGACGCGCAGCATCTCGTCGATCTGGCGGTGATGGGCGCGGCGATGGCGCAAATCGTGTTCGGCATCGACAGTCCGACGGTCGGCCTGCTCAACGTCGGCGTCGAAGAGATCAAGGGCGTCGAGGAGGTGAAGGCGGCGGGCCGCATCCTGCGCGAGGCCAATCTGCCCAACATGCGCTATCACGGCTTCGTCGAAGGCGACGACCTCGGCAAAGGCGCGGTCGACGTTTTCGTCACTGAAGGCTTCACCGGCAACATCGCGCTCAAGACCGCCGAGGGCACCGCAAGGCAACTCAGCCACTACATCCGCGAGGCGATGGGCTCCGGCCTCATGTCGCGCCTCGGCGCCCTTTTCGCCCGCCCGGCGCTCGAGGCGTTGCGCGCAAAAATGGCGCCGCGCGCCAGCGGCGGCGTGTTCCTGGGACTTGACGGCGTCGTCATCAAGGCCCATGGCGGCGCGGACGCTGAGAGCTACGCCGGCGCGGTGGAATTGGGCTACGACATGGTGCGGCAGGAATTGCTCGGCAAGATTGGCGAAATGATAGCCCACGCCAACGGCTTCCGCCCCGCGCCCGCCCATTCCGGCGCCGGCCGATCCTGACCTTAGGAACCCGCCCCGCTCATGAATCTTGCATCGCCCCCGCTTCAAGCCCGCCGCGCGCGCCGTCCGGGTCCGGACCTTTCCCGCGCCGCTCCCGCTTCGATCCGCTCGTGCGTCGCCGGCGTTGGCGCGGCGCTGCCGGCGCGCGCCGTCCCGAACGAGGAACTGGCCGCGAAGGTCGACACCTCGGACGAATGGATCGTCCAGCGCACTGGCATCCGCCAGCGTTACGTCGCCGGCGCCGGCGAGACCACGTCGACGCTTGCGGCCAAGGCGGCGGAGGCGGCGCTGGGCAATGGCGGCCTCAGGGCGGCCGACATCGATCTCATCATTGTCGCGACATCGACGCCCGACTTCACCTTTCCCGCCGTCGCTACCCAGGTCCAGGCCCATCTCGGCATCGTCGAGGGCGCCGCCTTCGACCTTCAGGCGGTCTGCACCGGCTTCGTCTACGCTGTCGCCACCGCCGACAAGTTCCTGCGCTCGGGCTCCAACAAGCGGGCGCTGGTGATCGGGGCCGAGACCTTCTCGCGCATCCTCGACTGGGGCGACCGTACGACTTGCGTTCTGTTCGGCGACGGGGCGGGGGCGATCGTGCTCGAGGCGCGCGACAGCGACGGCCGGCTCGCCTCGCCCGGAATCATCGCCTCGCGGCTGCGCTCCGACGGCCGGCACCGCTCGAAGCTCTACGTCGACGGTGGACCCTCGACCACCCAGACGGTCGGGCATCTGCGCATGGAGGGCAAGGAAGTCTTCCGCCACGCCGTCGGCATGGTGACGGACGTGATCCAGGGCTGTTTCGCCGACGCCGGGGTGACGGCGGATCGAGATCGACTGGTTCGTGCCGCATCAGGCCAACCGCCGGATCATCGACGCGACCGCCGACAAGCTCGGCATTCCCCGCGACAAGGTGGTTGTCACCGTCGATCGGCACGGCAACACCTCCGCCGCCTCGATCCCGCTCGCGCTCGACGTTGCGGTTTCCGACGGCCGCATCAAGCCTGGCGACCTGGTGATGATCGAAGCGATGGGCGGCGGCTTCACCTGGGGCGCGGCGCTGATCCGCTGGTGAGGCCGGGTCCTCCGCCTTCGGGCGCGGGGCGAAACCGGGAGCCAATGACAGACGGCGAGCCCAATGACGAGGGAAGTCTATTGGCGCTCGCGCTGCTCGCGCTCGTCGCGGGCGCGATTGCAGGGATTGTCGGCGCGATCTTCCGCCTCTCCCTTGGGCAAGCCGACCAGCTTCGCAATGCGCTGATCGGATGGGCTCATGGCCAGGAGGCCGTCGGCTTCCTGGTGGTTGTCGGCGCATGCGCAAGCGCGACCGCGGTCGCCGGCTGGCTGGTTCGCCGGTACTCGCCCCACGCGGCGGGAAGCGGCATTCCTCACGTCGAAGCCGTCTTGCGCGGGGAGCTGCCGCCGATCCCGTTTCGCTTGATTCCGGTCAAGTTCGTCGGCGGCCTGCTCGCGATCGGCGCTGGCCTCGCGCTCGGCCGCGAAGGGCCCACCGTCCAGATGGGCGCGAGCCTCGCTCATCTTGTTGGAAAGATATTCGGCCGCAGCTGGCCGGAGTGCCGGGTGCTGATCGCGGCGGGAGCCGGCGCGGGCCTCGGCACCGCGTTCAACGCGCCGATCGCCGGCGCCGTCTTCGTCCTCGAGGAATTGGTGCAGCGATTCGAGCGCCGGATCGCCATTGCCGCCCTCGGGGCTTCCGCCACCGCCATCGGGGTCGCGCGCCTGCTCCTCGGCGACACGCCGGATTTCCACGTTACCGGGCTCGGCTACGGAGACGCGGAAACGCGACCGCTCTATTTCGTGTTCGGAGCTTTCGCCGGGCTTTTGGCGGTCGCCTTTGACCGATTGCTGCTGGCAACCCGCGCGTCGGCGCGTCGGCTGATCTTTCCGCGCGCCGATCTGCGCGCCGCGGTGATCGGGGCCGCCGTCGGGGCGCTCGGATGGTTCGCGCCCGATCTGATTGGCGGCGGAGACGCAATCACCCAGCGCGTTCTCACCGGCGGCGCTCCGCTGGCCGTCATTCCCGCGGCCTTCCTGATTCGATTTGCGCTCGGCGCTGTGTCCTACGCCGCGGGAACTCCGGGCGGCCTGTTTGCTCCGATGCTGGTTTTGGGAGCGCAGTTCGGCTTTCTCTGCGGCGCTGTCTGCCGCGCGTTCGGCCCCTGTCTCAATGTTCAGCCTGAGGCGTTTGCTGTCGTCGGGATAGCCGCGTTTTTCGCTGGCGTCGTGCGGGCCCCGATCACCGGGATCGTGCTCGCCACCGAGATGACCGGAAGCGTCACGATGCTGCTGCCGATGTTATGCGCCTGCTCGATGGCGATGCTGGCGGCGACCCTGCTGAAAGAGCCGCCGATCTACAACTCGCTCCGCGAGCGCGCGTTGCCGGCGGACGAACCTCCCGCCAAGGAAGGTTCGCGCGAGTAGTCGCGGCTTGCCTCGGAGCCGGTCAACTCAGGTTCGTCACTGCGAGGAGCGCAAGCGACGAAGCAATCCAGAGTTCATACTGCGCGGCAGTGGCCGTGGATTGCTTCACTGCGCTCGCAATGACGGGGTCTGTTCCAACAAGGTCGAACATGCCCTAATCGAAGGCGAAGATGCGCTTCCAGTCGTTCTTCATGCTGACGACGAACCAGCCGTCCTTTATCGCCTGGTCGTAGAGCTCCTGCGGGAATGTGCCGATCTTCGAGTCGGGGAGGCCCTGCGCCGGCCCGTAGGCATATTCCCGCACGCTGTCGTCATGGAGGACGATCATCGCGAGCCGGGCCCCCTCTCCCGCCTTCGTATATTCGAGCATCTCACGGTCGCCGATCGAATTGCCAAAGGCGAGATGCGGCCTGCGGCCGATCACAAGATGGATGCCCTCGGGCTTGCCGGCGTGGTCGTCGTTGAGGAGAAGCTTGGGTTCCCGGATGAGAACGGTCTTGCCGTCCGCGCCCCGATCGAAGTTCAGCCCGAACATCGTTCCCACCACCTGCTCGGGCGGAATCCCGTAAACCCCCTCCGCATAGACGCGCACGAAATCCTGCCCGCCGCCGGTGACGATGTAGGTCCGATAGCCGTTGGCGCGCAGATATTTGAGCAGCTCGATCTGCGGCTGATAGACGAGCTCGGTGAACCGCCGCTTCCATCGCGGATCGCGCGCGTCCTTGATCCAGGCGGCGACCTCGTCGCGGTACTCGTCCACGTCCATGCCGGTCAGCGTTGCGCCGATGACGGAAAGAAGTTCCTCCTCCGAGAGGCTGGCGATCGCTGCATGGTCGCCGGAGAGGATCGCCTTGAACCCCGGCTCGTTCGCAAGCTCGGGTCTCTCCTTCACGACTCGCGGCACGCGGTCGAACGCGAACACGATCTGGGTATAGATCGGATGCTCGACCCAGAGCGTCCCGTCCTGATCGAAGGTTGCGATGCGCTCGGCGAGCGGCGCGAACTGGGGGCTTCCGGCGTCGGTGGTCGCATGAACGAATTTGATGATCGCATCCTTGGCCGCGCCTTCGTTCCAGGAGGGCAGGGGATCGTCTTGGGCGCTCGCCGCGCCGATGGCGCTGACGCTTGCCGCCGCCCCCAGCATGAGAGCCGCGAATTCGCGCCGGTCAAATTCCATAATCGTCTCCTTGAGTTGCACCCTCGTCCTGAGGAGCGCCGAAGGCGCGTCTCGAAGGACGCTCGATTGTGCAGCCCCCGTTCGGCGCGTACTGGAGCGTCCTTCGAGGCCGCTTCGCGGCGCCTCAGGACGAGGTCGGTAGGGAGGGGTTCGGGCTGCTCGAAGCCAAGCCTACCCGGCGACGCGAAGGAGCTGCTTGCCTTCGTTGCGGCCGTCGAACAGGCGCCTCAGCGTCGCCGGCGCGTTCTCCAGGCCGTGCTGCACATCGACCCGGTGCTTCAGCTTGCCTTCCTTGATCCAACCCGCGAGGGCCCCGATCGCCTCGTTGGCGCGCGGCATGTAGTCGGTGACGAGAAAGCCCTCCATCCGCCCGCGCTTTGAGACCAGGTTGAGGTAGTTCCGCGGCCCCGCCGGCGGTTCGGCGGCGTCGTAGGACGAGATGCCGCCGCAGAGCACGATCCGGCCGCGCAGCGCCAGCCGCGCAAGCGCCGCGTCCAGGATCGGACCGCCGACATTGTCGAAGAAGACGTCGATGCCCTTCGGGCAAAGCTCCTTGAGCCGCGCCTTCACGTTGTCGGCCTTGTAGTCGATGGCGGCGTCGAACCCGAGGTCATGCGTGAGCCAGCGGCATTTCTCCGCCCCGCCCGCGACGCCGATCACGCGGCAGCCCTTGATTTTCGCGATCTGGCCGACGAGCGAGCCGGTCGCGCCTGCGGCGCCAGAGACGACGACGGTTTCGCCCTCCTTGGGGCGGCCGACGTCGAGGAGGCCGAAATAGGCCGTGATCCCGATCATCCCGAGGGCGCCCATTGCGAGTTCGATCGGCGCGCCGGGTGGCAGCTTGTTCAGGCCGTTCGGATTCGTCGCCGCATAGTCCTGCCAGCCGACGAGACCGAGCACGATGTCGCCAGCCTTGAAGCCGGGATGGTTCGACGCCTCGATCCGGCCGGCGCCAAAAGAGCGGACGACCTCGCCGATCTTGACGGCCGGCAGATAAGTGTCGCCGGCGATCCAGGCGCGCTGGGTCGGGTCGCACGACAACACCAGATTGCGCACCAGCACCTCGCCCTCGCCGGGCGCCGGGATGTCGGACTCGACGAAGGTGAAGTCGCTGTCCTTAAGCGCGCCTTCCGGACGGCGCGCGAGCAGCCATTGGCGATTTTTCATTTCGGTCATCCCGTTGGATTTGACCGCTCTTATTAGCACGATCCGCAGCTTTAGCCGCCGCTCGCGACGCCGGCGGAATTTGTAGACGGTGTCAGTAACCCGCCAGACGAGGCTATTGCCCTTGGACAGGGAACTTCGTCGGCGCCGTCAGCGAGGCTAGGTCATCGAACAATCGACATAGTACCGCTTTGGAGCCGGCCACGATGCGTTCGAGGCGCCGGACTTGTCGACTCCGTATCGGCCGAACTCCAGCGCGACGCCCTGGCCGTAGGCGTTGCACAAAGCGTTCGCGACCGTCGGGCCGCAGTCGCCGCCGGCGTCGAGACACTCCTCGACGCCATAACCCGTCTCCGCCGGAATGACGAATGTTCGGGATTCCTGCGCTTGGCCTTGGCTCATGCAGACGACGCCAAGCGCCAATCCGAAGACCGCGGGCAGCCGAATCCGCCAAAGAAAGGAAGAAGACATATCGATGCTCCGCGGAAGCGCCGGAACGGGCGAGCCGCGTCCCGGTCTAGCCGGACGGCGGCTCGCGTCTCGGTCAGTTGCTGCTGTGCTGGGCGTTCAGGAGCTTGTCCAGGGCGTCGCCGACCGAGAAGCTGCCCGGCTTCTGGCGCGGCGGGAAGTCCTTGAACGTCTGCAACTCGCGCCCGACGATCGCCTGCGCCGGCGCCATCACGAACATGCGCTCGACATACCACTTCTCGTATTCGCCCGACTCCTCCTCGGCCTTTTCGAACGGGTCGGTGCGCAGGTTGAAGAGCAACGGCGCGCGCAGCGGGACGAGCGGCTGCTGCCAGACTTTCAAGCCTTCGTGCTGCTGCTCGAGGAACACGACCTTCCATTGGTCGTAGCGCAGCCCCGCGAGGTCGCCGTCGTCGGTCCAGTAGAAGAACTCCTTGCGCTTGGTCGGACCGCCGGCAAGGAGATCGTGCTGGTCGTAACCATCGAGATGGACCTTGAAGGTCTTGCCCGCCGCGTCGTAGCCGTTGAGAAGCTTCTGCGTCACGTCCGGCTCGCCTGCGGCCGCCACCAGCGTCGGCACCCAGTCTTCGGAAGAAAAGATGCCGTTGATCTCGGTATGCGGCTTGACCGCGCCGGGCCAGCGCACCGCCGCCGGCGCGCGATAGCCGCCCTCCCAGTTCGAGTTCTTCTCGCTGCGGAACGGGGTCGTGCCGCCGTCGGGCCAGGAGAAGGATTCGGCGCCGTTGTCGGTTGTGTAGATGACGATCGTGTTGTCGGCGATGCCGAGATCGTCGAGCTTCTTCAGGAGCGTGCCGACCATGCCGTCGTGCTCGACCATGCCGTCGGCTTCCACCCCGAGCCCCGTCTTGCCGACCGATTCGGGCTTGAGATGGGTGAAGATGTGCATCCGGGTCGAATTGAACCAGACGAAGAACGGCTTTTTGGCGTCATGCGCGCGGTCGATGAAATTGAGCGAGGCGTCGAGGAACTCTCCGTCCGCGGTCTCCATGCGCTTCTTCGTCAGCGGTCCGGTGTCCTCGCATTTCTGCTTGCCCCACGCTCCGAAACGCGGGTCTTCGCCGGGAGTCTCGGTCTCGGTCGCCACGCACTTCAGGACCCCGCGCGGGCCGAAATTCTTGGCGAAGTTCGGATAGTCGGCGGCCTTGGGATAGTCCGGGTTCTCCGGCTCCTCTTCGGCGTTGAGGTGATAGAGGTTGCCGAAGAACTCGTCGAAGCCGTGCACGGTCGGCAGGAATTCGTTGCGGTCGCCGAGATGGTTCTTGCCGAACTGCCCGGTCACATAGCCCTCGGGCTTGAGCAATTCGGCCAGCGTCGGGTCCTTGTCCGACAGGCCCTCTTTCGCTGACGGCAGCCCGACCTTGAGCAATCCCGTCCGGATTGGGCTCTGGCCGGTGATGAAGGCGGCGCGGCCGGCGGTGCAGGATTGCTGGGCGTAATAATCGGTGAAGATGCCGCCTTCGTTGGCGATGCGATCAATGTTGGGCGTGCGATAGCCCATCATGCCGCGATTGTAGGCGCTGATGTTCCAATAGCCGACGTCATCCCCCATGATGACGAGGATGTTGGGCTTCTGCGCCTGCGCTTGCGCCCCGCCGACGAGCGCCAGCGTCGCTAGGGCCGAAGCCGCAACGCAATTTCTCAAGCTGAATGTCATTTTGCTCCCCGCCGATGTCCCATTCGACCGGCGCGCTGCTATACGAAATGAATTGGACCGTCCAATACCATTTGTGGTATTGGACAATAATGGCGCTTTATCGAACCCTGCAATTCCATTGACAAAAGTTCACTCCCTTCGACAGATCGAAATCGTTAAGGCCTTGGCGAAGCACCACCATTTCGGCCTCGCCGCAAAGGCGCTTCGCGTCTCGCAGCCCGCGCTAACTCGCAGCCTGAAGCAGCTCGAGACGGAACTCGGCGTCACTCTGTTTGACCGGCAGGGCGTGACGCCAACGCCGTTTGGGGAGATCGTGTTGCGGCATGGCGAACGCGCCGCGGCCGAATTTCATGAGCTGATGCGGGAGGTCGACCTCGCCAAAGGGCTGGAAATCGGCGAATTGCGCATCGCCGCCGGCCCCTATCCCGCGGACATTTCGGGCGAGCGCGCCATCGGCAAACTGTCGGCTCGACATCCAAATCTGGCCATCGAATTGCAAATCGCCAATTGGACTCAAGTCGTCGCCGACGTGATGGACGGCGCAGTGGACCTCGGGTTTGCCGACGTATCGGAAGCCCAGAGCGACGCCAACCTCGACGTGCATGCAGCCAGAACCCGCCGGTTGTCATTCTTCTGCAGCGCTGAGCATCCGTTGGCGGCGAAGAGGCCGCTTGCGATCGAGGACCTCCTGGATTTTCCGTGGGTCGGGCCGAGCCTCCCCGGGCGCATGCGCAAGGCGCTTCCTATCTTCGACAAGCCGTTCGGAAGATTCGACGAACTCCAGGATCGATTCCATCCCAGAATTCTGGTCGAGACCTTTTCGGCAGCAAAGCGGATCACCCTTGCCGGGCTTGGCATCTGCGGCGCCGTCGGCTCGCAGATCGAACCTGAACTCAGGGAAGGACGATGCGTGACGCTGCCGGTCGTAGCGCCCTGGTTCGGCCTCAACTACGGCTTCATTGCCAAGCGTGGCCGAACGCTCTCGCCCGCCGCGAAAGCGTTCATGGAGATTGTGAGGACGATCGATCCGGACAGCGCGACATGAGCGACGGTCTCGCTTGAATTTCCACAACGCGTCAGGTAGGGCGCAAGCGGCATAGGGGAACGGGGCAAAAAGATGAGCATTCTTCTGATCTGCGTACTTATTTTCGTGTTGTTCATGGTCGCGGCCTACGCCGGGCTCGCTTTGCAGACGAAGCTTACGTCGGAGCACAAGTCAGGCGAGACCAAAGGCGTCGTGGGCCAGGTTTCGGGGTTGGTCAGCCTCTTGCTAGCGCTCGTGCTCGGCACCCTGATCGGGGTCAGCTGGGCCTATTTCTCGGGTCAGAGAACGAACCTCGAAAACTTCTCCGCCCAGATTCTCAGGCTCGATCAGGCGCTGGCGCAATATGGTCCCGAGACCAAGCCGCTGCGCGACAAGCTCAAGGAGGGAATCCAGAAGGGCTACGACACGTTCTGGGGCGGTGGAAACGTCGACGCGAGTCTGTTGACGGTCGCTCAGCCGCTTGCCGCCGCGCAGGGCATCGCCGACTTTCTCGCGACCCTCAAGCCGGCGACGGACGCGCAGAAGGCCGCTCTCGCGACGGCGCAGCAATATTCCAGCATGGTCGAGCAATCGCGCTTGCTGATGTCGCTGCAAGTGGCGAGCGGGCCGGTGTCGTGGGTTCTGATCGCGATCCTGGTCTTCTGGACGGCGGCGCTCTTTTTCGGCATCGGCCTTTACGCCGAATCGAACACGCTGGTGATCGCCGCGCTGACTTTCGGCGCGCTGTCGATCGCGTTCGCGATCCTTCTCATTCTCGAACTCGGCATGCCCTATACCGGGCTGTTCAGAGTTTCGCCCGCCGCGCTCGAGCAGACCATCGAGTACATCGACAAGTAGCCGCTGGGCCGTGGCCGGGCGGCGAGCGCGCTCGCTTCGCGGCCGATCCAGCTCAGCCGCGCGCGGGCGGAGCGACGCAGGTGTGGACCGCGGCGGTCACGGCGTCGATCCGTTCGACGAGGGTCTTGATCGTTTCCGTGAGCTCGGTGTTTTGCGTGAGCAGGGTTTCCACCCGCTCGGTGAGCGCGGTGTTCTGCTCGCATCATTTCGATCAGCATTGCCGACTGCTCGCGCATTTGCGCCTGGCGCGTCTCGCTGATCTGGTGAAGCTCTTCGCGATGCTGGGCGTCGGCGATGCTCATGGCTTTGTCGCGGTCGGACTGACGCGTCTGGGCCAGGAGGATCAGTGGCGCCGCGTAAGCGGCCTGGGTGGAGAATGCGAGATTGAGCAGAATGAAGGGATAGACGTCGAACTGCGTCCAGCCGATCGCGTTGAGCAAGATCCAGATCGCGACGATGATCGTCTGGCCGATCAGAAACGTCGGCGTGCCGAAGAAGCGGGCGAAATCCTCCGCCTTCTTGCCGAACCAGTCGTTGCCGAACGCCAATTCGAGATGGGTATGCGGCAGATGAAATCTGCGCGGCGTCCCCGCGTCGACTTGCTGGTCCGTGCTCATCAGCGCCTCCCTGGCGATTCGAGCTGCAGTTTACGCGTCCTCATGCAATATGCGACCGCCCGATCGCATTGGCGCCGTGTACCGGGCGTCACCTTGCGGAGGAACGGCCGAACCGCTAAGGTCGCGCGAATTTTACCGAACTCAGACATGATAAGATATGACTAACTACTGTGGTTAGTATTTAAACCGATCGCCATTTCCGGCGCCGTTCGGGGCTCTTCGGGATCGGCGACGCGCGCGACAACCCCAAGGAGAAGATAATGTCCCTAAAACCTGAAACCCTGGCCCTTCACGCCGGTTGGCGCGCTGATCCGGCGACCGGCGCCGTCGCGGTGCCCATCTATCAGACCACTTCGTATCAGTTCCAGAGCGCCGAGCACGCCGCCAACCTGTTCGCGCTCAAGGAGCTCGGCAACATCTATACCCGGATCATGAATCCGACCACCGACGTGCTCGAGAAGCGCATCGCCGCGCTCGAAGGGGGCGTCGCGGCGCTGGCGCTCTCGAGCGGCCAGGCAGCGTCAGCCTTTGCGATCCAGAACCTCGCGCGCGTGGGCGATAACGTCGTCTCCTCGACCGATCTCTATGGCGGGACCTGGAACCTGTTCGCCAACACGATGAAGGACCAGGGGATCGAGGTGCGCTTCGTCGATCCGGTCGATCCGGAGAATTTCCGCAAAGCCACCGACGCGCGCACGCGCGCCTATTACGCCGAGACGCTGCCCAACCCGAAGCTGATCGCTTTCCCGATTGCGGAGGTCGCGGCGATCGGCCGTTCGTTCGGCATTCCGCTGATCATGGACAACACCGCGGCGCCGATCCTGACCCGGCCGTTCGATCACGGCGCAGCCATCATCGTCTATTCTTCGACCAAATACCTCGGCGGCCACGGCACATCGATCGGGGGCCTCCTCGTCGACGGCGGCAATTTCCCCTGGGAGGAGCACAAAGAGCGCCAGCCGGCGCTCAACACGCCCGATCCGAGCTATCACGGCGCAGTGTGGACGGAGGCGGTCAAGCCGCTCGGGCCGATCGCCTACATCATCAAGGCGCGCGTGACCTTCTGCGCGATCTCGGCTCGGCGATGTCGCCGTTCAACGCGTTCCTGACGCTGCAGGGAATCGAGACGCTGCCGCTTGCGCATGGAGCGCCATTGCGCCAACACGTCCGCGGTCGCGGCCTGGCTCGGCAAGCGGCCGGAGGTCACGACCGTGATCCATCCCTCGCTATCAGAAGGGCGAGGCCAAGCGGCGGGCGGAGAAATATCTGCAAGGCGGGCAGGGCGGCCTGGTCGGCTTCGAGATCAAGGGCGGCAAGGCCGCCGGCGCCAAGTTCATCGACGCGCTCAAGCTCCTCTATCATGTCGCCAACATCGGCGACGCGCGCTCGCTCGCCATCCATCCGGCGAGCACCACCCACTCGCAGCTCACGGCCGAAGAGCAGCTGGCGACCGGCGTCACCGACGATTACGTTCGCCTGTCCGTCGGCATCGAGCACATCGACGACATCCTCGCCGATCTCGACCAGGCGCTGAAGGCGGCGGCGTGACGGAGGAATGGCGCGACGGGCGCGCATTGTAGCCGCGTAGCCGCGCTCGGCTCGAAGGCGGGCGCCGCGGTCCAGGGCGTCCGTAAGGACGCCCGTCGATCAACCGGCTATCGACCGCGTCTGCGGGGGCTATCCCCGCTCGCGCATCAGCCGCGACTTGTCGCGGTTCCAGTCGCGCACTTTCTCGCTCTCCCGCTTGTCGTGCAGCTTTTTGCCGCGCCCCAGCGCGATCGCGATCTTGGCCCTGCCTTTGGCGTTAAAGTAGAATTCTCAACGGCACGATCGTCATGCCTTCGCGCTCGACGCCTTTGGCAAGCTTGGCGATTTCCTTAGCGTGCAGAAGGAGTTTGCGCGGTCTCTTCGGTTCGTGGTTGAAGCGGTTGGCCTGCAGGTATTCCGGGATGTTGGCGTTATAGAGGATGATTTCGCCGCTGCGATCGACCGCAGCATAGCTCTCCGCTACCGTCGCCTTGCCGGTCCGCAGCGATTTGACCTCAGTTCCGGTCAGCATCAGGCCGGCTTCGAACGTCTCGCCGATCTCATAGTCGAACCGGGCCCGCCGGTTGTCGGCGACCACCTTGAAGTTCGGCTTTTCCTTTTCGGCGGCCATGTCAGCTCTTAAGCGTTGAGCAGGCCCGCGTGCACCATCGCGCGCCGGATAAGCGCTTCGGTCGCCTCGCTGACCGGAAGGAGCGGCAGCCGGGTCTCGGCGCGCGCCCGCCCGAGCAGGCTCAGGGCGTACTTGGCCCCATTGACGCCTGGCTCGGCGAAGATCGCCGCGTGCAGGGGCGCCAGCCGGTCCTGGATCTTCAGCGCATGGCCCCAGTCGCCCTTGAAGACCGCCTCCATCAATTCCGCGCACGGGGCTGGCGCGATATTCGCCGTCACTGAAATGCAGCCATGGCCGCCCGCCGCCATCGCCGCCAGCGCCGTCATGTCTTCGCCAGAAAGTTGGATAAACTCATGCCCCATGGCGTGTCGCTGCTTCGATACGCGCCCCACGTCGCCTGTCGCGTCCTTGACGCCGACAATATTGGCCAGCTCGCTGAGCCGCTTCATCGTGTCGACTGACATGTCGACCACGCTTCGCGGAGGGATGTTGTAGATGAGGATCGGAATCCCGATCGCGTCGTTGACGGCCTTGAAGTGCTGGTAGAGGCCTTCCTGGGTCGGCTTGTTGTAATACGGCGTGACGACGAGGACGGCGTCCGCCCCGCTTCCCTCGGCGTGGCGAGCGAGTTCGATCGCCTCGACCGTGTTGTTGGAGCCTGCCCCGGCGATCACCGGAACGCGGCCGCGCGCCTCGTCGATGCAGATGTCGACGGCGCGGCGATGCTCCTCGTGGGTGAGCGTCGGGCTCTCGCCGGTCGTCCCGACCGGCACCAGCCCGTGCGAGCCCGAGTTGATCTGCCAGTCGATCAGGGCGCGGTAGGCCGGTTCGTCGATCTTGCCGTCCTTGAACGGAGTGACCAGCGCCGGCATCGATCCGTGAAACTTCGCCCGCTTTTCCATCATCCGCGCCCAGTTCGCTCCGCGCCGCACCACTTGGCCCCGATCCGTCCGCGGACACATAGCCCCGCCGCGCTGCAGGCGAAAGGGGCAAGCCGCCGGGCGCCAGGGTTTAAAACTTGGTCAGCAAAGTTGGTCCATCCTCGTCCAAGAGGATTGGACCGATGACGATTCTCCATCCGCGCCTTTTTCTCGCCATATGCGGCGCTGCCTGCCTGATTGCGTTCACCCCTGAAGGGCGCCCGCCGCCCGCCGGGCGCGCGGCGACCGGCGAGAGCGCCACCGGCTCCTCCGCCGCGCGCGTCGACGCGCCGCCGCGCTCGCAAGCGGCCGACGCCGGTCGAGACAGGCGATTGGCGCTTGCCGCGCGGCTCAGCGCCGGAGGTGAACGCAACGACGACGCTGCGCCGCCGCCCGTCGCCCTGCTCGCCGCCATCCATCCGGCGCCCACCCCCGAGACGGCCTTGAGCGAGGCGGCCCCTGCGGCTCAATTCGCCGCTGCGGAACCCGCCGCCAGCTCCGCGCCCCTGACCAAGGAGGTTGCTGCGAGCGACGCCGACCTCCACCCGCAATTCGCGTATGCCGACGTTCCACCCGCGGCGCCTGCCGTCGGCGCCCTCGCCGCGATCGAACGGTCCCCTCCTGCCGCGGCCCCCGCGCCAGACTCGGCCTTGCCGCCGCCGCCCCCGCTCAGCTCCGAGGCCGCGATGCTCTACAATCGGGGCGACGTTGCGGGCCTCGTGGCGCTCGCCCAGGCGGCGAACGACCCGGTCCGGCGATCGGCGCTGGAATGGGCGTCCCTGCGCGCCGACGCTCATCCGTCCTTCGCGGCGCTTGCCGCCTTCCTCGACGCCCATCCTACGTGGCCAAGCCGCGGCTGGGTTCGCGACCGGCAGGAGGCGGAACTGGCCGCGCATCCCGAGGCTCCGGCGAAGGTCGCCGAGTTTTTCGCCAGCGGCGCGCCGCAAACGAGCGTAGGAAAGATCGCTGCGGCGCGCGCGGCGAAAACGATGGGGCGCAACGACGAGGCGGCGCGAATCATCCGCGCCCTGTGGCGCGACGGCAGTTTCGACGCCCTGACCGAGGGCGCCATCCTGCGCGACTTCGGCGCTTCGCTGACCAAAGACGATCACAAATACCGCGCCGACCGCCTGCTCTACGCCGGCTACGCTGGCGCCGCCGCGCACGTCGCGGCGCTAGCCGGTCCCGACGTTCTGGCGCTCATCCAGGCCCGTATTCAGACGGCGCGCGCTCCGACGAGCGCGGCGCTGCTGAAAGCCGTTCCCTCGGCCCTCCGCGGCGATCCGGGCTTGTTGTTTTCCAGGGTCCAGTACGCCCGCCGCGCAGGCCGCGTGCTCGAGGCGGCGACGCTCCTGAGCTTTGCCCCGCATGATCGCGACGCCTTGGTCAGCCCCGATCGATGGTGGAGCGAGCGCAAGATGATCGCCGCCGCGCTGCTCGATCTCCACGAGCCGCGACTGGCGTTCGAAGTCTGCGCTGGGACCGCGCGGCCCGAGACGTCCGAGGCCGAGGTCGACGCTGACTTCCACGCCGGCTGGATCGCCCTGCGGTTCCTCAACGACCCGTCCTTGGCCGCCGAGCGGTTTGCGCTCGCGGCTTTGGCCGCCGACGCTCCTCTGTCCATCGCCCGCGCTGCCTATTGGCAGGGCCGGGCGGCCGAGGCGATGGGCGGCGCCGAGGCGGCGAAGGGCTTCTATGAGCGCGCCGCCAGCGAACCGATCGCCTATTACGGCCAGCTCGCCGCCCAACGCCTCGGCCAGACCCGCCTCGCCCTGCGCGCGCCGAAGCCGGCGGCGGACGGGGATCGGCGCGACGAGGCGGTTGACGCAGCCGCATCGCTCTACGCCCTGGGGCTCGACGATCTCGCCGCCCCGCTCGCTTTCGACGCCGCCCGGGAATGGCGGGACGAATCGCAGATCGCCGCAATGGCGGAGGTCGTGAAGCGCTACGCCGACGCGGGAACGCAAGTCCAATTCGGCAAGTTCGCCCTCATCCGTGGCTATTCGTTCGACGCCATGGCGTTTCCCGGCACGGGCATGCCGGCCTTCCTCCCGCTCGCCCATTCGGCCGACCTCCCCACCGTCTATGCGGTGGCCCGGCAGGAAAGCGAATTCATCTGGCGATCCGCTTCGTGGGCAGGCGCGAAAGGGCTGATGCAGATGCTTCCCTCGACCGCGGCCTTGACCGCCCGGCAGGCCGGCGTCGAGTTCGACTATGCCCGCCTGATCGCCGATCCGGCCTTCAACACCAGGCTTGGCGCGTCGCTTTTGGGTCAATTGATCGAGGACGAGGGTGGGTCGCGAGAACTCGCTTTCGCCGCCTATAACGCGGGTCCGGGTCGGGTCACACAATGGATCGCCGCGCACGGCGATCCGCGCGATGGAACCGCCGACCTCGTCGACTGGATCGAGCGCATTCCGTTCGACGAAACGCGCGACTATGTGCAACGAGTGAGCGAGAACCTCGGCGTCTACCGCCAGCGCTTCGCTGACGAGCGTCTTGCGCCGCCTCCGGTGTCGGCCCGCATGGCGCGCGAATAGATCGAGACGGCGCGGCTACTCGCGATAATCTGGCGATCGATCGGAACCTTTTAGCGCCCTCGCACGTTCCGCGTCTGCTTGTCATCACGAAAGGACAAAACGTGGACAAAACGATCATGGGGCTATTGGGCGGGGCGTCCGCGCTCGCGCTCCTCGGCGGCGGTCAGGCATCGGCCGCACCCTCCGGCGAGACGAACGGGTTGGCGCCCGCGCGCTCGTTCGCTGAATTGCTGGACCCCATTCCGGACGCAGCGAATGTTTTAAGGGCGGAGGACGAGCGGGCGGCCGCGGATGCTGTCGTCAACGAACGGCCGATGGTTGTCGCCCAGTATCACCACCATCACCACCACCACTATTACCATCATCACCATCACTATCATCACCATTATTATCATCACCACCACCACCACTACTACCATAACGGATAGCGAGGCTGGGCTATAAGCGCCCCGAAGAGTTGGCGCGCCGGCCCGGCGGAGCGAGCGGCAACATTGAGCGTGGTGGTTGGGAGAGTGGCCCCGGTCAGCGCCGCTGCTTCGCTTTTTCGCTTGCGGCGCCAAGTATATGGCGGTAGGTGCCGTCGAAGACGATATTCGTCGCCGATCTCCATTCCGTCTCGGCGGACAAAGTGGCGCGGCTTTGGTATATGCGCCGCGACTGTAGCTCGCGCTCGGCGGCTTCCTCCTCCGGCATTGGAACGAGATCGAACGCCGCTTCCTCCGGGACGACAAGCATTTGCACGAATGGCTCGCCCGGCCGGAAGACGTGGGTCTTCCCCTCGGGCGGCGATTTGAACACGAGGAAGTGGATCATCGGCCACCATCGCCGGATCAACGCCGGCACGGCGACCGGAGTCGTATCCGTTGGATCGGTATAGAACCGCGGATGCGGCTCGGTGCGGATCGCCCATCCTTCCTCGACCTTGAGATCGAGCGACAACTGATAGGTATAATAGAGGTCGCCGAAAGCGCGGAAAGGCGGCCATTCGCCGCCGTGGTCCGCCGGCGGAGGGCCGAAATCGCCGTCAAGAACCAGTTTGCCGCCGCTGACGCTGACGCGAAACTCCTTTTGGTAGGGGTAGAACAATTCTATCCCATAGCGGGCGCCTTCCGAAAAAGGCAGGCAATGCCAGGCCTGTTCCATCGACCCGTTTTTCCTGGGCTGGCGTTCGCCGCCCCAGCCGGGAACCTCGAGCTTGGTCCGGCGCGGATTGAGCCCGGGAGTGAACGAGCGATACTTGACCTGCATTGGCGAAACGCCTCCCGCACGCGCCGGATCGAACGCGGCGCTCGAGCGGCTCGTTCCATCGGCGATGAATGTGGTCGCTATTCTCTCATCAACGCGTCGACCGTCTCCACCAGGCGCGGCACGTCGACCTCATAGGCGAACTCGGAATCCTTGAGGTGCCGGGGATCCTTCAGCAGAGCCTCGTGCGACTGATGCTGGAACAGCACCACATGCTCGAACCGGTTCATCGCGCCGAAATGCGACGACCATGGGTCGAACTGTCCCTCGGCGATGATTTCGATCAGCTTGGTTCCGGGCCGGGAGAATATCGCGTTCACCATGCCCGACCCGAATTCGCTGACGATGAATTCGGCGTTCGCGAACAGCATCGCCTGCTCGTCGAACGGCAGTTTTTCCGGCTGAATCGCGGTAAAGCCAAGCGCCGCAAGCGCCTCGATCATTGTCTTCCGGTTGCGGATGTTTCGAGCGTCGCGGACGCCGCGGCAGACCAATAGCCGGCGCGGCCGCCCGGCGGCAGGCGCGTGTTTCTGGATGTTGGCCAGAAGCGAGGAAAAGACCTCCTTGGTCTGAGGGTGGGCATTGATCGAAGCCGCGCCCGAGTGCCGGTTGCTGGTGATCGCATGTTCGAGAAATACCGGCTCAGGCTTGATTTCCCGGATCAAACCCGGCGGAACGTCGAGCCGGGCGACGAGCGCGCGCTGCCATGGCCTAAGCGTCCAGGTCAGCATCGGCACGCCCATCTTGACGCCGAGATGGATCAGCGGAACGACGTCGAGCAGGTAATGGCCATAGTTCGGCTGATCGGAGCCGGCGAGGAGCAGATGTTCGCCGGTTATTCTGGGAACGCGCCTGAGTCGCTGCGGATAGAGCCGGTGCTCTCTCGTTCCGTCCGGCAGCGGTTGGTCCACAACCGCCTTGACCCTGGTGAGGAAGCCTTCCTGGAACGGCCCCAGATACGAATGGCGCCAAACACGCCCTTGTTCGGAAATGAGCAGGCCGAAATACGGAAACCAATATTGGTCGACCAGATGTTCAAGCGTCATTGCCGGCGCCTCGACAATGTGGTCGAGATAATGGCCCCGTTCGTCCTTCGTCGAGTTGACGCTGAGCGGATGGGCTTGCTTCCAATATTGCGCGGGCGCGAGGACCTCGCATTGGGCAAGTGGCGGAGGAAACCGGCCAGCGAACGGCACGAGTTCGAGCTCCGTCGTCCAGTCGACCGAGATCGGAACGCCTGAGTTAGCGCCGGACAGCGCCCGGCGCATCGAGCGGCGCGCATCTCGCCACGGCGTCCTGATCGCCTTGCGCCAGAATGTGTGCGCGCGTTCGCTCAGCCACAGGCGCACGGAGCGATCGACGCTGTCGGGAGTGGCGGCGTTTTGCCGCCCCGCGATGGGGAACGGCCGCATCTTGATCGTCATCGCATCTCGTTCGAGCGACGGCCGGAGGCCGTCAGGTTTCCGCGGCATGGCGGCCATGGGACGGACGGCGCCTCGAGTTCCGCTCCTTGACGGCTTAGGCCCAAACCGCGCGGTTCCTATGCCCGATCGGGCGACGGCCGACAAGTTCGAGCCCCGCCCGCGGCGCGACTTTCCACCGCGCGAACGATGCGCCCGCGTGACAGGCGCAGCGCCCGAGCCTATGCCGATTCTTGCCAAAGGCGCGAGCTGATTCGCGCCTCGCAGATGAACCCAAACCATGGCGCTACGCTTCATTCACACGGCCGACGTCCACCTCGATTCGCCGCCCGCGACGCGGGCGCTGCGAGATCCGGCTCTCGCCGATCTGATCGGCCGGCGCCCAGCGCCCCGGTTGAGGCACGCCGATGAACTTCCGCTTCCTGCACGCCGCTGATCTTCACCTCGGCAGCCCCTTCCTCGGACTTGGCCAGAAGGACGAGGAAGTCGCCGCGCGCTTCGCCAAGGCGAGCCGAAGCGCTTTCGAAGACCTGGTCACGAAGGCGCTGGAGGAAGGCGTTTCGTTTGTCGTGATCGCTGGCGATGTCTTCGACGGGGAGTGGAAGGACGCTTCCATCGCCCTCTTTCTGAACCGGCAATTGGCTCGCCTCTCGAATCGGAGCATCCCGACTTTCTTACTGCGGGGCAATCATGACGCCGAAAGCCTCATAACCAAATCCCTGACATGGCCGGAAAACGTGTTCGAGTTTTCGACCAGGCGGCCGGAGACCCGCCGTATCAAGGATTTGCGCGTCGCGCTGCACGGACGCGGCTTTCCGCACCGCGAGGTGGTTGAGAACTACGCTGTCGACTATCCGGAACCTGAGCCCGGCTGGTTCAATATCGGCGTCCTGCACACCGCCTGCGGCCGCGCCGGCCATGAAAACTATGCGCCCTGCACGGTCGCCGACCTCACGACGCGCGGATACGACTATTGGGCGCTCGGCCACGTCCACGCGTTCGAAATCGTCTCGCGCGATCCATGGATCGTCTATTCCGGCAACCTGCAGGGCCGCAGCGTCAGGGAATGCGGCGAGAGGGGCGCGGTCATTGTCGAGGTCGCGGACGGCGTCGTCGCCCAGGTGCGGCGGGTCGTCACGGACTATGCCCGCTGGGCGGAGGTTGTTGTCGACGCCGCGCCGCACAGCGATGTGGCCGGCCTTCTTCGCGCGGTCGAGGCGGAAGTGCGCGCGCATGCCGGGGCCGCAGACGGCCGGCTGCTTGCGGTGCGGATCGTTCTGACCGGGGCGACGCCATTGCATGCGCGGCTGATCGCGGATCGGGACCGCCTGCGCGACGAGGCGGAGGCGGCGGCGCAACGTTGCGCCGACGATATCTGGCTCGAGAGATTGCGGATCGACACGTCGGAGCCGCAGCGGCCGCCACGCGACGCAGCGCTGGCCGAGATCGATTTGGCTGCCGCGCTGGAGAAATGCGAGGCCGATGTCGCAGTGCGGGCGCGTGTGAGCGAACTCGTCAGGATGGTCAGGGAAAAGCTCCCCGGCGGCATGGCGGAAGACCCGGGCGCGGCGTTGGACCTCGACTCGATTCTGGTCGAAGCCCGGGCGCTGGCGCTCGGCCGCATGGGCGAGGCCTGATGAGCCATGCGGCTTCTGAGCCTGGAACTGGAGAAATTCGGCGCCTTCGAGACCCTGCGGATTGCTTTCCGGCGCGACGCGCGGCTGCATGTCGTGTACGGGCCGAACGAGGCGGGCAAGTCGACCGCCCTCGCTGCGGTCGGCGCCCTGCTGTTCGGCGTGCCGGAACGGAACTTCTCCTATGCCTCCCGCTCCCCTAGCCAGTTGCGCGTTGGCGGGGAGATCGTCGCGAGCGACGGCCGCTCTCTCAGATTTTGGCGGCGCAAGGGGCGCAAGAACACTCTTCTCAGCGTCTCCGGCGGTCCTCTGCCGGACGACGCGCTGGCGCCCTTTCTCGGCGGTCTCAGCCAGGAGGTGTTCGATCGCTCGTTCGGACTCGACGCGAAAAAACTGCGCGACGGCGGCGATGAGATGTTGCGGGCGGACGGCGACGTCGGCGCGAGCCTGATGGCGGCGGCGTCGGGCTTGCGCGGACTCTCCGAACTCCGCCGGTCGCTCGACGACGAAGCGGAAAGCGTTTTCGCGCCCCGCGCCGGCAAGGACCGCCGCTTCTATCAGGCCCTCGACCGCTTCACCGCCGCCCGCGCCGCAATTCGCGAAAAAGAACTGCGCAGCGATGCGTGGCTAAAGCTCAACAAGGACATCGAAGAGCTTAGCGGCGAGTTGGACCGGCTGCGCGCCGAGCGCCGCGCCGGCGAAATCGAGCGGTCGCGCCTCAACCGGCTCAGGCGCGCGGCGCCGCTCCTCGCCCGCATTCGGGAGGCCGAGGCGGAGCTGGCGTCGTTCAGCGACCTGCCCGAATTCGGTCCCGGCGTGCCCCAGGGCTTGCAGGCGGCGCTCGATGAAATGCGCGTCGCGGCCGAGGAAGCGGAGCGGGCGCGCGTCGATGAGGAGCGCCTCGCTCAGGATTTGAATGCAATCGCGGTTGATGGGGCGGTGTTGGCGGACGCGGCTGCGATCGAGGATCTCTTCCAGAAGAGCGGCGGCTACAAGGACGCCAAGCGCGATCTCCCGGCCGTTCAGCGCGAAGCGGACGGCTTCCTCGCGGCCGTCGACCATCACGCCCGATCGCTGGGTCTCTCGGATGCCGGTGCGCTTGAAACACGGCGGCCAACGGAAGCCGCGAAGACGGAAGCGCGCAAATTGATCAAGCAGGGGCGCGAACGGGAAGCGTCGGCAAACGCGAAGGCGAGCCAACTCTCCCAGGCGCAGAAGGCTTACGAGTCCGCGCGCGCTGCCCGAGAGGCGGAAGGGCCCGGCCTCGATCCCGCGCCCTTGCGCGAGAAATATTTCGCCCTCGGCAGGATCGCCGATGAGGCGCGACGGGTCGCTGACAGCGGGATCGCACTGACCAAGGAGGCTATCGAGCTCGCCGACGCCGCCGCGAGGCTCGTTCCGCCGGTCGCCGACCTCGAAGCGCTGGCGAGGATTCCGCTGCCGCGTCCCGACGACCTCGCTCGATTTATCGAGGCATTCGAGGCAGCCACGCTCGGGGCGCGCGACGCCGCAAGAGCGAGAGAGGCGATGGAGAAGGAAATGGCGGATACGAGCGCCCGTCTCGCCCGTCTCGCGGCTGGCCGCCCTTTGGCCACGGCGGATCGCATCGTGGAGGCGAGGACGCACCGCGAGACGGCGTGGCGGCCGTTGCGCGCGGCGATGTTCAACCCGAAGGCGGCCCCGCCGCAGGCGTCGCTCGCCGATCGGGTGGCGGAATTCGAGCTCCTCGCCATTGACGCGGATCGCCTGGCGGACGACGCGATCGAAGACGCCGAGCGAGTCGCTAAACACGCGCTTGATACTCAGCGGCTCGACGAACAGACCCGCCAGCACGCTCAAGCGCAGGCGAAAGAGGCGCGCGCGGCGGCGCTGCTCAAGGAAACGGATGAGAGTTGGGGCAAACTTTGGCGACCGATCGGCGCGGCTCCGCTTTCGCCGGCGCGGATGCAGGAATGGTCCGGCCGCGTCGAACACTATCTGAAGATGCGCGACAAGCTCGTCGCGCGCCGAACCGAGCTCGAGGCGAAAGAAGCCGACCTCCGCCGCATCGAGCCGATCTTAAGCGCCCTTGGCCGCGAGGCCGGATTGAGCGCGATCGAAGGCCTCGATTGCGTCCGGCTCGCCGATCGCTTCGAACGCCGGCTGGAGGAGATCGCGCACGCCTGGGAGAAATCGCGCGACCGCGAGACCCGCTTCGCTGAAGCGCGCCGGCGTCTCGAGGAAGCAAAAAGCGAAGACGCCGCCGCCCTCGTCCTCTTCGACGATTGGCGTCGCCGCTGGACCGTCGCCGCCTGCGGGCTCGGCCTCGAAGCCGCCGCCTCGGTCGAAGCGGCCGAGACGGCGCTTGGGGTTTGGGACCGGGCCTTCAACGACGCCGAAAACCATCGCAACCGCCAGCGCCGCGTCGCCGGCATCGAGCGCAACATGAACGACTTCGAGACTGAAGCGCGCGCGCTTGTTCAGCGCTGCGCGCCGGCTCACGCGGACTTGCCCGACGAGGCTGCCGCGCGCCTCCTGAACGAGCGTCTGGTTGAGGCGCGCGCGGCCGAAACCAGACGGCGCGCGGCGGCCGCGCAGAGGGAGACGGCGCGGAGGGCGCTCGAGCAAGCGCGCGCTCGCCACTGCAGGGCCGAGGCGAGAATGGCGGCGATGTCGGCCGCGCTGCCCCCTGGCTCGGACGCGACAATATTGCTGGCGCGCGAGGGCGAGCGCGCCCGTGTTGCGGACGCGCTCCGCCAGCATCGCGCCCGGCTCGCCGATCTGGCCGATGGGGTCGACGAAGCGCGCCTTACCGAGGAGATGAACGCGCTCGATCCGGATGCCGCGGCCGCCAGAATAGACGAACTGGAGCGCCGGGATGAAGAACTCGGACTTCAGGAGAAAGAGCGCTACGCGGAGCGTGACCGGCTGCAACGGCGGCGGGAAGAGTTCGAGAGCGGCATCGGCGCTGAGGCGGCGTTGCAGCAGCGCCGCAACGCGGAAGCCGAGCTCGTCGACGCCGCCCGCCGCTGGGCGGTCCTGAAGGCGGCTTCGGCGCTCTTGGGCGGCGCGCTCGACCACCATCGCGCGACGCGGCGCGACCCGTTGATGACGCGCGCCGGGGAGGCGTTCAAGACCCTGACGGGCGGCGCCTTTTCCGGGATCGATCAGAGCTTCGATGACGACGACGAGGTGAAGCTCGAGGCTTGCCGGCCAAATGGCGAGAGGGCGCCGGTGGCGCACTTAAGCGAAGGCGCGCGCGACCAGCTCTATCTGGCGCTACGCCTTGCCTACACCGAGGACTACGCCGCCCGCGCCGATGCGCCGCCGTTCATCGGCGACGACATTTTCGCCAGCTTCGACGATTCCCGCACCGGCCACGGTCTCGAAGCGCTCGCGGGAATGGGCGACCGCATCCAGCCGATCCTGTTCACGCACCATCTGCATGTGATCGAATCGGCGCGGCTCCGCCTCGGGGACGCCGCCGACATCGTCCGGATCGGCTGAGCTCCCTCATCCGGCCGCGCTTCGCGCGTCCACCTTCTCCCGCATGGGGCGGGAGAAGGGAGTCCCCCTCTCCCGCGCGCGGGAGAGGGCCGGGGTGAGGGCGACGCGCAGTCCTCAGCTCTGCACGCCCTGGACGTACCAGTCCATGACGGCGATATCCGCGTCCTTCATCGCCTCGCCCTTGGGGACTTTCACGGCGCCGGACTGGTCCTTGATCTCGCCGGCGAAGACGTCGTAGCTGCCGTCTTTCCATCCGGCGATGATCTTGTCGGCCGCCGCCTTCACGTCGTCGGGCATCGCCTTGTTGTACGGCGACATCGCGACGCAACCCTCCTTGAAGCCCATCCAGACATCGTCCGGCTTCCACGTCCCGTCGAGCATCGCCTTGGCGCGCGAGATGTAATAGGGGCCCCAGATGTCCTCGATCGCGGTCAGATGCGCATGGGGCGCGAATTTGGACATGTCGGCGCCCTGGCCGAAGCCGTAAATCTTGCGCTTCTCGCAGACTTGCAGCGCCGCCGGACTGTCGGTGTGGGTCGTGATCACGTCGCAGCCCAGATTGGCGAGCGTCTCGGCGGCCGCGGCCTCCTTGGCCGGATCGAACCAGGAATCGATCATGACCAGCTTGGTGGTGATCTTCGGGTTCACCGCCTGCGCGGACAGGGTAAAGGCGTTCACCCCCATGACGACTTCGGGGATCTTGAACGAGCCGAGATAGCCGATAATCCCCGTCTTCGACATATGGCCCGCGATCGTGCCGACCACCGCGCGGCCCTGGTAGAAGCGCTCGTTGTAGAGGCCGACGTTGTCCGCCTTCTTGTAGCCGGCGCAATGCTCGAACTTGGTGTCCGGCAATTGTTTGGCGGCTTCGATCGTCTGGTCCATGAAGCCGAACGACGCAGTGAAGATCAGCTTGTTGCCCTGCTGCGCGAGGTCCTTGATGATCGGGATCGCGCTTGCGTCCTCCTTTACGTTCTCGACGTAGCTCGAGACGACCTGGCCTTTCAGCGCCTCGTCCATCGCGAGGCGGCCCTTGTTGTGCGCCCAGCTCCAGCCATAGTCGCCGACCGGGCCGGGATAGACGAAGCCGAGCTTCAAGGGCTCGGCGGCGAAGGCTCGACGGGCGAGCGCGGGCATTGCGAGTCCGGCGGCGGCCGTCCCGATGAAGTTGCGGCGTGTCACAGAAGCCATGTCTCTATCTCCTTGTTGACGACATGTTTGCGCTAGGTGGTGGGCATGAATGGCCGGCCGAGACAGGCTGGGGCCTCGCTGCCGGTCACGTCGCGCGCCGACATGAAAGCGAGGGCGGCGACCGCGGCGACATAGGGCATCGCAGCCCAGAACTGGGAGGGCATCGGCGGCAGCCAGGTGATGCTGTTCGCCTTTGCGTAGAACTCGAGCGTCATCAGCACGCCGAAGAAATAAGCGCCCGCGAGCAGCCGACCGGCGCGCCATCCGGAGAAGACCACCAGCGCAAGCGCGATCCAGCCGCGCCCGGCAGTCATCTGCTGCGACCACATGGTCGTGATCACCATCGAGAAACAGGAGCCGGCGAACCCGGCGAGGGCGCCGCCGAAGGCGATTGCGGCGTAGCGGATCCCGATCACCGGATAGCCGATCGAATGGGCCGAGAGGTCGTTCTCGCCGACCGCGCGCAAGATGAGGCCGGCGCGCGTGCGGTTGAGAAAGAAGCCGACCGCGACAACCATGATGAGGGCGAAATAGACCAGCGGGCTATAGCCAAACACGACCCGCCCGATCGGATCCGCGGCGAGCCAATCGGGAAAGGAGTTGCGAACTCCTCGATAATCCTGCCGACATAGCCGGCGCCGATCAGCGACGATAGGCCGATGCCGAAGATGGTCAGCGCCAGCCCGGTTGCAACCTGGTTCGAGCCAAGCGTCAACACCAGGAATCCAAAAAGGAGCGATGAGGCTGCGCCGGCGAGGGCGGCGGAGCAGACGGCAATCCAGGGCGCCAGCGCCCCGAGGCTGTCGCTGTAGGTGATGTCGACCGCGAAGCCGGTCACGGCGCCGATCAGCATCATGCCCTCGACGCCAAGATTGATCACGCCGCTCTTCTCGACGACGAGCTCGCCCGTCGCTGCGAGCAGGATCGGCGTGGTGATGCCGACCACGGTGACGATGAAGTTGACGATCGAGTTGGGGCTCACGCGGGCGCCTCCGCCATCGCCGCGCGCGGCGTGTCGCGAGCGAGCTTTACCCGATACCGGACCAGGATGTCGCTCGCGAGGATGAAGAACAGCATCGTCGCCTGGAATATGCCCGCCGTCGCCTCGGGCACGTGCACCGCCGTCTGCGCCACCTGTCCGCCAACATAGGTGACGGCGAGGATCAGCCCGGCGAGGAAAACGCCGACCGGATGCAGACGGCCGAGGAAGGAGACGATGATCGCGGTGAAGCCGTAGCCCGAGGGAAAGCCGAGATTGATCAACCTGAGCTGGCTCATCAGCTCGATCACGCCGGCAAGCCCCGCCATGGCGCCGCTGATCATGAGCGTCGACCAGACTGTGCGCGAGGCGTCGAAGCCGCCGTAGCGGGCCGCGTTCGGCGCGGCGCCGACGGTGCGGACGGAAAATCCGTAGACGGATCTCGCGGTCAGAACCCAAAATATGAAGGTCAGCGCAATCGCGACGACGAAGCCGGGCGGGACGACCGTTCCGGACAGAACCTGAGGGAGCGACTGCGCGGGCGTCAGCGGCGCGGTCTGAGGGAAGTTGTGCCCGTTCGGGTCCTTCCACGGGACGTCGACCATGTAGCTGAGAACCTGCAGCGCGACATAGACCAGCATCAGCGTCGAGAGCACCTCGGAGACGTGGAACCGCGTCCTCAGAAACGCAGGCACGGCCGCCCACGCCATCCCGCCGACAATCCCCGCTGCGATCATGACGGGGATCGCCACCAGAACTCTGCGCCCGGGCATGGCGTACGCCGCGGCCGTCCCCGCGAGCCCGCCGAGGATGTATTGGCCTTCGGCGCCGATGTTCCAGATCTTGGCCTGATTGCCGAGCGAGAGGCCAAGCGCGATGATGATGAGCGGCGCCGCCTTGGTGAGCACGTCGACCCATTTGTAGGGAGCCACGATCGGGGTGATGAAGGTCTCATAGATCGCCCGCGGCCCGTCGAAGCCGATCAATTGGAAGATGATCGCGCCGAGAGCCATCGTCAGCAGCACGGAGGCGATCGGCGTCGCCACCTGCATGAATTGGCTCGGCGTCAGCCGCTTCTCAAGCCGGATGCGCATGCAGGGCCTCTGTCATTTCGACCGTCGCCGCCGGATCGCCGTGCACGCCGCCCATGAGCAGGCCGATCTCCTCGATCGACACTTGCCCGACCTTCATCGGCGGCGACAGGCGGCCGAGATTGATGACCGCGATCGTGTCGCAAAGCGTGAGAAGTTCGTCGAGATCCTGCGAGATGACCATGACCGCCGAGCCGCGCGCGGCGAGATCGACGATCGCCTGATGGATTGCGGCCGCGGCGCCGGCGTCGACCCCCCAGGTCGGCTGGCAGACGACGAGCGCCTCGGGGCGCTGCAGGATCTCGCGCCCCATGATGAATTTCTGCAGGTTGCCGCCGGAGAGCGAGCCCGCCAGTGCGCCTGGGCCCGTCGCCTTCACGGTATAGGCGCCGATCACCTCGGCGGCGTAGTTCGTCGCCTTCGCGGGGTCGATGAGGCCAAAACGCACCATCTCCATCCGGTCGCGCCCGGTCAGCGAGCCGTTGTCGGTGAGCGAGAACTCGCCGACCGCCGCATGGCCGTTACGCTCTTCCGGGACCGCGCAGAGGCCGAGATTGCGCCGCTCGGTGACGCCAAGCCGGCCGACGTCGCGGCCCGCGAGCGTGATCGCCTCGGACCTCGGCGCGCGCGTCTCGCCGCTGATCGCGCTCAGGAGCTCGTTCTGCCCGTTGCCTGCGACGCCTGCGACGCCGAATATCTCGCCCGCCCTCACTTCGAGCCCGACATCCTGGAGCGGGACGCCGAATTCGCTCGGCTTCGGCAGGCTCAAGCCCTGCGCGACGAGCTTCGGCGGCCCGAAGCCGCGCGCGGCGGGCTTGGCGATTTCCTTGAGATTGGCGCCGATCATCATCTCGGCCATCGAGCGCGAGGTCTCGCGCTTCGGGTCGCAATGGGCGACGACCTTGCCGCCGCGCAGGATGGTCGCGGTGTCGCAGAGCGCGACGATCTCGTGCAGCTTGTGGGAGATGTAGAGGATCGAGCAGCCGCTCGCGGCGAGTTTCCTCAAGGTCTCGAACAGTTGCTCGACCTCCTGCGGCGTCAGCACCGATGTCGGCTCGTCCATGATCAAGAGCCGGGGGTTGAGGAGCAGCGCGCGCATGATCTCGATCCGCTGGCGTTCGCCGACGCTCAAGGTCGAGACGGTGCGTCGCGGATCGAGCTTGAGCTGGTAGGCCTCGAGCACCCGGTTGAACTCGGCGAGGAGTTCGCGCGACGACAGGCGCGAATCGAGGCCAAGGGCGATATTTTCCAAAACCATCATCGCTTCAAACAGCGAAAAATGCTGGAACACCATGCCGATGCCGAGGCGGCGCGCGGCGCGCGGGTTCGAGATCCGCACGGCCGAGCCGTCGAAGACGATCTCACCCTCGTCGGGAGCGAGGATGCCGTAGATCATCTTGACCAGGGTCGATTTTCCCGCGCCGTTCTCACCCAGGAGCGCGTGAATCTCGCCCGGCCTGACGCTTAGGCTGACGTTGTCGTTGGCGCGCACGCCGGGAAAGGACTTGCTCACGCCGACGAGCTTGAGCCGCAGGGGCGCTTCGACATTCACCGGGTCAGAACCTCGTTCCCCTCTCGCCTCTCGGCCGGCGTGCCGGCGCCCAGGCGTCCACGCAAGAATCGCGCCGCAGGACCGGCGCCCGGGCTTCGCGCCTCTTGTCGTTTTCCGCTGTCCGCCGGCGTCTGCGGCGCCTTTTTTTTGACCGTAACGACCCGGCGCGCCGTGTCAAATGAAGGATGCGCAATGCTGGGACGAGCAGCAGGGCTGCCGGTCACTCGGGCAACGCGAGGAGGCGCGCGCCCTTTGGCTCGCCCTAAGTTTCGAAAGGATTATCTCGGCCGAAATCGGATGCCGGCTGTAGAAGAAGATGGCCTGCTCGCCGCCGTCACTCATGGGATTGCGCTGCCCCGCGCGTGTGCGACAATACGCCCATCCCAGCCGATGTCGATGAGGGGCGTCCTTCAACGCTCCTCATCGCTCCTCGCCACCAAAGGTTCGGTGTCGCCCACCGCCGTTGCGAGCCCGCAGCCCTGAGACCCGCCCCATGATCGCCGCATCCCCTCGCCCCTATGATGAAGCCTTGTTGCGCCGTTCCTTCGACGTCGCCAGGCGCTCGCGCGCGGCGGGCGACCATCCGTTCGGCTCGGTGCTCGCCGACAGCGAGGGAAACCTCCTCATGGAGCAGGGCAACGGCTTCACCAGCGAGGGCGGCGACCGCACGGCCCACGCCGAGCGCCTGCTTTCGTCGCGCGCGGCGCGGACCTACGACCTCGCCTTCCTGGCGAAATGCACGCTCTACACCTCAGCCGAACCCTGCGCGATGTGCGCCGGCGCGATCTACTGGGCGGGCATCGGCCGCGTCGTCTACGGCCAGAGCGAAAAGGCGCTGAAAGAGCAGACCGGCGCCCACGAGGAGAACCCGACCCTCGACCTGCCCTGCGACGTTGTCTTCGCCGCAGGTCAGCGCCCGACCGAAGTCGTCGGACCGATGCTCGCGGACGAGGCCGCGGCGCTGCAAGCGGATTTCTGGCAGGGGCGGGGGTAGGCGCCGAGCGGTCGGCAATTCTCTTACCGGGTTTGTTCGTAGGAACAATGCGAAGGCAAGCCGGTTTTAGAAACAACGCCTATGCCGGTTCGCCCGTCTTTCGGCGAGTCCCCACATGGAGAACCGCCGATGAAAATCGCGCAAATCGCCCCCCTCGCCGAAAGCTGCCCGCCTCGCCTCTATGGTGGCACCGAGCGGATCGTTTCCTATCTCACCGAGGAACTTGTGCGGCGAGGGCACGACGTCACTCTTTTCGCGAGCGGGGATTCGTGCACGGCGGCGCGGCTCGAACCTTCCTGCGAAGTCGCGCTGCGGCTCGACCCGCGCATTAAGGATCCGATCCCCCATCATATCGTAATGCTGGAAAGAGTGCGGTCCCTCGCGTCCCAATTCGACGTGCTGCATTTCCATGTCGATGTGCTGCACTATCCCTTTCTGCGCGGCTTCGCCGACAGGACGGTCACGACGCTGCACGGGCGCCTCGATCTCGCGGAACTGAAGCAGCTCTATTCGACCTACCACCGCGCGCCGTTCGTTTCGATCTCAAACAACCAGCGCCAGCCTATGCCGCCGGTCAACTGGGTCGGCAATGTGTATCACGGGCTGCCACGCGATCTCATGCCCTTCACAGCGGAGCCGCGCGAAGGATACCTCGCATTCCTCGGGCGGATATCGCCGGAAAAGCGGCCCGACCGCGCGATAGAAATCGCCGCCCGCGCGGGCGTGAATCTTAAGATGGCGGCGAAGGTGGACCGCGTCGACCAGCCCTATTGGGAACAGGTCATCAAGCCGCTCGTCGATTCTCATCCGAATGTCGAGTTCGTCGGCGAGATCAACGAGAGGCAGAAGGCGAAGTTCCTTGGCGAGGCGTCCGCGCTTCTCTTCCCCATCGACTGGCCAGAGCCCTTTGGCCTCGTCATGATTGAGGCGATGGCGTGCGGAACCCCGGTCATCGCTTTCCGCTCCGGCTCGACTCCCGAAGTTGTCGATGACGGCGTGACCGGCTTTCTGGTGGAGGATGTCGAGGCGGCGGCTGCTGCGGTCCGGCGCGCGGCGAAACTCGACCGCGCCAGGATCCGCGCGCATTTCGATGCGCGCTTCGCGATCGAACGCGTCGCCGAGGACTATCTCGAGATTTATCGCGGTCTACCCGGCGTCCGAAACGCAGACCGACGCGTTGCGGCGGCCGAGCGCATGGGACTCGTCTTCCCCGCCGCGCCTGCCTACGCCAAGCCTTCGGCGCGTCCCGGCGCGGAGCGCCCCGGGCTCCAGCAGGCAGCGCCGGTGGACTGAACAGGGTCAGTTGATTGTCAGCACTTCGATCGCGGCCGGACAGGCAAGCACGTCGACCACGAAGCCGTGACTGGCGCGCGACACCGTCACGTCGACCTTGCCGGCGGACAGGCTCAGCCCCGTAAGGGCGATCTCGTCGAGGAAGGCTGGGAGCATCGGCTTGCGAAACACAATGCGGTTCGCCTGCGCTTCGAAGCTCAGGCCGAGGCAGGACTGAAGCAGACACAGCGGCGCGGCCGACGCCCAGGCCTGCGGACTGCAGGCGACCGGATAGCCGGTCGGTCCGCGGTTGCGCTGGCGCGGGAAGCCGCAAAAGAGTTCGGGCAGCCTGCGCAGGTCCACGTAGGTCGCGGCGCTGAACAGGCTCTCGAACACCCGCGCGGTGTCCTCACGCCGTCCGTAGCGTGCGAAGCCAGCGGCGATCAGCGCGTTGTCATGCGGCCAGACCGACCCGTTATGGTAGCTCATCGGATTGTAGCGCGCTTCGCCGGATGCGACGGTTCGGATGCCCCAACCGCAAAAACTCGAACTGCCCATCAGCGTCCGCGCCACGTCGCCTGCGCGTTCGGGTAGCGCGACGCCGGCGAAGAGCGCATGTCCCGCGTTGGACGCGTGGACGCGGCATGGCTTCTTGTCGCCGTCGAGCGCGAGGACGTAAGAGCCGAGCTCCGCGTCGAAGTAGAGCGCGTCGAAGCGGCTGCGCCGCGCCTCCGCTTTCGCCCCGTATCCGGCCGCCCGATCGGTCTCTCCCAGCCGGCGCATGATGCGCTCGGCGGACCGCCAGGCAGCGTAGACGTAGGCCTGCACTTCGGCCAGCGCGATCGGACCTCGAGCCAGCGACCCGTCGGCGTGGAAAATCGCGTCGTGACTGTCCTTCCAGCCCTGATTGGCGAGTCCCTGCCCGGTGCGCCGTCCGTATTCGACCAGGCCGTCGCCGTCGCGGTCGCCGTAGGTCTCGATCCAGCCCAGCGCCGCCTCGATGTTAGGCCACAGGCGCCGGCAGGTCTCAACGTCGTCGGTGCGGTCGAGATATGCGCCCGCCAGCATCACGAAGAGCGGAGTGGCGTCGACGCTGCCATAGTAGCGGCGAAACGGCACCTCGCGCAGGTTCGCCATTTCGCCGTGCCGAGCCTCGTGCAGGATCTTGCCCGGCTCGGCGTCCGCGGCCGGGTCGACTTCGGTCGCCTGCGTCGCGGCGAGATGGCCAAGCACCCCGCGCGCCACCGCCGGATCGACCCAGAGCATCATCATTGCGGTGATGAGCCCGTCGCGGCCGAAGACCGTGTTGTACCAGGGGATGCCTGCATACGGGTAAAGCCCCTCGGGCAGCTCGGTCATCAGCATGTAGAGGTCCGCGGTCGCGCGCCGCGTGAACTCGTTGAAGAGGTCATTGGAGCTCGCGATCGACACGGCGCGGGAAGTCTTGGCGTGCAACTCGCGCCGGGCGTCGCGAAGCGAAGTGAAATAGGCGCGCACGGGCCTCAGCGCGGAATCGCCGTGCTGGCAGTCAATCTCGATGAAGATCGAGCGGGCCTGCTTCGGCTCCAGTCTAAGGCTGAAGACGGCCCGATCGCCGGTCAGAGTCTCGGGGGCCGGATCGAAGCGCAGCGTCGTCGACCTCCGGCGATCGTCGAGGCCGGTATAACTTAGCGTCGCCCGGCCTGGCCGGATTTCAGGCTCGTGCATCTGGCCGCGCTTCCGCCTCGCGATCCCGCGCACCTCGAAGAGGTCCGCGAAATCGGCCGCGAAGACCACGCCGAGGCGCAGGTCGTGTGCAGAGTCGTCGAAGTTGTGGATGCAGAGCCGTTCGAAGCAGCCTCCCTTCCACAAGAATCGGGTACGCCGAATGTGGATGAGGTTGTGCTCCATGGCCCGGCCGTCGTCGTCGAGCATGTCGGGGTTGGCGAGGTCGCAGGTCAGCGTGGCGTTGTCGTCGCGCAGTGTCGAGTTCAACACCATCAGCCGGCGGTCGTTCAGCGTGATCAAGAAATTCGAGAGGTGGCGGGTGTCGCGATAATAGACCCCCTGCGCGCCGACCGGCGCGGCCAGCGCGTCTCCAGCGTTGTCGAACACGCCGAAGGCGTCGCCATGCTTGAGGACGAGCGGCCTCAGTTCCGAGAGCGAGGACGAGGCCGGAACGGCGAAGGCGTCGGCTCCCTCCGCCTTGGGCTCCGCGGACATGCCGTTCGCGCTCGGCGCGCTTTTGCGAGCTTTCTCGCCAATATTCATGGCTCCATCCAGCTCTCTGAAAGGACGAGACTTCGCCATCGCCCTTGCCCATACGCGTGAAAGTCGATTCGGGTTCCAAGAGTGACGCCGCTTTGGCGGCGCTTGTCGGGCCGAAGATGATCGAAATGGCGGCGATTGGGTGACAAGCGGCAAATCTCCAGCGAGGGCGCGGCTTTGCATTCGGCCACAGTCCGATACGCCTTCTGAACCGGCCCCGCCTACACTTCTTCCAGCGCCTCGGCGGCGAGCGCGAGGCGCCGGGCGGCTTCGGGGTCGATGCGCTCGGCGAGTTCGCCATGGGCGCGACGCCAGTCGGCGAGGCTGGCCTCGAGGCTCAGCGCCCCTTTCTCCGTCAGCCATACCGCGCGACGGCGAGCGTCCTTATTTCCGGCGGCGATCTCGATCAGGCCTGAGGCTTCGAGCACCTGGAGGTTGCGCGACAGCGTCGACTGGTCGAGCCCGGTGCGCTGGGCCAGCGCGCCGAGCGTATCGTCGCGCGCCGCGGCGATCTGGGCCATCAGCCCGAACTGGGCGAGGCTCAGGCCTGAGCCCTGCATCCGCCGGTTGAGGAAACTGGTGATCCGGCGCGCGGCGAGCCTGGCGTTCCAGCCGGCGCAGGCGTCGACCGCCGCCCGCGCGTCCGCGACCAGGGTTTTGGGAATCGGTTGCATTGGCGTCGGCATCGATATATGCATATGCATCATTTGTATCTGCATGGAAAGGAGAAAAGCGATGCTGACCGCCGCGCCGCGCGATTGCGGCGTCACCGATCCGGCCGAGGCGAGGCGGATGACCGGTCGGGAGCTGCTCGAGGCGATCATGGATGGCCGGCTGCCGGCGCCCCCGATGGCGAGGACGCTTTCGTTCTTGCTGACCGAGGTCGGCGACGGTTTCGCCGTGTTCGAGGGCGACCCGGGACCGCGTCTCCTCAACCCGCTCGGCGTTATCCACGGCGGCTGGGCGCTGACGCTGATCGACAGCGCCGCCGGCTGCGCCGGCCACTCGCTGCTGCCTGCCGGCGCCAGCTACACGACGGTCGAGACCAAGGTCAATTTCTCCCGCCCGATCACCACGGAGACCGGCCGGGTGCGCGCCGAGGGGCGGGTCGTCAACCGCGGCCGGCGCGTCATCTCCTGTGATGGGCGGATCGTTGACGCGCGGGGGCGCCTTCTTGCGCACGGGACGTCGACGCTGATGGTGTTGACGGGGGACGGTCCTGCGCCTGCCGAGTAGGGTTCGGACCACGCGGCGCGTAGAGGGCGAGAGTGATCGGAGCCGGGAAGCGGAGCAGGCCCGGCGTCCCGTTGGTCGTCAGTTGGCCCGAGTGGTGCAGAAACACGCGGTGCGAATCATGGCCGGGCTTGACCCGGCTATCCCCCCCGAGTCAGCGCCATCATCCATTGACGAGCTGTCTCCAGTTTAACTAACGTCAACATCAGCTTGAACACCGTGTTCGGTGTTCTCGTGAATGGCCGGGTCAAGCCCGGCGATGACGAAGCACCGAAAGACGGACAATGCCGGACGACCTGCAACAGGTAGCGCCATAAGAGCCGCGATATCATTTTGATGTGCTTCGCCCGGCTTGGATTTGTTTGGAGCGATTTGGCCGCCGGGCCTCCGGCAAATCCACGACTTTCCCACGGGAGGACGTCCAGGATGAAAACGCTAACCCGCATCGTCGCGCTCGCCGCGGCGCTGCTGATGACGCCTTCGGCTTTCGCCGCCTCGCTCGGCAAGATCTGCGCGGCGGATATCAAGATCCAATGCGCCGACGAGATGAAGTCAGGCGGCGCGGCGCTCAAGGATTGCATGAAGAAGCATTTCTCGGATTTGTCCGCCGACTGCCAAGTGGGGATCGTCCGTGCGGCGGCGGTGAGCAAGGCATGCAGGCCCGACGTCAAGAAGCTCTGCGCCGACGCCAAGCCGGGAAAGGGGATTGCGGACTGCATGAAGGAGCATGCGGCCGACGTCAGCGACGGCTGCAAGGACGCGATGGCGAAGGCCGAAGCGGGCAGCAAGTAGGGCGCGCCTCAACTCAACGCTCGGCGGCGTGGGCGGCGCCCCATAGGCTTTTGGGCTTCGAGCGGCGAATTCCGCTTTCGCGCCGGATATGCTAGGAAACTCTGCTGAGGAGCGTCCTGGGTCGAGGGGCGAACGATCGCCAAGCGATGTTCGAAGGTCAGGCGCGTCCCGCCGCGAGCGGACAAGGAACGCGTCCATGAAGGCCAACGCCGTTCGAATTGCCGCAGGGCTCGTGTTTCTTGCGGTAGGCGCGCCGTCTTACGCGTACGCGCAGTTCATTTATCCGCCGGTATTCGTCGTCCCGCCGCCGGCGCAGAACTACGGCACGGCGACGCCCAAGCCGCCGCCCGACAAACCGAAGCCCGCCGCCCCGCCCACCCAGGCCAAGGGAGGGCACTATGAAGGCCGAACGTGGGTGCCGGATTAAGCCGGTCCCGTAGGGCGCGGCGGCTTGATCGGGGTATGAATCGGCGGAGCTACTACCGAATCGGCGGGGCGTACTGAATGCCGCCGTTATCCCAGAGCTCGTTCAACCCGCGGGGAATCCCGAGCTTCGAATTGGCGCCAACGTTGCGATCGAACACTTCGGCGTAGTTGCCGACCGCCCGAATGGCGCGCGTCGCCCAATCCTGGGTGAGGCCCAGCGGCTTGCCGAAGTCCCCATCCGTTCCGACCAGGCGCTTGACCGAGGGCTTCTGCGACTTCAGCGCGTCGTCGAGGGTCTTAGAGCTGACCCCGAGCTCCTCGGCGTTGATTAGGGCGAAATTGACCCACTTGACGATATTGAACCACTGAATGTCGTCCTGCCGCACCACCGGACCCAGCGGCTCCTTCGAGATGACGTCCGGCAGGATCATGCTGTCGCCCGGTTTCGCCAGTTGCTGGCGCATCGCGAACAGCGCCAATTCGTCGGTCGTCATGACGTTGCATTGTCCGGCCTGGTAGGCCGCGATCATATCGGCGGCGCTGCCTTCGTGGACGGTCTCGTATTTCATATGGTTGGCGTCAAAAAAGTCGGTGAAATTGGGCTCCGTCGTCGTGCCCGGCTGCACGCAGACCTTGCTGCCATCGAGTTCGAGCGCCGATTGAAGGTTGCGGCTCTTCGGGACGAGAAACGCCTGACCGTCGTAATAGGTCGTCGCCGGAAAGACCACGCCATAGTCGCCCTCGCGGCCCATCGTCCAGGTCGAATTGCGCGACAGAACGTCGATCTGCTTGTTCTTCAGCGCGTCGAACCGCTGCTCGGCCGAGAGCGGAAGGTATTGCACCTTCGACGGATCGTTGAAGATCACCGCCGCCAGCGCGCGGCAGAAATCGACGTCGAACCCCGACCATTGACCCTTGTCGTCCTTGCTCGCGAAGCCTTCGAGGCCCTGGTTGACGCCGCAGATCAGCGAGCCGCGGTCCTGCACCATCTTGAGGGTGGTCTGGGCTTCGGCAGCGCCGCCGAACGCGACGGCCGCCGCGACCGCGACGAACGGTATCATCTTGCGCATGAGCAATCTCGATTCGTTTCCCGGCTTCCGCCGGCGCGAGGGTTAAAGCGCGACCGCCTGCTTGATGATCACCTTGGTTCCGACCGCCACCCGGCCATAGAGGTCGATCACGTCCTCATTGACCAAACGGAAGCAGCCCGACGAGACGGCGGTTCCGATCGTCTGCGGCTGGTTGGTCCCGTGGATCCGGTAGACGGTCGCGCCGAGATACATCGCGCGCGCCCCGAGCGGATTGCCCGGCCCGCCGGCCATGAACCGCGGCAGGTAGGGCTGGCGCTCGATCATTTCCGGCGGCGGACGCCAATCGGGCCATTCCTGCTTGCGCGAAATCTTCTGTAACCCGGCCCACTGGAAGCCATCGCGTCCAACGCCGATGCCGTAGCGCAACGCCCGATTGTCCGGCTGCACAAGATACAGGAACCGTGATTTCGTATCGATGACGATCGTCCCGGGCGCCTCGGAGGTGCGGAAGAACACCTCCTGCTTCTCGAAAGCTCCAGTGAGCTGCTCTTCCTCCGGCGTCGGCTGATAGCCAGGCTGGTCGACCACACCCAACTCGTCCTCGCCCGGCGTTGTCGCTCCAGCTCCCGCGCCCGCGACAATCGCGAGCATCGCGCCAAACGCAAACCGCAACAACAAACCTGTTCGAACCTTCATGCGTGCTCCGTCGAATGGAAATTAAGGTAGAATCCGTCCGGACCGACGATCAGCGCTTTCCGCAGCGCTCGTACACCGATGTGCCATAACGGCTTGCGTTGTCAGGATCAACCCAGACCGTTGTGAACGAATTCGGGTCGACATTGCTGACGATGCGATCGTCGGCCCCGCCCGCGTCGCCGGGCGGCCCAAGGAAGGTCTGGCCGTTCGGTCCCGCCTTGAGGACCAATTCCGTCAATTCTTTTTGATCGGCCATGTTCATCATCACGCCGCCGTTCGGGCCCTTGTCGATGACATATGGCCTGTTGCACTGGGCAGACGCCTCTTTGATGGTCCGCGCCCGATCCGCGTCCTTATGATAGGCGGCAAAGCCCCACTTGCCGACCAACTGATCGGCGCTGATGGCGGGGGCGATGATCGCGGGCGTAGGCGGTGGTGTTTCCCCGCAGCCGACGACGAAAGCGGCAAGAAGACCGACCAGCGCCAGCGCGCCGCCGCGATGTGCCATCCCCACCGACGCCCCCCTCAATGTTACGGCCATTCAAAGCATCCCAGCCGGTGCATGCCGAACCGTGTGACATGTCGTTAACGGGGCCTTGGCTAGCAAACCGGACGCGCCGGGTCAATCGAGCCTCTCGGGGGTGGTTTCGGTTTGAATTTCGGCTTTCGACCCGCTGCGAAGCTTCCTTCTCGAGCGACCCAAGGGGCCGTCGAGGTCGAACAGGCGCGTCGACGGTGAAGGATCCAGGCTCCACGACGTATCAGGCTTCGATTGAACCGATTTTCATGTGGACCCAACGTCAGTACTCTTCAGCCACAATTTCCGTCGGGAATATGCGTCGGAAGAGGCGCAAACCATCAAACCTCGGATTTCGCCGTGAGCCGGCCCCGGATCATGATGAAGTCCCCGCCTCGCCAGGCGCATCTTGACAAATTTTCGCTTCTTGCCAATGAAGCAACGTGTCGCCAAATTCTCCCGACCCGTTTCGTATTGACTCATTTCGGCCAGCCGATGACCCAACGAATTGGCTGAATCCGATCAGCAGAACAACCGCCTTGGTGTCCTCGACGCTAAGAACGATAGGTTTCGCGCTTAACCGTCATTTCTCAAACAGGGTAGCGCATCGGGTCGCCGAATCAGGCAAAAGTTGTTTTGCGAGAACGACTTGCGCTGATTTGGAGAGGCGGCCCGATGCAGACGGAGTGTAGCGCAGAACGGAGCATGTTTGGACGGGTCGAGGGTCGGGCCGTTATGGCGGAGTTCGACGGCGGCGCGCTGACGTCCGACGCGGGCGGCCTGCTGTTGGGCGCCGCCGACCAACGTCTGGGCCTAGGGCCTGTCTTCAGTTGAGGCGAGAACCGATTGGAATCGGACGCAGAACGTTTTGTGTTTCGGATGCGCGGGGGATTCCCGAATCAGCAAATGTCTGACTCGTGAGTGGTCGGCCCGAGGAGGGGCTGACCGATGCGACGATATGCCCTGCGCGACGACCAGTGGGATCGGATCCAAGATATTCTGCCGGGCCGTGAAGGCCATGTGGGCGGCACGGCGGCGGACAATCGCCTGTTCGTCGAAGCCGTTCTCTTCAGGTTTCGCGCCGGCATTCCTTGGCGCGATCTGCCCGAGCGCTTTGGCGACTGGAAGATCGTCTATCAGCGCTTCAACCGATGGGCCAAGAGCGGCGTTTTCGAGCGGGTTTTCAAGCTTTTGGCCAGCGACCACGACAACGAGTATATGATGATTGACGCCACTATCGTGCGCGCTCACCAGCATAGCGCCGGCGCCCAAAAAAAGACGGCGCGCAAGCCATCGGCCGATCCCGCGGCGGATTGACCACCAAAATTCACGCGCTCGTCGACGCCCTCGGCAATCCTGTCGAGGTGATGCTCAGCCCGGGCCAAGATCACGATCTGACTTGCGCCGAGCCTCTCATCGAAGCCGTCGATCCCGGCGCTTTGATCGCCGACAAGGCGTTCGACGCCGACGCCTTCATCGCCGCCCTCAATGATCGAGCGATCGCCCCCGTCATCCCATCAAAATCCAACCGAAAAACCCCGCGCCCGTGCGACTTCGCCCTCTACTGCGAACGCAATCTCATTGAGCGTTTCTTCAATAAGCTCAAGCATTTCCGGGCTATAGCCACGCGTTACGACAAGCTCGCAAAGATCTTCCTCGCCGGCGTTCACCTCGCCTGCGCTGCCATCCTCCTCAACTGAAGACAGGCCCTAGTTCGCCGGATTGCGCGATGTTTTCGTGACGCGAGAGACCCGAGGCTCGTCGAGCACTCAGTCGCCACGCTCATCGGGCAGCGCGTGTTCGGCATTGCGCTCGGCTATGAGGATCTGAACGATCACGACGAGCTTCGTCACGACCCGCTGATGGCGGTGCTGGCGGGCAAGCTCGAGGCCAGGCGCGAGGATTGCGCGCCGGTGGCGGGCAAATCGACGCTGAACCGGCTCGAACTGTCGCGCGAGACGCCCACGAAGTACCGCAAGATCGCACATGAGCCCGCGGCGATCGAGGCCCTGTTCGTCGACCTGTTTGTCGAAGCGCACGCACGGGCGCCCGGCAGATCATCCTCGACCTCGACGCCACGGACGACCCGCTGCACGGCGATCAGGAAGGCCGCTTCTTTCACGGCTACTATGATTGCTACTGCTACCTGCCTCTTTACGTGTTCTGCGGCCGGCATCTGCTGGCGGCCAAGCTCAGGCCGTCGAACATCGACGCCAGCGCCGGCTCGGTTGAGGAAGTGGCGCGCATCGTCGCGCAAATTCGCAGGCGTTGGCCGCGAACGCGCATCCTGCTGCGCGCCAACTCTGGGTTCGCCCGCGAGGCGCTGATGGCCTGGTGCGAGACGAACCGGGTGGACTTCGTCTTCGGGCTCGCTCGCAATGCGCGGCTGGTCGAAGAGATCAGCGTCGAACTCCTGCAGGCCGAGGCGGAGGCGTCCGCGACCGGCAAGCCCGCTCGCCGCTTCAGGGACTTCCGTTATGCGACGCTCGACAGCTGGTCGCGCCGGCGCCGGGTCGTCGCCAAGGCGGAATGGACAAACGGCGAGGCCAATCCGCGCTTCATCGTCACCTCGTTGAACAAGGCCGAGACCAGCGCCCGCTTTCTCTATGAGAAGGTCTACTGCGCCCGGGGACTATCAGGAATTCCGTGTATGGCCTGAGCGGGTTGAACCTGTTCATGCCGCGACCACTCATGTGCCGGCATGGTCCACTCTTTCTCCGATCGGTTCAAGACCAGAAACAGCAATTTCATCGCCGCTTCATCAGTTGGAAAATGCCCTCTGGCGCGAACGGCTCTGCGGAGTTTTGAGTTCAGCGCCTCGATAGCGTTGGTCGTATAGACCAATCGGCGCACGTCCGGATGGAAAGCGTAGAACGGAACGACTTCGGGCCAAGCCCGACGCCAACTCTGCCCAATTGCAGGATATTTCCCGCCCCAGGGGCTGGCTTCAAACGCCGCCAGCGCAGCTTCGCCGCTGGCCGCGTCGATGGCGCGGTAGATGTCCTTCAGCGCCGCGGCGACCGCCCTGCGGTCCTTATAGGAGGCAAACTCCAGGCTATGGCGCAGAAGATGGACGATGCAGGTTTGAACCGTCGCTTGGGGAAAGACGGCGACGATGGCTTCCGGAAAGCCCTTGAGCCCGTCGACGATGGCGATGAGAATGTCCTCTACGCCCCGGGTCTTCAACTCATTCATCACGCGCAGCCAGAATTTGGCGCCTTCGTTCTGCTCGAGCCATAGGCCGAGAATCTCCTTGGTTCCGTCGGCGCGGACGCCTAATGCGACATACACGGCCTTATTGCGCACCAGCCCCTCGTCCCGGATTTTGACGCGCAAAGCGTCGAAAAAGACCAGCGGGTAGACCGGTTCGAGGGGGCGGCCTTGCCAGGCGGCGATTTCGGCCAGGACGGCGTCCGTCACCGTGCTGATCAAGTCCGGCGAGACGTCGACGCCATAGAGATCGCGAAGATGTCCGACGATCTCTCGCACGCTCATGCCGCGGGCGTACATCGAGATGATTTTCTCGTCGAAGCCAGGAAACCGCCGCTGGTACTTGGCGATCAAGTGCGGATCGAAGCTCGACTGCCGATCTCTCGGCACATCCAGCTCTATCCGAGCGGTGTCGGTAACTACCGTCTTCTTGCCGTAGCCGTTGCGGCTGTTGTCCGCCTCGCCGTTCGCAAGATGATGGTCCATCTCCGCGTTCAGCACCCGCTCGGCTAGCGCTTTCTTCAAATCGTTCAGAAGGCCGTTGGGATCAAAGGCCGTCTTGGGATCAGCGCCACCAAGAAGCTGATCAAGAATAACATCCGGGATCTTGGGTTCCTTGCGTCGGGCCATGGGATAGCTCCTCTCTTCCCATTGTGCCCAAACCACACACGAAAATCAGGACAGTCCCCTGCGCCCCGCGGCGAGATGGAGAACCGGATCAAGGAATGCCAAGGCGACCTGTTCGCCGACCGAACCTCGACCGCAACCCTGGGCGCCAACCAGCTGCGGCTCTGGCTCGCCTCGTTCGCCTATGCGCTCCTGTGCGCCCTCAGGCGCATCGGTCTTGCCCACACCCAGTTCGCCGAAGCGACCTGCGGCACAATCCGGCTCAAGCTCCTCAAGCTCGCCGGTCTCGTCCGCGTCAGCGCGCGGCGCATCAAATTCGCGCTCGCCTCAGCCTGTCCCTACGCCGACGAATGGCGGCTGGCCGCCGCCCGCCTCGTCACAACCGCCTGACGCGTCGCCGCGACGCCGAACAAACGCGGCAATCCAACCCACAGCCCACCGGAGACCCCCAAAAGACCGACCCCATCCGCGCAAACCGCGCCAGGGATGCGCTCGTCCTCACTACAGTCACTGCGCAATCATTGTCGGGGCGCGAAAGACCAAGCCCCTCCTATGAGAAAACCGGGTTAAGTCCAATCGCACGCGCAGGGCAGGCCCAATTTTTGTGACCTCGCGTGACGAACCACAAATCAAAGCGCACTTTCGCCGGCTGCAAAAGCAGACGGAGGGTTTGCTGGACCTGAGCTACATCGTCAACCGGAGCGACCTTCCCGAACCGGATTGCAGTCTTTCCCCGGCTTCGCCGCAAAAAATTATGCCGCGACGAATGCGGCGCATGCTGGAAAACGGCGGGATTTACGGGGGCTTTGTCGATGTTTTGTTCGTGCCGCTCGCCTTGGCGCTGAAAAACGAATTTGTCTGGATCATCGAATACGACGTGGATTTCAGCGGTGATTGGCGGGACTTTTTCCGCCAATTCGAGACCGACCGATCGGATGTCCTGACCACGTCCTTGGTCACGCGGGTCAATTCGCTCGAATGGGTCCATTGGGAGACAGCAAGACCGCCGCCGGAAGTCCCGCAGTCCCAGTATCTGCGCTCGTTCAATCCGATCATGCGGCTGTCACGGCGTTTTCTGAAGGCTTACGTCCGGGAAACAGCGCGTCGCGATTGGCCTGGTCACACCGAATATACGATACCGACGATAGCCGCCTGGCGCGGTTACACCATTGCCGACATCGGCGGGAAAGGAGAATTTTGCCCGCAATGTCGCCATGGCCGCAATTACACGAACTCGCCGCAAGTCCCTACTCCCTCAGCCCTGGCACATTCGTATTTCTACCGCGCAGATACGCTTATTTTGACAACAACAGCGCTGATTTTCCTCAACCGGACATGCTGTACCACCCGGTGAAGGGCTAAGCTCCAGGGCCAACTAGGGCAGCGTTCATGGCAACGGAGGGGATGTGACAGCGGAAGATAAAATTCAAGTCACTTGGCGCGTGGTTGTACGTGGGGAAGCTTCGCCGAGGCTGCGTGTGTTCGACGAAGGATGGCTGCTGGACTCACGGATCGGTGACGCCGATATTGTGCGTTGCGATTTAGCCGGAACCGAAGACCTTAGCGTCGCCGATTTTATTTCAGAATTCTCGCGTTTCTCAAATCCATCAATGTCCATATTGATCTTGGTTCCGAGAAAACCCGCGCCTGAGCTGGAGCAGAGCTGGGATGGCGAGGTCGCATCTTTTGTCGTATCGGTCGGCTTGCTTCGCGCGTTCAAGAAGACAAAGCCCGCAGAGGATTATTCACTTTATAACTTGCTTCACTGGGCCCTCAACAACCGGTCCCATGAAGTCGGCTTCGAATGTCTCCAGGTTCCGACTCAATCGAAGAGGCCCCGCCAGAATACAGTGCAAAGCAGTCCTGTACAATGGATTATTCCGCACAAGGCGCCGTTGTTAATGCTCGAGACGTGCTTGCGAGCGGTAGGCGACAGCCGGGGGAGCGCGGATATTGTTCGGTGTGCTTCGACGAGGAAGTGACCGACGAGCATCACGAGCTTGCCGAGCGATTCCCTTGGGCGGAGTTCTATCGCTCCGAGCCTCATTCGAATGGTCCCTACGTCGGTCGCGAGCGCCTGGTTCGTTCCAGCCCGACTCCAATTGTGTTGTTTCAGGATTCAGATGACGCGCCGACCTTGTCGAGGAGGCATGCATTACTTTCAGAGATGCTCGAGTCCGGGGCCGATCTGATCGGGTCTCACGAGCTTCTGGTGAGCGAAGTGTGGCGGAAGGTTATGGCTGTTCGGTATCCCCTCGACGCCTCGGCGGCGCTCGCCGCATTGGACGGTCACACGCTTCTGCTGCCAACCGCCGCTGGGCGACGGGACGCAATAAAGGCAGCCGGTGGATTCTCGACGATCAGAACGTTCAATAGTGATTTGGAATTCGAGTATCGGGCGTTCTTCTTCTTGAGATTGAGAAATGTGGACGAATTTCTCTACCTACGCCGATTGCGCGCCGGCTCGCTGACACAGGCGCCGGAAACCGGCATTCTTTCGCCGGCGCGTCAGGCGCACTCGGCCGCCTTGAGGAACGATTTTGAACGGATCAAGAGGAAAGAGCTCGCCTTGGAGAACTCGATTTTGAAGACCCAGCACCGGAGCGATTTGGAGGACATTCGAATTGACAAACTGCCGCCGCGGAGAAGTCTGTCACGATTTTGGGCAGGCGCGCGGCGCCGGCTCGCCAATCCTTGAGACGACGGGACTTGCGTTCGAGGTTGCGCCGGCGATCGGCGTCCTCGTCGAAAGGGGACGCGACCCTTGTTCGCTTCAATGGCTTAATTGAGTCTGGAACGTTTAGATGCGGGTATTCGTAATAACGAAGGCCGTCCCGCCCAAGACTGGAGGGCTGGAGGCATGGACGTTTCAATTGGCGGGCCTACTGGCGGCCGCCAAATACTCCGTGACTGTTATCGTCACCGGCGCCCAGAAATCCTCTGAGATTCCGCCTCGAGACGACCTCGAGGTCTTATGCCTGGAGGACCTGCGGACAAAATGGGAGCCGCCGCTTTCGGGTTCCGACGCCTGGTGGCGGTGGGACAAAGAAATACATAGACTAAACTTCCTTCTAAGCAAAAATATAATTGGTGGGCGTGTCCGTCTGCAGGAAGAGAGATTTCTTATTGTCACGAACTTTGCAATTGGAACGGGATACCTCGGCATGCAGCTCGCCGAAGAATGCAAGGCCAGGCATGTGGCATGCGTGGTCGGGACCGACTTCTCGCGCGGCTTTAGAAATCCTGAAGAGCGCCAGATCATAGAGGCGGTTTGCAGAACCGCCTGGCTCGTCGTGGCGAAAAGCACCGAGCAGGCGATCGGTCCAGCCAATATTACCGAAACAATAAAGGTAATCCCGACATCGATGAAAACGACTCCCGTCACCCACGAGAGAGTCCCGTCGTTTCCGTTTCGGATCTTCAGCGATTGTGGTTATAGCTTCAAGAAAGGAACGTTCGCCCTTGTCGAAGCGTGGGCGCGCTTGGACAAAGCCTTGCACGGAACGTATTTGAACATTTGCGGTCCGACCGACTTTGATGAGGGAAAATATTGGAAGAAATGGAGAGAAGATACCGTTGCCGTTTTTGACGACAAGATCATATTTGAAGACTTTCTCACGCCTGAGGACGTGGACGAGAGACTGTCGAAATGTGATGTCTATTGCTCCGCCTCGCTCGGAGAAGGGAGTTCCGCTGCGAGATTGAATGCACTCCGCTGTGGGGTGCCGGTCGTGACGAGCGCTACCGGCGAGATGTGCGAGCCAGTGATCGATCACAACAACGTAAGGCTTTTCCCGGCCGGCGACTTTGAAGGTCTCACATCTCGCCTCAACGGACTTTTGAACGAGATGGCTGCTGGCAAATTCAGATTCCGCCACGAGAGCGCGCAAGCGGTGCATGAATACTTCAGTCTGGAACGTGAACGCCAGGCATGGCTCGGGATCGTCGGAGAGGCCTTCAGATGACGTTTCGAGCGTTGCTTTTCTGCCACGACGGCACCTCCCTCGGTCACCTTCAATTTCTATGCAGGATCGCGGATGGTCTTCACCCCGACATCGCTTGCTTGATTGTCACCGGGATGCGCGAGATCGATCGCCTCATCCCGAGGACTTCCGAATATCTCAAATTGCCCAATTGGGATTATTTGCTGCGCAGCCGTGCGGAGTTGCGAGGCAGCGCGTTCTCGTTCGATCTTGACGCAGATCAAGCGAAGATGTTGAGGAGCGAGCTTCTGCGGTCTACCGACATCGGCTTCGCGCCCGACGTCATATTTGTCGATTACCTGCCTTTCGGACAGAGGGACGAACTAAGCAGTCTGCTTCAATCAACAAGCGCGGTGAAATACTTTATCCACAGGGGCGTTCCAGACACCTCCGACGCAAAGATTCTCGCGGGCGAGGACGCGTCAGGCAGGATTGCCCGTTCCTACGACAGGTTCCTGGTGACGTTGCCGCCAGGCTTTCGCGACGTGGCTTTGCAAGACGGGTATTCTGCCGATGCGGCCAGCAAAATCGACTATGTGATTTCTTGCGCCACCAAGCGCGGCAGAGCCCGCCGACGCGTCGCGAAAGCAAGTCGTGTGCTCGGGAGGCGGCGGCATTTACACAGGTGCGATGGTCGAAAGCGTCGTTTTGGCGGCGTCGCAACACCCGGCCGCAGATTTTACCGTCGTTCTTGGGCCAAGATACGACGGGCGGCGCGTGCAAGCGAAGTCAGATAACGTAAAGATTCTTGAGTTTTGCAGCAACCGTTGGGAGCTCAACCAGACTGCCGATATCGTTGTTTGCGCAGGAGGGTATAACACTGTCATCGAAGCCATTCGAGGCCGCGCGGATACCATAATCCTGCCGAATCGGCGCGGCCTTGACGATGAGCAGAGCCGTTTCGCAACTCTCCTGGCCAAGAGCCGCCCGCTGACTCTCTTGACCGAAGCTTCCCAGCTGGATCTTGCGCTCAAAACGTCTCTGGCAAACAAGGCTGTCCGGCCCCCGCGCGCTCCGGCTTCCTGGTTTCACGCCGCCGAGAACATCAAGCGTTTGGCGTTGTCGGATATCAATCGGAGAGCGAAGTGATCAAATCTGGGGGCGCTGGCGAGGCGCCGAAAGCGCCCACAACTTCTATTCTGCAATACGGCCTGAAGAACTGATGCGCGCTCCCCTGTTCTCCAGGTTGCTGGGTGTCCTTTCGTCGGGTCGCCGCCGCTCCGCCAATCCGCTCCTGGATGAAAATAATCTCCCCGGTACGGACGATTGGATTTTGACGAGGCCCGCGCTCGGACGCGAGATCGAGGGTTACGCTTCGGTTTGCAGTGCATCCCGCGGCGATGCTGTCGAGCTGTACGTCAATACGGCTGCGCCGTCCTTCACGATCGAGATCTTTCGAATGGGCTGGTATGGCGGGCGCGGCGCCCGCCGCGTCCACGGTCCCATCCCTGCGAAAGGTCTGCGCCAGCCGATCCCCGCTTCGGACCCAGAGACGGGGCTCGTCGATTGCGACTGGCAGAGTTCCGCGACGTTTGTCGTCGGCGCCGACTGGCGGTCCGGCGTCTATCTCGCCAAACTGGAGGAAAGCGTTGGGCGCCGCCAATCCTATGTAATTTTCGTTGTCAGAGACGATAACGACAATGCCGATGTCGTATTCGAGCTCCCAGTCAACACCTATCAAGCCTATAATTTCTGGGGCGGGCGGCAGGCCTACGGGTGGGGCAGCGGCGACGGACTTCCCTGGGGTTCCACCGCCGGCCGGGCGGCAGTCGTGGTGTCGTTCAATCGACCCTATGCCGCGAGCACCAATCCAGCCGCTGCGTTCGGGATGGGCGCAGGCGAGTTCTTGTGCAATGTGCAGCCAGCCCACGAAGGATACCCAATCTCGAGCGCCGGGTGGGACTACAATCTCGTCCGTTGGCTCGAGAGGGAAGGCTATTACGTAACTTATGTCAGTAATGTCGACACCCAGAATTCTCCCGAATTATTCAATCGGCGCCGTGTGTTCATCAGCGGGGCGCATGACGAATATTGGTCCTGGCAGGGCCGAGCCAACCTCGAACAGGCCTTGGCCAAGCGGACAAATCTATTTTTCTCAGGCGCCAATGCAATATATTGGCAAGTCAGGCCGGAAAGGGACGGACACGGACGCGCGGATCGGCATCTGGCGATCTACAAGGAAAAAGCTAAAGAGCTAGACCCCGTCCTTCTCGACAACGACCCTTCCAACGACCATCTGGCGACAACTCAGTGGCGGCAGCGGCCTGTTTCCCGGCCTGAGGACATGCTGATCGGGGTTGCTTATTTGATGGACCCCGCCGACGGTAACATCGTTATTTCCGACGCCAGTCACTGGGCGTTCGCCAATACGGGCCTTGTAAACGGCTCGGAGCTCTCGGGGCTGCTCGGTTACGAGGTCGACGGCCTGTTGGGAAACGCGCCAGACGGTCTAAGAGTGCTGGCTGCCTCTCCGGCAAAGAACCTTAAAAATCCGAGTAAGATTGTTGTGTCAAACATGGCGGCGTATGTCGCCCCGTCGGGCGCTGAAGTCTTCGCCACGGGGAGCATGCAGTGGAGTTGGGGACTGGATGACTTCAATGCGCCACATCTTCGCACCTCTCGGCTAAGCGCCGCCGCGGCCCAAATCACCCACAATGTCCTCAAGCGATTTGGGGCGAAGCGGTATTCGATTTAGCCTTGCTCAGCGTCGCGACCGGCGCCCAGGAGTCACCGCGACATAACGACCCCGCGACCCATCGGCGAGGGAGCGCCCGACTGCCATCTGCCGACGCGGGCCTGGTGGATATCAGGCGCCCGTTTGCGGTGGACAGCCCCCGGCGGCTTTGCTAGGAGCCTGTCTGCTTAATCCTCGGCGAGATGGGATTTGAACCGCTCAAGCCAGTCGGAGAGCCGGATGCAGCAAATTCGCGCATCCGGTTTGATGTAAGGTTGGGTGGAAGCTTTGCGGCCATCGTTCGTTGCACCGTTTCCGAGGTGGCGAAGCTCAGCCGGTTGCGCGTGCGGCCAGGGACGGGGTCCGCCCCTGGGCGAGCTTCAAGATATTGTGGGCGAGGCAGACGAGGCCCCACTCGTTGGCGACCTTCTCGACGCCGCGCAAGAGAAACTGACGGAAGCCGCGCGCCTGCTTGATCTGTCCGAACACCGGCTCGGGCAGCTGCTTTCTTAAGCGGTAGGGGCTGGAGTGCCCGCCGGCCTTGATTCTTTCGCGCATGGCGGCGACGCGGGCGCCGCCGCCTTCTCCTTCCCCGGCGTGCTTGGCCCGCCCCGGCGCGATATAGGCGTCGATCTCGCGTTCCTCCATCGCTGTAAGGTTGGCGTCGGAGCAATAGCCCGCGTCCGCCGACAGTTGCGTCGGCTTCTTGCCCAGATTGGCTTCGATGGCGTCGGCCATCGGCGCCAATTGATGTTGATCGCTCTGCTTCGCGTCGAGGCCGTGGGCGACGATCACCTGCGCCGTCGCGTCGACCGCCGCCTGCGCATTGTAGCCCTGGATGAAGCCGTCCTTGGTTTTCATGATGCGGCTTTCGGGATCGGTGAAGTTCTTCTGCGCTTTGGGGTCAGGCTCTTCGGATGGCGGGGCGGCGGGCTTGCCCGGTTTCTTGCGGCCCTCGGCTTGTCGCCGCTCCTCGGCCTGCGCTTTGGCCTTGGCCGCCGCGGCCGCTTTCGCCTCGGCCTCCAATTCGGCCTTCGCCGCCCGGATCTTCTCGACGCGCTTCTTCTTGTCGGCGACCCATTTGGGCAGCTCCTCGCCGCTCTTGTCGCGGCCGAAGGCTCTGTCTTCCTCGGCGTCCGCAGCCTCGGCTGCGCTCAGCCACCGCTCGACCTCGGCCTCGAGCTCCGCCGCACGCTTCTCCATGCGCTCGTAGCTCATCGCCTTGTGCTTGGAGGCGTTCGCCTTGATCTTCGTCCCGTCGAGCGCGACATGGCCGAGCTTCACAAGTCCCGCCTGTTCGCACAGCTTGAGAACTTGCCCGAACAGTCCCGCAAGCACCTTCAAGTGCCGCTTGCGGAAGTCAGAGACGGTGCGAAAATCCGGCGGATCGAGCCCGACAATGCTCAGGAAGTCGACCCGTTCGCGCGCCGCCTTGGCGATCCGGCGCGACGAGTAGACGCCGTTGCAATAGCCGTACAGCAACAGCGCCGTCATCATCGCCGGGTCAAACGGCGGCTGCCCGCGCTCGCTCGCATACGCGGCTTCGATCTCACCAAGGTCGAGAGGCTCGAGCACAAGCGCCAAAATGAAGCGAGCCAGATGGTCCTCGCCGACAAAGTCCTGAACGCTCGGCGGCAACAACAGCGGCTGATCGATCGTCCAGGGCCGGAAGGTCTTGCTCATAAGCAAACAGAATCCGATTTCGAGCAAACGCCGCCACCACAATCCGCTATTATCCAGACAGGCTCCTAGAGAACCGGAGATCGGGCGCCCGACCACGGCTACGGCGTAACGTGCTACAACGTGTTACGCCCGTTCTCGGCAGGTTGAGCCCCGTCGGCGAGACGCGGTTGTGGAGATCGAGGGCTCGGGCGCCGCGCTGTTGAACCTGTTATCGTTGTGTCGAGCGGCCTCAATATTGACGCGTCCGGGGTCAGCGGACCTAGATAAGGATACGGCGGCGGCGCGGTCCGAGGGGGAGGAGCATTCGATGGCTTTGCGACACCCCTTCGCCGTCCAGCTATATAGCGCGAGGAAGTTCCCGCCGCTGGAATTGCAGATTGCCATCGTGGCCCGTTGCGGTTTCACCCACGTCGAAACGTTCGGCCCGCTGAACCAATCGCCGGACGAGACCCGCCGCGCCCTCGATCGCCATGGGCTGGCGGCCGTGAGCGCGCATATCGGCGTAGACGAATTGGAGAGTGACGCGCCAGCCGTTGTGAGGGCGGCCCATCTGCTCGGCGTCGAGTTCGTCGTCGCCCCCTATCTGTCGCCCGAAAAGCGGCCCAAGGATCGCGCGGGCTGGATGGCGTTCGGGGAGCGGCTCGCGCGCACTCGCAATCTGATCGAGCGCGAAGGCCTCCGCTTCGCCTGGCACAACCATGACTTCGAATTCCAACCTTTGCCGGACGGCAGCTACCCGATCGAGCATATTCTTGGCTCAGACCTCGCCTGGGAGGCCGACCTCGCCTGGGTGACGCTCGGCGGTGGGGACCCGATTGGGTGGATCGATCGTTATCGCCACCGCATTCCGCTGATCCATGTCAAAGACGTCGCCCCGGTCGGCGAAAGAACGAACGAGGACGGCTGGGCCGACGTCGGCGAGGGTGCGCTGCCGTGGCCGGCGCTGTGGAGCGCATGCGTGGCGGCGGGCGCCGAGGTGATGATCGCCGAGCACGACAATCCGAGCGACTTCGACCGGTTCGCGCGCGTGAGCTGCGGGGCCATGCGGACCTTCTTGCAGGCGACGCCGTCATGAGCGTTGGCGTCGGCGTCATCGGTTGCGGCAACATCTCCGAAGTCTACCTCGTCAACGCGAAGCTTTTTCGCGACATTCGCGTCGTCGCCTGCGCCGGGAGGAGGCAGCCAAGCGTCAGGCTGACCGTCATGGCGTCGTCGCCGCCCGTGTCGCCGATCTTTTGAAGCGCGACGATGTCGACGTCGTTCTCAACCTGACCATTCCCGAGGCGCACGCCGAAGTGTCGCTCGCCGCGCTCGAAGCCGGAAAGCACGTCTACAGCGAGAAGCCACTGGCGACGACGGTCGCGGACGGCGAACGAATCCTTGCCGCCGCCGAGCAGCGTCGTCTCCGCGTCGGAGCGGCGCCCGAGACGATTCTTGGCGCGGGGTGCCAGACCGCGCGTCGGGCCATCGACGCAGGCAAAATTGGCCGGCCGTTGTCCGCCGTCGCCGCGATCATGTCCCATGGCATGGAACATTGGCATCCGAACCCTGGCTTTTTCTTCCGCAAGGGCGCCGGTCCTGTGCTTGACATGGGGCCCTACTACGTGTCCGCGCTGGTCAGCCTGCTCGGGGCCGTCTCGTCGGTGCAGGCGGTCGCGAACATTGGTTTTGCCGAACGGGTGGTTTCCACCCCAGGGCTCGAAGCTCCTCGGGCAGACGATCCGCGCGGAGACGCCAACGTCTGTCCAGGCGCTTCTGGAATTCGCCTCGGGCGCGCAGGCGACTTTTCTTGCGAGCTGGGATGTCTGGAAGCACAGCTTGCCGCCGATCGAGCTGCATGGCGAAACGGCGTCCCTCCGCCTGCCCGACCCGAACTGGTTCGGAGGCCGCGTCCAGATTGCGGAGGGCCTCGGCGGATGGCGCGCGATTTCGGCGCGTGGGGAGCCGTTCTCTGCTGCCAACTGGCCTTTGTCGAGGCCCGCGCACGCCAATTATCGCGGTCTCGCACTTGCCGACATGGCCCGCGCGATCGTCGAAGGCCGCCTGCATCGCGCCGACGGCAAGTTAGCTCTCCACGCGCTCGCGGTAATGACGGGCATGCTGGACGCGGCTGCCGACGGCCGAAAGGTCGCCATTACTGTACCGTGCAAACGGCCCGAGCCGTTCACCGCACGCGAAGCGAAGAGCCTGCTCAGGGGCTAGGCTTGAACAGGTCGGTTCCGCTCGCCCGCCAACGCGAAGGATCTCCAGCACCCGAGCGAGACGAGACTCTCACCGCGCGCGATAGGGCAATGCCGCCGTTCTGGTCAGGCCCGCGTTTCCTGTTCCATCAAGCTAAGGAAGGCGCCGTCGACGGCCGCGTCACCGCGGCCGGATCGAGGACACTTTGGGGTTCAATCTAACGACCAGAGTCGACACCTTGCTGAGCTTTTGATTTCCCTTCAGGTTAGGCTCTCATCCGCAATCGCGCGCCGGGACCTTCGCCGCGACGACCAAATGATGAGCGCAATCGGGTTCATCAACAGGCCTTGTACGACCAGACGCGGCGTTAACCTCCCGCCGCCGCCATAAGTTGTTTGACGAGTTCCGGGCTGATTTCAGTTGTCGGGGCCAACCCGCGCGCGCGCTCAAAATGGCGAAGAGCGCGCCGGGTGGCGCCATCCTCGGCGCCATCGGACTTGACCGCATATCCGAGCTTCGCGAGCGCAATCTGGGCGGCGCGCACCAGGCGCGATCCGTCGTCGAGCTTGCCGCGCAAGAGAGCGCCGATTTGGTCGGGCCCGAGCGCGGCGGAACGTCGTTCGCCATTGGGCGCCGACGATTGATGCTGCTTGTCCTGCGCGGCAGGCGCGATTGAGGACGTTATGTCAGGCGCCGACGCCTGGGTCGCGCGCGATTCACCTGCCGCCGGGCGCGCAGCGGCAGAGGCCGTGCTGAACTGCGAGATCGGTGTTGAGGACGCATGCGAGGCGACCGGGGGGACGGTCGCCGCAGGAGCGGCCGTATGGGCGGAAGCCGGCAAGGGATCTTAAGTCACCGGAGCGAGAAGCGGCGCCGGAGGTCGCCCGATCTGCAGCAGAAGCGTACTTGCCCCCATTCCCATAACGAGCGCCGCCACACCTGCGCGGATGCAGACGCGCCTGGGCGTCGCCAAGGCTTTCTGCATCAGCAGGCGGACCGCCCCGCAGGCTGCCGGCCCCAGCAAAGATGCAGTGTCGCGAATGCCCATGAAGGCTAACGTCTCAGCCACGCGATTTTGCCTGGGGCAGGCTCTATCTTCGCAGAAGGCTCTTGGCCGCCGGAGGAGCCGTCGTCGTCCCCGTGGAGTCGCGCGCCTCGCGCTTGCCGGGCGGTATGCAGTGCGCCTTCTGCGAATGAGCGTGCAGCGGCCTCGGCCTCAAACTGCTTTGTGAGCTTGGCCAACCTCTCATCCAAAACGGCGCGCTCACCGAGGGTCGACCTCATCTGCTCTTCGATCCTTGCCTCAAGCATCGCGATCTTCTGTTCAGCGCTGTGGAGCGCAACCTCCTGATCTTTGACAGACTTGACAAGAGTCTCCGACCTCTCCGCGGCGGCGGCGTGCGCCGCCTCGGCCTCTATACGAACAGCGCGCGTCGAGGCGAGATCCTTCTCGAGTTCATCGACCTTAATTTCGAGCGATTTCGCCTCGATCGACTTATCCAGAACACGCTGTTCGGACTCTCGGATCGGGCCGACAGCTCTTTCTGCGCAACTGCCAGTTGGTCGCGTTCAACCATCACTCCGGCGCGATCTTTCTCCAAGCGTTCATACGCCGCCGTTAGGCCCTCCACTTTCCGATCCGCTTCGAGATGGGCGACTTTTGTGCGCTCGATCTCAATGAGCGTCTGGTCAATGGAACTCAGAGCATCGTGAAATTGCGTTCTGATCGACTCGATGTCTCGAAACGACAGCTCCATTGACTCCAACTGCGCCCGCAACGTTTCGTTTCGGCGGCCAATGGAGCTAAAGGTGCGTGCAACTTTTTCGGATTTCAGCGTTGGGTGTTCGTTGCTGGTTCGGGTAACCGCGCCACTTGCTGCGCTCGCCCTCGCGCCGTGCGGGCCAATCGTAACGACGGGGTGTTGGCTGGGCGCCGATTCCGGTCCGCTGCTGAACAGCTTCTCCCAAACTGGTCTCATCACGGGAGCTCCAAGTGAGGCGCGACATTTGCGAAAGAATCTTTTACAAAATTACACAGGATAAATAAGGGCTGCAGGCCCCCTTTGTTAGTGCGACTTGGTTGACGCCAAGTTAAGCAACCTCAACTTTGAGCGACCCGGCCCGCATCTGCCGGCATAATAAGACAGCGGATGACCCCCGCGATCTGCAATCAGAAGGAGCCGGCGGTTATCGCGATCTGCGGCATCCGCCCGTGAATTTTACTCTTAGCGATCCCTCCACAGCTCAAAGCCGCCATGGCGGGAACTGTGAGCTCGCTTATTTCGAAGGCAAAGGGCGCTTCTCCTTCGTCATGGTAGTGGCCCTTGTCCCTCATTGTCCCCGCACTTGTTTCCGCTCATTGCGATCCATTGAAGAACATATCCGACCAGGTGCAGACCACTTCCTCTCCATGACGTTTCCATGTTGCGGCCGAGCCTTTTTCCCACCTGGAATTCGAACCGCCGACAAGACAATAGCCTTCGGCCATGACGGTGGCGGCGCCCGGGGGCGGCTCATAGTGGGGAGCGGCTCATAGCAATGAGTTCTCGCCCCCGCGCACAGAGGTGCGCTCTTCGTCAGCGAGCCCATAGGCGCTCACAGGCGTCCCGATCCGTCGGCGATAGCGTTTTTGTAATCTATGCGCCCGGCGGTGGCGCAGAGCACACCGTCGGCCAAGGCCGATGGTGTAGATTGGAACAATCACACTCCGTTGAGGTCGGGCCATTTGGGCGGGGTTGCGACGTTCATCCGCCCGCGCCCAGAAGCCGCAAAGCCAGGAGCAACTCGATCGCTCCGATTGTGGCGTTGATGACGAGGCCAATGATTCCAGCGCCGAAATGAAGTCCAAGGCGATGCAAGAGCCAGTCACCGACGAGCGCCCCGACGATACTCAAATGTCCTCCCGCAACAGCGCGGTCACTTAATGTTCCCCCATTTCGGCGTGCAAGTCCTTGAACACGACGCCAACGGGAGATTGCAACATTTCAGCTCGCTCTTTGCAATCGCTTCGCCGGTTTCCTGCGCTTCATGTGCGCGTCGGGCCGACAGATATGGACCGCTGATCGCGCCTCACGCCGTGTCGATTCGCGTGCTCGATTGCGGACGGCGCGAGGTTCATTCGGCGCGTATGCGGTGGCAGGCGAGCCGACGCCCGCCGGCATGACCGAGCAAGACCCTCGCCGCAGTCTGAGCCGCCGATCAACCTATCAGGCTACAGACACCAACTGCCGGCCCAGCGGGCGGTTCGTGTCGGCCGTGCACGATTTAATTACAAACTCGAACGCCGTAGGGATTGATCCAACAATGAGGTGCGACAACGGCTGCACCGACTGCGGCTGCACCGACTGCCGCTGCGGCGCCGTATCCATAGGGACGGTAGCCGTAGCCGTAGCCACCATGGGACCCGTAGCCGCGGTAGCCATAACCACCGCGGTAGCCATAGCCACCATGGCCAGCCCAGGTTCCGCCACGATGGTAGACGCCGCCGCGAGGCCCGACCGCGGTCGCGCCGCGATGATAGACCACGACTTTTGAGATCAGTCCATGGTTGAGATCCACGGACGCGCCGGAGCCCTGGACCATCTCAATGGCCCTGGCGGGCGGCGCGCTGAAGCCGGAAATCAATATCGCCACGCAGGCGCTCTTGGCCAAACCCGATCGGAACATGGTTTCCTCCTTGTTCGCGCGTCCGTCTGTAACCGCCAGCGCTTGCCGCACTACCACAAAGGCTGCCCCCCGTCGATGTCGGCGGTAGGACCTATTGACCAGTCATAGGTGTTGACCCGCTGGTCACACGCCGCCCCTGCGGGTGCTCCGAGTGCGACGAGCGCGAGGTTATTCGGCGAGTGGGGGCGACGCCAAGCCGGCTACATCGCCATGGGCGGGCAGATCGTCGATGCTTCCCTGGTGGCAGCACCCAAGCAGCGCAACACCGAGGAGGAGAAGCAGGCGATCAAGGAAGGCCGCATTCCCGAAGGCTGGGCAGCCAAGCCCGCCAAGCTCCGGCAGAAGGACCGCGACGCCCGCTGGACGGTCAAGTTCAGCAAGGCCAAGGAGCGCGCCGGCGGCTCGAAGCCCGTCATCGACATCGCCATCCCGACGTTCGGCTACCAGAACCATATTTCGATCGACCGCGAGCACGGGCTGATTCGGCGCTGGGACGCCACGGACGCTGCGGCCTACGAGGGCGCCCGCCTGCGCGAGGGACTGCTCGACAAGACCAACACCGCGAGCACGGTGTGGGCCGACACCGCCTATCGCTCGAAGGCCAACGAGGAGTTCCTGGCCAAGAACGGCTTCGTCAGCCGCATCCATCGCAAGAAGCCCCCCGGCCGCCCGATGCCGGAGACGAGGCGACGCGCCAATGCGCTGAAATCGAAAGTGCGCTCCCGCGTCGAGCACGTCTTCGCGGCGCAGAAGGACAAGATGGATCTCTTCGTCCGCACCATCGGCTTGGCAAGGGCGAAGATGAAGATCGGCATGGCTAACATCGTCTACAACATGAAACGGCTTGTCTTCCTCGACCGCCTTGCCGCCGATGAACCGCCACCCAAGGGTCGCTAGCCGCCCGCTACGCCAACCGACGCCAACCAACCCTCGTCAAGACCGAGCCTTCGCCCGGAAACTACGTCCTCCGCGCTCACACCCGCGCGCATTCCGGGTTAATAGAGCCGTCCACTTGTAACCGCGCGGTAACCGCGGCGGAACTCGCTTTCCGGAAACCCCTTCCAGAGCCCGTGGATGCGTCTCCCGGTTGCACGGGAGTTCATTCCCGTTCACGTCTGTACACCGGAAATTGTGTGAGGAATGGCGTCCCGGAGAGGACTTGAACCTCTGGCCCCAGGTTTAGGAAACGTGAGTTCAGGGTGTTGAACGGCTGCACCGCCGTTCAAGGGCGTTCGCGCAGGTTCACGGGAATGCAAGAAATGGGTGCGAGGCGGTTCTTGAACGGAGAAGAACCAGCGCACACTGACGTTCACGGGAGTGAATTTATGTGACGGTAACCGGCAAGTAACCGCGGGTGGATTGCACGGCCGGCGGCCTGCTATTCCCCAACTATATCCTGGATAACGTCGAGATAGTGCGCGCCATTCAGCGTCGTAGCAAGGCAAGCCCTCGTTGCGAAGCATCAGCGCGGGCCAGAAGCCGAACACACCCTCTCAAAGCCGTCGCCCATGCGATGGGTTAACTCAGGCTTAGCAGTGCAGAGCGGGCGCTCGTATTGTTGGGGTTCGCCGAAACTGCGCGTTGATAGGATTCGACCGCTTTCGACCTATTATCGAGTTTCTGGTAGCAGAACCCGAGCCCCGCCCAGGCATCCGAGTTGTCTGAATTGACGTTCAGCGCCGCGTTGAAGTCCTCGATCGCGGCTTCGTACTTGCCACTCGCCATCAAGCTCTGGCCGCGAGCCTGGTACGGCGCGCCGGCAAACGGGTCCCTATCGATGGCGTTGTCGAAGTCCGTGATGGCCTGGGCGTAGTTCCCCTGCCGCTGATAAATGAGACCGCGGGCGTGATAGGCCTGTGCGCCTTCCGGGTTAAGCCTGATCGTTTGGTTCAGGTCTGCACGGGCCTCGTCGAACTCGTTTTGGGATCGAAGGAGATTCCCGCGACCGAGGTAGGCTGCAGCGTCCTTGGGATTGACGGCGATCGCTTGATTGAAATCTTGCATCGCAAGGTCGCCCCTTCGCTCCTGGCGATAGGCGAGAGCCCGGTTCGTATAGGCGCCGGCAAAATGCGGGTCGAGTTCGATCGCGTGGCTGAAGTCATCGATCGCGTTGGAGTAGCGCCCCAGTTTGGCGTAAACGACGCCGCGCGTGTTGTACGCTGCCGCATCACTCGGATTGCGCGCAATGACTTCCGTCAGGGAAGCAAGATTCCCGGCGTTGGATTCTTGGTCCCCCGCTTCCGTCTCTGCAATATGGCTTGACGGACCGATTCCCCCAAAGGTTTCGCTGCATGCAGCGAGCGACAAGGCAATCGAAGCCGCCAATGCGTAGGTTGAGCCACGTGCAAGCGCATCCATCTCCTTCACCTCCGCGGATTGTACGTCAGAACAGCAGGCCGGCCGCGTTACCCTCAAGAGTGCGCCAGTTCGTGAACTACCCCCGCCGGTTTCTGCTCCGCGCCTTCGAGAACTTCACTTTCAGCCTTGGTGGCCTGCGAATCACGTATCACCTAAAGTACAGCCCCAAGAGTTAACAAATAAACGCTCCCAGACATCGTAACTGGGGTAACTGTGCCGCACGGGAGAGAAGGGCGTCGTGTCGATCTTCGCCATCTCGGCAAGACTCGAAACGGAGTCGGAAGAGATTTTTGAAGTCGCATGCAGGGGCTTGTACGCGCGTTCACGGGAGTTAATTTTCGAAACTGTATTCAGCAAGTAACCGCGAGCAGGTCTACGCGCGTTTGAGCTTGAATTGGGGGCTGCGGTTTCGCCCTGAAATCGGTCAGGCAGACGACCTTCGCCACAGGATTCGCTGCTAATCGGGCCACATTCCAATCACCCTTCCGATGATTGGAAGTCCCCAGAAATCATGCAACCAGCGCGAGCCCAACGCCTTTTTTGATCAGATTCTGAGCGGACATACCCTCTAGGAGCCTGTCTGGATAATAGCGGATTGTGGTGGCGGCGTTTGCTCGAATTGGATTCTGTTTGCTTATGAGCAAGACCTTCCGGCCCTGGACGATCGATCAGCCGCTGTTGTTGCCGCCGAGCGTTCAGGACTTTGTCGGCGAGGACCATCTGGCTCGCTTCATTTTGGCGCTTGTGCTCGAGCCTCTCGACCTTGGTGAGATCGAAGCCGCGTATGCGAGCGAGCGCGGGCAGCCGCCGTTTGACCCGGCGATGATGACGGCGCTGTTGCTGTACGGCTATTGCAACGGCGTCTACTCGTCGCGCCGGATCGCCAAGGCGGCGCGCGAACGGGTCGACTTCCTGAGCATTGTCGGGCTCGATCCGCCGGATTTTCGCACCGTCTCTGACTTCCGCAAGCGGCACTTGAAGGTGCTTGCGGGACTGTTCGGGCAAGTTCTCAAGCTGTGCGAACAGGCGGGACTTGTGAAGCTCGGCCATGTCGCGCTCGACGGGACGAAGATCAAGGCGAACGCCTCCAAGCACAAGGCGATGAGCTACGAGCGCATGGAGAAGCGTGCGGCGGAGCTCGAGGCCGAGGTCGAGCGGTGGCTGAGCGCAGCCGAGGCTGCGGACGCCGAGGAAGACAGAGCCTTCGGCCGCGACAAGAGCGGCGAGGAGCTGCCCAAATGGGTCGCCGACAAGAAGAAGCGCGTCGAGAAGATCCGGGCGGCGAAGGCCGAATTGGAGGCCGAGGCGAAAGCGGCCGCGGCGGCCAAGGCCAAAGCGCAGGCCGAGGAGCGGCGACAAGCCGAGGGCCGCAAGAAACCGGGCAAGCCCGCCGCCCCGCCATCCGAAGAGCCTGACCCCAAAGCGCAGAAGAACTTCACCGATCCCGAAAGCCGCATCATGAAAACCAAGGACGGCTTCATCCAGGGCTACAATGCGCAGGCGGCGGTCGACGCGACGGCGCAGGTGATCGTCGCCCACGGCCTCGACGCGAAGCAGAGCGATCAACATCAATTGGCGCCGATGGCCGACGCCATCGAAGCCAATCTGGGCAAGAAGCCGACGCAACTGTCGGCGGACGCGGGCTATTGCTCCGACGCCAACCTTACAGCGATGGAGGAACGCGAGATCGACGCCTATATCGCGCCGGGGCGGGCCAAGCACGCCGGGGAAGGAGAAGGCGGCGGCGCCCGCGTCGCCGCCATGCGCGAAAGAATCAAGGCCGGCGGGCACTCCAGCCCCTACCGCTTAAGAAAGCAGCTGCCCGAGCCGGTGTTCGGACAGATCAAGCAGGCGCGCGGCTTCCGTCAGTTTCTCTTGCGCGGCGTCGAGAAGGTCGCCAACGAGTGGGGCCTCGTCTGCCTCGCCCACAATATCTTGAAGCTCGCCCAGGGGCGGACCCCGTCCCTGGCCGCACTCGCAACCGGCTGAGCTTCGCCACCTCGGAAACGGTGCAACGAACGATGGCCGCAAAGCTTCCACCCAACCTTACATCAAACCGGATGCGCGAATTTGCTGCATCCGGCTCTCCGACTGGCTTGAGCGGTTCAAATCCCATCTCGCCGAGGATTAAGCAGACAGGCTCCTAGATCGGCCACTCGACCGATACCCGTCGCGACGACCGACACCCGCACCGCTTCTTCCAGGGCGGGCTCGAAGGTCGCGCCCAGAATGATGTTGGCTTCGTCGTCGACCTCCTGGCGAATGCGGCTCGCTGCCTCGTCCACGTCATAGAGCGTCAGACCGTCGCCGCCGGTGATGGATATCAGCAGGCCCCGAGCATCCCTCATAGAGGTGTCATCGAGCAGAGGATTGGCAATCGCCGCTTCGGCAGCTCGCAGTGCGCGCCGTTCCCCCGTAGCTTCGCCGGTCCCAATCATCGCGGTGCCCATTTCGCTCATGACTGAGCAAACGTCCGCGAAGTCGAGATTGACGAGGCCCTCTTTGACCATCAGGTCAGTAATGCAGGAGATGCCCGAGCAAAGCACCCGATCGGCCATCGCGAAAGCGTCGACGAAGGTCGTCTTCTCGTTGGCGACGCGGAACAGGTTCTGATTCGGAATGATAATCAGCGTGTCGACTGCCTTTTGCAGTTCAGCGATGCCGGCCTCAGCGACCCTCATGCGGCGGCCGCTCTCGAAGTGGAACGGCTTGGTGACGACGCCGACCGTGAGGATGCCCATCTCACGGGCGGCTGTGGCGATGACAGGAGCCGCACCCGTGCCAGTGCCGCCGCCCATGCCGGCGGTGAGGAAAACCATGTTCGAGCCGGCAAGGTGATCGCGAATCTCCTCCAGCGCCTCCTCCGCCGCCGCCTTGCCGACCTCCGACTTCGAACCGGCGCCCAGACCCTCCGTCAACTGAAGGCCCATCTGGATGACTTGGTCGGCGCGCGATGAGGTGAGTGCCTGAGCGTCAGTATTAGCTACAATGAATTCGACCCCGCATACCGGAGACGATCATGTTGTTGACGGCGTTGCAACCGGCCGCCCACCCGCACACCATGATGCGGGGCTTTAATTCCTTCAGCTGGGGGGGCTTCAGATTAATCGGCATACCCTGCCTCTCCCCGTCGACCGTCCGCCGACGCCGTTTCTTACCCCTCCGGACGAAAGCCTGAGTAAGAGAATTGCTTTCAGCCAGCGCTGACCTACGAGGCACGTCCGGCTCCGTCACGCATGGCGTCTCGCCGAGCCAACACCCCGTCAGACTTACTCCGCGACTGAAGAGCACCGTTTCTGAGAGGCCGAGTTTTGGTCCTTATGGTTAACATCCGGTTTATTTGGGGGTGGCAATTTCTGGATCGGGTCGGAGCAGGCAACGCAGACGAAGCCACTCTTGTTGAGAATCCTCACCCCTATTGACGAGATGGGGGAGTTTGCAGCCGAGACACAGTCCCCTCGCGCACGCGGCGCGCGTACCTGCCGGCGTAAAGTTCCCGCCACCATGAGCGTGTTTTTCGGAGCGTCGTGGCAGTTCCAAAACTGTCCCATGACCTCGCGCCGGCGCACTCACATCCAGGGCCTTTGCTTCAAATGACGAAGCTGCGCGGAGAGCCGGGTCAACGCGAGTCGCCGCGTCCGCGTCGTCGACGCCAAGTGCGGGTGAAACAAATGGTTAGGACTTTTTCGGCAAGATCGACACAGTCTCCCATGACGATCAAATCGACACTCATCGTGCCCATAACGCTCCTCGCGACGCTTGCGGCGGGCGTCCTTGTCCACGACCGCCTCGGAACCAAGCCATCTGTCGACGACGCGGCTCCGACGCGAACCGCATCGGTTGCGACGCCCGAGCCCGCTGCGCCGCTGCCTGTGAGCCCGCAGCCCGTTCGGCGCTGGCGCCTGCCTCGCAAGAGGCGAACCTCGTCCAGGACGCGGCTCCGACGCGAACCGCATCGATTGCGACGCCCGAGCCCGCTGCCCCGCCACCTGTAGTCCGCCGCCCGTTTCGGCCCCGGCGCCCTCCGCCACGCCCGAGCCCGAGCGACCGCGGCGCATGACCGCCTCGCAAGAGGCGAGCCTCGACACGTGGATGATCAAGACCTATCTCTCATGTTGGAAGCCGCCGGCTCAGCCTGCCGACGCCAATTGTTATGTCGCGCGGGTGCGCCTCAAATTCAAATCCGACGGATCGCTCCTGAAGCCGCCGAAGCTCGTCAATCCGCCGTCCGATCCGGCGCAAAAGCCGCAGGCAAAGAGCGTGTTGCAGGCTGTCAAGGCATGCGACCCTTTACCGATGCCGGCTCAATTTCGCTCCTTGGATGAGCAATGGAAGACCAAGACCATCCTGTTCGATCCGCAGGTTGCCGCCCGCTGACGCAGGGCATGAGCCGCCAGCGCCGTGCCAGCGGTTCTGCCGGATACGCCGGGGAGCCGACGGGGGCTTCCCAACCCGCAAGCGCTTTTTTTTTTTTTGGGGGGGGGGGGGGGGGGGGGGGGGGGGGGGGGGAAAAAAAAAAAAAAAAAAAAAAAAAAAAAAAAAAAAAAAAAAAAAAAAAAAAAAAAAAAAAAAAAAAAAAAAAAAAAAAAAAAAAAAAAAAAAAAAAAAAAAAAAAAAAAGGCGGCGGTTGCGATGTCCCTGTTGGCCTCGGGTTGCGGCGGCGGTCCCCTGGAATTTGACCAGGTCATCTCGGAGAACGTCTTTTCGGACAACTATCCCAAGCCGAAGGACTACCCGATACACGGCATCGACGTGTCCAAGTTTCAGGGCGATATTGATTGGAACGCGGTCGCTAACAGCGGCGTCAAATTCGCCTGGATCAAGGCGACTGAGGGCGGCAACTACGCCGACGCGCGCTTCCAAGCGAACTGGGAGGGGGCAAAGGCCGCTGGCATCCCCCATGGCGCCTATCACTTCGTCTATTGGTGCCGCCCGCCGCTCGAGGAAATCAAAAACTTCGAACAGAATGCGCCAGTCGAGGACGACGCGCTCCCGCCCGTGCTCGACGTCGAGGCGACGCCGACCTCCCAGACCTGCCACCGTCATCTCACCCAAGACGGGGCCATCGCCGACATGCAGGTCATGCTGCAGGAGATGGAGCGACATTACGGCAAGCGGCCGATCATCTATGCGACTGTCGAT
>CAVYDG010000026.1:0-120765 GCA_963767245.1 uncultured Alphaproteobacteria bacterium
CACGATCTACGAGATGGAACAACGCGGAGAGTTTCCTCGACGCTTCGCGCTGTCTCCGCGGTGTGTCGTTTGGGATCTCGCCGAAGTGGAAGCATGGCTCGCGTCACGCCGATCGAAGCCCGTCCCGCGCGCTCAATCGCCAGATGTCAGGCAGCGGCGCACCCGGCCGGTTAAAGCGCCGGGTCCGGCTCGAGGAACGGCATCGACGGTGGGATAAGAACCGGGACGTACTTCTGGCCGGCCACCCAAGCGTCCACGATGTTCGACCACTCTTGCATCATGTGCCGACGCTGCACCTCGTACTCGGCCTTGTTATAGACCCCGCGCGACGAGCGGCCATCCTCGTGCGCCAGGCACTTCTCGATCCAGTCGCTGTTGAAGCCGAGTTCGTTCAATAGCGTCGATCCGGTCCTCCGCAGGTCATGGACCGTGAATGGTTCGAGTGGAAGGCCTTCCTTCTTTGCTAACGCCACGACGAGGTAGGTGACACGATTGAAGGTCGCTCTCGACATGGAAGCGTCGGCATCATAACGCGACGGCAGCACATAACGCGAATTGCCGGCGCAGGTCTTGAGCGCGATGAAGATGTCGAGCGCCTGTTGCGACAGATAGACGTTGTGCGCCTTCGACCGCTTCATCCGCTCCTTCGGGATCGTCCAGACGGCGTTCTCGAAATCCACCTCGTCCCAGATCGCGTCCTGCAGCTCGCTTTTGCGCACCATTGTCAGGAGGATACAGCCGCAGACCGAGACGGATCGTCGGGAGCGTCGCCGACGCGATCGAGCTGCTTGAGCATGACACGGATTTCGGTCGGCGATAGCGATCGGTCTCTCGGGACAAAATGGGCGATCGCCGAGGGACCCACTTCGTCGGCTGGATTGGTGACCTTCTCGCCATGTAGGATCGCAAATCCGTAGATCTGCTTGACGATGTCGCGCACGTGGAGTGCCGTCGCGGGCGCGCCCCGTTCGACGATGGTGCCGCAATGTGCTCGCAGATCGTCTGGCGCGATCTCCGTGAGAAGCCGCTTGCGCCAGACTGGCAGGAGCTCACGCTCGAAGATCGTCCGGCGCATCGCCCGCGTGCTGTCGGCCATCGGCGCTGCCGTTAGCCACTTCTCGCCAAATTCGCCAAAGCTCTTGATTTCGAGAAGGCGTCGCTTCGCGCGCTGCTTTTCGAAGGCCGGCGAGCGCCCCTCCCGGATTGCGCGCTTGGCGTCGATGCACAGCTCTCGGGCCCGAGCGAGTGAGATGCCGGCCCGATCGTATTTCCCGAAGACGACGGTCTCGCGCCGGCCGTTCAGACGGTAATCCAGACGGAACGACAGCGATCCCTTGGTGCTGACGAGCACGTACATGCCATCTCGGTCGGTGACCTTGTACGGCTTCTCCTTTGGTCTCAATGACTTAAGAGCCACATCAGTAAGCATCACGCCATCTCCAACCGAAATACCGTCAGGCAAATTTCAGTCGTGGTTGTGGCCAGAAACTCGGCCTTTTCAACCTGTTAGGTCGAAATAAATACCGTCATTGCGCACTCTGGCCACGACGGTATCGGGGAAAATCGGATTTGGCAATGAGAACGCGCACCGTCAGCCGATCCGTCGGCCGCGATCTATGCGGGCCGATAGTTGGCGAATGATATCGTATGTTCTATAAGTAATTTCAAAGACATATAGGATACGGCGGGATACCGCAGGATAGGCTTGGATGGCCCTGAATCATTCCCACTCGATCGTCCCCGGCGGCTTGCTCGTCACGTCGTAGACGACGCGGTTGACGCCCTTGACCTCGTTGATGATGCGGGTCGCGGCGCGGCCGAGGAAGGCCATGTCGAAGGGATAGAAGTCGGCCGTCATGCCGTCGACCGAGGTCACGGCGCGGAGCGCGCAGACGTAATCGTAGGTGCGCGCGTCGCCCATGACGCCGACGGTGCGCACCGGCAGCAGCACGGCGAACGCCTGCCAGATCTGGTCGTAGAGCCCGGCCTTGCGGATCTCGTCGAGATAGATCGCGTCGGCCTGGCGCAGGATGTCGAGCTTCTCTCGGGTGATTGCGCCGGGGCAGCGGACGGCGAGGCCGGGTCCCGGGAACGGGTGGCGGCCGACGAACGCCTCGGGCAGGCCGAGCTCGCGGCCGAGCGCGCGCACCTCGTCCTTGAACAATTCGCGCAACGGCTCGACGAGCTTCATCCGCATCCGCTCGGGCAGGCCGCCGACGTTGTGGTGGCTCTTGATCGTCGCCGATGGGCCGCCGGAGAACGACACGCTCTCGATCACGTCGGGATAGAGCGTGCCCTGGGCGAGAAACTCGACCGGCCCCCGCCCGTCGCTCGCGATCCGGCGCGCTTCGGCGTCGAACACGTCGATGAACAGTTTGCCGATCGTCTTGCGCTTGGCCTCGGGGTCGTCGACGCCGTCGAGCGCCTTGAGGAATTCGGCGGCCGCGTCGACATGGGCGAGCGGGATGTTGAAATGGCCGCGGAACAGGCTCACCACCTCGTCCGCTTCCCCTTGCCGCAGGAGGCCGTGGTCGACGAAGACGCAGGTCAGCTGATCGCCGATCGCCTCGTGGATCAGCACCGCCGCGACCGCCGAATCGACCCCGCCCGAGAGGCCGCAGATGACCCGCGAGCGACCGACCTTGGCGCGGATGCGGCCGATCTCCTCGTCGCGGAAAGCGGCCATCGTCCAGTCGCCCTTGAGCCCGGCGATCCTGTGCAGGAAATTGCCGATGAGCCTTGCCCCGTCAGGCGTATGCGCCACCTCCGGGTGGAACATGGTCGAATAATACCGGCGCGCCTCGTCGGCGGCGACCGCGTAGGGCGCGTTCTCCGACACTGCATAGACGCGGAAGCCCTCGGGCAGGCGGGTCACCCGGTCGCCGTGGCTCATCCACACCGGGTAGCGGCCGCCGGTTAGCCAGACGCCGTCGAACAGCGCCGAGGAAGCGAGGATTTCGACTTCGGCGCGGCCGAACTCCGCCGCGTGGCCGCTCTCGACTTTGCCGCCGAGTTGCTCGGACAAGGTCTGCTGGCCGTAGCAGATGGCGAGGATCGGAATCCCGCTGTTGAAGATTTCGGGCGGGGCGCGCGGACTGCCCGGCTCGGGGACCGACGCCGGCCCGCCGGACAGGATCACCGCCTTGGGCTTGAGCCGCGCGAACGCCTCGCCCGCTTTCGAGAACGGATGGATTTCGCAATAGACGCCGGCCTCGCGCACCCGCCGCGCGATCAACTGGGTGACCTGCGAGCCGAAGTCGACGATCAGGACGAGATCATGACTCATGCGGCCTCATGTGGCGCAAAGCGCGCCGAGTCGCAATGACAATGGCTCAGACTTCCTGCACCGCACGCATCAGCGCCTCAATCGCCTCCTTGAGCCTTCGTGCGCTCGCCGGATCGGCGAGGATCTCGTCTGCCGTCATCGTCTTTCCGGTAAGGGAGATTGTCGCAAAGGCTTCAGGCGTCACACGTGCGGCCATCGTCGAAAGGATCTCGCGCAGCGACGCCTGCGCATGGAAGGCGCGCGGCGACGTATTGACCAGCGCGACCGGCTTGCCGGCGAAATTCTCGCTCGCCACCAGCCAATCGAGAGCATTCTTCAGGACGCCGGGAACGCCGTGCTCATATTCCGGGGCGGCGATGATCAGCGCGTCGCTCGCGCCCACGAGCGCGCGCAGCGTCTCGACTGGTTTGGGTTTTGGCTTGTCTTCGACATCGTCGTCGGGATTGAACGGCGGCAGGTCGGCGAGTTCGCGATAGACGAGCACCTTGACGCCCTCGGGCGCGAGCCTCGCCAGCGCCTCGAGCGCCGCCGTGTTGGCGGAGGCGCGGCGGAGGCTTCCGGATATGGCCAGAAGCCTCACCGCCCGCAGCCCTCAGCTGAGCGCGACGTTGAGCGCGCTCTCCGGCAGTTCCTGGCCGAAGCAGCGCTGGTAGAACTCGGCGACCAGGGTCCGCTCGAGTTCGTCGCACTTGTTGAGGAATGTCAGGCGGAAAGCGAATCCGATGTCCTTGAAGATCTCGGCGTTCTCCGCCCAGGTGATGACGGTGCGCGGGCTCATCACGGTCGACAGATCGCCGTTGACGAAAGCGTTGCGCGTGAGGTCCGCCACCCGCACCATCTTGTTGACGACGTCGCGTCCATCCTTGCGCGCGCGATGCGCGGGCGACTTGGCGAGCACGATGTCGACTTCCTTGTCGTGCGGCAGGTAGTTCAGCGTGGCGACGATCGACCAGCGGTCCATCTGGCCCTGATTGATCTGCTGCGTGCCATGATAGAGGCCTGACGTATCCCCGAGGCCGACTGTGTTCGCGGTCGCGAACAGGCGGAAGCCGGGATGAGGACGAATGACGCGGCGCTGATCGAGGAGGGTCAAGCGGCCCGACACCTCCAGCACCCGCTGAATGACGAACATCACGTCCGGTCGGCCGGCGTCATATTCGTCGAAACAGAGGGCGATATTGTTCTGGATCGCCCAAGGCAGCATGCCGTCGCGGAACTCCGTCACCTGCTTGCCGTCCTTGAGCACGATCGCGTCCTTGCCGACCAGATCGATGCGCGAGACGTGGCTGTCGAGATTGATGCGGACGCAAGGCCAGTTGAGGCGCGCGGCAGTCTGCTCGATGTGAGTGGATTTGCCGGTGCCGTGGTAGCCGGTGATCATCACCCGGCGGTTGTAGGCGAAGCCGGCGAGGATCGCGAGCGTCGTGTCACGATCGAACAGATAGTCCGGATCGAGATCCGGCACGTGTTCGTCGGAGTGCGAATAAGCCGGCGCCTCCATGTCGGAATCGATGCCGAACAGCTTGCGCACCGAGACCCGCGTGTCGGGGAGACCGGACGCGGTGTCGGATTCCACCAGGGTATGTATCGAATTCATTGGTCCTCCACGCTCCTCCGCGGGCGGAAAAGAGCGTCATTCTCATACTCGAATTCCGGGCGCGCGCAAAAACCGGCCGTTCGGTCGGGAGAATGCCCGCCGCCGCCATCCCTCGAGTATCCTCACGCCGTCATCGGCTCGCAACGGCGCCGATGCGTGTTGCCTCATCCGCGCCCGGCGAACCGCGTCTCGCGCCCTAGAGCCAGATCAGACGAGCTTATTTGTGCGCAGATAATTATAAGCCTGGATGATTTCGCGCAATTTGTCTTCCGACGAACGATCGCCGCCGTTGGCGTCGGGATGATGGCGCTTGACCAGGTCCTTGTAGCGCGCCTTGATCTTCGCCTGGGTGGCGTCGCCGTTGAGGTCGAGCGTCAGCAAAGCCTTGGTCGCGAGAGCGTTGTATCGCGGCGGCGGCTCGTGCTGGGGCGGCTTGCCGCGCGCTCCGCGCCGTCGCGCCGCCCGCGCCTCGGCAAAAACAGATTCGTCCACCGGATGCCCGGCCGCGGCCGCCCGGGCGCCCATCTTCCAGGTCGGCCGGTGGCCGACCGCGTCGGCCTGGCGAAATTTCGCCATCGAGGCGTCGTCCATGCCGCGGAAGTAGTCGTAAGAAGCATTATATTCCCGCACATGATCGCGGCAGAAGCTGAAGTATTCGCCTTCCCGCTCGCGGCCCTTGGGCGCGCGGAATATCCCCTCGGCCGCGCAGCCGGGAAAGGAACAGGGGCTCCTCGGCGCCTTTTCCGGCGCGCGCTCGACCGGCTTCACCCGGATCCGGTCGAACAGGCGAGAATTCAAATCCATGCCATGACCTTTATGACCGCCGACGCTATCGGGCAAGTCCCAAACAATCGCCGGCGGCGAAAGCGCTGTCCGCCGGCGCGGAAGCGGCGCGAACTCGCATGCCCGCAGCCTTTGATAAGATATGTAGGGTCGCGAAGGGCTTAACGGGAGTGCGCAAGTGATCATGGAGCAGAGAATTGTCGCCCGTCTGACGGAGGCGCTTGAACCGATCGCCCTCGACGTCGTCGACGAATCCGACCGCCACGCGGGACATGCGGGAGCGCGCGCGGGCGGCGGCACGCATTACCGGGTCAGGATCGTGTCGGCGCAATTCGAGCGCCGCAGCCGGGTCGAGCGGCATCGTCTGGTTTATGACCTGCTGACGGCGGAATTCGCCGATGGTTTGCATGCGCTCGCGCTCGTCGCCAAGGCCCCGGGCGAGCCATGACGGCGGACAGCCGCTCCGAATCGTTCGGGCCCTACGCGTTCGCCTTGTCTCCCGCCGAGGCCGAAGCCGCCGCGGCGCGGGCGGGGCTGCGCCTGGCTCTCCGGGGCGGATTGTTGGCCCGCCATCTGGCGCCGCTGACTGCGTTCGCGCTGATCATCGCCTTTGCCTCGGTGCTGGCGCTGACCGGCCTCATCAGCCGCCGCGCCGGCGAGGCAACGATCATTCTTGCCGCCGCCGCCTTCATGATCCAGCGCCTGGCCAACCATTGGCGCGTGCGCAACGCCCGCCGGCAGGGCCGCGCGGCGGTCGCTCGGCTTCAGTCGGCAGGCGCGGTAACGGCGACGTTCGACAACGACGTGCTATCGCTCAACGTCGATGGGCGCATGCAGCGGCTTTGCTACGCCGACTGTGAGGAAGCCGAAGACGCCGGCGGCCTCATCTATGTGTGGCCGCGCGAGGGCGCGCCGATCGTCGTGCCGACGCGCGCGCTCGCCGAGGGCGAGGAGGCGGCGCGCCTTGTCTCGCGTCTCTCGAGCCGGATCCTTGCGATGCGGGGCGCGAACCCCGGGCGGTGACGCGGCGCTATTGCGCTGGCGCGGCCACGGCGGGTGCTGGCTTCGTCGGCGCGCTGTCCTCGGACGCCGCGTCGGCGAGATTTGGCCTCGCCGGCGGCGTCGGGGGGGCATGCAGCGACGCCAGACGCACCGGCTTCTCGCTCTGGGAGGCGGTTTCGTCGCGACGCGGCGGCGCCGGAGTCTCCGCGGGCGCCGGCTGATCGGAAACGCCGGCGGCGATCGCCGTCGGCGTGGCCGCCTGACCGCCGAGATGCAGCCAGTTCTTCACGCTCTGCGCCCCGCCGGTGATCCCGCCCAGCACGCCGCTCGGCGGCTGGCTCGGGGCCTTGGCGAGCGCGACTGCCGCGGTTGGTTGAGGCGGAGCGGCCGGCTCGACCGCTTCGGCCTCCACCGGCTGCGGCGCGAGGCTCGCGGCGCGGCGTTTGGCTGCGTCGGCGGCCGCGATCTTGACCGCTGCCGCCGCGGGTTTGGAATCGCCGAGGACGATCTCCTGCGGGCCGGTCGCCAGCGCGTCCGGGTCGCTCTCGTCCTTGTAGCCGGCGAAGACCGCATTTTGCCCACCGTCGGCATAGACGAGGCGGATCGGCTTGACGCCGGACGCGACCAGGTCGGCGACCCTGGCGTCGTCCTTCTGCTCCTTCTCGGCGACCAGCGCCTCGACGTCCTGGTCGCGGGTGAGCGCCGGGCAAGGCTGGGTCGCGGAAACCTCGCCCTTCGCGGATGCGTTGAACACATAGCGCTTGCCGCAGACCAGTACTGGCGGTTCAGCCTTGGTGACCTCGAAATGATCCGAGCCGTTCTTGAGATCCTTCCAGAAGTCAATGTTGGGATCGAGCCGGAATTTCGCCATGTTCTCGGCCGTCATGTGGAACGGATAGGACTGCAGCTGGATTTCCCGCTGGCCGCCGGCAAACGATTCGCGGGCGATGGCGTAGATGTCGGCGACCTGCTCGTCGGTCATCGAAAAACAGCCGGCCGACGAACAGACGCCGTGCACCATCACATTGCCGCCGGTGCGCCCGTAGGCCCGATCGTAGGCGTTGGGATAGCCGACGTTGAACGACAAATAATAATGCGAAGTTGGGTTCATCTGCCCGGGGGCGATGGTATAGAACCCCTCCGGCACCTGCATGTCGCCTTCGCGCTTCTTCGGGCCGAGCTGCCCCGACCAGCGGCACATGGGATAGGTCTTGAGCAGCGCGTATTCGCCGCTCGACTTCATTTTCCAGATTTCGAGCTCGGCTTCCTTCTTGTAGGTGCGGATGATCGTCGGCGCGGACGGCGTGGTGTCGAGCTTGTCCATCTCCGCCAGCGTTGCGGAGGAAATCGGCTGCTGCGACCGCGCCGAGCTCTGATCGAGATAGGAGTCGTCGCAGCCGGCGATCAAGGCGCAGGCCGCGACGGTCAGACCAGCGGCGACCCCGCGCCGGATGATTGAATTCATCGATCTCCCCGAATTCGATTCAATCCTAGCCGCGCGGGCGCCAAAAGTCCACGTGGGGAAATGAAGCGCGCGCATTGTTACAGAGCCGTTAATCGGATTTTCACTGCATCGCGGCGTTTATCTCAGCTCGCGCGAGCGCGGCGGCAAACGAGACAAGGAATTCCCAAGACTGCGGTAAGGAGAATCGAAATCCGCCGGAGGCCGAGACATCGGTGGTCCTCCTGCGCATGTCTACAGCCAAATTCCGAGGACAGAAAGCCAAGCATGGCCTTCTGATTATCGCAAGATTAGCTGCGGCTTGTTCACGGCGACACCCCGCGATCACCCATCGCTCCGTCGGTCACCAGCGGCCGGACAGCGGCGCGGAGTTCGAAGACCTCCGCGAGCCGGGCCCGAGTCGCTTGGGTTGTCCCCTCCGGCAGCGCCGAGCGAGGGAAAAAGCGCGCCTCCTGGATTTCCCAATCGGGCGCCCGTTCGCCGAGGACCCGGAACGTCCGGACGAAGTAGACGGCTACGTGGTCGCGCCGGGTGTTGAGGAATACGCCGTGCGGCAGCGGCGGCCCGTCGATCGCGACCCTCGCCTCTTCCTCGACCTCGCGCGTCATCGCCTCGACGCAGGTCTCGCCGGGCTCGACGCCCCCGCCGGGAAAATGCCAGCCGGAGACGTAGCCGTGCCTGACCAGCAAAACCCGCTCGTCGGCGTCGGCCACGATCGCCCTGACCCCGAGCGTCATCGGCCGCGCCAGGAGAAAGCTCCAGTGCATGAGACGCAGTTTCAGCCTCTCTCGAATCGGCGAAGGCATGGGCTCGCGGGCGCTCCGGCCTCGGGCCGACGCCCGGGGGTTGTGTTTCCGTTCAAGCAATCTTATTGCCGCCCGGTCAATGGCGCCGGCGACGCATGTTTAACCCCGGCGGCACGCGACGAGGCGGTCACGGAATGAGCTTCACGATCGCGCATATCACCGACCCGCATCTCAGCCCCGCGCCCATGCCGGGGCTGGCCGATTTGCGGCTCAAGCGGGTCATGGGTTTCATCAACTGGAAGCGGGGACGCGAACGGCTCAACGACATGGGAATGCTCGCCCGCCTGGTCGCGGATCTCCGCGCCCAACGCCCGGACCACATCGCGGTCACCGGGGATCTGGTCAACATCGGCATGCCGGCCGAGTTCCATCGCGCGGCGCTATGGATGAAGACGCTCGGCGATCCGTCCGATGTCAGCTTCGTCCCCGGCAATCACGACGCCTATGTGCGCGCGGTCATGCCGCTGCTCGAGGCGACCTTTGCGCCCTGGACGGCGGGCGACGCGCCGGGGAGCGAGGCGACCTACCCCTATCTTCGCATTCGCGGCGACATCGCCATCATTGGCCTCTCTTCGGCCGTGCCGACCGGGCCGCTGATGGCGACCGGAAGACTCGGCAAGCGGCAGCTCGCGGGCTTCGCCGAACTGCTCGCCGAGACCGGCGCCAAGGGCCTGGCGCGGGTGGTGCTCATTCACCACCCGCCGATCGCCGGCATCACGCCGCCGCTGCGCGGTCTTTCGGACGCCGCGGCGTTCGGGCGCCTGGTGCGCGATCGCGGCGCCGAGGCGATCCTGCACGGCCACACCCACCAGCAGGCCGTCCGCGCGCTCCCCTCGCGCGCCGCGCGCACCGTCGGCGGCGCGGTTCCGGTGATCGGCGCGCCCTCGGCGGCCGCTGCCGCCCGCGACCCGCGCTACCGCGCCGCCTATCATCTGGTCAGGCTCGACCGCGACGGCGAACGCTGGCGGGTCGGCGCCCGCGCTCGCGGGCTCGCGCCGGAAAGCGCGGCGATCGGCGAACGGGCGGCGCTGCGGGTTTAGCGGCGATTGGCGATTGGGGCGAAACCCTGGCGCCACGCGCTCATTGCATAGCTTCAGGGCGGAGCCGGCGCCACAATTGGCGACAACGGAACACGGATATTTTCGCGCTGGAACAGGGAGAATAATTGATCTGAACAGGGACAAAAACCGCCCGAACAGGGAGGCTTCGCAATCTTGCCCCAATCGGCGCCCCGGCCGCGGCGCCCATGTTCGGGCCGCATGACTCCTCAGGCCGCGCTGAGGCGCATCGTGCGCCACCGGGCGCGAGGCGATTCTGAGTGGCGTAGGTTGCAGCCGGAAGCGGCCAGTACCCGGTCCGCGTCCCGCCGAAAGCGCCGCCCACCATCTGGAAGGGCGCTGCGGCGACCCCACCGGCCGCGTTGAACGGCGCCGCGAACGGGCCGCCAAAGAGCGCCGACACTCCGCCAACCACTCCGCCGACGATCACGCCCATTATGCGGCCGGCGCCGTAGACGACGGCCCCCACCGCCTGGCCGGTTCCGCCTGCGACGCTGCCCACCGCCGCCGGCGCCGGCCAGCGCTATGACGCCCGTGCGCCTCCTGTTGGGTCGCGTATGAGGTCAGCCGCCCGCTCGGCAATCATGATTGTCGGCGCGTTGGTGTTGCCGCGCACGACGCTCGGCATCACCGAGGCGTCGACGACTGGCAGATTCTCAAAACCGTGAATTCTCAGCTCGTTGTCCACTACCGGCCCGATGGCGCAGGTGCTGGTCGGATGGTAGATGGTCTGTGTATATCGCTGGAGATATTCCCAAATATCGGCTTCGGACCCGGACTTCGGAACCCGATGTGGCCGCGTTATGTGCGCCCGCATCGCCGGTTGAGCCGCAATTTCCAGGGCGACGAACGCCCTCGATCATGCTCCGCCGGTCATCGGATTCGGCATAGTAGTTGTGAGTGATCCCCGGTTTCGAAAAGGGATTCGCGCTTCGCAGCGCGACTCTGCCGCGGCTGAGCGGTTTCAGTACGCAAGGGCTCAGAGACACTCCATGCTCCGCCTCCTGGCTGACGTCCTGGTAGTCGCCGTATATAATCGCCGGAACCGCATGGAACTGAACATCGGGAGCGGGCAGCCCGGCGCGCGTCCGGATAAATCCGCCCGCCTCGGCGCCGCTTGAACTCAAGGGTCCCCGGCCCTCGTTCTGCAGGAGCAGATGATTCTCTGGAGTTCCGGCGGTCAGCAGGCCCTCCGTCTCGCTATACCAACTCAGAAACGCCATGGGGTGATCCTGCAACCCCACGCCGACCGGAAGATCGCCGCGCACGGAAATCCCCAGTCGGGTGAGATCCTGAGCCGGTCCAATCCCCGAAAGCATGAGCAGTTGCGGTGAATTGTACGCACCCCCGGCCAGGATGACTTCCGTGTCGGCTTGAACCTGTTCGAGGCGTCCGTCGCGAGCGAACTCCACCCCGCTAGCCCGACCTCGGTCGAACAGGATTCGCGTTGCGTGGGCGTTAATGACGACCTTGAGGTTCTGCCTGCTCATTGCGGGGTGCAGATAAGCAATCGCCGTGCTGCAACGCATCCCGTTCCGCTGGGTGCATTGGTAGAGGCCGAAGCCGTCTTGAGTTGCGCCGTTGAAGTCCGGATTCAGCTGGTGACCCGCCTCGACACTGGCGCGAACGAATGCGTCCATCAGAGGGTTTCGGGATCTCCCGTCGCATACCGACAGGGGCCCGAACTTTCCGTGAAACTGATCCTCGCCCCGTTCATTGGCTTCCGACTTGCGAAAATAGGGCAGGACGTCGTCATAACTCCATCCCTTCGCGCCGTCGGCCGCCCAGCCTTCGTAGTCGGCGCGGGCGCCGCGGATGTAGACCATTGCATTGAGCGAACTGGACCCCCCTAAGACCTTGCCGCGCGGCATGTAGACGGTTCGACCGTCCAGCCCGGGCTCGCGCTGGCTCATGTAGTCCCAGTCGCAGGGCGTTTTTCTGAGAGCGGACTGCGTCGCGGGAATATGGATCTCAGGGTCGCTGTCCGCGCCGCCGGCCTCAATCAAGGTCACTTCGACGGATGGATCTTCGCTCAGTCGCGCCGCCAGCACGCAGCCGGCCGAGCCCGCGCCAACGATGACGTAATGGGCCATGGTTTCCTCCCGCGTATGACAATTGCGACAGAACTCGACCGCTGTCGTACGTGATCTTGGGTCCGTAACGGAGACTTTGACAAGAATGAGATTTCGAGGCGCGCCTGCGAGTCAGGACCCTGCTCGCGGGTAGTCACCCGCGGACTGACCCCTTGATATCGATTGGCTACATCCAATCGCTCGGGACAAAGTTCGCTCAGGACGGTGAAGGTCACTTCGAGTTCGCAATGACGGCTATCGCGCGGTCTCCTGTCACTGTCGGCGCGCTACCGTCCTAAGCAGGCTTCAACCTTAAGCTTGATCCTAGCGCCCTTTCTCCAATTCGCGCCGGATCTCCTCGTCGGAGATCGGCCTCTTGAGGAAGGCGCCCCAATAGTGCGCCCCGAGCCCGACGCCCCAGCCGAGGATTGGCCAGATCGGCCAGAAATATCCTCGCGAGGTGATCGCCCAGATTGCGATCAGCAGAAGGTTCATGGCGACATAGAGCGTCGCGTGGCGGCGGAAGCCGTGCTTCGCCTCGATACGCTCGATCGCGGCATGATGATCGACGGATAGCGTCGGAGGGGCAGGCGGCGCTTGCGCGTGCTGGCCGACGGCGAGCGGCGGTCCGCCGACTTCGAGCGAGTAGACGCGGATCGGCTCGGCGATGTTCTTGAGTTGCGTTGCACCGAGGTCGGTGACCTTGAGATCGAGCCGTCCCTTCACCTGCCAGTAGGCTTGCTCCGAGAGACAGATCGCGCCGGGCTTGGCGACGCCCTCGAGCCGCGCGGCGATGTTGACCCCATCGCCCATCAGATCGCCGTCGCTCTCCTCGACCACGTCGCCGAGGTGAACGCCGACACGGAATTCGATGCGCCGCTCCGGCGGCACGCCGGCGTTGCGCTCGGCCATGCCGTTCTGCACTTCGATGGCGCAGCGCACGGCGTCGACGACGCTGCGGAACTCGACGATCGAGCCGTCGCCGGTGCGCTTGAAGACTCGGCCGCGATGGGCGGCGATCGTCGGGTCGAGGAGATCGCTGCGCAGCCCGCGGATACGCGCCAGCGTGCGCTCCTCGTCAGCTCCGGCGAGGCGGCTGTAGCCGACAATATCCGCGACCAGGATCGCCGCGAGCTTTCTGGACTCGCTCATTGCATCGCCTCCGATCGCCGGACACTACCATGGACGCCAGCCGAACCTGCCGAAATTCAATCGGCCGAGCAACTGGCGACCAGGCGCGCGAAGAAAAACATCCGCTGTCGGGCTGGATTTCTCGTTTACGCAACGGTGTTGGCGTATATAAGGGCCGGCAAATTTCAGGTTAGCGGGAAGGGCGGGGCGCATGTTCAAGGGCAAACGGGCTGGCCAATTCATCGCCATCGTTGGACTTTCCTGTGCTTTGAGCGCCGGGCTCATGTCGTCGGCGCGGGCGGACGACGCGGCTGCGCCTGCCGCCGACGCGGCTCCGAAGGCCGCCGCCAAGGAGGCGGAGCCGGTCACGACCAAGGACCCGCAGATCGCGCTTGACGATCTCGACCTCCTGCTCGAGCCGATGACCGCGGAAGAGATCGGAACCGAGGCGAAAGGCTGGTTTGCGCTGGTGCAGGCCAAGGCGCGCGAGATCTCGGTCGCCGAACTGGATGTCCGGCGCAAGAATCGCGAAATCGCTCAATTGGATAAGCAGAAGGCCGCCGCCGCCGACCTGGCCAAGGCCACCGAAGAGGTGAAGGCGGCGACGACTGACAAGGACAAGGAGGCGGCGGCCCAGCGCCTGGCGGAAGCGCAGAAAAATCTCGCCAGCACGGTTGAGACCGCCAAGAAGGAGACCGTCAAGGAGGAGAAAAAGGCCGAGGCGACCACGACCGCGATTGCCAAGCAGGCGGATGCGGCGCCCCGCCCGCCGCCGTCACCGATGCCGGGACAGCAGCGGCCGGGGCGAAGGTCATGCCAGCGGCGGACGGCAAGGACGTCATGCAGAAGGCGGCCGAAACCGCGGCGAAGAAGTCTGAAGGCGCAGGCGACACCGCGAAGGTCGAGAAGGTGGTGGCTGCGAGCGAGAAGGAAGCCGCGGCCGCAGACCAAATCAAGAAACTGGCCGAAGCCGCTCCGGCCGCGGCTGGAAACGCGATGGCGGCGGCGCCGGGCGCAGCGACCGCTGCTGTCGCTGACACCTCGAAGAAAGCCGAAAAGCTGGCTGAAAGGCCGACGAAGCCTCCGCCGCCAAGGCCGACGTCAAGGTCCAGCTGGTCGATTACAGCACCCAATTGACGAGCGAGCGCACGGCGCTCGTCGACCGCCTCAAAATGGTCCTGGACAAATGGGAGGCGAAGGGCGGCGACCCGAAGGCTTACCGGCTCTACATCGCCTCGATCGGCGGCATCAAGATCGACGTCTCGGATCGGGCCGCGACCATGGCGCGCATTTCGGCCTGGCTCACCGCCGACGAGGGCGGGCTCCGCCTGGCGCGCGATCTCGCGACTTTCGTCGGTTACATCATCGGCTCCGTGATCGTCGCCTGGATCGTTCGCATGATCCTGCGCCGCGTCATGACGAGATCGCAAATGACCTCGCACCCGCTGCGCGATTTCATCATCGTGAGCTCGGGGCGGCTCATTGTCACGATCGGCGTCCTGCTCGGACTGTCGGCGCTCGAGGTGAACCTCGCGCCGCTGCTGGCGGTGATCGGCGCGGCGGGCTTCGTCGTCGCCTTCGCGCTGCAGGGCACGCTGAGCAATTTCGCCAGCGGCCTGCTGATCATGTTCAACAAGCCGTTCGACGTCGGCGACGAGGTCGAAGTCGGCGGCGGCATCAAGGGCCGGGTCACGCGGGTGAGCGTGTTCAGCACCTATATCGAGACCGACGACGGGCTCATGAAGATCGTGCCCAACGACAACATCTGGAAGAGCGTCATCATCAATCAGACGACCGGGGTGGTGAAGGCCGCGCCGGCCGGCGACGCGAAGCCCGCGGCGGCCGGATGAGGCCCTGGCGGCAGGCGATCGGGGCCGCCGCCGTCGGCGCTGTTGCCCTCGCGGCTCCCGCTCATGCGGTGACGCCGTTCCCAGACGGCTTCCACACCGCCGAGATCGCCACCAACGGAACGACCCTGCATGTGCGGATCGGCGGCCACGGGCCCGCGGTGGTGCTGCTGCACGGATTTGGCGACACCGGCGATATGTGGGCGCCGGTTGCGGCGGCGTTGGCGCCCAATCGTACGGTCATCGTCCCCGACCTGCGCGGCATGGGCCTCTCCGCCCCTCCCGATTCCGGCTACAGCAAGAAGAACGAGGCCGCGGACATCGCCGGCGTGATGGACGCGCTCGACATCAAGTCGACCGAGCTTGTCACCCACGACATCGGCAACATGGTCGGCTACGCGCTCGCCGCCGGCTATCCGGGACGGATCGCCAAATGGGTGGTGATCGACGCGCCGCTGCCTGGCGTCGGCAACTGGGCGGCGCAGCTCGTCAATCCCAAGACCTGGCATTTCAATTTTCACGGCCCCGACGAGGAGCGCCTCGTAGCGGGGCGCGAGCGCATCTACCTCGACCGCTTCTGGGACGAGCTGTCCGATGATCCTGCGGCGATCGACGAGGCGACCCGCGAGCACTATGCGGCGTTTTACGCGATGCCCCATGCCATGCACGACGCCTTCGTACAATTCGTCGCTTTCCCTCAGGACGGGATCGACAACCGGTCGTTCCTGGCCAAGGGCAAGCTGACGATGCCGGTCCTCGCGCTCGGCGGCGAAAAATCCTACGGCGCCGGGATGGCGACCGAGCTCGAATTCGTCGCCAGCGACGTCAAGGGCGGCGTGATCCTCATTCGGGTCACTGGATAATGGAGGAAAACCCTGGGGCGACGACCGAGATGATCGTCGAATTCCTTGTGAAATAGCGGTAGTTTCGCGAATCGCTTCTCTGGACAACGAGGAGCTGCGCTTTTCGTGAGGGGAGGCATGCGATGTCTGAGACCAGGGAATCCAGCGAATCCGCAGTCGAGGCCAAGGAAAAGAGCCAGGCGGTCGCTCTCGTGATTGCGATTCTCGCCCTCTTGCTGGCTCTGGCCGAAGCGGGGGCGAAAAACGCCCAGCATCTGTCGACGGAGAAAAACATCGAGTTCCTCCGACCTGTTCAATTTCTATCAGGCCAAGAAAATTCGTTCGACCGTGGTCGAAACGGCGGCGTCGATGCTCGAGGCGCAAAAGACGGCGGTCGGCGACGCAACCGCGCAAGCAGCGTTCGAAAAGCAGATCGCCGATTTCAAGGCGACAGTCGCGCGGTACGAGAAGGACCCGAAGACCCCGGAAGACAGCATGGAGGCGATCCAGGATCGAGCCAAGGAGGCCTCGGAAAGCCGGGAATTGGCCAATCGCCGGCTCGGACACTATGAGCTCGGCAGCGGCCTGACCCAGATCGCGATCGTTCTCGCCTCCGCCGCGATCATCACCGGAATCACCGCGCTCGTGTGGTTCAGCGTCGCACTGGGCGCGATCGGCGCCATCCTGATCGCGCTGGGATTCTTGGCGCCGACGATGCTGACGTTCATCGGTTAGGAACCGGTTTTCACGCCGCAAATTAAGAGTTGACGTAACCCTGCGGCAGACGGCGCGCGCGTCGTTCACGAACTCAAGCCCAATCATTCAGGGGGAACGCCGATGAGATATTTCATCAAGTTGCGCAATTCGGTTGCGAACTTGCTCGGCGTCATCGCGATCGCGAGTTTCGCCTGCGCTCTTTCCTCGTCCCTCGCGACAGCCGCGCAGGCGAGCGATCCGGCGCCTTCGGCCGCTGCGGCATCCAAATTGTCCGTCGAGGAGCGCGCAGCAAGGGAGGCCTGGCGTTCGCAGATGCTCAAGACGCCGGCGCCCAAACAGGGGTGTCACACTCTGATCTATCCCAACACCGTGTGGCAGGAGGTTCCGTGCCGAACCGCGCCGAACGTCCCCTATCCGATGAAGGCCGGCCCAATCTTCCACACCGTGGGCGGCGGCGTGGACTACGTGGCCCAGGCGGCGGGTTCGGGCGCGATCTCGACGGCGGCCGGGATTTTCGGCAGCGTGACCGACAGCCTCACTGAGCAGGGCGCGCGCGGCGCGAGCGACTTCTCGCTGCAGCTCAACGCCAATCAGTTCACCACTCCTCTCTGCACGCCGCCGTCGACAAACCCCGCCACGCCCCAGTCTCCGAACTGCATGGGCTGGCAGCAGTTCGTGTTCTCGAATTTCAGCAACGGGGCGTTCATCCAATACTGGCTGGTCCACTACTTCGATAACCGCTCCGCCTGCCCGGCGGACGCGGACGTGGAGCACGGCGGCTGCTGCCCCTCGGGTTGGACCGCCTTCAGGCCGAGCGCCGGCGTCAACGGCACGGCCGGCTGTTTCCGCAGCGGCCCCCTGACCGCGCCGCCCACGCCCTTCGTCACGCTTACGGCCGCCGTCCTTCTGGACCTGTATCTCGTGGGCCAGGTCGCCGCCGGCTCGGATACAGTCCTGATCGCGCCGGACACCCAGCATTTCTACAGCGGCAGCGGCCTCGGCGACCCGCTCGGCCTCAACGGCGCCTGGAAGGCGGTCGAGTTCGCCATCGTCGGGGACAGCAATTCCACCAATGCGCAGTTCAGTCCCGGGGTGACGTTCAACGTCACGATCGACGTGCAGGGCCCGGCGACCTGCGAGACGCCTGTCACCGGACTCACGGGAGAGACGAACAACCTCGATATCGTGCGGGGCCAGGAGGGCGCCTGCTGCACCTGGACGGCGGCCGAGGGCCACGGCGGGATCAAACTCACCGAGAGCAACGCCGCCGGCGCGATGTCGATCTGCGACGCCGGGACGCACTGCCTGCCAGCGGGCGCGGCGTGCTCGGCCACCTCGGGGCTCGGGTGCTGCGCCCAGTTCGGCCAGCACGAATGCCGGCAGGGGCGTTGCCTTCCAGTGATCCCGCCCACGACCTGCAACGGCAAGCGCAAGCCGACGCGGGCCTGCCGCGGGTCGGGATGGCAATGTTGCGGCACAGACGGCTGGGAATGCGGAAACTGCCAATGACAAGGTCGGCGATCTCTGGCGCCGCGACCTGACACGGAAACCCGCGGCTGCGACGTTCGCGGGGGGCTACGGCAGCGAATGCACGATCACCGGGCCGGCGGTCGCCGTCGGTTGCCCGATGACCAGGGGCCCGAGATTCTCCTCGATGAAGGCGAGCGCGCGGCGGTTTGATTCCTGCGCTTCGGCGACGGTGTTGAAGACGCTGATCGCGGTCACCGTGTCGTCGGGCGCGTAGACCACATAATACCCCATGAAGCCGGAGACGTCGCTGATGATCGAGATCGCCTCCTTGATCTTCTCGGCGAGCGCGTCGGCCGAGCCCGGCTTGGCCTTGAACTGACGGATGGCGGCGTACATGGCGTCCTCCCCTCGGGCTGATCTTCCGCAGCCCGCTCATGCCGATCATAGAGGGCGCCGCGACCGAGCGGAACCTTGCCCGACGCTCACGGCCGCTCGCTGGCGCTACGCGATGGCAGCCGATACGACGTGCTGCAACAATCCTTGAACCCGCTTGTCGTCGCAAACCACGACATTGAACCGCATCCAGGGCGACCGGTCGAGATGAGGACGGAAGAGCACGCCGGGCGCCAGGACGATACGCCGCGCCGAGGCCTTTGCGAGCGCAACCGAATCCTCAATGTGGGGCAATCGCGCCCAGACGAACAGGCCGTCCGAAGCCTCGACGAACAATTCGAATCCCATATCAGTGAAAGCTTGTGCGACATTGATGCGCGCTTCGCCTACCCGTCCCTGCAAGCGCGCGAGATATTTCCGATAGTGACCGTCGACCAGCATGAGATAGAGCAGCCGCTCTGTAAATTGCGAGCTGGTGATGCTGGTCAGCATCTTGATGTCGGCGAGCTGGTTCGCAAGCGACTGGGAACAGGCGATGAAACCGACGCGCAGGCTGCCTGACAATGTCTTCGAGAAGCTGCGCGCGTAGATCACCCGATTGAGCTGGTCGAGCGTCGCCAGCCGCGGCGTTTGGCGCGCCTGGAGGTCTGAGAAAATGTCATCCTCCACGATAAGGAAGTTATGCCGCTCGGCGGCCTGCAACACGCGGAATGCGACATGCGGACTCATGTCGGTGCCGGTCGGGTTCTGCATGACGGACTGAGTGAAGTAGACCTTAGGGCGCCGCTCGGCAGCCAGCGCTTCGAGAACATTGATGTCGGGGCCGTCGCGGTTGCGGGGCACCGCCAGCATTTCGATCCCGTGAAGGCGCAAATTGCCGAACATATTGTAGTAGCCGGGATCATCGACCAGCGCGGCGTCGCCGGGCTTCAACAGGCAGGTGATGATGAGTTCAAGCGCCTGGCTGGTTCCATTGGTCAACAGAATTTGATTCGATTGCGCGGTGATTCCGAGGCCGGCCAGCGTCTGCGTGAGATGCTCGCGCAAAGGCAGATAGCCGAACGGATGCCCGTATTCGAGCAGATGGGGTCCGTTCTTGCGGGCAAGCACGTTGAGGCTTTGGCGAATGCCGGCTTCATCCAGCCAGGAGTTTGGCAGCCAAGGGCCGCCGGCGAGCGGAGCATTCTCGTCAGCCTCCTGAAGCTGACGAACCAGCCACAGGAGCTGCTCGTTTCGCTTATAGTTCTCGAGTGGGGCCGCAACCGCCCCCGACGCTGTCAGGGAGGCCGCCACGTAGAAGCCGGCGCCGCGACGGGACTGAAGATAGCCCATTGCGACCAGCCGGTCGTGGGCCTCCACCACGGTAAAGCGGCTGACGTTTAACGTTTTCGCCAGGTCCCGGATCGACGGCAGTTTCGAGCCAGGAGCGAGCCGTCGATCGTCGACATGCAGCTTCACACCTGCAACGATCTGATCGACCAGCGGCCTACCGCCGGCGGGGGTGACGACCAGGGAGAGCACGGCGGCCCTGATGTCGCCGAATTGGCCCGGTCTCCGCACCGGTACAGTCAGGCCAACTGACAGCCAATCCGTCTATTACTTTGGCGTGGACTGTTCGGCAACTTCGCCTTCGCGTCAAGTAGGAGGCAAAGATGGTCGACGAAACCAAGCTGAACGCGTTCATCGGCAAGATGTTGGGCGACCTCGGCGGCGCCTTCAGCTGTGCCCATGGTGCGTATGGGCGACAAGCTCGGCTTTTACACGGCGCTCAAGGAACAGACCCATGACGCCGAAAGAACTGGCGGCGAAGACGAAGGTCGCGGAGCGCTACGCCCGCGAATGGCTGTCGCACCAGGCGGCCTCCGGCTATCTCGAATACGACGCGGCCTCGGGCCAGTTCGCCTTGCCTCCCGAGCAGGCTATGGTGTTCGCGGACGTTGACAGCCCGGTGTACTTGCAAGGCGCTTTCGACCTTGCCGTGGCGATGATAGAAAACCAGCCGAAAGTCGAGGCGGCCTTTCGCTCAGGCAAGGGTGTCGGCTGGGGCGACCAGGCGCCGTGCCTCTTCTGCACCGTTGGTCGCTTCTTCCGCCCCGGCTACCATAACAATCTTGTCGGGTCTTGGCTGCCCGCGCTGGACGGCGTCGCCGCTAAGCTCGAAAGCGGCGCCAAAGTGGCTGACGTTGGTTGTGGTCATGGTTTTTCGACCATCATCATGGCGAAGGCGTTCCCGAAATCGATTTTCGTCGGCTACGACTTTCATCCGGATTCAATAGCGCAGGCTCGGGCCCACGCCGAGCGACATGGGGCGACGGCGAACACGAAGTTCGAAGTGGCCACGGCCGCCGATTTCCCGGGCAAGGATCTGGACCTCGTCACGTTCTTCGACTGCCTGCATGACATGGGCGATCCGGTCGGCGCCGCGCGGCACGTGCGCGACACGCTGAAGCCCGACGGAAGCTGGATGGTCGTCGAGCCTGCGGCTGGCGACAAGCTGGAGGACAATCTCAATCCGGTGAGCCGGATGTTCTACGCGGCCTCCACCATGATCTGCGTGCCGACCTCGCTCGATCAGCCGGCCGGGGCGGCGTTCGGAGCCCAGGCTGGCTTCGCCAAGCTATCGTCGGCAATCACGCAGGGCGGATTCGGCAAGGTGCGCAAGGCGACCGAGACCCCATTCAACATGGTGCTTGAGGCGCGGCCTTAGGCTGGCTCGGGCCACCTTTCCCTCAAGCGTTTGATGTTAGCGCCCCCGGAAGCGCCGCGCGCAGCCGCGAGGGTGCGGCGGGAAGGAGCTTCTTCACCGCGCTCGACGCCGCGATCTGGCCCCGATTGACGAACGCCTCGTGATTGCGCTCGATCTCGTCGAGGTCGTAGAGATAATTGACCATGATCCCGTAGGACTCGGCGAGCCCCTTGGGCGACAGGTCCCCCTCCCAGTCGATGCGCTCGAGGCTCGCGCCATTGCCGAGATGGAAGCGCGCGACCGGGTCGATCACCCGGCCGTCGGGACGGCGCGCCTTCAGGAAATAGTGGGCGGCGAGCGGCTCGAGCGCGGCGCGCAGCCGCGGCGCGACGTCGGGCGCGGTCGGCCAGTTGTCCTCCGCCGCAAGCGCAGACGCTGCACTCTTGAGCGGCGCGATCGATGGGTCTTCGGTCGACTCGAGCCAGGCGCGAAATCCGGGAACCGGCGAAAGGGTGATGAAGGTCTCGATCGCCGGCAGCTCGCGGCGGATCTCCTCGACCACCTGCTTGATCAGAAAGTTGCCGAAATTGACCCCGGCCAGACCCTGCTGGCAATTGGAGATCGAATAGAACGCCGCCGCGCGCGCCTTGTTGGGCGCGAGATGCGCGCGCTTTTCCGCCAGCAGCGGCGCAATCGCCCCCGGTGGGGTCTGGGTCAGCGCGACCTCGACAAAGATCAGCGGCTCGTCGACCAGCCGGGGGTGGAAGAAGGCGTAGCATCGCCGGTCCGCCGGATCGATGCGCCGCCTGAGGTCGTCCCAGTCGCCGATCTCGTGCACCGCCTCGTAGCGGATGATCTTCTCGAGCAGCGCGGCCGGCGAGGACCAGTCGATGCGGCGCAACACCAGAAACCCGCGATTGAACCACGAACCGAACAGATGGAGAAAATCGCGATCGACAATCGCCAGCGACGGGTTCTGGTTCATCAGCGCCAGGAGGTCGGCGCGCATCTCGACCAGCGCCGCGGTGCCGCCCGGCGCGCGATTGAGCCGGCGGAACAGCTCGTGGCGGCGCGGCTCGGAGGCGTAGTGGATTTCGCTCGCGGCGGCCTCGTCGGCCTCGGCGCCGAAATTGGCGATCGCCGTCATCACCCGCTCGCGGTCGGGCCCGAACTCGTCAGCAAGCGCGCCAAAGAACGCTGCGTGATCGGACGGATCGAGCGCTCGGTAGCGGCGCAGGATCTCGGCGGCGAGCGCGACCCCCGAGGCCTCGCCCCGCCCGGCGACCAGCGCCCGGCAGGACTCGATCAGCGATTCGGCGCGATTCTCGCCGTCCTTCGGCCACGGCTTGATATTGAGCACGGAGCGGCCGCGCTCGGCGATCGAGGCCAGAAGATCGTAAAAAAAGGCGTTGGACATAATTTCCTCGGCCGCCGGCGCCCCAAACGGTCTCACGGGTAAGCGATTGTCGTGCGAGGCCGGAAGGGAATCAAGCCCGCGCGGAATGAAAGCGCGCCAACGCCGTCACGGTTGATCACGACGGCGGCAGGGCGAGACTCGCGGCGCAATTTCAAAATGGCGGCGGGGCCGTCCATTCAGCCCAGATGTCGCGCAGCCGCAGGGTCCAAGCCAGATAGCCGCCAAGGCCGATGAGAAGCGCGAGCGTCAGCGACCCCAACATCATCAGGAAGAAACTCAGCGCGTCGCCGAGCCGGCGGACGAACCGGCGCCGGGGCGCCGTCGGCCAGTCGCCGGCGCCGGCATCGATCCCGCCTTGAGCCGGCGGCGGCCGGGCGCGGGCGGACCCGCCGGCCAACGGCCAGGCGCGCGGCGCCCTGGCCTCGGCCTGCGGGGGATTATCGGCTTGCGGCCCTCTTTCGTAAGCCTGCGGCGCTTTGTATTCGGCCCGCTCCGCCTGGGCGTCCGGCCATTCCGAGGCCAGCGCGCGCTCGCGCTCGATGAGACGGCGGGCGACGTAATTGGCGACGGCGGCGGCGATGGCGTCGACCGATTGGCTTTCGGCGATCAGCACCCGGCCGTTGCGCGTGTCCTGATGGAAGCGATAGGTGCGCCGGTCATGCGCCATGTCGACGAAAGCGATCATGTCGACGAACAGACGCGGATGCTCGCCCCGCGCCAGCGCCAGATCGAACATGTCGACGCCGGGCGGCGCCTGTCCGATCACCGGCTTCAGCGCGCTTTCGAGCAGCGCCAGACGGCCCATTTCAATCTCGCGCAAATCCGCGATCGCCTCGGCGCGTTCGGCGTTCTCGACCCGCGCCTGCCGGATCGCGGCGGCGAGGTCGGGCTGGGGGGCCAGTTCTGGCGCCGGCTTGTCGTTCATCGACCTGGACGTTGTCCGCGTGTTCGGCCGCAACGGTAGCGCGAATCCGACCGGCCGCAAACCGTTCGACAACTGCGGTTTTTCCGAGACGCGGGCCGTCGTCGCCAGCCAGGCAAATCAGCCGAGAGCTATCGGCCCGGTCTTGGGCGCGCGGCTATTTCGCCGCCAAAGCCGCGAGCCGCTCGCGAGCTCCGGTCGCGCCGGCAGCTAGGGCGCGGGCATAATAGTCGCGCGCTTTGGCGCCGTCGCCCTTGAGCCCGAGGGCGCCGAGACGGGTCAGGGTCGCAGGATCGAAGGTGTCGCCGAGCGCGACCAGCGCCCGCGCGTCGCCGGCCTCGGCGGCGCTGACGAAGAAGGCGCGGGCAGTGGCGATATCGCCCTTGGCGAAGGCGACCAGGCCTTCGGCGCACAGCCGGCGACCGTCGTCGATCGGCATCGCCAGCTCCGCGCCGGGGCTGCCGTCTTCCTTGTCGCGCAACGCCGGCGGCTGGTCGCGCAATGCGGTTGCGAGCTTGCCGATCGCTTCCTTTGCGATCGGCTGAGCCGTCGCCGAAGGCGCTTTCAGCGCGGAGACGGTGACGGGGGTCTTGACAAAAACGGGCTGCTCGACCCCAGCCTTCGCGTTCAGCGCCGACGGCTCGAGGCGCGGCCAGCACGCGAACACGAGAACGCCAGCGAAGGCGGCGGCGAGGACGCTTGCGAGTGCTTTCCAGGAAATGGCCAGCGTCCGTCCTCCCTTACTGCATCAGCCCGCGCCAGCGGGTCAGTCCGTCATAGAGGCGATCCGAATCACCCGCGCTCGGCCAGTTCGGCGAACCGGCGGCGGATTTCGCCGAGGCGCGGAAGGCGTCGAGCGACGCGTCGGCCGTGGCTTTCTTCGCGTCCAGCCAGCTTTGCGCCGCTGCGAGCCGCGGCCACGGCTCGCCCGGCCACGAAGCGTCGGCGGCGAGATTGACCTCGCGCCAATGAGGGTCGCGGTCGTCGGCGAGCAGACCGTCATAATTGTCGAAGAAAACCCGCGCCAGCCGGCCGAGGGCATCCGCCCGGGGGGATCCCGGCGGCGCGTCGAGGGCGACGAGCGCCATCGGTTCGCCCACGGTTTCGACCGGCGTGGTCGCGCCAACGAGGTTGGGACGCTCCGACGCGGTCACGTGAGCCGGGGCGTAAACCGGCTCCAGGGTCGCCGACCACGGAACGGGTACGATGTGAAAACGGCCGTCGCCGCCAAAGTCGTCCAGCACTGGCGCTCCCTCGGCCCCGAGAACGACTACCGCGTCGACCTTGCCCGCAGCAAGCGCACCCAGCGCTTCCGGCAACGGTCCATTTGTCTGATTGGGCGTCACCCCAAGGCGGGAGAACAACATCCTGCCGCTGGTTGACGTGGCGCTGTCGATTTCGCCGAAACTGACCAGCTTTCCCTGCAAGCCATTGATCGACTTCACTTCTCGCGGCGCGATCACCTCCAGGGTCTCAGGTGCGAGGCGCGCAACATAGGGGACCCGTTTTATCCATTCCGGGTCGCCCTTGGCGCTTGAAACCAGGCTGTCGAGCGAGACCACGGCAAAGTCGGCGAGGTCGGTCTTCAGCACCTTCCCGAGACCGTCCGGCGACGTCGGTCCGACCATCGCATGTCCTGGGGCGCCGCTCGCGCTCATGAACGCCGCGAAGTCCTTGGCCATCCGGCTCGCCCTGACGTCGCCGGGGTCGGCAAGGATGGAAAACTCTTTTGAAACAGGCGGTTGTGGCGCCGGAATGGCCGCGGTCGTCGCTGGCGCCAGTGCGGTTGCCCGCGCATACTGACGGACGACCTTGCCCTGGCTGCCTCGCCACGCGCCATGCCACAGAACTCTAACACCATTATGAAAGACCGGATGGTCATAGCGGACCATCCCATATGGCGATTTCTTCGATTCAGCGGCGAAACCTTGTGCCGTCACCAGCACCCCAACGCCGAGCACGGCCGCCAACCGGACGGCTCCGCGTCGCGGTCCCCGCCCAAGCTTCCCAAGACCAACCGACAAAAATATCGGGCGCCCGCCCTGACGCGTTCCGCTCGCCATCGCCCGCGACCTTGGGCAGCAAATGCGACCTCATCAAGGCAACCCAACCCTCGCTCCACCGCGGATTTTCGGGCCGGAGCTGCGATTTGCGCAGGTCCGACGGCCTCATCAGTGCGCGCGCGCAAGCGCTTCGAGCGCGGTCTCGAGGTCCTCATCGCCGATCGGAGCGAGCGTCGGCCCGTCTAGGTAGACCAGCGCGGCGCGGATCATGAGCCCGGGGTAGAGCGGCAGCAGAGCGGCGCGATAGAGCGCGAGCTGGACCACATGGGCGCCGGCCGGGCGATCGGGCCTCGCGCCGAGCTTGAAGTCGACGATCGATACCCCATCGTCGTTCGCGACCAGGCGATCGAGACGGCCGCTATAGGGCAGGTCCGGGCGCCCAGGCCGCCGCAGAAGTCCCATCAGCGAGACTTCGCCGCGCGAGCCGGGGCCAAACAGGGGAGCGAGTTCGGGCGCGCCGATCGCGGCCAGAACCTTGTCGGCGAGCGCGGCGCGCGCCGGTTTGGGGAGCGCGGCGCCCGTCAGGTCGAGATAGTCGCTTGCGGCGCGCGCGCGGCGTTCTGGGGCGACGTCGGGCAGCGTCTCGAGGAGCGCGTGGGCAAGGCGCCCCTCAAGGGCGCGCTGGCGATCGCTTTGGGCGCCGCCGCCGATGCGCGAGGGGCTGAGAGGCGTGGCGAGCGTCTCGGGCGCAGCCCTCCCCATAAGCCAGTCTGGCGATGTCTTATCCGGGCGAATCTGCGGCGATTCCGCGCCATCTTCGGCCCGCAGGCCTTCGCCGAAGCGCCAAATCTTCGCCTCGCCGCCGAAAGGCGCCGGCGCCTCGACGGGCGAGTCGCCGAGGCCCGCGCGGACGAGATCGTACCAGCAACCCTTCGGACGGGCGTTCTTGCCGTCGTAGCCGGCGACGATCAGGCGCTGGGCGGCGCGGGTCATGGCGACATACAGCAGCCGCCGATGCTCGGCCTGCGCGCTGACGCGCGCCTGCCCCCGCGCTTCAGCGACGGCGTCCGCGTCCAAGCTCGACGATTTCGCCCAGGCATAGACCGGCGGATCGTTGGGCTTCGTCGTCCAAAGCCGCATCAGCTTGGGATCCTGCCGGCCGTTGGGGGCGGTGCATGTGTCTGGAAGGAAGACGATCGGCGCCTCAAGACCCTTGCTTGCATGGACGGTCAGGAGGCGCACGCCCGTCGGTCTCGACCTCCATGTCGCGCTTGATCTCGGCGTCGTCAGCTTCGACCTCAGCGAGAAAATTATGCAGCGACGGCGCTTGACGCTGCTCATGCGCCAGCGCCAGGGCCAGGAATTCGTCGATCGGGTCGGCGGCTTCCGGTCCGAGCCGGCCGATCAGCGCTCGCCGGCCGCCGTCCTCGCCGAGGAGAAGCGCGTAGAACGAGAAAGGCGAGAGAGCCTTCGCTCGGCCCTGCCATTGCGCGAGCTTGCGCGCGGCCCGGGCCGCGGACGGGTCGTCCGAGGCCGCCAGCGCCTCGGCCAACGATCCGCTACGCCGAACGGCGAGGCTTGAGCAGAGCTTCGTCATCGAGCCCGATCAGCGGCGACTTGAGCGACGAGGCGAGCGTCAGATCGTCGTCCGGCAGCCAGCGACGCGCGGCCGGCGGCGATGAGGTCCATCACCGCGATGTGGTCCTTGAGCTTGAGGCGGTCGGCGCCGGCGGCCTTGAGTTCCGCCGCCTTGAGGGCTCTCACCATCGCCTCGAAGAAGGCGTTGCGGCTGCGAACCAGGATCATCACGTCGCTTTCGCGAATACGCCTGATCTCGCCCGTCACGGGGTCGAGCCACGCGCTCGCGCGAACTCGCCGACACCCAGCTCTTGATGACCTCGGCGATGCGCTTCGCCAGGATCACCGGGGGGTCGTCGGGCGACGCATGATCGAGCGGCAGGCGCCAGTCTTCCGGGTCGGGCGCTGGGGTTGGGGCGATCGGCGGCCATAGCTCGACGACGCCTTTCAGGTCGCTGCGGATCGCCTCATGCTTTGGCGGCGGCTCGTCGGCGGCGCCGAGGCCGCGCCAGGCTGCCTCGGCGCCAAAGGTCTTGTCGACGGCGTCGAGAATCGTTTGCGACGACCGGAACGAGAAGGTCAGCGGCACGTCGGCGAACGGCCGTTCGGCGTCGCGATGATCGCTTCTCGAACAGCGCGCTTCATTTCGGCGAACATCTCGGGCGCCGCGCCCTGGAAGGCGAAGATCGACTGCTTCTCGTCGCCGACCGCGAATATTGTGCGATTGGGCGCGCGCACGCCGGCGCCGGCGAAGAATTCGGCGCTCAGCGCCGCCAGAATGCCCCATTGCGGCGCCGAGGCGTCCTGGGCTTCGTCGAGCAGCAGGTGATCGAGCCCATAGTCGAGCTTGTGCAGCACCCAGGCGGCGCTCGACCGCGTCACCAGCGCGAGCGCGCCGGCGATCTGATCGTTGAAATCGAGCGCGCCGCGCTCGGCCTTCATTCGCGCGAAGGCGGAAAGGATGGCCTTGGCGACCGCGAATAGGGCGGCGCTGCGCTCGAGCGTCAACGCGGCCCGCCGGCGTTCGCGCAATACGATCAGGCGATCCTGCTCGCGGCGCAGGTCGTCCTCGAGCGCCGGAAATTGTTCGCACATGTCGTTGGCTGTCAGATGGCCCGTCTTTTCGCTGCGCGGCTTCCCGTCGCCCGCGTCAACAAAGAACGCCTCGAGGAGCGTCCGAATCCGGGCCTCCTGCGCGACGTCGTCGTCCGCCCCGCGGAGCCTCATCGCGAACTTTCGGTCATCTCCCTTGCCGACCTCAAGCGACTCGCGCCCACGCCGCGCGTCGCATGCGGCCAACCTCGCCGCCGAGCATCTCGATTTCGACGTCTGCCACTGTCACGCCGGGCAGAAGCCCCAACGGACGGCTGAGTGCGACGACATAGTCCGCCGCGTCGTCATAAGCGCTGAAAGTTTCGGAACGGCTCAGCGCCTCCTTGAGAAGATCGTCGAACGCGTGGGCGCCCGCTTCGCGCGCGACCAGATTGAGCGCGGCGGCTTTGTCCGGCGCGGCGTTCAGGGCCGCGAGCGCCGCGTCGCGCGCCTCAAGCAGGAGGAGCTTCGATTCGCGTTCGTCGATGACCTTGAAATGCGCCGGGACATTGGCCTCGAACGGAAAGAGCCGCAGCAATCGCTCGGCGAACGCGTGCAGCGTCTGGATCTTGAGCCCGCCCGGGGTCTCGATGGTGCGCGCGAACAATTGCCTCGCGAAAGCGAGGTCCTGCGGCCCCGGCGCGGGCGCGCCGCAGTCGACGATCGCTTTCGCCAGGGCGTCATCGTCGAGGCTCGTCCAGGCGGCGAGCTGGCCGAAAATTCGCTCCGCCATATTGGCGGCCGCCGCCTTGGTGTAAGCGAGGCACAGGAGCTGCGCTGGCGGCGTCCGATCGAGCAGGAGTCGCAGTACGCGCTGCGTGAGGACATGCGTCTTGCCGCTGCCCGCGTTGGCGGAGACCCATGCCGAGGTTCTGGGGTTCGAGGCCCTAGCCTGCCGCTCGCGTAGCGGTTCAGGGATTGCGAGGCGCCGGCTCACGGCGCATCACCCAACTCGTCCTCGCCGCTGGCCGCGGACCATTCCTTGACGCGCGCAAGATGGTCGTAATCGGAGAAACGGCTGGCGAATTTGGGGAACGGGCGCGAGAGATAGGGGGTCTCCTCGCAGGAGAATTGGTCGAGGAGGATCTTGAGTTCGGCGAAATGCTTCTCGGCGAGGGCGCGTATATCTTCACTTTTGCCCCCGGCGGGCTTCTCCTCGCCCCCCTTGGCGCCGCCGAGTTTGAGATAGAGCGCCTGCTCGGCTTCGAGCGCCGGCAGCCCCTTAAATCCGCCTCGCCGCAGCATCGCGGCCTCCAGCGTCAATTGAGGCGCAAACCCCACCTCGACTTCGTGAGGCCCGGGCGGCGTTCCGCTCTTGTAGTCGATGAGCCTCGCCCGGCCCGAACGCAAGAGGTCGATTCGGTCGGCGCGCGCGCTGAGTTTGAACGACGCGCCGCTGGCGAGCGGTATCGGGACTGCGCCTTGTTGCTCGACCCAGACGCGCTCGATATCGGCGCGCGATTTGCCTTCGAATGCGAGAAAGAAGTCGAGACCCGCTTCGATGCGCGGCCAGTTCAGGGCCGCGAAGGCAGGATCAGCGCGAAGGGGCGCGAAAGCGCTCGCGGGCAATCGTGAACAGACGATCTCGCGCCTCCGGCGGCAGAGCGCCCACGGTGTAGGCCTCGACAAACTCCTGCAGCGTGGCGTGCCACGCATTTCCTATTTCGCGCGCGTCCATGTCCCGTTCGACCGGCTCGAGCGCCTTCAGCTTGAGAATGTATTCGGCGTAGATCGCGTAGGGGTCGCGTCGCAACGTCTCGATGCGGGTGACGCTCAAGCGCCTGCGGACGAAGCTCGACCGGAGGGCGCGGCGCCGGTCTTGGCGCCGGCCGGTATTCTTGCGGCTGGTCGAGCGCGCGCGCCAAGGCGAGCTCGAGCTCGCCGCGCTTCTCGGCGTCCGCAATCGCCTGCGAGCCTGCGCCGGCCGCGGCGGCGAGGCGCTGCAGAAAACGCGAGGCGACGGTCGGCTCGCCGCCGCGTTTCCTCGCCCGGCTCAAGACCGCTTCGCGCGCGCCGAGCGCAGCGACGAAATCATGCGCCGTCTGGCCGATGCGCCGCTCTGGCGCGGTGAGACCGAGCGCAGCGCGCATCGGCCGGTTGAGAAAGGCGTCGGTCTCGACAGCCGGCGGCCAGACGGTCTCATCGAGGCCCGCGAGCAGCACGCAATCGAAGCTGAGCAGGCGCGCCTCAAGGAGGCCGAGGATCTTGAGGCGCGGGTGGCCGCCGCCCGCCGGGGGCGCTCGGGCCGCGGCCAGCGCGTCATCGAACAGAACGGAATATTCGGCGAGCGCGGTAGGAAAGCTCCCGGCCGCGGCTGCGGTCCATTCGTCGATGAGCTGCGTTAGCGGCTCGAACCCGGCTGGATCTTCGAACGTGTCTCGCGCCGCGATCGTCGACAGGACTGCGGCGCGATGCAGCGCGAGGCAGTCGCCAAGCGAAGCGGAGGGCCCGAGCGCGCGCAAGGGGGCGAGCGCCCGCGCGACATCGCGCGCCAGCGCCTCGGCCGCCCCTCGGTCGCTCTCGCCGATGCGGCGGATCGCCGGGTGGGCGTGATAGTCTTCGGCGGCCTGGCGCGCGGCGGCGAAAGCCTGATCGAGATCGTCCAGGGACTTGAGCGGGATGGCGCGAAAGACGGCGAGCTCCAGCGCGCGGGTCGCGCCTTCGATGTCGGCGCGGGAGCGGCCGAAGCGCGCTGCCGGGTGAGCCAGGAGCGCGAGAAACGAGCGCGGCGAGAACTCGATCGCAGCGTCAAGGATGAGCCGGGCGAGCGCGCCCGCAGGGGTTTGCCCGAGGGTCCGCCCCGCCGAATCCTCGACCTCGACGCCCCATCGCCTGAGCTCCGCCGACACCCGGCGCGCGATCGACGGATCGGGGGTGATGAGGGCCGCGGTCTTGCCGGGCGTCTCGAGCGCCTCGCGCATCGCAATCGCCAGCGCCAGGGCCTCCTCGGTTTCGTTGTCGGCGACGACGATCGTTACATCCGCGAGCGCGGCGGCGACGGCCGGCGGCGCCAGCGCGCCCTCCCGCTCGCGCCAGCGTTCCGTCGACTCGGCGGGACGCAGCGCCTCGGTCAGGAACGCGGAGCGCGCCGCAAGCGCAGGAGCGAGCGCGCCGAGGGGCTTGACCTCCTCGCGCTCGACTCCGATTTCGCCGATCAGCCGGCGCATGAGCCACTGGGGATGGCCGGCGAGCCCGAGCGAAGCTTCGTCGCTCGCGCCGATCATGGCCCAGGCGCGGTCGTCGAGATCGAGGTCGAGGCCTGGCAGCACGACCGCGCCCTGAGGGGCGCGCGCGATCGCCGCGATCAGGCGGGCGGTGGCGCGATTGGCGCCGGTCGAGCCGGCGATGATCGTCGGACCCCGTCGCGCTCCGCTCTTGAAGCGCCTTGATTTCGTCATCGATCAGGAGCGCGACCCGCGTCGCGCGATCGATGAGGCCGTGCTCGGTAAGCCATTGCGGCCAATGGGCGAAGGCGATCTTGAGGAAGTCGAGGGTGATGCGCCAATAGGGGTCATAGGCGTCGGGCGCCAGCGTCTCGATCTTCGCCCACGGCGCGCCCTCGATGATCATGTCGTCGATCAGCGCCGCAAGATCGCCGGCGAGCGCGTAAGCCTGAGCCGGCGTCGCGGCGACCAGCGCCGGCTCGGACGCATCGACGATGAGCCGCCCGTCGGCGCCAACCGTGCGGATCGCCCCTTTCAGCGCTTCTCCCCAGGCTCGCGTGAGGGTCGCGAGCACATGGCGACGCGCGAGCGCGCCGACCGCCGGCGCGGGGCGCGGAGCCTCTTCGCTCTCGGGGGCGAATATCGTCGCCGGCTCGTCGGGTTCGAGGGCGCCGAGCGGCGCGATGCGCGGCAGGATAAGGCTCCTCGCGCCGCTCGCCGAGAGCAGCGCCTCGGTCAAGGCCTGAGCAGCTCGCTGCGTCGGCACGTAGATTGTCGCGTCGGCCAGCGCCGCCGCTCCGCCGGCGCCGGGAAAGTCCTCAACCAGGATCCCGTCGAGGAGCGCGCGACTCAAGGTGGGCAGAAACGGCGCGCCGGAGGGAATTGTGAAGACTCGGGGCTGGCGAACGGGCATGCGCGCCTTTTATGCGGCGCGCGGGGGAAGGCAAGTTGTGTTCCCGGGCTTTCAACGACGGCGAAGCAAGGGTCATTCGAGAAGCGCGCCCGCAAGCCGCCGCCACGCGTTTTCGTCCCCCGGAATCCCGAACCGCAGCCAGTCCGGAGCGTTGGCGAACGGCCGGGAGAGGATTCCCGCTGCGAGCAGCCGCTCAAATACGGCGCGCGCGTCCGCTCTCGCCGCGAGGCGAAAGAGGCGCGTTCCGCCGACGACACGTGAGCCCCCGCCCTTGAGGAGCGCGTCGAGCCGCCGCGCGTCGGCGCCGAGGCGGTCGAGCATCGCGTCGGTCCAGGCAAGATCGGCGAGCGCTTTTGTTCCGATCGCGATCGCCGGACCGCTGACCGGCCATTCACCCAGCGCAGCCCGCAGCGGCTGGACGATCTCGGGCGAGGCGATGGCAAAGCCGAGACGTAAGCCCGCGAGGCCGAACGACTTGCCGAACGAGCGCAGCACGACCGCCCCCGCGGGCAACACCGGCGCCAGGCTTTCGCTCGCGGCGTCGAAATCGGCGAAAGCCTCGTCGACGATCAGGAGACCGCCGCGCCGCCGGAGCCGCGCCTCAAGTTCGAGGAGTTCGGCGCGCGGGGTGATCCGCCCGTCCGGGTTGTTGGGATTGACGACGATGGCGACGGGGAAGGCGCCCATGTCCTCGATCCGCTTCGCCTCTTCAACCCGCGCGCCCACAGCGGCGAATGCCGCGGCAAGACCGCCGTAGGTCGGCCCGAGCACGCCGACGGCGCCGCGCGGAATGATCCGCGCCAGCGCCTGGATGAGCGCCTGCGAGCCTGGGCCCGCGACGACATTTTCGGCTGCGGCGGCGCCATAGCGTCCAGCGGCGGCGGCCTCGAGTTTGGCCAGCGCTTCGCTCTCGGGCAGCCGCGACCAGGCCTCGAGCGCGAGATCGGGCAGGGGATAGGGGTGCGGATTGATTCCGGTTGAAAGATCGATCCAGGGCTCCGGCGCGCGGGGCGCAAGCCGGCGGGCGACTTCGAGCGCGCCGCCGTGATAGGTGAACGCTCCGCTCGCCGATGTCCAGTCCCGTCCCGCCGTCATGCCGCTCTCGCTGTCGCTGCCGCTCGCGCTCGCCGCCTCTGTTGTCGAGGCGCTGATCGGCTATCCGGCGCCTCTCTATCGCGTGATCGGCCATCCCGTCACTTGGATGGGCCGCTGGCTCGCATGGCTCGAAGCGCGACTCAATCGCCCCGCCAGCTTCGCCGCGCGCCGCGCGTTGGGCGCTGTCGCGCTTTGTCTCTACCTCGCGCCGGTCGCGCTGATTGCTTGGGCGGCGACGCGCATGGCTCTCCCCCACGGCGCGCTGGGCTTCGCCGCGCTCGCCGTTCTCGCTGCAAGCCTGCCGGCGCAGCGCAGCCTCGCGGCCCATGTCCGGGCCGTAGCCCACGGCCTCGACGCGAGCCTCGACGAGGGACGCCAGGCGGTCGCGATGATCGTCGGGCGCAACCCCGCCGTTCTCGACGAGGCGGGCGTCGCGCGCGCCGCCATCGAGAGCCTGGCGGAGAATTTCTCCGACGGCGTCGTCGCGCCGATCCTCTGGACCGCGCTCGGCGGGCTGACCGGCGGCGCGCTCTACAAGGCGATCAACACCGCCGATAGCATGATTGGCCACAAGGACGACCGCTATCGCGCCTTCGGCTGGGCGGCGGCGCGGCTCGACGACCTTGTAAATCTGCCGGCCTCGCGCCTTGCCGCGCTCTGGCTCATTCTCGCCGCCGCAGTGACGCCGGGCGCCTCGGCGCGCGACGCGGCGCGAGCCGTGTGGCGCGATGCCTCGCGTCACCGCTCGCCCAACGCCGGCTGGCCGGAAGCCGCGATGGCCGGAGCGCTTCAGCTCAAGCTCGCCGGGCCGCGCGTCTATGGCGAGACGCTCGTCGACGACGCGTTCATGGGGGCGGGCAAGCGCGAGGCGGGCGCCGCCGACATCCGAAAGGCGCTTCGGCTCTGCCGGCTGGCATGTGCGATCGAAGCCGGCGCGCTCTTGATCGCCGTTGGTGTCGCGCTGAGAGAATATTAACCGAATGATAACAATGGCTTGGCGAGTATGGCGGGACCAACGCGCTAGCTTGAGCATCCCTTCGAGGTCGAGATGCGCCGCGCGATGATCTGCGAGCGTGTCGAGCGTCACTTTGGCCGTCGCCCCATAGGCGAAGTCGGAGCGCGCGCCGAGCCTGGCCGTGCCGGCGGTCGCCAGGCCTCGGCGATTGGCGTTTAACGCAGCCCCGAATTACACTCCCGATCGAGACTAAGGAGCATCCATGAGCGCCGTTGTGGAACGACCGCAGGCTCCGGCCAGGCATCGGCTTGATGTCGGCGCCTATTACCGGATGGCCGAGGCCGGCATCCTCTCGCAACCTCAGCGAGTTCGAGCTGGTTGATGGAGACATCTTCGATATGAATCCGATCGGAAGTCCGCACGCGGCGGTCACGAGAAGGCTCGAGCAGCGGTTTGCCCGCGCCGTCGCCGACGGAATTGTCCTTGTGAGCGTCCAGAACCCCTTGCGTCTCGACTCGCATAACGAGCCCCAGCCGGATTTCGTGGTCCTGACGCCGCGTCCCGACGCCTACGCGGCCTCCCACCCCGAGGCAGGCGACGCGTTGCTCGTCGTGGAGGTCTCTGACAGCTCGCTGGACCACGACCGGAAGATGAAGCTTCCTGTCTACGCGCGGTGCGGCGTACTCGAGGTCTGGATCGTCGATCTTTCCGGGCGTGCGGTCGAGGTTTATCGGGATCCGATGGAGGGCCGTTATGCTTCGCGGATGACCCGAGGCGCCTTGACACCGGTGCGCGTTCCGGCGGTTACGATAGACGTCTCCACGCTTCTTGCGTGACTCCACGCCTACCGCGCCCCGCCGAGCAGCGCGTCGAGATCGAGATGGGCGGCGCAGTGATCGGCGAGCTCGTCGAGCGTGCGTTCGACCGTCGCCTCGTAGGCGATCTCCGACCCGGCGCCGAGCGAACCGAGCCATGCAGCGCGCTGGCGGTCGTCGGCGAACAGGCCATGGACATAGGCCCCGGCGATGAGGCCGCTCTCGGAGGTTGCGCCGTCGAGCCGCCCGTCGGCGAAGCGCAGAAACGGACGGGCGCAATCCGGGCCCTCGGTGCGGCCGACATGCATCTCGTAGCCGCGAAACGGCGCGCCGTCGGCGACGCGCTCGCCCTCGACCTCACGAAGGGTCTTTTCGCCGGTCAGCACAGTCTCGACGTCGAGCAGGCAAAGGCCCTCGACCTCGCACGCCCGCCCCTCGATTCCGCCAGGGTCGGCGACGCTGGTCCCGAGCATCTGATAGCCGCCGCAGATTCCCAATACCCGTCCGCCGCGGCGCGCGTGGGCGAGAAGATCGACGTGCCAGCCCTGCTTTTGAAAGAAGGCGAGATCGGCGATCGTCGCCTTGCTGCCGGGCAGAATGATGAGGTCAGCGAGTGGCAGCGCCTCCCCCGGGTGGACAAAGACAAGCCGCACGGAAGGCTCCATGCGCAGCGGATCGAACTCGTCGAAATTGGCGATTCGGCCCAGCATCGGCACCGCGATCGTGACCAGGCCGTCGGCGCGAGGTTTAACCGCGCCAAGGCCGAACGCGTCTTCGGCGGGCAGCCGCTCTGCCGCGGGGAAAAACGGCAGGAGGCCGAGCGCGCGCCAGCCGGTGCGCTCGGCGATCGTCGCCATGGCGCCTTCGAACAGGCTCGCGTCGCCGCGGAATTTGTTGACGATGAAGCCAACGATCGCGGCGGCGTCGTCCGGCGCGAGCGCAGCCTTCGTTCCGAGGATTTGCGCGAAAATTCCGCCGCGATCGATGTCGCCGACAAGCGCAACCGGGCATTGCGCGGCGCGCGCGAAACCCATGTTGGCGATGTCACCCTCGCGCAGGTTGATCTCCGCCGCGCTGCCGGCCCCTTCGATCAGCACCAGATCGGCGTCGGCGCCGATCCGCGCGTAGCTCTCGAGCACGGCGGGCAGGAGCTTCGGCTTCATTGCCTGAAATTCGCGCGCCCGCGCATTGCCGATGACCCTGCCTTGGACCACGACCTGCGCCCCGGTCTCGCTCTGCGGCTTGAGCAGAATCGGATTCATGTCCACGGTCGGCGGGACTCCCGAGGCGCGCGCCTGCAGCGCCTGGGCGCGGCCGATCTCGCCGCCGTCCGGCGTCACCGCGGCGTTGTTCGACATGTTCTGCGGCTTGAAAGGGCGGACGCGAAGTCCGCGCCTTGAGAAGGCGCGGCATAGGCCGGCGACGATCAGCGACTTGCCGACGTCCGAGCCGGTCCCCTGGAACATCAAAGCGCGGGCGGTCAAAACTCGACGCCCTCCTGCGCGCGCACGCCGGCGGCGAAGTGATGCTTGAGCAGGGCGAACTCGGTGACGCAATCGGCCGCCTCGATCAACTCCGGCTTGGCGTTGCGGCCGGTGATCACGACATGCAGGTCGGGCCGCCGCGCGCCGAGCGCCGCGACGACCTCGGCGAGCGGCAGATAGTCGTAGCGCAACGCGATGTTGAGCTCGTCGAGCACAAGGAGACGGATCGAGGGATCGGCCATCATCCGCCTTGCTTCGCCCCAGGCGGCCGAAGCCGCTGCGACGTCGCGGGCGCGGTCCTGCGTCTCCCAGGTGAAGCCCTCGCCCATCGTCCGCCATTCGACCTGGGGCCCGAAGCGCTCGAGCCCGATGCGCTCGCCGGTCGACCAGGCGCCCTTGATGAACTGCACTACGCCGACCCGGAAACCGCGCCCGAGCGCCCGCAAGACGAGCCCGAAGGCCGCCGTCGACTTGCCCTTGCCCGGGCCGGTGTGGACGATGAGCAGGCCCTTTGCCAGAATCGGCTTCGCCGCGACCTCGGCGTCCTGGACGGCCTTGCGCTTCGCCATTTTGACTTTGTGCCGGTCGGCGGCTTTTTCCATGTCCGTTCTCGCGAGGGGCGGAGGGCTAGATATTCCATTTTCCGGCCGTCTCCGCCAATAGCCGCCTCAAGTTCTCGACTTCGGCATTCAGCTGCTGGTTCAGCAGCGCGTAGCCGTCAGGATTTGCAGGGAGGGGAGGGGCGTCCATTGGTCGCGACAGATATTGCAGCTTGCCGAACTTCAGAGCTCGTCCCATGCCCAGCAAGGGGAGGATGACCCTGCGACTTTCCGCGCGATTTTCGCTGGCGACTCAATTCTTTACGCCGGCCAAGGCGCTGATGCAAATCCGCAAGCTTCGCTGAATCTCTTCCATCTTTTCCAGCGGGATGGCGGCTTCCTTCGATACCGACGGCATCAGGGGACGTAGGTCGACCAGTCGCGCGCTCACTGCAGCAATCGTCTGCGGTTCCGCGGCGCCGGACGAGTGAACGCCGCCGGCGGTCGCCGCATATATGGATGCGCAACCACGCAGCGCGTCAGCGAGACGGTACCGCCAAGACCATGTTGCGTAGAGAGGGAGCGCGAACGAAAACGCGAGGGCGATGGCGGCGCCGAGCAGGATATCGATGACTCGCCACAGTCCATCGCCCAACGTATTGGCCCCGTGACCCACGACGATGACAATGGTGACCGCGGACAATAGCGCGGTATATCCGCCTTTGCCGATCGCGTGATAGGCGCAGAAACCACAGGCCGCCGCGAGGATGAAATACGTAACGATCGGAGCACCGAGAAAGGATTGCTGCAGTACGACGAGCAGTCCGAAGGCGGCGCCGAATAGTGTCCCCAGAGAGCGTTCGGCCGCCTTGCGGCGAATGTTGCCGTGATGTTGCAGGCCGCCGACGACGGCCAGCACGGTGATCGAGGTCCATTCGCCATGCGGCAAATGCAGCGCCGAGGTCAGCAGGATCGACGCCAGAACACTAAGCCCGACCCGCGCGGCATGGATCAGTCCGGCGTGACGGTAACGATATTGCGGACTCAAGAAGCGGCGAGATCCGGCAAGCTCTATCTTCGCCATTGCGAACGGCATGGCATGATTACGCTTCCGCTCGTCAGCTCGCAAGCGCCCTTAGGCCGTGACCCGCGGGCGACCACCTCGGCGAGCGGCAGATAGCCGTAGTGGAGAGCGAAGTCGAGTATGTCGAGAGCGAAGGGGCGAATCGAGAGGTCGCCATGATGCGATTGGCCTGCGCCCTCGCGGCCATGGTCGTCGGAGGCGGTAGTGTGGCGGCGGCGTTCGTTCGGGTCAAAAGAGTGCGCGGGTCAAGTCGACCGAAGGTTGAGCGGCTCCGGCCTCTCATTTGACACGCCCCGGCGAAGCTGGAACATAGGTCGTGTACGGTCCCTCGATCTTGCCCGAGGGTGAAAAGGGAACACGGCAGGCGTTTCGCCGATCCGTGGCCGCCCCCGCGACTGTGAGCGGCGTGCCGACGCTTTAACGCCACTGGACTTGATCTCAAGTCCGGGAAGGCGGCGTCGGCGATACGCCGCGAGCCAGGAGACCTGCCGTGCGCCGATGAATCCCGAGACGCCGCCGGAGGGGCGGCCAAGGAGCGATGATGAGCAGCCGAAAGGATCATGATTTGACGCTCGGGCGATTTCGCCCGAATCCTCGCCGTCATTGCGGGCGAAGCGAACCAATCCATAAAAGCCGCGACCTTGCGATCATTGGATTGCTTCGTCGCTGCGCTCCTCGCAACGACGGGTGAGCCCCGAATCGCGCCGCCATGAACCCCGACAGCGGTCTCTCCGCCGCCACCCTCCTCGTCTGCGTCACCTGCAAATCGGATGACACGCCGCTCGGCGCGGGCCTGTTCGCCGCGCTCGGCGAGCGCCTCGCAGCGGAGCCCGGTATCGCGCTCAAGCCAATCGAGTGCTTGTCCGTCTGCAAGCGGCCCTGCACGATCGCCCTCGCCGCTCCGGGCAAATGGACCTATGTCGTCGGCGATCTCAATCGCGAGGCGCATCTGGAAGACATCGTGACTGCCGCCCGCCGCTACGCCGCGTCGCCCGCGGGAATCGTTCCCTGGCGCGAGCGGCCGCTCTCGTTCCGCAGGGGCGTCGTGTCGCGCACGCCGCCGCTCGCCCTCGCGGCGCCGTTGCTGGCTCAAGCTTAAGGATTCCGGATGCTCGCCAAGACGCCCGTCACCATTGTCACCGGCTTTCTCGGCGCCGGCAAGACGACGCTGATCCGCCATCTGATGGCGAACGCCGGCGGCCGGCGGCTGGCCCTCATCATTAACGAATTCGGCGACGTCGGGGTCGACGGCGATCTCGTCAAGAGCTGCGCCGACGCGGCCTGCCCGGAAGACGCGATCATCGAGCTTGCCAACGGCTGCATCTGCTGCACGGTCGCCGACGATTTCGCCCCCGCGCTCACCGCCCTAGTCGCCCGCGAGCCGAAGCCGGATCATATCGTCGTCGAAACCTCCGGGCTTGCGCTGCCGAAGCCGCTGATCAAGGCCTTCGACTGGCCGGAGTTGCGCACCAAGCTCACGGTCGACGGCGTCATCGCGGTCGTAGACGCCGCCGCGCTCGCCGAGGGCCGTTTCGCCGACGATCCCGCGCGCGTCGCCGAGCAGCGGAGAAGCGATCCGTCGCTCGATCACGACAACCCCCTCGAGGAGGTCTACGAGGATCAATTGATGAGCGCCGATCTCGTCGTGCTCAACAAGGCCGATCTTGTTGGTTCCGACCGGCTTGACGCCCTGCGAGCGGAGATCGCCGGAAGCTTGCCGCGCGCGGTCAAGATCGCGCCTGCGCGCGAGGGCGTGATCGGCGTCGACGTCCTGCTCGGGATGCGCGCCGCGGCCGAGGACGACCTGAACGCCCGCCCGTCGCATCACGACGCGGAAGGCGAACACGACCACGACGATTTCGACACCTTCGTGGTTGCGATTCCCGCGGTTCGCGATCCCGACGCGCTCGTCGACCGCCTCGTCGCCGCGACGCGTGCGCATGACATTCTGCGGATCAAGGGTTTCGTCGAAGTCGCGGGCAAGCCGATGCGGATGCTGGTGCAAGGCGTCGGACAGCGCTTCCGGCGTGACTTCGAGCGCCCCTGGGGCGCAAACGAGGCCCGCCAGAGCCGTCTCGTCGTGATCGCCGAGCGCGGCGTCGACCGCGCGGCTGTCGCGGCGGCCCTGGGCGCCTGAGGCTTTCAGCCATGCACGTTCCGCGCATCGAGGTCCGGTCGCTCGACGAGACGGTCGAAGCGGTCGATCTCGGCCAGACGCCGGCGGACGTGGTGTTCCTCTCGTTTTCCGACAGCGATCTCAACGCGTTCGCGCGCGCTCACGGGGCCATCCCCGAGCCGAAGCCGACGCTGCGGCTCGCTTCGCTTGCGGCGCTCCGCCATCCCTTCTCGATCGATCTCTATCTGGATCGTGTATGCGCCCGGGCGAGGCTCGTGATCGCGCGCGTGCTCGGCGGCGCGGACTATTGGCGCTACGGCGTCGACGAACTGGCGGCTCTCGCGCGCCGGAGCGACGTCAAGCTGGCGTTGCTGCCGGGAGACCGGCGCCGCGATGCGCGCCTCGATGAAGCCTCTACGCTCGACAGCGAGGCGGTCCACCAGATCTGGCGCTATTTCGACGAAGGCGGGCCAAAGAACATGGCGGCGTGCCTCGCCTTTCTTGCCGCCGAGCTCGGCACTGCCGTCAGCGCGCCGCAGCCGGATCCGGTCAGCGCCTTCGGCCGATTCAACGGCGGCTGCCTCGAGGCCGAGCCGGGCGCGCCGCGCGCGCTCATTGTCTTCTATCGCTCGATTTATCTGGCCAACGATCTCGCGCCGATCGAGGCCCTGGCCCTGGCCCTTCGCGACAAGGGTTTTGCGACGACAAGCGTATTTGTGACCAGCCTCAAGGATGAGGCGGCGCTCGAAGGCTTGCGCGCCTTTCTCGATCGCCGCGGCTTTGACGTCGTGCTCAACGCGACCGCGTTTTCCGCCCGTCTCGATGGAACCGACGGGACGGCGCTCGACGCCCTCGACGCGCCGATCATGCAGGTCGTGCTGGCGGGCGTCGACGTCGACGCCTGGAGGGCTTCGCTGCGCGGCCTGGGGCCAGCGGATCTGGCGATGCATGTCGCTTTACCAGAGATCGACGGGCGAATCCTCACCCGCGCCATTTCCTTCAAGGCCGCGAGCAGCCGGGACGAGCGGACCGAGTTCGCCGCGGTCGAGCATCGGCCGCTGGCCGACCGGGTCGACTTTGTCGCCGCGCTGGCGTGGCGGTGGGCGAACCTCAGGCGCAAGGCGCCGGCCGACAAGCGCCTCGCCTGTGTTCTGCCGGACTATCCGTCACGGGGCGGCCGGACAGGCTATGCGGTCGGGCTGGATACGCCCGCGAGCGCGATCGTCCTCGCCGAGACGCTGCGCGCGGCGGGATATGATGTCGCGTGCGAACTGGATGCGCCGTCACTCATCGCCGCCCTCGCCGAAGGACCGCTCGAGCCGACGCTTTCGCTGGCCGACTACGAGGCCGAGCTTGCCTCGGCGCCGGCGGAATTCCGGCGGGCGCTCCTCGCCGCCTGGGGCGTACCGGCCAAAGACCGCAATGCGATCGGCGGCGCGTTCCGCTTTCGTTATCTGCGGCTCGGCAAGCTCATCGTCGCGGCGCAGCCTGACCGCGGCGACGTTTCGTCGCGCAAGGGCGACTATCACGATCTCAACCTGCCGCCGCGCCACGGCTATGTCGCCTTCCATTTCTGGCTCGCGCGCAACGAGAAAGTCGACGCGATCATCCAGCTCGGCGCGCACGGCACGCTCGAATGGCTGCCGGGCAAGGCGGTTGCGCTCAGCGAGGTTTGCGCGCCCGAAGTGCTGCTCGGGCCGACGCCGGTCGTCTACCCGTTCATCGTCAACAATCCGGGCGAGGCGGCGCAGGCCAAGCGCCGGATTAGCGCGGCCACGATCGGCCACCTGACGCCGCCGCTGATGGACGCCGGATCGCATGGGGCGGCGGTCGAGCTCGAAGGGCTGTTCGACGAATTCGCCGAGGCGCAGGGGCTCGATCCGCGCCGCGCGCGCGCCATTGCGGCGCTGATCCTCGAGCGGGGGGGCGAGAGCGGGCTACTCAAGGAATGCGCGGCCGAAGGCAAGCCGCCAGAGGAGGCGCTCGTCGCCCTCGACGCCTGGCTCTGCGACCTCAAAGACATGCGCATCGGCGACGGCCTGCATGTGTTCGGCCGCTCGCCCGAGAGCGCGGACGGCTTCGCTCCCCCTCTCTCGTTCGCGGGAGAGGGGTCAGGGGTGAGGGAACGCCTTCATCCGACGCTGCGCGCCACCTTCTCCCGGAGGGAGAAGGAATAGGCGAGCGCGTGGCCGCCTGCGGCGCGGCCGAATCGCTCGGGCTCATCAGGGCGCTCGGCGGACGGTTCGTCGCGCCCGGGCCCGCCGGCGCGCCGTCGCGCGGCCGTCTCGACGTGCTGCCGACCGGGCGCAACCTCTACGCGATCGACCCGCGCGCCGCGCCAACCCGCAACGCCTGGGAGATCGGGCGCCGCGCGGCCGAGCAGGTGTTGGAGCGTTATGCGCAGGACCACGGCGACTGGCCCAAGCGCATCGTCATCGACCTCTGGGGCTCGGCGACCATGCGCACCGGCGGCGACGATCTGGCGCAGGCCTTCGCGCTCATCGGCTGCCGTCCGGCGTGGGACGCTTCGTCGAGCCGCGTCAGCGGCTTCGAGGTCTTGCCGCTGGCGATGCTGGGCAGGCCGAGGGTCGATGTGACGTTGCGCATTTCGGGCTTGTTCCGTGACGTCTTCCCGACCCAGATCGCGCTCTTCGTCGCCGCGGTCCGCGCTGTCGCGGCGCTTGAAGAGAGCGCCGACGACAATCCGCTCGCCGGGCTCGAAGGCGCGAACCTCGCGCGAGTGTTTGGCGCGGCGCCCGGCGCCTATGGAATTGGCGTCGGACGGCGCATCGCCGAAGGCAAGTGGGCGGAGCGATCGGAGCTTGCGGAGGCTTATCTTGCCGCGACCAGCCACGCCTACGACGGCGATGGCGAAGGGCGGGAAGCCGCGGCGGCGTTTCGACGGCGTGTCGCCGGCGCCGAGGCCTTCGTTCACACCCAGGACTTGCCAGGTCAGGACGCGCTCGACGCCGACGCCTTCGCCGAGCATGAAGGCGGCTTCGCCGCCGCCGCCGCCGAAGCGGGAGCGAATCCGGCGCTCTACCACCTCAATTCGACGGCGCTGGGCGATCCCAAGGTCCGCAGCCTCGCGCAGGAGATCGCGCGCGCTCTGCGCGGCCGCGCCGCCAACCCGCGCTGGCTTTCCGGCCAGATGCGTCACGGCCATCGCGGCGCAGCGGAAATCGCCCAGTCGCTCGACAACCTCTTTTGCTTCGCCGCGCTGACCGATGTGGTCGAGAGCGCGCAGTTCGACCTCATGTTCGACGCTACGCTCGGGGACGAGGCCGTGCGCGCGTTCCTCGTCGGCGCCAATCGTCAGGCGGCAAGTCACATGGCCGGCGTCTTCGAGGAGGCGGCGCGGCGCGGCTTCTGGGTCTCGCGCCGCAATTCGAGCGCGCGCATTCTGGCGTCGGTGCTGCAGGAGGCCGCATGAGCGCCATTGCGCCCAGCCGCAAGGGCTGGTGTCCAGGGGCGCTGAGGCCGATGGAAACCGGCGACGGGCTCATCGCGCGGGTCCGGGCCCCGAGGGGGCGATTGTCGCTCGATCAGGCCGCGGCCGCGGCGGAGAGCGCGATTGCGTGCGGCAACGGCGCGATCGGGCTCTCTTCGCGCGGCAATCTCCATCTGCGGGGCTTAAGCGAGCGCACATTGCCGGACCTCCATGCGCGCCTCGGCGACGCCGGGCTCATCGACGCCGATCCTGATGTCGAGCGGCTGCGCAACATCGTCGCGAGCCCGCTCGACGACCTCGATCCTGACGCCTTGCTGGATCTGGGGCTGAGCGTCGCCGCGCTCGAGACGCGGCTCGGCGTCGACAAGGATCTCCGCCGATTGCCGGCGAAGTTCAGTTTCGTCCTTGACGCGCAAGGGCGACTGCCGCTTGCCGATGTCGATGCAGACATTCGCTTCGAAGCGTCGCGCGAACAGGAGCTGGCTGTTTATCTCGCCGGCGAGGACGCGCTCGCCGCGGAATGCGCGCCAGGCCAGACCGGCGAAATCGCGGTGCGGCTCGGGCGCGCCTTCGTTCGCCTTGCCGGCGCCGACGAAGGCTCACCGCGGCGGATGCGCGCGCTCGTTGCGCGCCTGGGGGTCACGGCAATATTCGTCGAGGCGGGTCTCGAAGCCAAGTCACGCACGCGTTCGCAGCGGCGCGCGTCGCTCGGCGACCTCCTCGGCGCGCACGAATTGGGCGCTCACGTCGTTGTCGGCGCCGCGGCGGCGTTCGGCGAAATCGCGGCGGGCCGATTTCTGGCGCTGATCGAGCGCGCGCGGACGCTCGGCGCGCGCGGGCTCAGGCTCACGCCATGGCGGGCCTTCCTGATCGCCGGCCTCGACCGCGCGGGAGCGCTGTCGATGCTTGCCTCGATCGCCGAACTCGGATTCATCGCTGGCGTGGACGACCCACGTCTGCGCATCGTCGCCTGCCCGGGCGCGCCCGCCTGCATGCACGGCCATCGGCCGGTGCGCGAGGACGCGGCGCGCTGGGCGCCGCTCATGCCGAAGGGAGAGGGCGTCGTTCTGCATCTGAGCGGCTGCGCCAAGGGATGCGCCAGACCGTCGCCGACCGCCGCCACGCTGACTGCGACCGAATCGGGCTACGATCTGATTCTCGCCGGCAAGGCAGGCGATCCGCCCGCGCGGCGGGACTTGTCGAACGCCACGATCGGTGAGCTTCTCGTTGCCGAAGGCGCGACGCTGTTCGCTGGCGAGAGGCCACCGCTGTGAAACCGGCTTACGATTACGAAAAGGACCCCGCGGCCATCTATCGCCGCTCCTTCGCGATCATCCGCAGCGAGGCCGACCTCGAGCGCTTCTCGCCGGTCGAGGAGAGGGTCGCGGTCCGGGTCATCCACGCCTGCGGCATGGTCGAGGCAGCGGGCGACCTGGTTTTCTCACCCCGAGCTGCGGCGGCGGCGCGCGAAGCGCTCCGGGCTGGGGCGCCGATCTTCTGCGACGCGCGCATGGTCGCCGAGGGCGTCACCCGCGCCCGGCTTCCGGCGGACAATGATGTGGTGTGCACGCTCTCCGACCCTTCCACGCCCGAACTCGCCGCGAGCCTCGGCACGACCCGCACGGCGGCGGCGGTCGACCTCTGGTTGCCCCGCCTAGGCGGATCATTGGTCGCCATCGGCAACGCGCCGACGGCGTTGTTCCGCGTGCTCGAAGCCATCGCCGTCGGCGCGCCGCGTCCCGCTGCGATCATCGGCATGCCGGTCGGCTTCGTCGGTGCGGCGGAATCGAAAGAGGCGCTGATCGAGAGCGGTCTGCCGGCCATCGTCATGCGCGGCCGAAAAGGCGGCAGCGCGATGGCGGCGGCTGCCGTCAATGCGCTCGCGAGCGACGCCGAATGAGCGCGCTCGGCCGTCTCTACGGCGTCGGGATCGGACCCGGCGATCCCGAATTGCTCACGGTCAAGGCGACCCGGGTGATCGCCGCGGCGCCGGTCGTCGCTTTCTTCGCCAAGGCGGGACGGCGCGGCAACGCCCGCGCGATTGTCGACTGCTGGCTCAAGCCCTCCCACGTCGAGCTGCCGCTCTACTATCCGATGACCGACGAATCGCACTTCGACGATCCACCCTATCGCGAGGCGTTGGCGCGCTTCTACAAAGAATGCACGATCGCGATCGCCGCCCATCTCGAGGCCGGCCGCGACGTTGCGCTCCTGAGCGAGGGCGACCCGCTGCTCTACGGATCGTTCATGCATCTTTTCGTCCGCCTGCGCGAGGGCTTCGCCGTGACCATCGTGCCGGGCGTGTCCAGCCTCTGCGGCGCCTGGGGCGCGGCGGGCGTGCCGATGACCTGGGGCGACGACGCGCTCGTGGTGCTGCCGGCGACGCTGCCGCTCGACGAGCTCACGCGCCGGCTCACGCTCGCCGACGCCGCGGTGATCATGAAGATCGGCCGCAACTTCGCCCGCGCCAGGGCGGCGCTCATCGCCGTCGGCATGGCGGAGCGCGCAATCTACGTGGAGCGCGCGACGATGGCGAGCGAAGTGGTGACGCCTCTCGCCGAGAAGCAGGGCGACGCCGCGCCCTATTTCTCGCTCATTCTGGCGCCCGGCCGCGGGCGGCGGCCGTGAGCGGGCGGGTCATGATCGTCGGACTCGGCCCCGGTCCCGCCGAATGGATGACGCCGGAGGCAGGCCACGGCGATCGGGGCGGCGACCGACATCGTCGGCTATGGGCCTTATCTCGACCGCCTGGCCTTGCGGCCGGACCAGCACATTCACGCCAGCGACAATCGCGCCGAACTCGTCCGCGCTCGCCTCGCGCTGCGGCTCGCGGCGGAGGGCCATGCGGTCGCGGTCGTCTCGGGCGGCGATCCCGGCGTCTTCGCCATGGCGGCGGCGGTGTTCGAGGCGATCGAGGAGGAGCCTCGATGGCTCGATCTCGAAGTCGCTGTCAGTCCGGGCGTGACCGCGATGCAGGCGGCGGCGGCCCGGCTCGGCGCGCCGCTCGGCCACGATTTCTGCGCCATTTCGCTCTCCGACAACCTCAAACCGTGGGCGATCGTCGAGCGCCGGCTCAGCGCGGCGTGCGAAGGCGATTTCGTCATCGCGCTCTATAACCCTGCGTCGCGGGCGAGGCCGACCCGCATCGTCGAAGCGTTCGACCTCCTGCGGCGCCTGAAAGCGCAAGCGACCCCGGTCGCCTTCGCTCGCGCGGTCGGACGCGCCGACGAGGCGCTGACCCTGACGACCCTCGGCGAAGCAGACACGAGGCTCGTCGATATGGCGACGCTCGTCGTGGTCGGCTCGAGCGAAACCCGCTTCATCGCCCGCGACGGCGGGCGCGCATGGATGGTGACGCCGCGTTCCTATGGGAGCGCGCGATGAGGGGTGCGCTCAACGGTAAAGGAGCCTTTTTGACGTTCGCCCCCTCCACCGCGCTGCGCGCCGGTCCCCCTCCCCCGCTTTCGCAGGGGAGGATGTGCGACGGCGCCGCTTGGAAATCCTCCCATGCCGCGGAGCGGCGGGGGAGGGGGACCGACCGAAGGCCGGTGGAGGGGGCCGCGTGCGACCTTACGGGCCGTCGCGACGCGCCCGGATCCACGCAGCCGCCTCGTCGAGCGAGAAAACGGTCGGCGCTTCCGGGGCGGGCGGCCGGCGCACCATGACGACCTCGATCCCAAGCTGGCGCGCCGCCTCGATCTTGGCGTAGGTCGCGCCGCCGCCGCTGTTCTTGGTCACCAGCGCCTCGACCTGCTCGCGTTTCATCAGCGCGAGCTCGTCGGCGAGCGAGAACGGCCCGCGCGCGAGGATCAGCTTGCTGTTGGGCAGGGCGTCGATCTCCGCCGGCCGGTCGATCGCCCGCACGATGATAGCGATGCTGGGCCATGCGCGCGAAAGCCGCAAGCTGCAGCCGCCCCTGGGTGAGGAACGCCGTTCGCGGCTTGGCCCCCAGCGCCTCGGCGGCATCCTCCGTTGTCGCCACTTCGATCCACCGGTCGCCGGGTTCACGCGTCCAGGGCGGGCGGGTGAAGACCACGAGCGGCGCACCGGCGGCGCGGCACGCGGCGACGGCGTTGGCCGACATGCGGGACGCGAACGGATGGGTCGCGTCGACGACGGCGTCGATGCGCTCGCGCGCGAGATAGGCGGCGAGGCCCGCGACCCCGCCGAAGCCGCCGATGCGCAACGGGATCGGCGCCGGCGCGGGATTGGCCGTCGCGCCCGCGAGCGAAAGGATTGCGCCGACCTCGGGGTCGTCGACGATGCGCCGCGCCAGCGCGCTCGCTTCGGACGTGCCGCCAAGAATGAGCAGGCGAAGGCGCTTCAGGCGGCGGCTCCGTGGTGAGGGATCGCTGGCTCGCCGTCGTCGGCATCGGCGAGGATGGCATTGATGGCCTCTCTCCTGCCGCGCGGCGGCTCGTCGCGCAAGCGGCGTTCGTTGTCGGCGGCAAACGTCACCTGGCGCTCGCCGGGCCGCTCAGCGCCGAGACGGCCGCCTGGCCGTCGCCGATCGAAGGCGCGCTCGACGCGATCGCAGCGCATCGCGGCCGCCCGGTTTGCGTGCTCGCGACCGGCGACCCTTTCTTCTTCGGCGTCGGCGCGATGCTGATGCGCCGCTTCGCCGCCGACGAGATGATCTGCGTGCCTTCGCCCTCCGCCTTCGCGCTCGCCGCCGCCAGGCTCGGCTGGAGCCAGCAGGATTGCGCGCTGCTAACGCTGCACGGCCGGCCGCTCGAGGCTATCATTCCTCATCTGCAGCCGGGCGCCCGAATTCTCGCGCTCTCCTGGGACGACGCCACCCCCGCCAAATTGGCGGCGCTGCTCACGGCGCGCGGCATGGGGCGATCGAAACTCATCGTTTGCGAGGCGATGGCCGGTGCGCGCGAGCGCGTTCGCGCTACGGAGGCGCGGTCTTTCGCTCTCGACAACACAGCCGCCTTGAACACCATCGCGGTCGAAGTCGTCGTTGACCGTGGCGCGCGCGTCCTGCCGCGCGCGGCCGGGCTGCCCGACGACTGGTTCGAACACGATGGGCAGATCACCAAGCGCGAGATCCGCGCCATCACGCTCGCGCAGCTTGCGCCGAGGCGCGGCGAATTCCTCTGGGACGTCGGCTCCGGCTCGGGCTCCGTGGCGATCGAATGGATGCTCGCCGACCCCGCCAATCGCGCGGCGGCGGTCGAGGCCCGCCACGACCGGGCGGCGCGGATCGCGCGCAATGCGCTCAACTTCGGCGTTCCCGCGCTCTCGGTCGTCACCGGCAAGGCGCCTCAAGCGCTGGCGGACTTGCCGGCGCCGGACGCGATCTTCATCGGCGGCGGCGCCAGCGCGCCGGACATGATCGAGCGCGCGATTCGTGCGCTCGCGCCCGGCGGACGGCTGGTCATCAATGCGGTGACCCTCGAAACGCAGGCGGCTTTAGTCGACTGGCGCGCCCGACACGGCGGGGAGCTGGCGCAAATCGCGGTCGCGCATGCCGAGCCCGTCGGCCGGTTTTCCGGCTGGCGCGCGGCGATGCCGGTCGTGCAGTGGCGGCTGGTCAAGCCATGAAACCGAAAGCGCCGGAACAAGGTGCGCCGTCGGTGGATCGTCATTGCGAGGACCCCCGGGCTTTGACCCGGGGGGACGAAGCAATCCAGGGACGCCGCGCCGCCCTTCGTTCCCCTGGATTGCTTCGCCGTAGCCCGTCCGGAAGGACGGGCGTCTCTCGACGCCCTGTGGCTCGCAATGACGCGTCTCGCGGCGCCAAGCTGCATCATCCTTTCGTCGCCATCGGCGTCGGCTGCCGCGCCGGCGTCGCGGGCGAGGCGATCGCGGCGTTGGCGCGCCGGGCGCTGGCGGAGGCTGGCGCTCCGTCGGGCGAGGTCGGAATGTTCACGCTCGCGGCCAAGGCGAACGAGCCCGGCCTCATCGAGGCCGCGCGCCTCCTCGGCGTTGTCCTGACGCCATTGCCGCTCGAAGCTTTGCAGGCGCAGGAGCAGCGCATCGCGACCCCTTCGGCGGCGGCGCGAAAGCTTTTCGGCGCGCCCAATATCGCCGAAGCCGCCGCCCTCGCCGGCGCCGGCGCTGGCGGGCAGCTGCTTTCGCCGCGGCTTGCGGCGGACGGCGCGACCTGCGCCGTCGCTCTATCGTCGGAACGACGATGACGGTGCACTTCATCGGCGCGGGGCCCGGCGCTCCCGACCTCATCACCGTTCGCGGGCGCGATCTCGTCGCGCGCTCGCCCGTCTGCCTCTATGCCGGCTCGCTCGTGCCTGCCGCGCTGCTCGACCATTGCCCGCCCGGAGCGCGGATCGTCGACACCGCGCCGCTCGATCTCGACGCGATCGTTGCGCTCTGCGTCGAGGCGACCGCGAGGGGCGAGGACGTCGCCCGGCTCCATTCGGGCGATCTCTCCATCTTCAGCGCCATGGGCGAGCAGTTGCGGCGCCTGAAGTTGGCGGGGGTGGCTTACACGATCACGCCAGGCGTCCCCGCCTTCGCCGCCGCCGCAGCCGCGCTCGGGCGCGAATTGACGCTGCCCGGCCTCGCCCAATCGCTGGTTGTCACCCGCACCTCAGGCCGCGCCTCGCCGATGCCGGAGCGCGAGACGCTTAGCCATTTCGCGGCGACCGGCGCGACGCTCGCGATCCACCTCTCGATCCATGCGCTCGAGCGCGTGGTCGCCGAGCTGACGCCGTTCTACGGCGCCGATTGCCACGCCGCCGTCGTCGCGCGAGCCTCGTGGCCGGACGAGCGGATCGTGCGCGCAACGCTCGGCGAGATCGTGGGCGCGCTGAGCTCGGCTCGAATCGAGCGCACGGCGCTGATCCTGGTCGGCCCGGCGCTAGGCTCGGACGACTTCCGCGACAGCGAGCTTTACAACTCCGACTACGTGCGCCGCTTCCGCGCCGGTCCGCCAGGGGAGGGCGAGTGAGCGTACGCCCTCACCCCAACCCTCTCCCGTAAAACGGGAGAGGGGCGGCTCTCCCTTCTCCCGCTCGCGGGAGAAGGTGGCGGGCGATAGCCCGCCGGATGAGGGCGGCCGGAGGAGGGCTAGTTCCCGCCTGGCTTCTTCAGTATCAGGCAATCCATGATCCAGCCGTTCTTCTTGCGCGCTTTGGCCCGGCGCTTTTCGATGTCGCCGGCGATGTCCTTGAGCTTGCCCGCGACGAGGATTTCCTCCTCCATCCCGACATAGGCGCCCCAATAGGCGTCGAACTCGCCATCGGCCTCGCTCAGCGCCTTCTCCGCGTTGAGCAGCACCGCGATGCTCTCGACATCGTCCGGCAGGCTCCCGCCGCCGGCCCGCCCGCTGGTCAGCATGATCGCGCGGCCGATCGCGTTGAGCGCGACCTTGTGCCGCGCGGCCAAAGCCTGGACGCTGCTGACGCCTGGGATCACCTCATAGTCGAGCTCGATGCCGCCCTTCGCCTGGACGCGCTCCAGAATTCGGAGCGTCGAGTCGTAGAGCGTCGGATCGCCCCAGACGAGGAAGGCGCCGGTTTCCAACTCGGCAAGCTCGTTGAGGAAAAGCTCGCGATAGGCCGCGGCGATCTCCGTATGCCAGTCGGCCACCCTGTCCTCATAAGCGTCGCCGCCCTTGCGCCGGGTCGGCACGCGATATCCAACCTTCCGGAAGTCAGGAGCGCGCACGTAGCGGTCGATCAGCGCGTGACGGAAGCGGGCGAGTTCGGCTTTTTCCTCCCCCTTGTCGGGGATGAAAAAGACGTCGACGCAATTCATCGCCTCGATCGCCTGGACCGTCACATATTCGGGGTTTCCGGCCCCGACGCCAATGATCATGAGCTTGCGCTTCACCGGGATCCTTGTCTTTCCATCCGACATGCCCGCTGGCCTAGCGCGGAGCGCGCAATTCGCCTAGTGGCGAGGGTCCCACGCCATGCGCGAGGGCGTCGGTGGGAGGGGGTCCTTCATGTCGGATTCACCGCACTGGAACGCGCGCGAAAGCCCGAGCGTTGCTGTCGTCTTGCCGCTGCCGGAACGCGGCGCCGCAATCATGAGGGCGCGGGTCTTTGCGCGCTATCCTAGTGGTCGGAATCCCAGACCTTTACTCCGCCAGATCGACCGCAGCCAGTTGGCCAGTTTCGAACCCAAAGTGGGCGCTCTGCCGGGGACCGGCTGGCACAGGCCATATTTGTGGAGACTTGAGAGATCAGGGTAACGTAAAAATGCCGCCGTCTTAACGTTTTCCCCTTGGCGCGGGATTACGGTGACACATGGATTACGGGATTACGGTGACACATGGATTACGGTGACACATGCATCTTTCACTATTTGCGAAGGCGCGCGCAAGGATTTCGGGCTAAATTCGGCCCAAATTTAGCAAAACGAGCATGTGTCACCGCAATACCCCGCAATACGGCAATACCTGTGCCTCCTTTTAGAGGCGGCTCGCGCTTGCTCAAAGCCGCGCTGCGTTGGAGGCGATGACTTGAGACGCCTCGCGGGTGATCTCATGCAGGATTTCCGCCGCCGGCTGCGCCTTCCTTACCAGCGCCACGCCTTGCCCGGCCCACAGCGGCAGGGCTTCGATATCGCCCTCCAGATCCGGCCCCGCAGTAAACGACTGGTAGCGCGCTACATTGCCGCGTGAGCGAGACGTCGCGATGATCTCTCGCTCTCCCGGCCGCTGGCCCGGCGGCATTCGACCTGCCGTTTCCCAGTTCCGCACAGTGCTGTTCCGCAGCACCCGATGTGGCGCGTTCGGCCAGCCGACATCGAACAGGTCGGCGCAATAAATCGTATCGTTTTCGCTCGCCGCAAAGAGCCGCTGTCGATACTCGGGATGAATAGCTGCTTCCTCGGCGGCGAGGAAACAAGTCCCGATCCAGACGCCAGCCGCGCCCAACATCAGGGCCGCCGCCATGCCGCGCCCGTCCGCAATGCCGCCCGCCGCCACGACGGGCGTATCTCCCACGGCGTCGACGACCGCAGGCACCAACGCCATGGTCGTCACAACGCCGCGCACATGGCCGCCAGCCTCCCAACCTTGCGCAACGACGACATCCACGCCGCAATCCACCGCTCGCCGAGCGTCATCCGCCGTCGCAACCGTATGCAGCACCGTCGCGCCTCCGGCTTTCGCGGGTTTCATCAGCCGCGAGGGATCGCGCCAGAAAAAGGAAATGACGGGAACGCCCTCGTCCAGGCAGACGGCGAGCCTGTCTTCCTGAGGGAACTCCAGATTCAAGTTTACCGCAAAAGGTCGCGAGGTCAGCGCTTTCATATCGCGTATCAATTGTCGCAAGGCGACGGATTCCAACCGCCACGGCGCCAACATTCCGAGCCCGCCGGCATTGCTGACTGCCACCGCGATCGCTGGCCCGACGGCTCCCGCCATGGGCGCTTGGACAATCGGGATTTCAATGCCCAGACGACCACACAACCGGGTTCTCATCGGCGTGTCCTCCGTCCGGTAGTCCATTCCGCCAAATGCGGGGCTATTGCTGCCAGAACCAGTTTCGGAAACGCCAGAGTATCAGAACGAGCGACGCTGGGAAGCAGCCACACAAATCCGCGCCAGACAATACGCGCGCGTTTTGCAGGCGCTGGCTTCCGACCGCTAGGATAAGACGCGATGACCCTTGGCCTGATGATCGCCGCGCCGCGCTCCGGCAGCGGCAAGACGACGGTGACGCTCGGCCTCCTGCGCGCGTTCAGGCGCCGTGGCGTCGACGTCGTCGGCCTCAAGTCCGGTCCCGATTACATCGATCCGGCCTTCCACGCGCGGCGTCGGGGCGGGAGGGCGTCAATCTTGATTCCTGGGCGATGCCGTCCAAGCTTGTCGCCGCCCTCGCCGCCGACGCGGCGGGCCAAAGCCGAGTCCGGGTTGGAACATGATCGACGATATCGAGCTTGCCCGCGCGCTGCACGTCCTCTTCGTCGTCCACTGGATCGGAGGGGTCGCTTTTGTCACGCTTGTCGGGCTGCCGCTCGCCCGCGCCTCGAGCGACGCCGGCGCCGGGTGGGCTCTGTTCGAGGCGGTCGAGAACCGCTTCGCAGCCCAGGCGCGCTGGTCGATTCCGCTCGCCGGCGCGGCCGGATTCTGGATGGTGTGGCGGCTCGGCCTCTGGGGCGTCCTCGCCGATGGATCGTTGTGGTGGCTCGACGCGATGGCGGCCTTGTGGGTGCTGTTCATGGCGGCTGTCTTCATCGTCGAGCCTCTCGCGCATGCACGCATCGCCGAAATGGCCGAGCGCGATCCCTCGGCTCTCCTGCGAGGGCTCTGGCAGGCGCATCTCGTGCTGCTCGCGGCGGCGGGTGTCACGATCGTCGGCGCCGTCGCCGGCGCTCACGGCGGGCTCTTCGGATGACGCGCTCTCGGCGAGTTCGACTTCGGGTCCTCGTCGCGATCCTCCCGTCATCGCTCGGCCGCCCGCATCCGCCTGCCGATCCGGCGGGGTAGCAGGCGCCGGGTTCTGACCGCTAAGATGGCGCTTGAATGACCCTTGGCCTCATGATCGCCGCGCCGCGCTCCGGCAGCGGCAAGACGACGGTGACGCTCGGCCTCCTGCGCGCGTTGAGGCGCCGTGGCGTCGACGTCGTCGGCCTCAAGTCTGGTCCGGACTACATCGATCGGGCCTTCCACGCCGCGGCGTCGGGGCGGGAGGGCGTCAATCTCAATTCCTGGGCGATGCCGCCGAAGCTCCTGTCCGCGCTCGCTGCGCAGGCGGCGGGCGAGAACGCGCTTGCGCTCTGCGAAGCCTCGATGGGGCTGTTCGACGGCGTGCCCGCGGCAAGCGGCCGCAGCGGCGCCTCGGCCGATGTCGCGGCGGCGCTCGGCATGCCGATCCTGCTGGTTCTCGATGTCTCGGGGCAGGCGCAGTCGGCGGCGGCGATCGTCAAGGGCTGCGCGGCCTATGATCCTCGGCTCAGCGCCGCCGGCGTGATCGTCAACCGCGTCGGCAGCGAGCGCCATCGCCGGCTCGTCGCGGACGCGATCGAGGCGATGGGGATTCCGGTCGTGGGCGCGCTGCCGCGCAACGACACAATCGCGCTGCCCGAGCGCCACCTCGGCCTCGTGCAGGCGGGCGAGACGGAGGCGCTCGAGGCGCGGCTCGAGTCGATCGCCGATTTTGTCGAGACGAATGTCGATTGCGACCGCGTCCTCGCGCTGGCCGGCAAGCTCGATTTCGCCTCCCCCGCGCATGGGCGCGCTGCGGTCCGCCCGCCTGGGCAGCGCATCGCGCTCGCCCGCGACGCCGCGTTCTCCTTCATCTACCCGCATCTCGTGCACGGCTGGCGGGCGGCGGGGGCCGAGATCGTCCCGTTCTCGCCCCTCGCCGACGAGCCGCCGCCGGACGATTGCGATGTGACCTGGCTGCCGGGCGGCTATCCGGAACTTCATGCCGGGCGGCTTGCGGCGGCGGCGCGTTTTCGCGACGGCTTAAGGCGTTTCGCCGACACACGGCCCGTGCATGGGGAGTGCGGGGGCTATATGGCGCTGGGCGAAAGTTTGATCGACGCCGAAGGCGCCGCCCATCCGATGGCGGGACTGCTCGGCGTCGTGACCAGCTTCGCCAAGCGCCGCATGACCCTTGGCTATCGCGAGGCCCGCATCGCCGCGAACTGCGCGCTCGGGTTCAAGGGCGCGGTCCTGCGCGGCCACGAGTTCCACTACGCCACCGTCGTCGCGACTGGCGGCGACGACCCGTTCGCCTTCGTTCGCGACGTTTACGGCGCGCCAGAAGCGCCCTCAGGCTCGCGCCGGGGCCGCGTCACCGGCTCGTTCTTTCATGTGATCGCCGAAGCGTGAGGCGCGACGCCGCCACCGCCATTGCGAGCGACCCCCGGATCAAGTCCGGGGGGAAGCAATCCGGAAGAACGTGGCGTGCGACCTTGGATTGCTTCGTCGCGATAGCCCGTCGACAGACGGGCGTCCTTCCGGACGCCCTATGGCTCCTCGCAATGACGATTTCCAAGAGCGCCGCGCGCTAAGCCTTCTCGGGCGCGCCCGCCATCTGCGCCGCCAATTGATCGCGAATCTCCCGCTTCAAGACTTTGCCGACCTTTGAACGAGGGAGTTCGGACCATATCCGGATGAGCTTGGGCGCCTTGACGCTGCCGATCCTCGTCTTGGCGAAGGCGATGAGATCGTCGGCGTCGGCCGTGCAGCCGGCGTGAAGCTGTACGACGGCGGAAACCTTCTCGCCCCACTTGTCATCGGGCAGGCCGAACACCGCGCAATCCATCACGTCGGGATGTTGCCTGAGAGCGTTTTCAACCTCGATCGAATAGACGTTAAATCCGCCGGTAATGATCATGTCCTTGGCGCGGTCGACGATGAAGAGATAGTTCTCGTCGTCGAGGTAGCCGATGTCGCCCGTGTGGCGCCATCCAAACCGGGATGCTTCGTCGGTCGCCTCCGGGTTCTTGTAGTAACCCTCCATGGCGAGCGAGCCTCGAATCACGATTTCCCCCCGTTCGCCTCGCGGCAGCAGGGTTCCGTCTTCGCCCATGATGCGGAGCTGAACCAGCGGCGTCGGCCGTCCGGCCGAACTCAGGCGCTCTTTGGCGACGGAGCCGTCGGCGTTGAAATGCTCCTTCGGGGCCATGGTCGAGATCATCATCGGCGCCTCGGTCTGGCCGAAGAGCTGACCCATCACCGGGCCAATTCTTGTCAGCGCCTCTTCGAGCCGTGTCGCCGACATGGGCGCCGCGCCATACCAGAAGCATTGCAGCGAAGAGAGGTCGGTCGCCGGCAATGCGGGATATTCGAGCAGCATGTAAATGAGGGTCGGCGGAAGGAAGGTGTGGGTCACCCGCCGGTGAGCGACGAGCCGCAAGAACTCGCCAAGGTCGGCCTTCGCCATGATGACGATGCGGCCGCCGAGAGTCATCATCGGCAGGCAGAGAACGCCCGCCGCGTGGGTGAGGGGCGCGAGCGCGAGATAGACCGGCCGGCCGTCGAACGGATAGCTCATCAACGTCAGCGCCGACATCGCCTCGAGGTTGCGGCCCGACAGCATCACGCCTTTCGGCTGCCCGGTCGTCCCCCCTGTGCCGGCGATCATGGCGATATCGTCGAGCGGCGCGACGTCCACCGGATCGTCGGCCGCGCCTTCGAGCCAGCTCGCGAGCGACGGCGCGGCCGAGGACGTCCGGTCCAGACAAACCAGGACCGAGAGCTTCGGGAGGTCGGGGACCATGCGCTCGACCAGCGCTTCATAGGCGCTGTGAAAGATGAGCGCCCGGCAGTCGAAGGCGTCGAGGATATAGCGGTTCTCCTCGGCTTCGTTGCGCGGATTGATCGGACACCACACTGCCGCGGCGCGCGAGATCCCGAAAACGCAGGCGAAAGCGATCGGATCGTTGCCCGACAGAACGGCGACCTTGTCGCCCGGCGCAATTCCGGCTCGTCCCAAGGCGCGCGCCACGCGATAGGTGTGACGCTGGACCTCGGCATAGGAAAGAGTCGCGTCTCCCGTCGTGAAGCACGGCGCGTCTTCGCCGAGCGAAGCGCCCTTGTCGAGATAGTCGGTGAGCCTCATAGGCAAAGCTCCGGAGAAAGAGCGCGGGGCTCGCGCGCGCGAGAAAGAGACGCTCGCCCCGCTTCCTCGCGGTTCAGGCTTGGACCTCGACGATCGGGTTCAGGACGAGCCCGAAACTCTTGAGCGCGCCCAAAAGCTCGCGATGCCCGAACGCCTGGCACCCCGACCCGAAGCCGACCTTCTTCGGCGCCGACTGGATGAGGTGGGCAGCGGCATAGGCCTGCATGAGGCCGGTCTGCTTGTAGTTGCTGTTGCCGTGGATCACGCAATGCGCCCGGCCGAGCGGCCCCGATGCGTAGACCGAGTCGAGCGAGATATTGACGCGCGGATTTTCGCGCGGCGGCATGCCCGCCTGGATCGAGGCGGCGATGTTGGCGAGCGCTGCCTTCTGCTGGTCGGGCGCCAGCGGCTTGATCTGCTCCTCGAACATCTTCTGGGTCGCGACGAAGCCCTCCATCACCTCGCGCGCGAACACGCCGCCCATCGCCTTGCAATTGGCGACGCGGGGATCGTCCTTGAACCACACCGGATGGGACGTGCCCGCCCACGGGGTCACGAGCGCATGCGCGTGCTGCCCGGGGACGTTGACCTCGTAGTGGGTGTTCTGCGGCCACTCGACGAACTTGTTGTGCTCAAGATGGTACCATTTCGCCTGCAGGATGGCGAAGATGGTCTGGGTCGAGGCATAGGTTGGAAAGCCCTTCCACAGGACAAGGATATCGAGCGTGTCGAGGCCGGGCGTTTCGAGGCAGATGTTCGCCGCGATCTCGCCCGTCGTGTACATCTGCGCGATTCCGGGGGCGAGCAGGAGACCGCGGGCGGCGAATTTTTCGCCGAACCGGGTCTTCGCGTCGAGAACCCAGTCCTGCTCGCCGGTCGTGTCGGTGTAGTGGCAGCCGGCGGCGATGCAGGCTTGGGCGACCTCCGGCCCATACTGGCTGAACGGCCCGACCATGTTGCTGACCACCTTCGATCCGCGGAAAAATTCGGTCAGCGCGCCGACGTCGTGGGCGACTTCGGCCACTTCATAGTCGGCGTTTTCGATGCCGGGGATCTTGTCCATAACCGCCTGGACGCGCGCCTTGTCGCGGCCGGCGGCGATGAAAGGCACATGAAGCTCACGAAGGTACTCGCACACGAGACGTCCGGTATAGCCTGAGGCGCCATAGACGATGACGGGCTTCTTTTCACTCATCGGGTTTCCTCCATTTCAACAGGGCGCGTTGTTTCTGGCGCGCCTCAGGTTCCCATTCCGCCGTCGACAGGCAGGCCCACGCCGGTAATGAATCGCGCAGCGTCCGAGCAGAGAAAGACGACGGCGTCGGCCATCTCGGCGACATTGCCGAGGCGCCCGAGCGGCGTCTGCTCGACCACTGCGCCGACGGCGGCCTCGGCGCTGGGAAAAAGCCCGGCCGCCACGACGTCGCCGGCGAGCTGCATGCCCATGTCGGTCGGGACCAGGCCCGGAAAGATGCAGTTGACGCGGACGCCGTAGCCGAGCTTGCCCGCTTCCATGGCGGCGACCCGGGTCATCCGGTCGACCGCGGACTTGGTCCCGGAATAGCCGGCGATTCCAGGAAAGGCGATGGTGGCCGCGACCGACGAAATGCTGACGATGGCGCCGCCCTTTCCGGCGGCCCCGCCGGGCTTCATCGCGCGCAAGGCGTACTTCATGCCGAGGCCGACGCCCACGATATTGACGTCGCACATTTTGCGCAGGTCGCCGGGCTTGACGTCGACAACCAGCGAGGTGATTTCGACGCCGGCATTGTTGATGAGAATGTCGTAGCCGCCCAGCGCCGTGATTGTCTGGGCCACGGCCTTCTCCCAGCTCGCCTCGTCGGTCACGTCGAGCGTAACGAAGCCGGCCTTCGCCCCCTTGTCCGAGATCGCCTTCGCCGTCGCCTTGCCGGCGTCGACGAGAATGTCGCCGATCATGACCGACGCCCCGGCCGCGGCCAGCGCCTCCGCCATGCCAGCCCCGAGACCGCGCGCGCCGCCAGTCACCAGGGCGCACTTTCCCGTCAATTGGCCCATCCGGATCCTCCCTTCATCTCTCGCCCTTTCGCAGGGCTCGGCGCTAACAGAATTCACATTTTGACAGCCGTCAAGATTTTTTTATACAATCGTCAAAATAACTTTGGACAGGCGTCCAGGTCGAGGCGGTCGGCTTGATCCGGCGCGCTTGCGTGCTATTGCTGGTTCGCGTCGAAATGGGCAGGCGGCAGAACGGGATGACGTCTCCAACGGTCACCAAACTGGACAGGCTGCCGCGGCGGCTGGTCGACAAGTTCGCCGAACGCAGGGCCGAACTCGCCGAAGCCGCGTTGCAGACTCTGTCAGAGCTCGGCTATGCGCGGACGAGCGTGCGCGAGATCGCCCAGAACTCGGCGTTCACGCATGGCGTCCTGCACTATTATTTCCGAGACAAGGTCGACCTCATCCTGTGCAGCGTCCGCCAATACAAGGCGCGCTGCGTCACCCGCTACGACGAGGTCACCGCCTCCGCGAGGTCTTGCGACGAGCTGGTCGAAGGATTTCTCGGCGCGCTCGCTGAGACGCTGCGCGAAGAGGCGCATCTGCATCGGCTCTGGTATGACATTCGGGCTCAGGCGATGTTTGAGACGGCTTTCCAGGCAGACGTCGCCGAGATCGACAAGAGCCTGGAAGACATGGTTTGGCGCATCGTCAGCCGCTACGCCGAGCTCGCCCGAACCCCGCCGCCGCTTTCGCCCTTGGCGTGCTACGCGGTGATCGACGGACTGTTCCAGAACTACCTGTTGAAACATCTCTCCGGCGACGAATCCGCGGCCCGCAATCTGACCGCCGACGTCAAGCTCGTTCTGAAGCGCATCTGGGCCGCGTAGGCCGGCGGGGGCAGGGTTGCCGGCTCGTTTGTGACCGCCGCGGTGTTGGCCAGGGAGCTCGCCGGGGTTGGCGGAACGCTCACTTGCAGATGTCCGCCGCCTCCAGGTTTGACGCGCCCGGCTCCGAGGTTACCGCAAATCTGCGGATTGCAACGCCGAGCAAACGCGTATCCCCGGATTCCGGAGGGCTGTGCGCGTCAGGGAGCCGCAGCGCGAGGACATTCCGGCTCTTCATGACGCCCGCCGGCAGGTTGAACTGCAGCGGTGTCCAGCGGCGCTCGGTTAGAACCGCGAAGCCGATTTCGGTCCCGTTGATATCGATGCGGACATGCTGCGCGGGATGGCTGCGGTCGACGAGCGGCAGGACTTCCATAGAGAGGCTGCGAACCTCCCCAGGCGGCCGCGCGAACAGAATCTCCGCCTCGTTTCCGTCCGTCCAGCGATATTCAGTCTCACGTCCGGAAATGCCGTCTCCGGCGAAACGATCGGAACAGGCAGAGGGCATTTCCACCCATGCGTCCCGCGGCAAAGGGCTGAGGTCCCGGATCGACGGGCGCTTGAGAAATGGCGCGAGAAATTGCGGGTCCGACCAATCCCACAGGCGCTCGGGCGCGTCGTCCACGCTCACCGGGCTAACATTCCACTGCATGCCCCGCGCCGAACTGGCGCCGCCGATATGAACAAAGGCTTCCCAGCAAACGACGACGCCGAACAGCCAAAGCAAAGCGCCTTGCGCCGGCCTGCCCAACTTCCCGGCGGCCTGCGCCGCAATCAACGCGAGCAGCGCTACAGCCGGCAATGCGGGTTGAAACAATCGCGGGCCGTAGCTGAACCTGCCCCACCACGTCTGGAAGCCGCTGATGCTCAGGATGGCGAGTGTAAGGGCGGCGACAGCGACAGCGCTCGCCACAAAAAGCCCTCGGTCCCGCAGGACGAAAAGCGGAGTGAAAAGGAGGAGAAGGGCCGAGGGCATGAACCAGAGGAGCCCGCGCGAGGGGCTGAAAAGGACGCCGGGGATGTGCGAGGGGTCGAAAGGGTTGACCCGCGTCGGCGCAAAGTAGGGGGGAAGGAGCGCGCCATAGGTTGCAAAAGACGTTAGGCTGAAGACCATCGCGAAGGCGAGACAAGTCGCCGCGAACGAAACCTTCGAACGGAGCGGAATCTCGGGGGCGAGAACGACGAGCAGACCCAGCATCGCCGAGGGAATCGCATAGAGCGGCTTCATCATGAAGGCGAGCGAAAGCAGCGCCGCAAGAAGAAATGGCCAATAGCTTGTCGCCCGGCGGGCGACGATGACGCGCATGAAAACGGTGAGCCCGGCGAATGAGAGCGGCAGCGCGAAAGTGTCCGACCAAAGCGCGCGGCTCGTGCTGGAGGCGATCAACCCGGCGCCAAGCCATGCCGCGAGCGCCATTGCAAGAGGCCGCGCAATCACGCAACGCGCCGCCGCATAGAAAAATACGATCGTCAGCGCCGCAAGCGCCGCGGCGAGTATTCTCTGATAGAGGGCGTTGCGATCCTCATGGAAAACGACGCCGTCATAAACGGGCACACCGAGCGCGGACGTCAGCATGGAAACTGGCGCGCATAAGAAGCTCGGCCAAGTGGGAAAGAGCGGCAGCAGCGGATAGGTCGCGTTGGAAATGTCCGCAGGGGCGCCGGGGACAAAGAGCGCGATTTCGCGCAGAATATAGAAATCGGCGGCGCGCCCTTTGCCGAACGGACCTGCGCCGGCCTTTCTTGCCGTTGCAATAACGTCGGGAGCGAGGTCCGTTGAACGGATGAGGAAATAGTAGTTGTCGACGAGCGCCTTGTCGTCGTCGGCTTCAACCAGCCCCCTCATGTCAAGGCTGCCGCTTCTCACGAACGCGTCCGACGTGCCCAGGACGTAGCGACTATCCGTGATCTCCAGTTCCGGAACGAAACAGTAGAAGGCCATCAGCGCCGAGAAAGCGACAACCCACCCAAGCCTCATCGATGAACGAATACCCATGCGCTCAGTTTCTCACTCGACTCGGAATCGGCGCTTCGTTGGAATGCTGCGAAACGGTCCCATTTGGCGATGCCCTCAAGCACCGCAGCTTGAGCTCCCGTCGTCCGCTCCTTCACCGGGCTATCAAGGCCGATTGGTTGCCGTCAAAGTCGAGCTTGACCGCCCTTGCTTCGTCTCGGCCGCGGAGCCGTTGGCTCGAACAGCCGATGGTTCGGGAGCCGTACGGACTCGATAGAGCCGATCGAGCGCAACTCAGCGATCAACGAAGCTCTTGAACGGTTTCCTACATCCAGGCGGACGGCGCTGTCGTCAACGTCGAAGGGACGGAGTTCGGTTGCACGGGGCGCGCCAATGGCTTCGACCTATGCGCCGCAGACATGACCGAATGAGCAATTGGCCGATTGGGGCAAGATTGCGTTATTCGAAACGGCGCCGCCTGTTCCCACCTGTTCCGCGATCAAATCATCCCTGTTTCCGACCGAAATGATCCCTGTTTCGCCCCGACGAATTGTGGCGCCCCCTCGGCCGGATAGCCATGCAGCGAGCGCATGGCGCCAGATTTTGCCCCGATCTTCCGGACTGGGTCCAATCCTACGGCCGCGCCCGCCTCACGCCAGCGACGCATAACCCCCGCGCCGGTGGGCCAGCGCCGGTTCTTCGGCGCCCTCCCGCAGGCTAACGACCGCGCCAAGGATGATCGCATGCGAATGGCGCTCGATCACTTCCTCTATCAGGCAATCGAAGGCCGCGATCGCGTCAGCAAGAACCGGTGCGCCGGTCGAAAGCGCGGTCCATTCCGCGCCATCGAAGCGGTGCGGCCCATGGACCCCGCCGTGGCCGCTGAAGCGATGAGCGAGCGCCTCGTGCCGGGCCGCGAGCACGCTGATCGAGAATGCGCCCGCGCGGCGCAGTCCGGCGAGGGTCGAGGATGAGCGGGCGACGCAGACAATGAGCGTCGGCGGGGCGAGCGAGAGCGACGCCAGCGAGATGATCGTGCAGCCGACCCGCGCCTCGCCCTCGCCGCCGGCGATGATGGCCACTCCCGAGGACAGCGCCCGCATCGCCTGTCGAAACGCGGCGCTGTCGGCGTGGCGCAGGCGTCGGTCGCTCACGCTCGCGCCTCGATAATCCGCTCGCGCGCGCTTTGCGTCCCGCCGATGAGCCAGATCGCCGCGGCGGCGATCAGGCAGGCGAAGCCGGCGATGTAAAAGGCCGGGAGGTAGGTGTCGAAGGTCGAACGGAAGAAGCCGCCGCCCCAGGCAGCGACCGCCGCGCCGATCATGTGGGAAGCGAAAACCCAGCCGTAGACCACACCGGCGCGCTCACGGCCGAAATGCGCGGCCGACAGCTTGACCGTCGGCGGCACGGTCGCGATCCAGTCGAGGCCATAGAACATGGCGAACAGCGATAGGCCGTAGACCGTGAATGTCGTGCTCGGCAGATAGAGGAGCGACAGGCCGCGGAGGCCATAGTACATCGAGAGCAGCCCCCGGTTGTCGAACCGGTCGGACAGCCATCCCGAACCGATGGTGCCGATAAAATCGAATACCCCCATGATCGCCAGCGTGGAGGCCGCGGCCACCGACGGCAGGCCGTAATCGCCGCAGAAGGCAATGAAATGGGTCTGAATCAGGCCGTTGGTGCTGAGCCCGCAGACGAAGAACGTGCCCGCCAACACCCAGAATGTCGCGCTGCGGGTCGATTCGAACAGAATCTCGAAGGCGCGGCCGATCGCCGCCGGAGGCGCGACATGGGCCGGGGTGTCGCCCTTGTCCCCATAAGGCTTCAGGCCGACGTCCTCCGGCTTGTCGACGAGAAAGAGCACGACCAGGAGCGCGGCGACGATGAGGGCGATGATTGGCGGGGCCAGCGCGACCCGCCAGCCGTAGCGATCGGCGAGCCACGCCGCCAGCGGCAACAGCAGAAGCTGGCCCGACGCGCTCGAGGCGCTCAGAATGCCGATCGCGAGGCCGCGCCGCGCGGTGAACCAGCGCGTCGCCACGAGCGCCCCCAGCACCATCGCCGTCAAGCCGGTGCCGAGGCCGAGGATGACGCCCCAGAATAGCACCAGCTGCCAAAGCTTGGTCATCACCAGGGCGCCGAACAGCCCGACCTCGATCAGCGCCAGGGCGACCAGCACCACACTCTTGAAGCCGTACTTGTCGATCAGCGCGGCGGTGAACGGCGCCATCAGGCCGAAGAGTACGATCCGCAGGGCGAGCGCGACCGATATCTGCTCGGTGCTCCAGCCGAACTCCTTGGTCAGCGGAACAATCAGCGCGCCGGAGATCCCCATGCAGCCGGCGGTGGTCAGGGCGAGGAAGAAAATGATGGCGACAGTCGCCCAGCCGTAGTGGACGCCGGCGCGCGAAAGCCGCCTCGCCAAGGCCTGAGCGAACATGCAGGATCCCCTTCGAGGGCGCTACCCGGCCGGCGCCGATCGTCAAAAAGACGGGTTGAGGCGTTAATTGGGCATCCCGGCGCAGGCTGTCAAGCAAACCGGAATGGGCTTACGAGCGCGCTCAATTCAAGACGATAGCCGACATCAGCCGGCCGTAGTCCGGTTCCTGCCGATGGGTTGCACGGCGGTAACTGAAGAACTGCTGCTCGTCGGCGTAGGTGTCCAGGGCCAAGTCCTCGAAGGCGCCGATCCCGGCGCGCGCCGCGCGCTCGGCGATATAGGCGCCGAGGTCGAACATCGAGTGGCCCGCCTTGCGGCTCGGCCTGAAGTAGCGCCCCGTAACTTCGCCTGCGGCGGCGAATGCGGCGACGAACTCCGGCCCAACCTCGTAGGAGGCGCGGCCAATGCACGGCCCAAGCGCCGCGACGACATCGCCGCGACTGGCGCCCAGTCGCTCCATTGCCGCCACGGTGGCTTCGATCACCCCGGTCAGCGCGCCTTTCCAGCCCGCGTGCGCGGCGCCGATCGCGCGCGCGCGCCGGTCTGCGAACAGGATCATGCCGCAGTCGGCCCCCGTCACGCCGAGCGCAAGGCCTGGGGACGCCGTCGCCAGCCCGTCGCAGCGCGGGCGATCGCCCTGCGCCCAGGGCTCGGAGATCGCCACCGCGTCGGCGGAGTGGATCTGGTAGGGCACGGCGAGGCGGTCCGGGGCGACGCCGAGCGCAGCCGCGGCCCGCGAGCGATTCTCGGCCACCGCCTGATCTGAGTCACGCGACCCGACCCCCCCGTTCAGCGAAGCATAGACCCCTCGCGAGACCCCGCCGATGCGGGTGAAGAAGCCATGGCCGACTCCCGGCAGCCGCAGCGACTCGGCCGTCAACAGGTGAGGGACGTTCACGCGGACTTCGCATTTGGTTGGAAGCCCGGCGGCGGGCGAAGCCTGCGGTCGGCCACGGCCATCGCCTTGAACAGTCCGCCCATCTCGCCTTGACCCTTGCCGACCAGACGCGCCCGCGCCCGCTCGAACTCCTCGGCGCGGTCGGAACTGGCGCGCTCGGCCAGCGCCTTGGTCCGCAGGTCGATGCCGATGGCGCGCAGGAAATCGCCTTGGTCGACCGGGCCATAGACGGCGCCGCCGGCAGCGCTGGCGCTCCGCGCCATGGCGGCGAAATCGACGTGCGCGGTAAGGTCGCAATCGCCCGGGGCGGCGAGCGGATCGATATAGCGGTGGGCGCGCAGCGCCTGCAGCGTGTCGCCAAATCGGGTGACGCCGTGGCCGTAATCGATGAGGAGCGCCGCTCCCCCGTGTTTGGCGAGCCGCGTGCCCAATTCGAACATCAGCCGATGGCCGGATGGGCTCACTTCCAGCACTTCGCCGTTCGGCGCGGCGGCCCTGATGTAAGGCTCGGGCCGGTCGGCGACGTCGAAGGCGAGCGCGCCGTCGCTGTTCAGACGCACCGTGCGCTCGCGCCACTGTCCGCTTACGCGCAGGAATTGACGCACGGGGAGCGCGTCGAGAAATTCGTTGCCGATCACAATCGCGGGCCCGCTCGGAACCTCCTTAAGGACCTGCGCCCACGAGACCGCCACGCCGCAGTCGACAAGCAGCTCGTGCTGCATCGTCGCCAGCGCCGGACTGGTCTCGATGAGCCGCACGTCGAGCGCATTGCGAAAGGCCGGCACAATTCGGGCCGCGCGGAGCGCATCGCTGATCAGCGTCCCGCGCCCCGGCCCCAATTCGACCAGCCGAACGGGATCGGGCGAGCCCATGCTCGACCACACTTCGGCGGCCCAAAGCCCGATCAGCTCGCCGAACATCTGCGAAATCTCCGGCGCGGTAGTGAAGTCGCCCGTCGCGCCGAATGGATCGCGATTCATGTAATAGCCGAGATCGGGATGAGTGAGCGCCAGCTGCATGTACTGCTCGACCGTGATCGGACCACGCTCCGTGATCATCGCCCTGATTTCATCAAGGAGGTCGGTCATGTCGGGATTCCCGGCCGACGGAGGCTCCACAGGAGCAGTCCCAAGCCAGCGACGATAAGCGGAAGCGAGAGCGCCATGCCCATTGTCAGTCCTCGCCCAAGGTCCTCGAGGCGCGGATCGGGCTCGCGGAAGAATTCGCTGAAAATCCGCGCCGCGCCATAAACGATGGCGAACGCCCCAGCGATCATCCCTGGACGGCGCAGCGCGCCCATTTGCGCGAGCACATAGAGAATGACAAACGCCAGCAACCCTTCGAGCAGCGCTTCGTAAATCTGGCTCGGATGGCGCGGCTGACCGTCCGTTCCCGGAAAGATAACCGCCCATGGGACGTCGGTCGGGCGCCCCCAGAGTTCGGGTCGGATGAAATTGGCGATACGGCCTAGGAAAATCCCGATCGGCGCGACAAGCGAGCAAAGGTCGAGCACGGTCAGCGCCGGGGCGCCGTAGCGGCGGGAGAAGATGAGGGCGCCGATGAGAGCGCCGATCAGCCCGCCGTGAAAGGCCATGCCGCCTTCCCAGATTTTGAAAATCTCGACCGGATGGGAGAAATAATATTGCGGATCGTAGAACAGCACATTGCCAAGCCGGCCTCCAATGATAACCCCGAAGGCGCAATAGACGAGCAGGTCGTCGATGCTGTCGGCGCTCGGGCGCTTGACCCCGTTCCAGTAATGGTCGTCGGAGACGACGTGGCGAATGAGCAGCCAACCCAGAACAAGGCCGGCGATATAGGCGAGTGCGTACCATCGAATGGCCAGCGGGCCCCATTGGACCAGAATGGGATTGATCGCTGGGAAGGGCAGGACGAGCGTCGGCATCGGATGCATGCAGATGCGCCGGGGCCAGGATGGCGTCAAGTCGGCGCGCTGGACCATCAAGGCGTCGCTCCCCTCCGGACGGCTCTGGCGGCGCGCCTGTGCCGCGCGCCCGCTCGGCGATCCGCTGCCCCGCCGGCGCGATCGGTTCCCGTGCGCCGAATGACGTCAGGCGGAAGCCCGATGATCGCTACGGCGCAATGGTCGCTCAAATCGCCCGCATCCTGCTGCGCGTCGAATCAAGCGGGACGCGGAAAAACAGGCATGATTCGGTTCTTGCTGTAAAGCTGCGGCAGGCGGCCGCGCCGACGCGGTCCGCGGGCGCGCTAGCCTTGCGTTTGCCGCCTTGCTCGGGCAGGGAGGACGAACCGGGCGCATGGCGAGTGATTGAGAGCGAACACGGGAATGAAGCGCGTTCATGACGTCGCGTGGCCGATCGTCGGCCTCGCCGCCGTCGCTGTGTCGTCGTGGCTGTTGTTCAAGGATTTGCGCGGGCTGTCGTTGGCGAGCCTGAAGAGCGCGCTCTTCTCGATTTCGCCTGCCCGCTGGCTGTTTGCGATCGGTTCGACCTCGTTGGCCTACGCCGCCCTCGCCTGGTACGACCAGATTGCGCTTCTGCATTTGGGCCGGCGCCTAAGTTGGCGATACGTCGCGGTGGCGTCGTTCACCGCCTACGCGCTCGCCCATAATATCGGCGCCTCGGTGCTCTCGGGCGCGGTCGTACGCTATCGCGCCTATTCAGCCAAGGGGCTCAGCGTCGGCGAAATCGGCGTACTGGTCGCCTTCTGCTCGTTCACGTTCGCGCTCGGAGCGGCGACGGTAGGCGGCCTTTCGCTGCTCTTTCACCCCGAATTGGTCGGGCGTCTTGGCGGCGCGCCCTTGTGGCTCGGCCGGGTCGCCGCGGTCGCGCTGGTCGCGGCGCCGAGCCTCTATGTCGTCGGCGCCCTCCTGCATTTTCCTCCATTCAACGTCGGCGCCTACCAACTCGTCTACCCGCGTCCGCCGATCGCGGCGCGGCAGCTGCTCGCCGGCCCTCTGGAGCTGGCCGGCGCGTCCGGCATCATTTATTTCGCCCTTCCGGCGGCCGCCAATCCGGGCTTTGCTGTGGTGCTCGGCGTTTTTGTCGCCTCGTTTTCAATCGCGCTCTTAAGTCACGCGCCCGGCGGCCTCGGCGTGCTCGAGTTCACCTTTGTCGAAGCGATGCCGGATGCGCCGAAGGCCAATGTGGTCGCCGCTCTCCTGGTGTGGCGCCTCCTGTATCTGATCCTGCCGCTGATGTTCGCGCTCGGCGTCGTTTTGAATTATGAGCACAGACGCTTGCGCGCTCCCGTGAGGATAGGAGAAGCCGGCGCCGATGGCCTCGCCGATATTGATCGATAGCCAGGACGTGCTGCTTGTGATCGACCTGCAGGCCGATTTCATGCCGGGCGGGGCGTTGGCGGTTGATGGCGGCGACGAGATCGTCCCGCTCGTCAATCGATTGGCGAGCCGGTTCGAGCATGTGGTGGTGACGCAGGATTGGCACCCGCCCGGACACGCCTCGTTCGCCTCGAGTCACGAAGGCGCCAAGCCGTTTGAGACGAAGCGCCTCGACTACGGCGATCAAACACTATGGCGTGACCATTGCGTGCAGGGGACGCCGGGCGCGGAGCTGCACCCAGAGCTCGCGGTCGATCTTGCGTTCCTGATTCTGCGTAAGGGCAGGCACACTGGAATCGATTCCTATTCCGCCTTCGTCGAGGCCGACGGCAAAACGACGACCGGCCTTGCGGCGCTGCTCAGGGCTCGCGGGACAAAGCGGGTGTTCGCCTGCGGCCTGGCGACAGATTTTTGCGTGGCCCATTCGGCGGTGGATGCGCGCCGCGAGGGCTTCGCCGCCTTCGTGATCGAAGATGCGTGTCGCGCGATCGACGCCAACGATTCGTTGAGCGAGGCCTGGACGCGAATGAAGGGCGCCGCAGTCCGGCGCATTCAGTCCGGGGAGATCCTCGGCTCGTCTCGATGAGCGAGCGCGCGCTGGCGCCTGGCCGGCGCCTGATAGAGGTTCGGCCGTTGGCGAAGCGCCGAGCGGCTGTTAACCGCGTGCACCTGAGGCGGGTCGCCGGTTAACTGGGAGTTAACCCGGGGCCAAGCATCTGAAGATATCCGACGAGCAGTGCTGTCACACGCTCTCGGCTCCCGCCTGATCTCGCCCAGGAATCAATGATCACGCTCTATCACCATTCCTTTTGTCCGCATTCGCGTTTCGTCCGCCTGGTCCTCGGCGAGATGGGAATCGAGCCGAAGCTCGTCGAGGAACGGCCGTGGGACCGGCGCCGGGAGTTCCTCATGATCGCCCCCGAAGGCGCGACGCCGGTCATGATCGAGGACCACACGCCCGGTCTGTCGGGCGCGGCGGTGATCGCCGAATATCTCGATGAGACGCGCGGTTTGGGCTTCGGCGAGCGCCGGTTGATGCCAGACGATCCGCTGGCCCGCGCCGAGACTCGGCGGCTCACGCACTGGTTCAACGTCAAGTTCTTCAACGAGGCGAGCCAGTGGTTGGTGCGGGAGAAGATCAACAAGCGCTTTATGACCTCGGCGCAAGGCGGCGGCGGCCCCGACATGGACGCCGTGCGCGCGGCGCGCGCCAATCTGCGCTATCATCTGCGCTACATCGGCTACCTGATCTCGGCCCGCAACTGGCTGGCTGGCGACCGGCTGACTTACGCCGACCTCGCGGCGGCGGCGCACCTATCTTGCATCGACTATCTGGGCGACGCGCAGTGGGACGAGAACGAAACCGCCAAGACCTGGTACGCGCGGATGAAGTCGCGGCCCTCGTTCCGCCCTCTTCTGGCCGACCGGCTGCCGGGGATGACGCCGAGCGTCGCTTACGCCGATCTCGACTTCTAGCAGCCCTGCGCGCCAAGGCGCGCACACTCGGCTTCGACGCCTGCCGGGTCGCCGCCGCCGAGGCGCCGGCTCATGCCGGCGAGCGCCTCGCGGTCTGGCTCGCCGAAGGCGCGCACGGCGACATGACATGGATGGCGAAGACCGTCGAGCGACGGGTCGATCCACGGGCGCTGATGGGCGGCGCGAGGAGCGTCGTCATCCTCGGCCTCAACTACGGGCCGGACGGCGATCCGCTGGCGGCGCTAAAGCGCCCCGACGCGGGCGCGATTTCGGTCTACGCCCGCCATCGCGACTATCACGACGTTCTCAAGGGCAAGCTCAAACAACTTGCCGCATTTCTGGTCGCGTCGGCGCGGCCGGACAAGGCTGACGTCAAGGTGTTCGTCGACACCGCGCCGCTCATGGAAAAGCCGCTTGCCGCGCTTGCCGGGCTCGGCTGGCAGGGCAAGCACACCAATCTGGTGTCGCGCGAATTCGGCTCGTGGCTGTTCCTGGGCGCGATCCTGACCGACCTCGAGCTCGCGCCCGATTCGCCGGAAGCCGACCATTGCGGACAATGCCGCGCCTGCCTCGACGCCTGTCCGACGAGCGCCTTCCCCGCGCCATACCGGCTGGATGCGCGCCGCTGCATCTCCTATCTCACGATCGAGCACAAAGGTCCGATTCCGCCTGAGCTTCGACCGGCGATCGGCAATCGCATCTACGGCTGCGATGACTGTCTGGCCGTCTGCCCGTGGAACAAATTCGCCAGCGCCGGGCGAGAAGCGAAACTCGCCGCGCGCGCCGATCTCGACGCTCCGCCGCTCGCCGAGCTCGCTCGCCTCGATGACGCGTCGTTCCGGGCGCTGTTCGCCGGCGGCCCGATCAAGCGCATCGGCAGGGAGCGCTTCGTTCGCAATATAATGATCGCGATCGGAAACTCGAATGACTTCGCGCTCGTCGGAGCCGCGATCGATCGGCTCGACGACGAAGCTCCACTCGTCCGCGGAGCGGCGATCTGGGCGGTTGCGCGGCTTGCGTCGCGACGGCAACTCTCGAGCCTCGCCGCGGCAGGCCTGCAAAAGGAGCGTGATGCCGAGGTTATCGAGGAGTGGCGCGACGCTCTCGCCGCGCCGCCCGGACGGTAATCATCGGTTCCGGCGCCTCAGTGCGAAGGCGCGGTCTCGGCCTTCTTGAGCTTCTCGATCTCGTCCTTGAGTTGAAGTTTTTTGCGCTTGAGTTCGTGGACCTTGATGTCGTCTGACCCCGGATGATTGACTTCGGCGAGGATCGCTTCCTCAATGGCCTGGTGACGGCGCACCAGTTCGCTGAGATGCGAATCAATCGACATGGGACAGCTCCCTTATGGTCTTGGGCGACGAAATTGTGACATAACTGGCGGACCGCGCAAGCGGCAAAATGGCGCCGCCCTGTTCAAATCCTTGCCCCGGCGTCTACATTTCGGGGGAGTTTGAGCCCTTTCGGTCCATCCCTTGCGGAAGATTGCGGCAAAGCGGCCTGACGATGGATGAGAAGGAGCTGACGCCGGACGAACGCGCCGCCCTGGTCGGGCAAATCGAGCGGCTGCGTGAGGAGCACCGCGATCTCGATGTTGCGATCGAGGCGCTGCGCGGCGCCGGGCAGGCGGATCAATTGCAGCTGCAGCGGCTCAAGAAGCGCAAACTCCTGTTGCGCGACAGGCTCGCCCGCCTCGAGGATCAGCGGACGCCGGACATCATCGCTTGAGAGGAACCGGCCATGCCTTATGCGGTCAACGACGACCTGCCGCCTTCGGTCCGCTCGCATCTGCCTGAGCATGCGCAGGACATCTTCCGCGAGGCGTTCAATCACGCCCATGCGGCGCACGCCCATGACCCCCGTCAGGAGGAAGCCGCCTTCCGCATCGCCTGGGCGGCGGTGAAACACGAATACATGAAAGTGGGCGAGCAATGGGAGCGTAGAAGATAGGTCGTCCGGCTCGTGTGTCCGCTCAACCGCCAATAGAAAAGGCCGCCCGGAGAGGCGGCCTCTCTCCGTGTGCGGTGCTTGCTGCTTAGGCGACGCGAGCCTTGGCGATCCGGCGATGGCCGAGAACGCCGAGGCCGGCGAAGCCGAGCAGCATCATCGCCCAGGTTCCAGCCGTCAAAGTCTTGGAAAGAGCAGGAGGGAGGGTGAAGCTGTATGCGTATTCGTTGTTTCCGATTGCCGTCTGGTCGGCGGAGCCGACCTGTCTCAGAAGGATAACGGGCGTGCCAGGCATCCCCTTGTCGTCGGGGTCGGGATAAATGGCGATGGTGAATTTCGGCGAAGCGCCGCAGGCTGTTGCGCCGCAACTCCCATACCATTCGGCGCCGGTCACAGTGTTCAGACCTGCCTGAAGGGTGAAGCTCATCAGGACCGCATTCGGCGGATACTGAGCGCCGAGCACATCCCCATTCGGCGCGCCGCCAAAGTAGATCACCCGGCGCAAGCGGGCGGCGAAGCGAGGGAGATCGAGATAAGGCCGAGACCGACCGCCCCAACCGCAAGAGCATTCCTTTCAAAGGCGCTCCTAACTTCTGACGCGCAAAAACCTAATCGGCGTCCCCGCTCGCGCGGCGAACGAGGCGATCGACCCGGTTCTGTCTCGATTTTTCTTTGCCGTTTTCCTCCGGCCGCGCCTTCCAAACCCAACAATCCCGGCAATAAATCTCCGTCAGAGCTTCGTTGCTGTCCATCTCGCGGGGCAAAACCTGCATCACATCATCGTGTTCGGTGAATTCGGCGGCAGCGGTCCCATCGTGAGCCGATGCGGGGCGGGCGCGTCGCGGAGGCGGCCGGGCTTTCATAACCTTGCGCCCTCGCGCTGGCGCCCGTTTTTGCATTTTTTCTTATTGTATGACTAATCTTATTGTATTACTAATTGAAAATCCGTTGGACCTTGGGGAGGCGGCCGGTTCGCCGCTTTGATCCCTCGGCCAATTCGGATGATGCAGGCTGGAACGCCAAAAGGGAGGAGTTTATGCGCTTACAGAAGTGGCTGGGCGGCGCTGCCGTCGGCTTGGGCCTCATGGTCGCCGGATCGTCGAGCTTCGCGCTCACCATCGGCTTTTCGCAGGTCGGCGACGAGGGAGACTGGCGCCCGGCGTTTTCCAAGGACATGCAGGAAGAGGCGAAGAAAGAAGGAATTGACCTCAAATTCGCCGACGCGCAGGGGAAGGAAGAGGAGCAACTCAAGGCGGTTCGCTCGTTCATCGCCCAGAAAGTCGACGCCATCATCATCGCGCCGGTGGTGGTCACCGGTTGGGATCAGGTGCTCGGCGAGGCCAAGAAGGCCGGCATCCCGGTTTTCCTCGCCGACCGCGACGTCGACACGGCGGATAAATCCCTCTTCGTCACCCGCATTTCCGCCGACTTCAATCTCGAAGGCCGGCTCGCCGGCGCCTGGCTTGCCCAGGCGAGCAAGGGCAACTGCAACATCGTCGAGCTCCAGGGCACCACCGGCGCGGCGCCGGCGATCGAGCGCAAGAAAGGCTTCGAGGCCGTCATCTCCAACTTCCCGAACATGAAGATCGTGAAGACGCAGAGCGGCAACTTCACGACGGACGGTGGCAAGCAGGTGATGGAAGCCTTCATCAAGGCGACTGACAACCTCAAGGGCATCTGCGGCGTGTTCGCGCATAACGACAACATGATGCTCGGCGCGATCCAGGCGATGAAGGAAGCGGGCCTCAAGCCCGGCAAGGACTTCCTGATGGTGTCGGTCGACTACGTGCCGGCAGAGAAGGAAGCGCTCGCGGCGGGCGATGCGAACGCGTCGGTCGAGCTTCGCTCGGCGATCGGCAAATACATCTACCCCGTCGTCACCGACTACCTGAAGGACAAGAAAGACCTGCCGAAGTGGATCGTCATTCCCTCCGATCTGCACACGGCGGCCACGCCTGGCGGCTGACGCGAAACGGCTAAGGCTAAAAACTTCAGGGGGGCGGCGTCTCGCGCGAAGCGGGACGCCGCTTTGAATTGTTGGACGCCGGCTGCTTGTGCGAACGCCGCGTTCGGGGCACTTTCTCAATGATTCTCAGATGGCGCGAGTGGCGGAGACCTTGACGGCCCGGATCGAAATGCTCGGCATATCCAAGTCGTTTCCGGGCGTCCGGGCGCTCGATCGCGTCGATTTCCGCGTTCAGGCCGGTGAAGTCCACGCGCTGATGGGAGAAAACGGGGCCGGCAAGTCCACCCTGATCAAGATCTTGACCGGCGCGGTCAGCCGCGACGAGGGCGAAATCCTGATCGACGGCCGTCCGGTCGAAGTCAAATCGCCGGGCGAAGCACGCGCGCTCGGCGTCGGTACGGTGTATCAGGAGGTCAATCTTATCCCGACGATGTCGGTGACCAAGAATTTGACCCTCGGCCGCCAGCCGCGCCGGTTCGGACTGGTGTCCTGGCGGACGGCCCGCAGCCTCGCCCGCGAGCGGCTGAAACCGCTCAAGATCGACATCGATGTCGAGCGGCCGCTCGGCTCCTATTCGCTGGCGATTCAGCAACTGGTCGCCATCGCCCGCGCGCTCGAGGGCGACACGCGTGTCTTGGTGCTGGACGAGCCGACCGCCAGCCTCGACGCCGACGAGGCCGAGCTTCTGTTCCAGATCCTCCGCGACCTTAAAGGCCGCGGCATCGCGATTGTCTTCATCACCCACTTCCTGGACCAGGTCTACAAGATCGCCGATCGGATATCGGTGCTGCGCAACGGCCGCCTCGTCGGCGAAGGCGCGACCGCCGAGCTACCGCGGCTCAAGCTGATTTCGCTGATGCTCGGACGCGAGCTGGAGGAGACCGAGGAGCGGCTCGAAGCTCTCCCCCACGGCGCCAAGGGCGAGCCGATCCTTGTCGCTGAGGGACTTGGACGCCGCCGCGTCATGGCGCCGTTCGACCTTACGCTCAGACCCGGCGAGGTCGTGGGCCTTGCCGGCCTCCTTGGATCAGGACGGACGGAAGTCGCGAAGCTCATCTTCGGCGCGGTGAGGCATGATTCCGGACGCGTCGAAGTCAGCGGTGCGCGGATCGCGTCGCATTCGCCAAAGCAGTCGCTGCGTCATGGCATGGCGTTTTGCCCGGAAGACCGCAAGGCTGAGGGCATTTTCGCCGAGCTCACGGTGCGCGAAAACATCGTCCTTGGACTCCAGACCAAGCGCGGCTGGCTGAGCCGCCTGTCCTTTAGCGAGCAGGAGCGGCTGGCGCAGGAAATGATCGAGGCCCTCGGCATCGCCACGCCGGACGCGGACAAGCCGGTCGGCCAATTGTCGGGCGGCAACCAGCAGAAGGTCGTGCTGGCGCGATCGCTGGTGTCCGGCCCGAGCATTCTCATCCTTGACGAGCCGACCCGTGGCATCGATGTCGGCGCCCATGCCGAAATCGTCACCCTGATCCGCAAGCTTTGCGCCGAAGGTCTCGCGCTCTTGGTGGCGTCTTCGGAACTGGACGAACTGGTCGCCGTCAGCGACCGCATCGCGGTGCTGCGCGACCGGCGAATGATCGGCGAGATCGACTCCGGCGATATCACACGCGAGACCATCATCCGCATCATCGCGGGCGCAAGGTCGTGAGCTCCGGGCTCGAACGTCGACATGAAGACCGCCGCGCTTCGTCCACGCCCGAACGGCGAGGTCGCGGCGCTTCCTCCACGCCTGCATGGCCTGCGCGCGTTTTTCCGCCATCGCGCGATTTGGCCGCTTCTGGCGCTCGCGCTCATTCTAGCGGTCGACAGGATCATCTCGCCCGGGTTCTTCAATATCCGCATCGTTGAGGGCCGCCTGTTCGGCAACCTCATCGACATTCTGTACCGGGCGACGCCGACCGCCATCGTCGCTTTGGGGATGGCGGTGGTGATCGGAACGAAAGGCATCGATCTTTCGGTCGGATCGGTCATCGCCATCGTCGGCGCGGTCATCACTTGGCGGATTCACGCTGGCGATCCGCACCTCGTCGTTCTTATGTTCGCGCTCGCGGTGGGCATCCTGTGCGGGCTGTGGAACGGGTTCCTGGTCGCCGTTCTCGACATCCAGCCGATCATCGCCACCCTGATCCTGATGGTCAGCGGGCGAGGCATCGGGTTGATGATCAACCTGCTCTATGGCGGGACCAACCCGAGCTTCACCAGTCCGCTCTTGCAGGGCCTGAGCGTCGGACATGTCGGATTGGTTCCGACCCGGCTCATTCTTGGCGGTGCGATCTTCGGCGCCTTGTGGCTGCTCATCCGCCGCACTGCTCTTGGATTGTTTCTCGAATCGGTCGGCGGCAATTCGGCGGCGGCCGATCTGGCCGGAATCAACGCCCGCTTGATCAAGTACGCCGCCTATATCATCTGCGGATTTTGCGCCGCCTGGGCGGGTGTGGTGCTGGCCGCCGACACCCATACGTCGGATCCCGTGAGCATCGGCCTCTACATCGAGCTCGACGCCATTCTCGCGGTCGTCATCGGCGGCGGCTCGCTCGCGGGCGGGCGCATCTATCTTGGCATGACCGTTCTGGGAGCGCTGGTCATTCAGACGCTAACCACTTCGATCCTTACTAGCGGCCTGCCGCCTGAGTATAACCTGGTGGTCAAGGCCTTCGTGGTCATTGTCGTCCTCTTGCTGCAATCGGACAATCTGCGCGCCTCAATGTCGAGGGGATTGGCGGGAGGAAGCGATGAACGAGAAGTATCTGCCGCTCATCGCCACAATCGCCGTCTTTTCGGCCCTCTTCATCACTGGGGGGGTGCTCTACAACAATTTCCTGTCCACGCTCGTGCTCGGCGACATCCTGGCCGACAACGCTTTCATCATCATCGCCGCGATCGGCGCGACCTTCGTCATTCTCAGCGGAGGCATCGATCTGTCGATCGGGTCGATGATCGGCTTCGTCGGCGTCGTGATGGCCAATCTCGATCCGCACGGCTGGCATCCGCTGGCGTCGGGCGCGATGATGCTGGCTTTCGGCCTCGGCTTCGGCGCCCTGCAGGGCCTGATCATCGACTTCTGCGAGATCCAGCCGTTCATCGTCACGCTCGCGGGACTGTTCCTGCTGCGCGGCGCGTGCTTCATGATCAATCTCGATTCGGTGCCGATCCAGCATCCCTTCGTCGCGTGGTTCGCGGGCTTGAGCATTCCGTTGCCGGGGGACGGCGAGCTCCGGAGCTCGGCGATCGTCATGCTCGTCGCGCTTGTGGCGGCGATCGTCATCGCTCACTTCACCCGGTTCGGCGCCAACATCTATGCGATCGGCGGCGACCGGGTCTCGGCGGCGCTGATGGGCGTGCCGATGCGGCGCACGACGGTCGCGATCTATGCCCTCGGCGGGTGCTACAGCGCCCTTGGCGGCGTGATTTACGCGCTCTACACGTCTTCCGGCTATCCGCTGGCCGGCACCGGCAACGAGCTCACCGCCATCGCCTCGGTGGTGCTTGGCGGCACGGTGCTGACCGGCGGCGTCGGCATGGTTGCGGGGACGCTGTTCGGCGGCATGATCCTCGGCCTGATCGCGACCCTGATCAATTTCAACGGTTCGCTGAACGGCGCCTGGATCATGATCAGCGGCGGAGTTCTCCTCTTCCTGTTTATTGTCATGCAGCGATCCTTGCTGTCTTCGTTCAGGCTGAGGAGCGCCGCTTGAGATTTGTTTGGGGTCGATGGCGCGGGTTTCCACACACTTGACTTCGGGCGCCCAGCGCGTGCGCGGCGGCTCACAACCTTCGGCGGCAGAGCGCGCCGAGCGGCGTGACCGCGCCGCCCAGAGGTTTGAGCGCAACATCCATACGTCGCTCGCCGGGCGGCTCGGGCGAGAGATCGTCAGCGGGATCTATCCGCCCGGTTCGCTGCTGCCCAATGCTGCCGACATGTGCGGGCGCTTCCTGGTGTCCCGCACCGCGCTGAGGGAAGCCTATAGCGTGCTTACCGCCAAGGCGATGATTGTCGCGCGGCCGAAGATCGGCACTCGCGTCAGGCCCAAGGCCGACTGGAACATGCTCGATCCCGAGGTGCTGTCCTGGCATCTGCAGACGACGCCGACCGAGCGCTTCGTCGCCGAACTGTTCGTGCTGCGCCAGATGGTTGAGCCCGAGGCGGCGGCGCTCGCGGCCCGCGCGCACTCACGCGCCACAATCGACCGGATCGCCGACGCCTATCGGCGCATGGACCAGTTCAAGGACGGCGCCGGCGACCTGATTGGCGCCGATCTCGACTTTCATATGGGCATCCTCGAGGCGACCGGAAATCACTTTCTCACCGCGCTCGGCGGACTCATTCGCACTTCGCTCGAATGCACCTTCGAACTGAGCTGGGAGGGCGCGTCCCGCATCCAGGACGACCGCCTGCATCAGCACCGCGGGATCTTCGAGGCTATCCGCGACGGTGAGCCGGAACTGGCCAAGATTCGCATGACCGAGCTTCTCGGCGATTCGATGAACGACGTCCGGCAATATCTCAAGCAGCGCGACGCCGCGAGCGAGCCGGCGGCAGCGCGATGAGACTCGATCTCGTTCCCGACGGTCGCGTAGCGGCCGATTACGAATCCAGTGCGGCGCTGGCCGTCCGGCGCGAGCCCGGTTTCCCCGTCAGACCTTTGGTCCGGGGAATGACATAGGGTCGCGGCGCTCAGGCGGCGGCGGGCTCGCGCGCACGCAGGCGCGCCGCCACCTCATCGTCGGTGAGCCGGGCCTCGTAGATCGATCGCCGCTCGATCAGGCGCGATGTCGCGGTGGCGACGATAATCGCGGCCAGCATCGGCAGGGCGAAGGCGCGGGCCTGGCCGGTCAATTCCATCATCAGCACCAGCGCCGAGATCGGCCCTTGCGTTGTCGCCGCGAGCATCGCGCCAGCGCCAATGAGCGCAAAGAGACCGATTTCACCTCCCGGATGCACCCCGAGCCAGAGCGCTCCCAGCGCGGAACCGATCAGCGCGCCGGCTGCGAGCGAGGGCGTGAACAGACCACCGGGCGCCCCGCTCGCAGAGGAAGCGACCGTCACGAGCGGCCGGAGCAGAAAGAGAGCGGCGAGGGCCAGCGGCGCGAGCGGTTGCAGGAACAGGCTTTGCGCGAGATCCTGGCCGTTGCCGAGCAGCTCGGGAAAGACGATCGACAGGAGTCCGATGACGGCGAGGACGGCAGGCGGCGCGACAAGACGCCGCCAGCCGGACGGACGAACCCGATCGGCCCAGGCGATCGCCCGGACAAACGCGACGGACCACAAGCCGATGAACGGCGCGGCGACGACCGCCCAGAGATAGACATCGGGCGATACGGCGTAGACCGGAACGGTGTAGAGGGGCGCATCGGGAATGACGAAGCTAGCCGTCTTGACCGCGATCAGCGACGCGGCGAGCGCCGGCATGACCAGCCTCAGCGCCAGCGCCCCGCGCAGCACTTCGAGCGCAAACAGGGCGCCGCCGAGCGGCACGCTGTAGACGGCGGCCATGCCGGCGCCGGCGCCGATCGCGACCATCAGGCGACGCTGTTCGTCCGAAAGCCTTTGCAGGTCGGAGGTCAGGTTGCCGAAAACGGCGCCGATCTGCTTGGGCGCGCCTTCGCGGCCGAGCGGAACCCCCATGCCGACGATGACGATCGACAGCACCGCGCTGCAGAGCGTTCGGAGCGCCGGCAGGCGGCCGGCCTGGAACCAGATCGCCGCGGTAATCTCGATGCCGTTGCCGCTGGTCAGCCGCGTCAGCAGCCATTGGCCCAAGCCAATGAGAAGCCCGGCGCCGAGCAGCAACGCAACATGGCGCGACGGACTGGCCTGCCGCGCCGCCTCGAACAGCGCGGACGGGTCGGCCGCGCCCCAGGCGAGCTCTTGCACGGCTTTGAACAAAGGTGTCAGAGCGGCCGCGCCAAGACCGGCGCATAAGCCGGTCAGTACGACCGCGAGCCAGAACCGTAACGCTCCGGGATCGCGAAGCGTCGCGGGGACCTTCCCCTCGACTGGCGCCGGAGCGACGGCGTCTGGGGCGAAAGATTTCGGCGCCAAAATCTGGCCTCTAGGGTTTCGCCACACAGGATATTTGCGGCTGGGGCAATCGCCCGTCAGCCGAAGCTTTGGCCGTCAAGCCCGGGAAAGGGCGTCCAAAACCTTCAATCGAGGTCCAGCCGGCGAGCAACATAGAGATGCGTCTCATAATCCAGGGTGACCTCCCCGCCCTGATCGTCAATCGCCTCGGCAATTTCGCCGAGCATCTCTTCGCGTTTCGCGGATTCCATCATCCGGTGCTCCGATTTCGTGCGCAAGAAAACCGTATAGCTTGACGTCGTATGTCGCCACTTCCATGGATATCTTCTGTGCTCAACCGGCCCGAATAGCCCCGACTCCTCGAACCAACCTTTGAATGGGCCATTGGGTAAGTACCAGGCTTCCGGCGGCGGCCCCCACTTGCCGGTTTGACGCAAGTAAATTTCCTTGAATCGTGCGACTAAAGGGGCGGGCAGTCCGACTGGAACATGACCAAATACCGCGAGCGAACCGCCAGCCGAAAGCGACGCCGCGGCCTTCGCAAACCGCACTTCCGGGGACACCCAGTGCCACGACTGCGCCGCGATGATCAGCCGGAACCCTCCTCGGTTCGCCGGCCATGCCTCGAACGTACTCTCCAAAAACTCGACATTGCCGAACGCCGCCAAGCTTTCGCGTGCGCCTCGGAGCAGTTCCGGTCCGGGATCGATGGCGACAATCGGGAAGCCTCTGCTGGCAAAACTCTTGGTCGCCTGACCCGTGCCGCAGCCAACTTCGAGTATCCTGTCTTCTTGGTTGAGCTCGGCGTATGCGACGACATCCTGGACAAGCGCCTCGGGATAGTCCGGACGCGCGGCCCTGTATGCGTCAGCGATTTGATCGAATGAAAAGCGCTGTTCCATAACGCCCTCGTCAAAAACGAGCCGGGTCGGGCCAACGAGCTGCATTCAGTTGTCACTTTGGAAGACGCGGCGCAAGGACCTTCGGTCTTAGCGTAGGCTGCGCTGCGCAAGGCCGATCGCGCGCGCCTGCGCTTGCGCCCCCCGCGGCCTTCCTTTAAGCGCAAACCCCATGAATCGCGTCGATTCGGGCATCGGCGGGGCCTCATGAGCGGGGCGCCGAAGCCGGTCGCCATCATCATGGGCAGCCAGTCGGACTGGGCGGTGATGCGCCGCGCCGCCGAGACGCTCGACCAGTTCGGCGTCGGCTACGAGGCGCGGATCGTCTCCGCTCATCGCACGCCCGATCGCATGACCGTCTTCGCCAAGGGCGCGAAAGCCGCGGGCTTCAAGGTCATCATCGCCGGCGCCGGCGGGGCGGCGCATCTGCCGGGCATGACCGCGGCCCTCACCACGCTGCCGGTGTTCGGCGTGCCGGTCCCGTCAAAGGCGCTATCGGGCCAGGACAGCCTCCTCTCGATCGTCCAGATGCCGGCTGGCGTTCCGGTCGGCACGCTCGCGATCGGCGAAGCAGGCGCGGTCAACGCCGCGCTCCTCGCCATATCCGTGCTGGCGCTCGCCGACGAGGCGCTGTCGGGGCGGCTCGAGGCGTGGCGGGCTCAGCGCACGGCCGAGGTCGCCGAGCGCCCTGCGGACGAGGCGCCGCAGCGATGATCCTGAGCCCGGGCGCGACCATTGGCATTCTCGGCGGCGGCCAGCTCGGCCGCATGCTCGCGATGGCGGCGCTGAAACTCGGCCTGCGCACCCACATCTTCGCCCCCGAGACGGCGGCGCCGGCCTACGACGCCGCGGCGGGGGGAACGGTCGCCGCTTTCGACGACGAGCTAGCGCTCGCCCGCTTTGCCGAGGCGGTCGACGTTGCGACCTTCGAGTTCGAGAACGTGCCGACGACTACCGTGGAATTTCTCGCCGGGCGCGTGGCCGTCCGGCCGGGCGTCCGGGCGCTGGCGCTGACCCAGGATCGGCTGACCGAGAAGACGTTCCTGCGCGATCTCGGCCTCAAAACCGCGCCGTTCGTCAAGGTCGAGGATGCGGGCGCGCTGGTGCGCGCGGTCGCTGAGCTCGGCCGCCCGGCGATCCTCAAGACCCGGCGGTTCGGCTATGACGGCAAGGGCCAGTCGCTGATCCGCGAGGGCTCCAATGTCGCCGCGGTTCATCGGACGCTTGGGCTCGCGCCGATGATCCTCGAAGGCTTCGTCGCCTTCGAGCGCGAGGTCTCGGTTGTCGCCGCGCGCAGCCTCGAAGGCGAGATCGTCGCTTACGACCTGTGCGAGAACGAGCACGAGCATCACATTCTGGCCCGCACCCGCGCGCCGGCAAGAGTGAGCGCCGAGACTTCGGCCGAGGCGAAGCGCATCGCCGGCCAGGTGCTCGAAGCGCTCGAATATGTCGGCGTGCTGGCGGTCGAGATGTTCGTTGTCCGCGACCGGCAAGGCCACGAGGGGCTGGTCGTGAACGAGGTGGCGCCGCGCGTGCACAATTCCGGCCACTGGACGATCGAGGGCGCCGAGACTTCGCAATTCGAGCAGCATATCCGCGCCATCGCCGGCTGGCCGCTCGGCGTCCCGACCCGCCGCGGGCGGGCGGAAATGCACAATCTGATCGGCGAGGACGTCGAGGAATGGCGCGATATCCTCGCCCAGCCGGACCTCTCTCTCCATCTCTACGGCAAGCTCGAAATCCGCCCCGACCGCAAGATGGGCCATGTGACCCGAATCTTTCCGGAGACGGCGGCATAGTAGCCGCGCTCTCTCACCTTGACAGCCCTCAGGCGCCCTTACTATATCGCCGCCTCGCCTCGACAAGGCTGCGGTCCTCGAAGGCGCGTGGCGGGATAGCTCAGCTGGTTAGAGCGGCGGAATCATAATCCGTAGGTCCCCAGTTCAAGTCTGGGTCCCGCTACCATCGCAGAATCAAAGCCTTAATTAAAATTGGGGAGGAGGAGATGGCCTTTTTTTCCTGCACCGTGAATGAAATCGGCCCGGCGGCCGACGGCGCCGAAACGGCTGAGCCGGTGATCTACATCAACCTCACCGACACGGGGGGAAGTTTCGCCAACCGGTGGTTCCACGCCGCGGAGCGAAGCAAGACCCAGATGCTGTCTGTTGGCCTCGCCGCCATGTCCACAAACAGACCCGTCGAAGTGGCCATCGACACGCCGGACGTTCCCTATTCGAGCGTCAGACGCATGTATCTGATGGGACCGGCGGGCAGCGGCGGGACGAAACTGGCGTTCAGCGGAAATATCATCGGTACGCCGACCAGCGGAAAAATCCTCGCTCCCCTCGATATCAGCCCTTTCACGAAGATTCGATTTTCGGTGACCACCAATGGGTCGGGCAACATCCAGTTCTTTCTCCTGTCGGCCACGGGAGGGCAGACCCAGAACGGACTTTTGCTGGATCAATTCACCCTGGGGACCCCGGACACGCTCACCCGCGCCTATGACGTCGCAGGGATATCGCTCCTGATCCAAATCATTCCCAGCGACAGCAACAACCAGGCGATCATCGCCGTCTATGGCGCGTGAAGCGCCGCGAGCGTCGACCGCCGCTGATGGGCGATTTCCTGCCCAGTTCCGTTGTAGCGGAACATCTTCGCGCCTCCGTCGTTTAGATGCAGCTTTCAAATTCAAGCAGAGGTCGCGATGCTTAGCCCGTTTGTTTCGCCGCTGTTCTTAGCCGGAGAAATTGTGCTTGGCTTGTCGCTCACCGTCTTTGTCGGCGCATCCATCACAACCATCGGCGAACGCGTGAGGTCGCGTCGGCGGTGACCGGCTGCGGTCCGAGGCGCGCGAGAGGAAATGTTCAAGCCTTGGGCTTCAATTCCCCGTGCGCAAGATGGCAGGCGACATTGTCGCGGAAGGCCGGGCGCTCGGTCCGGCAGATCGCGATTGCCTGCGGGCAGCGCGGATGGAACGGACAGCCGGGCGGGGGATCGATCGGGTTCGGCGGCTCGCCGCCGACAGGCGTGCGCGCCCGGCCGCTCATCGCAAGATCTGGGACGGCGTCGAGCAGCATCCGGGTGTAGGGATGGCGGGGCCGTGCGAACAAAGCCCCGGTTTCGCCGATTTCGACCAGCCGGCCGAGATACATCACCCCGACGCGGGTCGCCATGAAACGCACCACCGCAAGATTGTGGGTGATGAGGAGATAGGTGAGGCCGAGCCGATCCTGCAGGTCGCGCATGAGGTTCAGGATCTGCGCCTGGATCGACACGTCGAGGGCCGAGGTTGGCTCGTCGCAAACGATGAAATCGGGGTGAGCGGCAATCGCCCGCGCAATCGCGATCCGCTGGCGCTGGCCGCCGGAGAATTCGTGCGGAAACTTGCGCCCGTCGGCCGGATGGAGGCCGACGAGCTCGAGCAGCTCGTCGACCCGGGCCGTGGTCGCGCGCTTGCCGGAGCCGGCGCCGGCGTCGCCCGCGCCAAACGCCCGGATCGGCTCGGCGATGATGTCGCCGACCTGCCACCGCGGATTGAGCGAAGCGTAAGGGTCCTGGAAGATCATCTGGATGCGCCGCCGGATCGCGCGCCGCGCCGCCTTGTTCCCGCTTCGGTTGAGGTCGACGCCCTCGATCAGCACCTGCCCCTGGGTCGGGTCGAGCAGTCCGACCACCATCCGCGCCAGCGTCGACTTGCCCGAGCCGGATTCGCCGACGAGCCCGAATGTCTCGCCGCGGCGAATGGTGAACTCCACGCCGTCGACGGCGGTGAGCGTCTGCCGTGGCTCGCGGGCGATGAGGCGCGAAAGGAAGGGCGCGGAGACGTCGAACACCCGGCGAAGGCCGTTGACCGCAACGATGGCGTCGGCGCCGTTCACGTCCGCGCGTCCGCCGCGACGGCCGCCTTTTCGTAGAGCCAGCAGGCCGCGGATCGGTCCCCGATCGCCGTCAGCGCTGGACGCTCGGCGCAACGTGCGAAGACGCGCGGGCAGCGTGGGGCGAAGGCGCAGCCGGGCGGAATCGCCGAAAGCCGCGGCATCGAGCCGGGGATCTGCGCCAGCCTTCGGGCGGAGACTTCGAGCGTCGGGATCGCGGCCATCAAACCCCGGGTATAGGGATGCAGCGGATCGCGCACCACTTCATGCACCTCGCCGATCTCGGCGATGCGGCCGGCGTACATCACCGCGACCCGATCCGCCGTCTCGGCGATCACGCCCATGTCGTGGGTGATCAGCATCACCGCGGCGCCCTGCCTGCGGGTCAGATTTTTCAGTAGCGTTATGATCTGCGCCTGGACCGAGACGTCGAGCGCGGTCGTCGGCTCGTCGGCGATCACCAGCGCCGGCTCGGCGCAGAGCGCGAGCGCGATGACGACGCGCTGGCGCATGCCGCCGGAGAACTCGTGCGGATAGCCGTCGACTCGCGTCTCGGGCGAGGGAATGCCGACTTCGCCGAGCCAGGCGATCGCCCGCTCCCGCGCTTCTCTCCGCCCCAGGGATTTATGCGCCAGGATCGTCTCGGTCAGCTGATCGCCGATGCGCAACAGCGGGTTCAAGCTGGTCATCGGATCCTGGAAGATGATGCCGATGCGCCGCCCGCGGATCGCGCGCATGCCTGCCGGCGGCAGGTTGTCGATGCGTTCGCCGGCGAGAGAGATCTCGCCGCCGGCAATTCGCCCCGGCGGATCGAGAAGGCCGATGATGGCGAGGCCGGTCAGCGATTTGCCGGCCCCCGATTCGCCGACGACGCCGAGAACCTCGCCCGGCGCGATGTCGAACGAGACGCCGTCGAGCGCCGCCAGCGGCCCTTTTCGGGTGGCGAATTCCACCGTGAGATCGCGAACCGAGAGCAGCGGGCCGGTCATTTCAGCCTTGGATTGAGCGTATCCCGCAACCAGTCGCCAAGCAGGTTCACCGCCAGCACCAGAGCCGCGAGCGTCAGGCTCGGAAAGGCCACGATCCACCATTCGCCCGAGAACAGGTAGTTCTGCCCGATGCGGATCAGGGTCCCGAGCGAGGGCTCGGTCGGCGGCAGGCCGACGCCGAGGAAAGACAGCGTCGCCTCAGTGATGATCGCCAGCGCCAGATTGATCGTCGCGATCACCATGACCGGCCCCATTACGTTAGGGAGGATATGCGAGAGGAGGATGCGGGCATGCGAGATCCCGATCAGCCGCGCCGCCAGCACGTAATCGCGGTTCTTCTCGACCATGGTCGAAGCGCGCACCGTGCGCGCGTATTGGACCCAGAACGACAGGCCGATGGCGACGACCAGCACGGCGAATGCCGATTGGTCGCGGCTCTGGGCCTTCAACATGGCGTGGGCGACGCCGTCCAGAAGGAGCGCGATGAGAATCGCCGGAAACGTCAGCTGCACGTCGGCGATCCGCATGATGACCGAGTCTATCCACCCGCCGGAATATCCCGAGATCAGCCCGAGCCCGACGCCGATCGCGGCGCCGAGGGCGACGCTGCAAAAGCCGATGGCGAGCGAGACGCGCAGCCCGTAGAGGATCGCGGAGAGCATATCCCGCCCCTGGTCGTCCGTGCCGAGCAGGAATCGCGGATCTCCGCCGGTGACGAAACTCGGCGGATCGAGCGAGTCGGAGAGATAGTTGGTCGCCGGATTGAAGGGGTCGGTCGGCGCGATCCATGGCGCGAGCAGCGCCGCCAGCAAGAGGATGACCGTCACTGCCCCGGCGGCGACAATGAACTTCGACGACAGGAAACTCGCGAGAAGCTCGCTGTCCTTGAGGCGCGCAATCAAGGTCCGGTCCGGTCGAGGTGCGCCTTCTGCCTCAGCCGCGATCTCGCTCATCTCAAACCGGCGCGCGATGCAATTGGACGCGCAGCCGCGGGTCCACGGCCACGTAGATGAGATCGACGATGAGATTGATGACCACGAACAGCGAGGCGATGAGCAGAAGATAGGCGGCCATGATCGGAACGTCGGCGTTCTGAATCGATTGCAGGAACAATTGACCCATGCCGGGCCAGGCGAACACCGTTTCGGTGATGATCGAGAAGGCCAGGATCGACCCGACCTGCAGGCCGACGACGGTGATCACCGGAACGAGCGTATTCTTGAGCGCATGGTGGAAATGAATTGCGCCCTCCGAAAGTCCGCGGGCGCGAGCGAACCGGATGTAGTCCGAGCGCATGACCTCGAGCATCTCGGCCCTCACCAGCCGCATGATCAATGTCATCTGGAACAGCGCGAGCGTGATCGAAGGCATGATGAGCGACTTGAGCCCCGAAACCGTGAGCAGGCCGGTCGTCCACCAGGAGCCGATATGCACCACGTCGCCGCGGCCGAATGACGGTAGCCAGCCGAGGACCACGGCGAACAGATAGATGAGCAAGACGCCGATCAGAAATGTCGGCAGCGAAATGCCGATGAGCGAGAGCGCCTGAAACAGTCTGGCGAGCGCGCTGTCGCGATGCAACGCGGCGAAGACGCCCATCGGGATGCCCGTCGCCAGCGACAGGATCGATGCGACGAGCGCGAGCTCGAGGGTGGCCGGCATGCGCGCGTCGATCAGATCAGCGACCGGCTGCTTGAACTGGTACGAAACGCCGAAATCGAACCGCGCGGCGTTCATGAGGAAGCGCGCGGCCTGCACGATCGTGGGCTGGTCGAGGCCGAGCTGATGGCTGAGCTGAGCGCGCTCCGCAACCGAGGTCTCGATCCCGACCATCTGGTTCACCGGATCGCCGACAAAGCGGAACATCGCGAACGCGATCAGCCCAACCGCGATCAGGACGCCGATCGACGCCATCAGGCGCCGCAGGATGAAGGCGATCATCGGCGATGCCGCCGATCGACGCGGCGCCTTGTCGTTCCCGCCCCCCGAGATGAAGTCACGGTCATAGGCGGCCGTTCCTCGTCAATCCTTCGTGACCCAGGCGAAGGTGTAATAATTGTCCGGTCGCTGGATCACGTGGGTGGTCTTGGAAACGCCACAGGCCAGCGCTTGCTGATGCAGCGGAACGTAGGCGACGTCGTCGGTGAGCGACATTCGCCAACCTTCCGCGAAGATGTCGTCGCGCTTTTCCTCGTCCGGCTCCTCCAGCGCCTTGCGGGCAAGCGCGTCGACGTTCGGATTGCAATAGCCGCCGACGTTGTTGCCGCCCCAGTTCGTCTTCGGGTCGCGGCAGCCCATGATGTACTGGAACACGTTGAAGCTCTCGAGCGTCGTCGGCGTCCAGCCCAGAAGGTAGAAGGACGAATCATAGCCGCCCGCTGCCGAGATCGAGGCGAAGAATTTCGACTTCGGTTCGGCGTTGAGGTCGATCTTCACTCCGGTTCGAGCGAGCATGCCGACGACCGCCTCGCAAATCTGCTCGTCATTCACATAGCGGTCGTTGGGACAGTCCATCTGCACCTCGAAGCCGTCGGGATAGCCGGCCTCGGCGAGCAGCTTCTTCGAATTCGGCGGGGTCGAAGGGCAGCCGGTGAAAATCCTTCGACAGCGAGAAGAGCGACGGCGCGATCATCAGGGCGGTCGGCGTCGCCTGGCCGCGCATGACCTTCTTGTTGATCGCGTCCTCGTCGATCGCCTGGTAGAACGCCCTGCGCACCCGAACATCCTTGAACGGATTCTTGCCCTTGACATTCGAATGGCCGAGTTCGTCGCGGGACTGATCCATGCCGAGGAAAATCGTGCGGATCTCCGGCCCGGCCAGCACTTCGGTTCCCGGATTGGCGTTGACCCGCGCCTGATCGTTCAACGGCACCGGATCCATCCAGTCGACTTCGCCGGACAGCAGCGCGGCGACACGGGTCGCGGCATTGGGGATCGGGGTGAAGATCACCTCGTCGAGGTTGTGTCTGGGCTTGTCCCACCAGTTCGGGTTTCGCTTCCAGACCGTCTTCACGCCGGGCTCGTGGCTGACAAGGATGAAGGGCCCGGTGCCGTTCGCGTGCAGCCCGGCATAAGGAGGCGTGGTTGCGTTCATCGCCGTGGCTTCGGTCGCGCCGTGCGCCTCCGCCCAAGACTTCGAGAATATGCCCCAGCTCTCCCACTCGTTGATCAGCAGCGGGTTCGGGCGCTTCAGCAAGAAGTCGACCGTGTAGTCATCGACCTTCACGATCTCGGCGTCCGCCGGGATGCGGCCCTTGAGGTCCGAGCCCGCGCTCAGGACCCGATGGGCCGAGAAAACGACGTCGTCAGCGGTAAAATCCTGGCCCTCGTGGAACTTGACGCCCTTGCGGAGATGAAAGCGCCAGTGCAGCGGGTCGAGAACCTCCCAGCTTTCGGCGAGGCAAGGCTCAAGTTTCATGTCCGGTCCGCGCCGGATGAGTCCTTCATAGACGGCCGAGTTGACGCTCAGGCTGAAGCTCTCGTTGATCTGGTAGGGGTCGACCGATTTGAGCTCGCCCTGGAACGCGAAGCGCAGGACTTTGGCCTCGGCCGAAGGAGCGAGGCTGGGCGCGAGACAAGCGGCGAGGGCGATCGCGGCGAGAAACGGGAATTTCACGCTTCTCAATTTCATGAATTGTCTCCGCGAGTTCCGGCCCCTCGGCGCGCCTGCGGCAATGGCCTGCCGGGAGCTTAAGAAAATTGAAGCCAGCGGTCCAGACGGCGCGAACGGCCTGTCCGATCAAGGATGCGAGAGGCGGGCGCCCACTGATGCGGCAATCCGCTCCAGGTTGATCGCGGCGGCTCAAGAGCGCGCCTGGCCCGCAGCCGCCCCAGCGAAACACCGGCCCGCGGCCAAATGCCTGCTTGCGCGAGCGACTTCGCCAGCTTAGCGAAGAACCAGGACTATTCCGGCTCGAGGGCGTGCGATCATGAAACTCATCCTGGCAGTCATCAAGCCGTTCAAGCTTGACGAAGTGCGAACATCACTGGATCGGCTTGGGGTCAAGGGCATGACGGTCAGCGAGGCCAACGGCTACGGCCGGCAGAAGGGGCACACCGAGATCTATCGCGGCTCGGAATATAATGTCGCCTTCATGCCGAAAGTGCGGCTCGAGATCGCGGTCAGCGACCATGAGGTCGAGCCGACGATCGAGGCGATCCGGGCTTCCGCCCGCACCGGCCAGATCGGCGACGGCAAGATTTTCGTCCTGCCAATCGAGCGGGCGATGCGCGTCCGCACCGCCGAGACCGGCGACGAGGCGCTGTGACCCGATAGTTGGATAGGCCTCTCTATGGCTGCCCCCGTGACCGCTCTGCGCCTGTTTGCGAATGACTCGGGCGCAAGCCGCTTCGAAACCTTCGAGATTGCTCGCCAGCTCAGGATTTTCGCGCCCCCTGCCGCCCCCCTTTGGTCCTCTGACATTGCCCCTGCCTCCGGTTACACTCTGGTGCGGCTGCCTGTTGGCTGGAATGGAGAGAAACATCCAACGCCCGGCCGATTTATCCTGTCCGGCCTTGCGGGTAGGATGAGAATTACGCCCGACATTGGCGAGCCACGCGTCATTACGGCCGGCGATGTCCTCATGATGGAAGACACCACCGGCTCCGGCCACTTCACTGAGGTCGTTTCTGATGAGCCGTTTGACGGGGTCATGATTCAGCTGCCGGAGATTTCAGACTGAGACGCTTCCCAGTCTTCGCTTTGGCTGGCGTGCTGGGCCGTTCGCTGGCATAAGAGCGCGATGATTCGCAGCGCCACCGCGCTCGCCGCGAGCACCGACGCGGGCGCGCCGGCCGACCCGGGCTTTGGGGTCTATGTCCATTGGCCCTTCTGCCTGTCGAAATGTCCCTATTGCGACTTCAATAGCCACGTGCGCGGCGCGGCCATCGACGAAGCGCGCTATCTCGCGGCGTTCAAGGCCGAAATCGCCCATCGCGCCGCGCTCGCGCCCGGCCGCAAGGTTCGCTCGGTGTTCTTTGGCGGCGGCACGCCCTCCCTCATGCGCCCCGAGACGGTTGAGGGCGTCATCGACGCCATCGGCGCCGCCTGGCGGCTCGATCCCCAGGCCGAGATTACGCTCGAAGCCAATCCGACCAGCGTCGAAGCCGAGCGGTTTCGCGGCTATCGGGCGGCCGGGGTCAACCGCCTGTCGATCGGAGTCCAGGCGCTAAACGACGCCGATCTCAAGGCGCTGGGGCGCAAGCATACCGCCGCCGAGGCGCTGGCCGCGGTCAGGCTCGCGGCGTCCCTCTTTCCGCGCTTCAGCTTCGACCTCATCTACGGCCGGCCGGGGCAGGGCGCGCCGGAATGGCGCCGCGAGCTCGCGGAAGCGCTCGACCACGCCGGCGACCACGTCTCGCTCTATCAACTGACCATCGAACCCGACACCATCTTCGAACGCCTGCGCGACGCCGGCAAGCTCGAGCTGCCGGACGAGGATCTGAGCCTCGCCCTGTTCGAGACGACGCGCGAAGTCACGGAGGCACGCGGGCTGCCGGCTTACGAGGTCTCGAACCATGCCCGCCCCGGGGGCGAGAGCCGCCACAACCTCATCTATTGGCGCTACGGCGAATATGCCGGCGTCGGCCCCGGCGCGCACGGGCGTTTGCTCACGCCGAAAGGGCGGTTCGCGCAAGAGACCGAGCGCCACCCAGAAATGTGGCTGACCCAGGTCGAGAGCGAGGGCCACGGCCTGGTCGAAAGTGTGGCGCTCAGCCGCGAGGAGCAGGGCGACGAGTTCCTGCTGATGGGCCTAAGGCTCAGGGAAGGGGTCGATCCGCGGACGTTCGAAAAGCTGACCGGCCGCGACATTGATCCGGCGCGCGTCGAAAGCCTGATCGACGACGGTTTTCTCGAACGCGACGAGCGCGGGCGCATCCGCGTCACCGCAATGGGCGCGCCGCTGCTCGATACCGTGGTGGCCGACGTCGCGGCGTGATTGCGCGGCGGTTACTCGCGGGTCAGCCCGGCCTCGTCTGTGAGCCGATCAAGCTGCAGATATCTAGCCGGGTCCGCTTTGCATCGCTCAAACTCGGCCTCGCGCGCCTTGGCCTCAAGGCCTTGAACCTTGATGGCGCCATGGCATGTCGCGCGCGCCTGCCGCGCCTGGCAATATCCGCCGCAGCCGGCGAAAGACTGCCGCGCATCGGCGAGCGCAAAGGCCAGCGCGACTGAAACAACGATGAGCGAATGGGCGGCCCATCTTCTTGTGCTTCTTTCAATCACTTTCGCCACCTCGCCAAAAGAGCAGTTCTCAATTTCCGCGAAGCTTGCTTGAACATTCAGGCGTTTTTTCGGGGGGCCATGACGGGTGGAGATCCCTACGATATTCGGAATTCTCGGCCGCCGACAGCCAAAGCGATAAAATCAAGAAATAGCTTGCCGAAAATCAGAAATGGAGGTACAGTTGCCAATCATAGGAGCTGGGAGCCGGCGGATGATAGGAGGAGTGAGGGCCGGATTTGAGACATTTGAAATACATCATCGCCCGGCGCGGACGAAACGGCTTCAACTTCGCGTAACCTGTTGATAAGTCCTGATTCGGGGAAATGGAAAGAAGGGAAGTGAAGTGAATCTCGTTTCATTGGTCTTTAAGCTGAACTCGCCGGGAAACGGCTTGAAAGAAAGCAAAATAATACAATTTAATACTGCAAAATAGCCGCTACGGCTTGCCGCCCTTCCTGGGCGGCTCGGGGACGAAACTCAGCCGGCCCTTGACGGTCAGGCGCACAAGGGCGCCGCCGACATTGGCCGCCAAGGCGCGCCGCTCCTTGAGTGCGTCGCGGAGAGCCGAGGCCAATGTCTCGATCTTCTCAAGCCCGATCCGGCTTGGGTCGCGTCCGCCCGCCGCGGCGATCCGGCGAGCGAGAATCCGCTGCACGATAGCGATCGGCGCTGCGTAGAGAGCGCGGGCGTCGATCGCTTCCTCCTGGCCAAGCCGCGCCTCGACTTCGGCCGTCAGATGCGCGAGCGCCTGCTCGGTTTCACCGGCGCGGCGCGCCAGCCGGTCGAGCGCCTTGGCTTCGAGGCCCTCCTCGCCGAGACGGGCAAGAAGCGCGCGCAGGCGGGTGCGCGCGAAGCGCGGGTCGGCGTTCGACGGGTCGTCGACGAACGGCGCGCGGCGCGCCTCAGCAAAGGCGATGAGCTCGCGCTTCCTGAGCCCGATGAGCGGCCGGACGATCGTCATGCCGTCGCGTTTGGTCGTGAGTTCGATCCCGCGCAGTCCGGCGACGCCGGACCCCCGCAGCAATCGGAACAGCACCGTCTCCGCCTGATCGTCGGCGTGATGAGCGGTGAGCAGCGCGTCGGCGCCGATCGCCTTCGCGTGGTCGGCCAGCAGGCGGTAGCGCGCTTCCCGCGCGCGCTCCTGCAGACGGCTCGACGGCTTCGCGCCCGTCCATTGAAGAATGCGGTGGGCGACGCCGAGCCGGGCGCAGAGCGCCGCGACCGTCTTCGCCTCCTCCGCGCTTTCGGGCCGAAGGCCGTGGTCGACCGTCGCCGCCTCGACGCGCGTCCTGCCGCGCCGCTTCGCCCACTCGGCCGCCATCAGAAGCAGCGCAGTCGAATCAGGGCCGCCGGAGACCGCGACGAGGAGAGTCTTCGCCCGCGCGAGCGGGATAAACAGCGCCTCGATGTCAGCCGCCGTCAGCGCGCGCGCGCGCCGGGTGGTCAACAATGATCCTTGGCGCTTTCACGCTCGGCAAGCTTCTTCACCGACGCCGCCGCGGCCGGGTAAAGCTCGCCGAACCGGGCAAAGGTGGCGCACGCCTCCACGGGATTGCCGAGGGCGGCCAGAGTCTGACCGAGCCGCACCATGCTCTCCGGCGCCCGCGGCGACTTCGAATAATCGGTGGTGATCTTGAGATATTGTTCGGCAGCTGTGCGCAGGTTCGGATCGGCCTTGTCGTTTGGACGGGCGCGCTGAAAGTGGGTCTCGCCGATGTAGAAGATCGCGTCCGCGCTCAGCCGGTGCGACGGATTGGCGGCGAGAAACGCCTTGAAGCCAGCCTCGGCCTCCGGATATTGACCCGCCTGCAAGGCTTGGAGCGCGGCGTTGAACTGTTCGCGCGGCTGATCGAGCATCGCCACCCCGGAGCCGACAATGGTCGGTCCGCTCGCGGGCGGCGCAGCGGGCGGCGCCCTGCCGAGCTCGAGCGGCTGACCAGCCGGGGCCGCGGGCGTGTCGCGCACGAGCGGCGCGCTCGGCGGGCTGGTTCCGAGCGGCCGTGGCGCGCCGGGCGCGTTCGGATCGGCGTCGGGATCGAACGCGTCCGATTTCCTCGGCCTCGAGGGCGCAGCCGGCGCACCGGGGCTTTGCGGAGCTTCGGCGACGTCCGGCTGCCGCGGGGCCCCCTCGGAACGGTCGCCGAAGCGGAATTCCACGTCCTGGCGGAACTTCTGCAGTTCCGTCTCGAGCCGATGCTGGGCGTTCTCCAGTTCCTCAATCCGGCCATTGGCCTGCCGGAGCTCTTCCTCGAGCTGGCCGACGCGCAACACCAGCTGCGCCGACTCGTTGGCGTCGCCCGGTACGTCGGCCGGCGGGGCTTGGCGGTTGAAGGGATTGAACTGGGCCTCAGCCGGCGCCGCGAGCGCAAAGAGGGCGACGAACGCCGCCATGAAGCGCGGGCGAAACAATAACGTCACTGGCGGTTCCTCGATGGCGTCGGTTCCGCGGCGCCCATAAGCCCCGCATCTGTCGATTTCAAGTCAAGCCACAAGCTTCCTCTTTCGCCCGTCCGAGCCGGATCAGCTGCTTCCGGACGCGCCGTTGAGCACGGTGACCGCGCGGCGATTCTGCGACCAGCAGGAAATGTCGTCGCACACTGCGACCGGTCGCTCTTTACCGTAGCTGATTGTCTTCATCCGCGATGCGGAGACGCCCTTGGCGACGAGATAGTCATGGACCGCCTGGGCGCGCCGCGCGCCGAGGGCGAAATTGTATTCGCGGGTGCCGCGCTCGTCGGCGTGGCCTTCGATCGTAAAGGCGTAATGATTGTACTGATTGAGCCACGCCGCCTGCTTGTCGAGCGTCGCCTGGGCGGTCGAGGAGAGATCGGTTTGATCGGTGTCGAAGAAGACGCGGTCGCCGACCGTCTGGCTGAATTCCTGGATGCTTCCCGGGCCCGTCGCGCCATAGCCGGCGGCGAAGTTGTTGTCGGTGTTGTTGTGCGAGCAGGCGCCAAGGGCCAAGCCGAGCACGAGCGCCGTCGCCAATGCGATCGAACTCCGGGCCGTGTTCGCGTCCATGCTGCCGCTCCTGACGACGCTTCGCTCGTCCGCGACCGTGCCGCCCTAAGAGTTAATGCAAGGTTCCGATAAGCTTACCGGCGCCTCGCCGCGTGAATACGAACGCCACGCAACCCACCGGCAGCGTTAACAGCCGATTAATGGCCATATTGCGGCGCGAAAGGCCTTGTGCCCGCCCCGTTTGGTAGGCATGGTCACGCGGTTGTGAACATGGGTTATTGCGGATCGTCTTGGGATGAGGCCTTTAAGAGTTAGGCGAACGGCGCTTCTGGCGCTGGCGATGGTTTTTCTGGCGCTCGCCTGGGTCTGGGACCTGTTCGTTGCGGCCTGGCGGCTGCTGGTCAGTTTCATACCTTGGACGCGGTTCAAGCGCGCGTTTGCCGCGCTCGTCGACCGGCTGCCCGCGCCGCTTGTGCTCCTCATATTCCTGGTGCCGTTTCTGATCGTCGAACCGCTCCTTGTGGTCGCGACGATCGCCATCGCGATGGGCTACGTCGTCTCCGGAGCGATCGCCTGGATCGGGCTCAAGATTTTCGCGGTCGGGCTCATACCGGCTATTTTCGATTTGACCCAACACCGGCTCATGACCATGCCGTGGTTCGCCCGGGCCTACGACAAGGTCATGGCGTTTCATCACTATGCCGACCAGATCGTCGCCCCTTACAAGGACGCCGCCGCCGAGGTGCTCCGCCTTTGGCGCCGCCGCGCCGCCGCTGCGACAAAGCGGGTCCCCGGCTTCGCCCATCTTGCGGCGCGCCTCGCCGCCCGCAAGCGCGCAAACGGGCGGCCGGCGCTGCCTTCGAACGGATAGGCGGGCGTCGCGGTGGGTTTCGATCGCGGGTGTAGGCATGAGCCATACCCCTGGAGAGTGTTGACAGACCGCGGTCATCGGTCCACATTTCCGCATAGCTCGAGGGGCGTCCCTAAGCGGGGCTGAGACGGCGAGACGCCGAACCCTTTGAACCTGATCCGGGTCATGCCGGCGAAGGGACGTAGCGGCCGCGACCTCGATTTGGTCCGCCAGTTCCCGTCGTCATGACTCGTGCCCGAGGAGACGGTCGTGAACGAGATTGCCAAATTTGCCGCTCCGCAGAGCGTCACCACCGGGCCGATCGCGGGGTCGCGCAAGGTATACGCCGCGCCAAAGGGTCACGCAGACATCCGCGTCCCGTTCCGTGAGATCGCGCTCAGCGATCCGAACGAGCCGCCGGTGAGGGTCTACGACCCGTCCGGACCCTATACGGAAAGCGCTGCGCCGATCGATCTCGCGCTTGGCCTGCCGCCCCTGCGGGAGGCATGGATTGGAGCGCGCGGCCTGGCGGCGGCTGAGCCGCGCGCGATCAGGCCCGAGGACAATGGCAATGTGTCGGCCGACCATCTTGCGCCGCTCTGCCCCGCGACGCGGACCGTCCGCGCCGGGCGTCCGGGGCGCATGGTCACCCAGCTCGAATTCGCCCGCGCTGGAATCGTGACCGAGGAGATGGCCTATGTCGCCCACCGCGAGAATCTGGCGCGCGACGCGGCGATTACGGACGCATCGGCCCGGCTCGCCGACGGCGAGAGCTTCGGCGCCGACATTCCCGAAGTCGTCACGCCGGAATTCGTCCGCGAGGAAGTCGCGCGCGGGCGGGCGATCATTCCGGCCAACATCAATCACCTCGAACTCGAGCCGATGGCGATCGGCCGCAATTTTCTCGTCAAGGTCAATGCCAACATCGGCAATTCGGCGGTGAGCTCGGGCGTCGCCGAGGAAGTCGAGAAGATGGTGTGGGCGATCCGCTGGGGCGCCGACACGGTGATGGACCTCTCGACCGGTCGTAACATCCACAACATCCGCTCCTGGATCGTGCGCAACGCGCCGGTTCCGATCGGCACGGTGCCGATCTACCAGGCGTTGGAGAAGGTCGGCGGCGATCCGCTCAAGCTCGACTGGGAGGTTTTCAAGGACACGCTGATCGAGCAGGCCGAGCAGGGAGTCGACTATTTCACCATCCACGCCGGCGTGCGCCTCGCCCATGTGCCGCTGACCGCGAAGCGCGTCACCGGCATTGTCTCGCGCGGGGGCTCGATCATGGCCCGCTGGTGCCTCGCCGGCCATCGCGAGAGCTTCCTCTATGAGCGCTTCGGCGACATCTGCGATATCATGCGCGCCTACGACGTATCGTTCTCGCTCGGCGACGGCCTGCGTCCGGGCTCGATCGCCGACGCCAATGACGCCGCCCAATTCGCCGAGCTCGAGACACTGGGCGAACTGACCAAAGTCGCGTGGGACAAGGGTTGCCAGGTGATGATCGAAGGGCCCGGCCACGTGCCGATGCACAAGATCAAGGTCAACATGGAAAAGCAGCTGAGCGAATGCGGCGAAGCGCCGTTCTATACCCTCGGGCCGCTGACCACCGACATCGCGCCCGGCTACGACCATATCACCTCGGCGATCGGGGCGGCGATGATCGGCTGGTTCGGTACGGCGATGCTTTGCTACGTGACGCCGAAGGAGCATCTGGGCTTACCAGACCGCGAAGACGTGAAGACCGGCGTCATCGCTTATCGAATCGCCGCCCACGCCGCCGATCTCGCCAAGGGTCACCCAGCGGCGCGCATCCGCGACGACGCGGTGTCGCGCGCGCGCTTCAACTTCCGTTGGGAGGATCAGTTCAACCTGTCGCTCGATCCCGACACCGCGCGCAGGTTCCACGACGAGACGCTGCCGAAGGATAGCCACAAGGTCGCGCATTTCTGTTCGATGTGCGGTCCGAAATTCTGCTCGATGCAGATCACCCAGGATCTGCGGAAAGAGGCGGAAGCGATGGCCGGTATGGCGGAGAAGTCGCGCGAGTTCCTTGAAAAGGGCGGGACGCTCTACGTCGATGCGGCGGAGTAACTCCTCAAGCGGGGTTTACCGCCGCGACCACATTGTGAGGTCGTGCGCGCGATGAAACGCACCCATGAAGGCGGCTGCCACTGCGGCGCGCTGCGCTTCGCGGTCGAACTCGACCTCACTTCCGGCACGGGCAAATGCAATTGCAGCTATTGCGCCAAGTCGCGGTTCTGGCTCGCCCGCGTCGAACCGGCAGACATTCGCGTTTCAGGCGAGGCAACGGAGTATTGCGGGCGCAATACGGTCGCGCATCATTTCTTCTGCCCGTGCTGCGGGATTCATGTCTACGATCGGGTCGACACGCCGAACATGCTCGGCCGCCCATATATCAACGTGAGCGTCGCCTGCCTCGACAACGTCGACGTCGACGAACTGATCGCCTCGCCCGTCCGCTACGGTGACGGCCTCAACAACGCCTGGGGCTCAACGCCCAAGGAGACGCGGCATCTATGAGCGGCATTGTCGTCATCGGCGCAGGAGTTGTCGGCCTGACGACCGCTATGACCCTCGCCGAGCGTGGCGCGAAGGTTACGATCGTCGAGCGGTCGGGCAAGCTTGGCGGCAACGCCTCTTGGCTAGCGGGCGGCATGCTGGCGCCGTTCTGCGAGGAGGAGAGTGCACCCCGGAACGTGGTTGAGCTCGGCCAAGGCGCGATCGACTGGTGGGACGCGCATGTCCCCGGCGTCGTTCGCGCGGGCACGCTGGTCGTCGCCCCACCGCGCGACGTCGGCGAGATCGACCGCTTCGCCCTGCGCACGCGCGGGCATGAGCTGGCCAACGCGGCGCGGATCGCAGCGCTCGAGCCCGATCTTGCCGGGCGGTTCCGGACGGGCCTCTTCTTCGCCGGCGAGGGTCATCTCGACCCGCGCGCCGCGATGGGCGCGCTCGCCGACGCGCTCCGCCGCCTTGGCGCCGACCTGTGCTTTGGGGAAGACGGCGAGGAGCTCGGGCCGGACGCCGGCGTGGTCGTCGATTGCCGGGGCTTCGCGGCGCGGAGCGAGCTCACCCAATTGCGCGGCGTGCGCGGCGAGATGATCCGGGTGCGCACGCGCGAGGTCTCCTTCACGCGGACGGTCAGGCTCCTGCATCCGCGCATTCCCCTTTATGTCGTCCCGCGGGCGAACGGAGAATTCATGATCGGCGCGACGATGATCGAAAGCGCGGAGAAGGGCGCGGTCAGCGTGCGCTCGGCGATCGAGATGCTGAGCGCGGCTTACGCGCTGCATCCGGCGTTCGGTGAAGCCGAGATTCTCGAGATGAGCGCTGATCTGAGGCCGGCCTATCCCGACAACGAGCCGCGGATCGACGAGCGGAAAGGGCGCATCTTCGTCAACGGTTTTTACCGCCACGGGTTCCTGCTCGCCCCCGCATTTGCCGGCCGGGCGGCGAGGCTGGCGTTCGAGCGTGCGGGGGCGCTGGTATGACCCTGATCGTCAATGGCGAACCGCGCGAGGTCGCGGTCGGAACGCTCGCCGAGGCTTTGCAGGCGCTCGACTACGGCGAGGCGAAGGTCGCAACCGCCCTCAACGGCGAGTTCGTGCCGGCGCGGGCGCGTGGTGCGACTCCGGTGACTGATGGCGACAGGATCGAGATTCTCGCGGCAAGGCAGGGGGGATAGGCGATGACGTGCGACGCGAGGCGCTGTCATCGCGAGAAGCGTCAGCGACGAAACAATCCAGGGATCATAGGGAAGGGCGGTGGTTCGTGGATTGCTTCGCTTCGCTCGCAATGACGTTTGCCGGCAGAGGGTGAGTCCGTGAGCGAAACCCCCGGCCTCACGCTCTACGGCGTGACGCTCGCCTCGCGACTCCTGCTCGGGACGTCGCAATATCCTTCGCCCGCGATTCTGGCCGAGGCGGCGCGCGCGTCGGGCGCAGCCGTAGTCACCGTTTCGCTGCGCCGCGAATCGGCGCGGCTCCGGGAGGGGCAGGATTTCTGGCGGCTCATTCGCGACATCGGCGCGGGCGTTCTGCCCAATACGGCGGGCTGCTATAGTGTCAAAGAGGCGGTTACGACGGCCCAGATGGCGCGGGAGGTGTTCGCGACGCCTTGGGTCAAGCTCGAAGTGATCGGCGAAGCGGACACGCTGCAGCCGGACGTGTTCGGCCTCGTCGAGGCGGCGCGAATCCTCTCTGCCGACGGCTTCGAGGTCTTTCCGTACACGACCGAGGATCTCGTGGTCGCCGAGCGGCTTCTCGAAGCCGGCTGCAAGGTGCTGATGCCATGGGGCGCGCCGATCGGCTCGGGCAAGGGGCTCAATAACGTGTTCGGCCTGAGGGCGCTGCGCGCCCATTTCCCCGACATTCCGCTGATCGTTGACGCCGGCGTCGGCCTGCCGTCACATGCTGCCGCGGCGATGGAGCTCGGCTACGACGGCCTGCTGCTCAATACCGCAGTCGCGAAGGCGGGCGACCCGGTCGCCATGGCGCGCGCTTTTTCGCAAGCCGTCGAAGCGGGTCGCGCGGCGTTCCTCGCCGGTCCGATGCGGCCGCGCGACATGGCCGCGCCCTCGACGCCGGTCGTCGGCAGAGCGGTGCTGACATGAAGCCCTCACCCCAACCCCTCTCCCGCTGGCGGGAGAGGGGTTTTGTCCTCGATCCCTTCTATCCGATCGTCGACAGCGCCGCTTGGGTCGCGCGGCTCATCGGCGTCGGCGCGCGGCTGGCGCAATTGCGGGTCAAGGACAAGGACGAGGCCTGGGTCGCGCGCGAGACGCGCGAGGCGCTGGGGACTTGCGCGAAGGCGGGCGCCGTTCTCGTCGTCAACGATTTCTGGCGAGTTGCGATCGACGAGGGCGCGCAATGGATCCATCTCGGCCAGGGCGATTTGGACAGCGCCGACATCGGCGCGATCCGCAAGGCAGGCTTGCTGCTCGGCGTCAGCACCCATGACGACGCAGAGTTGACCCGCGCGCTCGCGCTCGACCCCGATTATATCGCGCTCGGCCCGATCTATCCGACCACACTCAAGGCCATGGCTTTCGCGCCGCAGGGCCTCGAGAGGATCGGCGAATGGAAGCGCCGGATCGGGCCGATCCCGCTCGTGGCGGTCGGCGGGCTCAGCGTTGGGAGGGCGAAGCTGTGCCTGGCCGCAGGCGCGGACATCGTCTCCGTCGTCAGCGACATCACCCTTCATCCCGACCCGGAGGCGCGCGCCCGCGAATGGATCGCAGCCACGCGGCCGGCGTGAAGCAAAGGCTCGCGGTCGCCCTGACGATCGCCGGCTCGGATTCGGGCGGCGGAGCCGGGATTCAGGCTGATCTCAGGACCTTTGCGGCGCTCGGCGTCGACGCCGTGAGCGTCGTCACCGCGCTGACCGCCCAGAACACGAAAGGGGTGAGGGCGGTCCACTATGCGCCGCCAGCGATCGTCGCGGCGCAGATCGAGGCTGTGCTCGACGACTTCGCCGTTGCGGCCATCAAGATCGGGATGCTGGGGACGGTCGAGATTGTCGGCGCCGTTGCTGAGGCGCTCAATTCCCCCTCTCCCCGCGAGCGAGAAGAGGGTAGGGGTGAAGGGCGGGGCGAGACGGTCGCAGATTCGGACCCGCTCCTCATCCGGCCGCGCTTCGCGCGTCCACCTTCTCCCCGCAAGCGAGGAGAAGGGAGCGGGGCCTTCATCGTCTACGATCCGGTGATGATTGCTTCGTCCGGGCAGGCGCTGAGCGGGGCGGGATTCGTCGAGGCGATCCGTCGTGAGCTGTTGCGGCTCGTCGACTGCCTGACGCCCAACCTCGCGGAGGCGGCGGCGCTGCTCGGCGAAAGGATTGCTCAAAGCGAAGCCGAGATGGCGCGTCAGGGCGCAGCGTTGCTGAAGCTCGGGCCGCGCGCGGTGCTGATGAAGGGCGGCCATCTTGAGGGCGACGGGGCGGTCGATCTTCTGGCGACGGCGGAAGGCGTTCGGCGCTACGCCTCGCCCCGTGTCGCATCGCCCAACCTGCACGGAACCGGCTGCACGCTGTCGAGCGCCATCGCCGCCAATGTTGTTCTCGGCATGGCGCTGCCGGAAGCAGTGGCGGCCGCCAAAGCGTTCGTCAGTGAAGCGATCGAGAGGGGCCGCGAGGTCACGCTCGGCGCGGGTGACGGCCCGCTGATCCAGGCGAAGCTGCGCTGAAACCGCCGATTTTCAGGCGCGTCTTCCATCCGCGCGCTAAGATGAGCCGGTTCCTGCGCGGAGGGGACGCGCCACCATGATGAGCGACTTCTACGAATCGATCCCGATCTTCGATGAGTTCGGCGAGGCCGTGCGGCCCGAGAACTATCGTCCCCTGCCGGACGACTGGGTGGTCGGCTTCTCCGACGTGGTCGGTTCGACTCAGGCGGTCGCTCAAGGGCGCTACAAGGCGGTCAACATGGTGGGGGCCGGAGCGATCGCGGCGGTGGCCAATGCGCTGGCGCGGCGGCCGTTTCCGTTCGTGTTCGGCGGCGATGGCGCAAGCTTCGCGGTGTCGGCCTCGGATGCGCCGGCTGCGGCCGCCGCGCTCGCCGCGATGGCCGACTTCTCGCATGACGAATTCCAGCTGGATTTGCGCGTGACGACGATTCCGGTGCGGGAGATCCGGGCGGCTGGAAGGGACGTGAGGGTCGCCCGTTACGGCGCAACGCCGCAATGCGTCTATGCCATGTTCGCCGGCGGCGGGCTCTCCTGGTTCGAGGCGGAGGCCAAACGGGGGCGCCATGCGCTTGCGCCCGCCGCGCCCGGGGCAAAACCGGATCTTTCGGGTCTCTCCTGCCGCTGGGGCGTTGCGCCGGCGAAGCAGGGCGTCATCCTGTCGCTGATCGTTGCGCCGCGCGGCGACGATCCGCGTTTTGGCGCCCTGATCGACGAGGTGGTGCGAATGGCGCACGAAGCGCCGCTCGACGGCCGGCCGATCACGCTCGCAAGCCTCGGCGTCGCCGATCCGATGAAGGCGATTGCGCTCGAAGCCTCCGTGAACGCCGCCTCCGGCGCCTCTCGAGCCAGGGCTCGTTTCTCGGCAGTTACGAGCTATCTGCTCGGGGTCACGTTCCACAAGTTCAAACTGAAGGCCGGGGGCTTCGACGCCGCGCTCTACGCCAGCGACGTCGCCGCCAACGCCGATTTTCGCAAATTCGACGACGGGCTGCGCATGACCCTCGACTGCTCGCCCGCCTTCGCCGACGCGCTCGAGGCGCGGCTTAAGGCGGCAGAGGACTTCGCGAGCTGGGGCGCGTTCCGGCAGGAGGCGGCGCAGCTCACCTGTTTCGTCCCCTCGATCACCGAGCGCGGCCACGTCCATTTCGTCGACGGCGCCGGCGGCGGCTACACGATGGCCGCCAAGGCGATGAAAGCGCGGTTTGGCGGCGGGGCGGCGGCGCCGGCGCCCTGACCTCGTCGCGACCGGGGATATGCATGGCCCCTGGCCCTGCGCTCAGGCCGCCGATTTGCTAGGCTCAGTTCAATGGACGCCGCCAGCGACAGCCCGAACGCCGAGAGCCCTGCCTCGCGCCTTACGCCGATGATGGCGCAATATTTCGAGATCAAGGCCGCCAATCCCGATTGTCTGCTCTTCTACCGGATGGGCGATTTCTACGAATTGTTCTTCGACGACGCGGAAGTGGCGAGCCGGGCGCTCGGCATCGTGCTGACCAAACGAGGCAAGCATGACGGCGAGGACATCCGGATGTGCGGGGTGCCGGTCGAGCGCGCCGACGACTATCTCAACCGCCTGATCGCGCTCGGCCATCGGGTCGCTGTCTGCGAGCAGCTCGAAGACCCTGCGGAGGCGAAGAAACGGGGCGCGAAGTCGGTCGTCAGGCGCGACGTCGTGCGGCTCGTGACCCCCGGCACGATCACCGAGGAGCGGCTCCTCGAGCCCGGCCGCGCCCGCCTTCTGGTCGCCGTCCAGGGAGCGCCCGCGAGCGGGGGGCGGCAAGTCTACGGCCTTGCGGCGCTCGATCTTTCGACCGGCGCGTTCGCGCTGTCGGAAGCGGACGAAGGGGGCCTCGCGGCGGAGATCGCGCGTCTCGAACCGAGCGAGATCGTCGCTTCGCAGGCGGTCTATGACGATCGGGAGTTTTCCCAGATCGTCGCCGCCATGCGCCTGCCTGCGACGCCGCTCGCGCGCCACGGCGGCGACGGCGCGGCGGCGGAGCGCCGGCTGTGCGACTTTTACGGCGTCGAGACCCTTGACGGCTTCGGCGCCTTCACCCGGGCCGAGATCGCCGCCGCCGCGCTCGCGCTCGCCTACGTCAAGCGCACCCAGTTCGAGGCCCGGCCGGCGTTCTCGCTCCCGACGCGGCGGGCGCGCGGGACGAGCCTCGAAATCGATCCCGCCACCCGGTTGAATCTCGAGCTCACGCGCACTCTGAGCGGCGGGCGCGAAGGCTCGCTCCTGACGACGATCGACCTCACGGTCACGCCGGCTGGAGCGCGCTTGCTCGCCGAGCAACTCGCCAGTCCCCTGACCGAGCCTGGGGCCATCAACCGGCGGCTCAATTCGCTCGACTTGCTCGTCGAGGCCGCGCCGATGCGCGAGGCTCTGCGCCGGGCGCTCGCTCACGCGCCCGACTTCCTGCGGGCGCTCGCGCGTCTCAGCCTCGATCGCGGCGGTCCGCGCGACCTCGCCCATGTGCGCGACGGGCTTGCCGCGGCGGCTGCGCTCGCAGGCATTCTCGAGACCGCCCGAGATCTCCCGCCCGAACTCCTGACCGCTTACGCGCGGCTCAGCGCCGACTGCTCTGCGCTCGAGCGCGAACTCGAGACGACGCTCGCCGACGATTTGCCGCTTCTCAAGCGCGACGGCGGGTTCGTACGCGCCACCGCCTCGCATGCGCTCGACGAGGCCCGCGCCTTACGCGACCAGAGCCGCCGCGTCATCGCGGAACTGCAGGCTTCCTATGCCGAGCAAGCGGGAGTGAGGCAGCTCAAGATCAAGCACAATAACTTTCTCGGCTATTACATCGAGACGCCGCAGGCGGCGGGCGAGACGCTGGTGAAGCCGCCGCTCAATTCGACCTTCATCCACCGCCAGACGATGGCGGGCGCGATGCGGTTCACCACCAACGCGCTGGTCGATCTCGAGGCGCGCATCGCCTCCGCCGCCGACCGGGCGCTCACGCTCGAACTCGAAGCCTTCGAGCGACTGCGCCAAGGCTGCCTCGCGGAGGGCGAACGGCTGCGCGGCTTCGGCGCCGCGCTGGCCGAGGTCGACGTCGCCGCGGCGCTTGCTGAACTTTCGGTCAAGCGCAATTGGACAAGGCCCCTCATCGACGCTTCGCTCAACTTCAGGATCGAGGGCGGGCGCCATCCGGTGGTGGAAGCGGCGCTGAAAACGGCGGGCGAACCGTTCGTCGCCAACGACTGCGACCTCTCCGGCGAAGCGGGGGAGGGCGGGCGGATCGCGATCGTCACCGGGCCCAATATGGCGGGAAAATCGACTTATCTCCGGCAGAACGCGCTGATCGCGCTCATCGCCCAGATGGGGTCTCATGTTCCTGCGGCGCGTGCGCATATCGAAATCGTGGACCGCTTGTTCTCGCGCGTCGGCGCGGCGGACGATCTCGCGCGCGGCCGCTCGACCTTCATGGTCGAGATGGTTGAGACGGCGGCGATCCTCAATCAGTCGAGCGAGCGTTCTTTGGTGATCCTGGACGAGATCGGCCGCGGCACGGCGACCTTCGACGGCCTCTCGATCGCCATGGCCTGCGTCGAGCATCTCAATGCCGTCAACCGCTCGCGCGCCCTGTTCGCCACCCATTTCCACGAATTGACCGGGCTCGCCGAGACGCTGCCGCGCCTCGTCAACCTCACCATGCGGGTCAGCGAGTTCAAGGGGACGCTGGCGTTTCTGCACGAGGTGGTTCCCGGCGCGGCCGACCACTCCTATGGCATCCAGGTCGCCAAGCTCGCCGGGCTCCCGGCCACGGTGGTCAAGCGGGCGCGCCAGGCGCTCGCCTCTCTCGAAGCCTCGCGTTCGAGCGCGACCCTCGACTCGCTGCCGCTCTTTTCCTATGAGCCGCGCGAGCCGCCGCCGCCGGACGAAATCCGCGCGGCGCTGGCGGCGCTCGATCCCGATGTGATGACTCCGCGCGACGCACTTGAGGCGATCTATGCCCTGAAGCGGCTCATGGAGAGCAAGGCCAGATGACCGATCCCAAGATTCTCCTGGCGTCGCTCGTCGCCGCCTATCTCTATGTCGTAACGCCGGGCCCGGCGTTCCTGGCGCTGTTCACGCTCGCCGCCTCGCGCGGGCGCGTGTCCGGCGCCTGGTTCATCATCGGCCACTTGGTCGGAGACGTGACCTGGGGAGCGCTCGCGGTCGCCGCGATCGTCGGCGCGAACCGCATCGGCCCGGCATTGTTCGAGTTGCTCGGCTTCGTCTGTGGGCTCTATCTCCTCTGGCTCGGCGCGCGAGCGGTCATGACCCGAAAGGACGCGCCGCCGCGCACGATCGGGGCCAAACGGCCGCTCGCGACCGGAATGGCCTTCGGCCTTACCAATCCGAAGTCCTATCCGGTGGCGCTGGCGATGTTCTCGGCGATCGTCGCGCCCTATATCGGGGCGCTGAAATTCGCCGACGCGCCGCAGATGTTCGCCGCCGCCTTCTTGGGCTTCCTGCTCGCCGATGCGACGCTGATCTTCATGGCCGGACTGCCGGCGGTGCGCCGGTTCTTCCTCGCCCACGGCGTCGCCGTGACGAGGCTGGTCGGCGTCATTTTCATACTGTTCGGCGCCCGCTCGATCGCCGACGCCGCGGGCGGGGCGATGCGGCGGACGGCCTGATCGCTTTTCCAAGCCCGCCGCAACAAAATCCAAGCTCAGCGCAACGAAATCCAAACTCGCCGCAACGAAATCCAAATTGGCTTCTTCCCGGGATCGAGCCTTTTCAAAGGGTTCCGTCGATATTTCCGCCTTTCTGTAGGCGCCTCGTCGTCTGGAGGGCCTCGAAGGACGCTCCGGCGCGCGCCCGGTCCAGGCTCTCCGGAGCATCATTCGAGACGCGCCTCCGACATTCCTCATGATGAGGTCGGTGGTTTCGTTAGCCCCCTGCCTGATACCGGTAGCACGGATTCCGATTTTCGTAAAGATAATGTTGTCTTTTCAGAAAACCTGTTCCCGCCTCCCGCCTCGTTGGTCCAGGCTGGGCGGCGGCGTTTATGGTCGGAGGTCGGCGGGCTGCTACACTTGCGCGCGCGAATAAGACAACCCGGTCGAGTGTTCCCACAGACCGTTCAAACCAAAACGGGCGGCGCGGCGTATAATAGCCAAACGCCCACGCCAGGAGGTTGGGGTCATGTCCATTCACCGAATTTTCGATCGCCTCGCGCTTGCCGCTTCTCTGGCGCTTGCTCTTTTTGTCGCGGCTTTCAGTCAAGGCGCGCTCGCCCAGTCGGCGCCGACGTTCCGCGACGTTCACGTCGACGTTCAGCCCTTGCGCGCCAACGCCGGCGATCCGACCGCGACCTGGGTCCAGGAGGATCTTACCAGCCAATTGGCGCAGGCCCTGGCCGGGCGCATGGCGAGCAATGGCGCGCCGCTGACCGTCAGGATCGACTACCTCACGCTCGGCCCGCAGACGGGCGAAATGCTGCACGCCGGCGCGTCGCTGGACAATATCCTTGGCGTCGCGGTGATCGGCGGGCGCGAGCTGCCGATACGAGCTACGAGCAGCTACTACTCGACGCCGGTCGACCAGACGATGATCGAGCGGTCAAATCGCGAGCGGGTGTCGCAGCTGACCCAAGCGCTGACGTTTTGGATCGTGCGCGGCGACTTCTTCTGAGGACGCGACGCTGATCGGCCGGCGGTCTCGCGCCGCCGCCCCGGTTCTCTTTCACCCACAGCGACTGGACGAAACCTCTGGTCGACGTTAGTCCGTCCTGTTCGGCGCGCGCTCAATCGCCGCCGCGCGGGAGGGCGGCGTGGGAACAAGTGGCGGCGCTGTCTACCGTTTCCACCGGGAAGTCCTTTTCGCCAGGCCGCCGTCGGCGATCTGGCCGTTTGTCTCGGACAGCGCCCGCCTTTGGGAATTGGGCGGTATGGCGCCCTATCGGTTCGAGGAACGGGTAGATGCTCAGGGCCGCGTCCGCCGCTTCGTCCACGGCAAGGTCGGGCCTTTCCCGGCGCTGTGGGAGGAGGATTTTGGCGAATGGCAGGAGAATCATCGCCTTTTCCAGACGCGCGACTACAAGAGCGGCCCAATGCGGCGCTGGGAATGGGCTTGCGAACTCGTTCCCGAAGGCGCGGGTTGCCGGCTGCGCGTGACTGGCCTGGCCGAGCCCGCGGGCATTCTGGGATTTGTTTCGACGCGTGCGGGAATCTTCGACGCTGAATTCGGCAAGGCCGCCGCGGGGATCGAGCGGGTCGTTCGCGAGAGCGACGGTTCCGCCCTTGTCCCGGGCTGGAGCGTTGAGGATCGCGTCGAGCCCGCCGCCCGCCGCCGGCTCGATGCCCTTGGGGCCGAGCTTGGGCGGGATCCCGCCTCGCATGGCCTGGCGCCCAACCTGATCGACTACCTGCGCCATGCGCCGATCGTCGACCTGCACGGCATTCGTCCAATGGCGCTGGCGACGCTCTGGTCCGCCCCGCCCGACCACGCGGTGGAGCTGTTCCTGGCAGCGGCGCGGAAGGGCATCGTGGCGATGGGCTGGGAGCTGCTGTGCCCGCGTTGCCGCGGCGCCAAATCCCGCGTGAGCCAACTTCAGGACCTGCCGAAAGGCGCGCATTGCTCGTCATGCAACATCGACTACGAGCGCAATTTCAGCCGCAACGTTGAACTGACTTTCCACCCCGAGCCGTGGATTCGTCCGCTGCCGGACGGCGAGATGTGCATGCTTGGCCAGGGCTCTGTCCGGCACATCAAGTTTCAGAGCGAGGTCGCGGCGCAGTCGGCCAAGGCATTTGACCTGTCCCTGGCGCCCGGTCCCTACCGCTTTCGCACCGTCGAGGCCGGCGGCGAAGCCGATCGCGATATCGGCGCCGACGGCGCCATTCCGACGCTGGTGGCGCGCGGACACGACATTCTGCTTGAAGGAGCGCGCGGCGCGAATGAACTCACGATCCGCAACGAGACTGACAGGCCGCTCATCTTCGTCGTCGAGAGCCGCAATTGGGCCAGGGACGCGCTGACCGGGGAACGCGTGATCGCCATGCCCGCCTTCCGTCGGCTGTGCCCCGAACAATTGTTGCGCCCGGGCGACAATGCTGAAATCGGCTGGATCGCCGTCATGTTCACCGACCTGAAGGGCTCGACCGAACTCTATGATGCGCTCGGCGATGCTCCCGCCTATAACCTCGTTCGCGACCATTTTTCGTTCCTGTCCGACCGGGTGCAGCGCAATCATGGCTTCATCGTCAAGACGGTGGGCGACGCAGTGATGGCCGCCTTCTCCCGTCCCGATGACGCCGTCCGTGCGGCGCTCGCCATGCAGGACGATGTCGCAAGCTTCAACTCCGCGCGGGGCGAAGGCGCGACGCCGATCATGTTGAAACTCGGACTTCACGCCGGACCGTGCATCGCCGTCACCACCGGCGGCGTGCTCGATTACTTCGGCGCCACTGTGAACATCGCGGCGCGGCTCGAACATCAGTGCCGCGGCGGCGAGGTGGTTGTGTCGGAGGATGTGGCGCGAGACGTCGAAACCGCGGCGGCGTTGGCGGATCGGATTCAGACCGAGGAGACGGCGATGTTGCGCGGCGTCAGCGCGCCGGTTCGGTTTGTTCGGATCGAAGGCTTCCGCGAAGCGCTCCCGGCCGCGACGCCTCGCTTGCGGGGGGCGGGCCACGGGTGAGGGCGGGTTTGTCGCCTTGAATTCAAGCGCAAGGTCCGGAGTTCGGTGACCGGCCGATGGGTCTAGCTCAGGCGGAACTTGAAGCAGAACCCCGGAGCCGTTCCTATGTCTATCGCCATGATTGAAACGAACCGTCTCAGCCCCGTCAGCCAGCCAGCCTCTGAAGAGGATCGCTGTTGGGACGCCGTCCGCCGCCGCGATAAGGCCTTCGACGGAAAATTCTTCTTCTCGGTCAGGACGACTGGGATTTATTGCCGGCCGAGTTGCGCGTCGCGGGCGGCGAAGCGCGAGAACGTCTCTTTTCATGCGACAGCCGAGGCGGCGGAGCGGGCGGGTTTCCGCGCCTGCAAGCGCTGCAAGCCCGACAGGCTCGGCGCGGCCGATCCGAAGGTCGAGGCGGTCAGGCGGGCGTGCGAGCGGATCGCGGCGGCGGAGGAAGCGCCAAAACTCGCCGATCTTGCGGCGCGGGCGGGCATGAGCCCGTTCCATTTCCATCGCCTGTTCAAGAAAGTCGCCGGCGTAACACCGAGGGCCTATGCGGCGCAGATCAAGGCGCGCCGCGCGGCCGATGGCTTGCGCACGGCGGAAACAATCACCGAGGCGATCTACGACGCCGGCTTCAACTCGTCGAGCCGGTTCTACAAGTCCTCGGCGGCGCGGCTCGGCATGACCCCGACCGCGGTGAGGCGCGGGGGGAAAGGCGCGGCGATCCGGTTCGCGATCGGCCAGGCGTCGCTCGGCGCGGTGCTGGTGGCCGCGACCGACAAGGGCGTGTGCGCGATCATGCTCGGCGACGACCCGGGCGGGCTGGCGCGCGAGCTTGAGGACCGTTTCCCGCACGCCGAGCTGGTCGGCGGCGACCCGGCGTTCGAGCGCATGGTCGCTGAGGTCGTCGGGCTCGTCGAGGCGCCGGGGCAGGGCCTCGACCTGCCTCTCGATATCCGCGGGACCGCGTTCCAGGAGCGGGTCTGGCAAGCGCTCCGCGCTATTCCGCCGGGCAGGACGGCGACCTACGCCGAGATTGCGAAGGCCGTCGGTCAGCCGAAGGCGGTGCGCGCGGTCGCCCAGGCCTGCGCCGCCAATCCGCTCGCGGTCGCGATCCCCTGCCATCGCGTGGTGCGCGCGGACGGCGACCTCTCAGGCTACCGGTGGGGAGTCGAGCGCAAGCGCGAGCTGATCGCGCGCGAGGCGGCGTGATGAAGGCCCTCACCCCGGCCCTCACCCCAACCCTCTCCCGGGGGGAGAGGGGGCGCGACAGCCCTTCTCCCCTTGGGAGAAGGTGGCCCGAAGGGCCGGATGAGGGAGCGCCCGTCGAGGCCGCGATCGATGCGCTCGACTGGCGGGGAATCGAGCGCGAGCTCGACGCTTATGGCTGCGCCGTCGCGCCGAAACTGATTTCCCCCGAGACGTGTCGCGAGTTCACAGGACTATACGCGGACGACGCCCACTTCCGCTCGCGCATCGTGATGGGCGCCCATGGCTTTGGCCGGGGCGAATACAAATATTTCGCCGATCCGCTGCCGGACCGAATCGTCGAGTTGCGTCGCGGCCTCTATTCGAGGCTTGCGTCGGTCGCCGACCGCTGGAACGCGGCGATGGGGCTCGGCGTCCGCTACCCCTCCGAGCACGAGGCGTTCCGCGCCCGTTGCCATGCCGCCGGCCAGAGGCGGCCGACGCCGCTCCTGCTGCGCTATGGTCCCGGCGACTACAATTGCCTGCACCAGGACGTCTACGGCGAGCATCTTTTTCCGCTCCAGGTCGCGATCCTCCTCAGCGAGCCTGGACGCGACTTCACCGGCGGCGAGTTCGTGCTGACCGAGCAGCGGCCGCGGATGCAGTCGCGGGCGGAAGTGGTGAACTTAAGCCAGGGCGACGGCGTCATCTTCGCCGTGCGCGAGCGGCCTCAAGCTGGCGCGCGGGGCGCCTATCGCGTCAACATGCGCCACGGGGTGAGCAGACTGCGCGGCGGCGAGCGTTTCACCCTCGGAATCATTTTCCACGACGCGGCGTGACGCTTTTCGAATTGCGGCGCAACGATCGGGAAGATCGAGGCTAGGCGGTCAACTATGCAGGGTGGCCGAACTGAGTTGACGACGCCGGCCTTTGAGGAGATCGCCATGTCCTTTCGCATCACGGGTCTCGATCCCGCGCCGTTCCGCCCCCTCTATGGGCTTCCCAATATCGAGCTCGCGAGGCTTGGGGTGAAACGTTGCCGCGTCGACGCCACACCCGGCTTTCCCGACCGGGTCGAAATGCGCGACGCCGAGCCGGGAGAGTCGGTGCTTCTCCTGAACTATGTTCACCAGCCAGCGGACACCCCCTACAAGGCCAGTCATGCCGTGCTCGTGCGGGAAGGCGCCGAGCGGGCTTACGAAGGCGTGGACGAGGCGCCAGATTGCCTGAGGCTCAGGATGCTTTCGCTGCGCGCTTTCGACCCCTCGGGCGACATGGTCGACGCCGAACTCGCGGATGGGCGCGACCTCGAAGCCGCGATCGAGCGCCTGTTCGCCAATCCTGCGGCCGACTACATTCATGCCCACTACGCCAAGCGCGGCTGCTACGCCGCCCGGATCGACCGGGCGTGAGGCCTCGCGCTGGCCATTGCGGTCGCGACGGTCGTGACTTAACTAGGCGACGACCGCCAACGACCCGAGGTTTCAATGTCCGCGCACCGTCAACCCGCGATCTTCGTGCCGCATGGCGGCGGCCCATGCTTCTGGATCGAGTTTCCGCCGCCGTTCGGGCCGCATGCGTGGGATAGCTTGCGCGACTATCTCGCGGGCCTCGTCAAGTCGCTGCCGGAGCGGCCGAAGGCGTTCCTGGTCGTCACCGCCCATTGGGAAACTGACCAGCCGACAGTCAGCACCAATCCGCATCCCGGCATGCTCTACGACTATTACGGCTTCCCCGAGCATACCTATAAGTTGAGCTATCCGGCGCCGGGCGCGCCCGAGGTGGCGGCCGAGGTCAAGCGGCTGATCGAGAAGGCCGGCCTGCCGGTCGCGACCGACGACGCCAGAGGCTTCGATCATGGCGTGTTCGTGCCGTTCCTGATCGTCGATCCGAAGGCCGAGATCCCCGTCGTTATGCTCTCCCTGCGCAAGGATCTCGATCCGGCCTTCCATATCAAACTCGGCAAGGCGCTCGAGCCGTTGCGCGATCAGGGCGTCGCGATCGTCGGCAGCGGCATGAGCTTCCACGACCTCAGGCACTTCCGCGACGGCGACACCACGGCTTCGGCCGCCTTCGACGCCTGGCTCGACGAGACGGCGAAGGCGCCAGCGCCTGAGCGCGAGGCCCGGCTAGCGCAATGGGACAAGGCGCCGTCGGCGCGCGAATGCCATCCGCGCGAGGAACACCTGCTTCCGCTGATGGTGGTCGCCGGCGCGGCGGGCGAGAGCAAGGGCAAGCGCGACTTCAACGACAAGATCGGCGGCAAGATGATCTCGGCGTTCCGGTTCGGGTGAAGGGGATAGGCCCGACCCGCCTCCGTCATTGCGAGGAGCGTCAGCGACGAAGCAATCCATGGAGCCTATGGTCCCTACGTTCATGGATTGCTTCGCTACGCTCGCAATGACGACGCTCCAAGGACGTCAACCCATGCATGTTACCCCGGTGGCCAGACCGGCTCGAACTTTGGCACGAGATGGAGCGCCGTCCCCTCCCAGGGATGAGCCAGGGCGACCGCCTCGTTGAGCTCGACGCCGAGGCCTGGCTCCTCGGGCGGGATGACCCAACCGTCCTCCCAGCGGATCGGTTTCTTGAGGATCTCAGCATGGAAGCCGTCCCAGCGCTCGATGCTTTCGAGGATGAGGAAATTCGGGCTGCACGCCGCGAGCTGGACGTTGGCCGCGCCGACGACCGGCCCGCAATAGAGGTGCGGTGCGATCTGGGCGTAGTGCGCTTCAGCCATCGCGGCGATCTTCTTCGCTTCGAGGATGCCGCCGACGCGGCCGAGGTTCATCTGCAGGATCGAGGCGGCGCCGGTTTCGAGCACCCGGGCGAATTCATATTTCGTCGTCAGCCGCTCGCCGGTCGCAATCGGAATCCGGCACTGGGCCGCGACCCTGGCCATTTCCTCCGGCGCCTCGGGCGGGGTCGGCTCCTCGAACCATAGCGGCTCGTAAGGCTCGATCCGGCGCGCCATTCTCAGCGCGCCGGAGACGGTGAACTGGCCGTGGGTGCCGAACAGGAGATCGCATTTCGTCCCGACCGCCTCGCGCAGAGTCTTCATGAAGGCTTCGCAAAGCTCGAGCCGCTCAAGGCTCGGCTGGCGCGGATCGAAGGTCGAATAGGGCCCGGCGGGGTCGAGTTTCACCGCGGTGAAGCCCTGGGCCATATATTTGAGCGCCCGCTCGGCCGCGGCGTGCGGATTGGAATAGACGGGGCTGTCGGAATAGGCGTGCGAGCCGGGCTCGTCGGGATAGAGGTAGGTATAGCTGCGCAGCCGCTCATGGACCTTGCCGCCTAGAAGCGCATAGACGGGCTTCTCGACCGCCTTGCCGACGATGTCCCAGAGCGCCATCTCGATGCCGGAGAGCACGCCCATCAGCGAGATGTCGGGCCGGCCGGAATAGCCGCGGCCATAGACGTTGCGCCACAGCGTCTCGATGCGGAACGGATCGGCGCCCTCGACATGGCGCTCGAACACGTCCTCGATCATCGCCACGATCGCCTTCGGGGCGAAGCTTGCGGCGTAGACCTCGCCGACGCCTTCGATCCCGCTATCGGTCTTGAGTTTGAGGAACAGAAAGTAGCGGCCGCCGAAGGCGGGCGGCGGATTGCCGACGACGAAGGTTTTCAGCTCGGCGATTTTCATGGGCGGTTCCCCCGTGTCCCGGCCCTTTCATAGGCTTGCGACAAGCGCATTCCCTGCTTCCTTTTGCCGCGGTAAGCTCCCACGCTCAAACGACGCGGTTTTCAGGACGCTTTGCGACGCCTTCTCAAATTTCTCCACACCGTCGGGGCCGTCGGTCTCATGGGCGGCATGGCGTCGCTGCTTGTCCTGATGAGCGTCATGCCGCTGCCGGTCTCCCGGGCAGGATATGCGCTCATATGGGCCGCGATGGCCGACATCGCCGCTTTCATCCTTCTCCCCTCGATCGCGTTGACGCTCGCGGCCAGCCTCCTTGCGATCGCCGCCAACCGCGCCTTTCACAACGCGGGCTGGGCCTGGGTCAAGGCCGCGACGGGAATTTTGATTTTCGCCGGCGGATTGCACGCTATCGCGCCGATCCAGGACGAGGCAAGGCGAAGCGCCGAGGCGCTCGCCAGCCAGACCGAACCCGCCGCGTCCGCGGCGCCGCCTCCGGGCGAGCAAGGAACGCTCTGGGTGCTGATCGCAGTCTCTGCCGCCAATATCGCGCTCGGCGTCTGGCGGCCGCGGCTGACAGTAAGACCTGTAAATCCCCGCATTCGCTGACAAGCCGTTCATTCGAAGCGCCGGGTCTCAAAACACAATGACGTTGCGAAGCGCCGCGCCGGAGCGCGAGGAGGCGACGGCCTCGTTGATCAACTCCAGCCGATAGCGGCCGCTGATCAGCTGGTCGAGCTTGAGACGCCCTTCGCGATAAAGCTTGACGATCATCGGCACGTCGATGACCGGCCGTGCCGAGCCCATCTTGGAGCCGAGTATCTTTTGCCCATCGGCGGCGAGATAACCGGGATCGATCGTCGCCAGGACGCCCGAGGGCGGCATGCCGACGAGCACGGTCGCCCCGTTGCGCTTCATCAGCGACACGCCCTGTTCCGCCGCGCCCTTGACGCCGACGGTGACGAACACCCAATCCGCCTTGCGGCCCCCGGTCAGCGTCTTGACCCGTTCCGCGACATCCTCGCTTTTGGCGTTGATCGTCTCGGTCGCGCCGAATTCGCGCGCGGCGGCGAGCTTGGCCGCCTCGATGTCGATGGCGATGATCGGCGACGCGCCTGCGAGCCGCGCGCCCTGGATGGAATTGAGGCCGACGCCGCCGCAGCCTATGACGACGACGCTCGATCCGGCCTTGACCCCGGCAGTGTTGACGACCGCGCCCATTCCGGTGAGCACGCCGCAGGCGATGAGCGAAGCGCTGTCGAGCGGCACGTCGTTCGGGATCGCCACCGCTTGCGACTGGTCGACGACCATATGCTCGGCGAAGGCGCCGGTGCGCAGCCCGTGGACGAGCGGCTTGCCGGCGCCGTCGTGCAGCGGCGTTGCGCGATCGAGCGGGAACACCTCTTCGCAGAAGACCGGCGCGCCCTCGGCGCAGGCCGGGCAGAAGCCGCAGTTGCGGATCAGCGTCGCCACCACATGGTCGCCCGGCTTGAGGCGGGTGACGCCCGGCCCGACCGCCTCGACCACGCCCGCCGCCTCGTGACCATAGACCGCCGGGAGGTCGCCGCCCCAGGCGCCCTCGATGTAGAAAATGTCGCTGTGACAGATGGCGCAAGCGGCCGTCTTGATCAGCACTTCGCCCGGGCCGGGATCGGCGAGCTCGACCGTCTCGATGGTCAGGGGCTTGCCGAACGCGCGGCAGACGGCGGCTCTCGTTTGCATGGGATCCCGCGGAACGGCGCGATGAAGACGCCGTTCAATCCCGCACGGGGACGGAGACTTCAAGCGCAGTCTTGCGGCGGGGAGAAATAAATTTGTGGGGTCGCGTGCGCCGGGGTTTCTTGCCGCGCGCCGCTCTGCAATTGAGATCGTTTGCCAAGCCAAGGGCGCGGCTTGACGGAATTAACCTAGCGGAATAGGCTGTTTCCTCTTCGGCCGCCGCCTTATGGGTGCTTAGGGCGGGTGAGCCGTGGTCGCATGACGGGGGAAAAAATTATGCAAATCAGCCATCAATTCATGAATCGGATTGTTGTGGCCGTGGCCGGCCTTGTCGCGGCCGCTGGGGTTGCCCAAGCCCAGCTTGTCAATGCAGACGTCGGCATCAATCCGACCTACTTGCAGACCAACTCTGGCGTTACGTCGACAGGCGGTTTCTTTTCCGCCCGCGCGTTTGTCACCACTTCGGGCGACTATGCGGGAGGCACGCTGACCTACGGGGCCTTGGGGTCTCCGGCTGCCCTGTCCTATAATACAGGCGACGTTGCGTGGGAATTTAGTGACTCGAACGGCGATTTCCCGACTTTGCAAAGCCTCTATCCGACAGGCGACTACACATTTGACCTGACCGGCGGCTCGCAGGGGCCGACCTCCTTCACAATCGATTACGTCGGGGACAACTACGCCGTAAATCCACCGGAATTTACGGCCGCTTCGTACAACGCCCTCCAGGGCATGAATGCCGCCGCAGGCGTTACGCTGGACTTCAACAGTTTCATAGTCGGTGGAGACCCGAGTGATTCCGATATTATTTTGTCGGTCCTCAATTCGTCCAATACGCCAGTGTTTACAAGCCCATCCTTGCTCCCCAACGCCACAAGCGTGACGATTCCCGGCGGAATCCTGGTGGCTGGGCAGTCCTACACGTTCGACCTTCTGTTTAGTGAGCAGGTTTTCGGCGAAAACGACAACCCCGCCTTCGGGACGACCCAGTTCTACGACACCCATACGGATGGTGCGTTTTTCACCGCCGGCCCGTCGCCTGTTCCGGAGCCTTCGACCTGAGCGATGATGCTGGTCGGGTTTCTTGGGCTTGGCTATGCCGGCTATCGAGGCTCGCGAAAGAAAAGCGCGGCCGCGGTCGCCGGCTGAGGCGTCCCCGAACGGATGAACACGGAAGCCGCCTGTCCGGGCGGCTTCTTCGTCTCAGGGTGAAGGATTTGGTCAGGTTTGGGCGGCGGGTACGGTCCCCACCACCCACAACTCGATATTCAAAATCTGTTGAACGGGCCTATTGCGGCGCAAAAAACTTCAATAACCCCCCTTGGCAGGCCGACCTGAAACCGCTATGGGGCTCGGTCGGGGTTGACGGCGCGATACGACCCCGAATGATCAAACATGGCTACCGCCCTGCGAAGATCAAACCGGTGACGGATGATTGAAGTGGGAGCGGCGGATAGGCCGGAGGACGGAAGGGGTAACCTTTGCGTCTCATCCGGCTATGTCCTGTCCGAGACTGCCGGCGCGTAAACCCTTCGGGGGAAACGCTTAATTTCCGACCGCCGCGAGGCGCGAGGGAGCCAGCATAGACGGGGAAGACCGAGTTTCATGTTTCCGCCCGGCGCGCCCGGGTGGAGGACGCGGTTCGAACCTTCTGTCCGGCGCCGGGCGTTTCGCCCGCCTCCGGGGACAGGCGCAAGTCGCCGCGGCGCTCGATTCGGCTCGTCCGGGTTGCGCGGCGCGGCATGTGCAACAGGCGGGTTATCGTCGATTTAGAGCCCGCCGACCGGAGATGAGCACCGTGGATAGAACGGAAAAGAAGGAAGAGGTCGCCGCCCTGCACGACGTTTTTTCGAAAACGTCGGCGGTGGTCGTGGCGCACTATTCCGGCCTGACCGTCGCCCAGATGCAGCGTCTGCGCAAGCAGATGCGGCAGGCGGGCGCCCAAGTCAAAGTGGCCAAGAACAGCCTCGCTCAGATTGCTCTCAAAGGCACGGACGTCGCCTCGATCGGCCCCCTGCTCAAGGGGCCGACCCTGATCGCTCATTCGACCGATCCGGTGGCGGCGGCCAAGGCCGCCGTGGCTTTCGCCAAGGATCACGAGAAATTCGTGCTTCTGGGCGGCGCCATGGGCAAGACGGCCCTCGATGTCGACGGAGTCAGGGCGCTCGCGACTTTGCCTTCGCTCGACGAGTTGCGGGCGAAACTGCTGGGGCTTCTGATGGCTCCCGCGACCAAGCTTGCCCAGCTCACGACCGCGCCAGCCGCCAAGCTCGCGCGCGTCGTCGGGGCCTATGCCGCCAAAGACGCTGCCTGACACAGGCTCTTCACAAACCCTCGGTTCGAACTACATATAGGACATCCATCAATGGCAAATCTGGAAAAAATCGTCGACGAACTGTCGAGCCTCACAGTGCTGGAGGCCGCCGAGCTCGCCAAGCTGCTTGAAGGCAAATGGGGCGTCTCCGCCGCCGCCGCTGTGGCGGTCGCCGCCGCTCCGGCCGGTGGGGCTGCGGCCGCCGCCCCGGTCGAGGAGCAGACCGAGTTCAGCGTTATCCTCGCTGCGATCGGCGACAAGAAGATCGAAGTGATCAAGGAAGTGCGCGCCATCACCGCGCTCGGCCTGAAGGAAGCCAAGGACCTGGTCGAGGCCGCGCCGAAGCCGGTCAAGGAAGGCGTAAGCAAGGAAGAGGCCGAGAAGATCAAGGCCGCATTGGAAAAGGCAGGGGCGAAGGTCGAGCTCAAGTAATGGCCGACCTGCCCTCAGGGGCGCGCCTGACAACAAAAGGGACGGTCCCGGCTATCGGCCTGGGGCCGTTCCAGCGTTTTCAACAAGGGTTGCGCGGTGAGCGTCGTTAAGCGGCGGCCGAAAGCATTTGAGGCGGCCGGGCGCAAAGTTTGAGTGAGAAGGGGCGTTGGCAACGCTCCGGGAAGACCTGCCTTCGGACCTGACCCGCGCCCTGGCGCGTGAAGGCCCGGGAACGGCCGGCAGCGAACTTTAGAGGAGCGACATGGCGCAGACATTCACGGGCCGCAAGCGCGTTCGCAAGGTTTTCGGACACGTCAAGGAAGTCGGCGAGATGCCGAACCTGATCGAGGTCCAGAAGGCTTCGTATGACCAGTTTCTGCTGATGGACCCGCCGAAGGGCGGCCGTCCGACCGAGGGGCTGCAGGCGGTGTTCAAGTCGGTGTTCCCGATCAAGGATTTCGCCGATACCGCCCACCTCGAATTCGTCAAGTACGAGTACGAAGCGCCGAAGTACGATGTCGACGAGTGCCGCCAGCGCGGCATGACCTATGCCGCGCCGCTCAAGGTGACGCTCAGGCTGATCGTGTTCGACGTCGATCCCGAGACCCAGGCCAAGTCGGTCAAGGATATCAAGGAGCAGGACGTCTACATGGGCGACATGCCGCTCATGACCGACAACGGCACCTTCATCGTCAACGGCACCGAGCGGGTCATCGTCTCCCAGATGCACCGCAGCCCGGGCGTGTTCTTCGATCACGACAAGGGCAAGAGCCATTCGTCGGGCAAGCTTCTGTTCGCCGCCCGCATCATCCCGTATCGCGGCTCGTGGCTCGATATCGAGTTCGACGCCAAGGATATCGTCTATGCGCGCATCGACCGGCGGCGCAAGATTCCGGTGACCTCGCTGCTTTACGCGCTCGGCCTCGACGGCGAGGAAATCCTGTCGACCTTCTATCGCAAGATCGTCTTTAGCCGTCTCAAGGACGGCGGCTGGCGCGTGCCTTTCGACGTCGAGCGCATGAGGGGCGTGAAGGCTTCCGTCGACATCGTCGACGCCGACACCGGCGCCGTGGTGGTCGAGGCTGGCAAGAAATTGACCGTCCGCGCCGCGCGTCAGCTCGCCGAGAAGGGATTGAAGGCGCTGCGCGCTTCCGACGCTGACCTCCATGGCCAATATATCGCCCAGGACCTCTATAACCCCGAGACCGGCGAAATCTACGCCGAGTCCGGCGACGAGATTACCGAGAAGTCGCTTGCCGGGCTCCTGGAAGCCGGGTTCAAAGAGCTGCCCGTGCTCGACATCGATCACGTCAATATTGGCGGCTATATCCGCAACACGCTCAAGGTCGACAAGAATTCCTCGCGTGAGGACGCCCTGTTCGACATCTATCGGGTCATGCGTCCGGGGGAGCCGCCGACGATCGAAAGCGCCGAGGCGATGTTCCAGTCGCTGTTCTTCGATTCCGAGCGCTACGACCTCTCGGCGGTCGGCCGGGTGAAGATGAACATGCGCCTCGACCTCGACGCTCCCGACACCCAGCGAACCCTGCGCAGGGATGACATTCTCGCAGTGGTCAAGGCGTTGGTGAACCTGCGCGACGGCCGCGGTGAGATCGACGACATCGACCATCTCGGCAACCGGCGGGTGCGCTCGGTCGGGGAATTGATGGAGAACCAGTACC
>CAVYDG010000027.1:0-140653 GCA_963767245.1 uncultured Alphaproteobacteria bacterium
TCCCCGGCGGAACAAAAATAGAACTTGCGCGTGAGAACAAACCATGTACATAGTGCCGTCATCGGTGGGGGGCGCGCAAGTCCGCGATTGCGGATCGGACGCTGCCCGTGAGAGAAGGACGATGGTTATGACCCAACCCAATCTTCGCCTCGTGGAAGGGACCAGCGTGGACAAGACCAAGGCGCTCGACGCCGCCCTGTCGCAGATCGAACGGGCGTTCGGCAAGGGCTCGATCATGCGCCTCGGCAAGAACCAGAAGGCGGTCGAGATCGAGACGGTGCCGACGGGGTCGCTCGGCCTCGACATCGCGCTTGGCGTCGGGGGTCTGCCGCGCGGACGGGTGATCGAGATCTACGGGCCCGAATCCTCGGGCAAGACGACGCTGACGCTGCATGTGATCGCCGAAGCGCAGAAAAAGGGCGGCGTTTGCGCCTTCGTCGACGCCGAACACGCGCTCGATCCGATCTATGCGCGCAAGCTCGGCGTCAAGCTCGACGACCTCCTGATTTCCCAGCCCGACACCGGCGAGCAGGCGCTGGAAATCACCGACACGCTGGTGCGTTCGGGCGCGATCGACGTGCTGGTCATCAATTCGGTCGCGGCGCTGACGCCGAGGGCCGAGATCGAGGGCGAAATGGGCGATTCGCAGCCCGGGTTGCAGGCGCGGCTGATGAGCCAGGCCCTGCGCAAGCTCACCGCCTCGATCTCGCGCTCCAATACGATGGTGATCTTCATCAATCAGATCCGGATGAAGATCGGGGTCATGTACGGCTCGCCCGAGACGACGTCGGGCGGCAACGCGCTCAAGTTCTACGCCTCCGTCCGCCTCGACATCCGCCGCATCGGCGCGATCAAGGAGCGCGAGCAGGTGGTCGGCAACCAGACCCGGGTCAAGGTGGTCAAGAACAAGGTCGCGCCGCCGTTCAAGCAGGTCGAATTCGACATCATGTATGGCGAAGGCGTCTCCAAGGCGGGCGAACTGATCGACCTCGGCGCCAAGGCCGGGGTGGTGGAGAAGTCGGGCGCCTGGTTTTCCTTTGACAGCGTGCGGCTCGGCCAGGGCCGGGAAAACGCCAAGGCGTTCCTGAAGACCAGTCCGGAGATCGCCGACAGGATCGAGCGCGCCATTCGGGAGAACGCCGGCCTGATCGCCGAGCGCATTCTCGAAAACGACGGTCCTTCGCCCGACGACGACGCCGAAGCCTGATCCGCTTTTCCTTTGGGCGCGCCTCGCGTCCCCCGCCTTCGGCGGCGCGCCCATCCGCCAGGAAAGCGTTTTTCAGGCCTTCGCGCGTCCGGGGCGGCGCGAGAGCGGTTGACCTCCCGCCGTTCTCGCGCCGCCGCTTTCGCTTCGCTTCCGGACGCACGGCCTTTGGCCCATCTCTCCTCCCGAAGGGGAGTCGAAAGACAGCCCGTTTCTCCCGACGGGCCAACAGGCGCTCGAAACAGCGCCGGTCTCTCGACCGCTTGAACGGCATTCGAAAGACGCCCGTCCCTCGACTGGAGGGGCGCCGGAAGAGCGCCCGTTTTCCGCCACGGGCGCTGGCCGGCTCTCCAATTCGTTCCGCCCATCGCCGACAAATGCTGATTTCCGCGCTCATGCGGAGCGCGCCGCCATGTCCTTCCGCGTCGCCGGCCCGTATCGGCGCCGGCCGGAAATCCGGCCCGTTTCCCGTTGGCGTTTCGGCGGCCTTGCTCTAGAACGCGGAAAACGGGCGGCATCCGGTCCAGGCGATAGGTGTAGATGAGCGGCGTCAACGAAATTCGGTCGAACTTCCTCCAGTTCTTCGCCAGGAACGGCCACGATGTCGTGCCCTCGAGTTCGCTCGTGCCGCGCAACGATCCGACGCTCATCTTCACCAACGCCGGAATGGTGCAGTTCAAGAACGTTTTCACCGGGGTCGAAAAGCGCGCTTACGCGCGCGCGACGACGGCGCAGAAATGCGTGCGCGCCGGCGGCAAGCACAACGACCTCGACAACGTCGGCTATACCGCCCGCCACCACACGTTCTTCGAAATGCTCGGCAACTTCTCGTTCGGCGATTATTTCAAGGACCACGCGATCGAATACGCCTGGAACCTGCTGACCCGCGACTTCGGCCTGCCGCCGCAAAAGCTCACCGTCACCGTCTATTACGACGACGATGAAGCGTTCCATCTGTGGAAGAAAATATCTGCCCTGCCCGAGGAGCGGATCATCCGCATCGCCACCATGCGACAATTTCTGGGCGATGGGCGACACCGGCCCGTGCGGCCCGTGCTCGGAGATCTTCTACGATCACGGCGCCCATATCCCCGGCGGGCCGCCCGGCTCGGCGGACGCTGACGGCGACCGCTTCATCGAGATCTGGAATCTTGTGTTCATGCAGTTTGAGACCCTGCCCGGCGGCGAGCGGGTCAACCTGCCGCGGCCGTCGATCGACACCGGCATGGGGCTCGAGCGCATCGCCGCCGTGCTGCAGGGCGTGCACGACAACTACGACATCGACCTGTTTCGCGCTCTCATCCGGGCCAGCGCCGACCTCACCGGCGTCGATCCCGACGGTCCGCAGCGCGCCTCGCATCGCGTCATCGCCGACCATCTGCGCACGTCCGCCTTCCTGGTCGCCGACGGAGTGCTGCCGTCCAACGAGGGCCGCGGCTATGTGCTGCGCCGCATCATGCGCCGGGCGATGCGCCACGCCCAGATCCTCGGCGCCCGCGATCCGCTGATGTGGCGCCTGGTTCCGGCGCTGACCCGCGAAATGGGCCAGGCCTATCCGGAGCTGGTGCGCGCCGAGGCGCTCATTTCGGAGACGCTCAAGCTCGAGGAGACGCGCTTCCGCTCGACGCTGGCGCGCGGCCTCGGCCATTCTCGAGGACGAAACGCGTTCGCTCGGCGAGGGCGGCGTCCTGAACGGCGAGACGGCGTTCCGGCTCTACGACACCTACGGCTTCCCGCTCGATCTGACCCAGGACGCGCTGCGCGCGCGCGGGCTCTCTGTCGACGTCGAGGGGTTCAACGCCGCCATGGAGCGCCAGCGCGCCGAAGCGCGCCGCGCCTGGGCGGGCTCGGGCGAAGCGGCGACCGAGGCGGTCTGGTACGCGTTGCGCGAACGCGTCGGCGCGACCGAATTCCTCGGCTACGAGACCGAGACCGCCGAGGGCGTGATCGGCGCGATCGTCAAGGACGGCGCCGAGGTCGAGAGCCTCGGCCCCGGCGAGCGGGGATCGCTCGATCCTCAACCAGACGCCGTTCTACGGCGAGGCCGGCGGCCAGGTCGGCGATGTCGGCGAAATCGCCGCGCCCGGCTTTCGCGCGGAAGTCACCGACACCCGCAAGAAGCTCGGCGACCTCATCGTCCATGATGTCGCGATCGTCGAGGGCGAGGCCCGGCCCGGAATGGCGGTCGAGCTTAAAGTCGATCATGCCGCCCGCACGGCGACCCGCGCCAACCATTCGGCGACTCACATCCTGCACGAAGCGTTGCGTGAGGTGCTCGGCGATCATGTGGCGCAGAAGGGCTCGCTGGTTTCGCCCGAGCGCCTGCGCTTCGACTTCGCCCATCCGAAACCGATCACGCGGGCCGAACTGGAAAAGATTGAAGACATCGCCAATCGCGTGGTGCTGGAGAACGCCGAGGTCGCGACGCGGCTTATGGGGCTCGACGACGCGCGGGCGCTCGGAGCGCGGGCTTTGTTCGGCGAGAAATATCCCGACGAGGTGCGCGTCGTCAGCATGGGCGAGATCGATGACGGTCACGACCACGAGCGCACCTATTCGATCGAGCTCTGCGGCGGCACCCACGTCCGGCGCACCGGCGACATCGGCCTCATTGCCATCGTCAGCGATACCGCGAACGCCGCGGGGGTCAGGCGCATCGAGGCGAAGACGCGCGATGAGGCGCGCAAATGGCTCGAAGCCGATGCTCGAGGCCTTGCAGATCTCACGGCGCTGCTCAGAGCGCCCGCGGGCGCGGCGGCCGAGCGGCTGGAAGCGCTGATCGACGACAAACGCAAGCTCGAGCGCGAACTTGCCGAAGCCAGGCGAAAGCTGGCGATGGGCGGCGGAACGGCCGAAGCCGGCGCCGCGCGCGACGTCGGCGGCGTCAAGCTCTACGCCCGCGCCGTCAGCGGGGTCGACATGAAGGACCTGAAGTCGCTGGCGGACGAGGCCAAGCAAAACGTCGGCTCCGGAGTGGTCGCGATCGCCGCCGCGAGCGAGGATGGCAAGGCGAGCATCGTCGTCGCGGTGACCCCCGACCTTACGAGCCGCTTCAACGCCGTCGAACTGGTGCGGCTCGGCTCGGCGGCGCTCGGCGGCAAGGGCGGCGGCGGCCGACCCGACATGGCCCAGGCCGGCGGCCCGGATGGGGCGAAGACGAACGAAGCGCTTGCCGCGGTCGAAGCTGGCGTGCGCCGCGCCGCGGGGGCTTGAGCCGGCAGGCCTTGTGTCAGGCCGCCATCGCCTGCTTGAGATTGGCGTCGATCTTGTCGAGGAAGCCTTCGGTCGAGAGCCATTTCTGCTCCGGGCCGACCAGGAGCGCGAGGTCCTTGGTCATCGAGCCCGCCTCGACAGTTTCGACGCACACCCGCTCCAGCGTCGAGGCGAATTTGGCCAGCGCCTCATTGCCGTCGAGCTTGGCGCGGTGGGTGAGACCGCGAGTCCAGGCGAAGATCGAGGCGATCGAGTTGGTCGAGGTCTGGCGGCCCTTCTCGTGTTCGCGGTAGTGGCGGGTGACGGTGCCGTGCGCCGCTTCGGCCTCGACCGTCCGCCCGTCGGGCGTCATCAGGACGCTGGTCATGAGGCCGAGCGAGCCGAAGCCTTGCGCGACCGTGTCCGACTGCACGTCGCCGTCATAGTTCTTGCACGCCCAAACGTAGCCGCCCGACCATTTGAGCGCCGCGGCGACCATGTCGTCGATCAGCCGGTGCTCGTAGGTGATGCCGAGCGCCTGGAACCGGCTCTTGAACTCGGCGTCATAGACCTCCTGGAAGATGTCCTTGAAACGGCCGTCATAGGCCTTCAGGATCGTGTTCTTGGTCGACAGATAGACCGGATATTTGCGCATCAGGCCGAAATTCAGCGACGCGTGGGCGAAGTCGCGGATCGAATCGTCGAGATTGTACATCGACATCGCGACCCCGCCGCCGGGGAACCTGAACACCTCCCGCTCGATCACCTTGCCGTCATCGCCCTCGAAACGGATGGTGAGGCGGCCTTTGCCAGGCACCCTGAAATCGGTGGCCCGATACTGGTCGCCATACGCATGGCGGCCGATGACGATCGGCTGGGTCCAGCTGGGGACCAGGCGAGGCACGTTCTTGCAGATGATCGGCTCGCGGAAGATGACGCCGCCGAGGATGTTGCGGATGGTGCCGTTCGGGCTCTTCCACATCTCCTTGAGATGGAACTCTTTGACCCGCGCCTCGTCCGGGGTGATGGTCGCGCATTTGACGCCGACGCCGTAGGTCTTGATCGCCTCCGCGGCGTCGATGGTCACCTGGTCATTGGTCGCGTCGCGATTCTCGACCGCGAGGTCGAAATATTTGAGCTCGATGTCAAGATAGGGGTGGATCAGCTTGTCGCGGATCAGATGCCAGATGATTCGCGTCATCTCGTCGCCGTCGAGTTCGACAACCGGATTGCTCACCTTGATCCTGGGCATCGGTGGGGACTCTCGTTGGCGGGAAGCGCTGCGGGAAGATTTGCCCCTATAGCATTGGCGCCCGGGCAGGCAAGGCTGTTGTGCGCGCCCGCGACATATGAGAATCGGGAGCGTGGAAGACCGGACGCAAATGGGGATTGCATGGGGTCGGTGACGGCCGCGCGGCGGCGAGCGAGGTTCGCCAAAGGCGTGGCGATGGCGCTCGCCGCGGTCGTCATCGGGCTCAGCGGGCGCGCGGCGAGGGCCGACGCCGGCCCCGAAACCGACAATGCGATCGCGACGCTGTGCGGGATCCTCGAAGCCTCGGCCAAGACCGAGGGGCTGCCGGTCGGATATTTCACCAAGCTCATCTGGCGCGAAAGCTCGTTCCGGCCGGACGCAGTCAGTCCGGCCGGCGCGCAAGGGGTGGCCCAGTTCATGCCGGGGACAGCCTCCGCGCGAGGGCTCGCCGATCCGTTCGATCCGGCGGCGGCGATTCCGGCGTCGGCGAAGTACCTGGCGGAACTCGTGCACAAGTTCGGCAACCTGGGCCTCGCGGCCGCGGCCTATAACGCCGGCGAAACCTCAGTCGACAAATGGCTCGACGACAAAGGCCAGCTTCCATTCGAAACCCAGGACTATGTGCTCGCGCTCACTGGCCACGCCGCCGACGAATGGCGCACCCCCACGCCGCCGCAGTTGGCCGCGCCCGAGGGGCCGTCATGCGAGAGCCTCATCGCCAGCCTGCGCACGACGCCTGCCTCACCCATTGTCTCGGGCTGGTTTGCGCCCTGGGGCGTGCAGATCGCGGCCAGCTTCTCGCGCGCGTCGGCGATGCGCGCCTTCGTCCGCGTGCAGCACAATTTCTACTCCATCGTCGGCGGCGGCAATCCGTTCGTGCTCGGATCGGTGGTGAGAAGCCGGGGCTTCCGCCCGTTCTATCGCGTCCGCCTGCCGGCGCAGAACCGCCCCGAAGCGGAGAAGATCTGCGCCCGTCTCGAAGCCGCTGGCGGCGCCTGCGTGGTGCTGAGGAGCTGACCGGGTTCCTAGCCCAACCCAGCCTTCCGCAGGCCCTCGACGAAAGGCTCGAAGTCTTCCGCGTTCTTGTAGGGCAGCACCTTTCGGCGCTGCTCGACGGAATAGTCCGGATTGACGCGCATGAGGCCGCGCCACGCCTCCCGGGCCTCTTCGACGCGGCCAAGCTGGCCGTAGGCCGCCGCGAGCAGGGCGCGCGAAGCGTCGGTTTCCGGATTGCGCTCGATGCGGCGTTTCAGCACCCGGATCGCGTCTTCGTAGCGCCCGATCTGGTAAAGGCCCTGGCCCTGAAAATGCAGCAGCATGTCGTTTGCGAGGGGATCGAGCGCCATTGCGCGATCGACGCAGGCGACGGCCTCTTCCGAGCGGCCGACATGGTTGTAGATCAAAGCGAGCATGCCGTAGCCCTCGGCGAAGCTCGGATTGAGAGCGACGACCTTTTCTCCGGCGTTCGCCGCCTCGTCATGGCGGCGAGACCAGATGCAGGCGCCCGCAAGCGCAAACAGAGCAAACGGGTAGGCTTCGTCGAGCTTGACGGCGAGCCGCGCGGCCTTCTCCGCTTCCTCCAGCGCCTGCGCAGGCGAAGCGCTCCAGTTGCTCACGTAGTTGGTGACCTTTGCCGCAGCGAGGAAGGCGTAGGCGGGGCCAAAGCCGGGGTCGAGCTCGATCGCGCGCCTGAGGAGCGCCTCGGCTTCGAAATTGGTCGCCTTCGCGTGCCGCCACCAGAGCGCGCGGCCGCGCAGAAAGTAGTCGTAGGCTTCCGGACTGTCGGTGTGCTCGGCTTCTATGTTTTTCCGATCCCTGGGGCTCAGATTGAGTTCAAGCGCCGCGACGATCCGCGTCGTCACGTCGTCCTGCACGGCGAAGACGTCCGTGAGCTCCCGGTCGAAGCGCTCAGCCCAGAGATGCCCGCCCGTGGTGGCGTCGATGAGCTGCGCGGTTATCCTCACGCGTGCGCCGGCCTTCCTCACGCTGCCTTCGAGGACATAGCGCACGCCGAGGCTCTTGCCGACCTCGCCGATATGGACTGTCTTGCCCTTGAAGGTAAATGAAGAATTGCGGGCGATGACGAAGAGCTGCGCCAGCTTCGACAGCGCGGTAATGATGTCCTCGGAGATGCCGTCAGCGAAATAATCCTGTTCGGCGTCACCGCTCATGTTGGCGAAGGGCAGCACGGCGATCGAGGGCTTGTCGGGCAATGCGCGGGGCGCTGGCGGCCTGTCCTCGGACTTCGCTTCGACTGGCGTTGCAGGCTTTGCCCGAGCAGGCAATCCGACTTGCAGCGAGTAGACCCGCACCGGCTCGGCGATGTTCTTGAGGTTCGTTGCGCCGAGATCGCTGACCGAAAGGTCGAGCCGGGCTTTCACTTGCCGGTAGGCGTCCTCCGAAAGGCAGATCGCGCCGGGCGCAGCGACGCCTTCGAGCCGCGCTGCGATGTTGACGCCGTCGCCCATTAGGTCGCCGTCCGCCTCCTCGACCACGTCGCCCAGATGGATGCCGATGCGGAACTCGATGCGGCGATCCTCCGCCACGCCGGCGTTGCGCTCGACCATGCCGTTCTGAATCTCGACCGCGCAGCGCACGGCGTCGACGACGCTGCGAAACTCGACGATCGCCCCGTCGCCGGTGCGCTTGACGACCCGTCCGTGATGGACCGCGATCGTCGGGTCGATGAGATCGCTGCGCAGCGCTCTTAGCCGCGCCAAGGTGCGATCTTCGTCCGCGCCGGTTAGGCGGCTGAAGCCGACCACATCCGCCGCGAGGATCGCGGCGAGTTTGCGAGTTTCCGCCATGCGTCCGTCAATTCCAGAAGCGGGAAAGCCAGCAGTCCCCGCCGACCACGCGATGTTGAGCATCTATCCGAGTCCGCAGCAAACACGTTCCCGAGAAGGACAGCGGCGGCAGGCGGCATCCGTCTTCTGGCCGAAAAAGGCGCATTGTTCAACACGGCGAAATGGTGCACTGTCGCGGCGCGAGCGCGGCGACCCGAGCTTTTGTCTCAAAACGCTATCTGCCGCATACCGCGACCGGCAAGCTCAACAAGCTCGCCCTGCGCGCGCTCTATCAGGATCACTTGATCGAAAGCGCGAAACTCCAAGCGTAGCGCGCGGAGCGGTGAGCAGAGCTACCGTCCGCGTCCAGCGCGGTCGAGCGTCGCGAACTCCTCGTCGGAAAGCGTGATCGCCGCCGCGCCGACGTTCTCCTCGAGATGCGCGAGCCGGCCGGTGCCGGGGATCGGCAGCATGACGGGGCTGCGCTTCAACAGCCACGCGAGCGCGATCTGGCCGGAGGTCGCCTTGTGCTTTTGGGCGATCGCGTCCAGCGCCGAGCCGGGCTGCGCCGCCTCGCCGGCGTCGAGGGGGGCCCAGGGGATGAAGCCGATGCCGTGTTTGGCGCAATAGTCGAGCGCCGCCTCGCTTGTCCGGTCGAGGAAGTTATATCGGTTCTGCACTGTGGCGACCGGGAAGACCTTGGAGGCCGCCTCGATCTCGGCGACGCTGACTTCCGACAGGCCGGCGCAGCGGATGACTTTGTCTTTGATCAGCGTCGCGATGGCGTCGAACTGCTCCTTGGCCGGCACCTTCGAATCGATGCGATGCAATTGCCACAAATCGATCGTCTCGACGCCGAGCCGCCACCGGCTCTTGTGAGCCTGCTGGATAAGATATTCCGGCCGGCCGAGCGCAATCCAGATGTTCGGTCCGGTGCGCGCGAGCCCGCCCTTGGTCGCGATATGGATTTTGCCGTAAGGGGCGAGCGCTTCGCGGATCAGCTCTTCGGAAAAGTCGGGGCCGTAGGAATCGGCGGTGTCGATGAAGTCGACGCCGAGATCGGGCAGGCGGCGCAAAGTCTTCAACGCCTCCGGGCGGTTTGTGGGAGGGCCCCAGATGCCGCGGCCGACGACGCGCATCGCGCCGAAGCCAAGGCGGTTGACATCGAAGGCGCCGCCGATGCGAAAGCGGCCGGACTGGGCGGCGTTAACCATGGTCATTCTCCAAGAGCGTTTGCGGAGGGGCGTTCAGCGCCAGCTGGCGAGCGGCGGCATCGACGACAGAATCGAAGCGATATTCCCGCCGGTCTTCAAGCCGAAAATTGTGCCCCGATCATAGAGCAGGTTGAACTCGACGTAACGTCCGCGCCGGGCCAGTTGTTCCTCGCGCTCGGCCTCGTTCCACGCCTTACCGGCGTTGCGCCGCACGATGTCGCAATAGACGCCAAGGAAGCTCTCGCCGACATCGCGCACGAAGGCAAAATCGGCGTCGAAGCCGGAATTGCCTTCATCTCCGGCGCTGTTGAGATGATCGAAGAAGATGCCGCCGATCCCGCGCGGCTCGCCCCGATGCTTGAGATAAAAGTATTGGTCGCACCATTGCCTGAAATGCTCGGCGTCGGCCACTCCCGGATGGCGCTCGCAGGCGGCGCGCATGGCGGCGTGAAAGGCGATCGCGTCCGGATCGTCCGGCTTGCGGCGCTGATCGAGCATCGGCGTCAGATCGGCGCCGCCGCCGAACCATGCCTTGGTCGTGCGCACGAGCCTCGTGTTCATGTGCACGGTCGGCACATGCGGGCTCCACGGATGGGCGATCACGGAGACGCCCGCGGCCCGGAAGCGCGGGTCTTTCTCGGCCCCGGGAATTTGCGCCGCGAACTCGGCCGGCAAGGCGCCGTGAACGACCGACACGTGCGCGCCGATCTTCTCGAACAGGCGCCCTCGCATGAGCGCCATCCGGCCGCCGCCGCCGGGAGCGGCGGTGGCGTCGGTCCGCTCCCAGGGCTCGATCGCGAACCGGCCGGGCGCGATCTCGGCTCCTGCGTCGGCGAACTCGCGCTCGAGCGCCTCCATCGCCTCGATGATCCGCCGCTGCAGGGTCTCGAACCATTGGCTCGCCCGGACGAAGCGGGCCTCGTCCGGCGCCGGCTTCGAAACGGTCATGGCGACTTTTCGCCGCGCACCCGGGCGACCAGGCGCTCGACATGGCCGACTGGCGTCTCGGGCGGGACGCCGTGGCCTAGGTTAAAGATATGGGCGCGATGCGCGAATTCCTCGACGATGCGGTCGGTTTCGTCGTCGAGGCGCGGTCCGCCGGCGACGAGCGCCAGCGGATCGAGATTGCCCTGGAGCGCGAAACGCTCCGGTAGCGCGGCGATCGCCGCCTTCGGCGCGACGGCGGTGTCGAGGCCGACCGCGTCGATATCGGCGAGAGCCGCGAATTTCGCCAGCTGCGTCCCGGCGCCGCGCGGAAAAGCGATGATCGGCGCGTGCGGCGCGCCGGCCTTGACCTTGGCGGCCAGCGCCGCCATCGGCGCGACGCACCAGCGGTCGAATTCGGCCGGCGGCAGCACGCCTGCCCAGGAATCGAAGATCTGCACCGCTTCCGCGCCCGCCGCCAGCTGACGGATGAGGTATTCGGCTGAGGCGTCGACGAGCAGGTCGATGAGGTCCGCGAACAGGTCGGGATGGCGGTAGGCGAACAGGCGCGCCGGCGCCTGATCCGGCGTCCCGCGCCCGGCGATCATATAGCTCGCGACTGTCCACGGTGCGCCGCAGAAGCCGATCAGCGTCACATCGCGCGGGAGCGCGGTCTTCAGGCGGTCAAGAGCTTCCAAGACGGGCGCGAGCCGGCTCCAGTCGGGTTCGCGGCTGAGCTTCGCCAGGCCGTGAGCGTCGCCGATCGGGTCGAGGCGAGGCCCGTCGCCCGATTCAAAGGCGACCTTCTGTCCGAGCGCGTCGGGCAGCACGAGAATGTCGGAGAACAGGATCGCCGCGTCGAAGCCGAACCGGCGGATCGGCTGCAGCGTCGCCTCGACGGCGAGGGTGGGGTCATAGCAAAAATCGAGAAAGGTCGCGGCTTTCGCCCGAAGTTCGCGATATTCCGGCAGATAGCGCCCCGCCTGGCGCATGAGCCAGATCGGCGGGGGCGCCTGCCGCTCGCCAGCGAGAGCGGCGAGCAGGGGCTTGCGGGTCCTCATCCGGCCGCGCTGCGCGCCTCCACCGTCTCCCCCGGGCGGGAGAAGCGCTGCGCCCTCACTCCCGCATAGCCCGTCGAGAGACGGGCGTCCTTCGACGACCTTTGCGGGAGAAGGTTGGGGTGAGGGCCTTCCAGGCAAGCCGGCCGCCTATTCCGCCGCGCGCTTCATCTCCGGATAGGCGCAGTGGGCGTCCTCGTTCGCATGGCTACCGAACAGCGGGATCACCCGCGCCTCATCGAACTTGAGGCCCAGGGTCCGCCACACGTCGACCAGCGCCTCGACCAGCTCCGCGACTTGCGCTTCGCTATGGGCGGGGGTCGGGGTCACGCGCAGCCGTTCGGTCCCCTTGGCGACGGTCGGATAGTTGATCGGCTGGATATAGACCGCGTGCCGCTCGAGCAGCATTTCGCTCGCCGCCCGGCATTTGCGCGCGTCGCCGACGAACACCGGGACGATGTGCGAGGGATTGTCGATCACCGGCAGGCCGGCGGCGCGCAGCGCATGCTTGACGAGCTTCGCCATATGCTGGTGGCGCTCGCGCTCGACGGTCGACCGCTTCAGATGCCGCACGGCGGCGGCGGCGCTGGCGGCCACGCTCGGCGGCAGGGTCGAGGTGAAGATGAAAGAGGGGGCGAAGCTTCTGACCGCATCGACGATCGCCTCGCTCCCCGCGATATAGCCGCCGAGCGAGCCAAATCCCTTGGCGAGCGTGCCCTCGATGACGTCGATTCGGTCGGCGAGACCCTCCCGCTCGCTCAAGCCGCCGCCACGCGGCCCGTAGAGGCCGACCGCATGCACCTCGTCGATATAGGTGAGGGCGTTGTATTTCTCGGCCAGCGCCACGATCGCGGCGATCGGCGCGATGTCGCCGTCCATCGAGTAGAGGCTTTCGAACACGATGAGCTTGGCGCGGCCGATCGGCTCGGCCGCGAGCAGCGCCTCGAGGTGATCGACGTCATTGTGCCGCCACACCCGCTTCTCGCAGCCCGAGCGCTTGACGCCTTCGATCATCGAATTGTGGTTCGACGCGTCGGAGAGGATGAGGCAATTGGGCAAAAGGCCGGCGATGGTCGAAATCGCCGCCAGGTTGGAGATCCAGCCGGAGGTGAAGGCGAGCGCCGCCGGCTTGCCGTGCAGGTCGGCGAGTTCGGCCTCGAGTTCGACGATCGGATTGTGGGTGCCGGATATGTTGCGGGTGCCGCCGGCGCCGGCGCCGTGAGCGCGCGCCGCGCTGACCGAGGCCTCGATCACGTCGGGGTGGCCGCCCATGCCGAGATAATCGTTTGAGCACCAGACCGTCACTTCGCGCGGATCGTTCTCCGCGCCCGCCGGGCGCCATTGCGCCATCGGGAACCGCCTCGCGTCGCGCTCCAGGTTTGCGAAGGTGCGGTAGCGTCCCTCCGCCTTCAGGCGCGCAGTCGCCTCCTCGAAGCTCCGGTGATAATCCATCGCCTGTCCTTCTCGGCCCCGCGTCCTATTGGCCCGGCGCCGCTTGCCTCTTCGCTAGCCGGACTGCCGAAACTTGTCCAGTCGCGGCGGCGGGGGAGGGCGCGGGCGGCCGGTCGCGCTTGCGGCGCCGCAAGTCGAGATTACAGCGTGAAAGTGTATGGCGAGAAAAGGGGAAACGCTGAATTGTACCGAGATTGGCTCGTGAGGTGTCGGTAGGGGCGCCCTAAGTCAAAGTCCATCAACAAAGCGCGATCATCATGGTGAAGAACGGGCCTCGGATCGCGCAGCAAGTTTCGACAGATCATGGCCAAGCAAATCTCCGATCCGGTCGATCGCCAGATCGACCGACGCCCCGTCGCGCGGCGGCTCCTGCAAAGCGTAGTGGCCCTGCTTCGGAAAGACGGTCGTGACCCGGGCGCCCCAGATCGCCCTGACCGCGGCGAGGATGCGGGCCTTGTCGTCGACAAGGACATAATGGGCGGCGGGATGCCAGCGCTCGACGTCGGCGATCTCGTTTTCCTTGTGGACGTAGATCAGCACGTTCCCTTTGAAGACGTCCCACAGGCCGGAGCGGGCGATCTTGCGCGGCTGGAAGACGGCGTCGCCGTCGGACAGGATGACCGGCGTCCCCCATTGCCGCACATGCTCGACGACCTTGAGCGCATGCGGAAAGAGGCGGTCGGCGAACGGATAGTCGAGGAGCCAGTTGGCGGTCGGCAGGAGCGTGGGATCATGCAGGCGCTCGATTCTCAGGCGCTCGAGCGCCCCAAGATAGTCGGCATAACCCAGTTCGCCGCGCAGCTCCTCGAATATTGTCCAATAGCGTGGGCTGGCGCTCTCGCCATGCGCGCGCGTGAGCTCCGCTCTGAGATCGTCCTGAAACCGGTCGTTGTCGAACAGGGTGTTATCGACGTCGAACAGAAAGACGGTCTCGGCCGCGGCGCTCATGGCGATGTTCTCCTGTCGTCGATCGGCCCAGCCCGGCCAGTGCGCGGCCTCTCATTTCCAGTGCGGGGGCCGGGTATGCTGGACGATCGGGAGCGCGTCCATTCGATCCATCCAGGTTGAAAGACGCGGGCCGATAAAGTCGTTCTTGACGAAATCCGGACGTTTGCCGGCGATCCGCACGAAAAGCGCCATGAATGGATAGACGGTGAGGTCGACCGCCGAAAGTTCGCCGGTCAGATAGTCGCCAGACACGGCGCCCTCCCACAGCGCGAACTCCTGCTTGAGATCGTTCGCCGTCTCCTCCGAGGGAGACCTCGCGAAACGCGTGCTGGCGGGGGCCAGATAGTCGTCGGCCTCGCGCACCATCCGCCGCTGGATCGCCCGCTTGCGCGGTTCGTGCGCGAAAAGCGCCGGTCCATCGGGCCATCGGTCCTCGATATACTCGACGATCGCCGCTGATTCCGCGAGTGCGAAATCGTCGTCGACCAGAACTGGCACCTTCCGCCGCGGATTCAGCGCGACAAATTCCGGCGTCTTCAGGTCGCCGGCGTCGAACGACAGGGTCTTGCGATGATAGGGAATGCCCTTCCGCTCGAGCGCGAGCCAGACCCGCCAGGCGAAGGGCGAGCCCGAGGCGTAATAGAAATTGACCGCCATCTCTCAGGCCTTCACTGTCGAAGCGCGATAGATCTCATCGATGGCCTCCGCCAGCGCCTTATTGAACTCGGCGTCAGTCATCGACCGCTTGAGGTCCTGGGCGAGAGCGCGCGAGAAGCTCGCGATCATCCCGTGATTGGCGCTCAGCCGCTCGTCGGCCTCGGACCGCGTATAGCCGCCCGACAGCGCCACCACACGCACGACCCGCTTGTCCTTGATCAGCGGCAGATAGAAATCGGCAACCTCGGGCAGCGTCAGCTTGAGCATCACCTTGCGGCCGGCCGGCAAGGCGTCGAGCCCTTTGGTCAGTTCGTCGAGCAGGATCCGCTCGGCTCCGGCCTTGTCCGGGCTCTTGATCGAGATTTCCGGCTCAAGAATTGGCGTGAGCCCGTGTTTGGCGATCTGCTCGCCGAACACGAATTGCTGTTTGGCGATGGCGGCGATGCCGGTTTTCGACGCCAGGTTGATGGTCGAACGCATCTTGGTGCCGAACACGCCGAGTTTCACCGCTCGCGCCAGCAGCTTGTCGAGGTCCGGCATCGGCTTCATCAGGCTGACGCCGTCCTTTTCCGCTTCCAACCCCTTGTCGACCTTGACGATCGGGACGACGCCCCGGTCCTCCCAGAGGTAGGACGGCGTCGGCTTGCCCTTCACCTCTCCGTCCATCGTCCGCTCGAACAGGATCGCCGCGATGACCCTGTCGCCCGTGAACGGAGGCGCGGTGATGATCCGCACCCGCATCTCATGCACGAGCTCGAACATCCTGGCGTCGTCGCCCTTATATTCGCTGTCCGGAATGCCGTAGAGGCGCAGCGCGCCGGGGGTCGATCCGCCGCTCTGGTCAAGCGCGGCGATGAAGCCGGGCTTCGTCGACATCTGCGCCATCATCTGGTCGTTGGCCATGGCCGTCATCCTCGCCTTCATGAGATCGCCCGGGGGCGGACCCCGTTTGAACATGCAATGGGGCGGATGCGGCGCGGGCGTCAAGAGCGTAAAATGACTCGCTCAGTGGCAAGTCGGATCCACTTACAACGTTCCAGCTGGCGGACTGTCGTTTCTGTTGGGGCTGTTTATCGCCGGAAGTCCTCGTCGTCTAATCCAACGGCCCCCGGGCACGGTGAGCCGTCAGGCTTCCTCCCACTTCTCATCGCAGTTTTCAATGTTTCGATCAGCGACTCCTTGGTACGAGCGTCGATACCACCGTCGTCGTTGAACCGGCTCGATTTGAGCAAGCCTCGAGCCACATAAGGGGCGAAGCCCCAAGTTAGGTCACTGTCGCCGATTCCCGCTCCGCCAGCGCAAGCAATCAATTCGAGCCTTGCGGCGATCTCCCCGCCATAACTCTCTAAAGGGGCCGAGCGTAGTATGAGGAGGTCCCACGCGGCAGCATCGGTTTGGTCTCGCGGCAAAGTGGCTGCGTTTGGACTTAAAACCTCTGAACGCGACCTCACCTCCGCCTCGCTGATCGTCTGGCTTCCTTCGGTGGATTTAAGTAATATTTTTGAGGTCATCAGAATTAATTGCGATACGATCTTTAAAATACCATGTTGGCGAATCATCGTACGAAATGGGTTGGCTATAGTCGTCATTAAATCTCGAGCATCGGTTGTCGTCCGGCATGGACAGCTCTTCGCTACACAAAACTGGGTAGTCGGAATAGGAGCCACCGCCAAAGTCCAGGCTCCACCGTGCAGACGAATTGGCATTTTGGACAATGGAGCCCTTGAATGCCTCGAGATTCGGGGGTGTAACTCGATATACCCCAACCCCGATAAGGCGAGCCTGGTCGAACGATGAGGTTCCTATGATTGCGCCTTGAAATTGTGTCCCCCTAAACGATGAATGACGGAAGAACGACCTATCCAAATTAGCCCCAAATAAGAATGCTCGGTCGAAGTTTGCACCGGGAGCCATTACCCAGGATATATCACTACCCGTAAGGTCGCTTTGATAGAAATCAGCACCGTCGAGCGCCGCTCCATAAAAATTGACGGCGGTCATAAATGAATAGTCGAATGATGTTCCCTCCCCCTGGGCAAATTCAAGAGATGAGTGATCAAGATTAGCAGAGTCAAAAATTGCTCCAATCAAAATTGCTCCCATAAATGACGCACCTTACAGGTCAGATTCATGTAAATCAGCTCCGTGTAGCCAAGCGCATCGCTGAGTATAAAGATTATCAAGAGCGTCAGAGCTCGATCTTACGCTCATGTATCCCCTCATTTTCAGGCGATGCCGAAGGCCGCAGAGAAGGTTCGATTTTGACTTAGAAGTTCCTGATAGCGTTCGATGAGCGGTCGCAGGCGTTGGTCTGGCATGTTGGGGATGAGGTCGTAGAGCAGGCATCCTTGCCGGAACAGGGAATGGACGCGGCGTTTGGCGGTGCTGGTCCGCAGTTGGCGATCCATGCCGAGGCTTTCGCCGGCGGCGCCCAAGATGGTCAGCAGCAGGATGGCGAAGGCGTTGAGGAGCAGGAGGCGGTCGCGGCGTTGCGGATCATTGATCCTCAGCACGCTCATGCCCATCCCGAAGCGCAGATCCTTGCTGTCGCGGAAGCTGGGCTCGATGGTCCACCTTTTGGAATAGAGCGTGATGATCTGGGGCGCGGAAAGCGCGCCGTCGCTGGCGGCCAGATGCCAAGCCTCCTTCATGCCCACAGCCTTCACGCAAACGACGGCGCCGACCTTCTGGCGAGTGGCGGTGACTTCGGCGTCGCGCAACATGCGCGCCCGCCCGCCTTTGCCGACCCAGTCGGCGGCCAACCGCGTTTCGCCGTCGGCGGCGCTGACATGGATGTCGCCGCGAAACCGGATGACGTATCGGAATCTCAGGCTCTCCAGGAATTCGAACAGCTTGACGGCGCCGAAGCCGCGGTCGGCTAGGATCGTCACTGCGACGCCATCAGGCAGGAGCGCCTTCAGCCGGGACAGGCACAGGTCCTCGAAATCGTTGCGCTGGTTTTTCAGTTCGTCCTTGTCGACGGTGAGCCAGAGGAGGGGCATGGCCCTTCCGTGGCGGGTGACGAGGTGCAGCGCGAGCGTGGACTGGTTGTCGGCGTCGAAGTCGGTCCAATCCATCGCCACGACGATCTCGCGCCGCTCGCCCACCAACTCGCGAACCCACGAGGCGAACAAGTCCCAGGGGACCACGCCCGCGTTGCTCAGCAAGCGGTCGACCTGTTTGATCGCGGACTTGGCGAACAATCCGCGTGCCTGCGCGAGCGCCTGCCCGATCAAGGACACCGCGAGCGCCGCCCCGGTCATCACCCCGAGCGCTCCGTTGGCCAAAGACAGCACGCGCTTGGCGTGCAAGTCGTCGATGAACACCCGTTTCAAGAATTGATGAACGAAATCAAATCGCTCCTTAGGCGCTCGCATCGATCCCCCGGCCCACTGATTTTCCATTCGGGCGCCTGAGGACTCCCAAACTCAGGCTTTTTCGAGTCCCACAAAAATGAGGGGATTCATGAGGATCTTACGGGGGATAGGTCGGAGACCATTAGTTCCAATTCAGATTTTCCTGCCTCGGCACACTCGAATTTGGCCGAGCGCAATTTCGCACTGATCAGAGAGGCGTCTCGTAAATCGGCGCTTGTGAAATCGACGCCGTTTAGATTAGAACGATCTAGAATTGCGAAAGCAAGGCGCCGGCCACGCAAGGTTGGCGTGGCCCCGTCCCTTCCAAGTTCGCTGGCGATATCCTGATCCGGCAGTACTAATCTGTTGGTAAGCCAATTTGACGCAGAATGGTGGACCAAGTCCGCGCTTCCAGCTAGCCATTTCCTCGCGGATTTTCGCAGTAATGGGGAGCGTTCAACTATATTGTCGATGATTGCGAAATTGCTCCTTGGCTGGTCCGGAAATACGAAGATCAACCAACACGGAGTAACAGGAAAAATTACCAGGCCAATGAAGTATGCCGCCTTCACCCTCGGTGCACGAGGCCACAATAAAGCGATAGCCACACAATCGCAGAGCAAAAGTACGCGTTGGATATCTGTCACCGCTGGGTTTTGGTACGGCAGAAAGATCAGTTGCGCGAGTGTGAGCGCCAGCGGAGGAGCGGCAACAACGCTCACCCAGGTTACGCAATAGCTAAAAAAACGACGTAAATCGAAATCGCGTCCAAAAGCTTGAGCAAGAAGAGAAGTATCAAGGTGCTCACTCAAGTGTTTTCGGTCTGCTCTGGACAGATACCCCTCATTCAAGGAGCTCCTCCACAAGTCTACCTTATCCCGAAGGCCGCGGACCAACAGCATGGCGAAGATGTGAGCACCAAAAATAAGTGCAGGGGCTGCAATACCGAAATAAGCCAGAGGCATGTCCACACTAAGTATAGGCAATCTGACAGATTGTTCTAGGAGCAAATCTTTATGCGTTATTTTTACCATGGCGATGATAAGATATATTAACGTCGTCATCAGTGACAACCAAGTAGCGTGTGCCTTCTTGCTGGCCTCATTTAAGACGACTTCGGAGGCGATATACTCCTCTGGGATTTTGCGGCCGTTCTCAGTTCCCAAGTCGGGACTTTCGCCGTCGAGCCGATAAGCCCCATCGCTTCCGTGATTCGACATCTGTTGCTTCTTGTATGCTTTAGGCTCCAAACCCAATCAAAGCATTGAGCTTTATATCGGGCTGTGATTCAAGCTGAATCGCTGATTTGGGGGCTTGGGTCATGGCGGGCGAATTTTGGCTGAGCGATACGCAGTGGGCGGTGATTGAACCGCTTCTGCCGAGGAACCAGCCGGGGGCGCGGAGAACGGATGACCGTCGGGTCATCAGCGGCATCGTTCATGTTCTTAAGGTCGGCTGCCGGTGGCAAGATTGCCCAGCCGTTTATGGGCCGCCCACCACGGTCTACAATCGGTTCCGTCGTTGGACGATGCGCGGATTATGGCGTCGTTTGTTCGATACCCTGACGCGGATGGAGCCCGGCGACGTCCAGACCATCGACAGTACGACAGCCAAGGCTCACCGCTCGGCGGCGGGCGGAAAAGGGGGGCCGAAGCGCAGGCGATTGGTCGCTCGCGCGGCGGTCGCACCACGAAAATCCACGCGATCGTCGATTCTCGCGGACGCCCCATCGCGCTCGAAGTGACCCCCGGCCAACTCGGCGACGTTCGCGTCGCACTGGCCCTGATCAGCGCTGTCCCGCCCGGCCGCCGCCTGGCCGGCGACGCCGCTTACGACAGCGACGGACTGCGGCGCTTGCTCATCGAACGTGGAACCCTGCCTGTCATCCCCAACAATCCGACACGCAAGAGGCCCCATCCCTTCGACGAGGACGCTATCGCCACCGCAATTTGATCGAGCGTATGTTCTGCCGCCTCAAGGACTGGCGCCGCATCGCAACCCGCTATGACAAGCTCGCTTCAAGCTTCGCCGCAGCCGTCGCGATCGCAGCCGTAATCACCTGGTGGACCTGATTGAGTCTGGAGCCTAGAGCTCTAATCCGCCGCCTCAACGGGCTGAATATGGGTGATTCTACCAGAGCACAGAAATCTGTCACGCGCCCCCGCGGTTCCGATGGGGCCCCCGACGTCCATGAACAGGCTCTCAGCGGGAAACGATTGTTCCAGTCGGCCGAACCGCGCCAGGGCAAAACGCCGCGTCCTCCTCCCGGTAACTGAGAATAATCCTGCCCGCCATCTGACGGCCAACCGATTGGTCGGTCGAAGCATACCGGAGAACGGCTGATTAATCAGGTCGGACGCGTCCTAGACTAGCGCGCTGATAGGGACGCGGGCGTCCCGCGCGTCAGCGGCGCTTGGGCAGGCTGCGCCGTTGCGGGCCGCTGTTCACGTTCGGCACGTCGATGCCGAGCGCGGTCGCGAGGTCGATCTGATGATCCTGCTCTTGCGTCAGGATCTGGCGGATCTGTTCGGCGAGCGCGTATTCTCCAAGCGCCTCGCACTGGCGGACCCGGTCGCGATAATTGCGAATGGTCTCGTTCTCGTTGTCGAGGTCGAAGCGGAGCATCTCCTTGGCGTCTTTCGACGTGCGAACCGGCTTCGGAACCACCACGGGCATTTTGCCGAGATAGTCGATCTGCCGCGACAGGATGAGCGCGTGATCGAGTTCCTGCCGGGCGTGGATTTCAAGCTGGGCGGCGATGTCCATGTATTGCGCGCCAGTGAGCACCTGGGAGTAAACCACATATGCGATGATCGCCTGGTACTCGCGGGCAAGGTCCTCGTTTAGGAGCTCGGCGAGGCGGTCGCGCGAGATCTCGGTTTCGCCGACCGTGGGTTTGCGTTCAGCCATTCAATCCCTCCCTTGGAGCGGCGGGCGCCGGTCGAGGCCTCTTGTCGGTTTCTGATTTCTGGCTCTGCGGCGCCGTGGCCCGCCTCTCCGCCAACAAACCACAACCGGCGACCAGCGCCAAAGTTCCAAGAGCCGGAGGATAGGTTGGATTCGCGCGGCGACGGCCCGGCGTCGCTGGATCGGGCTAACCCTGGCGTCGGGTCGAGCTAAGCCTCGCGGGGTCGATCAACACGATTGGACACATTTAATATGTATAATCATGCGCGCGCTCTGCAGAAAAAGGCGCCTAACCCCTTCAAAACATGGAATCGCCCGCAAAAACAAACACTGAGGTGCGACGGAGATTGCGGCCTTGGTCCACGAGCCTTCGCAGGCCCTGCGGTCTCACTCAGCCGGCCCTCGCCAGCACCCCCTCGGGCAAGCGGTCAGCAAGCTCGCGCCCTGCCTCTCGGCCCAGCCGCTCGGCGTCGGCGACCGCGCCCTCGGCGGAGATGGCGAAGCGCTCCGAGCCGTCGGGGCGCAGGACTTCCCCGCTGAACCGGAGCCGCCCGGCGTCGAGGCGGGCGAGGCCGGCGATCGGGGTGCGGCAGGAGCCTTCGAGTTCGGCCAGGAATGCGCGCTCGGCCGCGAGCGCCGCGACGGTCTCGGCGTCCGAGATCGGCTCGAGCGCAGAAAGCGCGCGAGCATCGCCGCTACGCGCGGTGATCGCGATCGCGCCCTGACCGGGGGCCGGCAGGAAGTCGTCGACGTCGAGCACCGCGCGGGCGCGATGGCTGAGGCCGAGCCGCTTGAGTCCGGCGAGCGCGAGCAGGGTCGCTCCGATCGCCCCCGACTCGGCCTTTTTCAGCCGCGTTTCGACATTGCCGCGCAGAAGCTCGGGCTTGAGGTCGGGCCTGAGCGCGAGCGCCTGCGCCTGGCGGCGGAGCGAAGCGGCGCCGAACGTCGCTCCACGCGGCAGGCCCTCGATCGTATCGGCGAACGCCGAGACGAGCGCGTCGCGCACGTCCTCGCGGGCGAGGAAGGCCGCGATAGTGACGCCGTCCGTCGATAGCGATGGGAGGTCCTTGGCCGAATGGACCGCGGCGTCGATCGCGCCGTCAAGGAGCGCGGCGTCGATTTCCTTGGTGAACAGGCCCTTGCCGCCGGCCTCGGCCAGCGGCCGGTCCTGGATGCGATCGCCGCTGGTGCGAATCACATGAATCGCGATGCGCTCGGTCTCCCAGCCGTGCGCCTCGGCCAGAAGTCGGCGCGCCTCGTTCGCCTGCGCCAGCGCCAAGGGCGAGCCGCGCGTGCCGAAAGTGAACAGGACGGACGCAGTCATCGCGGGCCGTAGAGCGCCTCTCTTCAGGTCTTTCCGGGGCTTGCCGGGTCGAGGCTTGGCGGGCTGGCGGAAGGAGTGAGATTCGAACTCACGGTGGACTTGCGCCCACGGCGGTTTTCAAGACCGCTGCCTTAAACCACTCGGCCACCCTTCCCCTTGTACGCAAGCAACACGCTGCATCCCATACCGCATGCGGGCTCTTGTCGGCAACGTTGCTAAACCAGCCGGCTTTGCGCCTTGGCCGCGGCTATGAAGCTCGCGAACAGGGGGTGAGGCTCGAACGGCCGCGACTTGAGCTCGGGGTGGAACTGGACGCCGATGAACCAGGGGTGATCGGCGAATTCGATCGTCTCGGGCAGGAGCCCATCGGGTGACATGCCGGCGAAAATCATTCCCCTTGCCTCGAGGCGGGCGCGGTAGGCGGTGTTGACCTCGTATCGGTGGCGGTGGCGCTCGGAGATTTCGGTCTCGCCGTAAATGGCGGCGATGCGCGAGCCGGGCTTGAGATCGGCGCGATAGGCGCCGAGCCGCATCGTGCCGCCGAGATCGCCGGCCGCCTCGCGCAGTTCGAGTTCGTTGCCGCGCAGCCATTCGGTCATCAGGCCGATGACCGGCTCAGCCGTGGGGCCGAATTCGGTTGAATTGGCCTCAGGCAGTCCGGCGAGCGAACGGGCGGCCTCGATCACCGCCATCTGCATGCCGAAGCAGATGCCGAAATAGGGCACCCTTCGCTCGCGCGCGAATCGCGCCGCCAGGATCTTCCCCTCTGCGCCGCGCGCGCCGAATCCTCCCGGCACGAGAATGCCGTTGACCCCCTCGAGCCGCGGCGCCGGATCGGCGCTCTCGAAAATCTCACTCTCGATCCAGTCGAGCTTGACGCGCACCCGATTGGCCATGCCGCCGTGGATCAGGGCCTCGATCAGCGACTTATAAGCGTCCTTCAAGCCGGTGTACTTGCCGACGACCGCGATCGACACCTCGCCCTCGGGATTGTGGTAGGCGCGGGAGACGCCGTCCCAGCGGCGCATGTCCGGCTTGGGCGCCGGCTCGATGCCGAAGGCGGCGAGAACCTCGCGGTCGAGGCCGGCGGCGTGGTAGAGCGCCGGCACGTCGTAGATCGAACGCGCGTCGCGCGCCTCGATGACCGCGCTTTCGCGCACGTTGCAGAACAGCGCCAGCTTGCGCCGCTCCTCGCGCGGAATTTCACGGTCGCAGCGGCAGAGCAGGATATGCGGCTGGATGCCGATCGAGCGCAATTCCTTGACCGAGTGCTGGGTCGGCTTGGTCTTGAGCTCGCCCGCGGTCGGGATGAACGGCATGAGGGTCAAGTGGATGAACACGACATGACCGCGCGGCAGGTCGTTGCCGAGCTGCCGGATCGCCTCGAAGAACGGCAGACCTTCGATGTCGCCGACGGTGCCGCCGATCTCGACCAGGACGAAGTCGAAGCCGTCGTTGCCATCGAGGATGAAGTCCTTGATCGCGTTGGTGACGTGCGGGATCACCTGCACCGTCGCGCCGAGAAAGTCGCCGCGCCGCTCCTTGGCGATCAGCTCCTGGTAGATGCGGCCGGTGGTGATGTTGTCCTGCCGGTTGGCGCTGCGGCCGGTGAAACGCTCGTAATGGCCGAGGTCGAGGTCGGTCTCGGCGCCGTCGTCGGTGACGAACACCTCGCCGTGCTGGGTCGGGCTCATCGTGCCCGGATCGACGTTGAGATAGGGATCGAGCTTGCGCAGGCGGACGGTATAGCCGCGCGCCTGCAACAGCGCGCCGAGAGCCGCCGAGGCCAGACCCTTGCCAAGAGAGGAGACCACGCCGCCGGTGATAAAGATAAACCGCGCCATGGGGCCTCTCTCCTAACCGATCGCGTTTGATTCGGCGAGGACGAATTTTCGCCTGGCCTCCGGGGGCCGGTTCTGGCCCCGCCGGCCGCTTGACGCGGCCTTGAGATCCGCGCCAGATTTCCGGCGACAATCCCGCGCATTTGAAGGCCGGGAGATCAAGCGGGGCGGGAATGCCGGGCAGCGAGTTCGAGCTTCGGACCGACGACGGCCAGAGCCTGCTGGCGCGGCGCTGGCTCCCTGAAGGGAGCCCGAGGGCGGTGGTGCAGATCGCCCATGGCCTGGCCGAACATTCTGCCCGCTACGCGCGCCTCGCCGCAGCGCTCAACGCCGCCGGCTACGCGGTTTACGCCAGCGACCTTCGCGGCCATGGGCCCAAGGCCGCCGCGGCCGATCTCGGCCATTTCGCCGACGAAGGCGGATGGGGCAAGGTCGTCGGCGATCTCTGGGCGATGAACCGGCTGATCGCCAGGGAGGAGCCGGGCCTTTCGATCATCTTCCTCGGCCATTCCACCGGCTCGTGGCTCGGACAACAGTTCGTCTCCGAACATTCGGACGCGCTTGCCGGGGTGGTCTATTCCGGCTCGAACGGCGCGCCCCCGCCTATCGCCGCAGCGGGCCGGCTCGTCGCCAGGGCTGAGCGGCTGCGGCAGGGCAAGCGCGGCAAGAGCAAGCTCGTCAATTCGTTGATGTTCGACGGTTTGAACAAGCCGTTCGCCCCTGCACGGACCAGGTCGGACTGGCTCTCGCGCGATCCGGCGGAAGTGGACGCCTATGTCGCCGATCCGCTCTGCGGCTTCGACGTCACCAATCAGCTCGCCATCGACCTCCTCGACGCGCTGCCCGGCCTCGTTACGCCAGAGCGCCTCGCGCGCATTCGCAAGGACTTGCCGATCTATGTCTTTTCCGGCGAGCGCGATCCGATCGGCGCCAACATCCAGGGCCTCATCGAGGCGCTGAAGAGCGCGGGCTTCACCAGGCTCACCACTCGCATCTATCCGGACGCCCGGCACGAGACGCTGAACGAGACCAACCGCGACGAGGTGACGCGCGACCTCATCGACTGGCTCGACGGGGTCGTCGGGAAGTGAGCCGACGGGCGCCGGCCGCTTTCTCCCGGCCTTTTCAGCAAAAAGGAAGTGACGGACGTCACAGCCGCAGACCCTGCAGGATGCGACGACAGCGCAAGGAGGACACATGGCGGATCGTCACAATCCCAAACTGCGTTTCGGGATGACCTTGGAGCAGGCCGAAACTTCCAGCTTCCAGCCGAGCCTCGCCAACGGGCCGCCCCTCCCCGCGGTCAACTACGCGCTGGTCGGCAAACAGGCGCCGACCCTGCCCCCGACCCAATCGGGGCCATTGCCGAAGGCCTCGGTGGTGGTGATGACGTGGGCCGAAGCCGAGTGGGCGGCGCTGCAACACGTCTTTTGCGCTGGCGGATCCGCCATGCCGTACAGCGAGAGGTTGCGAGGAAGCTGGCCGGGCTGGGAGAAATATTCCGCCAACCTGCCGTCAAACCGGCCCTCCGACTGGAGCTACTGGGGCTACTACCGGACGGTTGAAATCAATGGCGAGGTCGTGCTGCTCTTCAAGTCGAACACCCACCTCGATTGGCCCGGCGCGACTATCCTGACGGCGCTGATCAAGCTGCTCATCGCCGATGTGAACCCTCGCCTGATCCTGTCCATCGGCACCGCCGGCGGTGTGAAGCCGCAGGACCATATCGGCACGGTGAGGGCGGTCAGCGCCGGGACGCTGTTCGAGAGCGGAAAGCCGGCGTCGAGCTGGCCGGACTACAAGAACGGATGGACGGCGAACGGGGCGACCTTGGGAAACGCCAACTTCAACCAGCTTCTGTTCCCTGTGCCGACCAAGACCAGCGACCTTCAGACGCTGTGCTCGCAATTCAACCAACACTATCATGGGAGCTTCACGCTGTCTGAGCTCGATCCCGACGGATTGAATCTCGCCGACCCAACGCCTCAAATCGACGACCAGACCGGCGGCGGAGCTTCGCTGTTGACGGCTTCGACGTTCGTGGTCGGAACGACTGCCGGAACCTACCAGAACTACGCTGCGATCGAGATGGACGACGCGATCATCGGTGAAGCCTGCGCGGGCCGCAGCACGGCGTTCGGCTTCGTGCGCAACCTGTCGGACCCGGCGCAGAGCGTCGCACTGAAGCCGAAGGTCCAGGGCGAGTGGGGCGGCGCGGTGTACGACGTCTACGGACTCTATACGAGCTACAATGGCGCGATAGCGGCCTGGGCGATGCTGGCCTGAAAGCACCGAACCTGGATGCATGCGGCGAAGTGATCAGGTCGCCTGATGCCAGCGCTTCGTGACCTCGTCGCGCACAGGCGTCTCGACCTCTCCCGGCGCCTTGCGGATGTATTCGAGCGTGCGCGCGAACCTCTCCGGGTCGTCGCCCTCCAGCGTTTCGAGATATTGCATCGCCGCCGAGACGGAGAACGGCTCGCCGCCCTTGCCCCAGTCATCGAAGTTGCTGGCGAGCGCCGTCCAGATCGCGGCGTCGTATCCAAGCAACTCGGCCCAGGCGGCGATCGTTGCGACCACCTGGGGATGACTTTCCAGAGCGAAGTCGCTTTGTTTACCCGACGCGGGTTCGACAAAGCCCACCGCCCGGGCGTCCGTCATTCCCTCCCGCGCGCAAAGATCGTCCATTGCCGCATCAAGGGTCTCGAGCGCGCTCGGCGCCGAATATGTCTTGCAGAGCGCGCCGAAGGTTTCGTCGATCGCAAGCGTGAGGCGTCCGTCCTTCGAAACCCGGCAGAACTCGATCGGCGCCAGCGGGCCGTTCGGCGCGAACGGCGCGGCGGTCTTGAGTTCGCGCGGGTCCCACACCAGCGATCCCCACGCGAGAACGGCGATCTTCACGTTTTCAACTCCTCGAAGGCTCTGGCCGATTGGTCGCGCCCTTTTTGCCGGGCTCTTGTTGTCATGCCCGCGAAAGCGGGCATCCATCACGACTGCGCCGAGGCGCTGGATACCCGCTTGCGCGGGTATGACAAGCCTGTCGCGCCGCCCGCGTCAGGCGTAGAACACCTTGCCCGGATTGAACAGGTTCGCAGGATCGAACGACGCTTTCACCCGGCGCATGAGGTCAAGCCCCACGGGGCCGTGCTCTTCCTCCATGTAGGCGCGCTTCTTCTGGCCGACGCCATGCTCGCCGGTGCAGGTGCCGCCCATGGCGATGGCGCGGTGGGCGAGGCGGGCGGTGAAGCCTTCCGCCGCATCGATCTCGGCCGGGTTCTCCATATCGATGAGCGGGCTCACATGGAAATTGCCGTCGCCGACGTGGCCGACGATCGGCGCGACGAGGCCGCTTCGCTCGATGTCAGCAAGCGTCTCGTCGACGCAATCGGCAAGGCGCGAGATCGGCACGCAGGCGTCGGTGGCGAACGGCCGCGCGCCGGGGCGGAGCGTCATTTGCGCCCAGTAGGTGTCATGGCGCGCCTGCCAGAGGCGACTGCGCTCCTCGGGCCTCGTGGCGGAAGCGAACGGGCCCGCGCCGTGGCCGGCGGCGATCTCGCTGAAACGACGCGCCTGCTCGGCGACGCTCGCCTCCGTGCCGTGGAACTCGACCATCAGCATCGGCTGCTCAGGCAGCGAGAGCTTGGAGTAGCTGTTGAACGCGCGCACCGACAGCGCGTCGACCAGCTCGACCCGGGCGATCGGCAGGCCCGACTGGATGGTCTCGATCGTGGTCTCGCAAGCCGACCGCACGTCCGGAAACGAGCATGTGCCCGCGGCGATCGCCTCGGGGATGCCCGAGAGCCGGAGCGCAATCTCGACGATGACGCCGAGCGTGCCTTCGGAGCCGATGAAGAGATGGGTGAGGTCGTAGCCGGCCGAGGACTTCTTCGCCCGCGTGCCGGTGCGCAGGAACGATCCGTCGGCGACGACGACGCCGAGCGACAGCACCACGTCCTTCATCGTGCCGTAGCGCACCGCGTTGGTGCCCGAGGCGCGCGTCGCGGCCATGCCGCCAAGCGAAGCGTCGGCGCCGGGATCGATCGGAAAGAAGAGGCCGCTGTCGCGCAGGTGCTCGTTGAGCTGTTTGCGGGTGACGCCCGGCTCGACGGTGCAGTCGAGATCGTCGGCGTTGACGGCGGTCACCGCGTTCATGCGCGAGCAGTCGAGCGAGACGCCGCCATACGGCGCGTTGACATGGCCTTCGAGCGACGTGCCGACGCCGAACGGAATCAGCGGCGCGTCGTGCCGGGCGCAGAGCCTGACGAGTTCGATCACGTCGTCGCGGGATTCTGCGAACACCACCGCATCCGGCGGCTCGTTCGCGAGCCAGGTCAGGGTGTGCCCATGCGCCTTGCGGATCGCCTCGGAGGCGGTGAAGCGATTGCCGAAGCGGGCGGCGAGATCGGCGTTGAGCGCGCTGACCGCGTCGCTCGAAAGGCGGCCTTGGCGCGTGCGGATGGAGAGTTGAGACAACGGGCTTTCCTTTGGAGCGAAACTAGGCGGGCGCGGGCGGCATGGCTACTCCAAAGCTCCGGCCCCCTCTTCCGGCGCGAGGGTCAGACGCGCTCGATCGCCAGCGCCGCGCCCTGGCCGACGCCGACGCACATCGCAGCCAGGCCGTAGCGGCCGCCGCGCCGCTTGAGCTCTAACGCGGCCGCGCCGGTGATGCGGGCGCCGGTCATGCCGAGCGGGTGGCCGAGCGCGATGGCCCCGCCGTTCGGATTGACGTGGTCCGAATCGTCCTCAAGACCGAGGCCCCGCAGGCACGCCAGGGCCTGCGAGGCGAACGCCTCGTTGAGTTCGACGACGTCGAAGCTGGCCGGCGTCAGTTTCAGCCGCTCGCAGAGCTTGGTCACCGCCGGGATCGGCCCGACGCCCATTACCCGCGGCGCGACGCCGGCCGAGGCGAAGCCGAGGATGCGGGCGATGGGAGCGAGGCCGTGAGCTTCGGCCGCTTCGGCCGAGGCGACGATCAGCGCCGCCGCGCCGTCATTGACGCCCGAAGCGTTGCCCGCCGTCACGCTGCCGTCCTGGCGCACGATGCCGGCGAGCTTCGCCAGGGCTTCGAGCGTCGCGTCGGGGCGGGGATGCTCGTCCCTTTCGACGCGAGTTCCCTTTCCCTTGCGGTCCTTGAACTCGACCGCGGCGATTTCCCGGTCGAACGTCCCGTTCGCCTGCGCCGCGGCGGCGCGCTGTTGCGAGCGGAGCGCGAACGCGTCCTGGTCGGCCCGCGACACCTGATATTCGTCGGCGACGTTTTGGGCCGTCTCCGGCATCGAATCGACGCCGTAGAGCTTTTTCATCATCGGGTTGATGAAACGCCAGCCGAGGGTGGTGTCGAAGACCTCGGCCGAGCGCTGAAACGCGCTTGCCGCCTTGCCCATCACGAACGGCGCGCGGGTCATCGATTCGGCGCCGCCGGCGACCGCAAGGGCGATCTCGCCGGACTTGATCGCCCGCGCCGCCGCCGCGACCGCGTCCATGCCCGAGGCGCACAGGCGGTTGACGGTCGCGCCGGGAATCGAATCCGGCAGGCCAGCGAGCAGGAGCGCCATGCGGGCGAGATTGCGGTTGTCCTCGCCGGCCTGGTTGGCGCAACCGAGAAAGACCTCGTCGACCTTGTCGCTCAAGCCGGGATGGCGGCGCATGAGCTCGCGGATCGGCGCCGCGGCGAGATCATCCGCCCGCACGGGCGCGAGCGCCCCGCCGTAACGGCCGATCGGGGTGCGGACATAGTCGCAGATGAAGGCTTCGGCGGTCATGGCCGAACGCTCTGTCGTCCCATTGTCGTCTCCCTTTGCCGGCGTCTAGTATAGACCTTCGCGCCGCACCACGGCGACCCCGCGAATTCAAGGGAGAACGCCCGTGACCGCAACCGCCGACGCCTCGTCTCAGCCGGTGCTGATGGAAGGCCTCGACGGCGGCGTCATGACCCTGACCCTGAACCGTCCCGAGCGGATGAACGCGCTCAATATTGCGCTCATCGAAGCGTTGACGGCTGCGGTCGGGCGCGCCGCGGCCGATTCCGGCTGCCGGTCGGTCCTCATCACCGGGGCGGGAAGGGGTTTCTGTTCGGGCGCGGATCTCACCGACCGCGCACTCGCTCCCGGCGCGAGCCGGCCTGACCTCGGCCACTCGCTCGACACGCGCTACAATCCTTTCATCCGTGCGCTCCGCGCGCTGCCGAAGCCGGTGGTGTGCGCGGTCAACGGCGCGGCCGCCGGCGCCGGGGCCAGCGTCGCGCTCGCCTGCGACATCGTGCTGGCGGCAAAGTCGGCCCAGTTCCTGCAAGCCTTCGCCCGGATCAGGCTTATCCCGGACGCCGGCGCCACCTGGCTGCTGCCGCGGCTGGTCGGCGAAGCGCGCGCCCGCGCGCTGATGATGCTCGCCGATCCGATCGGCGCGGAGCAAGCCGCAGCCTGGGGAATGATCTATCGCGCCGTCGACGATCAGGACCTGATGGGAGAGGCGCGCACGACCGCCGAGCGTCTCGCGGCCGGCCCGACGCATGCGCTCGGCCTGATCAAGCGCGCGCTGGCCGCTTCGCCCAGCGCCCGCCTCGACGCCCAGCTCGACCTCGAGCGCGACCTGCAGCGCGAGGCCGGCGGACGGGATGAATATATTGAAGGGGTGCGGGCGTTTCTGGAGAAGCGGCCCGCCGATTTCAGGCGCGTAACGACAGCGAAGTAGCTGTGCTCGCCGAGCGAGGCGACGGGGTTCACGGCGCTCCACCCTCATCCCAGCCCTCTCCCCGAGGGAGAGGGGTCGCGGCGTCGCATTACCCTTCTCCCTCCGGGAGAAGGTGGCGCGAAGCGCCGGATGAGGGGAAGCGCGCCCTCGCGCTGTTAGTTCGAGCCGGCGTTCGGCGCCGGTTGGGATTCCGCTGTCTGGGGCGTATCGGGCGTCGCCGCTTGACTGGCATCGGGCGTCTGCTGGCTCTGAGCGACCGCCTGGTCGGTCTTCACCGTCTGCTTATAGAACTCGCACCCCATCGTGGGCGCCGCGAACGCCGCCGCCAACCCGCAGCCGAATACCACTTTGATAAGTGTGGAGCGCATGATGTCCTCCGTCGTTCAGGCCCGCCAGATCAGATAAGTGTAGCACCGCCGTGCTCGGGCGCAAGACGCGTCGCGCCGGGGGCGCCGATCCCTTCCGCCCGGATCACGCGATCTTGATCCCTCACCGCAGCATCGCGGCGACATTGCCGCCGTCGACTGTCACGACCGCCCCGGTGCTCGCCCGCGCCTTGACCAGGTGGACGAACGCCGCCGCCACGTCGCTTGCCAGCACCTCCCGCTTCAAGAGGTTGCCGCGCATATAGGCGTCGGGAGTGACGCCGCGCGCCTTGCTGCGCTCCGCCACCATCTCGTCGGTCATCAGCCCGGTGCGGATGCGGTCGGCGTTGACCGCGTTCGAGGTGATCCCGGACGCGCCGTGCTCGACTGCATATTGCCGCATCAGCGCCATCAGCGCCGCCTTCGACGTGCCATAGGCGCCGAAATCCGGCCCCGGATTGACCGCCTGTTTGGAGACGTTGAACACCAGCGCCCCGCCGGTGCCCTGAGTCTCCATGACCCGGACAGCGGCCCGCGCCACATAATGATGCCCCCAGAAGTTGACCGCGAAGGCCTTCTGGAACGCCTCGTCGGAGACCGTCATGAGCGAGCCCTGGACCGCCGCCCCGGCGTTGGAGATGAGGATATCGACGCCGCCAAAGGCCTTGACCACTTCCGCCACGGCCCGATCGACCGCCTTGGCGTCGGTGACGTCGCAGGCAAGGTCCAGCGCGCCGACCGACTTCGCCGCCTTGGCGACGGCGTCGGCCGCGACGTCGAGGATGGCGACTTCCGCGCCTTCGTCGCGCAACGCCTTGACGACGGCAAAGCCAAGACCGCTCGCGCCGCCGGTCACCACGGCGACCTGACCCGAGAGCGGCTTCTCGACCTGCTTGGCCAGTTTCGCCTGCTCGAGCGACCAATATTCGACGTCAAACATCTCGGCTTCCGGCAGCGGAACCCAGCCATGCACGCCTTCCGCTTTCGCCTTCACCTCGACGGTCGCCTCGGCGATGTCGGCGGAGATCTTCGCCGCCTTCGCCGATCCGCCGGCGCCAAAGATCCCGAGCCCGGCGACGTAGAACACCCGCGGCAGCGGATCGAGCATGATCCGGTCGCCGCCGACGCGGGCGTTGTTGCGTTCGAAATAGGCGCGGTAGTCAGCGACATAACCGGCGAGCGCCAAGTCCAGCCTGGCGGCGAAAGCGTCAAGCTTGCCGGCCTCGGGCGCGGGCAAGGCGACGCCCTTGCGCTTGATATGCAGCACATGGTCCGGTGTCGCATTGCCGCTTGCGGCAAGCTCGGCCGCGTTCTTGGCGTTGCAGAAATCGAGGATAGCGGGAGAGGTGCGGAAGGTCAGGACCATCCGCTTCGGGCGGCCTTCGACCGCGGTCGGCCGCGCCAGCCTGCCGCGCAGGATCGGCATGATCTCGGCGGGTGAGGCAAGGCCCTTCGGCTGCGGCGCGGATGCGAACGGCCGCGGCTTCCCCTTGGCCAGCCGGCGCTCGGCGCGATCGACGAGATCGATCATCGCCTCGTAGCTCTCGCGCGGGTCGTCGGACCAGGTGAAGATCCCATGCTGCATCAGGATCATGCTGGTCGCTCCCGGCGCCGCAGCCAGCGCTTTGGCGCAGGCTTTGGCCAGGTCGAAGCCGGGCATCACATAGGGAACGACGACGCTGTCGGGGAAGACCTCGGCGACCAGCGCCTCGCCGTCCGGCTGGTTGGTCAGCGCCACGATGGCGTTGGCATGAGTGTGATCGACGTGCTTGGCGGAGATCAGCGCATGCAGGATCGCCTCGACCGACGGGTTGGGCGCGGCAGGGTCCATCAGCAGCCGGCGTTGCTGGCGCACCATCTCGACGTCCGACAGCGCGTCGAAACGGGCGAGGGCGGCGAGTTCCTTCAATCGCACCGCCGGCAGGCCGGGCGGCTCGATTGAGCCCATGTCCCAGCCGCTGCCCTTGACGCAGAGGACCTCGACCTTGCTTCCGTCGGCGTCCGCCACAGTCGTCTTGACCGAAGTGTTGCCCCCGCCATGCAGGACCAGTTGCGGGTCGCCGCCAAGGAGGCGGGTGGTATAGACGCGGGTCGCCAGATCGCGGTTCAGGCCCGACCTGACATAGCCGTCGACGACGGACCGAAACTCCGAATCCGACCAACGCGATTTCATTGGGAGGCGCTCCATCAGGCGGCGAGGCGTGGGGACATAGCGGGCGGCGACAGCGTTGTCACCCGCATGGGTTGAGCGGCGGTTCGCCGGCGAGGTATCGGCGCACCTCCTCGGCGGCCGCCTGCGCCGCGCGTTCGATCGTCTTCACCGACGCGCCGGCGATGTGGGGCGTGAGCGTCACGTTTTCGAGCCGCAGGAGTTCGAGGCCGGCGGGAGCGGGCTCGACGGAGAAGGTCTCGAGCATAGCGCCGCGCAGATGGCCGCTTTTCAAGGCTTCGGTCAAAGCGTCATAGTCGACCATCGGCCCGCGCGCGGTATTGATGAACACTGCGCCCTCGCGCATGGCGGCGAATTCGGCCCGGCCGATGAAGCCAAGCGTCTCCGCGGTCACCCGCGCGTGCAGGGTGACGACGTCGCTTTGCCGCAGCAGCGCCGCCAGCGTCGTCTGGACCACGCCGTCGCAGACATCCTCGGGTGAGAGGCCGACGTAGGGGTCGGCGACGAGAATGCGCCCGCCGAACGCCTTGAGCAGGCGCACAACCTTGGTTCCGACATGGCCGTAGCCGATCACGCCGACGGTCATTTGCGACAGTTCGCGGCCCACGAGGTCGGCGCGGTAGAGGTCGCCGCGCCACGTCCCGCGGCGCAGCGCGTCGTGTCCGCGGGTCATCAGCCGGGTCTCGGCGATGATCCCGCCGATGGTGAACTCGGCGACCGCCGAGGCGTTGCGCCCCGGCGCGTTGGCGATGACGATTCCGCGTTCGCGCGCGGCGGCAAGATCGATGTTGACCGGGCCGCCGCGGGCGACGACGATGAGCCTGAGCGCCGCCATGCGCTCGAGCATCGCGGCGGAGAACGGCGCGAGCTGGGTGATCGCGATCTCGGCCTCGCCGACAAAGCCGACGATCGCCTCGGCGTCGCCCTGGTATTCCTTCAGCCCGTCCATGCCCCTCTCGGCATAGCCGTGCCGCATCGGGTCGTCGGGCCACGGCAATTGCATGGTTTCGATGTCGATCGGCCCCTCGCACCGGGCGCGAATCGCCGCCTCGAATGTCGAGGGCGTCATGAACCTATCGCCGATGATGGCGATTTTCGCGATTTTGCTCTGGCCAGCTCTCATTCGGTTCCTCTTTGAACCGTTTGCCGGCGTGTCGGGAAGTGTAATAAGATTGTCATCTTCGTCCGCCGGCGGTTAAATGGCCGACCGCCGACCGGCGAATTCCCACCAGCTTCGGACGCGATGAGAGCCAAGTGACAGTTGTTCGAGCCAACGCAATCGACATCGAATACGAAGCCATCGGGCCCCGCAATGGTCCGCCGATTGTGCTGATCATGGGCCTCGGCATGCAGCTTACGGCCTGGCCGGACGAATTCTGCTACGGACTGGCGAACCGGGGCTTCCGGGTCATCCGCTTCGACAATCGCGACACCGGCCTGTCGACAAAAATGCCGGCGATCGGGCCCCTCACGGCGACGGCGCTCCTTGCGGGCGCGACTCTGCGGCTGCCGGTTCGGCCGCGCTATGGTCTCTCCGACATGGCGCGCGACGCGATCGGCCTCATGGATGCGCTCGACATCGATCGGGCGCATGTCGTCGGCGCCTCGATGGGAGGCATGATCGCGCAAATCGTCGCGGCCGACTATCCGGAACGGGTCAGGAGCCTGGTTTCGCTCATGTCGACGAGCGGCAAAGCGACATTGCCGGGACCGAGCCCACGGGTGTTGCGGGGCCTGCTCCGCCGGCGCGCACGCCGCAATTCCGAGCGCGGAATTGCCGAGACGATCGCGTTTCTGCGGCTGATCGGCAGCCCCGGATACCCGACCAGCGACGCCGAACTTCGGGCCAAGGTCGAGCGCGCGCTCCTAAGGCGCCCTCATCCGGATGGCTGGGCCCGGCATCTCATCGCCGTTCAGGCGGCGCAGAGCCGGGTCCGGGCGCTCCGGCGCATTCGCGCCCCGACGCTGGTCATGCACGGCGCGGATGATCCGCTCATTCGCGTTGCGGCAGGCCGGGACACCGCCGCCAACATCCCAGGCGCGCGGCTCAGGATCATCCCCGGCTGGGGCCACGATCTGCCGACGACCCTGTTGCCGAAGCTCATCGCCGAAATCGGCGATCATTGCGAAGCGGCCGCGCCCCTGCGCCGCGCCGGTTGACTGCGGGGGGCGGCCAAGCGGACCAGGGCGAGACCCGCCACGCTCCGGAACCGCTCACCGGAAGCGCCTCTGATTCCACCGGTGGCCGAGCAGCGCCAGGATGATGATGAGGCCGTTGAAGAACTGAACATAGAAGCCGCTCAAGCCGGCGGCGACGATGCCGCTCTGGATGAAGGACACGGTCAGCGCCCCGATCGCGCCGCCGGCGATCGTCCCGACGCCGCCCCAGGTCGGCGTTCCCCCGACGAACACCGAAGCGATGGCGGGCAGAAGATAGCCGTCGCCGGTCGTCGGCCACCAGGTGAAATTCACCAGGGTCGAGAGCACGCCGGCGAGCGCGGCGCCGAGACCCATGAAGACGAAGGTCAGGATGCGTACCCGGGCGACGTTGATCCCCATTTGTCCGGCGCTGTCCGGATTGTCGCCGACCGCGCGCACGCGCGCGCCGAACCTGTGATGATTGAACAGAAGGCTGGCGAATAAGACGAACGCGAGCGCCCAGAAGACCTGGACCGGTATGTTCATGACCTGTCCCGAGAACAGCGTCGCCGCCGCCCCGTCCTGCAATTCGAGGAGCGCAATCGATTTGCCCTGGGTCACGATCATGATGAAGCCGCGCAGCATGAAATTCATGCCGAGCGTGGCGACGAGAGACGACAGGCCCGCGGTCACGACCAGAGCGCCGACGCCTGCGCCGAGCGCCATGCCGGTCAGAAGCGCCGCGACAATTCCGAGAAACGGGCTCAAGCCAAGGTGGACGACAAGCGCGAAAATCCACGCGGAAAATCCCATCGTCGCCGGAAACGAGAGATCGATCTCGCCGACCGTGACCACGAACACCAGCGGCACGACAAGGCAGAGCGCGACCGGCAGGGTGACGAGAACCGAATCGTAGATCGGCCAGTGCAGGAACACCGTCGGGCTCGCGGCCATGAAGATCGCGATCATCACGACGAACACGGCGAGCGTGCCAAGGGAGGCGCGATTGTGGTCGACGAAGCGCCTCAGTGCGCTTTCCGGCGGCCGCTCGACTGGCTTCGCGCGAGCCTCGGCCGGTTCGAGGGAGGCGCTCACGCGGGCGCCTCCGGACGATGGCCGGGTGAAGCGGGAATCTCGATCCCCTGCGGATGCGCGAGCCGCTCCATATAGGCGATCAGGCGCTCGGCGGACCCCACTTCGTCCTTGGTCGCCTGCAGCGCGACTTTGCCGCGATCCATGATCACGAAGCGCTCCGCGATGTCGAAGACGTGGTGGATATTGTGGCCGATGAACAGCACCGACCGCCCGCCCGCGCGCACCGTCCGGACGAACCGGAACACCTTCTCGGTTTCCGTCAGCGAGAGCGCGGTGGTCGGTTCGTCCATCACGATCAGGTCGGCCTTGTTGTAGATCGCGCGCGCGAGCGCGACGCCCTGACGTTCGCCGCCCGAGAGCTGCCCGACGATCGAGTCGGGCGAGAACACTTTCGAGGTGAAGCCGATTTCGCGCATCAGGCGCTCGGCCTCGGCGCGCTCGCGGCCACTGTTGAGGAAGCCCAAGCCGTTGGCGAGCTCGCGCCCGAGGAATATGTTGCGGGTAATGGTCTGCTGCACGCAGAGCGCGCGATCCTGGAACACCGTCTCGATGCCGGCGTCGCGCGAGCGGGCCGCGTTCCAATGGGTCTCGCGCCTGCCACGGACCAGGATCTCGCCGCTGGTCGGCTCGATCGCGCCGGCGAGGATCTTGATCAGGGTTGACTTGCCGGCCCCGTTGTCGCCCAGCAGGCCGACGACTTCGCCGCGGTCGACATGCAGGTTGACGCCCGCGACCGCGAGGACCCGGCCGTAAGTCTTGGCGATGCTCCTCAGTTCGATCAGCCGTTCGCCCATCGCCGCCCCTTCCGAGCAAAGCCGATGCCGGCGCGCCTCTTGAGCCGGCGCGCCGGGGTCTTTCCAGGCTTACCGCAAGCCGTCGATCGCCAAATCGGCGACCGCCTTGTAATTCTCGGGGGTGACGAAGCCCGCGCCGGTGTCGACGTTGATCGGCGCAAGGCCGTAGACGATCTGCTCGCACAGGCTCAGGATCGGCAGATAGCCCTGCTGGAACGGCTGCTGGTCGGCGGTGAGCTGAACCCAGCCGCTCTTGAACGCCTCGACGATCTGCGGGCTGGTGTCGAAGCCGACATTGATGACCTCGCCCGGCTTCTTGCCGGCGGCCTTCATGTAGGTCGCCGCGTTGCCGAGCTGCTGGCCGCCGGGATAGACGATCGCCTTGGCCGTCGGATTGGCCTGCAGGGCCGCGGTGACGACGGGAATAGCAAGATTGGGATCGGCCGCCCATTCCGACTGGCTCGCGAGGCGCACGACCTTGACCCCGCCTTCCTCGAGCGCTTTTGCCGTCCCCTCTTCGCGCGCGTTGCGGATCACGTCGTTGGAAGCCAACATCACGATCGCCAGGTCGCCGGATTTAAGCCCGAACCGGCGGACCATTTCGACGCCGAGGGCGTGCCCCTGCGGCGCCTGCTGCGCACCGATATAACCGCCGCCAACCTTGTCGACCGCGGCCGGCACAGGCACGTTTTGGTACATCATCTTGATTCCGGCCTTGGCGGCCTGTTCCGCCAGCGGCAGGATCGCCGCTTCGCCGGGATGACCCATCATGGCGATGCCGTCGGGATGCGCCGCGACCGCCTCGCGCAATTGCTGGGTCATCTTTTCGTTGGCCCAGCCGGAAAACACATAGTCGACCTGCGCGCCGGTGTCCGCGGCTGCCTGACGCGCGCCATTATAGACGATCGTGCCGAAGGCGTCCCCTTCCGCGCCGCCTACGAAGAAGCGCAGGTGCACCTTGCTGCACCATTTGTCGCGCAAGGCGTCGGCGGCCGAGGCCGCACCCGCCGCGCCAACAACAGCCGCGCAGCCTAAGGCAATCGCGACCGAACCACGCAAACCGGACATAAAGCGCTTCATTGTCATCCTCCCGTCTTGACACCGGTCTTTGGCCGGTGTGGCGCCCGCCGTCCTGAGCGGCCGGCAGGCAAACTCGTCGGCCGCCGCCTTATACGGGATTGCCGATCTGGCGCACGCCCCCTCGGCATTGCTTGAGATATTCAAGCGCACGCACCTGACCGGTCATCTCCAGATTGTCGCGATAGACCGGATCGTGCCAGCCCTCGATGTCGATCGGTCCGGAATATCCGGCGAGCCTCAGCTCGCTGATCACGCGGGTCCAGTCGGTGTCGCCGAATCCGGGTGTGCGCATCTGAACGAACGGATATTTGCCGAACACGCCATGCTCGCGCACCACGTCCCAGCGCACTGTCGCGTCCTTGCCGTGCACGTGGAAAATCTTCGCCGCCCATTTGCGGATCTGCGGCAGGGGATCGATCAGGTAGACGAGTTGATGGCAGGGCTCCCATTCGAGCCCCAGCGAGTCGCTCGGGACGGCGTCGAACATCAGCTCCCAAGCGTCCGGATTGTGGGCGATGTTCCAGTCGCCGCGGGCCCAATTGCCGTCCATCGCGCAATTCTCGAAGGCGAGACGCACGCCTTTGTCGGCGGCGCGGCGGGAAAGTTCGCCCCAGACTTTCTTGTAGGCAGGCAAGCTCGCTTCGATCGGCTCGCCCCGCACCCGCCCGGTGAAACCGGCGATCGTGCGCGCGCCGAAATGATGCGCGTTGTCGATCAGCGCCTTCCACCCTTCGAGCGTTTGCCGATCGAGATCGCCATTCTCGAGTGGATTGCCGAACATGCCCAGCGTGTCGATCGTGACGTCGGCGTCGCCGATGGCGTCGCGAAGCTCATGCGCAAGCCGCCGCAGATCCTTGTTCATGGTCTGCCAGAAGAAAGGTTCGATGCTCTCGAATCCAAGCGGGACGATGTTGCGCACATAGGAGACAGGATCCGGATCGTGGGCCCGGACCATTGTGCCGATACGGATGTCGAGCAAATTTCTCAAGTGGCTGTCCTGTTCAGATGACGATGTCGACGCGCTGGCCGGTTTCGGCGCTCTTGATCGCGCCCAAAACCATGGCAAGGCTCAGAATGTTGTCCCGACCCGTCGTCTCCGGCTCGGAGCCCGCGCGAACCGCCGCCACGAAGTCCCCAATGACCCCGAAATGGCCGTCGATGCGATCGTCCTTGGCCAGCGCCGGCGGCTCGACTGCCGCGACCGGATCGAAGAGGCCGTTGCGTTCGCCGGACGTGAGCCTTTCGATCCGAATCGCGTCGGCCCCGTCCCAGGTGAGCGCGCCCTTCGCGCCGACGAAACGCCAGACCGATTCCCACGACGTCGGCAGGCCAGGGCCGCACCAGCTGCCCCGATAAACGAAGGTCGCGCCGGTCTCGAGCTCGAAAATCGCGGCGGCCGACGCGCCCTGGCGGTACCACGACGACGGCGGGTTCCACTCCCGGCAATAGACGCCCGAGGCCCTGAGCCCGGTCATGCAGCGCAAGGCGTCGAAGGTGTGGATCGCCATGTCCAGCAGCAGAACATGATCCATCTCCTCGCGAAACCCGCCGAAATGGGGGGCGAGGAAGAAATCCGCGTGGACGCCGGCGATATCGCCGATGGCGCCCGTCTTCAGCGCCCTCGCGATCCGCCGGACGCCCGCGACGTATCGGCGGTTCTGCACCACCGCGTGAATCCGTCCCGCCTCTTCTGCGCGCCGGAGAAGATCGCGCGCTTCGTCGAGCGTCTGCGCCATCGGCTTCTCGCTGAGCACGTGGCAGCCCGCCGCGAGGCCGGCTGAGACGACCTGATGACGCGCCGAGGGCACGACGATGTCGAACAGGAGGTCGGGACGGGATCGGTCGATGAGATCCTTGACGTCGCGGGCGACGACGGCGCCCTCGAGCCCGAACTCCGCCACGCGGCTCTCCGCGCGAGACGGGTCGAGATCCGCGACGCCGACGATGCGCAAATCGGGGATTTTCGCCGCCGCCTGGAGCCAGGCCCGGCTCATCGCGCCGCACCCTACGAGGGCCGCCCTGAGCTCCATCGACGTTCCTCTTGGCGGCGTCCGCTTCGGGGGACAGGCCTGCCGTAAACGTTTACGACGCTAGCGGCCGAGCGCGGTCTTGTCAAGCGCGGCGGCACGCCGCTAGTTTTCGAATCGCGGGCTCGGGGACCGCCTGCCTCGGCTCCCACGGCTCTTCAGGATGGAGCGCATTGGTCGGAATTCGCGAGCTCGCCCGCCACCTCGACATCTCGATCGGCACCGTGTCGCGGGCGCTCAACGACCGCGCCGACGTCAACGCGCTCACCCGCCAGCGGGTGCGCGACGCTGCGGCGAAACTCGGATATTCGCCCAATCAGTCGGGACGCAGCCTGCGGCGCGGGCGGACCGACCTGGTCGGCGTCATCATCCCCGCCGGCGCCGACGATGATGTGCCGATCAACTCGGTGTTCCTGTTCGTCCTGATCGGCCTCAAGCAACGGCTCTCGGAGGAGGGTCTCGATCTGGCGATTTTTCTCGAGGACGACCGGCTCGAGCCGCTGCGCCGGGTGACCGAGCGTGGCCTCGTCGACGCGCTGATCATCGCCGACACGCTCGGACGCGATCCCCGGGTCGAGTATCTGACGAAGCTCGACAAGCCGTTCGTCGCCTTCGGGCGCACCCGGTCGCACGTCCCGCACGCCTGGATCGATCCCGATTTTGAGGCCGCGGTCGAAGGCGCGGTCGACCATCTCGCGGGGCTTGGCCATCGCCGGATCGCGCTCGCGCTCCCGGATATCAAACCCAACTACGTCGACCTGATCGAGCGAAGCTATTGGCGGGCGATGCGGCGCCGGGGACTTGGCCGCGACGAAGCCTGGCGCTTGCGGACGCCGGCGGGCGAGCGGGGCGGTCTCGCCGCCGCGGAAGCCCTGCTCTCCTCCGATCCGCGTCCGACCGCGGTCCTGTTGAATGATTCGATGCATGCAGTTGCGTTCTACCGCCGGCTCGGGGAGGCGGGATTGGCGCCCGGTCGCGACCTCTCGATTGTCGGGATCTTGCCGGAGACGCGGGTCCAGTCGCTCATTCCGGCGTTGACCAGCTATGAGACCGACTGGACCGGGATCGGCCGCAGCCTGGGCGAGGCGGTGATTTTGGAGCTGACGCAGGCTGCGCGCCGGCGCACGACCGGCGACGGCTCGCCGCGGAAACCGGCGGGACGCCCCGCGCGCCTCAAAGCGCCGGTGGAATTCCGGCCCGGCGAGAGCGTCGGCCGGGTTTAGCCTCCCGGGGGCTATGGCGCGAGACGGAAGTCGGTCGAACATGCCCGCTGGTTCCGCTCGGATCGAAACTGGTCGGACGGAACGAGTTCGACCCTGAGCAGGTCCGTTTTGATTCGAGGGAATTGCCCGCCGCCCGGCCTTCGTTCAGACGAACCCAGAGTGCATCAGGGCGTTGCCTCGATGTCCGCGTCTGCGGGCAAGGCAGCACTCTACTTCCCGGCGCCCGCGCCTCTGATCGCGCCATAGACCGCGAACGGCGTCGCGGGCATGTCGATGTGCTCGACGCGATAGGCGCGCCACAGCGCGTCGGCGATCGCGTTCATCACCGCCGGCGTCGACCCGATCGAGCCGGCTTCGCCGGCGCCCTTGAGGCCCATCGGATTGATGGTCGAGGGGACGTTGCGGGTCTCGAAGTCGAACGAGGGCAGGTTGTCGGCGCGGGGGAGGGAATAGTCGAGGAGGCTCGCGGTCAAGAGTTGGCCGTGGCTGTCGAACGTAGCCCGCTCCATCAGCGCCTGGCCCGCCCCTTGGGCGATGCCGCCGTGGACCTGTCCAGCGAGCAGCAGCGGGTTCAAAGTGAAGCCGAAGTCGTCGACCACGGTGTAGCGGACGATCGCCGTCTCGCCGGTGTCGGGATCGATCTCCACCTCGCAGGCGTGCGTGCCGTTGGGATAGGTCGCGTTCGACGGCGCGAATGGTTCGACCGCGGTCAATTTCGCCGCCGTCGCGCCGGGCAGGGCGGCGATCTCGGCATAGGAGATGGCGCGGTCCGTTCCGGCGATCCTGACCTGACCGTCTTCGATTTCGAGATCGGCGACCGCAGCCTCGAGCTTGTCGGCGGCGAGCTCCTTCAGAGATGCGGCGAGCGTCCGCGAAGCGCCGGCGACCGACACCGCGCCGATCGGGATCGACCGCGAGCCGCCGGTGCCGAAACCGGTGGCGATCCGATCCGTGTCGCCCTGGACGACCTTGATCCGCTCGAGCGGCACGTCGAGATGTTGCGACACGGCCTGAGCGTAGGCCGTCTCATGTCCCTGGCCGTTCGATTGGGTGCCGATAAGCACGGTGAAGTCGCCGTTTTTCTCCAGCGTCACCGAGCCCTCCTCGGAATCGTTCCAGGCGGTGCATTCGATATAGCTAGAGATCCCGAAGCCGCGGATCTTGCCGCGTGCTCGCGATTGCTCCGCCCGGCTCAAGAAACCGCCATGGTCGGCCTTTTTCAGGCACGCGCGCATTGCGCCCTCGAACTCGCCGACGTCGTAGTCGCGATCGGTGTGGGTGTGATAGGGCATCTGCTCGGGCTTGATGAAATTCCGCGCGCGCAATTCTTCCGGCGCGAGGCCGAGCGTCCGCGCGCATTTGTCGACCAGGCGCTCGAGCACATAGGCCGCCTCCGGCCGTCCGGCGCCGCGATAGGCGTCGACGGGAACGGTATGGGTGTAGACGCCGCGGCAACGGACATAGAGCTCGCCGATGTCGTAGGGTCCAGTCGCCATCGTCGCCCCAAGCCAGGGGATATAGGGAGCGAACATGGTGAGATTGGCGCCGAGATTGCCGAGAATATCGACGCGCAGCGCCAGAAACCGCCCATCGGCGTCGAGCGCCATTTCGGCGGTGGTCACATTGTCGCGGCCTTGCGCGTCGCCGACGAAATGCTCGCTGCGGTCGCCCGTCCAGCTGACCGAGCGGCCGAGCCTGCGGGCCGCGGCCAGAACAAGCGGATATTCGCGATAGACCATCTGCTTGGTGCCGAAACCGCCGCCGACGTCCTGGGTGATCACGCGAAGGAGAGTGCGCGGAACCTTCAGAATTTCGTCGGCGACGACGTCCCGAATGGCATGGACGCCCTGGCTGCCGACGGTGAGGGTCATGCGGCCGGACTTCGAATCGTACTCTCCGACCGCGGCGCGCGGCTCCATATAATTGGCGACGACGCGCGGGTTGACGATTTTGATCCGGACGGTGCGCGCCGCTCGCGCAAATGCGGCGTGGGTCTTCTCTTTGTCACCGATATGATTGTCATAGGCGACATTGCCGGGCGCCCCGGCAAACACCTGCGGCGCCCCGGGCTTGATCGCCTCCTCCATGTCGACGGCCGCGGGAAGCTCCTGCCACGAGACGCCGATCAATTCGGCGGCGTCGCGCCCTTGATGCGTCGTATCGGCGACGACCATCGCGATCATGTCGCCGACATGATCGGCCTCGTTCTCCGCCATGATCGGATAGGGCTTGAGCGGCGTCCGCGACTTGTCGGAGTTCGGGACCGGAGCGAGGCACGGCAGCGGGCCGAGGTCGCTGAAATCACCCGCCACATATACCGCCCGGACGCCCGGCGCCGCGCGCGCGGCTTCAAGGTCGTCGATGCGGAATTTCGCATGTCCGTAGGGGCTGCGCAGAAAGACCGCCCTGAGTTCGGCGCGTTCGCTGGCGTCCGAAGTGTAATTCCCGCGGCCGCTGACCAAACGGACGTCCTCGACCCGCTTGACGCCCTGGCCCACGCCGAATTTCATCATTTTCGTCATCGAGGTCCGTTCCCTTGGCCGCCCGGCCGGTCTTGGCCCGCCGGCGCGCGATCAGCGACCCTCCATAGAGCATGACGCGGCCGGACGGAATCGGTTTGGGCGCCTTGGGATTATGAAAAACCGGCAAATCGCGGCCGTGTGGCGATTTTACTTGCGAAAATCAGGAATTGGAGTTATGTTGGTTCAGTCACCAGGCCCAAGCGGCGCCATTGGGGCGCGAGAGTGGGGGAGGGGAGCGAACAACGATTTCTCGCCCGGCGTTCGCGATAACCCATTGAAAGGACCCGTTTCCGGGAAGGGATAGGAGATCCAGGGAAATCGCGGGCCATCCTCTTGCAAGGATTTGGCGGCACAGTGTTCGTGCTTTGCTCCGGGTTGAAGGAACTGGAATTTTGGCTTGCAGGCGACGGCCAGATAAGACTTATCAATTATGTGATATACGCATGGCCGGCGCTTATTGATGGTCAACCGGCATGGCGCTTGCTATCACCCCGGCGCAATCAGGCCCGAAGGTCCGGTATCCCCATGCGCAAGGGCGCAATCACCCGCAAGACCAGGGAAACGAGCATCGAGGTCGGCCTCGATCTCGACGGAACCGGCGTTGCCGATGTCGTGACCGGCGTCGGCTTTTTCGATCACATGCTCGACCAGCTGGCCCGTCATTCCCTCATCGACCTCACCGTCCGGGCCGAGGGCGACCGTCACATCGACGATCACCACACGGTCGAGGACGTCGGCATCGCCCTGGGCCAGACGCTGGCGAAAGCGCTTGGCGACAAACGGGGCCTCACCCGCTACGCCCACTGCCTGCTGCCGATGGACGAGACCCTGACCCGCGTCGCGCTTGACGTATCGGGCCGGCCGTTTCTCGTCTTCCGGACCGAGTTTCCGACCGAGCGGATCGGCGCCTTCGACACCGCGCTCGTGCGCGAGTTCTTCCAGGCCTTCGCCGGCAATGCCGGGCTGACGCTGCACATCGAGACGCTCTATGGCGTCAACAGCCATCACATCGCCGAATCCTGCTTCAAGGGCGTCGCCCGGGCGCTTCGCGACGCGGTTGCGATCGATCCACGCGAGGGCGGCAGGGCGCCGTCGACCAAGGGCGAGCTTTAGCGCGGGATCACGATGAGCGTCGCGATCATCGATTACGGCTCGGGCAACCTGCACTCGGCGCGGAAGGCGTTCGAGCGCGCCGCCCGTGAGGCCGGCGTAAGCCAAGAGATCAAAGTCACCGCGCGCCCCGATGAGGTGCTGACGGCCGATCATGTCGTGCTTCCCGGAGTCGGCGCTTTTGCCGACTGCCGTCGCGGCCTCGACGGCGTCGCTGGCATGGTCGAGGCGATGGATGAGGCGGCGCGGAAGCGTGGGCGGCCGTTCCTGGGCATTTGCGTCGGCGCGCAATTGCTGGCGACCCGCGGCCTCGAGCATGAGGTCGTCGCCGGCCTCAACTGGATCGCGGGCGACGTCGCGTCAATCAAGCCGCGCGATCCGGGCCTCGAAGATTCCGCACATGGGGTGGAACACCCTCGACGTACAGCGCGGCCATCCGCTGCTGGACGGGGATCCAGACCGGGCCAAGTGGACTGCACGCCTATTTCGTCCATTCCTATCAGCTCTATCCGGACGACGCCGGCGACACCGTCGCGACCGCCGACTACGGCGGCCGGGTGACGGCGATCGTCGCCCGCGAGAACATCGCCGGGACGCAGTTTCATCCCGAGAAGAGCCAGACGCTCGGCCTTATGCTGATCGCCAATTTCCTCAAGTGGCGTCCGTGATCCTGTTTCCCGCCATCGATCTCAAGAACGGCGAGTGCGTGCGCCTCGTCCAGGGCGACATGGCGCGCGCGACCGTGTTCAACGCCGATCCTGCGGCCCAGGCGCGCGCGTTCGCCGCCCAAGGGTTCGACTATCTTCATGTCGTCGATCTCGACGGCGCGTTCGCCGGCCAGCCGGTCAACGCTGAGGCGGTCCGGGGCATTCTCTCCGGTCTCAAGATCAAGCTGCAGCTCGGCGGCGGCATTCGCGACCTGAAGACCGTGCGCGGTTGGCTCGAAAGCGGAGTGACGCGGGTCATCATCGGCACCGCGGCGGTCCGCGATCCCGATTTCGTCCGCGAGGCGGCGCGGCTCTATCCGGGCCGCATCGCTGTCGGCGTCGACGCCCGCGAGGGCATGGTGGCCATAGACGGTTGGGCGAAGACTTCGGACATTTCGGCGCTCGACCTTGCCCGCCGGTTCCAGGACGCGGGCGTCGCGGCGATTATCTATACCGACATCGCCCGCGACGGCGCGCTCGCTGGCCTCAACCTCGAAAGCACGGTCGCGCTCGCCGACGCTCTCGACATTCCAGTCATCGCCTCGGGCGGACTCGCCTCGATCGAGGATGTCAGGCGGCTCATGGAGCCCGATTGCGCCCGCCTCGCCGGCGCCATCGTCGGCCGCGCCCTCTACGACGGCCGGCTCGACCCGCGCGCGGCGCTGGCGCTGTTGCGGTCGACGGGCGCGACAGGCGGAGCGAAGCGACCGGCGGGGTTGGCGGAGTGACTCTCAAGGCCCGAGTCATCCCTTGTCTCGACGTCAAGGACGGCCGGGTCGTCAAGGGCGTCAATTTCGTCAATCTTGCGCGACGCGGGGGACCCGGTCGAGAGCGCGATCGCTTACGACAAGGCGGGCGCGGACGAACTGTGCTTCCTCGACATCACGGCGAGCCACGAGGATCGCGGCATCCTGCTCGATGTCGTCAGGCGCACGGCCGAGGTCTGCTTCATGCCGTTGACGGTCGGCGGCGGCGTTCGCACCACCGACGACATCCGCAATCTCCTGCTCGCCGGCGCCGACAAGGCTTCGATCAATTCGGCGGCGGTCGCCGACCGCGAGATCGTGCGCCTGGCGGCGGAGAAGTTCGGCGCCCAGTGCGTCGTCGTCGCCATCGACGCCAAGCGGGTTTCCGCGCCTGGCGCGCCGCCCCGTTGGGAGATCTTCACCCACGGCGGCCGGCGGCCGACTGGCATCGAGGCGATCAGTTACGCGCGCGAGGTCGCGGCTCTGGGCGCGGGCGAGATCCTCTTGACGTCGATGGATCGCGACGGATCGAAACAGGGCTTCGACCTCGACCTCACTCGCGCTGTCGCCGACGCGGTCGCAATTCCGGTCATCGCCTCGGGCGGCGTCGGCAATCTCGATCACCTCGTCGACGGCGTGCGGCAGGGCCACGCCAGCGCCGTGCTGGCGGCGTCGATCTTCCATTTCGGCGAATTCACAATTCGGCAGGCCAAGGCCCGGATGGCGGAAGCGGGTATCCCGGTGCGCATGGACTGACCGGCGTCGGTGTACGCTGGGCGCCTGGCGCGCTAAGGTTCACGCCGCCCCAAGGAGAGCCCCGAATGCCCGCCGCGCGCCGATGACACGCACTTCGGCCGCCGCATCGTTCCTCTGGACGAGAAGCAGGGCCTGGTGGACGACGTGTTCCACAAGGTCGCCGGACGTTATGACGTGATGAACGACCTGATGTCATTCGGCCTCCATCGGGCGTGGAAGGATGCGCTCGTCGCCAAGGTTCGCCCGTCGCGGACGCGGCCGTTCGCTCATGTCGACGTCGCCGGCGGAACTGGCGATGTCGCGATGCGGGTAGCGGATGCGGGCGGTCCGTTGACGACGGTGACTCTCGTCGACGTCAACCCCGACATGCTGCAAAGTCGCGGAAGAGCGCGCGGCCACGCGCTCGTTTGCAACCCGGCTGAAGTTCGTCGAAGGCAACGCCGAGGCGTTGCCGCTGGCTGATATCGCGCTTCGACGCCTATACGATCGCTTTTGGCATCCGCAACGTGCCGCGGATCGAAGCCGCGCTCGGCGAAGCCTATCGGGTGCTCAGGCGCGGCGGGCGTTTTCTGTGCCTCGAATTCTCGCGCATCGATTTGCCGGTGGATCGAGCGAATCTACGACGCTTATTCGTTCGCGGCGATCCCGGCCCTGGGCAAGGTGGTGACCGGCGACGGCGCCCCTTACCGCTATCTCGTCGAATCGATTCGCAGGTTTCCGTCTCCCGATTCAGTTCGCCGAGATGATCCGGGAGGCCGGGCTTTGCGCGCGTCGACTTCACGCGCCTGAGCGGGGGGATCGTTGCGATCCACTCGGGCTGGAAGCTCTGATTGATGTCGATCCTGTCGTCGCTCGGCCATGGGCTTGCGGCTGGCGCGCGCCGCCTTTGTCTTCGCCCGCGAAGGGGCGTTCCTGGGCGTCGACCCGGCCCTGTTGCCGCCGGTCGCGCGTCTGCCGCTCGCTCTCGCCAACCTGATCGCCAAGCGCAACGTCGATGGGCTTACCGGCCTCTCCCGTGCGATCGACCGGCTGGGGCCGTCCTACGTCAAGCTCGGACAATTCCTCTCGACCCGCCCCGACATCGTCGGGGCGAAGGTCGCCATCGAGCTCGAGCGCCTGCAGGACCGCGTCGCGCCGATGAGCCGGGGGACCGCGATCGGCATCATCGAGGCCTCGTTCGGCGCGAAGATCGATTCGTTGTTCGAGAGCTTCGGCGAGCCCGTCGCTGCGGCTTCGATCGCGCAAGTCCACCGCGCCGAGGTGAGAACCGGCGACGGCATGCGGCCGGTCGCGGTGAAAGTGCTGCGCGCCGGCGTCGAACGGCGGTTCGCGCGCGATCTTGGGGACATGTTCTTCGCCGCCAGGCTTGCCGAGCGCTCGGTCCCGGAGTTCCGCCGGTTGCGCCCGGTCCAGGTCGTCGAGACGCTCGCCCGCTCGGTCCGGATGGAGATGGACTTCCGGCTCGAAGCCGCAGCGGCGTCGGAATTCGCCGAGAACTCCAGTCAGGATCCAGGAGATTCGCGCCCCGTCCGTCGACTGGAACCGCACTACGCGCGAGGTGATGACGATGGAATGGATCGACGGGGTCCCGCTTACTGATCCGGAGCGTCTGACCGACCTCGGATTTGATCCCCGCGCGCTGGCGCGTACCCTGATTCAGACCTTCCTGCGCACCGCGCTGCGCGACGGATTCTTCCACGCCGACATGCATCAGGGCAATTTCTTCGTCGACAACGAGGGGCGCATCGTCGCCGTCGACTTCGGCATCATGGGCCGGCTTGGGCGTAAGGAGCGCCGGTTCCTGGCGGAAATCCTGTACGGCTTTATCCGCCGAGACTACCTTCGGGTGGCCGAGATCCATTTTGAGGCTGGGTACGTGCCGCACGTCTATCGGGTCGAGGATTTTGCCCAAGCGATTCGCGCGATCGGCGAGCCGATCCACTCGCGCACCGCCGATCAGATTTCGATGGCCAAGCTGCTTACACTGTTATTCGAGATCACGGCTCTGTTCGAAATGACCACAAGGATCGAACTGGTCATGCTGCAGAAAACGATGGTCGTCGTCGAAGGGGTGGCGCGAAAACTCGATCCTCAGCTCAATATGTGGTCGACGGCCGAGCCGGTCGTCGGCGCCTGGATTGCCGAAAACCTCGGCCCCGCCGGGCGGCTCGACGATGTGAGCCGAGGGCTTTCATCCCTCGCGGTCTTTCTCGCCAATGCTCCCCAACACTTGGAGAGAATCGCCGCTCGACTCGAAACGGACGCGACCGCGGCAGTCATCGAAGCGGAACATGATTTGTCCCGATCTGTCATATACTTTTTAGGGTTCGCCACCTTCATATGCGTCCTTGCATTCCTCTGGTATCACTGGTGACCAGAGTGCAAACGTCCTTGAACTGCATTCACTTTCGCGGCGGGCCGCCTTCCCTTGCCGACCCTCCCCGCCGCCGCGAAGATCTCGCCAGCCGCCTCGGCGCGGCCGCAGAGTCGGGGCTCGGCAGGCGCCTCTACAGCCACTCGCTGCAGTCGCGGATCGCCAACACCACAATTGTGGTAATTGCAATTTCACTAACCGCCGTGGCAATCCTCTGCTATCGTTGGTGGCGCTGAAAGAGTTGCCGACTGAACCGCCGGCCGGGGGGCAGGAGCGGACGAAAAGGCATATGGACGTCTCGCGCAATCTTGAGGATTTCCGCCGCGTCGCGGGCGCGGGCCCGCTCGCAGCGGACTGAGCTAGCCGACGGGCATCGCCGATGACCGCCGTCCCGCTGTCGCGCGCGCGTATTCTCCTGATCATTAGTGGAGGAATCGCGGCCTACAAGTCGTTGGAGCTGATCCGGCGGCTGAGGGACCGCGGCGCGACGGTGCGCGTGGTCATGACCGCGGCCGCCCGGCAATTCATTTCCCCCCTTTCGGCAGCGACGCTTAGCGGGCAGGCGATCCGCGACGACCTGTTCAGCCTGACTGACGAAGCGGCGATCGGCCATATCGAGTTGTCGCGCGCCGCCGACCTGGTCGTGGTCGCGCCTGCGAGCGCGAATATTCTCGCCCGGATGGCGGGCGGCCTTGCCGACGATCTGGCGACCACGCTCTTGCTGGCGACCGACAAACGCGTGCTCGTCGCCCCGGCGATGAACTTAAGGATGTGGCTGCACCCCGCGACGCGCCGCAACCTCGATCGGTTGAAGGACGACGGCGTCCTCATTCGTCGGCCCTGAATTCGGGGCCAATGGCCTGCGGAGAATTCGGCCCAGGCCGAATGGCCGAGCCAGCGGCGATCGTCGAGGCGATCGAACAGGCGCTGGCGGCGGGAACGGCGCTCGGCGAATCACCCGAATCGCCTCTGCCTGATTCGGGTCCGCTTAGCGGGCGGCATATCATCGTCACCTCGGGGCCAACTTATGAGCCGATCGACCCGGTCCGGTTCATCGGAAACCGTTCTTCGGGGCGGCAAGGACATGCAATTGCGCAATCTGCGGTCGGCGCCGGCGCAAGGGTAACACTCATTACTGGGCCGGTCGGCCTGTCCGATCCCATCGGGGCTGAGGTCATTCATGTCGGTTCGGCGCGCGAGATGCGCCAGGCGGTCGAGGCCGCGCTGCCCGCAGACGCGTTCATCGCCGCGGCGGCGGTGGCCGACTGGCGAACCGAGAGCGTCGCCAGCCAGAAGATCAAAAAGGGCGCCGGCGAGTCTCCGACGCTCCGCCTGGTGGAGAACCCCGATATACTTGCGGAAGTTTCGAAGAAGACCACAATGCGGCCGGCGGTTGTGATTGGCTTCGCGGCCGAAACCGAAAACGTTACGGCCAATGCGAAGGCCAAGTTACGGCGCAAGGGATGCGATCTCATCATCGCCAATAGTGTCGCTGAAGGGACTTCGACATTCGGCGGCGAGACCAACCAGGTCGAAGTCATCGACGCACGCAAGGCCGAAACTTGGCCGCCGATGACCAAGGCCGAGGTAGCCGACGGCATCGTTCGGCGTCTCGCGGTCGAATTGGCGAGACGCCAATGATCTCGATTGTTTACAGGCGATTCCCGCATGCCGAGGGGTTGCAATTGCCGGCGTATGAGAGTGAAGATGCGGCGGGGATGGATCTCCTGGCCGCCGTGCCGGCCGGCGAGGGAGTTGTCTTGGCCCCTGGGTCGCGCGGGTTGATCGCGACCGGGTTGGCGATCGAGTTGCCGAAGGGATTTGAGGCTCAGGTCCGGCCCCGGTCAGGGCTGGCGCTGAACGATGGGGTGACGGTCCTCAACAGTCCGGGGACGATCGACGCAGATTATCGCGGCGAGATTGGCGTCATCCTCATCAATTTTGGAACGAAGCCTTTTGCCGTTCGGCGGGGTGCGCGCATTGCGCAACTCGTCGTTTGTTCTGTGGAACGCGTCGCTCTGATTGCGAGCGAGCGGCTCACGTCGAGCGTCCGTGGCTCAAATGGATTCGGTTCCACCGGACGCTCATCGTAGGAGGTATGACGATGAACCTATTGTCGCGACGGAGCGTTCTCGCGATCGCCGCCGTTGTCGATGTCGCGTTGCATTCGCGCTCGGCGCCGGTTGCGGCCAAAGCTTTGGCTGCGCGCCATAAGTTGCCCCCCCGCCACCTGGAGACGTTGCTCCAGGGGCTCGTCCACGCCAAGATCCTCAAGGGCGTGCGCGGGCCGCGGGGCGGCTACGAGCTGGCGCGCGAGCGCCGGCGGATCACAGTCGGCGAGATCGTGCGCACCGCGATGTCGCTGAGCACCGCGGATCCGGAAGATCTCGGCGCCAACTCGATCCTGCTCGAGCGGGTGATCGATCCGGCCGTGCGCAAGGCGGGCGAAACCTTCCTCGCCAATCTCGATTCGATCACCGTCGAACAGATGTGCGAGACGGCCGAGAAAGCCCATGTGCTCGACGACGAGAAGGCGGCCGGCGATTTTGCTATCTGATCCCGGTATTTGCGGCGTTCCATAGTTTTGTTCCGCATGAAATGTTATTGTCGGCCCGCGCCGCAAGGCGCGGGCGCGGCGAACATTTTGGAGTAGCGGTCAAATGACAGATGCAGGCGCTGCGCGACGAACGCCAGGCCGGGGCAGGATTTACGCATCGATCACCGACACGATCGGCGATACGCCTCTCGTCAGCATGAACCGGATCGCCAAGGAGAAGGGTGTCGAGGCCCATCTCCTGGCCAAGCTCGAGTTCTTCAATCCGATCGCGAGCGTCAAGGACCGCATCGGCGTCGCCATGATCGACGCGCTCGAGGCGCAGGGCAAGATATCGCCCGGCCGCGGCGTTCTGGTCGAACCGACGTCCGGCAACACCGGCATTGCGCTCGCCTTCGTCGCGGCGGCGCGCGGGTACCGGCTGATCCTGGTGATGCCCGAATCGATGTCGATCGAGCGGCGCAAGATGCTCGCCCTCCTCGGGGCCGAACTGGTGCTCACGCCGGCCGCCCAGGGCATGAAAGGCGCGATCGCCAGGGCGAACGAGATCGTCAATGAGACGCCCGGCGCAGTCATGCCGCAGCAGTTCGAGAATCCCGCCAATCCGGAAATCCATCGCCGCACCACGGCGGAAGAGATCTGGAACGACACGCTCGGCGAAGTCGACATCGTCATCTCCGGCGTCGGCACCGGCGGCACGATCACCGGGGTCGGCGAGGTTCTGAAGGGCCGCAAGCCCAGCGTCCGCATGATCGCCGTCGAACCCGAAGACTCGCCCGTTCTTTCCGGCGGCGCGCCGGGACCGCACAAGATCCAGGGTATCGGCGCCGGTTTCATTCCAGCGATCCTCGACCGCGCCGTGATCGACGAGGTGATCACGGTCGGCAACCAGACCGCCTTCGACACCGCGCGGCTGGTGGCCCGGCTCGAAGGGATTCCGGTCGGCATTTCCTCCGGCGCCGCCGTCGCCGCGGCGATCGACGTCGGCCGCCGGCCGGAAAACGCCGGCAAGACGATCGTGATCATCATTCCATCGTTCGCCGAGCGTTACCTGTCGACGGCGCTGTTCGAAGGGCTCTGACGGCGCGAGGCGGCGTCTTGGCCGAGTCCGCCGCCAAATTTTCCCGAGCCAGGACCTCATCGGCGCTAAGGCAGCCCAAGCCAGGCCCAAATAAATCCAAGAAAACGATTTGGATTTCCTTTGATTCTCTTCGCCATTTTGAGCCTTTTCAACGGGTTGCGGCGACGGTGGAGCCGAAAAAATCTTTGCACGCCGCATCCTCTCGGTCCGGGGCGTTCCCGCCCCAGTGACGGCAGGATACCATCAATTTCTGTTTTTTGTCAAGAAAATGTCGATATTCTGATTAAATGAATCAGAAGAGGGGCGCGTCGACGCGCCCCTTGCTTCCGGACGTCGCCGCCCCGCCTCGCCGGTCAGTTCGGGGACGGCGCGAAGACGCGCAGGCGCTGCCCGTCGGGATCGAGGGCGACAAAGCTATAGCCGAAATCCATCTGCGTAGGCTCGAGCACGATTTTGACGCCGCGCCCGCGCCATTCGGCGAAGGCTGCGTCGACTTCCGCCGGGTTTTCCACAGGAAAAGCGATCTCGCCGCCGCCGGCGGCGGAGGCCGGGGGCTTCACTCCATCGCGTTTCCAAAGACCCAGCATCAGGCCAGGGGCGGCTGGAAGCATCGCGAAGGTGTTGGACGATTCGATCGCAGGCCGGCCGAGGATCGAAGCGTAAAAGGCCTCGCTCGCCGCGACGTTCTCGACATAGACCAGAATGAAACCGACATTGCGCATGGGAGAAGCTCCGGGTTTGACCGGCTCAACCCTTATCGGTCCTCACTGTCAGTTTCCGTCAGCAGCAGGCTCGCCGGGCTTAAGAAAATAGGGCTCGACCGGTCCGGTCATCTTGATCACGAGCGGCTGGCCCCGGCGATCGAGCGCCTTGCCGGCCGCGGCCCGGATCCACCCCTCGCTGACGCAATATTCCTCGACGTCGCGGCGCTCGACGCCCCGGAACCGGACGCCAATGCCACGCGCGAGGATGGCCTCGTCATAGAACGGGCTCGATGGATCGACGCTGAGCCGGTCGGGAGGAAGGTCGGTCACGGGGAGCCACGCCTAAAAGCAGATTGCATTTGGGCTCGAACTACAGTCGTCATTGCGAGCCGTAGGGCGTCGAAAGACGGGCGTCTCTCGCCGCCCTATGGCTCCTCGCAACGACGGCGCGCCCCGGGCAAGCGGATCGTCAGCCGGCGAGGGCCTTGACCCGCTTGGTCAGGCGCGAGATTTTCCGCGACGCGGCGTTCTTGTGAACGATGCCATTTTGCGCCGCCCGGGCGAGCTTGGGTTCGGCCTGGCTCAGCGCCTCGGCCGCGGCCTTGGGGTCCTTGGAGGCGAGCGCTTCCTCGACCTTGCGGACATAGCTGCGCATCTCGCTCCGGCGCGACTTGTTGACCGCGGTGCGGCGGATCGTCTGGCGGGCCGCCTTCTGGGCCGACTTCGTATTGGCCATGAACTTCTTCTTCCCTTAAGGGCTTAAGCTCAAAATCAAACAGGCCGGGTTTCAAGCCCAGCCTTTCGGAGGCGGGCTTATAGGCTGTCCGCGGCGAGGGCGTCAACCGCTCCCGCTAAAGTTCAGACAGCAAAGTCCTGGCGCGAATCGCTTCCATCAAATTCGCCGTCGTTGAGACGTCGATGCCGTAGCGCTCCCCGCCACGCACAATAGGGCCGCCGATAGCGTCCAACTCCGGTTCCCGTCCGGCCGCCACGTCCTTCTGCATCGAGCTACGCATCTCTGCGCGCGCGTTTTCGAAAAGCGCCTGAATCCTCGCTGCGACGATCTCCGCGCCGCTGGCGTTCGCCACCGCGCACGCCTCGGCAATCGCCGAACTCAGTTCCCGTTTCCAGGTCGCGTCGCTCATCACTTCCCCGACATCCTTACCCGACGCCGACGTCACCAGGGCAAACGGCGCGAGGAAGCAGAGCTTGTCCCAGAGCAGCGTCTGCTCGTTCCGAATGAATTGGCAGACCAAGCCCACCTCGCCCAACCTGGCGACGGTGCTTCCCAACAGGGGCTCTCCGCTGGCCGCGAGGTTCATATGCACGACCCGAGAGCGCTGGATGGATTTGCCCGGAGCAGTACACTCCGTCTCCGACGCGATCGTCCCCGGGACGACCCGTTCTCCCCCGAATCGCGCCCGCAGCAACGCAACATGGTCGACGCCATTCAGAAGTGGCGCCACGCAGCGAGGCGCCGCTTCTATAGTTTCCAGCGCGGCTGACAGTTGATAGGTCTTGGTTGCAATCCACAGCACGTCAACCGGCTCCATCAGCCTCGCCACGGCTTTCGTCGGCGCGGTGATCGTTCCCGACGGGCGCTCCAGGGTCAGGTTCGCGGGATAGTCCGCCAGCTTTTGCGGTCGCACCAACATGGTGACGTCTTCGCCAAGCGACGACAGCACGGCGCCGAGCAACCCTCCGATCGCTCCCGCCCCCAAAATTGCATGTTTCATGGCAGGGCTCCCGCGAAAAGGCGTCAGCCGCCGCTCCAGGCGCGAGCCTCGCTCGGAAAGGCAAGGTAGCACGATCGCAAAGACAAATCCGCGACGCGTGAGAGGAGCGGGTTACCCCAGGGCTCCCGCCGACCAGCGGCCAAAATCGTCATTCGTGGCGGAGTATGATACCGTGCCTTGGCGAAGCGCCGTCAGAAGCCCAGCAATTGTAGCTTGGGCTGCCCACTTCATCGGGTTCGCGACAAGAAAGTTCCGCACATGTGGTGGCGTGGGGCGCTCGCGGGGTTTCTAACTCTTATCCTGGGTGGATCCGCCGGGCTTGCGCAGACTGCGGATCGTATCTTTCGAGTTGGGCTCCTATGCGGCGGGGCCGACAACAGATCGCTCTGCGGGCCAGCGGTGGTCAAAGACTTTGTTGACCGAGGCTACCAGCCCGGCGTCAACCTCTTCTTCGAGAAACGGGCAGCCCAGGGCCAACTCAAGAAATTGCCTGAGTACGTCACGGAATTGGTGGCGAGTCACGTCGACCTCATCATGACAATGGGCTTTCCGGCGGCCGTCGCCGCCAAAGAGGACGCGTCGCATGTTCCGGTCGTCGTTGTCGGGGCGGGCGATCCGGTCGCGACCGGTCTCGTCGAAAGCCTGGCGCGGCCCGGCGGCGAAGTCACAGGCGTGTCGGAAATCGCGGGAGAGCTGTCCGCCAAGCGCCTGGAGCTTCTCAAGGAGGCGATCCCAACGGTGCGCACGGTGGCGGTGCTATGGAATGCGGACGATCTCGCCATGACCCTTCGATACAAGGCGGTCGAGGCTGAGGGGGCGAAGCTTGGGATCGCAATTGCGCCGCTCGGTGTCCGCGCGCCCGAAGATTTCAAAGTCGCCTTTGGCGCCATGACGGAGAAGCCGCCCGACGCGATCATGATGATCACCGATGTCCTCACAAGTCTCAATCGGGCGCGCGTCATCGACTTCGCCGCGGTTCATAAGATCCCGGCGATCTACGAATACGACTCGAACGTGCGCGAAGGCGGCCTTATGGCGTATGGCCCCGACATGGACGCGATGTTCGATCGCGCCGCTGGGCTCGCCGATCGAATTCTCAAAGGGGCCAACCCTGCCGAGCTGCCGCTCGAATTGCCGACCCGTCTTCGGCTTTCGGTCAATCTCAAGACGGCGCACGCCCTGGGCATCGAGTTTCCCGAGAGCATCGTGCTGCGCTCTGACGACGTGATCGAATGAGCGCCGCGGACGGCGATCGAGCTCCACGCTCGCCGCCGCCCGGTCCGCCGCGTCCGCGCTGGCCGTTGTTCTGGAAGTACTTCATCGTCCTTTTCGGCGCGGTTGTCGTGACGCTCCTCGCAAACGGTATCAGCGAGGCTTTGTTCGGCTATCGCGACTTGACCAAGTCGCTGAGCCGCGGATTAAGCGCGCAAGCGCAGTCCGCAGCTGGGAGAATTGACGGCTTCCTCGGCGGGATCGTGGGGCAGCTCGGATGGGCTGTTCAGCTGCCCTGGACTTCCGGGCGGTGAGCAGCGTCATCGCGTGGACGTCTTGCGTCTGATGCAGCTTGCGCCGGCGATCGTCGATGTCACTCTCGTCGACAGTGCGGGGGTCGAAAAGCTGCGCGTTTCTCGGGTCGAGCCCGACATCGTCGGCAGCGGCGTCGACCGGTCCAACGACGAAGCGGTGTTGGGGGCGTTCAGCCAGCGGGTCTGGTACGGCCCGGTGACCCTGCACGAGGGGTCCGAGCCTTACATGACGATTGCGGTGACCGGCCCGCGCCCCAGCGCTGGCGCCGCGATCGCCGAGATCAATCTCAAACTGATCTGGGACGTGATCTCGACCATCCATATCGGCAACACTGGCAATGCCTTCGTGCTCGATCGCCCCGGTCATCTCGTTGCCCATCCCGACATCAGCATGGTTCTCCGCGGCGCAGACCCCGACGAGACGGCCATTCTCAAAACCATGCAAAGAGCGACTATCGCGGCCGGGGGCGAGGCAGCGTCGGTGACGGACCTGCAGAACCGTCCGGTCATGGTCGCCGCAGCGCCAATCGCCGGTCCCGCGTGGACTGTCTTCGCGGAGCAACCCCTGGCCGAGGCATTGGCTCCGATCCGCGCCTCGCTTTGGCGCACGGCGGCATTGCTCCTGAGCGGCGCCGCATTCGCGGCGCTGCTCGCCTACCTTCTGGCGAGGCGGATGATCGGTCCCATCCGGCGTTTGGAGCAGGGAGCGCAGCGCATCGGCGCGGGGCAGTTCGATCACAAGATCGAAATCACGACAGGGGACGAACTCGAGCAGCTCGCCGACCAGTTCAATTCGATGGCGGTCGGGCTCTCCCTCTCGCAAGAGCGATCGGAACGCATCGCGCGATTGAAGCGCTTCCTGGCTCCGCAGGTTGCCGAACTGGTCGATCGAACCGGCGAAGACGCGATGCTCGACGGCCATCGCGCCGAAATCGTGGTTGTATTTTGCGACTTGCGCGGCTTCACGGCCTTCGCGAGCGAAGTCGACGCCGACGAGACAATGGGCGTCCTGGGCGAATATTATGAAACGCTGGGCCGGCTCATCACCGCGTATGAAGCGACCCTCACCAACATGTCAGGCGACGGGTTGATGATCCTCTTGAATGCGCCCCTGCCGCGCAGCGATCCTTTGTCCCTCGGCTTGCGAATGTCGGTCGAGATGCAGAAGGGGGTTCAGGTCTTGACCGCTCGCTGGCGCGGACGCGGCCATTCGATCGGCTTCGGCGTCGGCCTGGCCAAGGGCGCGGCGACAGTCGGGCGGATCGGCTACGAGGGGCGCGTCGATTATACCGCAATCGGCTGTGTGGTGAATTCTGGCCTCCCGTCTGTGCAGCGCAGCCGCGGACGGGCAGATCCTCATATGCCCGACCTCGGCCCGCGAGGCGAGGGGCGCCCCCCGCTTCGCGCGCTCGGCCGCCAGCCGTTCAAAGGCTTCCCTGAAGGCGTCGAAGTTTACGAGGTCTCCTGGCGGCCGGCTGAAGCGCGACCGTCCGGCGGGGCGGCCGCCGCGGCGACGGGTTAGATCAAGCTCGCAGCGCCCAGCTCCGGGCGCAAAGCGGACGCCTCGATCCTGGTGCGGGGAGGTCGGCTTTGGGATGTGAACAGAATTCAAACTGAGACGCTATCCGCCAAGGGCCGGAGACAAATGGCTCTCGTCAGTGATTGATGTCGCTGGGCAGCGCGTTGGTGCTAGTCTCTCAAGATCGCGAGCATCCGGGAGGGATAACGCCATGCTGTTTGCCGTCAGTGGTCTGGAGGGGTGCCCGATTGCGGCGAGCGACGGCCGGATCGGCGCCGTCAAGGACTTCCTGTTCGACGACCGAAGCTGGCAGATCCGCTGGGTGACGGTCGACACCGGCGACTGGCTGCCCGGCCGCAAGGTGTTGATCCATCCGTCGGCGATTGCCCCGCTGAAAATTCCGCCGAAGCCCCGGCTGCCGATGATGAGCCCGGGCGATTCGCTCGAGGTGAACGTCAACCTGACCAGGCAGCAGATCGAGGCGAGTCCGGAGGCGCGCGAAGATGACCCGGTGAGCAAGGATATGACGGCGCTTTTATACGACTATTACGGCTGGGATCCCGACTGGGGCGGAACGAATATCGGCGAAAGCGCCATCGTCGCCGAAGCCGCAGAGCGTCGGGCGGCGGAGATCGAGACCGGTCCTGAAGGCGAATCACATTTGCGCAGCGCGGCGGCCGTCAAGGGTTATCACGTCCATGCCTCCGACGGCGAACTCGGCCATGTCGAGAATCTCCTGGCCGACGACGCCAACTGGGACATTCGCTATCTCGTCATCGCCACCAGAAGCTGGTGGCCCGGCAAGATCGTCCAGTTGGCGCCCTACGCGGTGACCGACGTCGACTGGCTTGACCGTCAGGTCAAGCTGAATGTCACGCGCGACCAGGTGAGGTCAGCCCCGGCCTGGGACCCGCTGGCGATGACGGATGAGGTCGGCGAGCAACAGTGGCGCCGTCATTTCGGTTGGCCTGGCTACGGGGGGTCATGATCGCGTGGCCGATCATGAAGAAGAACCAGGAGACGCGAAAACCTTCGGTCCGGCGCAGTGACCCACGACGAGATTAGCCGCGACACTTTGTCGCAACTGTCGGAACGGCTGCGCGCCTTGGCGGGCGCGGCTCATCCGCAACTCCGCGCAGCGTGCCGGAGGATTGCGGTCGGAGACGAGTTCGCGCTGACGCCGGCAGAGCTTCGTCCCATGGACCGCGCTATCGCTTCGGTGCGCCGGGCGAGCGGCGCGGCGAGGATTGTCGCCAAGGCGCTTCTGGCGGAGCTTGGCGCTCCACCTCCGGTTGAGCTGCCGCGCTCCGCTTCTCGCGCGCCCCAGTGGCCGCCGGGCTTTGTCGGTTCGCTGGCTCACGATGGCGAATATGCGGCGGCCGCCGTCGCGCCCGCGCCCTCGATCCGCGGCGTCGGCATCGACATCGAACCGCCGCTGCCGCTGCCCGAGGACTTGCTCGACGTGATCGCCACCCCCGGAGAACGCGAGCAGCTCAAAGGCAATCTCGTGTCGGCCCGGCTGCTTTTCTGCATGAAGGAAGCCGTCTACAAGGCGACTCATCCGATTGACGGCGTGTTTCTGGAGCATCACGACGTCGAAGTGTCCCTGGCGTCGTCTGTCGCCTTAACCAGCTCAGGACGGTGTCTGAGAATCTATACGATGGCGCGCCCAAGGCTGATTGCTCTGGCGTTGTTAACTTCCTAAGACTAAACTCTGCTTTGCCGTCCTGGACAGAGACTTGACAGATCCGAGGGCGCGGCGGGGCCGGTATTGGCGTCGCGGCGCCCAAGGGAAGACGGGTCTCGAATGCGGCAGCAGTTCTGGGGCCTGCATTGGGGTACGCCGACAATCATTCGCGGGAAGCGCTCGGCGGCTCGCCCGCCGCATCGTCGCCAATCGAGACAGCGGGCCTGAGGGCGCACGAGACGCAGGAAGCCGATCTCCTGCCGCGGCTCGACGCGGCCGAGCGCCATCGCGTGCTGGTCGAGCGGTCGATTGACCTCGGGGTCGCCCAGTTGGCCATTCTCAAATGCGGCGCCGCCTATGCGCCGCTCGATCGCAGCGCTCCGCTCCAACGCCAGGCGTTTATGATCGCAGACTGCGAAGCCCGCCTTGTTTTGACGGCCGTCGGCGCGACCGCGCCCGAGATGGCCGGCGTGACGCGGGTCGACATCGATCACGAGACACTGACCGGACCTGACACGCGCGAATGGGATCGGTCGGCCAATGGAGAAGCAATCGCCTATGTCATGTACACATCCGGCTCGACCGGCCAGCCCAAAGGCGTGATGGTTCCGCACCGGGCGATCGGCGGCTGGCGCTCAACAACGGCGACGCCGATTTCTGGCCGACCGACCGGGTCGCCTTCGCTTCCAACCGGGCCTTCGACGCCAGCACAATGGAAGTGTGGGCGCCGCTCATCAAGGCGGCGCTGTCGTCGTCGTCGACCAGGCGATCCTGCTCGATCCTCAGCGCTTCAAGTTCTGGCTCGAAGATAACGCAATCACCGTCCTGTGGCTGACCGCGGGACTTTTTCATCAATTCGCCGACGCGCTCGCGGGGCCGTTCGCGCGGCTGCGCTACCTCATCACCGGCGGCGATGTGGTGGATCCGCGCGTGGCGGCGCGGGTACTGAAGCGGGGTCCTCCGCAGCGCCTGCTCAACGGCTATGGCCCCACCGAAACGACGACATTCGCCGCCACTTGCCAGATACGCGAAATCGCCGCGTCGATGACGAACGTTCCGATTGGGCGTCCGATCTCGAACACGCGAATTTACATTCTGGACCGTCATCGCGAGCCGGTCCCTATCAGCGCTCCGGGCGAGATCCATATCGGCGGGGCCGGGATCGCGCGCGGCTATCTGAACCGGCCGGATCTGACGGCGGAGCGGTTCATCGCGAGCCCTTTTGTTGACGGGGAGCGGCTGTATTGTACGGGGGATCTTGGCCGCTATCGGCCTGACGGGACGATCGAGTTTCTTGGCCGCAACGATTTCCAGGTGAAGATCCGGGGCTTCCGGATCGAGCTCGGCGAGATCGAGGCTCGGCTCGCCGAGCATCCGGGGGTACACGAGGCGATTGTTCTTCCGCGGGAGAACACGCCAGGCGACAAGCGGCTCGTGGCTTATACCACGACACGGCCGGGTGCAGCGGCGCCGGGAGCCGAGACGTTGCGCGCGCATCTTGCCGCGAGCCTGCCGGAATACATGGTTCCCGCGGCCTATCTTGCGCTCGAGGCGCTGCCGCTGACGGCGAACGGCAAGCTCGATCGCCAGGCGCTCCCGGCGCCGGACATGAGCGCATCCGCGGGCCGAGGCTACGAGCCGCCGGTCGGGGAGACCGAAGAGCGTCTGGCCCGGATTTGGGCGGATCTGCTTCGACTTCGCGCGCGTTGGCCGTCACGATAACTTCTTCGACCTCGGCGGCCATTCGCTCCTCGGCATCCGACTGATGTTCGAGATCCGGAAGACCTTCGGCAAGACGCTGCCGGTCGGCGTCTTGTTTTCGGCCCCGACCGTCGTGGGCCTCGCCAAGGGTCTGGATCGTGGCGTCGAGGCGCCGGGATTGATCTCAGTGGCGCCAATCGTCACCAGCCTGGCGGGCCCGCCGATCTTCATGATCCACCTCATCGAGCGCGATCTCGCCCGCCAACTTGGACGTCGCCATTCCGTCTATGGACTCGCCTTTGGTCTGGCGGCAGCGGGCTCCGGCGAGGATGCGGATTGGCCGCAAAACATAGAGAGCTTCGCTCAGCACTACATCGGCCAGATGCGCTCCGTGCGGCCGCTTGGCCCCTATCGTTTGTTTGGCCATTCCCTCGGCGGCCTCATTGCCTATGAAATGGCGCGTAAGCTCGCGGAAGCCGGCGAGACGGTCGAGTTTCTGGTCTGCTCGATTGCGAGGCGCCTGACCCGGCTCGGAAGCCGCGTCGGCTGCCGCTGGCCCGGGTCGGCCTCAACCTGTTGGGGACTCCGCCGAAGGCCCTGTTGGGCCGCCTGAATGGGCGGATTGCAGCGATTCCGCTCGTGCGCCGGGCGAAGATAGGACTGACTCAGCCGCAGTCGAATTTCCACCTTCGATTGCAAGCCGTAGGCGCGATCCCTCATCGGCCGAAGCTTTATTCGGGACGCGTTCATCTGTTCAAGGCCGCAATCCGAGAGCGCCCGATCGCAACCGAGCCCGCGCCGCCTTTCGAGGCCGGCTGGCGGAAGCTGGTGTTAGAGGGCCTCGGTGTACAGAGTCTCCCCGGCGGGCACATGGAAATCGTCAGGGACCCGGTCGCAGCCTTGACCGCGAGAGCAATCGAGAGCGCCCTTGACGAATTGGGCGGCGGGCCGGAAGCCGAGAGTCGAGCCGCGAGAACGCCGACCGCCGCCGACCTATCCCAATAGGAAAGCGAGCGGCCCGCCGGGGGCGGCCATGAGTCTCAGCGTCATCGCGCAGCTGACGACGACGATGAGGAGGCGGACCAGCCACGCCCCCGCCCTGAGCGCGGTCCGCGCACCGAGCCGGGCGCCAAGGAAAGCGCCCACGCCCATCGCCAGTCCCGCGGCGACGACGATATGGCCCGACAAGGCGTAGACGACGAGAGCGCCGAAATTGCTGCCGAAATTGCTCGAACGGGCGCCGGCCATCGCCGGGATGAGGCCCAGGCCGACCAGAACCACCAGGGCGATCATATAGAAGGAGCCGGCCCCGGGGCCGAAGACGCCGTCATAGAAGCCGATCGCCGGCGCGAGCGTCGACGCGTAAAGAGCCGGCGACAGCCGCTCTCGGCGCTGCGCATCGGCTAGGCTCGGGGCGAAAGCGAAATAGAGCGCAACGCCGATGAGGACAAACGGCAGCGCATGGCTCAACAGCGCGCGCGGCGCATAGGGCAGCGCAAGCGCGCCGAGGATCGAGCCGACACAGGCGGCGAACGCGGCGGGGGCCATGTTCGGCTTGATCTTGCCCGCGCGGGCGAAGGCGAGGGTGGCGGAAGCGGTGCCGAACGTGCCCGCGAGCTTGTTGGTCGCGACCGCTGCGATCGGATCGAGTCCGGCGAGCGCCAGCGACGGCAGGGTCAGCAGACCGCCGCCGCCGGCGATCGCGTCGACGAAGCCGGAGGCGAAGCCGACAATAGCGAGAACGGAGAGAACGAGGGGGGACACGCGGGGAATTTGCGCCTTTAGGGATCGTCGACTCTCAAAGTGGCGCCGTCATCGGCGACGAAGACCGCCAGCAGACTTGCCGGCTCCGTCGAGCTGGCGTTTTCGCTCACGAGATGCTCGCTGCCGGGCGGCTCGTAGAAGGCTTCGCCTGCGTGGTAGATCTTCGCCGGGCCGGTGGCGGAGTTCTGCGATCGGATCGCGCCTGAAACGACGAAGGCCATGACGCTGCCTGGGTGGTGATGCTTCGGTGTCTTGCCCCCGGGCCCGTAGTGGACGAGGAGGGCGGTGAGCGTCTTGCCGGGAACATCCGGGAGCTTCTGCGACATGACGATGTTTGACGGCTTGGGCATCGAACAGCTCCTTCATTTGATCAGCGGCGTCGGTCCGCGAAAGACGAAATTCGCCGGTCGCTTGGCCGCAAAGGCCGCCCGCCCTTCAACGAAGTCAGGCCCGAGCGCCGCGGCCTCGGCAAGCGCCCGGAAGCGCGGCGTCTCCTGGCTCATGCCGGCGGCGATCGCATCGACGGCGCGCTTTGCGCCGCGGATCGAGGCCTGGCTAAGCTCGGCGAGTTCGCGCGCATAGCCGAGCACGGTCTCCTCGAGCGCGGTTTCGATCCTGCGGTCAATCAGCCCGATCGCCAGCGCCTCCTCGGTTTCGATCCGGCGCCCGGTGAACAGGAGATCCTTGGCCCGCGACGGACCGACGAGTTCGACCAGCCGGCGGGTCTCTGCATGGCCGTAGATGAGGCCGAGCTTGGCGGGAGTGATCGCGAGATGCGCGTCGGCGGCGCAGAACCTGAGATCGCAGGCGAGCGCGAGGCCAAGTCCGCCCCCGACTGCGACGCCGCGGATCAGGGCAATGGTCGGGCGATCGAGATCCATCAGCGCCCTGAGGCCGTTCTGAACCGCATCGCCATATTCGCGCGTCGCCGCGGCGTCGCGGTAAACCTCGTCGAATTCCGGTATGTCGGCGCCTGCGCTGAAATGCGCGCCCTGGCCCTCGACGAGCGCAACCAGCACGTCCTCGCGCGCCTCGATCGCCGCGCGGATCGCCGGCAGGGCCCGCCACATCGCCCGGGTGATCGCATTGCGGCGATCGGGCCGATTGAGAACGATGTAGGCGAACGGCGGCTCGAAGCGCAGGAAAATGTCGGTCATGAGGCCCTCAGGACGGCGGATGGGACGCCTCTTGGCCTTTTCTAGCACCTTTGCTGGCTCTGACGGCCAATGGTCGGTGCTGCGGTTTCGACATTAGCCAGGATCAGGTGCGCGTGGAGCGCGCTGGCGATTCCCGCGACGCCCAACTCGCCACATTCTCGTCAATTGTACGAGTATGAACTGACAAGGTCGAGCGGAGTTAAGGGCAGAATGGATGGCCGGAGCCGCAAACACCACTCGTCCAACCGCGGAGACATCGCTCTACTCCCGCTTCCCGAGCTGGCTGGTTGCGACCGGGCTTGGCGTTCCCTTGGCCTTGATCGTGTTCGCGGCCTCCCCGCTGGGGACAAATTTCATCTACGTGATGGTTGGGATACCCGCTCTCCTGCTGGCCTGGGCCATTGCGGGCGTAGGAGCCCTGATCATCAGCGTTCGGTCCGGCATCCGAAAGGATTGGAGGCGGTGCGTCGCTGCTTCGGTTCTGCCAATCGTTCTGCTCGTTGTCGCGCTCGATCCAACCGGGTTTGTCAGATCCTGCAACTATGTCGGCGACGTGATCCACTTTGCTGTTGCAAAGCCATCGTATGATCGGCAGATCGCCGCCGTCCCAGCCGACCGGCGTCCCCGCTTGGTCGTGTTCGACTGGGGCGGCATGGTCTGGGGTTCCAGCGGATTGGTCTACGATGAGACCGACCAAGTCTCCCTGCCGACGGGTCGCCAATCCGCCGATTGGCTGGCGGAGGCGAGCCACAGCGAACTGAGCTGCGGCTACGACGTTCAATCGCTATGGGATCACTACTATCTAGCCAGTTTCGCTTGCTGAACTGAACGGTCTTTTCTCAGGCGCGGACATCGTAGGCTAGTCGGCGGCGCCTGTTCGGGAGGCGTCAGTCCGCGAGACCCATAACGAAGGCCAACGCAATGTTGAGGCGTGCGATGTCGCTGTCGTCGAGGCGGCCTATCGACCGCGCGATCCGGGCCCGTCGAACGGTCACAGGCTTGTCGGCCATGATTTGGGATCGGGTCCGCAAACCATTTCGCCCGCTCGGATCGATCGTGACGCGAAAATCCGGCGCCTCGACGATTTCTGACGTCATCTGACAGACGACAACCGAAATATGCGTCTCGGGAAACGCGTCGGTCTGGACGATCACGGCCGGCCGAGGTTTGCCGTAGTCACCCGTCGCCGCCACGACGACGACGTCACCGCGCTTCATCGCTCGCTTGTCGCTCGAGCGGGTCGAACTCGGAAACCGCTTCGATCCAACTCAACGCGTCGTCCTCGCTGTTTCGCACGAGTCGAGCGACTTCGGCGGCCACGCGCCGGCGCACCGACTGCATGCGCGAATCGGGAACGATGAGACGCAATTCGCGTAAGCCCCGGCTGCGCCGTCGTTCACGCATCTTCCTCATTCGTTCGGCAGGCCCGGGCATCTCGATCGTCTTTGGCAAACTGCAGCGAGCGGCACTGTAACGCGTTACAGTATTGAGGGCAACGGAGAAATGAGGCTCGCCGGGTTTTGAGCAAACCCCGATCCTGTCGTAGCGTCGCTTTCGGCGGCGATGACGGCCGAGCCGGGGGACAGACGGGCATGACGGACGGCGAAACCTATCCGCGCGACATGATCGGCTACGGGCGTACCCCGCCGTTCGCCGACTGGCCGAAAAAGGCGCGCGTCGCCGTGCAATTCGTCATCAATTACGAGGAGGGGGGCGAGAACAACATCCTGCACGGCGACGCCGCGTCCGAAGCGTTCCTGTCGGAAATCATCGGCGCCGCGCCCTGGCCGGGCATGCGCCACATGAACATGGAGTCGATCTACGAATACGGGTCGCGCGCGGGCTTCTGGCGACTGCACCGCCTGTTTACAGAACGCTCGGTTCCCGTCACCGTCTACGCGGTCGCGACTGCAATGGCCCGCAATCGCGAGGCGGTGGCGGCGATGAACGAGGCGGGGTGGGAAATCGCTACCCATGGCCTGAAATGGATCGACTATCGCGACATTCCGGCCGAGGTTGAAGCGGGGCACATCGCCGAGGCGGTGCGCATTCACGCCGAGGTCGCCGGCGCCCGCCCGCTCGGCTTCTATCAGGGCCGCGCCTCGATCAACACGGTCAGGCTCGGAATGGAGGAGGGCGGATTTCTCTATTGCGCCGACACTTACGCCGACGATTTGCCCTACTGGCTCGAAGGGCCGCGCGGGCCGCAGCTCATGATCCCCTACACGCTCGATGCCAACGACATGCGGTTCGCGACGGCTCAGGGCTTCAACACCGGCGAGCAATTCTACGCCTATCTCAAGGATTCGTTCGACACGCTTTATGCCGAGGGCGACGTCGCGCCGAAAATGCTGTCGATCGGCCTGCATTGCCGCCTGGTCGGCCGGCCCGGCCGCGCCCCCGCGCTGGCGCAATTCGTCGACTATGCCACGGGCCACGATCGCGTCTGGTTTCCGACCCGGCTCGACATCTCTCGCCACTGGATTCTCAAACACCCGCCGCCGGGTGGCTGGAAGCCTTCGCGCCTTGCGCGCACCCTGTTCGTCGACCGGTTCGGCGGCGTTTACGAGCATTCGCCCTGGGTGGCCGCGGCGGCATATGACGCAGGTCTGACAAGCGGCGCCGACACCGCCGAGGGCCTGGCGAAGGCGTTCGCCGCCACGGCGGCCGAGGGGACGAATGAACAGAAGCGCGCGCTCATCGGGGCGCATCCGGACCTTGCCGGCAAGCTGGCGCTGGCCAAGTCGCTGACCGCCGAGTCGACCAGCGAGCAGGCGAGCGCTGGGCTCGACCGGCTGGCGCGTGAGGAATTGGGCCAATTCGCCGCCCTCAACGATGCCTATCGCGCCCGCTTCGGCTTCCCCTTCATCATGGCGGTCAAGGGCAAGAGCAAGGCCGACATTCTCGCTGCCTTCCACCGCCGTCTTGCAAACGACGCCGACGCCGAGACGAAAACCGCGCTTGCTGAAATCGACCGGATCGCGGCGCTGCGTCTGAAGGACATTCTGGCTTGAGCGCGAACGCCCGCATCATACGGGGCCGTGTGCTTTCGTTCGGCGACGATCCCGCGATCGCAGGCGCTTCCGCCTATTCGCTGATCGAGGACGGCGCCGTTGTTCTCTCGGCCGGAATGATCGCGGAGGTCGGCGAGGCTGGCGACGTCCTGCCCCGCGCCTCGAAGGACGCCCTCGTTGACGATCACGCCGGGTGCCTCATCATGCCCGGGTTCATCGACGCCCACGTCCACTATTCCCAGACCCAGGTGATCGGCTCCTACGGCGCGCAGCTGCTCGACTGGCTCCAAAACTATACGTTTGTCGAGGAGCAGAAATTCGTCGATCCCGCTCATTCGGCGCGGGTCGCAGACTTCTTCCTTGACGAATTGTTCCGCTCGGGCACGACGACCGCCATGGTCTATTGCACGGTCCATCCGGAGTCCGTCGAGGCTTTCTTCGCAGCTGCGGAGGGGCGCGGCGCGCGCATGATCGCCGGCAAGGTGATGATGGACCGCCACGCGCCGCCGGGACTCATGGACACGGCGCAGCAGGGTTACGACGAGAGCAAGGCGCTGATCGAGCGCTGGCGGGGTCGCGGCCGGCTGGGCTACGCGATCACCCCGCGCTTCGCGGTGACCTCGACGCAAGCGCAACTGGACGCCGCGGGCGCGCTCGCGCGCGAGTTTCCGGACTGCTACGTCCAGACCCACGCCGACGAGAACAAGGCGGAGATCGCGCTCGTCGCCGAACTCTTTCCGGAGGCGAAGAGCTATATCGACGTCTATGCGCGGGCCGGGTCTGACCGGACCCCGTTCAGTGTTCGGCCATTGCATTCATTTGCTCGAGAGCGAGGTCGCCGAGCTTGTCGCCAGCCGTTCGATCGCCGCGTTTTGTCCGACCTCGAATCTCTTTCTCGGGTCGGGACTGTTCGATGAGGCACGGCTCGCGGCGGCAGGGGTCAGGATCGCGCTCGCGACCGACGTCGGCGGGGGGACGAGCTATTCGATGCTGCACACAGCTGCGGAAGGCTACAAGGTGCTTCAGCTCAACCGGCAGTCCTGGCCGGCGCGGCACGCCTTCTACCGGATGACGCTCGGCAACGCTCGCGCCCTGAGTCTCGACGACAGGATCGGCTCGATCGAAGCCGGGAAGGAGGCCGACCTCGTTGTCCTCGATCCCAACGCGACGCCGGCGCTGGCGCATCGGATGGAGACCGCGGCCGGCGACCTCGAGGTCGAGCTCTTCGCGCTGATGATGATGGGCGACGATCGCGCGGTGCGCCAGACCTATGTCGCCGGGGTGCCCATGAAGTTTGACCTTACGGGTCAGAGGGTGACGTCGCCGCCGCGTGAACGCCAGCCGTTCATGCCGCCGGCATAGTGGCGGACGTCGCCGCGGCCCGCGGCCCGTGCCTGGTTGAGCGCGTTTTTGGACCGCGCGCCCGCCTGGCAGATCAGGACCACCGGCTTTCCCTCCGGCAGTTCGAGCGGATCGAATTGCGACAAAGGCAGGTTGAGCGCGTTGGGAATGTGCCCGACGGCGAATTCGTGGGGCTCGCGCACGTCCACCACCGCCCAGGCGCCTCCGCCAACGGCCTCATCGAGGTCTTCGAAATCGACGGTGTCCGGGTCAGACGCCTGCCCGGAGCGCGAAAACGGGTTGAACGACAATTGTGTCCCTCCGGGGTCGTGTTGGCGGCTCCGTTAGCGCCGCGAATTGCGAATAGCGGTCAAGCCCGTGGCTGGCGACCATAATGGCTGGTCCGCCCCCATATAGACCTGACCGCCCCGCGCCACATTTCGACGATCTGGCGAGTTGCCCCGCGATCGACCGCCGCCGTGACGTGAAAGCCGATGCAACCGTCCTCGCGCGCGGCGGCGAAATATATACGAATCTGTGAATGTTTACATCCCCCAAAAGGCCAATACGTTTTCGTTAGACAATGCTTGACCCGGCGCCGGGAAGGCGACAACCTGATGAGCCATGCGCATTCCCCCCTTTTCGACGCCGGGGCGCTTCTGGCGCGGGAATATTCACACCCATTCGACCCTCTCCGACGGCGCCCTGAAGCCTGAGGCCGTGGTCGAGGCGTACAAGCGGACGGGCTATGATTTCCTCCAGCTGTCCGATCATTTTCTCGGCCGCTTCGACTGGCCGATCGCCGATACTCGCAAGCTGCGCTCGAATGATTTCACCACCCTGATCGGGGCCGAGGTCCACGCCATGGCGACATCGGTGGGTGAATACTGGCACATCGTCGCAACCGGGCTGCCGCTCGATTTTCCCCCGGCCGAGCCGGACGAGACCGGGCCGATGCTGGCGGCGCGGGCCAGGGAAGCGGGGGCCTTCGTCACCATGGCTCACCCCTCGTGGTCGCAACTGACGATCGAGGACGGGCGCTCGCTCGCCGCCGCGCACGCGGTTGAGGTCTATAATCACACTTGCGCGGTCCTGACCGATCGGGGCGACGGCTTCTATCTCCTCGATCAATTGTGCAACGAGGACCGTCGGCTCACGGCAGTCGCCGGCGATGACGCGCATTTCCACAGCGGCGACCTCGACGCCTTCGGCGGATACGTGATGGTCAAATCGGAATCGCTCGACCCTGATGCGCTGCTCAGCGCGCTGAAAGGGGGGGAGTTCTATTCGAGCCAGGGCCCGCGCATCCACAACGTCGAGATCACCCGCAAGGACGTGCGGGTCGAGTGCACCCCGGCCAACGCCATCGCGGTCGTCACCGGCGCTTCGGCGGCGCTGAGCCGCGTCGGGCGCGGCCTCACCGACGTGACGATCGAGTACGCCGAAGCCAAGAAGTGGGCCTGGCGCGAGCTGCCGCAGATCAAATGGTTCCGCATCGTCGTTATCGACGGCCCGCGGCGGGCATGGACCAACCCCATCTGGGTCGATGCTTTCAACTGACCCCGAAGCGGCCGAGCCGACTCGAAGCTAGCGCCCGCCCGCCGCGGCCTTTGCCCTTGCGCGCCGCGGCGCGCGCCCATACATGCGGCCCCTGCCGAACGGTTGCGGCGGAAGCTTGAGGATCGAGCGCCGATGAGTTACGAGACCGCCGCCCGCTTGCCCGGATGGCATGCGACGACCATCCTGATGGTGCGCAAGGGCGGCAAGGTCGTCATCGGTGGCGACGGCCAGGTCAGCATGGGCCAGACGGTCGTCAAATCGAATGCCCGCAAGGTTCGTCGTCTGGCCAAGGGCGACGTGATCGCGGGCTTCGCCGGCGCGACCGCCGATGCATTCACGCTGTTCGAGCGGCTCGAGGCCAAGCTCGATCAATATCCCGGCCAGCTCGCGCGCGCCTGCGTCGAACTGGCCAAGGACTGGCGCACCGATCGCTACCTGCGCCGGCTCGAAGCGATGCTCATCGTTGCCGACAAGGGCTCGGGCTTCACGCTTTCGGGCTCGGGCGACGTGCTCGAGCCCGAGGCGGACGAATTCGGGTCGGCGATGGCGATCGGCTCGGGCGGCAATTATGCGCTCGCCGCCGCCCGCGCGCTAATGCCGATGGGCATCGAGGCCGATGAGATCGTGCGCCGCTCGATGCGCATTGCCGCCGACATCTGCGTCTACACCAACGTCAATCTGATCCTCGAAAGCCTCTGACCTCATGACGGATCTCTCGCCCCGCGAAATCGTCTCCGAACTCGACCGCTATATCGTCGGCCAGGCGGATGCCAAGCGGGCGGTCGCCATCGCGTTGCGCAACCGGTGGCGGCGTCTGCGCCTGGTGTCACCGATGCGTGAGGAGGTTATGCCGAAAAACATCCTGATGATCGGCCCGACCGGCTGCGGCAAGACCGAGATCGCGCGCCGCCTCGCCAAGCTCGCCGGGGCGCCGTTCCTGAAGGTCGAGGCGACGAAGTTCACCGAAGTCGGCTATGTCGGGCGCGACGTCGAGCAGATCGTCCGCGATCTGATCGAAGTCGCCATCGGGTTGGTCAAGAGCCGAAGGCGCAAGGACATTGAAGCCAAGGCCGAATTGGCGGCGGAAGAGCGGGTGCTCGATGCTCTGGTAGGCTCGACCTCGTCCGCCGCCACCCGCGAAGCCTTCCGTCGCAAGCTGCACGCGGGCGAGCTGAACGAAAAGGAGATTGAGGTCGAATTGCCGCAAAGTGGCTCCGGCATGCCCATGTTCGAGTTGCCGAATATGCCGGGAGCTTCGATCGGCGCGATCAACATCGCTGATATCTTCGGCAAAGGACCGCGCACCAAGTCCAAACGTACGACAGTGGCGGAGGCGCACGAACCGCTGATTGCCGCCGAGGCCGACAAGCTGCTCGATCAGGACGCCATCGTGCGCGACGCGGTGGCTGAGGTCGAGAGCAACGGGATCGTCTTCCTCGATGAGATCGACAAGATCTGCGCCCGCGAGGGGCGCGGCGGCGCCGACGTCTCGCGCGAAGGCGTGCAGCGCGATCTCCTGCCGCTGATCGAAGGCACGACCGTCGCCACCAAGCACGGAACGATCAAGACCGACCATATTCTGTTCGTCGCCTCGGGCGCCTTTCACATCGCCAGGCCCTCCGACCTCCTGCCCGAGCTGCAGGGCCGCCTGCCAATTCGGGTCGAGCTCAATTCGCTGACAGAGGACGATTTCAAACGAATACTCACCGACACCGAGGCCAGCCTGATCAAGCAATATGTGGCGCTGATGCAGACCGAAGGCGTCAACCTCGAATTCACCGAGGATGCGGTGGCGGCGATCGCGCGCATCGCCGCCAAGGTCAACGGTTCGGTCGAGAATATCGGCGCCCGCCGCCTGCAGACGGTGATGGAGAGGGTGCTGGACGAGGTGAGCTTCACCGCCGCCGACCGGAACGGAGAAGTGATCCGGATCGACGCCGAATTCGTGGAGCGCCATGTCGGCGACCTGGCCGGCAACGCCGACCTCAGCCGGTTTATCCTGTGAGTGAGGGCTGCCCGGATCCCGAGGAGATTGGCGCGTATCTCCAGAACTCAGGGGATCTGAATTAATTAGGTAACCCGTCGTTGAAGTGGTAGGTTGTCCCATGGATCGCGGCCCACAGGGGCTTCGATGCGGCGACCGCCGAGTCATGATCCGCTCTTCGCGAAGTCTTCGGCCCAGGGCTAGGCCCGTGGGTTTGCTAACAAGTTCTCACATAGAAGCGGCCAGCACTCTTGCCGTCGTCGCCTCATCGAACGAACCGCTGCTGTTTCTTGACGAAGATCTTCGGATTATTGCGGCGAGCGCTTCGTTTTGCCGAACGTTCCAGATTGATCCGGCGAGCGTGCCCGGGAGACAACTGGCCGACCTCGGCGCTGGTGAATGGGCCATGCCCAAGCTGATTTCGCTGCTAAAGGCGACGGCGTCGGGAAGCGCCGAAATTGCGGCATACGAAATCGACCTCATCCGGAAGGGGGCGGAGCCACGGTACTTAGTGGCGAACGCCCGCAAGCTCGACGACGGCGACAACACCCGCGTCCGGGTCCTTCTCGCGGTTTCCGACATTACTTTTGCGCGAGCCGAAGCCCGGCAAAAGGACGATCTCATTCGCGAGAAGGCCATACTTCTGCAGGAAGTCCAACATCGGGTCGCCAACAGCCTCCAGATCATCGCAAGCGTTCTGATGCAAAGCGCCCGCAAGGTGCAGTCTGAAGAGGCGCGCGGACACCTTGAGGACGCGCATCATCGAGTCATGTCGATCGCCGCCGTACAGCGCCAACTTGCGGTGTCCAGCCCCAATGAAGTGCCGCTCCGACCCTATTTCGCTCAGCTTTGCGAAAGCCTCGCTGCTCCGATAATTCCCCAACCTGGCGCTCAGTCAATCGAGGTGACGGTCGACGACAGCGTTGTCGAAGCGAACAAGTCCGTAAGTCTGGGCCTTATTGTAACCGAACTGGTGATCAATGCCTTGAAGCACGCTTTCCCCGGACACGGGGGCGGCAAGATTGGTGTCGACTACCGCTCCGATGGCCCCGGCTGGAGCCTGTCGGTGAGAGATGACGGCGTCGGTATGCCGACCGGAATCCCTAAAGCCGTGGCCGGTCTCGGCACCGGGATCATCGAAGCGCTCGCAAAGCATCTAGGGGCGAGCATTCAGGTGATCGCTTTAAAGCCGGGCGTCGCGGTCACGAGTTCCCACAGTAAGAACGTAAACTCTGCGCTCGACGCGACTGCTGCGTGAGTTCTCGCGCATTGGATTCAGGGGCCACTGCAACTTTTTGTCGACCCACGCGTTTGGTTCCCACGGTTCGGAATTCGCGGCATGACGATTTGCAAGGGTGTAGTGTTGGTGGTTGAGGACCACCCGCTGGTTCGCATGGGCGTCTCAGAGGTCTTGATTGAGGCCGGATTCGAGGCTCTTGGGGCCAGCTCCGCCGATGAGGCCATCTCGATACTTGAGGCTCGGCCGGACATTCGCCTGGTGTTCACGGATACAGAAATGTCGGGGACAATGGACGGGATTGAGCTGGCCCATTACATCCGAAACCGCTGGCCGCCCGTAAAATTGATTGTCGTTTCGGGGAGGAGAGAGATCGCGTCGGAGGAACTGCCGCCGGGAGCAAGGTTTATCGGCAAACCTTATCGCGAAACCTCCATTGTGGAAGCGATGATCGGGCTGCTCTCAGGCGTTCCTTAACCTCTAGGCCAATCGCGGAAGCACCCCATCCTTGAGTGGCGAGGGCACGCTTTGGGCATGGCTCGCGTTGGCTGACGATGAGTGCTGGGCGAAGCAAGCCTCACCCCGCCGACCGCCTCAAGGCGATCCGCACGGCGACACCGAGTTCGTCGACGTCTACGCCGACGAACTCGCAGGCAACGCGGATCTGACCGGTTTATCCTGCGAGGCCGGAGACTGCCATCAACCCCGTCGCAAAACTTTCGCGGGAATGTACTCGACGTCGATGCTCACGCCATCCCCGCTCAGAGGGCTCGCCGTATAGACTGCCGAAACGGACAGCTCGACAAGGCTCACGATTGTCAGGATGGCGATGGTGAGCGGGGTCTCCCCGCTCGGCTCCGCGCCCAGCAACAACTCCGCGATCCGGCAGCAATCGTCCATCGTCGCCGCGAGCGGGGGAAGTTTGACCGTGTCGATCTGGCGAGCAAACGTCGCGGCGTCGACGATTTTGGGTTCGCGCCCGATGACGGCGCCCGAGTTGATTAGCGGCAGGACGAGCTTGCCAACCGAGGCGGTGACGAGATTGATGTTTTGAATGTTGACCTCGGTGGAATACACGCCCGGCCGGACGCCCGCCGCGCAACAGCAGCCAGTCTCGGACTGTTTGCCGCACACCACCTTCACGCTGTAGGCGAAGATCTCGGCTTGATCCGTCGCGGCGCCGAGCGTCTCGAAAAGAGGATGCGCTGACCTGTCGGCGGCTGAGCCCGTTGGATTCTTGGCCATCTCGACCTCCCTGAAGAGTCTTTGGGATGAGCGGCGTTTGGAGTCCTCGATCTGGGGTCGATACTGTCTTGAGCGCTCTCCACAGCGCCGTCTCAACCTCAAGTATAGCATCGGCAGGCATTGCGAGCCAATTCGTGGCGATACCCATTTCGCTCGCTTGGATCGTTGTATAAACGCGCCAGCCGCGCGCTTGCTTGAACACTGAGAAAGACGGAAGAGGACTCGCCGTATCCCGGTTCGAGGAGCCCTTCATGACGACGCCGCTCGTTCTGACTTTCGTTGGCGACGACAGGCCCGGCCTCGTCAATGCGATTTCTGAGAAGGTTGTCGACTTCGGCGGAACCTGGCTTGAAAGCCGTTCGGTCCGGCTCGCGGGCAAATTCGCCGGCGTGGTCCTGGTTCGAGTCCCGGATGAAAACCTCATCGCGCTGGAATCCGCGCTGGCGAAACTCGCGCCTTCAGGCCTGCGCGTCTCGATCGAGCGCGGTGCGGCGGCAGAGCCCAAAAAACCGGCGCGCCTCGTAACGCTGGAGATCGTTGGCAAGGAGCGGCCGGGCATTGTGCGCGACGTGACGCAGGCCCTCACCAGCCTTGGCGTCAACATAGAGGAGTTCACGAGCGGGCTCGAAGGCGAGCCGTTTACCGGCGCCCTGATGTTTCGCGCGAATGCGCGCCTCAGCGTTCCCGGCGGCCTCAAGCTCGACGAATTGCGCAAGGCGCTGGAAAAGCTGGCGGCCGAAATTATGGTCGATCTTGCAGTCGGCGACGGCCAACCGAGCGCCTGACCGACGCTCTCCGCTCTTGCGCGGCTCCGCCGGCATTGCCATAAGGGCCGCCCTGCATTCCGGCCTCATTGGACGACGATGGCGAAGTTTCCCGAACGCGTGTTCTCAGGCGTACAGCCGACGGGCAACCTGCACCTCGGCAATTATCTCGGCGCGATCAAGCGCTTCGTCGAGATGCAGAAGACGCATCCGTGCATCTATTGCGTCGTCGACCTTCATGCGATGACGCTTCCGCACGAGCCCGAGCAGCTGCGGCGCACCACCCGCGAGGTGACCGCGGCCTTTCTCGCCTGCGGCATCGATCCGAAGGCCAATATCGTCTTCAACCAGAGCCGCGTGGCCGAGCATGCCGAGCTTGCCTGGGTGTTCGATTGCGTCGCCCGGCTCGGCTGGCTCAACCGTATGACCCAATTTAAAGAAAAGGCTGGCAAGGACCGGGAGAATGCGTCGATCGGGCTCTTCAATTATCCCGTCCTTATGGCGGCCGACATTCTCGTTTATCGGGCGACCCACGTTCCGGTTGGCGACGATCAGAAGCAGCATCTCGAACTCGCGCGGGACATCGCGCAGAAGTTCAATAACGACTTCGCCTCTTCGATCGCCGCTTATGGCCACGGTGACGCTTTCTTCCCGCTGCCCGAGCCGCTGATCCAGGGTCCGGCCACGCGGGTCATGAGCCTGCGCGACGGGACCAAGAAAATGTCAAAATCGGACCCGTCCGAATATGCCCATATCGCGCTCACCGACGATGCGGACGCCATCGCGCAGAAGATCCGCCGGGCAAAAACCGACCCGGAGCCGCTGCCGGGCGAGGTCGGGGGTCTCACGCACCGTCCCGAGGCCGACAATCTGATCGGCATTTTTGCCGCTCTCAACGACGAGACGAAAGAGGCCGTGCTCGAGCGCTTTGGCGGCGGCCAGTTCTCGACGTTCAAGACCGCGCTCGCCGACCTCGCGATCGAAAAGCTCGCCCCAATTCGCGCCGAGATGCTGCGGCTTGCGGGCGATCCTGCCTTTATCGACTCCGTCCTCGCGCAGGGAGCAGAGAAGGCCCGGGCGATCGCCCGGCCGAACATGGACGCGACCAAGGACATCCTCGGCCTCGTGCGCTAACGGGAACGGGCGATAAGAACGTGAATAGTATTTGTCCCTTTGCTCGAAACCGCGACACAGATCGAACGGCGCCCAATCGGCATATCTGGGACCAATCGGGACAGGCGCCACGACCCATAGGGTCCCATCGCGGCGGTAATCTCGCCGCCCGCCTCGTTACTGGTTAACGACTTTGCGGCAAACTTTTCGTAAGCCTAGGGAGAGCTGATTTCGGACCTTCCTGGCGGAGGGAGATGGTCGGCGCACGGCCCGAAGGGCGTCAGACGTCGCCGCCGGGTTCTCGAGGAGGCGATTCGTTGCGGGGGTTCAGCGGGGCGGGGCGCCTCGGGATCGGTGGGCGGACGCCAAGGAGCGGCCGCCCGCGCGCGGCCAAGGCGGCCGGGGGCCTGGCGCTCTACCTGCTTGCGGGCGCGCTGGCGTGCGCCCAGGACGTCGCCCAGCCGCCCGATGCGCCGGCCCGCCTCGCGCTCGACCTCGCTTCCGCGCAGGCCAATGTCGCCGGCCTCGCCATCCTGACGCTGATGCTGCTCGCGACCATCACCGCCGTCCTTCACCTGATCGGCCGCAGGATCTGGACGCGGCGCGTTAGCGAGCTCGAGACCGAACTCGCGCGGACCAGCGCCAAGCTCGACCGGGCGTCGCTTATGCTGCGCAGCGAATCGCAAATTCTCATCTCCTGGGAGCGCCCGGGCGGGGAGCCGACGATCGAGGGCGATTTCGCGCTCATCGCCAATTCGCCGCTGCCGGCGCGGGTGCTCGGATTCAGCGCCTGGCTCGAGCCGGCCGATGCGGCCAGGATCGAGGAGGCGACGGGGCGGCTCCTGACCCGCGGCGAAGCTTTCGCCGCCGCCGTGGTCAGCCTGCGCGGGCGCCATCTCGAACTCGACGGGCGCCCGGTGTCGGGCAGCGCCGTCATGCGCATCCGCGACGTCTCGGGCGAGCGGCTTCAACTGGCGAAACTGCGCGATCAATTCGCTCAGGCCGAGGGCGCGCTCGACGGGCTCCGCCGCGCCCTCGAACTCGCCGACATGCCGGCATGGACGCGCGACGCTGCAGGGAAGATCGTCTGGTGCAATAATCCCTACGCCCGCGCCGTCGACGCGCCAGACGACCAGGCGGCGATCGACACCGGCGGCGAATTGTTCGATCCGGCGCTGCGCCGCGAAGCGGCCGCGGCGGTCAGGGAGACGGGCGCCTGGAGCCGTCGCGCATCGGCGGTCGTCGGCGGCGACCGCCGGAGCTTCGACGCGGTCGAGGCGCGCACGGCGGTCGGCGCCGCCGGTGTCGCCCGCGACATTTCCGAAATTGCCGCGCTCAAGGCGGAGATGGAACGCAACGAGGACGACTATTCGCGCATGATCGATCGGCTGTCGACTGCGGTCGCGATCTTCGACAAGTCCAAGCGGCTTACCTTGTACAATGCCGCCTACCGGCAGATCTGGCCGCTCGAGCCTGCCTTCCTCGATCAGGGGCCGGGCGACGGTGAAATCCTCGATGCGCTCCGCGCCAAGCGGCAGCTGCCGGAGCAAGTCGACTTTCCCGCCTGGAAGGCGCAGCAATTGAACGCCTATCGCGCGATCGAGCCAAGCGAGACCGTCTGGCATCTGCCTGACGGCAGGGCGCTGCGCGTCGTCACCAGTCCCAATCCGAAAGGCGGCGTCACCTATCTTTACGACGATGCAACACAGAGCTACGCGCTCGCCTCGCAGGTCAACGCGCTTACCCACGTGCAGGGCGAGACCCTCGACGCGCTCAAGGAGGGCGTGGCGGCGTTCGGCGCCGACGGGCGCATGAAGCTGTTCAATCCAGCCTTCGCCGAACTTTGGCGCTTCGACCGGGCCATCTTGCGCGCCCGCCCGCACATCGACGAGATCGCGCGCGCGTGCCGGCCGCTGTGCCGCAAGCCCGAGCTGTTCGACGACCTCACGGCGATGATCGTCGATCTCCCCGACCATCGCGAAAACCGGACGGCGCGGATCGAGCGGACCGACGGACTGATCCTCGATTGCGCCGCGCTGCCGCTGCCCGACGGGGCGACGCTGATGACCACGCTCGATGTGACCGCCGGCGTCAACGTCGAGCGTGCGCTGACCGAGCGCAATGAGGCGCTAGTCGCCGCCGAGAAGCTGCGCAACGATTTCGTCAACCACGTCTCCTACGAACTGCGCACGCCGCTCACCAACATCATCGGCTTCACCCAGCTTCTGGCCGGAGGCGGCGTCGGCCCGCTCAACCCGAAACAGCTCGAATATGCCGGGTTCATCACCGATTCGTCGCATGCCCTGCTCGCCATCATCGACGGCATTCTCGACCTGGCTTCGATCGACGCCGGGGCGCTCGAGCTGAGGCTCGAGGACGTCGATGTCGCCGAGGCGATGAAGGCCGCGGCGGCCGGCGTCCAGGACCGGTTGAGCGACGCCGCGATCGAATTGCGCATCGTCGTGACCGACGGCGTGGGGTCGCTCACCGCCGACGGCCGACGGGTGCGCCAGATTCTGTTCAATCTGCTTTCCAACGCCATCAACTATTCGGAGGCGGGACAGACGGTCACGCTCGCGGCGATGCGGCGCGGTTCGGAGATCGTATTCAAGGTCAGCGATCGCGGACGCGGCATTCCCCCGGAGATGATCGATCGCGTGTTCGATCGGTTCGAGACCTTTCCCAACGGCTCGCGTCATCGCGGTCCGGGACTCGGTCTGTCGATCGTGAGAGCCATGGTAGAACTGCATCAGGGGCGGGTGCTGATCGATACCGCGCCGAGGGAGGGCACTACGGTCACCTGCATTTTTCCCGTGGACGCAACTGCGGCGCTGCCGGCAAGCCCGCAACTGGCGGCGCCTTCCGGGCAGCAATCGGCGCAGTAGAAGGGCATGACAGGTCCCGATGTTTGGCGCCTGGAGGCGCCGGACGAGGCGGCGACGCTGGAGATCGCTGCGGCGCAGGCCGCCTGGCTCGAGCCCGGCGATTTCGTCGGCCTGACCGGCGATCTCGGCGCGGGCAAGACGACCTTCGCCCGCGGCCTGATCCGAGCCCTCGCCCGGTCGCGCGATCTTGAGGCGCCGAGCCCGACCTTCACTCTGATGCAGGTCTATGACACGCCGCGAGGCCCGGTGGTCCACGGCGATTTCTACCGGTTGCGCGGCCCTCGCGAGCTCGAAAATCTCGGCTGGGATGAGGCGGTCGCCGAAGCCATCGCTGTGGTCGAATGGCCCGAGCGGGTCGCCGAAGCGCTGCCCGCCGACCGGCTCGAAGTCGAGATCCGCTTCGACCCGGGCCGAGGTCCCGACTATCGCCTGCTGACGCTGCGCGGAACCGGCGCGATGAGCCGCCGCCTCGGGCTGGCGCTTGGGATCGCCGGGCTCCTGAAGCGCGCGAGCTGGAGCGGCGCGAAGCGCGAATTCCTCCAGGGGGATGCGTCCATTCGCGCCTACGAGCGGCTCACGCGGCTGAGCGGCGCGACGGCGATCCTGATGATCTCCCCGCCCCGGCGCGACGGGCCGATCCTGCGCTACGGGAAACCCTATGCGGCGATCGCCAAGCTGTCGCCCGACATCCGCGCCTTCGTCGCCATGGCGGACGGCTTGCGCGGCCTCGGCTATTCCGCGCCCGCCCTCATCGCCTTCAGCGTCGAGGAAGGCCTGGCGCTGATCGAGGACTTCGGCTCAGCGACGATCGCCGATGGCGGCGTCGCCGACGGCGCGCGTTATGCGGAGGCGGTTGCGCTCCTGGTCGATCTTCACGGGCGTGAATTGCCGGAGCGGCTGCCGGTCGGCGACGACGAATCCTACGCTCTGCCGGTCTATGACATCGAGGCGATGTTGGTCGAGGTCGAGCTGGCGCTCGACTGGTATGCGCCGGCGGTCGCACGGACGACGCCGCCGACCGGCGCGCGGATGCAATTCCTGGCGATCTGGCGCGAGCTGCTCGGGCCGATTCTCGCTCAGAAGACCACCTGGACGCTGCGCGACTTTCATTCGCCCAACCTGCATTGGCTGGCCGAGAGGCAGGGGCTGAAAAGGATCGGCCTGATCGATTTTCAGGACGCGGTGCTCGGCCCGCCGGCCTATGACGTCGCTTCGCTCCTGCAGGACGCGCGCATCGACGTGGCCGAGGATCTCGAGATGCGTCTGGCCGCCCTCTACATGCGGCGCAGGACGGCCGCCGACCCCGCCTTCGACGCGAAGAGCTTCGCCGCCGCCTACGCGGCGATGGGCGCGCAGCGGGCGACCAAGATTCTGGGCATTTTCGCTAGGCTCGACAAGCGGGACGGCAAGCCGGAATACCTCCGCCACCTGCCCAGGATCGAGCGCTACCTCGCCCGCAACCTCGCCCATCCGTTGCTTCGGCCGCTCGCCCTCTGGTATCAGAACCACTTGCCGCGGGCGCTCGGCCAGCCGCCCGTCCAATCCGATCCCTGAAGCCATTTCGCTTAAGGACTCGCCGATGAGCCCGCCGGTTCCCAGGACGGCCATGGTGTTCGCCGCCGGATTGGGCATGCGGATGCGCCCGATCACCGAGACGCTGCCGAAGCCGCTCATCAAGGTCGGCGGCCGGGCGCTCATCGATCACTGCCTTGACCGCCTGGCGGAGAATGGCGTCGAGCGGGCGATCGTCAATGTGCACTGGCTCGCCGACCAGATCGAGGCGCATCTCGCGGGCCGGCGGTCGCCGAAGATCCTCATCTCCGACGAGCGGTCGAAGCTTCTCGACCAGGGCGGCGGGATCAAGCGCGCCTTGCCGATGATCGGCGGCGATCCGTTCCTGATCTGCAACACCGACGCATTCTGGATCGAAGGCCCGCGGTCGAACATCGCCCGCCTCGCACGCGCCTTCGATCCCGCGGCGATGGACATCCTGCTCCTGGTCGCGGCCAGCGCCGGCGCGGTCGGCGTCGACTGGCCGGGCGATTTCACCATGAGCCGCGACGGCGCGCTTACGCCGCGCGAGCCGCGCCATGTCGCGCCCTTCGTCCATACCGGCGTCGGTATCGTCAAGCCGGAGCTGTTCGCGAGCGAGCCGTCGGAGGTCTTTCGCCTCGCGCCGTTCTTTCACGCGGCGGCGGCCAAGGGCCGGCTCTACGGCGTCCGCCTCGACGGCCTTTGGGTGCATGTCGGGCGGCCGGAAAGCATCGCCGAGGCGGAGCGGGCGATCGACCGCTCGATCCTGTAGCGCATGATGCAATTAGGTCGAACCGCGGTCGTCATTGCGAGGAGCCGTAGGGCGTCGAAGACGCCCGTCTCTCGACGGGCTATGGCGACGAAGCAATCCAGTGATCGTAAGGCGCTCGACGTTCTCATGGATTGCTTCGCTGCGCTCGCAATGACGGGTGCGAGCAGACCTCAAATCGTCCCGCTATAAGAGTCGTCCCTAGCAGAGAGTTTTCGTTGCAGAAGTCAGGTGCATACCCCGCTCATGGGGCGCTCCTCGGCTCAGCGTCTAGCCAGGGATTGAGCACAGGCGCCCGCGCCTTTTGATAGTCGCTTACGTCGCGAGTCACGACGGTGAGACCGTGATGAAGCGCGGTCGCGGCGATGATCAGATCGGGCTGGGAAAAGGTATGGCCGGCCTTGCGGCCGTCTTCGACCAGGAGCCGCCACTTGAACATGATGTCCTCGGTGATCGGCAGCACGCGCTGTTCGAACATCGGCCGCACCCTGTGCGCGAGCCAGTCATTGAGCTCGGCGCGGCGGTTGGCGTCGGCGACAAGTTCAATGCCGAACCTGATTTCGGCGAGGCTCGCCGCACTGACGTAGAGCAAGTCGAGCTGTTGCGAGGCGACAAAGGCAAGGACTTTGGGTCTGGCTTGGGACGGCGCAGCTCCGACAGGATGTTGGTGTCGAGGAGCCAACCCGTCACAGGGCGACCTTGCGCACCGGCATCGGCGCGCGCCTCGGTTCAATGTCGATTTCGCGATGCGGCGAGGCCTGCATCGCGGCGATCAGCGCTTCGCCGGTGAGATCGCCCTTGAGACGGCGGAACTCTTCGGCCGAGATGACGACCACTTCATCGCGGCCGTGCACGGTCACGTGCTGCGGCCCCTCGCTGCGAACGCGCCGCACGAGCTCGCTAAAGCGCGCCTTGGCGTCCTGCAACAGCCAGCGGCCAGGTCGCAGGTCGCGTGTTCGGCGGAGCTTCGCCGGCTTGGCGGGAGAGGATGATTTCATAGATCTAGTCATGCTGACCAGAATATCACACACGCGTCATCCTTCAATGAGTGGGTGGCTGTCGCGCAGGGCGGCATCCTCAATCGTTAACTGGCCGCGCAAGATCCACCGACCTCGTCCTGAGGCGCCCCGAAGGGGCCTCGAAGGACGTTCCAGCGGGCGCAAGCGTGGCCGTAAGCGCGGAGCATCCTTCGAGGCCCTTTGCTCTCGCAAAGGGCGCCTCAGGATGAGGTCCGTGCCTCAGATGTGGACGTTAACGATTCAGGATTTTGCCCTGGGTTGTCGCGGAGCGTCAAACGCCATGCGCGAGCTCGCTCTGACCGCCCGATTTCCAAAAACGCGCGAACTGCCCTATTCCCCACCGCTCACGAGTCCGGGCCGGGCCATCGGTCGGGCGGGAGATAAGCGAGCATGAAGCTGCCGAGTCAGATCGGCCCTATCCACTTCGTCGGCATCGGCGGCATTGGCATGTCCGGCATTGCCGAGGTCCTCATCAATCTCGGCCATAAAGTCCAGGGCTCGGACCTCTCCGACAACGCCAGCGTCAAGCGCCTGCGCGAGAAGGGCGCGACGGTATACGTCGGCCACGACAAGGCAAATCTCGGCCAAGCCGCGGTGGTCGTCGTCTCGTCGGCCGTCAAGCGCGACAATCCCGAGGTCGTTGCGGCGCGCGCGCGCCGCATTCCCGTCGTTCGCCGGGCCGAGATGCTCGCCGAGCTGATGCGCCTCAAGCAATGCGTCGCGATCTCCGGGACCCACGGCAAGACGACGACGACCGCGCTCGTCGCGACGTTGCTCGAGGCGGCGGGGCTTGATCCAACGGTGATCAACGGCGGCATCATCAACGCCTATGGCGCCAATGCGCGGCTCGGGGCCGGCGACTGGATGGTGGTCGAGGCCGACGAAAGCGACGGCACCTTCCTCAAGCTGCCCGCCGACATCGCGGTCGTGACCAACATCGATCCCGAGCACCTCGACCATTTCGGGACCTTCGACGCCATCAAGGACGCCTTTCTCGCCCTGGTCGGGAACCTGCCGTTTTACGGCTTCGCCGTCATGTGCCTCGATCATCCGACCGTGCAGGAGCTGGTCGGGCGGATCGAGGACCGGCGCGTTCTCACCTATGGCGAGAATCCGCAGGCCGACGCGCGTCTTCTCGACGTCAACCTCGCCGGCGGAGTGACACGGTTTTCGGTGTTGATCCGCGAGCGGGCGACCGGCCGCGCGACCTTCATCGACGACCTCGCGCTGCCGATGCCTGGCCGGCACAACGCGCTCAACGCGACGGCGGCGATCACGGTCGCGCACGCGCTCGGAGCGCCAATCGACGTCATTCGCAAGGCGATCGCGACTTTCGGCGGCGTGAGGCGGCGTTTCACCCGCACCGGGACATGGAACGGCGTCGCCATCTACGACGACTACGGCCATCATCCGGTCGAGATCGCGGCGGTCTTGAAAGCCGCGCGGGCTGCGACCGAGGGCAAGGTGATCGCGGTGGTCCAGCCGCATCGGTTCACCCGCCTGGCGTCGCTGTTCGACGCCTTCGCCACCTGCTTCAACGACGCCGACAGCGTGATTGTCGCCGACGTCTACCCGGCGGGCGAGCCGCCGATCGAAGGCGTGGACAAGAAAGCGCTCGCGACCGCGATCGCCGCTCACGGCCATCGCCACGCGCTCGTACTGCCTTCGCCCGATAAACTGGCGGGCATGGTGCGCGCGCTGGCTCAGCCGGGCGACTACGTCATTTGCCTCGGCGCCGGCTCGATCACCCAGTGGGCCTACGCGCTGCCCGACGAATTGGCCGCGCTCGACAAGCTCAAGGCGACGCCGCGCGGATGAGCTTCCCCGACCTCGTCGATGAGGTGAGGTCGCGGGCGCCGCGCCTGCGCGGACGCCTCGTCGCCAACGCGCCGATCGCCGAGACCACCTGGTTTCGCGTCGGCGGACCGGCTGAGGCGCTGTTCTCGCCGGCCGACGAAGACGATCTCGCCTATGTCCTGGCGGCGTTGCCGCGCGCGACGCCGGTCACCACGATCGGCCTCGGCTCGAACCTCATCGTGCGCGACGGCGGCGTCGCCGGCGTCGTCATCCGGCTCGGCGGCCGGGCGTTCGGCGCGGTCGAGATTGCGGATGGAAGCCGCGTCGTCGCCGGGGCCGCCGCGCCGGACCAATATGTCGCCAAGGCAGCCGCAAGGGCGGGCGTCGATGGCCTGGCGTTCCTGCGCGGCGTGCCCGGTTCGATCGGCGGGGCGGTGGTGATGAACGCCGGCGCCCACGGCGGCGAGATCAAGGACGCCCTGATCGAAGCGCGCGGAGTCGACCGGACCGGCGCCCGGCGCGCGTTTTCGCGCGCCGACATGGGATATGCCTATCGTCACAGCTCGGCGCCCGAGGACGTCGTCTTCACCGCCGCGGTGTTTCAGGGCCGCCCGGGCGAGCCGGCCGCGATCGAAGCCGAGATGGAGCGCATCACCCTCGCTCGCGAAGCCTCGCAGCCGATCCGCGAGAAGACCGGCGGCTCGACGTTCAAGAACCCGCCCGGATTGAGGGCCTGGGAGCTGATCGATCGGGCGGGTTGCCGCGGCCTGCGCATCGGCGACGCCGAGGTTTCGACCATGCACTGCAACTTTCTCATCAACCGCGGCCAGGCGACCGCGGCCGACCTCGAAGATCTTGGCGAGGAAGTCAGACGCAGGGTGCTCGAGACGAGCGGCGTTGCGCTCGAATGGGAGATCAAGCGAATCGGCGTGGCCTTGAGATCATAGGCGGTCTGATCGAGCAAAAGCCGTCATTGCGGCACGGTGACGGGGTCGCGCATCAGAATGTCGGTCAGCGCGTCAGGCGCCATGATCATCGCGTCGTGGCCGGTCGCAAGCTCGAAATAGGCCCAGTCGGGCTGCGCCTGCGCCCATCGGCGCGCCGGCGCGTTGGGGCGATAGGTCGGATTCGTACAGGCGATATAGGTCTTCGGAAGGCCTGCGCCGAGCGGGCGCTTCAGCTCCAGCGTGTCTTCGTAAGATTTGATCGGATGAGGCCTGAGTCGACTTGCAACCCAAGCGGCGTCCTTGGCTTCGGTCACGCCAAAGACGCTCGGCGCCGGCGGCGGCATGGCAAGGGTCTCACCAAAAAGGCCTCGCGTCTTGATCGCCTCCGCCCTGCGCGCCTCGACTGTCCCGGACGGCAGCTGATCGAAAGGCGATTGGCCGGATTGCGTCAGGAACGAATCGAGGAAGACAAGGCGGCGGATATTGTCCGGGCGCGCGTCGGCGACGCCGCTGATCACGGCGCTTCCGAAAGAGTGGCCGACAAGGACCACGTCGCTCAGATCCTCCATGTCGATGGTCGAGATCACGTCCTCGACGAAGGTCGCAAGCCCGACATTCGGCGCAATGAGGTGGGCGCGGTCCCCGAGCCCGGTTAAAGTCGGTGTGAAAGCTCGAAACCCCTCGGCCCGCAACCGCTCGGCGACTTTTCCCCAGCACCAGCCGCCATGCCAGGCGCCGTGCACCAGCACATAGGGCCGATTTTGGGCCCGAGCGGCGGCCGGCCTTGGGCTCGCGGGAGCCTGATCTTGGATGCCCATGAGATATCGCCCTTCTCGCTGCTTCCTGCCGCCCCTTTTGTGCGACGCCGGTCACGGGTAAACAAGCCGGCTGCGCTCAGCTTCAACTCCGTCATGGCGAGCGAAGCGAAGCAATCAATCCCCGTGGATAGCCTTTGGATGGATTGATTCGTCGCTGCGCTCCTCGCGATGATAGCCGCGATCCAACGCGACCACATCGCGCTCGTGAAGGAATGCGCCGCCAGCCGGAACAGTGACCCTCGAAGTGGCGAAGCGGCCCAGGCTATTCGCTCGCGACAAGCTGAGGCTGCCGCTGCTTCTGCGCGGCCTTCAGAATTCGCCTGCCTGAGCCGCTCGCCCTCCTCATCGAACAGGAACGTGAGGAAGACATAGCGCCGGCCGCGCGTAACCCGCGAAACCTGATGCAGGATCGAGGCGGAGAACACGACCGCGGTTCCCGGGGCGGCCTTGAAGCCCCGCGAACCGTATTCAGGAAACGAGATCTCCCCGCCTTCGAAGTCGGCGTTAAGGTTGATCGAGACAGCGAACCTGCGATGCGCCACCGAGAGCCCGGTGTCGTCACGATGGGGACCGAAATGGCCGCCGGTTTCGGCGTCGTAGCGGGCGATGAGGTCGCGTTCGATCCTGGTCACGTTCATCTGGAACGCCTTGCGGATCTCCGGACCGACCCGTCGCCCGATCCGGGCGCGGATAGCGGCGATCAGGTTCGGATCGGTCAGGAAGAAATCGCGCCTCCGCTTCCAGCCGTCGTCGAAGCGCTCGACCGACCGTCCCTCCACATCCTGCATGAACCCGCTTTCCTTGCCGCCGCCGCGCTCGAAGCAGTGGACGAGGTGACGGCAAAGTTCGGGTTCGAGAACGTCGGCGAGCATGAGAATCGGCGCGGGCGCGCAATCGTCGACACCCCGGCTCTGCGGCTCCATGCGATCGAGGCGCCCCATCACCCCATCGTGCTCGTCCAACGGCGCGACATCCACGACGCGGTGCATCCGGTCGAGGACGACCCAGGCTCGGGCGGCCCCGAAGGCGCTGGCGAGGCTCTCGCCGTCCCACAGAAACCTGACCGAGGGAAATCGCGTCTCGAGGGCATTCCGCGCGGCCGAGTCCGGTTCGAAGGCGACAGCGAAGAAGGCCGCTTTGCCCACTTCAACGAGGCGCCGGTGGGCGGCAAGCGTCTGCAGCGCGGCGTCCGTCTCGGGATCGCCGGCCGAACCGAGGAAGGCCAGCGCGATGGCGCGGCCGGGAAACGAATCGAAGGCAAGGCGATGGGGCCCCCGATTGAGGAGAAAGGCGCTGTCGCCGCGCTGTACCCCGGGCTTGAGGGCAAATTGGGTCGGCTCGCTCATCGGACTTCCGGTTGATCGGCAGGCGCGTCGACGCTTAGCGGGAAAAACTTAAGGCCTGGACACGATCGACGCGCGGTTTTCCGCCGCCGGTCCACCGGGGGTTAACGTGTCGTTAAGCCGTTGGTCTTAATCGTGTCTTAACTCTGCGTCTTCGCGCAGCGTTAGGGAAATTGCGGGCGATGAAGCCACTCACGGTCCTCGGAGCCGACCGGCCGAGCGGGCCCGCCGCGCTCGGCGGGGATCGCGTCCGCGACCGTTTGCTCGACCCATCGGCCCGTGGCGGCGAATGTGGTCCCGCTTCCCAAGCGTCGGGCGAATATGACGCAAAGGACGTCAATTGCGGCCTGCATCATAACCCATCCGCAAATCTTAAACCGAATATTTACTATAAAGCCCAAGACTTCACGCTCGGAACCTGGCTCGGCCCGTCGGAAACGTCCTGCGCGCCTGACTGGACCGCCCGCGCGGGCTTTTCGCGCGACGAACCGGTTGCCTGGACGGTGGAGGACGTGGCGTGCGGTTGTTGAGCGCGATGCTCGGATGGGGACACGCGGCGCGGCCCGTGCTGGCGGGCGCGCTCGAAGCGCACCCTCACAGGGTGCTGCTGCGCGGCGAGCGATCGGCGCGAGCGTCGCTGCGCTGGCGCATCCGACTCGATCGTCCGGCGCCGCGCAAGCTCGAGATCGCGCTCACCGTGGCCGTTCTCCTCGGCGCTGCCCTTCTCGGCGCCGAGCGCGGGGGGCAGTTGGATGCACTCCTGGCGCAATGTGGCGGCGTCGAGGATTGGGTCGCCCGCACCCTCAGGCTCGGCGTCCGCGTGGTGACCGTTTCAGGCGCGACGCACATGAGCGAGGCCAGAATCCTCGCCATCGCAGGCGTCGACGGCAACAAATCGCTGCCGTTCTTCGACGTCGCTCAGGCGCGGGCGCGGCTCGAGGCCGATCCGCTGATCAAACAGGCAAGCGTGCGCAAACTCTACCCCGACCGGATCGTGATCGACATTGTCGAGCGCACGCCCTACGCGGTCTGGCAGAAGGATGGCGAGGTCCGCGCCATCGCGGCCGATGGCGCGCCGATCGACGAGGTCAGCGACGGGCGTTACACCGACCTTCCGTTTGTCGTCGGCGAGGGCGCGAACGGGCGGGTGCGCGAGTTCGTCGCCCTGCTCGACGCGATGGACGAATTGAAGCCGCGCGTCGAAGCAGGCGTGCTGGTCGACCAGCGGCGGTGGAATCTGCGGCTGAAATCCGGGATCGACGTCAAGCTGCCGGAATCGGATCCTGAAGCCGCGATCGCCGAGCTTGTCACCCTTGAGCGCCAGTCCCGCATTCTGGAGAAGGACACGCTGGCGCTCGATTTCCGGGCGCCGGGCCGGGTGTTCGTGCGCCTGTCCGAGGAGGCGGCCGCCGCCTGGGCCGACAGCCATGCGGCCAAGAAAGGCGTCCAGCCATGAGCAGGCCGCTCGCCCCCCGCATGCGCCAGATCCCGCCGCGCAAGAGCGCCTTGCTGTCGGTGCTCGACGTCGGCGCTTCGAAGGTGGTGTGCCTGATCGCCCGGCTGACGCCGATGGAGCCGTCAGCGGCGCTGCACGGGCGCACCCACCGATGCAAGGTGCTGGGCGTCGGCCACCAGCGTTCGAACGGGGTCAAGGGCGGCGCGGTGGTCGATTTGCGCTCGGCTGAACACGCCGCGCGCTTGGCTATCGACGCAGCCGAGCGCATGGCGGGGGTCGAGGTCGGCGGGGTCATCGTCAATATGTCGGGCGGGCGCCTGGCCTCGCGCCGCCGCGGCGCCGATGTGGCCCTGCGCGGCAAGACCGTGGCGGAGCACGACATTCAACGGATTCTCGAGACTGCGGCGCTCGCCCACAACGAGCCCGGACGAACGATCCTGCACGCGCTTCCGACCGCCTTCAGAACTCGATGCGACCCACGAAATTCATCATCCCAAGGGCATGGTCGGGGCCGAACTCGGGGTCGATCTTCACATCGCGACGTGCGATTCGGCCGCGGCGCGCAACCTGATGCTGGTGATCGAACACTGCCATCTGCGGGTCGAGGCGATGGTGGCGACGCCCTACGCCGCGGGCCTGTCGACGCTGGTCGACGACGAGGCGGAGCTCGGCGCCGCGGTGGTCGATTTCGGCGGCGGTTCGACCACGGTCGGCGTATTCTCCGGCGGGCGGCTCATCCATATCGACGCGGTCGCCCTCGGCGGCATCCACGTGACCAGGGATGTCGCGCGCGGCCTCAACGTCTCGGTCAGCGACGCCGAACGCCTGAAGACGCTCTACGGCGCCTGCATCGCTTCGCCGTCCGACGATCGCGAAACCATCGCCGCCCACCGGCTGGGCGACGACATGGATCATCCGAGCCATCTGCCGAAGTCCGAGCTCACCCGAATCATCCGCCCGCGCATCGAGGAGATTCTCGAACTCGTGCGCGACCGGCTCCGCGCTTCCGGTCACTCGGCGCAAGCCGGCCGCAGGCTGGTGATGACCGGGGGCGCATGCCAGCTCACCGGGATGCCAGAGCTCGCGCGCGCGATCATCTCCAACCAGGCGCGCATCGGGCGTCCGCTCGGGATCGAAGGGCTGCCGGAATCCGGCAAGAGCCCCGCTTTCGCCACCGCCGTCGGTCTGATGGTTTATCCGCAGATGGCGGGCCTCGAATATCGCGAAGCGACGCGCCAGCAATCGCGTCCCCATCACGGCGAAGGCGGATACGCGGCGCGGGTCGGACGTTGGCTCAAGGAGAGTTTTTAAGGCGCGTTAACGCCGCTCGCCGAGGCGGGGGCGCAGGTGAAAGCGAACACGCATTCCAATCGGCGCCGGCGGGCGTCCAACGCAATGAGGCAAGCATGTCGATCAATCTGAAAGCGCCCGAACTCAGGGAACTGAAGCCACGCATCATGGTGTGCGGGGTTGGCGGCGCCGGCGGCAACGCGGTCAACAACATGATCGTTTCCGGCCTGTCGGGCGTCGATTTCATCGTCGCCAACACCGACGCCCAGGCGCTGACTTCCTCGCGCGCCGAACGGATCATTCAGATGGGCCTGCAGGTGACCGAAGGGCTCGGCGCCGGGTCGAAGCCCGAAGTCGGCAAGGCCGCCGCCGAGGAGGCGCTCGAGGAGATCCGCGATCACCTCGCGGGCGCGCACATGGTGTTCGTCACCGCCGGGATGGGCGGGGGCACCGGCACCGGCGCCGCGCCGGTCATCGCAAGGGCGGCGCGCGAACTCGGCATTCTCACCGTCGGCGTCGTCACCAAGCCGTTCCATTTCGAGGGCGGCCGCCGGATGCGGGTGGCGGAGAACGGCATCGCCGACCTGCAAAAGGCGGTCGACACGCTGATCATCATTCCCAATCAGAACCTGTTCCGCGTCGCCAACGAAAAAACCACCTTCGCCGATGCGTTCTCGATGGCCGACCAGGTTCTCTATTCCGGCGTCGCCTGCATCACCGACCTGATGGTCAAGGAGGGGCTCATCAACCTCGACTTCGCCGACGTGCGCTCGATCATGAGCGAGATGGGCAAGGCGATGATGGGCACCGGCGAAGCGGCGGGCGACAAGCGCGCGGTGCAAGCCGCCGAAGCCGCGATCGCCAATCCGCTGCTTGACGAGACCTCGATGCGGGGGGCGCGGGGTCTCCTGATCTCGATCACCGGCGGCAACGACCTCACGCTCTATGAGGTCGATGAGGCGGCGAGCCGCATCCGCCAGGAGGTCGACGAGGAGGCCAACATCATCCTCGGCGCAACCTTCGATTCGGCGCTCGACGGCGTCGTGCGCGTCTCGGTCGTGGCGACCGGCATCGATCAGGCGGCGATCGCCCAGATCGAGCCGGTCAACTTCCAGCCGCGGATCGAAGCGATGGCGCGCCCGCGGGTCTTCGCGCCGCTGCGCTCCGCCCTCGCGCCCGGCCAGGCCGACGCGGCTTCGGCGCCAGCCGGCTATGACGGAGCCGTCCAACCCGCGCCGGCTTCGCTCAGCGCCTTCCCGGAACCCATCGAGCCCCACCGCGAAATGGAAGAGGAGGATTCCGAGGAAGGAGAATTCATTCCCCCCGCCCCGGAGCAGCCGATGCCCCGCGCGACCCGCATGCCGCAGATCGAGGACTTGCCGCAGGTGGCGCAAAACCAGCTGCGCGCGATGCGCGAAGCTCAGGGCGCCGCGCCTGCGCCCGAAACGCGGCGCCGGTCGCTATTGGAGAAATTGGCGGCCTTCGGCATCACCCGACATGAGGACGAGCCCGCTCCGGCCCCGGCCGCCGGGCCGGCGCCGGCGCCGGTGACGCCGCTTCACCGGCCTTACGTGACGACGCCCACTCAGACCGATCTCGGCCGTCCCCTGCCGCGCCAGCAGCCGCCGCGCCAGCCGGCCGGCGCTCCGGAACCCCACGCTCGGCCCGCTCCGCGCCCTCCGGTTGCGGAAGACGATCATCTCGACATCCCGGCGTTCCTGCGCCGGCAGCAAAACTGATTCGGCCGGCCGCGAAGCATCGGCTCGCGGCCGGACCGGCCGGGTGGACGGCCGGCCTCTGGAATTAGGGGGCCGTTAACCATTCAAGCATTTGAAAGATATCGATTAAATGTTTGCGGGATGATTGTAACTTTTGTTCACCAAAGGTGATTTGTCGCGTTGGCCCCACGCCCCTTAGTGTGGCGAATCAGGAGCCGAGGCCAGACTTTTTGGCGGCGGCGGGCGGACGGGGCCGGGCGCAAGTCCGGGAACAATAGAAGATGCGGTTTGGGTTTCAGAGCACGCTGCGCGACCGTGTGGCGATCTGCGGTGTCGGCGTACATTCGGGGGCGCCGGCTCAAGTCATCCTTCATCCTGCCGGCGTCGATACCGGCGTCGTCTTTCTTCGCACCGGACTGCCGGGCGGACGCGAGCGCCTCCTGGAGGCGAAATGCGCCAATGTGGCGCAGACCGCACTCTGCACCATGCTCGGCGACGCCTCGGGCGCCAGCATTTGCACTGTCGAGCATCTTCTGGCCGCCCTTTCGGGTCTCAGGGTCGACAACGTCCTGATCGAGATTGACGGGCCGGAAACGCCGATCATGGACGGCTCCGCCGCCGATTTCGTCGATGCGATCAATTCGGTCGGCCTCGCGCAGCAGGGCCGCCCCCGCCGCCATCTGAAGATCGTCAAGCCGGTTCGCGTCGATCACGACGGCGGCTTCGCCGAGTTCCTGCCGGCCGAACGCGGCTTCCGCCTCGACGTCGAGATCGACTTCAAGTCGTCGGCGATTGGACGCCAGCGGCGTGTATTCGATCTCGATCCGTCGACCTTCCGGCGCGAGATCGCCCGCGCTCGCACCTTCGGCTTCGTCGGCGACATACAGAAGCTGTGGCAGGCGGGCTATGCGCTGGGCTCCTCGCTCGAGAATTCGGTCGCCATTGACGGCGACGCCGTACTGAATCCGGAAGGGTTGCGCTACGCCGACGAGTTCGTGCGCCACAAGGCGCTCGACGCGATCGGCGATCTGTCGCTTGCGGGCGCGCCGATCATCGGCCTCTACCGGACTTATCGCCCGGGGCACAAACTCAACGCGCTCGCGCTCGAGGCGCTGTTCGAGCGCCGCTGGGCCTACGAGATCCTCGAAGCGCCATCCCAGCGGGTTCCGATCATGGCGCGTGGAGCGGGCGCGCATGTGCCCGTCGCAGCCTTCGCCGCCCCCGATTGACCTGTCCGGGTGGTTGGCCGTCGGGGTGACGCTTGCCTCGCCCTCAGGCCTGGATGCGGCCGTGACCGGTGGCCGCGCTTTTTCGTATATATGGCGCGCGGGCCGCGAGTGCGGTAAATGAGCCGCGTCGCCGCCGCGCGTGGCGACGGCGCTTCGCTTCCAGCAACCGACCGAGTTTTTGCAGCATGACTGACGTCGAATTTGGCCTGATCCCGCCCAATGCCGGAAAACGGCTGGCGCGCCGGTGGGCAGCCGGCGCCACGCTCATTGCCCTCACGTTTGCAGGTTCGTCCTGCTCGATGATCGACCAGTTCAATCCGTTTGGGAGCGAGAAATACAAGATGGAAATCACGCCGGACACCCCGGCGAGCAAGACGTACGACCAAGGGCTGCAGAAACTGGCCAATGGCGCGCCGGGGGAAGCGGCGAAGAAATTCACCGACCTCGGCAAGCAATACCCAAGCTCGGATTGGGCCCAGAAGGGCCAATTGATGACGACTTACGCGAACTATCAGGCCGGCGACTATACGGGCGCCGTAACCTCGGCCGAGCGCTATCTCAAGGACTATCCGAACTCGCCCGACGCGCCCTATGTCCTATACCTCCAGGCGAATGCGTATTATATGCAAATACCGGATATTTCGCGCGATCAGGAGAGCGCGGGGAAGGCTCTCGCCGCGTTCCAGGCGGTGGTGCAGAAATACCCGAACTCGGAATATGTCGAGGACGCGAAATACAAGATCGGCGTCACCGAGGATCAGCTCGCCGGCAAGGAAATGTCGATCGGCCGGTTCTATCTCAATCGCCGCAACTATACCGCGGCGATCAATCGCTTTCGCAACGTGCTTCAGTATTACCAGACCACCCGCCACGCTGAAGAAGCTCTCTATCGCCTCGTCGAGGCCTACCTCGGCTTGGGGATCACCGACGAAGCGCAGACCGCGGCGGCGGTGCTCGGGCACAATTTTCCCAACAGCCAATGGTACGAGGATGCGTATAACCTCTTGAAGGGCAAGGGGTTGTCGCCGCATGAATACAACAAATCGTGGATCTCGAAAATCTGGCATACGGTCGTTCCGTCCTGATCGGGTTTGCTCGATGCTTTCGCGCCTCTCCATTCGCGACGTGGTGCTGATCGATCAATTGGATCTCGAATTCTCGCCGGGACTGACCATCGTGACCGGCGAGACGGGCGCGGGAAAATCGATCCTTCTCGATGCCCTTTCGCTCGCGCTCGGCGCCCGCGGCGACGGCGGCCTCGTGCGCCACGGCCAGCCCCAGGGCCAGGTGACGGCGACCTTCGAGTTGCCGGAAGGCCATGCCGCGCACGCGCTGCTCGAAGGGCAGGATATCGAAATCGGCGACGAACTGATCCTGCGCCGGGTCCAGCTGGCCGACGGGCGCACCCGCGCCTATGTCAATGATCAGAGCGTCAGCGCCCAGGCTTTGCGCGCGCTGGCCTCGGCGCTGGTCGAGATCCATGGCCAGCACGACGAACGGGCGCTCACCGATCCGTCGACCCACCGCGCCCTGGTCGACGCCTACGGCGGACTCGAGCCGCTGGCGGCGGCGACGGAGCAGGCCTGCGCGGCTCTGCACACGGCCGAGCGGACGCTCGAGGCCGAGCGCCTTAGGGTGGCGGCGGCGGAAGCGGAGGCGGACTTTGCCGCCCATGCGCACGAGGAGCTCACCCGCCTCGCCGTTCAGCCAAACGAAGAAGCGGCGCTCGCTGCGCGCCGGCAGGCGATGATGCAAGGCGAGAAGGTTGCCGCCGACATCCGCGATGCGCACGATCACCTGACCGGCGAGGGCGCCGTCCTGGCGTTGCTGCATTCCGTCTCGCGCCGGCTGCAGCGCCGCTTGCCCCAGGCGCCCGCGCTGATCGAGCCGAGCGTGAAGGCGCTCGACGAGGCGCTCGACGCACTCGAGCGCGCCAATCGCACGGTCGAGGACGCGATCGAGGCTAGCGCCTTCGATCCCCACGAGCTCGAACGGTGCGAGGAGCGCCTGTTTGCGCTAAGGGCGATGGGGCGCAAGCACAATACGCCGATCGAAAGCCTCCCCGCGCTGGCGCAAAAATTCGCCGACGAGCTCGCGGCACTCGCCGCCGGCCGAAGCGAGGTCGGGCGCCTCCAGGCGATGGTGAAAAGCGCCGGCGAGACCTATCGCGCGGCGGCGACCGCGCTCGGCGCCGCCCGCGAGCGAAGCGCGCGCGCGCTGGAAAAATCCGTGAACGCGGAGTTGGCGCCGCTCAAGCTCGAGCGGGCGGAGTTCAGCGTCGACCTCAAGCGCGACGAGGCGATCGTTGCGCCGAGCGGCTACGACCGAGCCGAGTTCTTTGTCCGCACCAATCCCGGTTCCCGGCCAGGCCCGTTAATGAAAGTCGCGTCGGGCGGCGAACTGGCGAGATTTCTGCTGGCTATCAAGGTTTGCCTGGCCGAGCGCGGCACCGCGCCGACACTCGTCTTCGACGAAATCGACACCGGCGTCGGCGGCGCCGTCGCCGACGCGATGGGCCAGCGTCTGGCGCGGCTTTCGGCGCGGGCGCAGGTTCTGGCGGTGACTCACGCGCCGCAAGTGGCCGCGCGGGCGCAGAATCACTATCGAATCGTCAAGAGCGATGTCGGCGCCGGCGAGCGGGTGGCGACCCGCGTCTCGCGCCTTGGGGCGATCGAGCGGCGGGAGGAAATCGCCCGCATGCTCGCTGGGGCGGAAATCACCCGCGAAGCCCGGGCCGCGGCCGGGAGCCTGATAGAAAAGGCCGAATGACGCCGGAAAAGGACGCTCGCGGCGGCGGAATTGGCTTGCTCGGCCGCCCTCCTTCGCCCTATCAAGCCGTTTCGCCCATGCGTCAGGAGGGCTTTCGCAATTGGCGCGACGGATATGAGCCTGGATGAGCGGCGAGCGACGAGCGAGGAGCGCCGGCGGGCCCGCCTTGCCGCGTTGTTGAGGGAGAATCTGAAGCGCCGGAAGGCGCAGAGCCGGGCGCGGGCGGCCGAGGGCGCGCCGTTCGACGCGCCGCCGGAGCCGACGCCGGCCGATCCGGGACGCTGACGGCGGATCGCCTGGGCGCGGGCTCAAATGCTTACGGGATGGGCTAGAGGGACAAGGGGATGGATCGGATACAAATTCGCGGCGGCGCGGCGCTGAACGGCGCGATCCCGATTTCAGGCGCGAAGAATGCCGCGCTGCCGCTGATGATCGCGTCGCTGCTGACCGATCAGACTCTGACCTTGGAGAACCTTCCGCGCCTCGCCGACGTCGCCCAACTCGCGCATATCCTCGGCAATCATGGCGTCGACTATTCGATCGACGGCAAGCGCATCGGCGCGGACGCGGGGTCCGGCCAGACCGCGCATCTGCGCGCCCGCACGATCGTGGACACGACGGCGCCGTACGAACTGGTGTCGAAGATGCGCGCCAGCTTCTGGGTGATCGCGCCGATCATCGCCCGCATGGGCGCGGCGCGCGTGTCGCTGCCGGGCGGCTGCGCGATCGGCACCCGGCCGGTCGACCTGTTGCTGATGGCGCTCGAGAAACTCGGGGCGAATATCGACATCGACGCCGGCTACGCTGTCGCCAAGGCGCCGAAAGGCCTGGTCGGTGGGGAGATCGAGTTTCCCAAGGTGACGGTCGGGGGAACGCATGTGGCGATGATGGCCGCATCGACCGCGCATGGGGCCACGCTGATCCGGAACGCCGCCTGCGAGCCGGAAGTGGCGGATCTCGCCGCCTGTCTCAACAAGATGGGCGCGCGCATTCGCGGCGCGGGCTCCTCGACGATTGAAATCGAGGGCGTGGCCCGCCTCAACGGCGCCCACCATCGCGTCTTGCCCGACCGGATCGAAGCGGGAACCTATGCGACGGCGGTGGCGATGACCGGCGGCGACGTGACGCTCGAGGGGGTGGGTGAGGACCTGCTGGAGGAAGCGCTCGACGCGCTGACGGCGGCGGGCGCGACGGTCACCGGCGACAATCGCGGCGTGCGCGTCAGGCGCAACGGCGCCGGGCTCAAGGCAGTCGACATCGCGACCGCGCCCTTTCCCGGCTTCCCGACCGATCTGCAGGCGCAGTTCATGGCTCTGATGACGCGCGCGCGCGGCGTCTCCCGAATCAAGGAGACGATCTTCGAGAACCGCTTCATGCACGTGCAGGAGCTCGCGCGCCTTGGCGCGAGCATCAAGCTCGAAGGCGATACCGCCATCGTCAGCGGCGTCAAGCGCCTGCGCGGCGCGCCGGTGATGGCGACCGATCTGCGCGCATCCGTCTCGCTGGTCATCGCCGGTCTCGCGGCCGAAGGGGAGACGATCGTCAACCGCGTCTACCACCTCGACCGCGGCTTCGAGCGCCTGGAAGAAAAGCTTGGGGCCTGCGGCGCCGACATCGCACGGATCGCGGGCTAGCGCGATGGACGATCGCGTGCAGACGCTCAAGCTGGTCGCGCTTGACCGGGAGGGCCTCGAGGTCATTTCCGCCCATGTGCAGAACACTTGCGTCAAGCGATCCGACATGGCCTGGCTGCCGAGGCAGCGCCGGTTCGTCATCGCTGGTATGCGCTATGACTGGGTCGGGGCGAAGACCGGTCCGGCGGAGCGCGTCGCCAGCGTCCTCAGGTTCGACCGCGTCATCAAGGTCTCGCACCTTGGCCTCGAGCCGGTTGACCTTGAGGCGACCCTCAATCTGCTGGCGGTCACGTTCGAGAAGACCGATCCGCCGGCCGGCATGATCATCCTCGCCTTCGCCGACGGCGCGCTGGTGCGCCTCGAGGTCGAATGCGTCGAGGTCGAGCTGCGCGACATGGGACTGCGCCAGCCCGCAACGGCCTGCCCGGGCCACGCGCTGACCGACACGCCGGCGGTCTGAATCAGGCCCCGCGTTGGAGAGTTCCCTTTAGCCATGGCCGTGGCGCTCGATATGCAGTCGGCGGATTTTGAGCAGCATTTTGCCGCGCTGCTCGCCGCCAAGCGCGAGTCGTCGGCCGACGTCGACGCGGTGGTCGCTGCAATCATCGCCGACGTGCGCGCGCGCGGCGACGAGGCGCTCGCTGACTATTCACTGCGCTTCGACCGCGTCGACCTCGCGAGGCTCGGGCTCAGGATCGGCGCCGCCGAGGTCGAGGCGGCGACCGCCGCCTGCAAGAAAACCGCGCTCGATGCGCTCGAACTTGCGCACGACCGGGTGACCGACTTTCACCGCCGCCAGAAGCCCGCCGACCTTCGCTTCACCGACCCGCTCGGAGTCGAGCTCGGCTGGCGCTGGCGGCCGATCGACGCAGTCGGCCTCTATGTGCCCGGAGGGGCGGCGAGCTATCCGTCCTCGGTCGTCATGAACGCCGTGCCGGCGAAGGTCGCCGGCTGCCGGCGGCTGGCGATGGTCGTGCCGACGCCGGACGGTCACATCAATCCCTTGGTGCTCGCCGCGGCGCGCATCGCCGGCGTCGACGAGATTTATCGAATCGGCGGCGCCCAGGCGATCGCTGCGCTCGCGTATGGTACGCAGACGATCCCGCCGGTCGACAAGATCGTCGGCCCCGGCAACGCCTATGTCGCAGCGGCCAAGCGGCGGGTGTTCGGCGTCGTCGGCATCGACATGATCGCCGGGCCGTCGGAAGTCGTCATCCTCGCCGACCGCAGCGCCGATCCGCGCTTTGTCGCCGCCGACCTGCTGGCGCAGGCCGAGCATGACGAAGCCGCGCAGTCGATCCTCATCACCGACGATGCGAGCCTCGCGCGCGCGGTTCGATCCGAAGTCGACCGCCAGCTCGCCGATCTGCCGCGGGCCGAGATCGCCGGCGCGAGCTGGCGCGAGAACGGCGCAGTCATCCTGAGCCCCTCGCTTGAGGCCGCGCTGCCGCTCATCGATCGGCTCGCCCCCGAGCACCTCGAGATCATGACGGGTGACGCCGAGGCGCTCGCCGGGAAAGTCGCCAACGCCGGCGCGATCTTCCTTGGGCCCCATACGCCCGAGGCGATCGGCGACTATGTCGGCGGCTCGAACCACGTGCTGCCGACCGCCCGCTCGGCGCGCTTCTCGTCGGGCCTCGGCGTCCTCGACTTCATGAAGCGCACCTCGCTGCTCAAATGCGACCCCCGCTCCCTTAGCGTTCTCGGCCCAGCGGCCGTGGCGCTCGGCGAGGCCGAGGGGCTCGAGGCCCACGCGCGTTCGGTCGCGTTGCGGCTTCGCGCAAATCGCCCATGAGCCGCAAGCCGGCCAGGAGCCGCAACCGTCTGGCCGAGGTCGTCCTCGACGAGGCGACGATCCCGCGCGGGGCGGCCGATGTCGACCACGAACGGGCGGTGGCGATCTTCGACCTGATCGAAGAGAACGCGTTTGGGGTTCCAGGGCGCGACGACGGCCCCTATGCGCTCATGATCTCGCAGGAGGAATCGAAGCTGACCTTCGACGTGCGCACGCGAGCTGGGGAGACTGCGGCCTCGATCGTAGTGTCGATGACCCCGTTCCGGCCGCTGCTCAAGGACTATTTTCTCGTCTGCGAGACCTATTATTCCGCCATCCGGACCGCGAGCCCGCGCCAGATCGAGGCGATCGACCGCGAGCGGACCAAGCTACACAACGAAGGCGCTGAGCTCATGGCCCAGCGCCTCGCCGGCAAGGTCGAGATCGACCAGGCGACCGCGCGGCGCCTGTTCGCGCTCGTCTCGGCGCTGCGCTGGCGGGTGTGAGCCGGAGTCCCGATGGAGGGGTCGCAAATTCGCTCGTACAGCGCCCGTTCTCCCCTTGCGGGAGAAGGCGGCTGCGCCAACGCGCGCCCGGATGAGGGGTCAGGCGCGCAAGCGCCACCCTCTGCGGACCCCTCACCCCCAACCCCTCTCCCGCAAGGCTACGCGAGGCGCGACTTCATCCTCGCCAACACCCGCCTCATCGCGCCGCCGCTGACGCCTTCGATCAGGCTTTGGCTTGCGGATGAAGCTGTGCCGCTGTGGAAGAAGACGGAGGAGGAACTCAACGCGATTGGGCTGCCGCCGCCGTTCTGGGCCTTCGCCTGGGCAGGCGGCCAGGCGCTGGCGCGCTACCTGCTCGACAATCCGGCCGTGGTCGCCGGCAAGCGCACGCTCGATTTCGCCTCCGGCTCGGGGGTTGTCGCGATCGCCGCCGCCTTGAGCGGCGCGGCGGCGGTCGAGGCCAGCGACATCGACGCTTTCGCCGTCGCCGCGATCGCGGCCAACGCGGCCGAGAACGGCGTCTCCATCGCGCCGCGCCTCGAAAGCCTGATCGGCGCCGACGAGGGGTGGGAGGTCGTGCTGGCGGGCGACGTCGCCTACGAGAAGGATTTTGCCGAGGCGGCGGCGGATTGGCTGGCCGGGCTCGCGCGCCGGGGAGCGACCGTGCTGATCGGCGATCCGCGCCGGTCCTATCTTCCGCTCGACCGGCTCGAGTGCGTGATCGAATATTCCGTACCGGTCACACGAGAACTCGAGGATTCGGAGATCAAGCGGACTGGGGTGTTCCGCTTTCGGTGATCGCCGCGCTCGGCGCCCGCTCGCGGCTGTGCTATTATGGGGCGACAGTCATCGAACATTCGCGATCCGTCTGATATTTTGCTCCTATGACCCATGACCCGAGCTCAAATTTGCCCAGTTCAAACCTGGAACATTCGCCCGACGGCCCCGTGACGTCGGATATCGTCTATCCGTCCGCCATACCCTTCGTGATCGTTCACCTGGCGTGTTTCGCGGCGATCTGGACCGGGGTCACCGTCGAGGCGCTGGCGATCGGGGTCGGCCTCTACTGGCTCCGGATCTTCGCCATCGGCGCCGGTTATCACCGCTACTTCGCCCATCGCGCCTATGAGACCAGCCGCGCCTTTCAGTTCGTTCTCGCGGCGGTGGCGCAGACGACGGCGCAAAAGAGCGTGTTGTGGTGGGCGGCCAATCATCGCGACCATCACCTCCATTCCGACACCGAGCTCGACGTCCATTCGCCGCGCCATTTCGGTTTCGTCTATAGCCATTTCGGCTGGATCTTCGCCCGCCGCCACGAGGCGACGAATTTCGCCAGAGTGGAGGATTTCGCCCAATATCCGGAGCTCATGTGGCTCCATCGCCACGAACTCGTGCCTCCCTTCGTGCTCGCGCTCGCCTGTTTCGCCGCCGCCGGCTGGCCGGGCCTCATCGTCGGCTTCTTCTGGAGCACGGTTGCGGTCTATCATGCGACATTCAGCATCAACTCGCTCGCGCATGTCGTCGGACGCCGGCGCTACGTCACCGGCGACAACTCCCGCAACAATTGGCTTCTCGCCATCTTCACCATGGGCGAGGGCTGGCACAACAATCACCATGCGTATCAGAGCAGCGCGCGCCAGGGATTCCGCTGGTGGGAATATGATCCGACCTTCTATCTCCTGAAGCTGCTCGAGCGCCTCGGACTGGTGTGGAAATTGAAGCGCCCGACCCTCGAAGTGGTGCAGAACCAGCATCGGCTCGGGAGTCGAGTCATCGGTCGCGCCGCCTCGCTGGTCGCCGAAAGCTTCAACGCTGAGCGGATCGCAGCCGCGGTGGCGGCCGCGCTGGGCAGTCGCGGCCTGGCCGATCTGCGCGCGCGCCTTTCGCAGGTGCAGCCGTTCGCGGCCATGGAAGTTCTCAGCGAATTGAATCTCCCCCACGTTCCGAGCAGGGCCGAGATCGTGGGCCGCGCCCGCTCGCTGCTCGCCAACTCCCCCTCAATGGAGGATATCGCGGCAAGGGCGCACGAGCTTCTCCTGGAGGCGATCGGGACCCGGTTGGCGACACTGGCGGCCCAATCGGCCAGCTGAGCGGCCGCCGTCATTGCGCCTCTCCGCGAGGTCACCGGTGCCCGCCGCCGTGTCCGCCGGCTGAGAAGGCGCCGCCGCCGCCATGAAAACCTCCGGGGCCGCCAAAGCCCTGAAGCCCCCCGCCGCCAAAGCCGTGAAAACCCTGGGCGCCGCCGCCTTGAAAACCGGGGGAAGCGGGAGCGCCAAAGCCATGAAAGCCCGCGCCGCCCGCAGCGCCGTGGAAAGCCGGGGCGCCGCCGGCCTGGAAGCCCGGGGACGGCGGCGCGCCAAAGCCGTGAACGCCCCCACCCCCGGGAACGCCGTGGAAAGAAGGAGCGCCGCCGCCTTGTGGGCGGGGGTATCCCGAAGGGCCTCCGGCGCCGGGCCGGTGCGAACCCGCGCTGCCCGCGCCAAAATGACGATAGGCGGGAGCGCCCCTCTGTAGGCCCGGGGCAATCGGAGCAGCGCTTGGGCCCGGACCATGATTCGGAATCCCAGGACGCCAAACGCCGACGCCGTGGGGGCCGTGGCGGCGGATCCTGTGACCACCGCCCCAGCCATTCCAGCCGTAAGGGCCGCCCCATCCGGCCCCATTGTCCCACTCGGAGCCGCACCAATACCAGCCAGGACCGTGCCAGCCGTCGTCGTACCAGCAGTAGTTTTGGTCATCGAAGGAATAGTACTGGGTTCTTTGGATCGCCGACCAACCTTTCCAAGCAAACACCCCCTCTCCCGCCCGTTCGCCGACGCCAGCCGCGGCGCCGCTCGACACGAGCGCAAAGAAGAGCGCCAACAGCAGGGCGGCGGAAGAAGATTGCTTTCCGTGCGCGCGCGTCATTGCTTGTCAGCCGACCCCGGTGCGGCCCCTGGTTGCTTCGCGGCGGCGCCTTCCAGCCACACGGTCGCGTTTTTCGGATCGAATACGATCGTGCCGAACAGGCGCAGAAACGAGGCCCCCAGTTGCGCCGCGGGCTCGGCCATTTCCGCGATCCCGCCGCAGCCGTTGGCGCGTTTCACGATCAGATGGAAGTCGTCGGTTTGCACGATCGGCGTTCCACGCTCGTTCTCGATCGTGAGCGTGCGATCCCCGAGCCGATAGCGAGGCCAACGCTCATGGCCGTCGCAGGTCCAGACGTCGCTGTCGCCGACCCTGTCGAGCTTGATCCCGCTTTCGACGAGACGCTCGAACAGGGCCTGGTTGATGTCGACCGAGTGGGCGTAAGCCAAGTCCTCGTAGCCGGTGTCGATCTGCGCGAAGGCGCGGACTTCGCCAAGGCGCAAGAACACCACCGGCACGTCGGGCCGGCGCGGGTCGGTCTTGGCCGGATCGGAGGCAAAGAAGCCGGTCTGGTCGACCGGCGTGAGGCCGCGCGCGATCAGCGCCTGCGGCCGGCAGGGCTCGGCGCCCAGAACCACCGTGTCGGGAGCGAGCTCGACAGTCAGCCTGGACAGGAGGTCTGCGCCGATGACCCCGAGCTGTCCCTGATCGGGTTGAACCAGCAGGTCGTAGCGCGCGAGATGAAAAAGGGCTTCCTCAATCCCCGGCAGCGAGATCGCCGCCTTCCGAACCGACCCTTCGGGCCCAACGAATGCGTCGACCGACAACGCGCTCCGGGTCGCGCCGTAATCGATCAGGAACGGGCCGGTCTTCCCGTCGGCCGTGAGTTCGACATAAGGCGAGGCGCCGTTCGGGACGGCGATTCGTGCGATGGAGCGGCCGCCGCACAGAGCCTCCCTTTCGTGGTGATCGATGTCCATGCCGACGCCGAATATAAGAATGGCGAGCGCCGCGAGCGAGAGCGGGACGGTCCTCAAAGTCGCCATGGGCTCGGTCAGGATCGGAATTGTCAACGGCGCAGGTCCGGTTGGGCGGATCTCGACCGGGAGCCACGGTGATTCCCCCAATCGTTCTGAAGCCCGTGAGTGTGATATGGGCGTTTCGACAGACGATGGCGAGGTCGGAGGCTTCGCGGCCGACCTGGTCTCGCTCTTCGCAAATTCCCTTCGCCAGCGACAGGCGTGCCGCCCATGCAGTCTTCCGGCTCACCGATCAACTACCGGCTTGGAAGCCTTTATGCGGTGATGACCGCCTGCCTGTACGCAACCCAGGAGCCATTTTCGTTTCCGGCCGCCCGGCATCTCAACACCATCCAGTTCGTGTGCCTGACGCAGATTGCGCTGCTCGTTTCGGTTCCGTTGTTGACGGCCCGACCGGCCAGTCGCCGCGACTTCGTCGCCCTGTTCAGAGAACCCGCCAATTACGGCTATCTGGCGGTCATCTTCGCCATCGGGATGACCGGGTTATTGCTCTATAACCTCGGCCTCAGCCACGCCCATCCGATCATCATCTCGGCGATCCTCAACCTGTCGCCGTTCTGGGCGGCGCTGGTCGCGCTGGTCATTTCGCGAGTGGCGATCCCGATCTCGCCGGCGACCTTCTTCGGCTGCTTCGCCGGCGCCTTCATTGGCGCGATGGCGGTCGCGTGGAGCCAGCTCGGCGACGCCGACAAGCCGTCGTTCGGAGACCTGGCCGACAATTTCGTCCACGGCAGCTGGGTCTACGCCATTCCCATCCCGCTGTGTTCGGCGCTGGGCGGAACGCTGGTCGCGAGATGGTTCGGGAAATACAATAAATCAGCGGCGATCGCGGCCAATTTCCTGTTCGCGAACGTCATCCTGATTCCGTCCTGCCTGGCTATTCTCGCCTGGCGGGGTCAGCTCACGTTCGATCAGCTGCAGGCGATCGTCCTGATGATCGTCGGCACCATCCTCGCTTCGTCGGTCGGGCGCGTTGTCTATCAGGTCTCGCTGACGGTCACCGGCGGTGACAACGGCTTCGTCACCATGTTCTGGAACCTGGTCCCGGCGCTGACTGCGCTGGTGTCGCTCATCCTGTCGCACTGGATCGCGGATGAGCATTTCGCCATCAACCCGACCTTCTTTCTCGGCTCGGCGCTCATCGCCGCGTCGCTGGTGCTGTTCTCGCTGAAGTCCTGGCGGCAACCGGCGAGAGGATCGAACCCGCCCTAGCACGCCGACCGCGAATCGTCGCCATCCTCGATGTCTCCGCGAAATGTCGGCCTACCGCCGGGTTCAGAACCAACCGGGGCGAACAATCGGCTGCGCGCTGCGGACGTACCTCCGTGGAACAACCTCCTGCCTCCAGCGTTTAACACCCATAGGCATCGTTCTGATACTCGCGGAGGGCGCCAATGTTCAGCTTGTTTCCCACCCCACTATTCGCGGCAGGCGAAATTCTCTTGGGCCTATCGCTCACGATATTCGTCGGGTCCCTGATCGCAACCTTGGGCGAGCGGGTTCGGGCGTATAGGCGGTAAGGCCGCCCATGGCTTCGCCCTGGCTTACGGAGTCGAGTTCATGAACGCGTCCGGAATAGACCTCCCGCCCGACGCTGTGCTTGCCGCCTTGGCGAACGAATGTGCGCAAGCCTGGAACCGGGCTTATGAACTCGAGGACAAACGCCGGGAAGGCGAATGGTCGAAGTATTTCGCTGCTGTGGCCGAGGCCGAAGCGGTTGACGAAGCGCTTGCGCTTGTTCCAGCGCAGAGCCCGATCGGCGTGCGAATCAAATATGTCGTGGCCATGAGCAGGCTTTCGGAACACGGCGGCCGGCTCGCGGCGCGCCGCTCGGCAGATAGAGCCGGCCTTGTCGCCTCCCTCGATCGCGATAAGGCGGCGATGACCGTCACCTACTTGCCGAAGATCGCCTACGACTGAAACTGTCGTCCTTCGGCGAGAATGGTGCTGCAAGAGAGGATTGAACTCTCGACCTCTCCCTTACCAAGGGAGTGCTCTACCACTGAGCTACTGCAGCGTCTTTTAAGGGCGCGAACGGCGCCGGCCGAACGTCGCGGTTCCTGCCATAGGCGGGGGCGTGTGGCAAGGCGGCCGGCGCTTCATTCGCGCCAGTCGTCAGCCAGCGCGAGCGCGCGGTCGACGATCGCCATGAAAGCGTCCGACGGCGGCATCTCGAGATTGTCGGTCTGGACGCCGGAGAGATAGGCATAGAGCGCGTCTTTGCCGTCGCCGCCGAGGATCCGGTCATAGAGCGTCTCGGCGTAGGCAAAAAGCTCGCCCTCGTTGCAATCGGCGGGCAGGTCCCAGGTGTTTCGCATGACGTCCAGGATCTCGCCGATCCGGGCGGACTTATCGGTCTTCGCCTTGTCGCTCATCGCCATCCTCCATTCGTTTCGTCATGAAAGCGCGCCCCGCGCTGTGACGCCATCCCAACCGAACCGCTTTTCGAGGAAAATTGCCGGCGGCGGCGCGAATCGGCCTATATTTACCATATTTTTATAGTTATATTGGTCGAATCGTGTTGCAGAAAAAGGCGCCTAAGCCTTTGTAAACGCTTTGTCGCTCTCGAGAACACACACTCGGTGCGCCGATGGGAATTGGGCAGCTTGACGAGCGCCCGGCGATACGGCCACTTGCGCCTCCCTTCGCCGCGAGAGAGGAACGGGTTGCGCTTTCTTGCCTATCGATGTCTCGGCGCGGCGGCGCTGGCCGGGCTCATGGTCTCAGGCGCTCCCGCTTCGGCCGATGAACTCGTCAAGTTCACGAGCGCCGGGGGCGGCGAGGCGATCCAGGGCTACCTGACCAGGCCGAAAGGCGCGGGGCCTTTTCCGGCGGTCGTGCTGCTGCACACCTGCCTCGGCCTGCCCGCGAACCGCCGCTCGATCGGTGACGCGCTCGCCGGCTGGGGCTACGTGGCGCTGTTCGTCGACGATTTCTCGACCCGCGGCCTCAAAGAAACCTGCGCGGTCGACTTCAACGAGGCGATGGCCGACGCCAATGGCGCGCTCGGCTTCCTCGCTGGCCGACCCTTTGTTGACGCCACGCGGATCGCCGTGGTCGGCTCCTCGCAAGGCGGCGATACCGCGCTGAGGCTCGCGGCTTCCCCTGCCGGGGCGGGGGCGGCCTTCAAAGCGGCGGCCGCCTTCTATCCCCCCTGCGCCAACGAAGCGGACGCGCGGCTCGCCATCCCGACTCTGATCCTCGTCGGCGCCAAGGACGACGTGACGCCCGCCGCCGATTGCGCGCCACTGGCGAAGCGGCAGGCGCCCGGAGAGGTGACGCTGATCGTTTATCCCGGCGCGGCCCATGCGTTTGACTTGCCGGAATTCGGCGTCGGGCGGCAAGTCATGGGGATGAGGCTCGCCTATGACCGCGGCGCGGCGGAGCGCGCCTGGGCGCAATTGCGCGATTTCCTCAAGGCGCGGCTCGGGCAGTGAGCGGAAAAGCGATTTTCACGGTAGCCAATTGCAACACGCAGCAGACGCGGCCTCATTCCTATCGCCAAATTGAAGCGAGCGCGCTTGCCCTAGCAGAAGTGTCGGATTGACGCGCGGAGCGACTCCCAAGACAGTCATTGACGCTAAGTCACATCAGGGGGAATCCTATGCGAAGGTTTTTGACCGCCGCGTTCGGCGCGCCGCGCGCGCGCTCGTTGTCACATTGTCTATCGGCCCGATCGCGCGTTGCGCTTGCCGTTGCGCTCGTCGCAACGTCGCTGGCCGGAGGACTTGCTCCGGCGTATGCGAGCACCGTCATCGCTGAGGTGGCTGGCTTTACTGGCGGGGCCGACCAATCTCCGGGGAATGCGATCAGTTTCACGACAACCTCAGGGTTCACTGACGTCACCATCTCCGCTTTGCTGTACACCGCCGACTTCATGACGGGGGGCGCCGCAACTGTCTATCTCACCGACAAGATTGGCGATGGAACGACCACCGCCAATGAAATCGCCAAAGTCAGCGTTACGGATCTGCCAGGTCAGTTCACGACCGACACGCCTGCGGCAGTTTTCACTGGATTGACGCTGCCTGCCGGAACCTACTACGTCATCGAAGCCAGCGATGCGGGCCCGCCCGGCGCATCCTGGGGCGGACCGGCATCTCCGACCGAGACAACCGCCCCGGGTGTGACTATCAATTCCATCCTGCAAGCTTCATCGCTTGCCGGCTATTCACCCGCGTCGGGCTTCGTGGCGGATAGCGAGTTTCAATTCACCTTTTCCGTCACGGGAAGTCCGGTCCCCGAACCCTCGACCTGGGCAATGATGCTGCTCGGCTTTGCGGGTTTGGGCTTCGCCAGCTACCGCGCGACCCGCGCGCGTCGTTCGATGGCGGCGTAAAACTGGGCGGAATGCACTTGATGGAGGCCGCCGCTCCACCGGCGGCCTTTTTCGTTTGAATTCTGATTCTCGCCATTGATTCGCCGCGATCCGCGAAGGAGGGCTCGTGGCCGACGCGATGTTGATTTCCATCTGGACGCGGCTTGCTTTAGAGACGCGCCCAAAGCGCGACGTTTTTCGCGCGATTCGGGAGTCTCTGATGCGCAGACGCGAATTTCTCATCGGGGCGGCGGCGGGCCTCGCCGCTTCCTCGCCGCTCGCGGCGCTCGCCGCCGAGGGGCCGCCGCTGAGCGGGAAGGCCGAGTTCGTCGCCTGGATGACCGCCAATCGCCCCGCCGAGGACCACAGCTATCTCGAGCGGCGCTGGGACCGCTATCAGGTGCTGCTGCAGTTCAACGATCTCTGGACGCCCGCCGACAAGCGCGCCTTCCTGTTGACGCCGCGCCAGGAGTTCTGCCTGCCCGAGAACAAAGAGGACGCCTATGTCGGCCACTATCTCGACATCGGCTTCGGCGTCACCATCACCCCGCCCGGCACGATGGGCCGGATGACCAGCGCGATTCAGGTGCACGGCGACAAGGTGCTCGAAATCGGCACCGGCTCGGGATTTCAGTCGGCGCTGCTCACCTATCTGACCAGCCGGGTCCATTCGATCGAGATCATTCCCGAACTCGCCGCGCGCACCCGCGGCGTCTACGACCGGCTGATCGCCGCGGGCTACCACGAGTACGGGAACATCGTGACCAAGAGCGCCGACGGCTATTACGGCTGGGAGGACGCGGCGCCGTTTGACAAGATCATCGTCACCTGCGGCATCGACCACATCCCGCCGCCGCTGCTGCAGCAACTGAAGCCGAACGGCATCATGGTCATTCCCGTCGGCCCGCCGGGCGCACAGCATATTCTCAAAGTGGTCAAGAAGACCGAGGATGGCGGCGAGCTGAGCGTCTCGCGCTCGGACATTTTCGGCGGCAAGGTTATCCCGTTCGTGCCGCTCAGCGGGGGCCACCAGAGCGAAGGCTGACGCTTCGACCACAGCCGCCGCCGTCGGCGTCTGGCGTGGTCGCCGCCGGCAAGGTCTCGAACCGAGGAGAAATCAATGCGCAAGACGCTCTATGCGTTCGCCGCCATCGGGTTCCTGGGCGCCGCCACGCTGGCCTTTGCCGCCGGTCCGGCCGTCACGGCGACTGGAAGAATAAAGTCGGTCGATATGATGAGGCATACCGTCACCTTCGAAGACGGCTCGACCTATAAGCTGGCAAGGGGCGTCAAACTCAACAGAATGAAAGTGGGTGAGAGAGTGACGCTCACCTTTTACGCTGCTGTCGGCCCGATCACCGAGGCTTCGTCGGTCTCGCCAGCGGCGGATTAAGCGCCAGGCGCGGGGAGCGCGCTGCGGCGCGAGGGGGAAGAAGTCCGCATGCGCGACGCGCCATCGGGGAGGGGACGACGCGCCGTCGCTGGGCTTCTCCGAATCCTCGTTTCGGCGCTCATCATCCTGCCCGTCAGCGCATGGAGCGCGCTGGCGCTGTGGTTTCGCCTTCCGGCGCCGGAGGGATTGAGGGCGCTCGCGGCGGGACTGTTCGCCGTCCTAGGCCTCGCGACCATCGCGGCGCTGTTCCTTCGCCGAAGCCTGATCGCGCTGACGGTTTTTGCGCTCGTCTTCGCCGGGCTTCTCGTCTGGTGGAGCACGATCACGCCGCCGCTCGACGGCGACTGGGCCCCGGACGTGGCCCGGCAGACCACCGGCGTGGTCGATGGCGACATTCTGACGCTCTCCGACGTGCGGGACTTCGATTGGCGCACCGACGACGACTTTACCGAGCAATGGAGCAAGCGCTCCTACGACCTCTCCAAGCTCAAGACCCTCGATCTCTTCCTCGCCTATTGGGCCGGGCCACAGATGGCCCATGTGATGATGAGTTTCGGGTTCGAGAACGGAGACTTTCTGACCTGGTCGGTCGAGGTTCGGCGGGAGAAAACCGGCGAGTTCTCGCCGGTCGCCGACGCGTTCAAATCCCATACGCTGATCTATCTCGCCACCACCGAGCGCGATTTGGTGCGCTTGCGCGCCAATGTGCGCGGCGAGGACGTGCGCCTCTACCGGCTCAACACGCCCCCCGAGGGAGCGCGTGCGCTCCTGCTCGAATACGCCATGCAGTCGACCGCGCTCGCCGCGCAGCCGAAGTGGTACAATTCGATCACCGCCAACTGCGCGACGGTGGTGTTCAAGATCGTGCGCGCGGCCGGCGGGGCATTCCCGCTCGACTGGCGGCTCGTGGTCAACGGCTTCCTGCCTGGCTATCTCTACGATCAGCGAGTGGTGGTGACGACGATGCCTCTCGCCGAACTCATGGAGCGCGCCCGCGTCAGCGAGAAGGCGAAAGCCGCCGACCAGTCGCCCGACTTCTCGCAGGCCATCCGTGTCGGCTTGCCCTCGCCGTGGGACGAGGGGAAGTAGGACAGCCCTCACCCCGGCCCTCTCCCGCAAGCGGGAGAGGGGGAGGTTGGCCACCGATCCCTTCTCCCGCTCGCGGGAGAAGGTGGCGCGAAGCGCCGGATGAGGGGTTACCCGTGGCTCAACCCGCTTTTTTCGTCGCCGTCAGATGCGCATCGAGCGCGGCCGGGTTGGCGATGAGCTCGGCGCTCGGCGCCGCATGGGCGATCGCGCCGCGGTCGAGCACGATGGCCTCGTCGGTGAACGGCAGGATCTTCTTCGGCTTCTGCTCGACGATGATCATCGACAAGCCGGCGCGCGCGAGCTCGCGCAGCGCGCTGAGCAATTCATCGACGATGATCGGGGCGAGGCCTTCGGTCGGCTCGTCGAGGAGGAGGAGGCGCGGATTGAGGACCAGCGCCCGGCCGATGGCCAGCATTTGCTGCTCGCCGCCCGACAATTGCCGGCCCATGTTGGCGCGCCGCTCCTGAAGCCTTGGGAAAAGGCCGTAGACGCGCCGCGGGGTCCATTGGCCCGGGAGTTCGACCGCGGTCAGGTTCTCTTCGACGGTGAGCGAACGGAAGATGTTGCGCTCCTGCGGCGTCCAGCCGAGGCCCCGCCGCGCCCTGAGGTGCGGCGGCAGAGCGGTGATGTCCTCTCCGGCGAGGGCGATCGTGCCGCCGAAACGGGTGGTGACGCCGATCAGCGAATTGATGAGGGTGGTCTTGCCGACGCCGTTGCGGCCAAGAAGCGCCAGCGACTGGCCGTCCTGAAGCGAGAGACTGAGGCCCTGGATGACCCGCGCCTCGCCGTAACCGGCGCTCAGGTTTTCGACCCTGAGAAGCTCAGCCATGGGCGTCCTCGCCGAGATAGACCGCCTTGACCCGTTCGTCCGCCGCAATCTCCCCTGGCGTCCCTTCGGTAAGGAGCCTCCCCGCCACCAGCACCGAAATGCGGCGGGCGAAATTGAACACGAGATCCATGTCGTGCTCGATGAGCAGGATGGCGACGTCCGCCGGAAGGGCGGCGAGGGCGGCGAGAATGTCCTCCCGCTCCTCCTCGGGCACCCCGGCGGCCGGCTCGTCGAGCAGGAGGACGCGCGGGCGCGAGGCGAGCGCGAGCGCGATCTCGAGCAGCCGCTGCTTGCCGTAAGCGAGCTTGCGCGTCGGCTGGTCGAGGTCGGCTTCGAGGCCGAAACGGGTGAGCAGCTCCTCGATTTCGCCGACGATACCGGGCCGGCCGCCGGCCATGCGCCAGAAATCGGCGCCCGAGCCGTTGCGTTCCGAAATCGCGAGACCAAGCGATTCGGCCGGCGTCAGGTCGGGAAACAGCTGATTGATCTGGAACGTGCGCGAGAGGCCCATCCTGACCCGCGCGCTCGAGGTAAGGCTCGTCACGTCGCGGCCCTCGAGCAATACCTGGCCGCCGGTCGGCTTGATCACGCCGGTCAGGAGATTGATCAGCGTCGTTTTCCCAGCGCCGTTGGGGCCGATCAGAGCCTGGCGGGCGCCGGGCTGAAGGACGAAAGACACGTCGTCGGTCGCGATCAGGGCGCCGAAATTGCGCTGAAGCCCGCGCGCCTCGAGCGCCGGAGCGGTCACGCGACGCCTCGACGCGCAGCACGCGGCGAGAAGACGGCGATGAGCCGCCGCGGCGCTTCGCCGATCCGGTCGCGGCCGGCGAGCACCAGGATGACCAAGGCGAGGCCGATCCAGAATTCCCAGTATTCGGGCGTCGCCGCGGAAATCACGTCCCTCAGCACGATGAACGCCGCCGCGCCGATCAGGCCGCCGTAGAGATATCCCGCGCCGCCGATGATGAGCATCAGCATGACGTCGGCCGACCGATGGAAGTCGAACAGGTCGAGCGAGACGATCTGGGTTGTCTGGGCGAGGAGCGCGCCGGCGACGCCCGCATAGGCGGCCGAAAGCGTATAGATGGCGATGATGCGCCGGCTGGTGTCGATGCCGAGCGCGCCGGCGCGCAGGCGGTTTTCGCGGATCGCGGTCAGCGCCAGTCCGAACGGCGACTGTGCAAGGCGGCGCGCGATCGCAAACAGGATGAACAGGACGGCGAAGCTGTAAAGCGCCGCATTGCGCTGTCCGGTGAAGCCGATCGGGAACAGGCCGAGCACCGGCGCGATCGAAAAGTTCAGGCCGTCCGCGCCGCCGGTGAGCCAGCCGTTGCGGTTGGCGAGTTCCCCGAGCATCAGCGACACGCCGAGCGTCACCATGAGCCGCGTCAGGTCGGCGCCGCGCAGCAGCAGCGGCGCGGTAGCGAGGCCGACGAGGGCGGCGACCGCGGCGCCGATGACCAGCCCGAGCGTCGGGTCGGCGAAGCCCTTGCTGGCCAGAATCGCCGCCGCATAGGCGCCGACGCCGAAAAACGCCGCATGCCCGAGCGACACGATGCCGGTCAGGCCGAGAATGAGATCGAGCGACAAAGCGAACAGGCCAGCGATCAGGATTTCATTGATGATCGCCGCGCGCGACGGCGCGGCGATGATTGCGACCAGGATCGCAAGCCAGAAGACGATTTCGGGCCACCGCCAGCGGGCGCGACGATCGAGGTGCGCGGCAAGGCGGCGCGCCGTCGCCGCCGGATCGGCAGCGGTCATCGCCCACGACCCCGGACCGGCGCCCTCGTCCTGAGGCGCCGCGAAGCGGCCTTGAAGGACGCTCCAGCGCGCGCCGACCCGATGCGGCGGTCTGGAACATCCTTCAAGATGCAACGCTTCGCGTTGCTTCTCAGGATGAGGCGGTGGTTCGCGCTGTCTGTCATCGCCCGTCCCCGCGCGCGAACAGCCCTTGCGGCTTAACGATCAGCGTCACCACCATCACCGCGTAGATGATGAAGGCGCCGATCGAGGGGACATAATATTTGCCCGCGACATCGAGCACGCCAAGCAGGAGCGCGCCGAACAAGGCGCCCATGATCCCGTTCGAACCGCCAACGGTGACGACGATGAGGAAGGTCACCAGGAATTTCACCGGAAATGACGGATCGATGCCGCCAACGACATCGGCGGCCAGCGCTCCGCCCAGGCCCGCGAGCCCGCTGCCGACAGCGAAGGCGATGGCGAAGATGCGGTCGACATTGATGCCCAAACCCTGGGCGACCCGCGCATCGTCGACCGCCGCTCTCAGTTGGGCGCCGAACCGGGTCTTGACGAGGAATGTCTGCAGGGCGGCGGCGATGACCCCGCAGATCAGGATGATGAACAGCCGATAGACGCCGATGCCGACGCCATGGAAATCGATCCGCCCGCTGAGCCATTGGGGCAGATGAACCTGCTGCGGCTCGTCGCCGATGAGGTAGGCGGCGATCGGCATCGCCATCAGGACGAGGCCGATGGTGAACAGCACCTGATCGAGCGGACTTGCGCCATAAAGCCGGCGATAGAGAGTGCGCTCGAGCGCGACGCCAAGGATCGCCGGAATCAGGAAAGCCGCAGGAAGCGTCAGGAGGAAAGGCGCGCCGGCGCGGTTCATGAGCAGCGCCGTCACATAGCCGCCGACCATCGCGAACGCGCCGTGGGCGAGGTTGATGAAGTTCATCAACCCGAGTGTCACCGACAGCCCGCTCGCCAGCACGAACAAGAGCATGCCGTACGCCACGCCGTCGAGCAGGATGGTCAGCATGGCGTCGCTCCCCTTCTCCCTCCGGGAGAAGGTGGCCGGCGAAGCCGGCCGGATGAGGGTGCTCGATGCGCAATGGGGCGGCGGCAAAAGACAAGCGCGCCAATATCACCAAATGGTTCTTGGCTGCATGCTTGTTCGTTACGCCAAGCCCTCATCCGGCGCTCCGCGCCACCTTCTCCCGAGGGGAGAAGGGGTCCCATCAGTGCTTCGCGGCCTTATAGGGATCCTTCACGTCGGGGATGGTCGCGAACTCGACGTTGTACAGCGCGCCGTCCTTCTTCTCGACCTTGCGGACATAGATGTTCTGCACGATGTCGCGCGTTTCCGGATCGATCGAGACCGGCCCGCGCGGGCTCATCCAGCTCATGCCCTTCATTGCCGCCATCAGCGCGTCGCCGCTCGCGTCGCCCTTGGTCTTTTCGAGCGCCTGATAGACGAGCGCCATGCCGTCATAGGCGCCGACCGCCATGAAATTCGGCCGCATGCCGTTGTTGGCTTTCTCGAATGCGGCGACGAACGCCTTGTTCTCGGGCGAATCATGGTCGGCGGAATAGTGATGCGTGGTGACCGCGCCGAGCGCGGAATCGCCGATGTCTGCAAGCAGGTCGTCGTCGGTCACGTCGCCGGTGCCGATCAGCTTGACGCCGGCCTTGTCGAGGCCGCGCTCGACGAATTCCTTCATGAAGACTGCGCCTTGACCTGACGGCACGAAAACGAACACCGCGTCGGGCGCGTCGTCCTTCACCCGTTGCAGGAAGGGCGCGAAGTCCGGGTTCTTGAGCGGGACGCGGATCTTCTCGGCGATCGTCCCGCCGTCCTTCTCGAAGGTTTCGCTAAACCACTTCTCGGCGTCGACGCCGGGGCCATAGTCGGCGACAATCGTCACGGCCTTCTTGATTCCGTTCTTGGCCGCCCATTCGGCCATCGGCGCCGAGGCCTGCGGCAGCGTGAACGAGGTCCGGACGATATAGGGAGATTTCTCGGTGATCATCGCGGTCGCGGCGGCCGAGACGATCTCGGGAACCTTGGCTTCCGTCGCCACCGGCGCTGTGGCCAGCGCCAGCGGCGTCAGGCCGAAGCCCATCAAAACCTTGGCGTGATCGTTGCCGATCAGCTCCTCCGCCAGGCGCTTGGTGACGTCGGCCGCGCCGGTGTCGTCCTTGACCTCGAGCACGATCTTCTTGCCGGCGACCGTGTCGCCGTGCTGCTGGATATAAAGTTGAGCGCCGGCCTGCTCCTGCTTGCCGGTCGAGGCCTGCTGGCCAGTCATCGGCAGGATCATGCCGACCGTCACGGTATTGTCGTCCGCTCGGGCCGGAGCCGCGAGCAGCGCCGCGCCCAACGCGGCGCCCAACATCGAATATCTGGATATCATCTAGGATCCTCCCGTTCGGCGCTCATATTGGCCGACCTACAGCCGTTGTACTTGAAATTGCGGCGACGTTAGCTTCTCCAGCGCCGAAGCGAAAGATCGACCTTTGTAGCCCTCAGTCGCGGGCGGCGGGATGGAGCGCGGCAAGAATCCGGTCGGCCAGCAGAAGGCAGTCCGCCGCCTCCGCTTCGGTCGAGCGCAAGCCAAGTTCACCGATCGTCTGCTCCCACTCAACCGACGCGCGCGACATCTCGCCTTGGAGGCCAAGCAGATCGACAGTCAGCGCGACCTCGCGCATTTCGGCGGCGCGACGGACGCCATGGGTCATCACCCGCTCCAGCATATAGGCCGAACGCTTCCTCCAGTCGAAGCCGGGGTAGGTGTCGTCGAGCGAATCGAGCACCGTCTCGATCACGCCCGCCTTCCGCCCGGCGAGCACGCATTCGCAGACCAGCGCCTCGAGCCCCTTCATCATGATCGAGCGAATCATCTTGACGCTCGAGGCGGCGCCGACCGGGCCCGCGTGGATTCGCGCCGACATGCCGAGGGCGGCAAGCGCAGGGGCCGCGGCTTCGGCGTGGGGGCCGCTGATCAGGAGTGGGGTGCGATGGAGGCGCGGATGAACCGGCGCCATCACCGCGACGTCGACATAACGCCCGCCCGCCGCCTCAATCTCCACGGCCGTGCGGGCCTTGGTCTGCGGAGCGCATGAATCGCAGTCGAAAAAGAGCGCGCCTTTCGTGAGCCCGGACAACGCCGCGAGCGCCGCCTCGTGCGCCTGGTCGGCGGTGACGACGGAGAACACCGCCTCGGCGCCGGTGACCGCCTCGGGCGCGGTCGACGCGCCAATGACATTGGCCGCGGCATAGTCGGCCCGCTTGGCCGCCCGCACCTCGGGATCAAGCGAATCGGTTTTGATGTCGTAAGCGCAAATGCGCGCCCTGAAGCCGGGGTTGGTGCGCCAGCCTTCGAGAAAGGCGCGCGCTGCCTCGCCGAAGCCAATGAACGCGATGGCGCCTGAGCCGAGCGTCGATTCCGTCATCCCATCCTCCGGCCGCCGTCCGCGCGAGGCGCCCGGGGACATGATGGCAAATCGAAGCGTTATTGGTTAGTTTCATTTTGGGGAGGAAGCGGGTTCGATGAACAACATATCCAGGACGCAGCTTTCGCCACCTTTCGTCCGCCGTCGGGACATCGACTGAAACCGACATGGCTCTTCGGATCACCGGCCTTTCGTCGATGGCGACCCGGCATATCCTGTCCGATCTGGCGCGGGACTACGAGGTGCGCGCGGGGACACATGTCGAGATACGTTCGATGGGTGGGGTCGAAGCGGCGAAATTGGCGCGGGCCGGCGAGCCGACGGACATCGTCGTGCTCGCGTCGAAGGTCTTGCAGAGCCTGGAGGCCGAGGGGCATCTCGCCAAGGGCAGCGTTAGAGGTTTCGCCCGATCGGAGATCGCGCTCGCTGTCCCGGCCGGCTCGCGGCGACCTATTGTCGACAGCGAGAAGGCGGTAAGGCAGGCCATGATCGAGGCCCGCAGGCTCTGCTACTCGACCGGCCCGAGCGGCGACCACTTCACGGCTTTGTGCGAGAAATGGGGCCTGGCGGATTCCGTCCTGGCGCGCGCGCTCAAGGCGCCGCCGGGCGTGCCGGTGGCGACATTGGTCGCGCAGGGGGACGCGGATCTCGGCATTCAGCAGCTGAGCGAACTGATCGGCCAGCCTGGCGTCGAAGTCGTCGGTCCGCTGCCGCCGGAGATTCAGGCGGTGACAATATTCTCCGCCGGCGTGTCGACGACATCCGCCGAGCGCGAGGCGGCGGATGCTCTGGTGGCGTATCTGGCCTCGACGGAAGCGCACGGCGCAATAAGACGCCACGGCATGGAGCCGGCATGAAGGCGCGGCAAGGCGATCGATCGATCGCGGCTGGCTCGGGCGGCGGTAGGGGAGGTGAGAGGGAGTGTGCGCCATGAGCGTCAGGTCCGGCAGTCCCGTAGACGACGCACGAATGGCCGCGAGGCCGGAAGATGTCGCGCTTACCATCCGCGCCGGTCTGATCGGCGGATTCATCGGCGGCGTCAGCATCTGGGTCTACGAGGCCATTGTCTGGGTCGGGGTCCAGGGCCTGATGCCGCTCGGCGGCATTCCCCGCAACGCCACGGGGCTGGTGTTCGGCAAGGGAGTTCAGGACTCGCTTGGCTCGTTCGCCTATATTCTCGGGACCGGAATCCATTTCTTTTTTTGCTTCGTCTGGGGTGTGCTGTTCGCTTTCCTCTGGCCGTATTTTCGCCGGCGCGGCTACGAGGCGACGCTGATCGCCCTGTTCTTTGCCGTAGTCGTGTGGATCGTCATGCATGTCGCAATCGCGCTCGTCTCGTCGGATCATCCGAACTATCTCGATCCGAACGTCGTCATCGGCGGCTTCATGTCGCATCTCTTCTATGCCGTGCCGCTCGCTTTGGCCGTAAAGCGGCTCACGTCCGCGATGGCAGGTTGATCGATTCGCCAGGCCGCGCCGCGACGAGCGGGTAGGAGGGTCCGTTGCAGTTCTACCTTGATGGTTACGCTCCCGGCGATCCGGACATCCTGCCGGCGGCGCCCAGCGCGGAGGATCATCCAGCAGGGCCGCCTGACGCCGCGGATGTTCTCATCGTCGGCGCCGGGCCAGCCGGGATGCTGCTGGCGGCGCAGCTGTCGAGCTTCCCGAGCATAAGGACATGCATCGTCGAGCGACGCGAGGGGCCGCTTAAGCTTGGCCAGGCCGACGGCGTGGCGTGCCGCACCATGGAGATGTTCGAGGCTTTTGGTCTGAGCGAGCGCCTGACCCGGGAATCCTACTGGGTCAACGAGACCGTGTTCTGGCGCCCATCGTCGGACGATCCCTCGCGAATCGTCCGCACCGGCCGGGTCCAGGACGTCGAGGATGGGCTCTCGGAGTTCCCTCACGTGATCGTCAACCAGGCCCGGCTCCTCCAGTACCTGCAGGAATACATGGCCAGGTCGCCCACGCGGCTCGTCCCCGACTTTGGTTGGGAGTTTGAGACCCTGACGATCGATGCCCGGGGCGACTACCCCGTCTCCGCGACCCTGCGCAACGTCACGACGAGCGCCGCGAAAACCGTGCGTGCGAAATATGTCGTCGGCGGCGACGGCGCGCGAAGCAAGGTGCGGGAGGCGATCGGCGCGGCGCCGAAAGGCGACTTCGCCAACCACGCCTGGGGCGTGGTCGATATGCTCGCGGTCACGGACTTTCCCGATATCCGGTTGAAAGCCGCGATCCAGTCGAAGGACGAGGGCAACATCCTGCTGATACCGCGTGAAGGCGGCTATCTCGTCCGCCTTTATGTCGATATGGGCGAGATCGATCCCAACGATCGCGAGGCGTTCCGGTTGCACACCCAGGAAAGCGTGATCGCGACCGCACAGCGGGTGCTGCATCCGTATACGCTCGATGTGCGCGATGTGGCGTGGTTCGCGGTTTACCAGGTCGGCCAGCGCGTCACGGATCGATTCGACGACGTTCCCGCGAGCGAGGCGGGATCGCGTCCGCCGCGAGTCTTCATCGCCGGCGACGCCTGCCACACGCATAGCGCCAAGGCCGGGCAGGGGATGAACGTGTCGATGCAGGACGCCTTCAACCTCGGCTGGAAGATCGCATCGGTCCTGGAAGGGCGGGCCAAACCGGAGCTGCTCGAGACCTACACAGTCGAGCGGCACGCGGTCGCCCAGCGCCTTATCGACTTCGACAAGGAATGGTCAAAAATCATGGCGTCTCCGCCCAAGGACCCCGCGCGGCCGGACCTCGGCGGGGTCGACCCCGAGGAGCTGCAGGCGTATTTTGTCCGATCCGGCCGCTATACCGCGGGCCTTGCAACCCACTACCCTCCCGGCGCCCCGCTGACCGCGCAACCGACCCACCAGGCGCTGGCCAAGGGTTTTGTCATTGGCATGCGCTTCCATTCCGCGCCGGTCGTTCGCCTCGCGGACGCCAAGCCGATGCAGCTTGGCCACGCCGCTCGCGCTGACGGCGCCTGGCGCATCTATGCTTTTGCCGACGCCAGCGGCGAGAAGCTCGGCGCGCTGATGACGTTTCTGGACACATCGGATCAGTCGCCGGTCAGACGCCATACGCCTGCGGCGGCCAATATCGACAGCGTCATCGACGTCCGCGCCGTGTTTCAGCAGGGACATCGGTATCTCAAAGTCGAGGATCTGCCGCCGTTTCTCCTGCCGCGAAAGGGGCGGTTCGGTTTGATCGACTATGAGAAGGTCTATACGCCCGACCACAAGAACGGACCCGACATCTTCATCCTCAGGGGCGTCGACCGCGCCAAAGGGGCGTTGGTGGTCGTCCGTCCAGACCAGTATGTGGCGAATGTTCTGCCGCTCGACGCGCATGAGGCGTTGGCTTCCTACTTCGCGGCCTTCATGCTCGAGAGCAGGCGCTCGGAGCGCCGGGAGCCGGCGAGGTTCACGGACACGGCCCAGCAGCCGGCGCCGCAAGTCGTCCCGGCCGCGAGCTGAGGTCGATTTCAAACCTAGAGACCGCCTCCCGCAACGCCACTGGAGACCTAACCATGATAATCGACTGCCACGGCCACTACACCACTGCCCCCAAGGCGCTCGAGGCGTGGCGCAACCGGCAGATCGCCGGCATCAAGGACCCTGCGGTCGCGCCCAAGGTCGCCGAACTCAAGATCAGCGACGATGAGTTGCGCGCCTCGGTCGAGGCGAACCAGCTCAAGCTGATGCGGGAGCGCGGCTGCGATCTCACCATCTTCAGCCCCCGCGCCAGTTTCATGGCCCATCATATCGGCGACTTCGTGGTGAGCTCGACCTGGGCTGCGATCTGCAACGAGCTTTGCTTCCGCGTCTCGAAGCTCCTCCCCGACAATTTCATCGGTGCGGCGATGCTGCCGCAGAGTCCCGGCGTCGAGCCGAAGACCTGCATTCCCGAGCTGGACAAATGCATGCGGGACTATGGCTTCGTCGCCATCAATCTCAATCCCGATCCGTCCGGGGGCAACTGGACGAGCCCGCCGCTGACCGACCGCTTGTGGTATCCGATCTACGAGAAGATGGTCGAGTGGGACATCCCGGCGATGGTCCATGTCTCGACCAGCTGCAACCCCTGCTTCCACACCACCGGCGCCCATTACATCAACGCCGACACGACCGCGGTGATGCAGTTCATCCAGGGCGACCTGTTCAAGGATTTTCCAACCTTGCGCTTCGTCATTCCGCATGGCGGCGGGGCCGCGCCCTATCACTGGGGCCGCTATCGCGGCCTGGCGCAGGAACTGAAGAAGCCGCTGCTCACCGAGCAGCTTCTTAAGAACGTTTTCTTCGACACCTGCGTCTATCACCAGCCGGGCGTCGATCTCCTGACCAAGGTGATCCCGGTCGATAACATCCTGTTCGCCAGCGAAATGATCGGCGCGGTCAGGGGGATCGACCCGGAGACCGGGCACTACTACGACGACACCAAGCGCTACGTCGAGGCGACGGCCAATCTCAGCCCCGAGGATCGCCATAAGGTCTACGAGGGCAACGCGCGCCGCGTCTATCCGCGCCTCGACAAGGCGCTGAAGGCGAGAGGTCGCTGACGAGTTCATGCTCGCGACGCGAGAGGCGCACGGGGTTCTCTTCTGGCAGGCGCCCGCCCGCGATGAGTCGTCATTGCCTCACGGGCTCTTTTCATTCGAGTGCGCAGAGAGGAAATGAAGAACTCGGCGACGCTGGAGAGAGTTGTGTCGTTGCGGAACGCGACATAGGTCTGAAAGGTCGTATCTTCCTCAATCGGAATCACTCTGAGGGCGAAGCTGTTCTGCTCCGCGAGTGTAAATCCGTCGATCACCCCGATGCCGAGATTCTGGCGAACGAGCGCACAGACCGTGGCCCCGAACCGCGCCTTGATCGGCGCCTGATATTCGAGCCGGGCGCGGGCGAAAATGTTGGTCAGGATGCGCCCGTAGGGGTCGCGCGGGTCGATCCCGATCAACGGATGGGCCGCAATCTCGGCTGCGGCGATGCGGTTCCGCGACGCCAGCGGATGGTTTTCGGCGACGACGCAAAAGAGTGCTCCCTGCGCCAAGGGTTCGAATGTTATCGCCGGATGCTCCAGGCGAGAGCTCACCGCCGCCACCTCGCCGCGGCCAAGCAGCAGAAAGTCGATCGCGTCTTCGAGCTTGAGGATATCGAAATCGATCAGGAGATCGGGGTAGCGCCTGCGCAGGTCGGCCACAGCCAGGGGAGCCATCGCCTGGGCGATGCTCGGCGTCGCGCCGAACTTGAACTCCGCGCCCCCGCCCCGCTCGAGCGCCCCGATCGCGAAGTGCAGGTTTTCGAGATTGCGATGAAGCTCGTTGATCTGGGCGAAGATCGGCGTGGCCTCGGGCGCCGGAACGAAACGCCCGCCTCGGCGCGAGAAGAGCTTCGCGCCAAGCGAGTCCTCGGTGTGTTTCATCAGACGGCTGAGCCCGGGCGCCGCGACATTGAGAAGCCGCGACGCGCCGGCGATGGTTCCCGTCAGCATGACCGCGCGGATGACTTCGATCCGGCGCAGGGTGAGCATGGGCGAACTCGATCGACGGAAGGACGAGGCCAAGCCATTCGGCGCCCTCGGAATGATCGTAACACTATGTTACGCCAGGGGCCTTTATTGGTATTTGACGATACACCCCCTGCGGGGTCAGGATCGTCGGAGCGCAACCGCATCTCTCGGCGGCGGCGACAATGGGAGATGGGAGGTTTTTTAAGTGCTCAGGTGGTCGATCGCCTCGGTCTGCATGGGCGGCGCGCTGGAGGAGAAATTCGCCGCTGCGGCCAAGGCTGGCTTTCGCGCCGTCGAGATCTTCGAGAACGATCTGACCTTCTTCCGAGGCAAGGCGCGCGATGCGCGGCTCATGGCCGCCGATCTCGGGCTCGAGATCGTCGCTCTCCAGCCTTTGCGCGACTTCGAGGCGATGCCCGATCCGCTACGGGCGAAGAATTTCGACCGGGCGGCGAGAAAGCTCGACCTCATGCACGAGCTCGGCGCAAGGCTGCTTTGCCTGTGCTCCAATGTTTCGCCCGACGCGATCGACGACGGCCAGCGCGCCGCCCGCGACCTCGCCGAGCTGGCCGATCTCGCCCGCCAGCACGGCATGCGGATCGGCTATGAGGCGCTCGCCTGGGGACGGTGGGTGAAGGACTGGACCGCCGCCTGGGACATCGTGCGCGCCGCCGATCGCGACAACCTCGGGATCGTGCTCGACAGCTTTCATATCTGCGTCCGCGGCAATCCGATCGAGCCGATCGCCGCTCTGCCGACGGAGAAGATCGCGCTTGTGCAGGTGGCCGACGCGCCGGCGCTGGTCATGGACCCGCTATCGCTGAGCCGGCATTATCGCTGCTATCCCGGCCAGGGCGACTATCCGATCGTCGACTATCTCGACGCCGTGACCCGCTCCGGCTACCGGGGCCCGCTGTCGCTCGAAATCTTCAATGACCAGTTTCGCGGCGCTTCGGCCGCGGCGATCGCGATCGACGGCATGCGCTCGCTCAGGGCGGCGGGCGAAGCGCTGGCGGCGAAGCGCGCCGCGCGAGGCGATTCCCCGCTCGCCGACCTGCCGCCGCTTCCGCCAGCTCCGGTGGTCGAGCGCGCCGAATTCATCGAATTCGCGGTCAATGACGCGGCGGCGAGCGAATTGACGAGGCTCCTCGAGGGCCTCGGCTTCCGCTGCGCCGGGCGTCATCGCTCGAAGGACGTCGAGCTTTACGCGCAAGGCGAGATCAACCTGGTCGTCAACCGCGCCCGCGAAGGCTTCGCCCATTCGTTTTCGCTCCTGCACGGGCCCTCGGTGTGCGCGCTCGCGCTCGGCGTAGACTCGGCCGACAAGGCGCTTGAGCGGGCAAGCGCGCTCGAGTGCCAGACTTACGTCGGCAGGATCGGCCCAGGCGAAGCGACCGTACCCGCGGTCGCCGGCGTCGAGGGCAGTCTGATCTATTTCATCGGCTCGGGCGATCCCGCGTGGCGCGACGATTTCGCGCTCCTCGAGCCGCTTGCCGCCGAGGGCAACCTTCGCAGGGTCGATCATCTCTCCAACGTCGTGCGCCGCGTCGAATTCCTGACCTGGTCGCTGTTCTATGGCGCCGTGCTTGGGCTCAAGCCCCAGCCGCAGGTCGAGATCGCCGATCCCCACGGCGCGTTCTTCAGCCGCCTCTTGCGCAGCCCGAACGGCGAACTCAGGATTGCGCTCAATGTCGGCGAGGGTGGCGCGACGGGTGTCTCACGCTTTCTCGACGCCTTCGGCGGCGCGGGCTTCCAGCAGATCGCGCTCTCAAGCGGCGATATCTTCGCCGCCGTCGAAGCGGCGAAGGCGAGCGGCGTCGCCTTCCTGCCCATCCCTGACAATTACTACGACGATCTCGCCGCGCGATATGACATCGCTCCCGACCTGCTCGCCCGCTTGCGCGCGCTCGGCATGCTCTACGACCGGGTGAAGGAGGGGGAGTTTTTCCACATCTATACGAGAACCTTCCACGACCGCTTTTTCTTCGAGATCGTTGAGCGGCGCAATTACGATCTGTTCGGCGCCGCCAATACCCCGGTCCGGCTCGCCGCCCAGGCGAGCCTCACCGACGCCGATGAACGCGCGGAGATCGAATTCGAATGAACGCGCCTCCACCAGATACTCGCAATGCCGATGACGCGTTCCTGCCCCCCTTGTGGGGGCGGGCTAGGGTGGGGGGTCGCGCCCTGCCGAAGCGACTGGCGTATTTTACGAGATACGCTGAGGGGCAAATGCGTGCAGCGCCGAGCGAGCGGTCTTCGTTTCAAAGTCTGAGCGACCCCCCACCCCGACCCGCCCCCACAAGGGGGGCGGGAGCGGGCGCCGCCGCGCGCGTGTCAGATCCAGCTCGCGATCTGCGGCGCGCTCCGCGCGATCGCAAGGGAAACGAAACGCCATGCTGAACGGCTCGACCAGCATCATCGCCCATGTTGGCTATCCGACGGCGACGTTCAAGTCGCCGATGATCTACAATCCCTGGTTCGAGAAGCGCGGCATCAACGCCGCCGTCGTGCCGCTCGGCGTCAGAAGCGAAGATTTCGCCCGCGCCTTTCCGGAGATTTGCCGCTTCACCAATTTCCACGGCGCGTTGATCACCATGCCGCACAAGATCGCGGTCATCGGCCTCATTGAGGAGGTGTCGACCGCGGTCAAAGTCGCGGGCTCATGCAACGCCGTCCGCCGCAACGCCGAGGGCCGGCTGGTCGGCGACATGTTCGACGGCGAGGGGTTCGTGCGCGGGATGGCGCGGCACGGCCGCGCGCTCAACGGCAAGAGGGTCCTCGTCGTGGGGTCGGGCGGAGTGGGCTCGGCGATCGCCGCCTCGTGCGCCGCCGCAGGCGCGGCCGAGATCGGGCTTTATGACGTGAGCGCCGCCGCGATGGAGGCGCTCGCCGGCCGGCTCAGGCAGAACTATCCGCAACTCAAGGTCACGATTGGATCGAACGACCCGGCTGGGTTCGACGTTGTTGTCAACGCGACGCCTATGGGCATGAAGGCCGGCGATCCGATGCCCGTCGACGTCTCGCGGCTTAAGCCTTCGACCTATGTCGGCGAAGTGGTGATGAAGCAGGAGACGACCGCCTTTCTCGCCGCGGCGCGGGCGCGCGGCTGCGAAACCCAGATCGGCATCGACATGCTGTTCGAGCAGATCCCCGTCTATCTCGAGTTCTTCGGCTTTCCCTCGGCAACCCCATCGGAACTGAGAGCGGTGGCGGAGGTGGATTACTAGAGCTGGCAACGGCCGAAACTGGGAGGACGCAACAATGACCGCAGCAACCACGCACGAGCCGAAGGGCCGGCATCAGACCAGGATCGCCGCCGCGAGCGGCTGGATCGGCTCGGCGCTCGAATATTATGACTTTTTCATCTACGCGACCGCCGCCTCGCTCGTCTTTCCGCAAATCTTCTTTCCGTCGACCAACCCTACGGTCGCCATCGTCGCGTCGCTGGCGACCTACGGGGTCGGCTATGTCGCAAGGCCGATCGGCGCCTTCGTGCTTGGCCATCTAGGCGACACCCATGGCCGCAAGAACGTGCTGCTCGTCTGCCTCTTCCTGATGGGCCTGTCGACAATGGCGGTTGGGCTGGTTCCCACCTACGATCAGGTGGGGGTCTGGGCCCCGGTCCTGCTGGTGGTCCTGCGCCTGATCCAGGGTTTTGCGGTCGCGGGCGAAATTTCCGGCGCGAGTTCAATGATTCTCGAGCACGCGCCGTTCGGGCGGCGCGGCTATTTCGCCAGCTTCACCCTGCAGGGGGTGCAGGCGGGACAGATCCTGGCGGCGGCGGTGTTTCTGCCCCTGAGCTACGGCCTATCGAACGAGGCCTTCGTCGCCTGGGGGTGGCGGGTGCCGTTCCTGCTCAGCGTTCTCGTCCTCCTCGCCGGCTATATCATCCGGCGCGAGGTCGAGGAGACGCCGGCGTTCACCGAGGAGCGGGGACAGGGCGACGTGCCGAAGGCGCCGGTGATCGACGCGCTCACCAACCATTGGCCCGACATGCTCAGGGTCATCTGCATGGCGCTGATGAACGTCATCCCCGTGGTGGCGACAATTTTCGGCGGTACATATGCTGTCCAGAAGGCCTACGGCGTCGGCATGGACAAGACCGTCTATTTGTGGATTCCGGTCATTGGCAACATCGTCGCGGTGATCGTCATCCCGTTCGTCGGCAACCTGTCGGACCGGATCGGCCGGCGCCCGCCGATCATCATCGGTTCGCTGCTCGCGGGCCTGCTGACCTTCGTCTACCTCTACAGCATCAGCATCAAGAACGTGCCGCTCGCATTCATCCTCTCGATCCTGATGTGGGGCATCGTCTATCAGGGTTACAACGCCGTCTACCCGAGCTTCTATCCGGAGCTCTTTCCACCCGCGCGCGGGTTTCCGGCATGGCCATCTCGCAGAATATCGGCACCATGCTGACCGCGCTGTTGCCGGCGCTGTTTGCGGCCGTCGCGCCTCCGGGCTCTACCAACGTGCCCCTGACCGTCGGCGCGCTGGCGTTCGGCGTCACCATTATCGCTTCGATCGCCGCCTGGACCGCGCAGGAAACCTTCCGCATTCATCTCAACGATCTCGGCGAACCCGGCGCCCCGTCGGTCGACAAGACCGAGTACGATCGTCTGCGCCGGCAAAGCATTGCCTCTGCGGCGTGACCGGGTCTATGAAAGCGATCCGCGGGCGGGACGCCGGAAGGAGGGAGCGATGACCGAACTCGGCGTCGTCAGACGCAAAGTCAAGCGCGCTGAACGCGACGCCGTCGAGGCGCTCGGACGATACGGCGTCGCGACCGTGCATGAAGCGATGGGGCGGGTCGGGCTGATGAAGCCCTACATGCGGCCGATCTATCCAGGCGCTCTGATCTCCGGAACGGCGGTGACGGTTCTGCTTCATCCCGGCGACAATTGGATGATGCATGTCGCGGCCGAACAGATCGAGCCGGGCGACATCGTCATCGCGGCCATCACCGCCGACTGCACCGACGGCTACTTCGGCGATTTGCTCGGAACCAGCTTCATGGCGCGGGGCGCCAGGGGCCTCATCATCGACGCGGGCGTGCGCGACGTGAAGACGCTGACCGAGATGGGCTTTCCGGTCTGGAGCAAATGCGTGAGCGCCAAGGGCACCGTCAAGTCGACGCTGGGCTCGGTCAACGTGCCCGTCGTCTGTGCAGGAGCGTCGGTGAACCCGGGCGACGCGATCGTCGCTGACGACGACGGGGTTGTCGTCGTCCCTGCCGCCTGGGCCGGCAAGACCGCCGACGCCGCCGCGGCGCGGGAAGCCAACGAAGGCGAGAAACGCGCCAAACTCGCCGCCGGCGTGCTCGGGCTCGACATGTACAAGATGCGTGAGCCGCTCGCCAAAGCCGGCCTCAAATATATCGACTGAAGGCGCCTGAAAAAGTGAACGCCGCCGCGAAGCCCGTCACCGGGCCATTCGAGAAGACCAAGGGCTGGCTCGACTGGTTCGATCGCCCGAGCAAGCCCCGCTTCAAGCTTCCCGCGGGCAGCGTCGACGCCCATTGCCACGTGTTCGGGCCGGGCGCCGAGTTCCCGTACGCGCCCGAGCGCAAATACACCCCTTGCGACGCCAGCAAGGCGCAGTTGTTCGCGCTGCGCGATCATCTCGGTTTCTCACGCAACGTCGTCGTGCAGGCGACCTGCCACGGCGCCGACAACAGCGCCATGGTCGACGCCCTCAAGGCGAGCACGGGCAGGGCGCGCGGAGTGGCGACCGTCAGACGAAGCGTCACCGACGACGAACTCAAGCGCCTTCATCAGGCGGGCGTGCGCGGCGTCAGGTTCAACTTCGTCAAGCGGCTGGTCGACTTCACGCCCAAGGACGAATTGATCGAGATCGCCAGCCGCATCGTCGAGCGCGACTGGCATGTCGTCGTCTATTTCGAGGCTGCGGACCTGCCGGAGCTCATCGACTTCTTCACCGCGCTGCCGACGACCGTCGTCGTCGACCACATGGGTCGGCCGGACGTGACCAAGCCGGTCGACGGGCCTGAGTTCTCGCGCTTTCTCAAATTCATGGACGACTACGAGAACATCTGGTGCAAGGCGACCTGTCCCGAGCGCCTGTCGGTTTCCGGCCCGCCGGCGCTCAATGGCGAGAGACGCGCCTACCGCGACGTGGTTCCGTTCGCCCGCAAGGTGGTCGAGGAATTTCCGGACCGTGTGCTATGGGGCACCGACTGGCCGCACCCGAACCTCAAGGACCACATGCCCGACGACGGGCTCCTGGTCGATTTTATTCCCGAGATCGCGACCGCGCCCGATCTCCAGGAGCTCCTGCTCGTCGACAATCCGATGCGGCTCTACTGGCCGGATGAAAAGAGAGGGTGAGACCCATGGCGCTCGACAAGGAGTTCAACGAAATTCCCGGCACGATCGTCTTCGACGCCGAACAATCGCGCAAAGGCTACTGGCTCAACCAGTTCTGCATGTCGCTGATGAAGGCCGACAACCGCGCCCGCTTTAAGGCCAACGAACGCGCCTATCTCGACGAATGGAAAATGACCGAGGAGCAGAAGCAGGCCGTCCTCGACCGGGATCTCAACCGGATGATGGCGCTCGGCGGCAACATCTATTTCTTGTCGAAGCTCGGCGCGACCGACGGCAAGAGCTTCCAGCAGATGGCGGGCAGCATGACCGGCATGACCGAGCAGGAGTACCGCGACATGATGGTCAAGGGCGGCCGGAAGATCGACGGAAACCGCAGGATCGGGGAGGACGGAGACGCGCAGCGTCCCCGCAAGGACTGACGGTCTTCTACTCCGCCAAAGGACGCTTGAAACATGGCCCGCATCACCGCCTCCCTTTACACGTCGCACATCCCCGCTGTCGGGGCCGCCTTCGACCTCGGCAAGACTAGGGAGGATTACTGGAAGCCGGTGTTCGCCGGCTACGATTTCGACAAACAGTGGCTGAAGACGCACAAGCCCGACGTGATCTTTCTCGTCTACAACGATCACGCCACCGCCTTCAGCCTGCAGATGATCCCCACTTTCGCGATCATGACCGGGCCGGAATTCAATCCGGCGGACGAAGGCTATGGCGCCCGCCCGGTGCCGAAGGTCATCGGCGACCCGGAGCTTGCCTCGTATATCGCCTCGGAGGTGATCCAGCAGGATTTCGACCTGACCATGGTCAACGAGATTGACGTCGACCACGGTCTGACCGTGCCGCTCTCCTGCGTCTTCGGCGAAGTCAAGGCGTGGCCGGCCAAGATCATTCCCTTTGCCGTCAACGTCGTCCAGCACCCGGTGCCATCGGGAGCGCGTTGCCTTGCGCTCGGCCGGGCGATCGGCAAAGCGATCACGAGCTACCCCGAGGATATCAACGTCCATATCTGGGGCACCGGCGGCATGAGCCATCAGCTTCAGGGGCCGCGCGCCGGCCTGATCAACAGGGAGTGGGACAACGCCTTCCTCGACCGGCTGATCGACGACCCCAAGGGCCTCGCGAAGATGCCGAACATCGACTACGTCCGTGAGGCGGGATCGGAAGGCATCGAACTGGTGATGTGGCTGATCGCGCGCGGCGCGATGGCGGATGTCGTCGCCGGCGGCCCAAAGCCGAAGGTGGCGCACCGGTTCTATCATGTCCCGGCGTCGAACACCGCCGTCGGCCATCTCATTTTGGAGAACGCCGCGTAGCTCTCCGCTACTCCGTCATTGCGAGCGAAGCGACGCAATCCAGAGAACCTCGCGCTCCGCTCTTCGCGCCCCTGGATTGCTTCGTCGCTTCGCTCCTCGCAATGACGATCTCCTGCCTTTGGAGCCATCATGACCAAAACGATCAAAGTCGCGCTCGCCGGCGCCGGCGCTTTCGGCCTCAAGCATCTCGACGCGATCAAATTGATCGACGGGGTCGAGGCGATCTCGCTCGTCGGCCGCGATCTCGACAAGACCAAAGAGGCGGCGGCGCAATACGGCGTCGGCCATGTTGCGACCGATCTCGCCGAGAGCCTGAAAGTGCCGGGACTTGACGCCGTCATCCTCGCCACCCCGACGCAAATGCACGCGGAGCAGGCGCTCGCGTGCCTCAAGGCCGGCAAGCACGTACAGGTCGAGATTCCGCTCGCCGACGCTCTCAAGGACGCCGACGCGGTGGCGGCCGAGCAGAAGAGAAGCGGCCTCGTCGCCATGGTCGGCCACACCCGCCGTTTCAACCCGAGCCATCAATACGTGCGCCAGCGCATCCTCAAGAACGAGTTCCATATCCAGCAGATGGACGTCCAGACCTATTTCTTCCGCCGCACCAACATGAACGCGCTCGGCCAGGCGCGGAGCTGGACCGATCATCTGCTCTGGCATCACGCCGCCCACACCGTCGACCTCTTCGCCTATCAGGCCCGCTCACCGATCGTGAAAGCGAATGCTTTGCAGGGGCCGATCCACCCGACGCTCGGCATCGCGATGGACATGAGCATCCAGCTCAAGACCGAGAACCGCGCGATCTGCACGCTGTCGCTGTCGTTCAACAACGACGGCCCGCTCGGCACCTTCTTCCGCTATATCGGCGACACCGCGACCTATATCGCCCGCTATGACGATCTCTTCACCGGCAAGGACGAGAAGATCGACGTGAGCAAAGTCGCCGTGTCGATGAACGGCATCGAGCTTCAGGACCGCGAGTTCTTCGCCGCCATCCGCGAAGGCCGCGAGCCCAACGCCAGCGTCGCGCAGGTGCTGCCGTGCTACCGGGTGCTCGATCAGCTTGAGAAGCAGCTGGCGAAGGGCTGAGCTGCCGCGAAGCACGGGCATGGCGCCCGACGAGCGAGCGCCGATCACCGTTTGCGCGTAATGGAAGGGCGCGGCGCCGCAGGATCTTTCTAACGCCTTTCAAACGAGCCGCTAGTATTGACATTGTCGGCTGGTTATTATCCATTTTACTCGTCTATAGGAATACTCGGACCAGAAGATGGCCTCGCGGCGCTTCGATCCCGAATAATAAGAATTGGTCGAGAGGGGCGAATGGACAGGGCGCCAGCGCCTTCCGGCGCGATCGAATTTCACTACGAGTTGCAGGGATGCAATGACATTGAATGCTGTGCGGCCCTGTTCAGGGAGCAGGCCGCGGCTTACGGTTTCGACACCTACGCGTGCGGCGAAGTGGATGTCGACGAACGCGAAAGGAACGTCTTCTTCATCGTCGAGTGGCCTGAGGCCTGGCGCAAGTTTTATTTATCGTCCGGGCTTGTGGAGCGCGATCCGCTGATCGACGCTCTGAGGGCGCGGCGCGCCACCTTCACCTGGAGCGACCTCCGCAAGGACGGATCGTTCTTGCGGGCCGGAGCCGAGGCGTTGCGCCGGGTCGCAGAGCAAGGATGGCGCGAGGGATTCGTGGCGCCTGTGGCCCGCGGCGGGTCGCACTTCGGCCTCGTTTCGCTCGCCGGCCGCGCAACCGACCTCTCCCCGGAAGAACGCAAGAATTTGGGCCTGGTCTGCGAAAGCCTTCTTGCCCGGATCCGTTCCCTCGGACCGCCGCCCCGATTCCCGGTTCCGCCTGCGGGGCTGACCGGCCGCGAACTCGACACGCTGAGGCTCGTCGCCGTCGGCCGAACCGACGCCCAAATCGCCGAGGAACTCGGGATTTCGAAGTTCACCGCGCACCAGCATGTCGAGTCCGCGCGAAAGCGTCTGGGCGCAAAATCGCGCGCGCAAATGGTGGCTCGCGCGGTGGCGTTCGGCATCGTCGCAGCGTGATCGCGCAAAATTGACTCCGCCTCTCCCCTCTTTGGGTTGCTCGGTGCCGTCGGAGACGCGCAGTGCTCAACTTCATGCCAAACTCAGGACCGGCGCAAGCGGCGTGCGCCGCAATCGCGCTTGCGATTGCATTCGTCGCCCTGGCGGCCGTGCCGGCCTCGGCCGATATTGCGAGCGACTTCAACTCGTCGATCGCGAGCGCCGGAGTGATCCCCGATATCGACGGCCTCGACACAAATGGGGGCTTCGTCATCCTCAACACCAATAATGGCGACATCTACACCACCGGCTACAATCTCGTCACACCGTTGGCCGGCCAGTCCGAGCTGGTCACCGAGGCCGGCGGTGGGACCGCGATGCTGTTCAACTTCAGCACCTTCACCGTGCCTGTTGGAACGACTGTGCTGATCCAAGGCTCACGGCCGGCCATCATCTCCGCCACCGGCGATATCACCATCGACGGAACGGTCGACGCTTCCCCGGACTCCTTTTGCCTCTTTTCCGGCGGTTCGGGCTGCACGCCCCGCGATCGTCCGGGCGCGGTCCATGGCGTGCAGGGCGGTCAGGGGGTCGTCGCCGCCAGCGGCGGAATGGGCGGCGGGATCTCAAATAATTACGCGAGTGGGGAACCCGGAAGTCCGACTCCGACCGGCGGTGGGGGTGGCGCAGCCGGCATCGGCAACCGGGACCCCTTGCCGGGGACCGGACTTTGCTGCGGCGAAGATCTCACTGGCGGCGGCGGGGGCGGCGGCGGCGGCGCTTCCCCTGGGCAGGCCGGGCAGCAGGGTGTGCCGCTCACCGGCTATCCACAGGCTGCAGGCGGCGTCGGCGGCGGAGTCTACAGCTTGAGCGAGCTAAAGGGCGGCGGCGGCGGTGGCAGCGGCGGAGCGTCCGACGGCAACGGCGAAAACGGCGGGAATGGCGGCGGGGCGATCTTGTTCGTCACCCCGGACGATCTCATGATCGGCGGCGCCGGCGCTGTCAGCGCCGATGGCGCCGACGGCGCAGGCCTCCAGGGTCCAGGCGCCGCGGGCGGCGGCGGCGGCGGGGGAATGCTTTGGTTTGACGTCGGCGGGAGCATGACCAACGAAGGAACGATCGAGGCCGAGGGCGGCGAGGGTGGCGACGGGGCTGTGATTCCATGCCTGCCCCCCAGCACGGGCGGCTGCGCGTGGGAGAAGGGCGGCTCGGGCGGCGGCGGCTATGTTCTCGCCGACCCGTTCGATTTCACCAACGATGGAACGATTGACGTTTCTGACGGAAACGGAAGCTCGCTGTACGGCGGCGCCTTCAGCGTGGATGCGGCGACATTCACGAATAACGGCTCGATATTGGGCGTAGGCGTCCTGACCGTTCCCGAGCCGTCGACCTGGGCGATGATCGCGCTTGGATTCGCCGGGATGGGGATGGCGGGTCGTTGGCGCCGCAGGGCGGTTGAGCGCCCTTCGGCGTAACGGCGACCGTCGACGCGACATCCCGGCTGCCCCCAGCGGCGGGCCCCTGGGCTCGGGACTGCCCTCGCGGCCGAAGCCGCACCGAGAGGTCTTGCTACCGAAGCTCGGCGGTGAACTTCTGGATCTTCTTGCAGGCGGTCTCGAGCTTGTCGAGCGAGGTCGCATAGGAGACGCGGAAGTTCGGGCCGAGGCCGAAGGCGCTGCCCTGGACGGCAGCGACGCCTTCCTCCTCCAGAAGCTCGGTGACGAAATCGACGTCGCTCTCGATCACCTTGCCCGACGGCGCCTTCTTGCCGATCGCGCCGGCGCAGGACGGATAGACGTAGAACGCGCCTTCCGGCTTCGGGCACTGCAAGTGCTTCGCCTGGCCGAGCATCGAGACCACGAGGTCGCGCCGCTCCTCGAACGCCTTGCGGCGCACGGGAATGAAATCCTGCGGCCCGTTCAATGCCTCGACCGACGCCCATTGAGCGACGGTGCAGGCGCCTGAGGTTTGCTGGCCCTGCACCATGTCCATCGCCTTGATGAGCTCGGGCGGGCCGGCGGCGTAGCCGATCCGCCAGCCGGTCATCGCATAGGCCTTGGAGACGCCGTTCATGGTCAGCGTGCGCGGCTTCAAGCGCGGCTCGATCTGCACCGGCGTCGTGAAGACGAAGTCGCCGTAAGTCAGGTGCTCGTACATGTCATCGGTCAGCACCCACACATGCGGGTGGCGCATCAGCACGTCGGTCAGCGCCTTGAGTTCGTCGCGGGTATAGGCCGCGCCGGTCGGGTTCGACGGCGAGTTCAGGATCACCCACTTGGTGCGCGGCGTGATCGCCCGCTCGAGGTCCTCGGGCTTGAGCTTGAAGCCGCTCTCGATCGTGGTCGGCACGATGACCGGATCGCCCCAGTTGATCGCGACCATCTCGGGATAGCTGACCCAGAACGGCGCGGGGATGATGACCTCGTCGCCCTTGTTCATCGTGACCAGGAAGGCGTTGTAGAGGATCTGCTTGCCGCCCGTCGCCACGATCGTGTCTGACGCCTTGTAGTCGAGCCCGTTCTCGCGACTGAACTTGGCCGCGATCGCCTCACGTAACGGGGGAATGCCGAGCACCGGCGGATATTTGGTCTCGCCGCGCTTGATCGCCTCGATCGCCGCCTGCTTGATGTTGTCGGGGGTGTCGAAGTCCGGCTCACCGACCGACAGCGAAATGACGTCGCGCCCCTTGGCTTTGAGGTCGCGCGCCTTCTGCGTCACCGTCATGGTGGCGGAGGGCTTCACGCGAGTGAGGACGTCGGCGAGGAATGCCATGGGGCCGGACAGCCTTTTCGAGGCGGGGGGTTTGAGGCGGCGCACGTATAATGATGCAGGCGGCCGACGGCAACCCGTTTGCGGTCGGCGCCGCGGGCTGCTCCAAACGACCTCTCTTGGCGAGCTATTGATTTCGCCCATGTGGGACTCTATATTGATCCAATTGGTCAAGGGGGTCTCATGCTGTCGAACTACGACGCCAGAGCCGTCGCCGAAGTCTTGGGCCTCGTCCTCCTGAGGGCGTCGAGGCCGTCCTCGGTTTCGTCCGTGTTCATCGAGAATGCGGTCGAAAGTGGTCTTCCCCGCAACGCCCTCCGCCATGTTGCGGAATTGATCGCCGGGGGCGACAAAGCGAAGGCCTCGGCGTTGGAGCGCGGCATCGTCCCCAAGACGACTCTCGAGCGTCGCGAGAAAAAACTGTCGCCTCAGGAGAGCGAACGAACGGAGCGCATCGCCCGGCTATTTGTCCATGCGCGCCGCGCCCTTGGTACGGATGCCGAAGCGCGCGAGTTCATGACGACCCCGCATCCCGAACTTGACGGGCGCAACCCGATCGAAGCCGCAAGGACCGACCTGGGAACCCGCCGCACCGAGCAGATTCTCAACGCCCTCGAATACGGCTTGGCCATCTGACGGCTGTGCCCCACAGGCTGTGGCGAATTGTCACCGGTCCCCACCCCGTCTGGTCCGGGGAGGGGGCTCGCCTGTTCGGTCAGCGGTGGAACCCGGCGGGAATGAGGGCGATTTATGCCGGGACCAGCTTCGCGGTCTGTCTCGTCGAAATTCTCGTCCATGCCAATCGCAGGTCGCCGCCGAGCGCGGCGCGATTTGTCGAGGCCGTCGCGCCCGACGACATATCTCGCGAAACGTTCATTCCCGCCGCGCATCCCGGTTGGGACGATCTCCACGACATGTCGGTCGCCCTGGCTTTCGGCCGAGAGTGGATCCAAAGCAGAAGGTCGGCTCTCCTGATCGTCCCTTCCATCGTCACCGCGGGGCACGACGCCAACGTCGTCGTCAATCCCGATCATCCCGACGCGAAGCGAATATCGGTAAGTCCGGAGACCCCCGTCGTCCTTGATCCACGCCTGTTTGGACCATAGCGCTCACGCGTTCGTGCCTCCGTCCACCGTTAGGCTCGCGCCGGTGATGTAGGACGCTTGCGGACCGGCGACGAACGCCACCAGCGCTGCTACGTCGTCGACGCTGCCGTAGCGATCGAGCGCCGTGTTCGCCTTCTGCGGAACCGCCCAATCGCCGGAAGCGGGATTGAGTTCGGTGTCGATCGGTCCCGGCTGGATGTTGTTGACCGTGATGCCGCGGTCGCCAACTTCGCGGGCCAAGCCCTGGGCGAACATCTTTATCGCGCCCTTGGTGGCCGCGTAGGACACGAGTCCCGGCGTCATCATCCGCTCCCCCACACATGAGCCGATCAGGACGATCCGGCCGCCGTCGTTCATCCGTTTGAGCGCCGCCTGGGTCGCGATGAAGGCGCCGCGCAGGTTGAGGTCGATCACGCGGTCCAGTTCCTCGAGCGTCGACTCTTCGAATTTTTTCGGGATCGCCGTGCCGGCGTTGTTTACGAACACATCCAGTTTGCCGAGCGTCGCGACCGTTTTTTCGACCGCCGCAGCGACCCGATCGGGCGCCGTCGCGTCCGCCTGCACGGCGATCGCCTTGCCGCCGGCGCCCTTTATTGCCTCGACGACCGACGCCGCTCCGTCTGCTCCCTTCGTGTAGGTGATCGCGACCGCGGCGCCCTCGGCGGCCAGACGTTTGGCGATTGCGGCCCCAATTCCGCGCGACCCGCCGGTGACCAGCGCCACCTTGCCTTCGAGCGTCTTCACCATTGCAATTCCCTTTCCAGTTTTTCGACAGATCTGCCGGACCCACGCATGCCTATACTCAGGAGGTTGATCGGCCTTCGCGGCGTCGTGGAGTGGCGGTCACGCTCGGTCGCGCCGCTCCCGTTCGCGCGCAGCGACCGAGTCCTCCTGCGGAGCCCGTTGCGTTCGAAAGGATTGCCTCGAAACGAGGCACTCGATCAGGCGAGACCACCGCTCCGACTCCGCCCCGACCTAGCGCGCGCTGGCGCCAGTGAAAAGGACTTTGTATGTTGATCGATATGCCTGGCAGAGATAGTTAGTGATGGAACTGCGGCATCTTCGCTATTTCGTCACCGTCGCCGAGGCGGGAAGCATGAAGCTCGCCGCGGAGAAGCGCCTTCACACCGCGCAACCATCGCTCAGTCGGCAAATCCGCGACCTTGAACGCGAGGTCGGGGCTGATCTTTTCGTCCGCAGCGTCCGCGGGGTCGAATTGACCGAGGCCGGCCGCGCCTTCCTCGATCATGCCCGGCTGTCATTGGCACACGCCGAGGCAGCCACGGTGGCGGCGCGGCGCGCGGCGCGGCCCGCCAAGGCGATTTTCGCCGTCGGCTTCCTGACCGGACAGGAAGCCGCGTGGCTCGCGCCGGCCACCCGCATTCTGAGCGACGAATTGCCCAACATCGAGATCAGGGTGTCGAGCGGTTTTTCGATGACGCTCGCCGACGACCTCGCGCACCGAAGGATCGACATCGCCTTCCTGCGCCACGAGCCGGAGCCGGACATTGAATACAAGCTGGTGCTGAAGGAGCCTCTGGTCGCCATCATGCCGCGCGATCATCGGCTCGCCGCCCGCAAGACCTTCGATCCGCGCGACCTTAAGGGCGAGACCTTCATCGGCATCTCCGAGATACCGCGGGTGCTGCGCGGCGCGGTCAACGGCTACCTCGAACGATCCGGGGTCGAAATCGCGCCGCGGTTCGGGATCGACAATTTCGCCATGGCGATATCGCTGGTGACGTCGGAGCGCGGCGTCGCGCTCCTGCCGATCTCGGTCGAGGACTACCTGCCCCCGTCCATCGTGAGCCGTCGCCTGAAAGGCGAGCAGCCGACTGTCGACCTGATGATCGGCTACCACAAGGCCAACGCCTCGCCGATCCTGAAGATGTTCCTGTCGCGAATCGGCGGGTTGAAACCCCGGGCGGCAAGCGCGGGCGGCGGATGACCGAGCGTCGCCGTCACGCCATCGTCACGCGACTCAACTAGCGCGCTTCGACCGACGTCCGCTGGCCGGAGATCAATGTGCGGCAAGCCACGAACGCGATGCATCGCGCGACCAGCGCGGGGCTCAAAGCTGCGGTCCATCGCTCGAAGCCGCTGTCGCGCGCCGGCGTGCTCGAGCGCCTGTTCACGCTGGCGTTCGAGCGCCTCGTCTATCCCCAGATCTGGGAGGACCCGGTGGTCGACATGGCCGCGCTCGACATCGGGCCCGGGCATGAGGTGATCGCCATCGCCTCGGGCGGCTGCAACGTGCTCCTACCTCACGGCGGATCCCGCCGGAATCACCGCGGTCGACCTCAACGGAGCGCATATCGCGCTTGGGCGGCTCAAGATCTGCGCGGCTCAGAACCTGCCGGACTACGAGACCTTCTTCCGCTTCTTCGGCCGCGCCGACGCGCGCGCCAACGTCGCGGCTTACGACCGGCGGCTGCGGATGAAGCTCGATCCGGCCGCGCGAGCCTATTGGGACAAGCGGACGGCGTTTGGCCGCCGCCGCATCGGCGTGTTCGCCCATAATTTCTACCATCACGGTCTGCTGGGCCACGTCCTCGGCGCCGGTCACACGCTTGCGCGCCTGCATGGCCTCGATCCGTCGATCGTGCTCAAGGCGAGGACGCTCGACGAGCAGCGCGCGCTCTATAAGGAGCGCTTGGCGCCGATCTTCGACAAGCCGCTCGTCCGCTGGATCCTGAAGCAGCCCGCGTCCCTCTATGGCCTTGGCATCCCGCCCGCCCAGTACAAGGCGCTGGCGGCAGATTTGCCACAGGGGATCGGCGCGGTGCTGAGCGAGCGGCTCGAACGGCTCGCCTGCGATTTCGACATCGCCGACAACTACTTCGCCTGGCAGGCGTTCGGGCGCCGCTACGCTCCGGGGCCGAATCCGGCGCTTCCGCCCTATCTCAAGCGGGAAAATTTCGACGCCGTCCGCAGCCGCGCCGGCCGCGTGCGCTATGTCCAGCGCTCGTTCACCGACATATTGCGCGCTTCGCCGCCGGCGAGCTTCGATCGCTACGCCCTTCTCGACGCGCAGGACTGGATGAACGATTCCGAGCTCACGGCGCTCTGGACCGAGATCACCCGCACCGCGCGTCCGGGCGCGCGGGTGATCTTCCGCACCGCCGCCGACGAGCGGCTGTTGCCGGGCCGGGCGCCCGACGCGGTGCTCGCGGCCTGGACGTATGCGGAACATCTGAGCCGGGAGCTCGGCCGGCGCGACCGGTCATCGATCTATGGCGCCTTCCATCTCTATGCGCTCAAAGGCGCGCAAGAAGCATGAGCGACGCCGCCGCGCTCATGGACCGGATGTATCGTCGCCAGCGCCACATCTACGACCTGAGCCGCAAATTCTATCTCCTCGGCCGCGACGAGGCGATCGCCGGTCTCAACGCCGGGCCCGGCGACAGGGTGCTGGAGATCGGCTGCGGCACTGGACGCAATCTCGTCAAGTTGGCGACGGCCTATCCTGAGGCTCGGCTCTACGGCCTCGACGTCTCGCGGGAGATGCTGGCGAGCGCGGCCGCGGCGCTGGCGCAGGCAGGGCTCTCCCGGCGCATCGCCCTTGGCCAGGGGGACGCCATGGCGTTTGACCCGCAAGCGCTTTTCGGCTGCGCTGAGTTCGAGCGCGTCATGATCTCCTACGCCCTGTCGATGATCCCGCCCTGGCGCGAGGCGCTTGGGCAAGCACTCGACGTTCTCGCGCCCGGGGGCTCGTTGCATCTGGTCGATTTCGGCGATTGCGCCGGACTGCCGGGCCCGTTCAGG
>CAVYDG010000028.1:0-24671 GCA_963767245.1 uncultured Alphaproteobacteria bacterium
TCAAAGCGATCGAGCAGACAATGTCGAACACCCTCAATACGATCACGGGTCAATTGACCGCGACAGGGCCGCTCGGGACATTGCTGGGCAGCGCCCAGTACGGAAGCGTGACCGCGCTTCTGCAACAGGGGTTTACCCAAAACGCCAATTACGCCAAGGCCGCCGTCGACGCGCAGAGCCAGATCGTCGATGGCGCGCTGACTTCGAACGCCCGCTTCCAGCGCGACATACGAAACGCGAGCATCCGCGACGAGCACACGACGAGTTCGCTCCATTGCGCCGCGCTCGACAGCGGTCAGACCATCACCGTCAGCGGGGGCCGAGCTGGAAAGTCACCAGTCCATCCAGGACGTCGCCGACGCGCGCGGGGAGGCGGTCCCCACCAGCCTGCTTTCTACGGACAGTCGCAAGCGGTCGCTGCGATCGCGCAGCTGCATTTCGCCCGCTATTGCTCGCAGCCCGAGGCGGCGGCCGGCCTTTGCTCCCTCTCCTCGACCCCGAACGCCGACCAGCGCGCTTCGACCCTGTTCGGAACCGGCACTCTCTCCGGCCAGGCGGGCGTGACGGCCGCCAACGACTATGTGACCAACCTCGTCCAGCCGGTCGTCCCCGCCGCGTTGCGCGGCGACCAATTGACCTCGGAAATCGGCCGCGACGCTGGGATTTGTCGCCACGCCTACAACGCGAGGATTTCTCTGGCGCGGCAGGTGCTCGACTACGCGGTCGGCATCCAGTCCCCCTCGGTGCCGAAAACAGCGCACAAGAGACCCGATCAGAACGAAGGGCTGACTCCGGTCAGCACGGGATCATGGCCGCAAGTCCTCATGCTCGACGCCAACCGCCGCTACTCGGACGTCAACTACGCCGCACAATTGCAGGCGATGCCGCCAGCCTCGGTCAATCGCGAGATCGCGCTCGAGCTCGCTTCGACCAACTATCTCCTGACCCAGCTTCTCCGGGTCGGGATCATGCACGCTTCGACCGCAGCGGCCCACATGGCGGCGGATGTCGAGCACGATTTCCCGCCGACGCCGCCAAAGTCGACGCCGAATATCAACTGACGCCGGTTCATTTCTCCGCCAATCAAAGGACCCGTCGCCATGGCCGACCCGGCCCCTTCCGCCCCCCTCCCCGGCGCCGCCTCCGAAAGTCGCGTCAGTCCCGCAGACCAGATGGCCGGGTTGACCGGCGAACACGTCGAGCTTTCGCAACCGGAGGCCGACGAACCGGATGAAGATCACGACGCGTCGACCTCCGGCCGAATCGGCGCTCTCGCGGCAATGGCGCCCTTCGAGGGTACTGCTCCAGCAGCCGCGGCTCCGTCGAATGACCCAACGAAACACGCGCCCGCCACAACTTCCGACTCAGCGGAAACGCCGGTCTCGCCGCCGGCGCCGCGCGAAACCATGTCATCGGCTGAGCCACCCCGCGCCCCTAACGCCACGCCGCCGAACCCTTCCCCGCCTGCTGGCGTCAAACCTCAGCAGGGCCAGCCGCGAAGCCCTCAGGGTACGGCGCCGCTCACCGCGACCGCGATAGTCGCCGCAGCGCTGACCGGCGGTCTCCGTCGCGCCGAGCCGCCTGCCGCGGCCTCCATCGACGCTCGCGCGCGTACGCCCTCCCTCGTCGACCGACTCGCGGTCAAAAGCATTCTCGACAATCTTCGCCGGCCGGAAGCGAAGGCTTCCGCATCCCAGACGGTGCCGACGACGGGCGTGGCCGAATCCATGACTGCAGCGGACGCCACTGCCACGGCGGCAAAGGCTGCTTCTCCTGCCGGCGGTCTCCGCGACAAGCTTGGCGTCTTCACCGCCGACCGCATGCAAGCCCGGCGCGATGCCGAGGAGATCAAGGGCGTAACGCAGTCGGGAGCGGCCGTTCTTGGCGCGTTGGAGGCGCTGGAAAGGCACGAGACGACCGGAATCCTCTTGAAGATCCGGGACGCCGCCAACGCCAATGGCGGCATGGAGCGCGTCCTTTCCGAAATGCGCCCAGGCGGCGCGTTCGAGGATCTGCGCAAGGAGTTCAACGTCGCCCTCTCTCACGACGAAGGCTTCGCGGCGGCTTATGAGAAAGCGACCGGCGCGCTTTCCAGCTATGCCGAGACGCGAGCCGGAATGATCTCGCACCCGTCCGCGCGCCGACGTCAACCTCGCCCGCCTCGAAACCCTCGACCAGGAAATCGGCGCGGCCGCAAGAACCCTCCCCGGCCTCAAGGATGGCAAGAATGCCCTCGACGAGGCGCTCGAGGGCGGCAAGGAGGCGGTCGAAAAAGCCTTCACGGCTATCCGTCAGGCGTTCACTCTCGACGCTGACGTGCGCGGTCCTTCGCCGAGCCCACGTTTCGGGCCCTAGTCCTCCAAAGACCCTGCTCTCGAAGTCGTAGGCGCTTCGCGCCCCCGGCTCTTTTCGTTTTTCCCATGGGTCTCGTTCGCGCCGTCATGCGCCAGCCTCGGCCATCCGCCCGCCCCGAGGCTCCCTCATGATCATCCGTCGCCGGTCCCTGACTCTCGCCCTTGCTCTGGTCCTCCTGGTCATGGACACGGCTCTCGCCCAGACGTCCTCCTCCACCACGGGTTCATCGACCTTCAACATCAGCTGGTCGGCGCTCGATCCGGGCGACGACTGGGCCTGGCAGATGCTGCAAAGCGTCTTTCCGATCAGCGGAACCCCGCCGACCAATACCGGGACCGCCGCCACCCTGATCGGAACCCTGCTCGGCCAGATCACCGGCCTCGTCATGGCGATCGCGATGTTCTTCCTCTGCTACCTCACCATCATCAACATCCACCGGGTCTCCGAATCGGCGCAGATCCTCACGAGCGCGATGACCTCGATGGCTGCCGTCCGGATCGGATTCGCAGCGATCATGATGTTCCCGCTGTCGTCGGGCTTCTCGGTCGGGCAGGCGGGCGTGATGCAGGTCGCCGGATGGGGAATCGGCATGGCGCGGACCCTCTACGCCAACGCCGTCAAGGCGATCGGTCCCGACGCCATGGTGATCGCCGATCCGATCATTCCCGGCACCCGCACCATCGTCCTCGGCCTCATCGAGGACGAACTGTGCCGCAGCCTCATCAACCAGGCGACCGCCGCCAGCCTGGTCCCCGCCCCGACTGCCACTGTCGTCAACAGCGGCAAGGGCGCCGTCGTCACCTACGCCTATTCGCTGGCGGCCGGAAACGGCACGGGGTCTCCGACATGCGGCTCGGTTTCGGTCGCCAACTTGTCCGCCGCGCCAGCTACGCTCGGAGGCGTGACGATCGATATGGCGACCCAGCAGCGGTCGATCCTCGAAGGCATCGTCAGCTCGCTCAGGCCGCAGATCGACTCGATCGCTCAGTCCTACTGGACGAACAAGACCCAGGCTTCATTGTCGCCGCTTCTGAGCCTCTACCAGAGCGCGACCCAGACCTATACGCAGCAACTGACGAGCGCCGCGCAGAGCATCACTTCGCAATTGCGGTCTAGCCTGAGCTCGACCGATGCCCGCAACGGCAATCTGGTCTTGAGCAAAAACGAGGTTCAGCTCTCGACGCTCGGCTGGACCTCCGCTGCGGCCTACTACCTCGGCTTTGCCCGCCTCAACGGCCTCACGCTCTCGCTCGCGAGCGGCACACCGACCGTCAACATGCCAAGCTTCGAGGGCCTGTCGCCTTCCCTCCAGGCCGACATCGCGCCCCTCTTCACCTCCTCGAGCTCATTGCTCGACAAGCTCAAGACCTATGTCTCAACCGCCGACGGCCTGACCTCCCCGGGCGGCAACGCCGACACTCTGACCGGCACGTTCACGGGCACGGGCGGTGGCGGCATGATGGAGAAGCTGTTCCGGGCGCTGAACTTTACCCCGACCCTCCTCCAGAGCTTCGTCGACAGTCTCTCCCCGACCGCCCAGAACTGGGCCGATCCGTTCGGGGGCCTGATCGCGCTTGGCAATCAGATGATCCTCGTCGCCATGACGGCGCTCGGCCTCGCCGGCATCGCCTCCACCACCACGGGAACGGCCGCCACCACCTTATTCAACGCTCTCACGATGAACTGGGCGGGCGCCGTCGCCACCCTCAGCCTCGGCGTGCTCATGCAATTCTTTGCGACGCCGATCTTCATCGGCTGCATGGCTTTGCTGATCCCTGGCCTGACGATCGCCTTCGTCCTGCCGATGATCCCATGGGTCATGTGGATCGCCGGCGTCGCCGGCTACCTGATCCTCATCTGCGAGGCGATGGTCGCCGTCCCCTTGTGGATGCTCGCCCACCTCACCTTCGAGGGCGACGGCCTGCATGGGCGGGGTCTGGCCGGCTACGAGCTTCTGTTCAACATCCTTTTCCGGCCGGTCCTCATGCTGATCGGGCTCTTCCTCGGCTATTTCATCTTCACCTGCATTTCGTGGCTGATCCGCATGTCGTTCGGGATCGCGGCCGCCTTCGTTCTCGGCGACGGCTGGATCGTCACCAACTGGCTCGGTCTGTTCGTTCTTTTGTCGATATTCGTTTTGTCGCATGTCGTGGCGGCGATCGCGTCGTTCCGGATGATCACGCTGATCCCGCACCACCTCCCGCGCATGATCGGCTTCTCGTCGGCGAACCGGGTCGACATGGACGAGTTCTCGCAAGGGGCGGCGCTTATCGGCACCCAAAAGGCGCTTACGACTTTTCAGACGGCGTTTCCCCAAAACGGCTCATGTCCGGGTCTGCGGCGGCTCCGAACGAGGGACGGAGCGGCCAAAAGCTGCTAGGATCGTCCTCGAGTGTTCGGGATAATCGGCGCTCCACCGAGGGTGGGCTGGATACGACATTGCAAGCAATCACCGACATGGGCGGTGGCGAAGGAAACTCTGAGGACGACTGATGTCTGGAGTTGTTGGATACCTTCTCGGATACGACAATGGTCGCTCCAGCGCCCATTCGTCGCGGCGCCGCCGCGAAATTGTCGATCACATTTTTTATGGCGAGAAAATTGTCCAAGTCGATAAGTCTCATCTCGACCAGCTAGCTGCGCTGGTTGAACAATTCCGATCGGATTCAGACCACAATCTCGGAAAGGCCGAGCAATTTCACGGCGAAGCGCTTCGCTGGAAGGAAAAGGCGCTGCGCTTCGAGGCGGATGCAAAGGCGTTGCGGGCTCAACTCGGAGAGCGCGACACCGCCCTCGGAGAGGCTGACTCGGCGCTTGCTCAGGAGCGGGCCGCGCATCAAACGACGCACGAAGAAAAGTGGGGCCTTAACCTGTTCCGCCTGATCGCGACCTGGCTCATCGAGGCGCATATCGCCGGCCGAAGCGACCGGCCGGAATTCGCCGAAATGCGCGACATGGCCAAGGACGTCACCGACGCGATCCAGCGCGGCGAACCTTTCCGGGGCTACCGCGACGAGCCGCAGAAAAAGGCGCGGCTTCAGGCGCTGCTGGAAGAGCTGCTTCGCCCTTAAATCCTCAGGCGGTCTTCGCGCCGATCGTCCTCATGATGGGCTCCGAATCCTAAGGAGCCCATCGTGAAACCCCTCTTTCTGCTCGCCCTCGCCCTCGGCGCCCTGGCCCTGACCGGTTGCGCGCAGGGCAACCTTCGGACCCCCGGCAGCTATGCCGCCCTCGCCGCTCCGCCCATCCGAGACCCCTTGTACGCTCCATCCGCCGCCTATGGCTCATCCAACGCGATCTGGCGGCCCCCCGTCTACAACCTCCAGCGAACGATCGTGAAGCCGGTCGAGCCCGCTTCGCAAGCCTCCCGCCCCGACGACGAGAGCGCGGAATGGGCGACGGGGGCGGGCGGAGGATCGACGCTGCGGCCGCCCGGCACATTCTGACGCTTTCTGTGCACTCGGGCGAGCGGCGGATCGGCAGCTAGCTCCGTGGCCCCATACGGGAGGGCGGCGCTCCATCGGCGCCGCCCTTCCCTCTACGAAGCCGCTCGGTCGAGGGCTGCGTCAGCGTGGCCAGAAGCCGCGCGGCGCGCTGAGGTATTCGATCACCGTGACCCTGCGACGCATCCGGATCTGGAAGTTCTCGAGCCCGAACCGGAACGCCAGCAGAAAGAAGACCGCGCAGGCCGGCATGAACTGCAGAGCGGTCAGCGTCGCATTGGCGGTCCAGGTCATTGTCATGAGCCGGTAGAGCCAGCCAAGAAAGAACAGCGCGCCGAGCCCGAGACAGATCCAGGAGTTCCGAGCCGTCGACCGGTGCCGAATGATGAGCGCATCCTCGAACGGCGCGCGCCGCTGGCCATGCAGAAACGAAGAGGCGTCGAGATCGAACACGACGGTCTCATCGAGCCGCATGCGCGAGGCCCCTGCCCGTCCGCCGGCGCTGAGATCGTGGAAGTCCCGGCGGATTGCAGCCATGCTATCTTCGACCCGTAGCAAGCGCCAGGGTGAGAATGCGGCGCGCCCGATGCGGCGAAGAACGCTGGGCGGGCGCGCTCCCCCGGCCCGATCCTCACCGCGCGGAGACATTGTGCGCCCCTTCGACCTCGGCGATCAAAGCCTCCCAGTTGTTCGGAATGCCGTCGATCTCGCCCGCCGTCCCATCCGCCTTCCGCCAGACGAGCGTCGGCGTGCCCTTGAGCCCGATCTCCTCGGCGATCCGATTGTTCTTACGCAGAAGCGCGGGCGCCTCTTGCGACGGGGCGCCCGAAAACTCTGATGATCCCAGGCTTCCGCCATGCGGGCCGGGTCCTGGCTCAAAAGCGCTTCGGCCGCCGGCGTGCTCTGGCCGTTCGTCTCGTAGTCCAGGATCGAGATCGGAACGATCGCGAGCTGGATGCGCTCCGCCGCCACATAGGGCTTGAGCTCATCGAAGGCGCGCACCGAATAGCTGCAATAGGGGTCGAAGATCATCCACAACCTCGGCGCCGCCGGATCGCCATAGATTCCGAAGGCCGAATGCTCGACGCCGAGCAGCGCGTCGGCCTTCGCCCCGGCCTCGAGCGTCTTCGACCCCTCCTTCTCGACCACCATGGTCGGAACGGCGCCGTCGATCTTCGAGACCTGCTCGCGCGTCAGGTTTTTGCCGGTCGCGTCCCACATCACCCCGGCGATCGTCGATCGCCCGTCAGGGGTCACATAGAGCACCTGGAACTCCTGGCCGTTGCGGAGATAGAGGCCGCGAAGCCCATGGGTCTCGCCGAGTTCCTTCACCTGTCCTGAAGCGAGGGTCATCAGCTTGTCGACCGGAAGATCGAGCTGCGGGCCACCGACAACCGCCTGACCGTCGGGGGCGATCTGCAGGATCATGAACTGATCGCCGCTGCGGGCGCTGACGGATCTCACCCCATGCGCTTCGCCAAGCTCGAGAAGTTGCGCCCCGGTCGCGGCGATATGCTTGAGCACCGGAACGGTCTCGACATCGATCGGCGCGGCGAGCGCCAGCGGTTCGCCTTGGCCGATATTCGCGAAAGGCGCGGCTGACGGAACCGCCGGCTGCGCCGCAGGGGCTATCCCAGGCTCGCTTTGGCCGCTCCGAACCACGCTGGCACCATTGCTCGCGTCGCCAGGACCGGCGAACGCCGGTGTTGAAAGCGCGACGAGGCTGACGCTCATCGCGCACAGGAAATGTCTGGGCATAGGCTGAAACCTCCAAATCGTCGGAAGCGCGACGCTTAAGAGGGTCCGGCGCGAACGAGAAATTCCTCTCCAATCAGCCGACAGAACGGCGAGGCATTGGCGAGTTTTTCCCGTAGAGGCGACGATAAGCCAGGTGATCGAAGTCTCGCAGATACGAATCCTGCAACGCGAACATGCCGTCCATCGCGCTGAAAAAGGCGAGGAGGTCGCTGAACATTTTCCCCTTCGCCCTGAGACCAACAGCCGTCATGGTTTCATACCGCGCGACGCTCCACACAAACTCGTGCAGCTCGTCCCACGCCGTTGCGAGTGAGAAGCCGTCGCTGGGGTCGTTTGATCCCCCGGCTTCCTCGCTCTCATTGACACAATCCCATCGCGCCTCGAGCGCGGCAGTTTGCTCCTGGACCCGCTGGCACAATGCCCATAGCTCCGGCTCCAGAGCTTTCAGGCATTGCTCCCCGTGACCTTCCTGAGCGAGCGCGCGATCGCACTCTTCCAGGCATTGCGGGGTCAAACCCACCCACAACTCACCTTCCGACAGGAGGGATGCTGTCATAGCCACCTTCATGAGGACGTCCTGAATTGTTGGCGCGGCAGCGTCGACGATCCGCTTCGCGAGTTCCGCGCGCTTGCGCCAGAGCGCCTCAATGTCCTCGTCCTGACCCGAGTGGCCCTCCGCCTCAACTCGTTTAAGACGCGACGTCACCACCGCATATTCGTAGCAGCTGTGCCAGACCGCGCCCTGGTTCTCTGAGCGTCGCGGCGATTGCTGAGGAGACTCGCCGCCATTTGAATATCCGCTACCGTCATGTTCATCGCGTCGCAGCATGCGGTCCCCATGTTTCCCGAATATTGGCCGATGATTGTCTCGTGCCGACACCGTTCACAAACGAACGTTCCTATGAATAAGCAGTGATCTCCGCACTCGCATTGCTGTATGCTGGGCTTGTTCCTCTACAAAGCGTGACAGCCAATACCACTCGATAACTTGCCGTCGGCGCGTATTAAGGCCGAACCTACCGCATGGCGCCGCAACAGGGAATCTTTCGCCAAATAAAATACACAACAAAACGATCGAGGCGCCCCACAAGACTGGTAAACACTGGTATATCCACGCCCCGCCAGATATGAGGGCTAGGGCGTGGCATCGGTCTCTACAACGACCCAGGGACGTCACATTTCCGACGGCACCATCGCAACTCGTTCATTCTTGCTTCCGTCGCCCCTCATCGCCGGCCTCGGCGCGAACAAGAACATGCGATTGAAAGGAAGCGACAGGCCACGGCGCCAGCGGGCTTCACGCTTCCAGGCAGCCCGCTCGAGGCTCTGTCCAATTTGCGGAGCAAGACATGGTCGCGACCGCCGCACGGTTCTCTTTCCGCCGGAAATAGAGGCGATCCGTCCGATCCTAGGCAACGCTCAGTCGAGATCTTCCTCGACGATCATACGGTCGATGTTCGTGAGCTTCTTGGCGATCTTGAACAACGACTCGCGTAACGGCTCCGAAGTCGTGTGCTGTGCGCTCATGCCGAAGGCCGTTTGAACCAAGCTCATTTCATAGGGCGAGAGCATCTCGCGCCGGATCCGCCGCTTCCCCTTTTCGGTCGTCATTTTTTCCGTCCGCACCGTCTGGGCTCCTTCGTCAGGCGCCGCGAGCGTCGCCGACGGAGATGGCAAGGAAGCGACAAAGACGTAACGCGTTCGCCGCCTTTGCCGCAAGGCGGCCGGGCGAACGGCGCTGGCGCTGCCGCGCTCCACGGCGGCGGCCGGGCCGTCGACCCAAAGGGCGGCCGCCAGGTCGCGCGTGGAGAACGGGCAATCGAGAGCCAAGTCACGGAACGTCTGCACGGGCATCGTCGGGACGGCGCGATCGCGCCTATCGGCTCCGTCAGCGAAATCTGCTGGCAGACGCCGGTGCTGTCTCGACCTCCAAGCCGACAATTCGCAATCATCTGGGGTGGCGACCTCGACGAGAATCGCAGAGCCGGGGCCATCGGGGCCAAGCTCGGAGAGATACCGCGCGGAGGGCTGCCTGGCGTCTTGAGTAACCTTCCGAGGCCGCTTGGGTGACGCCCCACGTCTCGATGCCGCTCGGCGTAGTCATCGAGCAGACGCTCACCACCGAGGGCTCGTTCCAGAGAGGCAGGTGAAGGCAAGCTATCGCTATGCTGCGCTCCCTGCCCCACCGGGCTCCAATTGATATCTGCAGACGGGACGGGTGATCTGCAGAAAAGTCATGCGAAGAATGTCGACAATCTCACGTCGAAAAATATGAGCATGCCGTACCCGCTCGTGGTCGCCCGCGCCGTTAGTAAGTCGTTAACCAAAAAAATCTGGACGACGATAGCGAATCGTGGCGTATGTCTGACGGATCAGTGGCGTCAAAGCGTCGACTTGCCGTCAAGAAGGATCATAGGCGACAATGGCTGCAGCGGCCCTAGCCTCTTTGAGAGAGCAGCCCGAAGATAAGATCGTGCGGCACGCAGCCGCCTTGTCCGGCCAGCTTCAAAGCCTCCGCGAGCGGATGTATCCGCCACATGCTCAGAAGGCTCTCCGCAATTTCATGACGCAGGAAGTTTCAAGGCTAACCTCAATACCTGAGTCGTCGCTGCGAACCATGTCGAACGAAGGCAAGGGTCCTGCCCCGGCCCGGCTCGACAACAACCACCGCGCCTACACGCTTGCCCAGATCAACGAGTTGCGGCGCATGTTTGCGGCGCAGAAGCCGGCCGACGCACTGCGGTTCCTGCCGCGTCGGCGGTCAGGCGATCACCTTCAAATTCTCGCGGTCGTGAATTTCAAAGGCGGCAGCGCCAAAACGACCACTAGTGCCCACCTGGCGCACTTCCTCGCCCTTCGCGGGTACAGGGTGCTGGCAATTGACCTGGACCCGCAGGCGTCCTTGTCCGCCATGTTCGGAGCCCAGCCGGAAATGGACGTCGGCGACAACGAGACCATCTACGCGCCGTTACGCTACGGCCCGGAACGGCGTCCGATGCGGGATGTCATCCGACATACCTATTTCGACGGCATCGATCTCATTCCGGGCAACATTGAGGTCATGGAGTACGAGCACGAGACGCCGCGCGTGCTGGCTGAAAAGGGCGTCTCTAAGGACAGCTTTTTTTTCGAGCGCTTGCGGTTTGCTGTCGACGAAGTTGAAGACGCGTATGATGTCGTGGTGCTTGATACGCCGCCTTCCCTCGGCTTCCTCACCCTTGGTGCGATCTACGCTGCTACCGGCCTCCTCGTCACCGTGCATCCGGCGATGCTGGACGTGATGTCCATGAGCCAGTTCCTGCTCATGATGAGCGATATGATTCGTGTCATCCACGATGCGGGGGCGGTGTTGAAGCAGGACTTCCTGCACTACCTGATCACGCGCCATGACCCGAACGATCAACCACAAGCACAGGTCGTCGCCCTGCTCCGCCACTTGTTCGCCGAGGATGTGCTGATGCCAACCGCGGTCGAAAGCACGGCAATTGAAAGCGCAGGTCTAGCTAAGCGGACACTCTACGAATTGGAGCCGGGCAATATCGGCCGAGATACCTTCCGCCGCGCCCGCGAGTCCATGGACGCGGTAAACGAGCGAATACTCGAATTGATCGAAGAAAGCTGGGGGCGTCGATGAGCAAGACTCCGTCCAGCAAATCTATAATCGCCAATTTCGCGCTGTCGACCGCCGAAGCCGATCAGGCACCTGCCCCGCGGCCGCGGACGCAGCCGGTCGCCCGAGTCGGCGCTGGCGTCATTGGAGCCACGCAGAGAACCCTCAGCGATATTAGGGACGAGCGCGACCGGTTGCAGGCCCTTGTCGCGGGCGGCGGGGGCCTTGAGCTTGACCCGATCGTGATCGACCCTTCCCCCTTCCCCGACCGTCTACCCGACGACACGGACAGTGCCTTCGAGGAGTTCAAGAAACTCATCGGCCAGGAAGGCCAGAAGATCTCAATTCAGGTCCGGACCCACCCAGAAGAGGTGGGCCGCTATCAGATCGTCTATGGCCATCGCCGCTGGCGGGCATGCCGCGACCTTGGCATCAGGGTAAAAGCGATCCTGACGGAGCTGACAGACGCCGAGCTCGTCGTGGCCCAGGGCATTGAGAACGCCGCTCGGCAAGACTTGAGCTGGATCGAGCGCGCGCTGTTCGTGGACCGCATGGATAAGGCGGGCATCAAGCCGAGGGATATCCGCGCCGCGCTTTCGGTCGACGACCCCGAGCTTGCACGCTTGCGGCAGGTCTGCCGTGCCATTCCGGTCGAACTGATCGAGGCTATTGGCCGCGCTCCCAAGGTCGGCCGACCTCGTTGGGTCGAACTAGCGACCGCCGTACGTCAGAACGGCCTTGTGGGCAGCATTCGCCAAACCTTGTCAGCTGACAAGGTGTCTGGGTTGTCGTCGGATGAACGCTTCAATCGCGTCCTGACCATGATCAAGACTAAGACGGCTGCGCCGCCGGATCGCATCGAGCTGAAATCGCCGGGCGGCAAGATCGTGGCCCGTGCGTCGTTCGCGCCTGGGCAGGTCAAGCTGACCGTCGACAAGGCCAGTAGCGACGCATTCTCCAACTTCCTGAAAGAGGAATTGCCGCTGCTTATGAAGCGATTCTTTATCCGCGAGAGCGCGGGATGAATTGAGTCCGCCATACCGGACCCTTGTCAGCTGACAAGGGTCTAACCCGCCGCAAGAAAAGGAGCCCTTAACCCAGTTTCGAATCCAACCGATCGTCCCAGCCGACTGAAAGGATCAACCAGCAAAAGAAAAAGGCCCCCGAAACGGAGTTCCGGAAGCCCTTCTCATTCCTAGCAGCTTGAGAATCTCACTTCCGCCAATCACAGTCAAGAGTCTCGTGAGGGACTGAACGCCGTTTCGGCGAGCGCGGATCTTTTGCCCAATTGAGGGCAGTTAAAAATGCAACCCCATAGCTCAACGACGCCCTTTGGGCGGCGATCGCTGACGCTTGCCCATGTGGCGAGCCAGGCGGGCGCGAAGGCGCGGCCGCCGGAAAAGGCCGTGCACAAGTGGCAGGTGTTTCGCGCGATCTGCACGGCCAAAGCAAGGGTGGGTGCTTCCGAGCGCGCGCTCGCCGTTCTCGACGCTTTGCTCAGCTTCCATCCGGAGACGACGCTGATCGGCGAGGGACTGATCGTGTTCCCATCGAACCAGCAGCTGGCGCTGCGGGCGCACGGGATGGCCCCGGCGACGCTGCGGCGGCATCTGGCGGCCCTGGTCGACTGCGGCCTCATCATTCGCCGCGACAGCCCGAACGGCAAGCGCTTCGCCCGCAAAGGGCAGGGCGGAGCCATCGAAATGGCCTTCGGCTTCGACCTCAGCCCGCTGGTGGCGCGCGCCGAGGAATTCGAGGCCTGGGCGGAGGAGGTTCGCGCCGAGGAACGCGCGCTGAGACTTGTGCGGGAGCGGATTACGCTCTGCCGGCGCGACATCGCCAAGATGATTGCGACAGGGACCGAAGAGGGCGTTCTAACCCGCAGGTCAGGGCAGGGGCCAGCCGATTGGGCGGAGGTCCATAGGCTCTACAGAGGCATAATCGAGCGGCTTCCGCGCTCCGCGGTGAGCGAGGAACTCGAGCCGGTCGCGGAGGAGCTGACACTGCTGGCCGACGAAATCCTCAACCTGTTGGAAAGCCACATCAAATCTCAAAAAACAAGCGTCAATGAGTCTCAAACTGAGCGCCACATACAAAATTCAAACCCAAACCACTCCATTGAACTTGAACCGGGCTTCCGAGAAAGCCAGGGGTCGAAGTCTGAGCCACCATCTGAACCCTCGAGACCTCCACAACACGCCTATCCTCTTGGAATGGTCCTCGAGGCCTGCCCGGACATTGCCGACTACGCCAAGGGCGGTATTTCGAACTGGCGCGATTTCCTTGGCGTCGCGGCGGTCGTCCGCTCGATGCTCGGAATCAGCCCCAGCGCCTGGGAGGCGGCGCAAATCGCCATGGGCGAACTGCCCGCCGCGATCGTCGTCGCGGCGATCCTGCAGAGGGGCGCGGCGATTGCGAGCGCCGGCGGGTACTTGCGCGAACTCACCCGAAAGGCCGAGGTCGGCGAATTCACGCTCGGACCGATGCTGATGGCGTTGATCGGAAGCCGAAAGCGCGAAAAGAAACGGGCCTAACGATGCCGCGGGCGATGAGCAAGCTCCAACTCTTTGCGCGGGCAGATGGGCCTGTTGGCTTCGACGGGCCAACGTCGGCAAATGCTCGACGATCTCAGGCTCGATCCCGGTGATCAACGCGCAGGAGGGTCAGCGGGACGTAACGAGGCGCGCCCTTTCGATCCCAGCTCCCGCAAGGAGCCGACGGTGATGGCGAGGTTTCGGGCGAGCTCGAGACCGGTCACATCAAGGCGAGTCCGCGCCAGGCGGACACAACGGTGGGGCGTGGCACGGATGGCTCGAGGAACGCTTGATCGTCGCCCGGCCGTCGATCGCGTTCAAGCGGCGATTTGACGCTTCGTCGGTGGGCTGGCTGCGCTCAACAACGGCAGGGTAGGGGGCGTTGACAGCAGCGGTTCATAGTCCCGCGGCCTTGGTGAGATTGACGCGAAAGCGGTCGCGGCGGCGCTGATAGCGGCGGGTCATTTCGGCGGAGGCGTGGCCGAGCTGCTTTTGCACATAGCGTTCGTCGACCTCGGCGGAAGAGGCGAGGCCGGCGCGGAGCGAATGGCCGGAGAATTTCTTCTCCCGCTCGCCCTCGCTCAGGTCGCCACGCACGCCGGCCGCGAGCGCGGTATGTTTGACCAACCGGGCGACGTGCCTGTCGGTCAGGCGGTCGGAGCCGACTTTTCCGGCAACCACCCGCCTGAACAGCGGCCCGACAGAAATCCGGGCAAATTTGAGCCAGGTTTCGAGGGCGACCACCGGGCAGGTGGCGTCCGACGAACCGCGGCCGATCTCCACCTCCCGCCAGCCGGTCTTTCCCCGAGCGTCAGCAGCAGTCCGTCGTCGAAAAATTCGATCCAGCCCCCGCTGAGGCCATCTTCGGCGCGGCAGTCGAGGCCGACGATTTCCGACCGCCTCAGGCCGCCGGCGAAGCCGATGAGGAGGATCGCGCGATCCCGCAGGCCGCGGAGATCGCCGAGATCGAGGGTGGCGATCATGGCGAGGAGGTGTTCAGGCAGCACAGCCTCTTTCTGCTCGGGTGGCCGGCCCTGGGTGCGGCGAATGCCGGCGAGCACGGTCGCGACATGCCGGTCCTTGCGGTCCATCGGCTGGCCGCGTTGGGCGAAATTCCACATGAGCGCCGACAGCCGCCGCTCGATCGTGCTGACCGAGCACGGCTGCGGGCCCGCCGCGCCGGAGGCGCAGGCGGCGATGTAGAGCCCGAGGACCTGGGGATCCGGGGGCAGGGCGGCGAGGTTCTGGCGGCGGGTCCAGGCCGAATAATGCCGCCAGTCGGCGGAATAGGCGCGGGTGGTGTTGGCCGAGGTTGCGGCGCGGGCGTAGTCGCGGGCGGTCTCGGCGAGCGGGGCGAGGCGGGCGGACAAGGTGGCGGTGGAATCGAGGGGCGCCGCCGGGGCAGGGGAGGGGGCCTCGTCCACGATCCAGGCGTCGATTGATCGGCTCGCCATCGTCAAGCTGCCTGAATGTCGGTTTTGGAAAAATCCTCACCCTTGAACAGCAGCGGCTCTCCCGAGCGTTTCGCCAGGGCGTAGGACAGGCAATCGGCGAAGTTCAGCCCGGCGGGATGACGCCCTTTGCCGTAGACGAGCCAAGCTTGCGTGGCGAAATCGACCAGATCGACATCGACCGGAATGGCGTCGACGCCAGCCTTGAGCAGCCAGAGATCGAGGTCGTTGACCGAGCGTTCGTCGCGGCGGGCGACGAGAACCATCCGGGCCTCCAACAGGCAGGTCGCCGGCAAAAGTCGAACTTTCGCCCTGCCAATGGCCTCGTCGAAACGGTCGGCTTCCGGCTCTCCGAGAAAAATGGCGATGAGGGCCGACGTATCGATGACCATCAGCTGGGCAAGCCATTTTCGTCGTAGCCGATGATCTCCTCGGCCGAGCGCGTGTCGCGGTCCGGCAGGCGGGCGACGCGGCGGCTGATCGCGCGCATTTCGGCGAGGCGCCGTTCCGGGTCCGGACCGGCTTGGCTCAGTCGCCGCAGGCTCTCTTCAAGCGCCTCGTGAATGACGCGCGCCATCGGCCTTCCGGTTTGCTGTTTCAGCGCGCGCGCGAGGCGAACGGTCTCTTCTCTCTTGATGGAAATGGGCATGACCACCCTCCTTTTGGAGAAAAGATACCCTTTTTGCGGCGATTCGTAAAGGCGTCCGATAAGTCAAGCTTATCGGACATCGAAGGCTGTCGACAGATGGGGCGCTTACGCCACTAAATGATCGCCCTAAGCGCCGCCGTCGCGTAGCATGGCGGCGATGATTCGCGCCGAGCCCGTCCCCTTCGAACCGCCCCGCGCCCCGGCCTGGGCGCGCCTAAGCGGGTCGTTTCGCGACCATTCCGAGGCCGAGGCGCTGTTTTGCGCCGGCGCGGCGCTTTCCGCGCTCGATTCTGGCTTCCGATCCGACCCGCCGTGGGCCGGCGTCTGGCGCCGTCGTCTGGCGCTGAAATCCGCGACCGCAGTGGCGCAGAACCTGCTCAACCGACGCGAGGACGAAGCGGCGCTCCGGGACGCGATCGCCCTCGCGAAGCCCGGCCAGGAGCTCGGACCGGCGGGACGGGTCTACGCCGCGTTCCGGACGCTGAGCAGTCCCGACGACCCATTTCGCCCCGAGCGCCTCTCAGCCGTCGCCGCCGACCTGCAGTCGCCGCTCGACCGGACAAAGACCGCGGAGCTCGCCGCCGCCCTACGGAAGGTCGGCGCGCGCGGACGGCCGGCCCCAGTCGCCGCGGCCGCGGCTGCCGAAACGGTGGTCGCGCTGCGGGCCGACGCCGAGCCGCTTGCCCTCTATTGCGCCGACGCCGCGCTGGCCAAGAACCTCGGTTGGGCAACGCCACTGCCGCTTCTCGCCAGCGAACTCTTCTTGCGCCGCGCCACGGGCGAGGGACGGCGCTCGCGCCCGGGCGAAGCCGGCTGGATGAACCTCGTGGCGCTGAGCTACGCGCGCGCGGCGCTCGCCGCCCTCGACCTTGCCCAGGACCTGTCGCGCCGCGCAGTCCGGCTCACGGACGCCGCGCCAAAACTGCGCGCCAAGGGGAAGAGGGGCGCCATCGAGGCGCTGCTCGCCGACGACGCCGTCTCCGCCGCGGCGCCCATCGCGGGTCTCAGTGATCGCGCCCGGCGGCGGCTGTTCGAGCGCCTCCTGCGCTTAAGCGTCGCGCGCGAGCTCAGCGGCCGCGCGACCTTCCGCCTCTACGGGCTCTGACCGTCATGGCGCGGAAGTCGAACTCCCAACCCGACTTCGACCGCGAGCTCGCCGACTTGCCGCCGGAATTGCGCTGGCGGGAATGGAAGGCGCGCGCCGAGGCAGTGCTGTTCGCCGCGCCGAAGCCCGTGACCCGCGAGGTCCTCGTACGGGTGGTTGGACGCGATTGCGTCCTCGATCTTCTGCTCGACGACCTCAGCGAAGATCTTCGCGGGCGGCCGGTCGAGCTGGTTAGGGCAGGGGAAGGTTTTGCGCTCCACACCCGCGCCGCGTTCGGACCGGCGGTGCGCGTCGCCTTCGACATTCCGGCCGACGCAAAACAGCTCACAAAACTCGAAGCGGGCGTGCTCATGGCGGTCGCCCTGTTCCAGCCGGCGACGCGCGCGGAAATCTCGGAAATGTTCGGGCGAGAGATCTCGCGCGATCTGATCGCTGCGCTGCGCGAGGATGGACTGATCGCCGCAGGTCCCCGCAGCCCGAAACTCGGGGCGCCCTACACCTATGTGACGACGGAGAAGTTTTTGGTGGAATTCGGGTTCGAGTCGCTGCGCGACCTGCCGGACATCGAGGCGCTGAAGGACGCGGGGTTGATGCTGGCCGCCGGTCAGCTTGGCGCCCGAGACCGGGAACCGGAGGCGGACGACGCCGGCGACCGTCTAGCGCCACCGGAGGTTTCTCAAGATAGCGCCGCGTAGCAGCACAACCTTGCCAAGGTTGGGGTCGAGGGTTTGAATCCCTTCGCCCGCTCCTAATTTTCTTCAGCAGAACAAAGGTATAGAGCGGTCCTTCGGGCCCGTTTTCTGCTTCCCGCGCTGGCCTGCCGTGCCGGGGAAGCATGGGAAGCTGCGGGAACAGGTTGTAGAGGTCGCACGGCCGTCTTTGGCATGGGCAAGGCGACGTACGGCTGCTTCTAGCAAACACGCGAGTCTCCTATCTCACTCGACCGACTTCTCGATGAAACCGAGTGTCTTGGCGTTCTCGACCAATGTCCGTACCTTGGCTCGATCAAGCCCCGAAGGGACCTCAGCCTCGATCTCGAGCCTGAGCTTCACCTTGCTGCCCGGCAGCGTTGTTAGCTGTTCGATGATCGCTTCGACAATCTGATGGATGTCCCTTGCCGGCCGTTCCGGCGAGATCATCACGGTGCCGGTGAACCGGGTCGGCTTCTTTTCTGGCGGAGGTGACGTCGGTGGACCGCCACTAGGTTGCCCCCCGGTCTCTGGCACCCTGTCACTTGGTCCAGTAGAGGTGCCGCCGGTTCCAGGTTGGGGTGGTGCAGGCCTGTGCCCCTCGGCCACGTCCGGCCTGACGATGACGCTGTCGCTATCAATGACAACCGTCGCATTGCCGGCTCGATCGATCGCGAGACCCAGATAGGTATCTGACTTCTCCTCCCATCGCTCGGCATTCGCTCGGCATAAGCGAAGGGGCCGGGCAGCATGCCGCTCACGGCCGCCTGCACGGCCTTTACCAGGACCTCCTGGTTCTTCAGACGAGGCAGATAGGTGTAACGGTTGAGGTATTCCCGCAGGTCTTTCAGTGACAAATGCGGCTTGCCGTTCCAGATGTATTTCTGGAGATCGCGATCAAGGCGCGTCGGTCCGAGCTCAACGAGCAAACCTTCCTCAGCCACGAGCTTCTTGCTGGCCCGCGCCAAAAGTCCGTCCTGCGCCGGAATTTTGCCCGACACCCATTCGACATCGGCTTGGGCGCTCTCCTGCGCGGGATAGTGCAGATAGCACTATGCCTCCTTGAGGCGCGTCTTCATCGTTTCGTTTGCTTCGGCCAGCTTCGCCTTGGCGAGCGCGCTGTCGCTCTGGGTAAGGTTGAGCCGTTCGGTATCGCGCACTATTTCGCCCCAGGCCATGGACGCGCGCACCGCATCTTTCAGATTGTCGAGCTGGCGCGCGTCCGCGGCGATGAACACCAGCATGTTGCGATAGACGCGCGGCGAGCTGCCGCGCTGCATAAGGATGTCCTTGGCCTCGACTAGTGCTTCAGAGCCCTCGCGACCGTTGTGCGGATGGGCGACACCCAGCACCACAGCGCGTACGCCTCCGGCTTCATCCGGCACTTCTGCCGACGACGCCGGTGCAACTTGCACGGCGTCGAAATGCCCACGATCAGGGAGACCGTTCACATACTTGCCTAGCTCGCTGTCGATGGTCATCAGGACGAGGGCCGTCTCGATTTGCGCCGCCTTGTCCGCCGCGATGCGATTGAGGCTCGCCGACATCGAGTACCAATAGCGGCCGAGATCAGCGTGCATGAACTTGGCCTGGTTCGTCAGCCGTCTCAGCGCATCGCCGAAGATCGCCGGCCGCTCGCCCGGCTGAACGACGCCGAGCTTGATCTGCTTGTCGTCGAGCCCGGTGTTTTGCTGCTGATGCGTGGGCGCCGTACCCATGAAGATCGCACGGGCGATCCGCCTGGTCGTCGAACCGCAGCGACTGCGCACGAGAGGAGCCGCTTCGACACGCGCGCAGCTCTATCTCATGTCGCCCCTCGTCAGTAACCCTCCGGCGAAGGCCGCGCCTCAGGTGGATCGCGTCTTCTTGGCGGAGGGCCTTTTCGTCCAGCGTTTGGCGAGCGCGGCCACGTCCGCTTTGAGCGGCTCGGCATTGAGTGCGTTCGGATCGAAGTCCTCGCCCAGCCACTCCAGGGTTTCCGCATGGCGCTCGTGGCCGGGATCTTCAAGCGCTTCGAGCATCTCGCCATAGCCCCAGGGACCGCCGACATCCTCGGGTGGACAGCGCCCGGACGCCTCGATCAGACGTGGATAAACGATGCCGGGTTCGGGGGTCGTCATGCGTTCGACCTTGATCGTGTGCTCCCAGCCGTCGCCATGCTCGCCGCGAAGTGGCGACGCGTCAGCTGGCGCAAAGGAACCAAAGGTCGGTTGGCGGCCTCCTTCGCCGCCCTGCGCGTGCGGATCGCCGATGGTCCGCCCCACAACGCATCCATGAGAAGGGGATGCAGCACCGCCGGGCGAGGAGGCTTGGCTGGTCGGCGAGCGCCGCGTCTCGGGCTTTCCAACCTGCCTGTAGAGGCCAACCTCAAGACGCTCGCCGCCACGATCAAGGCGCGATGCACTTCGAAGGCCGCTCTTGGCATGGCCTACACCGCCACACGCTCATGACAATGATCGCATACGCCTTCCTGCAAAGCCGCCGCCTCGCCCAAGCGAGCGGGGAAAAAGAATCCGCCAAGGACCGCCGAAGCTGTCATTGCCCGCGATCCACCACGCAGTCCTCGCCATCCTCGCCCGCGCACCGCCCTATCGATGCCCGCACTGCAGGCGAACCCTCCGCAGATCACTCGAATAAATCTGCCAAAGTAGTGGTAGGCTCAGGACTCGTTGATTACAGCCAGAAGATGACAGCTGCGGCGATGCAGATTGCCGAGAAGTAGGCGTGGGCGCAACGGTCCTATCGGGTGTGGACGCGTCTCCAGTCTTTGAGCCTGCCGAACATGTTCTCGATTCTGTGGCGCTGTTTGTAGAGGACGGCGTCATAGCCCCCGATCGATGTGAATGGCGTTGTCACGTCGGCGGCGGCTCGGCTTTCCGGTGCAGAAGCCTCGCTAACCGCTCCTCGCGACTGTCGATAGCGAATTAAGTTGTCCGGTTTTGGTAGCACATCATATGTCCGCTTCTTCTGGTTCTGTTCTCCTGTGGGCGGAGTGGGCAAGCCGGAGGCTTGTCCATGCCGTCCACAGGCTCGCCGCCGAGCGGATTTAGGCGGCGTTTTTCGCATCTCTGATCGTTCCGTTCTGGTCGTAGCGGCCGATACAGCGCGGCCCGTGGAAGAGGGCGTGGGAGCCGTCGGCGTAGAGGTGCACCTTGACCCGCGCCTTGACGAAATGCGGCCGCATCGGGCTTTCCGGGATCTGGAGCTTGAGCGTCCGGTAGGAGACGCAATTGTCATGGCCGACCTGCCGCTCCTCCTCGACACACAGGATCTCGTCGAGGTCGACGCCGGGAATGGGCGTGAAGGCCGAGCCCTCGCCGGCCGGCGCAATCGCGAAGCGGGCGTTGTGGGCGGGCAGATAGACCTCTCGGAGGAAAGCGTTCGCCGCCTCGACCGTTGTGACGCCGGCGAGCGCGAGCTCCTTGACCAGCCGGTCCTGAAGCGTCCCGAACGCCCGCTCCGATCGCCCCCGCGCCTGCGGCGAATAGGCCCCGATGTGCTCGACCCCCAATTGCTCGAGCGCCCGGCCGACCTGGGTCGGATGGCCGCGGTCGATCTCGCCGCCGGCTTTGGGGGTGTGAAAGTAGTGCGCCCCGCGGTCGGTGTAGAGGCTCATCGGCAGGCCGTGGGCTGAAAACACCTCTTTCAGCGCCCGGAAGGTCGAGGCCGTGCCCTCCTCCTCGGTCAGGAACGCCGAGTAGATTGCCCCCGTCGCATCGTCGAGCGTGACGATCAGGTCGAGCGCCCCCTGGCCTTCGAGCCAGGCGTGGCGCGAGCCGTCCTGGTGCAGCATCATCCCCGGCAGCGGGCGCCGCTCGCGCTTCCTCCGATGCGCCCCCTTGCGCGGCGCCTTGGCCACCACGCCCATCCACTGAAGGTGCAGCTTGGTCCAGGTGTAACTCCAGCCGAAGCCGTGGTCCTGCACCAAATGCTCGTGGAAGTGCTTGACCGTGAAACCCTGGTAGCGCTCGCGATAGAGCCGCTCCACCTCTTCGGCCCGGTCGACCGGAACCCGCTTGCCCGACGCCTTGCCAAGCCTGCGGTCCAATAACCCAGCCTCACCCTCCTCCTCGTAGCGGCGCGTCCAGCGCCGGAACGTCCGCTCGCTCACCCCCAAAAGCTCCGCCGCCTCTTCCTGGTTCAGCTCCGCCGATTCCCAGCGGTTCAGAATGTTCAAAAACACCGCCATGCGCACCCCCTGAAGGGCATCCGTCCGGCGCATCCAACCCCTCCAAAAAAGGGCCGGACTTACCGGACAGATCGTGCGCTACCTAAACCGGACATATCGTCTGCTAGCGACAAACCGCTCCTCGCGACTTTCGATGTTAGCTTGACCGACTTACAATCCGACATATGTACAGCCGTACTAGCTCAGGGGAACAACTCTGCTATGTCCGCAGAACCTCTCTCCAGATCAGATGGGATCTCTGTAAGCGAGCTTGCGCATATGCGGAGCACGGGAAGGGAGCATACGGTTCTCGATGTGCGAGAGGCGAGGGAGCTTGATATTTGCCAACTGGAAGGCGCCCTGCATATTCCGATGGCGGAGATCCCGGCGCGCGCCGATGACCTGCCGACGAATCAACCATTGGTGGTCATTTGCGATCACGGCGCCCGCAGTCAGATGGTCGTCGAGTTTCTCCGAGACGCCGGCGTTGACAACGCAGTCAACCTCGACGGCGGCATAGATGCCTGGGCTTGCGAGATCGACCGATCGATGCGCCGCTCTCGATAGCAGCCAAAAAGGGACATTTGCGACCCATGCCGCTCACTCAACCAAAGGAGCAGCCGCCGACAGCCGGACGCGCCGCCGGCCCGATCGCTGTCTTCTCCAATAGCTACCCTGGCGTCTCAGACGCATATCAACTGTGTCAGCCGGAGACAGCCAGAGACAACGACCTCGACCGACGTATTCTTGCGCAAGGCGTCGGGTGGATCGCTACTTGGAGCTAAGGTGTGCCGGTCGCGCAGATTGTCACACCGCCTCGGCAACGCCTTCGCCGCGGGGATCGTGGGCTCCTCCGACGGAGCCGTCGCCGCTGATCCGGATCACCCCGGCCAATCCGGCGAGCGGGCTCCGCGGCTCGATCGGCGCGAGTTCGTGGCCGCGGGCGGAAAGGTCAGCGAGGGTCGCGGCACCCACATCCGACTCGATCTTGAGGCTGTCGCGACTGTCCGAGAACGTCTTGCCGAGCAGGAAGCGTGGCCCCGCAAGAGCGGCGGCCGGCGTCTCGCCGAAGTCGATGAGTCGGGTCAGCACCATTGAAAGGGTCTGCGGCTGCCCGTCCGCGCCCTGCGTGCCGTAGACGAAGGCGGGCTTGCCGTCCTTCAGCCCGAGCCCAGGATTGAGCGTGTAGAAGGGGCGCTTGCCGGGCGCGAGCGTGTTCGGGCTCCCGGGACTGACTGAGAAGGCCGCGCCGCGGTTCTGCCACAGGATGCCGGTCTCACCGACTGGCACGCCGCTGCCCCAATCGAAATAAAGGCTTTGCAGGACGCTGGCGCTTCGGCCTTGCCCATCGACGGCGCCGAAGAACACTGTGTCGCCAGTCCGGAACGGCTGCGGCCAGGGAAGCGCGCGGTGCATGGCGATGGTTTTGGCCGCCGCCGCCAGCCGATCGGGGTCCAGCCATTCCTCGACCGGCTGGGGGACGAAGTCCGGGTCGGCGATGGCGTCGCGGGTGAGGAAGGCGCGCTTCACCGCCTCAACGCAGAGGTGGATATGATCGGCGCTTCCGGCGCCATGGGCGCGCAGATCGAAATGCTCGAGCACGCCCATGATCGCCAGGGTCGAGACGCCCTGCGTCGGCGGCGGCGGCGCGAACAGCTCATAGCCTCGGTAAGAAAGGCTGAGCGGCGCAGCCTCGCGCGTTCGGGTCGCAGCAAGGTCGGCGGTGGTCAGCGGCGAGCCAGCAGCGGCCAGCCCGGCCGCGAGAGCCTTTGCGAGCTCCCCATCGTAAAAGCTCCGGGGACCCTCGGTGGCGATGGCCTGGAGCGTCCGCGCGACGCCGTCCTGGCGGAAAAGACTTCCGGGCGGGCCGTCGGGCATGAAGGCCGGCGCGAAGCCCGGCCAACGCATAGCCTCGGTGCGGCGAAAGGCGAGCCAAAAGGCTTGCGATTCCGAGACCGGAAAGCCGTCTCGCGCGTGAGCGATAGCGTCGGCGAGAAGAGCCGGGAAGGAGGCGTGGCCTCCCCATTCCCTCGCCGACCATTCCATCGCATGGCGCCACGAGTCGACTGCGCAGGCGGTCGTGAGCATCGAGAGGGGCCCCCGCGTCGGGATCGGACCATCGAAGGTAGGAAGCGCCTGTGCCGCCTGGCCGATACCGAGGAAGGCGGCGCGCCGCCCTTCGCGGTCGGCGACGAGCCAGAGTGCGTCGCCGCCTAACCCGCAGAAATGGGGATATACGACGCCAATCGTCGCGCCGATGGCGATCGCCAACTCGATCGCGTTGCCGCCCGAGCGCAAGACCTTTGCGCCGGCCTTGGTCGCAAGCGGATGCGGGCTTGTCACCATTCCGCGCTGACCGTAAGCGCTCACAGTCTCCTCGAGGCCTCCCAATAAGAACATGCTGGAATCGCTGGCAGTGCACTCGGATTTCTTGCGAGCGCGAGAGGCGGTCCTTCCCGACGCCAAGCGAGATTGCGGCGGCGCAATTCCCCGTTTAGCCACACCCCTAACTTCTCGCAAAGCGCAAACTGCGCCAAGCTGGTGTTTTGCTCGCGTCGCCGGTCGGCGTTCTCGCCAATTGGGCTCGGCGCCTACTCGGTGACGGAAGCGGAGGCATTCTCGTGAGTGACAGCGCTCGGTTGCCGGAGCCTCCGCCCGCTCCCTTCTTTATCCGGAAGGCGTCCTATCCGTGGCTCGTGGTCTCCTGCGCCTGCTTCGGCGGCTTCATGGGGCAGTTGGACGCAAGCATTGTCCAGCTTGCGATGCCTTCGCTCGAAACCGCGTTCGACGCCCCGGTCAACGCGGTCAGCTGGGTCGCGGTCGGCTACATGCTTGCCGTCGCCTGTGCGTTGCCGATCTTCGCGCGGCTGGCGGAAATTGCTGGCCGCAAGTCCTTTTTCCTCAGCGTG
>CAVYDG010000029.1:0-37248 GCA_963767245.1 uncultured Alphaproteobacteria bacterium
CAGCGTGAGCTTCGATTTTAGCGACGAGAGTTGACATTTGCTGCCCTTAGGTCCCTGAGGTTAAGCTCTCATCCGCAACCGCGCGCCGGGACCTTCACCGGCTGAGCCCTTTGCCAGCCTCACGATTACGTCGCTGAAGTTCCTGTCGTTCGGCTCGCGTAACCGCAGCAGCCGGCTGAGTAACGCGCGAGGAAGCGAGATCGGGTATCCGCCGAGATTGTCCACTTCGGAGGGATCAGGTGTGCGGTCCGCAACCGCAGTATAGGCCTCAGCGCTGAGGGAAACGGTGACGACCTCGTCGCCGCCATCGCCGTCCTCGGAGTTCCTTGCCCGCGCCTCATGCTCCTCTCTCGTCGGCAAGCTGTCGAACGGCGGCTCGTATCCTCTTGCCTCATAGAGCGGCTTAGGAATTTCCCCGGGCGGGGATGCAATACCATAGACGACTCGAGCATATTCTGCCCCGCCCTCTGGAGTTTTTGTCTGATAGAGGCCTCTCGCGCTCATCGCACAATGCCCAAGTTTTGCGCCGTCCGATCTGAAACACGGCCAAGTCGAGAATTCGATTAACTGCGGCGGATCTTGAGCCGATCGAGGACGTGCCGGCCGAGGGTGAGGGGGTAGGCGCCCGGCCGTCGGAGGCGCACATCGGTTTCGGAGCTTTCGGCAGTGTCGACGCGATTGCCGCAAAGGCGGTCGAAGCTCGGCCATTCAGGGGGTGGGCGTCCTTCGATCGCCATCGCTCGCGCAGGGGAAAAAACGGGCCGCTGAGCGGCCCGGCCACGCAGTCTGGGGCTTTGTTCTGGGCTTTAATCGCTGAACGGTGTCCGCGGCCGACGATCTCTGAGCCCCCGAAATTACTGAACGGTGAAGGTTGGGTGGGAGCCGTTGCGTTCCGCTGTGATTGCGTGCGCGTCGCACAAAATTCACACGGCAGCCTTTAAAAGGTAAAGCCGGTCAAGCGGGAGCCTCTACCAAATGCGGCTTGGTTCCGTCATCCCTCCAGCCCGCGAGGTTGATCGTTGATCTACACGCCGCCGTCACCCTCCTCGCCGGTAAAGGCGATGGCGGCTTCCGCCTGGCGTCTGGATCAGTATGGCGTCGGTCTCAACCGCGAGCACGACCGCGTCATTGACGCACCATGCCGCGCCCATGGCTGACAGGTTGGCGAAGGGCTCCGGGCAGTTGAACAGTTCGTCGGAGGCCCAGCCCTTCGACATGGCGATCTTGGCCCAGTTCATGGCGAAGCGCTGAGCACCGCGCCGCGCCCGTTTGAAGCGGTTGGGCGCCACATCAGGCGGGCAGGCGCTGCAAGCGACCTCGTGGGCGAAATGCCGGTTGAGGACTTGCGGGCGCAAGGGCGCGCTCGGATCAGCATGCGTCGCCTTCGTTTGCTCCCCTTTTATAAGGGTCGCTCGGTCGGGGGCGTCAGCGTCAACGCGGACGTGGACGAAGGGTTACAGAAACCTTAAAGGTTCTCGCGTCCACCTCATCATCGCCCACCGATCTGCAAAAGTTAACTGGCCGGAAAGCGAACGCGATCAGCCTTGCTCGGCAATTCGTTTTTCGTGAGAGTCTAGGGCATGAATTTGTCGCGTTATCATTGGTGGACGGCAGTCGCGTTCGAGTACGCGCTCCTTGCGGCGGTGGCCGTTGTCCTGATCACAGTCGCCGTTCGGGTCTGCTAGAAAAAGGCCCCGCCAAAAGGGGTTGGCGGGGCCGAAGGGCGCACGATCTGGATGGGGGCAAGCAAATCGCGCGCCTGTGGAAGAATGGCACACGCAGCCGATGACAGACAGGCGCCACTGCGCCTTTTGCACAAAAAAGAACCCCGCCGGTGAGGGCGGGGCTTGAGGTTCCTCTAGTCGGACGCGGTGATCCTGACGCCATTTTATTACCGCAGCAATCCGGGATTGTACCTATCCCTCGCCGATATGAAAAAGCCCCGCTGGCCGAGGGCGATCGACCGCGGGGCAATGAGGCGCGCCGGGCTGGGGGGCAAAGACGGCGCGCCAGAAGCGCGCCGTCGCTGGCGGCCAGATGCCAAGTCTCCTTCATGCCCAGAGCCTTCACGCAAACGACGGCGCCGACCTTCTGGCGAGTGGCGGTGACTTCGGCGTCGCGCAACATGCGCGCCCGCCCGCCTTTGCCGACCCAGTCGGCGGCCAACCGCGTTTCGCCGTCGGCGGCGCTGACATGGATGTCGCCGCGAAACCGGGCTAGGATCGTCACTGCAACGCCATCAGGCAGAAGCGCCTTTAGCCGGGACAGGCACAGGTCCTCGAAATCGTTGCGCTGGTTTTTCAGTTCGTCCTTGTCGACGGTGAGCCAGAGGAGGGGCATGGCCCTTCCGTGGCGGGGGACGAGGCGCAGCGCGAGCGTGGACTGGTTGTCGGCGTCGAAGTCGGTCCAATCCATCGCCACGACGATCTCGCGCCGCTCGCCCACCAACTCGCGAACCCACGAGGCGAACAAGTCCCAGGGGACCACGCCCGCGTTGCTCAGCAAGCGGTCGACCTGTTTGATCGCGGACTTGGCGAACAATCCGCGTGCCTGCGCGAGCGCCTGCCCGATCAAGGACACCGCGAGCGCCGCCCCGGTCATCACCCCGAGCGCTCCGTTGGCCAAAGACAGCACGCGCTTGGCGTGCAAGTCGTCGATGAACACCCGTTTCAAGAATTGATGAACGAAATCAAATCGCTCCTTAGGCGCTCGCATCGATCCCCCGGCCCACTGATTCTCCATTCGGGCGCCTGAGGACTCCCAAACTCAGGCTTTTTCAGTCCCACAAATTCATGAGCCCAAACTGTCCTCGATCCACCCGTGGTTACTTGCCGGTTACAGTTTCGCAAATTCACTCCAGTGCACGTGCGTTCAAACCTGCTCACCCCAGTTCACGAATCCCTCCCGAACCATTTCGTGTATTCCTGTGAACCCACGTGAACGCCCTTGAACGGCGGCGCACTCCTTGAACACCCTGAACCCACGCTTCCTAAACCTGGGGTCAGAGGTTCAAGTCCTCTCCGGGACGCCATTCTCCATACAATTTCCGGTGCACAGAAGTGCACGGAAGTGAACTCCCGTGCAACCGGGAGACGCAATTACAGGCTACGGAAGTGGTTTTGGAGGAAGGAGCACAGCCGCGGTTACCGCGCGGTTACAAGTACGAACGACAGCCCAAGCGATGGGGAATCCGGCTTGGGACCTGAAATAAGGCTAACTCGTCCCATGGACCACACCTCCATCCGCCCAATCCTCCACATTGATCTGTCCGTGGACGTAGCCCCATGCCTTCTTGTTGCCCAACCTCCGCGCTGAGAATACCGCCAGTGCATCTTGGATTTTCGTGAAGTCCGCGACTGTCCATGAGCCTCCCAGCGCCGCCGCAATGACGCGATCGCGCAGGTGGCTGTATTCCTTGCGCCATGCGGCATGGTTGACGTTGCCGTTCGCCTCGCGCACGCGGGCCAGCGCGAAACTGGGCACTCCCGCGAGCGCGCAGGCGGCGTCGATCAAATCGGTGACCTGCCCAAACCAGCGTTCGTCGGTGTGCGAGTAGCCGCATCGCTGCGCTAGTCCACCGTAGTTGGTTGGAGGCGCGCCGGCCTTGTAGTCTTCAATCAGGATCGGGAGAGCCTCTTCCGCGGCGCGGTGGGTCTTCATCGGCAGTGCCTGTTTCGCGGTGCGATGGGTCTTCATCGGCGCCGGCGTCGTTTTGGCGTGCGAGCTGGGCGTCTTCTTGACGCCGGCCACGCTCAAAGACTTGAGCATCTTCGCGCGGTCTTCGCACGCAGCAGCGAGTGCCGACATGCCCCTTTTCGTGGCCCGCTCACCGAAGAGCAAACAACCCTCCGCGTCCGGAATGTTGGCGACTGTCGCGATTAGTTCGGCCTCGGTCTTAGTTCGCTGTTTTTCCATCGTCCCGGTCCCGGCCTCACGTGTGGGATGAATGGCGCAGCTAAGCATTGGCGCAGTATCGCAAACCTATGCGAACCGGAGGCGGTCGAACAAATGCTAACGTGGAATGCTTCCAAGCAGTCCGTATGGCCGGCTCGGCGCCGCGAGCCTCACAGTGTTCGCCAATCTCCTGGCCCTGGTTAACCTTGGTGCAGCGTGGACAAATGGGTGCTTCGCGTTAGGCGATCGGTCTGTAGGGAATTTGAGAGACCCAAAGCTTTTCTGCGAACTCAGGCTTGCCCAAGCATTCCAGCATTCGCTTCGCCGAGGATAAGGCGAGAAATGACGCATGAGTAGGTCCAAGTACTATGCGGTCCAGAATGTTATTGAAAGTCCAGTCCTGACGGGGCTCCAGCTTCAACGGCTCGATAGGAAATTTCAGCTTTGGCTCAACAGTGTTCCCACGGATATAGTAGCTTAGCTTATCCTTAAGCAAGCTGTGCTGATCCAAATCACGTAAATACACGATCCTCCACTCGTTCTCCTCCTTGAAGCCAGGATGCTTCGTGCTCAAAGAGTGATATAGCGTCAGACGAAACATGTTCCATGCTGTTAGTCCAGTATGTTGAGGGGTCGAGCCGTGAGTGTTGAATAACGTTAGGCACTTTACGAAAGACTCTTTAATCCAGTTAGCACGTTCCTCTGCGGTCCCGTAGCGAACCTTACTGATTAGCAGTCGCGACCCCGGGACAGTAGTCAGGAAGCCTGTATTGAACACAAGCGCGACGCCATTCCCGTTTGCACCATGTCCGCGCCACATCGAGAGAAGACCGTCTGGCTGCTTTGCCCATTCGTACTCAGATAAGCAGAATACATAGACGTCGGTGGCAACTTGAGTATCGAATACGCGAATGAATTCCATGTATTGTTGGCTCAGTTTATTGAAGTTATCTTTTCCTCCAGCTAGATCAGTGAAGGACGATCCGGCGCTCGCCTCCCTTACTATCCTGACTCCTTCGCGTATGCCAAACCACATCTCTTCATGGTCATTCATAGTTGAGGGGTGTGAGAACCAAATTTCATTGTTCGAGACAATCTTCTCTAGAACAGCAACCGAGGTATAGTGGGCCAAGTGCGAAGGCCTCTGCCCGAGAGGAAGTTCCGCCAGATTGTTGAAGGCCTCGAGATAGATGGGCGTGAACAAATTTCCGAATTCGGCGGGCGTCATCGTTGCACACGGACTGCTGAGGTTCCGGAAGACTGCCACAGTTCGCCCGAATCGAACAGGAAAATGGAGCGCGCGGAACGGGCTGCGAGGGCGTCGCGCAACTCTTCCAGACAGGGCCGCTGGGCCCTCTCCGCCCTTTCAGTTCCTCTCGGCCGCCCGTAGCAGCCTGTATGGGTCCGCTCCCAGCGCCCTCGCGATCATCAAGTATTCTGCGACGTCGAGACGCCGCTCCCGGCCCTCGTATTTCGCGACGAAAGACTGCGGTCGCCCCAACTTCACCGCCAGCTGCGTCTGCGTGATCCCAGCTTTCTTCCGCGCCTCGATCAGGCGGGCCAAGGTCCTGTCATAAAGGTCGGGAAAAAGCGAGTTCACAGGGAGCTGCCGGATTGGGACCGGCAGCCCAAAGAAACCGAAAACGGGATTATCCCAAAACGGGATAATTACAGTATGCTCACGCCCCGAGGCGACGCGGGGGCGGCTGTGAAGGTTCAGTATTTCGGCGACGTCAACGACTACCGGAAGTTCGCGCTGTTGCGCCTCCTATCCGGGGCTGGCGGCTTCAGGATCGGCGTCTGCTGGATGCTAACGGAGGCAGACGGGTCAGGCCACGGGGCGAAGCGCGGCTACCTCGACCAACCGGAAATCTGGCGCAGGTACGACCCCCCACTGTTTGACGCGCTGAGGAACGCGCTGTTCGACGTGCTGGCGAAGGTGAAGGCGTCACCTCAGCTGGCGGACCTCCAGCGAATCGAAGTCGATGGAACTCGTCCCCGGCGCGACATTCTTCAACGAATTCGTGCCCAATTCCCGGACCGAGCGGGACTCCTATCACACTCGATGCATGGCGGCTTTCGCTGACAGAGACCTCGTCTTCTTCGATCCGGACAACGGTCTCGAAGTTAAGTCGGCAACGGGGAAGAAGCGATCGAAACATGTCCTGCTGGACGAAGTTGCCGATCACTACGCAGGCGGCCGCTCGGTTCTCTTCTATCAGCACCTCGGCCAAACGCTGCCCCGCAGCGCGTTCGTGGAGGAGAAGGCGGCAAAGCTCCGGGCCGTCCTGCCTGGCGCATCCATGTCGGCTTTCGACACGCCGCACGTCGTGTTCCTTCTGGCGGCTCGCCCTGAGCATGCGAAGCGGGTTTTCGCTGCCGCGGCCGAGTCTGAGCGGGACGGCTCGTCGCTGAAATCGTTCTTGCCTGTTATACTTTTGGATCGCGTGTAAGAGTCTGTCCGGAAACATCATGTCGGATTGCATAGCTTTCGCAGCATGAGGCGGATGGAGGCGAGGCGCAGGAAGGCGAGCGCCTTGCGGTTGAGGCATTCCCAGTCCTTGGCCAGTCTGCGGCAGCGGCCAAGCCAGGCGAGGGTGCGTTCGACGATCCAGCGCTTGGGCAGGACGACGAAGCCTTTGGCGTGACCCAATCGCTTGACGATCTCGAGGTCGAGGCGCACCAGAATGCGTTTCATCGCGCCCTGGAATTCCGGCCCCTGGTAACCTCCGTCGGCGTAGAGCTTGACCAGAAACGGGAAGGCTCCGAACAGGCTCGCCATCAGCAGCGCGCCGCCGTCGCGGTCCTGAATGTCGGCGGAATGCACGATCGCGTGCATCAGGAGGCCTTGCGTGTCGACAAGAACGTGCCGCTTCTTGCCCTTGATCTTCTTGCCTGCATCGTAACCGGGCGGATCGATGCAGGCCCCCCCTTTTCCGCGCTTTTGACGCTCTGGCTGTCGATGATGGCGGCGGTCGGGTTCGCTTCGCGGGAGGCCTGCTCGCGACAGCGCGTGTAAAGCGCCTCATGGATGCGGTCGAGCGTGCCGTCCCAGCTCCACAGATCGAAATAATCGTAGACCGTCGAGCGCGGCGGCAAGTCCTTGGGGATCGCCCGCCACTGGCAGCCGGTGCTCAACACATACATCAAGCCGTTGACGACTTCACGTACGTTCACCGTCCGCCTGTTGCCGCCGCGCTTCCCCGGCCGGATGAGCGGCTCCGACAGCGCCCATTCCTCGTCGGTCAGGTCGCTCGGATAGCGCAACTTGCTGCGGTCATAGCGACCCCGATTTTCATTCGTCCACACAGGCGAACCCCCAAGTGAATCAGGCCGCCTTGCTTAGAATCACAAGCGATTCTAACGATTCGTTATTTTCCCGGACAGGCTCTAAGGCCTGCAAACAGGAACGGTGTAGGAAGCCTCATCGAAAGTACTCGTGGACCACAATACGTCGTGCGACTTGCGCGTCGATGGTAAAATGAATGATTACAAAGGAGGCACACACAATGATCGACAAGCCGAAAGAAGACCAGAACCAGAAATCCGAATCCAATCGCTTTGTGTATGAGCCCGGCGAGCTGCAGCCCTACGATCCCAACGAAAGAAGCGAGCTGACTGAGACCGGGGAGGACGAGACCGAAGAAGATCCGTTCCAGATGACCGACGAAGAGCTGGAGGACAAGCTCAAGGAGCTCTGAGGCGCGCGGCCGTGGCCGCATGCATTGAGGTGCGCACTCGGCGACCGTCCCTTGACAAGCCGCGAACGCGTCAAGTCGACCCATGCTGACCTTGCCGACCAAACCAGAATATATGCGGAGAGCGCGAGAAAGCTGCCGTAGGCTTAACGCGACAGAGGCGCCAAGAGCGGGCCTTCCCTGGGCGACGATTCTGGAGCGAAGGATTTCACCGATCCAATTCGCGTCGAGTTCGAACTGCGCTCGATCATTCGGGCGGGCAGCACGAGACGGAGCTCGTTCAACGGCGCGCGCGCGCCTTCAGCTGCCTGAAGCACGCGGACCGTCTCGCTCACCATCCGCCGCGCGTCCTGACGGAAGGTTGTGAGATCGTAGGCGGCCCATCCCGCCATCGCGATGTCGTCGAAACCAGCGATCAGAAAATCTTCCGGCGCGCGCAGACCCGCCCGGCTGCGCACCGCGTCGATTGCTCCCATTGCGATGAGATCGTTGGCGCAGAAGATCGCCTCGGGAGGCGCGCCGTCGCGCAAAATCGTGACTAGCGCATCGCGTCCGCTCTCGTAGCTGAAGTCTTCCCCTCCGATAACCCGCAAGGCGCCATAGCCGCACGGGGCGAGACGGTCGCGAAAGCCCTTGAACCTGTCGTCGCTCGCGGGGCTCCCTTTGGGGCCGGCGACATAGGCGAAAGAACGGGCGCCGCGCGCGATGAAGAGATCGGCGATCTCCGCCCCGGCGGCCAAATTGTCGGAGGAGATCGAGGTGAGCCACTCGTTCTTGACTGGCGTGTTGAAGGAGACGACCGGGATCTTGAAGGCGGCAAGCGCCGCCGCCGCCTCCGCCGAAAGGACCGCGAGCGCGCTCACGATCGCGTCGACCCGATAGCTCGCGAGCCGAGGAATGAAGGAATCGAGCGAGTGGCCGCTCTTGACGTGAACGAGCAGGACCTGATGCCCCGTGGCGTGGAGTTGGACCGTGAATTCCTCGAGCACACTTGCGTAGAAAGGGTTGTACATTCCGCCAATCACCAGCGCGACCAGGTACGATCGATGGTTGAGCATGATCTGCGGAATCAGGCTCGGGCGATATCCAAGATGCTCGGCGGCCGTCAGAACCTTCCGGCGAGTTTCTGCGGAGATGCTCGCGCCAGGCCTGTATGTCCGCGAAACCGAGGACTGCGAGACCCCGGCGAGGCGAGCGACATCGATTGAGGACGCGTAGCGCGGCATGTTTACTCGACGCGGTTCTCTGGCGCTTGACGGTAATCGTCAGTTATGACTAGCTAACCAAAAGAGACCTGTCCACACGTTCGGGAGGAACGGTGAACCCGCTGCAAGCGCGATATCCAGGTCTCCATTCCGCCGCCTCTTCGGCGCGGAGTGGTCCGGCTGCGGAACGCCGGCCGTGACCGAGCCGGCCCTTCGGGTCACTGGCGTCGCCAAGGCCTTTGGCGCGTCGAACGCCCTCACGGACGTCAGTTTCGAGGTGGCGCGCAGCGAGGTTCACGCGCTCGTCGGCGAGAACGGCGCTGGAAAGTCCACGCTGGTCAAGATCATCACCGGCATCCTTGAGCCCGACGCGGGCGAGATCGCGCTGAACGGCGAAGTCGTCCGCTTCACGACCCCGATCGAGGCGCGGCGCGCGGGCGTCGCCGCCGTCTATCAGGACCCGAAGCTTTTTCCCCACCTGGACGTCGCCGAGAACATTAGCATGGGCGCGACGCCCGTGACGGCGTTCGGAACCGTGGACCGCAGGGCGGCAGTCGCGCGGGCGCGCGAGGCGCTCACGCGACTTGGCGTCGCGATCGAACCTAGCGCGCTGATCGCCGGGCTGTCGATGGCCGAGCTTCAGTTCGTCGAGATCGCCCGCGCGCTGACGGCTGACTTGCGGCTCTTGATCCTCGATGAACCGACGTCGGCGCTGACGCCCGCTGAAGTCGAGAAGCTGTTCCGGATCGTGAAGACCCTGCGCGACCGCGGGACATCGGTCGTGCTTATTACGCACCGGCTGGAAGAGCTTGATCTCATCGCAGACGCCGTGACGGTCCTAAGGGATGGCCGGCATGTCGCGACGCGGCCCGCCTCTGAGCTGACCCGCGCCGAGATCGTGCGGATGATGGTCGGCCGGCCGATCGAGACGCTATTCGCCGAACGCAAGGCGAAAACGCGCGGCCGGGAAGTCCTGCGCGTCGACGGGCTTGGCCTGGAAGGCGTGTTCTCTGACGTTTCGTTTTCGCTCCACGCCGGCGAGATCGTGGGCATGGCTGAACTCGTCGGCGCTGGCCGCTCGGAAATCGCGCATGCGTGCTTCGGCCTCACCCCCCCGAGCTCCGGTAGGGTCACGCTCGACGGCCGGCCGGTTACTCCGCAAAGCCCGAAACAGATGCTCTCGCTCGGGCTAGCGTATCTCCCCGAGGATCGCGACGGCGTCGGCCTGATCATGTCGTCTTCGATCGTCGGCAACGTCACTCTGCCGATCGTCGACCGGCTGGCCCGGCTGGGCATCGTCGATGAATCCGCCGAATTGCGCGTGGCGACCGAGGCCGTGAAGACCTACGACGTGCGAACGACCGGCGTCGACCAGCTCGTCTCCGACCTGTCGGGCGGAAATCGGCAGAAGGTCGCGTTCGCCAAATGGCTGTCGACGAAGCCGAAAGTCATGATCCTCGACGAGCCCACGCACGGCATCGACGTCGGTTCGAAGGCGCAGGTCCACCGGATGATCGCGCGTCTCGCTGAGGACGGACTCGCGGTCCTTGTGATCTCTTCCGACCTTCCGGAAGTGCTTGCGATCAGCGATCGCATCCTTGTCGTCTCCGAGGGGGAGATCGTCGCGGAGCTCGACGCGGCTCGTACGGACCAGACCGCCGTCATGATGGCTGCCACGCGAAACGCGCGGGAGCCTGTCGATGTCCGCTGACATTGGCGCGCTGCCTGCGGAAGCTGCGCAAAGATCCCTCGGACAGTTCGCGCTGCGCTTCCGCGTAAGCGGCGTGCTGGCTTTTCTGATCCTTCTCGGCGCGGGCTTCGCGGTTCTGCGGCCGCAGTTCTTAACGCCCGAGAACTTGAGCGCGATCCTCTCCAATGCGGCGATACTGATGATTGTCGCCGCGGCGCAGACGGTCATCCTCATCACCCGCAATCTCGATGTCTCGGTCGGCTCGATCATGGGCTTTGCGGCCTATCTCACGGCCGACTTCGCGTCGCGCCACCAGGATATCGGCCCCGCCCTGGTGCTCATGCCGCTCGCCATCGGCGGCGCGCTCGGGGCGTTCAATGGGCTCCTCGTCGCCTACGGCAGGATTTCGCCGCTGATCGCGACTCTCGGAACGATGTCGGTCTATCGCGGCCTGATCTACCTCTATGCGCGGGGCCAGGAGGTCACGTCCAACAAGCTGCCGCACTGGGTGAACGTACTCCCGGACATGCGGATCGGCGTCATTCCGGTGCTCGTGCTGCTCTCTGCGGGCGTGGTGTGCGTGCTCGCCGCGTTCCTGCGTTTCTATCCGCTCGGCCGGCGCATGTACGCGGTCGGCTCCAATCCTGAGGCGAGCGCCTTCTTTGGACTGAGAACCCAGCGGATCGTGCTTCTCGCCTATGTCGTCGGCGGCGTCATGTGCGGTCTGGCCGGTTTTCTGTACGCCGCCCGCGTGGGAACCGTGACCGTCGTCCTCGCTTCGGGCTGGGAGCTTACCTCACTCGCCGCCGCGGTCATCGGCGGCGTCAGCGTCACCGGCGGGTCGGGAAATGTCATCGGCGCGGGGCTCGGGGCCGTCGTTCTCGCCACCATCGACAACGGGCTCGTGCTGCTCGGCGTCCCTGAATTCTGGCGCATGTTCATTCAGGGCGTCGCGATCGTCGGCGCCGCGTCGGCCGACGTCGTCGTCGCGGCCCGCATCCGCGATTCCTTGCGGGCTCGCCGCCGGCGCGGAAGGAGCGGGCGATGAACCGCCGCCTGCCGCAGTGGGAGCTGACGCTTGTCGTTTTGACTCTCGCAGCCGCCGCGTGGTCCGCCACGCTCTCGCCTTACTATCTCAGCCTCGGTCAGATCCTCTATTCGACGCGACAGTTCGTCTATCCAGGCATTCTCTCCATCGGCCTCGCCGTGGTCGTGATTCTGTCCGAGATCGATATTTCGCTGGCCTCGACGCTGGCGTTCGGCAGTGTTCTGTTTTCCAAGTTCTCAGCCATCGGCGCTCCGATCTGGCTCGCGGTTCCCTGCGTCGTCGCAGCCTGCGCGGTCCTCGGAGCCCTGAACGGCGTTCTCGTCGCCCGGATGAACCTGCCCTCGCTCGCGGTCACGCTCGGCACGATGGGCGCCTTTCGCGGGCTTGCTTTCATAATGGGATCGGAGATGGGTTACACGAGCTTCGACGATTCCTATCTCTTTGTCGGATCAGAGAAGCTATTCGGCGCGCTGCCGGTTTCCTTTCTCCTATACCTCGCGCTCGCGATAGGTGTTGGCGCGCTGATGCGCTGGACGGTCTTCGGCCGTCGCTGTTACGCCGTCGGCCGCAACAGGGAAGCCGCCTGGGCGGCCGGCATCGACGTCGCCCGGATCAAGATCGAAGCCTACGCTCTTGCGGGGGGGCTAGGGGGGCTTGCCGCCCTGGTCTGGATCGGTCAGTACGGCTCGGCTCGCGGCGACAATGCCGACGGCTCGATCCTGTTCGTGGTCACCGCCGTAGTGCTCGGTGGCGTCGACATCAACGGTGGCCGGGGCGGAATTCTCGGCGTGGTCCTCGCTTTGTTTCTGCTTGGAACCATGCGCAACGGCATGGGCCTCGCAAACATCGGCGGGCCGACGCAGACGATCGTCCTCGGCGCTTTGTTGATCGCGGGCGTTCTCAGACCCGCGATTTTCCGCGCGTTCCGGCGCCTCTATCGGCTGCTGACGCCGAAGGCGGCGGGCGCATAAAGCTGGAGGAGGGTCCCAAAGCCAAAGTGGTTGAACAGACGAACTCAAGGACAAACGCGCGAAATTCGCGCACATGACAAGGAGGAACACATGACTTTGCGTTCAACGTTGCTCTCCGGGGCTTGCGCCCTCGCTGCGATCGGCCTCGCCGCCTCGGGAGCCTCGGCCAAGGACTCAGGCTTCAAAATCATGATGACGCCGAAGTGGACCGGTTTCCCCTACTTCGAAGCCGCCGCCCGCGGTGGCAAGGATGCGGCGGCCGAGCTCGGCGACACCTTCGTCTACGCCGGCGCCGACCACGCCGACGTCTCGCTACAGGTCGAGACGCTCCAGAACTTCCTGACCCAGAAGCCCGACGCGATTACGCTTGCGGCAATCGATCTCAACGCGGTCGCGCCGGTCCTCAAGGAAGCTCGGAAGGACGGAATCGTCGTGACGACCTTCGACGCGGACGCCGCCCAGGATGCGCGCGACATGTTCGTAAATCAGATGTCCTACAAGCAGGCGGCGAAGACCATGCTCGACTGCGCGCTCATGGATTCGCCGGACGGCGGCGAGGTGGCGTTCGTCGCGGCCTCGCCGACCGCGCCGAACCACACCGCCCACATCAAGTACATGAAGGAATATATCGCCAACGATCCGAAGTACCAGGTTTTCAAGGTCGTTGACACGCAGTACGCCAACGATGACGACGCCAAGAGCTACGATGTCGCGGTCAACCTCATGCAGGCTCACCCCAACCTGAAGGTGATCATCTCTTCATCCGCGGTGAGCGCCCCGTCCGGTGCGCGCGCCGTCGAAGCGAGCGGTCACGCAGGAAAGGTCTACTCCACAGGCTTTGCGCTGCCCGACGCGATCAAGACCTATATCAACGACGGCTCGGAAAAGTGCTTCGCCCTCTGGAATCCTTATGAGCTCGGCTATCTGGCTGTCTACGCGACGCATCTCAAGTTGGCCGGCAAGCTCGATCCGAAACCGGGGACGACGTTCAAGGCCGGTAAGGTGGGCGAATACACGGTCGGCGACGGCGGCGAGATTGTCTACGGCAAGCCGCTGATGTGGACCAAGGACACGGTCGACAAGTCGCCCTTCTGAACTCGCTGGCGCGCGCGCTCGCTGCGCCGCGCAAGGAGCAAAAAAGACAATCGTTAGCCCTGGCGCCGTGCTGACCGCAGCGCCAGGGCGGCGACATCAACAACGGAAGGAAAGGCCCATGACGGCTACGCCCCGATGCACCCTGACCGCCACATTGCACGCACGGCCGCAGAAGCGAGCCGAGCTCGTCAAACTGCTCGAAAGCTTTGTCCCTCGATCTCGCGCCGAGCCCGGCTGCATCGAATATCATTTCCACGTCAAGCGACGAGGACCCGAACATCTTCTACTTTTACGAGAACTGGACCGACCGGGCCGCGCTCGACGTGCATCTGAACCTGCCCTACCAGAAGGAATGGTTCGGCCGGCATGACGAGTTTCTGAGCAGAAAGGTCGAGCTGCGCTTCTTTACGATGCTGAGCCACTACGACAAGTAGCGAACCGTAGCGCGCGGCCGGGCGCGCGTGGGAGGAGCGATGGCGAAAGTTCGCTGGGGCCTGATCGGAGCCACCGTGATCGGCCGGGAATGGATGATCGACGCGATCCGACAGGCGGGCGGCGACATCGTGGCCGTGATGAGCACGGATCGCGCGCGCGGCCGCGCCTACGCCAACGAGTTTGGCATACCGAAGGCGGTCGGCAGCCTGCCGGAGCTGTTCTCCGCGGGCGTGGAGGCAGTCTACATCTCAACGACGAACGAGCGGCACCGGGCGGAAGCGATCGCGGCGGCGGAGGCCGGCGTCCACGTCCTGTGCGAGAAGCCGCTCGCGACCAGTTTGGCGGACGCACGCGACATGGTCGCGGCCAGCAAGCGCGCAGGGATCACGCTCGCGACCAACCATCACCTCAGGAACGGCGCAGTGGCGGGCGCGATGCGGACCATGATCGCCGCGGGGCGCATCGGCCGCCCGCTTATCGCACGGCTCGTTCACGCAGGCTATCTGCCGGAGCATCTGCACGGGTGGCGCCTGCGCGATCCGAAGGCGGGCGCAGGCGCGATCCTCGATCTGACTGTGCATGACGCCGACCTCTTGCGCTTCATTCTTGGCGACGAGCCCGAATTTGTCGCGGCGTTTTCGCAGAACGGCGGTCTCGCTTCGAACGGAATCGAAGACGCAGCGTTGACGCTCATCCGATTTCGCTCGGGCCTGCTTGCTCAGCTCTTTGACGGATTCACGACCCGCTACGCCGAGACCGGGATCGAGGTGCACGGCAGCGAAGGCTCGCTTGTCGCGCGCGACTGCATGGCGCAGACCCCGCGTGGGACCCTGACGCTGCGCAGCGCAGCCGGCGAAGAGGCGGTCGCGCTCGACCACCACAACTACTATGTGTCAGGCGTTCGCGCGTTTCACGACGCCATGCGCGGCGTCGGCCGTCCGTCGTCGAGCGGGGAAGATGGACTGGTCTCGCTGGCGACGGCGTTCGCCGTTCTCGAAAGCGCGAGAGACGGCCAAGCGGTTGCCGTCCGGCTCGACGCATGAGAGACGCGGCCCGCGAGAGTGCGACTTTGCCCTTCCCGGGCCCGAATTCCCGAGCCGTGGAAAGGGCCCGCAACCGATGTTACGGAGACGAAGGCGATGACCAACGAGGAACTGCGGACGCTGAACAAGACCCGGCGCATCCAGCAGATCGCCTGGCTCACCCGCGATCTCGAGAAATCGATGCAGCAGTGGATCGACGTGCTGAAGATCGGACCCTGGCGAGTGTTCCGGTTCACCGACAAGACAGTCAAGAACCTCAAGGTCGGCGGCAAGCTTGTCGAGGAGCCATTCGAATTCCGGATCGCGATCACCCATGTCGGCGACATGGAAATCGAACTCATCCAGCCTGTGCGCGGGCCGATGATCTACCAGGAGTATCTCGACAGGCGCGGCGAGGGCCTGCACCACATCAAGGAGAAGCTTCCCGACGATAAACTGCCGACGGCGGTGACCGATTACGAGAAACGGGGCATTGCGGTCACGCAGACCGGCCAGTTCGTGGCCGACTTCCACTTCTATCTGGACACCGAACCGCGCCTCGACTTTATCTACGAACTGGGCAACTGCCCCTATCAGGATCTGCCGCCCGACATGGTCTCGACCTATCCGCCAGAAGCCGCCTGACGGCCTCGCTAAGAAGGGGACGCCCCCAAGGCTTCAAATCATCCGTGATGCTGTGGGGCAGCCGCGACCGAGTTCCGCTCAGGGCGGACACTGCGCTTGCCCTGGCGGCCTTTGTACGCCGGCTTGTCCTGGCCCGTTCTCACCGTTCGGCCGACGGCTGCTCTCCGCCCTGGAGAGACATTCCCCCGGGCCACCCTGAACAGGCTCACATTCGGGATGCTGGCCCTTCCCGGTCAGCGGGCCCGGTCTTTGCAGCGTTGTTGCACAGTTCCCGTTCTCGATCCGCGCCGCCACGTCGGTCCAAAAGGCGAAGCGCTTCTTCGATCTTGCGCGCCTTGCCCTTCGCTGCTCCGCTAGCGCGACCTTCCGAGCCCCCGACTCGCCGTGGTGTTCGCGCAATAGTGCGGCTGCGACTGGCGTCTTCACGAAGTGCGAGACCCGCTCGCCTCTCCTGCTCGCGCCATCGTCACCTGTTGCTCGCCCGTTCATGACCCCCCCCCCGCGTAAGCCCGGTCAAGCGCCTTCACCGCGTCCTCGCCGCCGCGCATCGCGTGGGTGTAGTGCGAGAGCGTGACGACCGCGCTCTTATGCCCCGCGAGCTTGGCGACCAGGCCCACCTCGACGCCCTGGGCCTGCAGCACCGAGATGAAGCTGTGGCGGGCGCTGTGCGGCGTGACGGCCGGCAAGCCGAGACGCCTCAACGTCGGGGCCCAGTAGCGCTTCCGGAAGCTTCCGTAGACCAGCGGCCCGCCGCCGCCCTCACGAGGAAGAGGCCACGCCCGCCTAACGCCGGGCGCCGGAAAGACCCGTTCGAGCTGGCCGTCCCTCCGCGGGCAGCGAACGCGCCAGCCGAGCAGCATCTCGCGCAGCAGCGGCGACATTGGAATGTCGCGCCGACCGGCTTCGGTCTTGGTGAACTCGGAGAGCGAACCGTAGCGCAACTGGATGCGTCGAACGCGGATGACGTTCGCCTCGAAATCGACCTCGTCCCACATGAGCCCGAGCTGCTCGCTCGGGCGCGTGCCCATCAGGAATGGCGCGGCGCAATAGACCCCCTTGTCGAGGTCGTCGCGCGCCGTGGCGAGAAGCCGGGCCACCTCGTCGGGCGTGAGCACGGCCTTCCGCGCCTTATCGCGCTGGCGCTGAAGGCCCCCGGGCATGGCGACCGGCCGGAACTCGAGATCCTCGGCAGCGAGGGCCAGCGCGGCCTTCAGCTTCATCAGCGCCTTGTTGGCCGAATAGACCGAGACCTCCTCTGAGATGAGCTTGTGCCAGGCGCGGATCTTGCGCGTCGTAAGATCCTGAACCTTGACGCGGCCGAGAAGCTCAATCGCGCGCGCCTTGGGCCTGGCGCCGACGCCCGATCGAACGATCGCCCGCCGCGCCTCGCTCGGGAGCAGGGGGCCGACGATGTAGCCGATCTCGAACTCGTAGCTGGCGAAGGTGATTGGCCGGACGACGCCGCGCTTCGTCTCAAGCCACGCCGCGACGGCGGCCCCGACGGTTAAGGATCGGTTTTCGGAGCTATATACCCCCCGGTCATAGGCGGCGACAAGCTCCGCGCGCTTCTCCTGGGCCTCCCGCTGGCGTTCGAAAAAGCGCTGCTCCCTCTCGCCGGTTCGCGGGTCGCGCCAGTTCAAGACGAAGCGGACCTGATCGACTGTCTCGCCGGACTTCAGCTTGCGGCGGCGGACCCGGCGGGTGAGGTTGATTGAGAGGGTCATGTCAGCATTCCAGGTAAATCAATACGGAAACACGAGCGTTTTGCGCGCGCAATATTCCGATCGTCTCCAGTGGAGGTCGAGCGACCTTAGACGAAGACCGATCTGTAACCACGCCGGTAACCGACGCGAATGAAGGGCCCGGCATGCCAACGAGACATACGACCGGTTGGCATGTGGCCGAACATGACCACTGCCGGTTGGAGAGAAGCGCCTGCCGACTCCACGCTTGCAGAGCTGGGGGTCGGCCTGGTGCGGCGCAACACGAGGGACGACCGGACGGAACGGACGCCTCCTACAGATATAGAGGGAGAGATAGAGAAGGCGTCGGTTGCGCACTCGTTTGCCGCCATATCCCCCGGTCTCCGCTGGCCGTCCGTTCCGTCCTGACGTCCTGTCGCATGGACCCCGACGTGTTCCAGTAAAGCGCCATGTCAGTATTCCTGCCCTTGGAAAAAGGGCTCGTATTCCTTCTGAAGCTCCTCTGGATCAATTTCCGGCAACAGGCCGATCGGAAGGCCGATAGCGCGGGACTTGCTCTTCGCCGCGGCGAAGTGGATCGGGTTCTTAGGCGCAAAGCAACCATCGATCTTCCGCAACGCCCTCTCCCAAGCGCCATGCGCCCATTTCGTGTCGCGGAAGATCGCCTCAACGCGGGGAGAGCCGTTTCTGATGAAAAAGCCGGCCTCATCACCACTTCGCACAACGATCTCGAAGTTGCGCGGGATGCGCATCGCTGCGGCCTGGAGGGATTTATTGTCCGGCAGTCTCTGCTCGATCCAGGCCAGCGTGACCGCAAGCCAGAAGCCCAGCGTCTGCTTCTCGTTTGAGTAGGCAAAGAGATGCTGCAGACACTCCATCGAGTCGTCGCGCTCGAAGGCTTCCGCATGCAGCTCTATCGATCCCCTGTAGGTCTCGGTCATTGCTGCCGCCTCGACTTCAGTTAGCGTCCTGCCTTCGAGCGCGACGAACGCGCCAGCGAGCAGCGTCGCGACGTTCATGCGGTGTCGTGAGTCGATGCCCGGCAGGGCCTTCATGAAGACCCGGATTGCCGGCGGGATGACGTTGGCGAGGCCCGCCATGTAGCCGCACCATTCTGGTCCCTTATCCGTGAAGAATGCCTCGTCGTCGGCGATCCGCGCAGCCTCGTCGGTGTCGTTCGCGTGCGCGAGCATCTCGAACAACAATATGCGCGTGGCGTCAGCCGGCGACATGCCAGACGGATTGACCGCGGCGAAGAAGAAACACGTCCGCAGCACAAACTGCATCGCCTTGCCCTCTGGGGTTCCGCGCAGGACCGGGCTTTCAGCGGACGAGGCGCTTCGAGCCAAACGGATGACGCCGGCGACGTGACTACGTCCTTGGTCCGACTCAAACTCGTCGAGGATGACCGGTCGGCTGTCCGCCTTGATCATCTGCCGGATGCCGGCCTCACTGCTCTGCCCGTCGGCGGATAGGCCGAGCGGCCTAAGCAGGCTGCTGGCCGCAGAATGAATTGTCGACTTGCCGCAATTGGGCGGACCATAGATGAAGCAGTGCGGTCGCCAGGCAAGGACGCCGCAGACTGGGGCGACAGCGAGCCAGCCCAGCAAAAGCATGGCGTCTTGAGGGTTTCGCCAAACGAAGCGCTCAAGCATTTTTCGCAGTCGGAGGGTGTCGAACGCCGTCACTGATCGGAGCGGCAAAGGTTCGAAGCATAGGTAGAGGTGCCGAACATCTCGCGGAAGGGGGTCGCCAAGGTTGATGATGACGCGTTCGCCTTCAAGCCAAACGCCCCTGCCGCGGACTCGTCGCGGATCGAACGAACCCTTGCGCCGACATTCCTCCATGAGGGTTTGACCGGCGTCCCACGGATTGACCACCGCGCCTTCCTTTTTCGCGGGGAATCTTTTTGCCCAGAATGGGAGGTTGGCTAGGCCCACGAGGTACTGCAGTGACAACAGCTGCGAGGAGCCTGCGACCACGAGGATCTGCCTCCCCTTGTCGAGGAAAACGTAACCGCCCTCGGCCGTGTAACCGAGCGGGAGCGGGCCCTTCGGGCCGGGATCGTAACCTGAGCGACCGAGCTGGATGGATGATGTGATCTGCCCCCAGTGCGGGCAGGCGTCGCAAATCTCGCGATGGCCGAGATCATCGGCGACGCTCGCGCATGTCCGCGGCGCGTTGTTCTTAACCGCCCGGCGAAACTTGTCGTGCGCTTCCCGGTGTTTGAAGTCAGGGTGCTTGCTGCTGTAGGTTAGAAACGCAGATTCGCCGCCGCGGCACAGAGCGGCGATCGAAGCTCCAGCAAACCAATCGGGCTCCGGGCAGGTCGCCGCGCCATCGACGACCACGTTGCGATACCAAGCGCACTCCTCGATGATTTTCGTATGATCCGCCGGCGGTGTGTTGGGACGTTGATCGCCTTTGCGTGGGGCAGCGGACGACGCAACGAGTTCTTGAATCTGTTCAACCGAGTACCTCAGACCTGGCTCATGCTCGAGAAGTCGCACGGGCTTTGGCGGTCTGCTCTTATGATTGAGCGTTCCGGGCGGGCGAAAGTTGCGCACGATGTCGCCGACGCTGTCGATCTTGCGATCATGCGCGCGAAAGTGGGCGAGAAGAGTCCGTTGAAAGCCTGCCGACAAATCTGCGGCGGCGATGCGGTCGCCGGCGGTTTCAAGACGCCAGGGCTTGTCAAAATCGAAGTGAGTTTGCAGGCCGTGCCCGCTATGCACGATCGAGGTCGGCTTGAGCGAAAAACTTGAGAGAATCTCGAGCGCCTCCTCTTCACTCTTCGGATAGCCGCTCTCAGCGCCTTTGACCTCGGCAAAGTCGATATCCGCGAACAGACCCGTCATCGAGCTGACAGTGTCGGCGCCTCCCCGCTTACGACCGACGAGTGGCCCTGCCTGGGTGCTGATCGCGATGTAGGTGTCGTCGGTCTTCGATTGTTGCTCAATATAAGCAATGGCGTTGTCCAATTCGTCGACAGAAAACGCTCTCGTGACATTGGGGCGTTTGCGCCAAACGCTGGCGTAGCCTTGTGCTTGACCAAACTTGGCAGCGATAAAGGCATGCAAAGATGTGTCAGTCATCGGAGTAATCCTCAATTGGCAAGCCGAACCCGTTTGCCCGCGAAGTTTTCTTCGCGCGGCGTCTGTCGGCAGTTTGTGGGAGAAGCGGTCGGGCTTGGGCCCTTCAGCTACTGTTTCGACATCAGGTCCAAAAAGTCTCGCAACTTAACGTATGGACGCGACGTGCCGAGGCGGTAGGTTGGAACTAACCCGCGCCGCGCGCCCTGGAAATCGAGCTACCCATGATCCGTCATAAGACTCTTCCCACTCGCTCATGGGTAAGAAGGCCGTAGGCCTTGGACTGTCCGCATCCGGCGTTCTGCGCAATGGGCACTAATACCCAGGGGGATCTCAGTGGCGGTCAGTGAGCGACTTCTCTTGGCGGAGAATCTGATCGCCTTCGTTGCGTGGGGCGCGGCGGCGCTGCTCGCGCTTGCGCTGGCCTCGACGTTGTGACGCCGCCTGCCTTCGCCTTCGTCTCGCTCTCCGGCGAGCTCTCGCGGGGCAATAGGGTCAGTCCGAAGCGTCGCAATAGGATGCTCGCCATCTTACGTTTGGGCCCCGGCACCTAGGCTTTCGGAGCCCAGTAGCTCCACTCCAGCAGTGGGCCTATCAAGCCAGGACGAGCAGCAATGCGACCGCCCACTCGGCGACAGTCACAACGAACGCAATTAGGAACGGCCGCTCGTTTCTTTCGTCGAACAAAACTGGATTATAGGTCAGGATGTTACTCATGGGAGCACTCCCTAGCGCGTCGCCCGCCCGTTCGCTGTGACGGCGGTCACACTTCGGGAGCCCGTCGCCGAGCGCTTCCGTCTCTGGAGCGCTCTGAACTTGAGGAAGCCGAGCAACCATCCGTTCTGGCGCCGTGGCGAGTATTGACGCCCGCCGCGCGACCGGGCCGCGAGGCCGCTTACTCTCGTCGTCGGACGAACCGAGGGACCCTACTGCTCGCGCGCGAGGCTAATGACATTGAGGAATAGCCGGGCCTGACCCGACAGTGGTGTTTTTGGCTTGAACGACGCGTCGGTTTCGTCGAGGGGCACCGACACCCGCTTGCGATATTTGCTTTTTGCTAAGAGTTGTCGAAGAAATATCCCCGTGCGCCATGCTTTGCGTGCGACGGTGCGGGGCTGGACGCGCCGGTTGCGCAGGCTCGGCCTAGGTCTAGCCGACCACAATTACGGTTGCGGCGGCAGCGCGAAAAGGGCGACATGAGCGGAGAACTCGATACCGGCGATGCAGAGACCCCCCGGCCGCGCATTGGTCTGTTCGGCCGCGCGAGCAAGCCGGCGTCGGGCGGCCCAGCCCCGCCCGCGCAACCCCCGCGAATAGGTCTATTCAGCGTCAGCGGATTGCTCACTTTCGTGCTGCTCGGGGCGCTCGCGACCGTCGGAGCGCTCGCTTGGCTGTTGAAGCAAGCGCGCAGCCCCGGGCCGCTCGCCGCCGACAAGGTCGTCATGATCGTGCGCGAGGACCGCGGCATCGCCGATCAGCTCGAGCGCGCTGGCGTCATCGACAGCGCACAGTGGTTCAACGCTTTGACCCTACTCGACGGCAATCGCGGCGCGTTGAAGCGCGGCGAATATGCGTTCAAGGCCGGCATGAGCATGAACGATATCGAGAATGAGCTCGTCGCCCATCGCGTCGTGCGATACAAGCTCAGCATCCCCGAGGGGCTGACCAGCGAACAGATCGTCGAGCGGCTGCGCGACGACCCGGTTCTCATCGGCGACATCAAGGAGCCTCCGCGCGAGGGCTCGCTGATGCCCGACACTTACTATTTCGAGCGCGGCGATACGCAGCTGTCCATTCTCGCGCGGATGGCGAAGGCGCAGACGAAGGCGATCGAAGAGGTCTGGAAGGGGCGCGCGACGAATTTGCCGATCAAATCGCAGGGCCAGATGGTGACGCTCGCGTCGATCGTCGAGAAGGAGACCGGAAAGGCCGACGAGCGGCCCCGCGTCGCTGGCGTGTTCGTCAATCGTCTCGAAAGGCACATGCGGCTCGAGTCGGACCCGACGATCGTCTATGGCCTCGCCCTGGGCAAGGGCACGCTGGGCCGCGGCATCACCAAGGCCGACCTCAATCAGTCGACGCCCTATAACACCTACATCATCGACGGCCTGCCCCCGGGGCCGATCTGCAACCCCGGCAGGGCAGCGCTCGAAGCGGTCGCCAATCCCGCGCACACAAGGGATCTCTACCTCGTCGCGGACGGAACGGGCGGGCATGTGTTCGCCGAAACTCTAGACCAGCATCAGAAGAACGTCGTCCATTCGCGCCAGATCGAAAAGGACGTCAAAGACAAGCTCGCGCCAGACGTGGCGCTCCAACAGGCTTCGATTGATCCGATCGATCCGTCGCAGTTCGGCGCGCTCGACGCGCCGGCGCAGGCCCAGGCAGCGCCGGCGGCGATTCTCGCCCGTCTCAGGAGAATTGGCGCCGACCAGAAGGCCAAGGATTCGGCGTTGGCGTCGCTTGTCGCCCCGGGCGTCAAGTCGATTGAGGAGGTCGGCGGGATCGTCACCGGAGTCAACGACGCGCCGGCGGAAGGATTGGCGTTCGACGACGCGAGCTCAGCCGGCGCTTCAGGGATCGGGCCTGTCGCCTCCGCTCCCGTTCCGCCGGCTATGCTCGCGGACGAGCGCGCGCGCGAGGCCAAGTATGGAACTCCACCCTTACCGTCGAACGGCACCGTCGCGAGCGCTACGCCTTCCGCGGCGCCTGCTTCTCCGCAACCGCCGACAGCGTCTGGCCGGCCGCGCATCTACGACGCGTCGGAAGGCACTCGGCTCGATCCGCTGCGCAACAAGACTTACGATCTGAGCTACGCCAAGGTCGTGCCGCCTATGCACTAGCTGTGTGAATGGTGCACTGATTCGCCGCACCGTTAATCGGAAATTAACCTTTCTGAAACCCTATTGGCTTAGCTCCTGTTATTTGGGAGGAAGCATGAGCTACGTCGTCATAACTGCGCTATCCGTGGTGCTCGTCCGCTTGATGATAGTGTGGGTCTACCCCAAGGGCTCGAATTGGGACGATTGAGCCTGTGACGCGCGTGAGCGCGACCAGCTTCCACCTCCCGGAAAGTTTCCGGCAGGTCGGTCCTAGCGGGCCTCAGCAAGCCGCGATTGAGCGAGCCAAGTCTCAACTCGCGGAGGGCGCGCGCCTATCGCGAAGCAAAAACAGCAAATCGCTGAGATGCTCGCCGACGGTCTGGACGTTCGACCCTACCGCGAAGCGCTCGCCCATTTTGAGGAAATGCACCGGCAAAGCGCCGCGTTTCTCAGGTTGTTGAAACAGCAATTCATGTCGCCCCGGCACCGCCTGTAATCCACATCGTCACCGCCGAGCAAAGCGGTCGGCGGCGTTTACGGTCTACCCCCCGCCAAGCGGTGACTCCACGCATGACGTGATCGCGGCGCTCGCGCATTGGGTCGACGCCGCACCTCGAGTCGGGCGTCCGCTTGATTAAACCGCGCTCGCCGTATGCCCAACACGCCGGTCGCCAGGCTGGCGTTGGTTCGTGGCGACAATCCCGATCTGTTCGCGCGGCTCCAAGTCGTCATCGGGGCAGAGGGTCTCCTGGACGTCGCATTGGGCGAAGGCGCCGAGGTCGACAAGCGCGGCGCCGGCGACGTCAGATGACGCGATGGCGCCAGGGAGGGCCAGCGCCACTAAGCCGGCAAGCGCGGTCAGGGCCGCGCGGCGGGTCTCGGTGCTTATGCTGCCCTCCCTCCGAGATCGTGACCAGGGGCGGGATTATGGACTCAACTCGACGCGCCCGCTATCCCGCGCCCATGTGCAACCTTTACAGCCTCACCAAGGGCCAGGCCGCGATCCGCGACTGGTTTCGCGCGCGGCATGACCGCACCGGCAATCTGCCACTGTTTCCAGGCATTTTCCCCGACCAGATGGCACCGATCGTCCGTGTCCGCCCCGAGGGCGAACGCGAGCTGGTCATGGCGCGCTGGGGCATGCCAGGGCCGCCTCAATATGGCGGCCAGCCGGTCACGAACATCCGCAACGTCTCGAGCCCTCACTGGCGCGGATGGCTTGGACAGAAGTATCGTTGCATCGTCCCGGCGACGTCCTTCTGCGAATACGAGGACACCAAACCGCGCAAGACGCCCATCTGGTTCGCTCTGGCCGATGACAGGCCGCTGTTCGCCTTCGCGGGCCTATGGACGCCCTGGCGCGGCGCCAGGGGGCCCAAGAGCGCGCCAGTCGTAGGGCAGCACGAGTTGTTCGGCTTCCTGACCACAGAGGCCAACGCGATCGTCGCGCCGATTCATCCCAAAGCGATGCCGGTCATCCTGACGTCGCCAGGGGAGGTCGACCTGTGGCTCGAAGGACAAATGCCCGAGGCGCTGAAGTTGCAGCGGCCATTGCCAGACGCCGCGCTCAAAATCGTGGCGAAAGGCGACAAAGAGGACCGCGCGCCCGAAGCAGCCTAGCCATGAACCCTCGTCCTAGCGCCGCGGCACCGGCCTCACATGACAACGACGCTATCGCAATCGCACACGAAAGGCGTCTGGGTATACGCGCTCAATCAAGTTGCGCGTTTCATCCTTAGATAGGCCGCGACCGCCACGTCTTTCGACCTCGCGTGCAACCATCAAAGAGATTACAGGGGACGACATGGCTTCAGCCAGCTTGAATTGCGCCAGTCTTCGGATAGTTGTTGCCCAACGCGTCGGCTCAATCTCCAAGAGATTAATTGAAGCGGTCCTCGCGGCACCTTTGCTCGCGACCTCGAAAAGCTCTCGCATATTCGCGCTCCGAAAGAGGAAAAGACGAAGGACGCCCGAAGGCGCCATTGCAGAGCTGCGTTCGCGATATTGGCGAAATGCGGCCCCAACAAGTCACGTTCGCGTTGGCGGCTTGGGCGACGCTGAGCCAGGCCCTTCCCATGATACGTTAGCCCTTGTAGCCCCGCCCCAGCACCGCGCCGCCGATCTCAGGCGGCCTTCGCCATCATAGCGGCGCTGTAGGTCTCGCCCAACGCGGCGGGACGTCAGGAAACGAAATTGGAACCTGTGCCGAGTACGGTTGTCCCCACCCGCACTGTCAGGATCCGCGACAATGGCGACTTGGCAGCCCTCCGCACTTTCCCGCTCTGCGCTTCGTCTTGACCCTTCCTCGCCCTTCCGGCGGCTGACGAGGTCCCAGGAGGAATTCGCGACCTACATCAATGGGTGGGAGCTGAAGCGGCCGTCGACGGCGTCCGCAGGACCGGACTTCGTCATGCGCGTTTCGTCTCGTCTACTTTTCCGCCTCGAGCTCAGCGCGCGCGGCGGCGAGGTCCTTTTTCTGCTCTGCCGTGACCTTCGGATATTTGAGGTCAAGCTCCTCGACCGCCTCGACGATCGACGCGGCGACGACAAGGCGGGTGAACCACTTGTTGTCCGCGGGGACAACGAACCACGGCGCGTCTTTCGACGCCGTCGCCTCACTTCTGCTCCTTGCGGGACAGGTTGAGGTAGAACTTGAGGACCACCACGCCCTGCCGCGTGAGGTAGTCTTCGAACCGCGCGATGTCGGTCAGCCGCTCGTCCCAGATGCCCTTGTCGACCAGCTTAGGCGGCATCTTCTGCGCCTTCCTTCGCGAACGTCCAACTTGGGGCTGTTTGCGAGCGCCGCCGGGCGGCGCTTTATTCCGCAGGGGCGCCGGCGGGCTCGGCGATAAACTCCTGCGGCTGCGCGGCCGCCGTTTGCGGAGGCGCAGGGGCGGGCGCGGCATCAGCGGCGCCAGTCTGGACCGGGCGCACCCCGGGCTCCCTTTGGAAGGCGGCCCATTGCTCATTTGTGCCGTAGAAGGCGTCCTTGTCGACTTTGCCGCCGATGCCCGGGACCCTGGCATCGGATTGATACTGCCAGAAATGCCAGGCGCGCGAGCCGTACCTCACGGCAGGATGGTATTTGGTCGAGCGCACCCAGATCGGATAGTCCGTCAACGCGCCGTCGGAAAGGATCGCCTCGTAGAAATCGACAGTCGCATAGATGATCGGCCGCTTGCCGTAATGTCGCTCCATCTCCTGCAGCATGACCTGCATGTCGGCGATGGCCCCGTCTTGGGTGAGATGACGGTGGCAGGTCTGGGAGGTCGGCGTCGCCTCGACGTCGAGCACGGGCGGGAGCGCGTCGTCCTCGACTGGCGCATTCTGTTCGAAGTTTTTGATTTCCTCGAGCGGCGGGCGGCACCAATAGACGAAGTGATAGGCGCCATGGGGGATGCCAGCGGCCTTTGCCCCCTCCCAGTTCGCTTGGAAGCGCGCGTCGGCGTAGTTGCCGCCCTCAGTCGCCTTGATCCAGGCGAATTTGACGCCGCTGTTAGCGACCGCGTTCCAATCAATATCGCCCTGAAACTTGGACACGTCGATGCCGTGTATCGGGTAGTCCTTCGGCTTGGGATAGTTGTCCGAAAAGACGTTCTCCGAGATGACCTGGTCAAGATTCCAGGGGACCGCCGCCGCAACCCGAGGCCAACAGGGACATCGCAACCGCCGCGCGCTTGCGGGTTGGGAAGCCCCCGTCGGCTCCCCGGCGTATCCGGCAGAACCGCTGGCACGGCGCTGGCGGCTCATGCCCTGCGTCAGCGGGCGGCAACCTGCGGATCGAACAGGATGGTCTTGGTCTTCCATTGCTCATAGAAGGAGCGAAATTGAGCCGGCATCGGTAAAGGGTCGCATGCCTTGACAGCCTGCAACACGCTCTTTGCCTGCGGCTTTTGCGCCGGATCGGACGGCGGATTGACGAGCTTCGGCGGCTTCAGGAGCGATCCGTCGGATTTGAATTTGAGGCGCACCCGCGCGACATAACGATTGGCGTCGGCAGGCTGAGCCGCCGGCTTCCAACATGAGGAGATAGGTCTTGATCATCCACGTGTCGAGGCTCGCCTCTTGCGAGGCGGTCATGCGCCGCGGTCGCTCGGGCTCGGGCGTGGCGGAGGGCGCTGGGGCCGAAACGGGCGGCGGACTCACAGGTGGCGGGGCAGCGGGCTCGGGCGTCGCAATCGATGCGGTTCGCGTCAGAGCCGCGTCCTGGACGAGGTTCGCCTCCTGCGAGGCAGGCGCCGGCGCCGAAACGGGCTGCGGGCTCACAGGCAGCGGCACAGTGGGCTCGGGCGTCGCAACCGATGCGGTTCGCGTCGGAGCCGCGTCGTCGACAGATGGCTTGGTTCCGAGGCGGTCGTGGACAAGGACGCCCGCCGCAAGCGTCGCGAGGAGCGTTATGGGCACGATGAGTGTCGATTTCATCGTCATGGGAGACTGTGGTCGATCTTGCCGAAAAAGTCCTAACCATTTGTTTCACCCGCACTTGGCGTCGACGACGCGGACGCGGCGACTCGCGTTGACCCGGCTCTCCGCGCAGCTTCGTCATTTGAAGCAAAGGCCCTGGATGTGAGTGCGCCGGCGCGAGGTCATGGGACAGTGTTGGAACTGCCACGACGCTCCGAAAAAACACGCTCATGGTGGCGGGAACTTTACGCCGGCAGGTACGCGCGCCGCGTGCGCGAGGGGACTGTGTCTCGGCTGCAAACTCCCCCATCTCGTCAATAGGGGTGAGGATTCTCAACAAGAGTGGCTTCGTCTGCGTTGCCTGCTCCGACCCGATCCAGAAATTGCCACCCCCAAATAAACCGGATGTTAACCATAAGGACCAAGACTCGGCCTCTCAGAAACGGTGCTCTTCAGTCGCGGAGTGAGTCTGACGGGGTGTTGGCTCGGCGAGACGCCATGCGTGACGGAGCCGGACGTGCCTCGTAGGTCAGCGCTGGCTGAAAGCGATTCTCTTACTCAGGCTTTCGTCCGGAGGGGTAAGAAACGGCGTCGGCGGACGGTCGACGGGGAGAGGCAGGGTATGCCGATTAATCTGAAGCCCCCCCAGCTGAAGGAATTAAAGCCCCGCATCATGGTGTGCGGGTGGGCGGCGCCGGTGGCAACGCCGTCAACAACATGATCGTCTCCGGTCTATCCGGGGTCGAATTCATTGTAGCTAATACTGACGCTCAGGCACTCACCTCATCGCGCGCCGACCGAGTCATCCAGATGGGCCTTCAGTTGACGGAGGGTCTGGGCGCCGGTTCGAAGTCGGAGGTCGGCAAGGCGGCGGCGGAGGAGGCGCTGGAGGAGATTCGCGATCACCTTGCCGGCTCGAACATGGTTTTCCTCACCGCCGGCATGGGCGGCGGCACTGGCACGGGTGCGGCTCCTGTCATCGCCACAGCCGCCCGTGAGATGGGCATCCTCACGGTCGGCGTCGTCACCAAGCCGTTCCACTTCGAGAGCGGCCGCCGCATGAGGGTCGCTGAGGCCGGCATCGCTGAACTGCAAAAGGCAGTCGACACGCTGATTATCATTCCGAATCAGAACCTGTTCCGCGTCGCCAACGAGAAGACGACCTTCGTCGACGCTTTCGCGATGGCCGATCGGGTGCTTTGCTCGGGCATCTCCTGCATTACTGACCTGATGGTCAAAGAGGGCCTCGTCAATCTCGACTTCGCGGACGTTTGCTCAGTCATGAGCGAAATGGGCACCGCGATGATTGGGACCGGCGAAGCTACGGGGGAACGGCGCGCACTGCGAGCTGCCGAAGCGGCGATTGCCAATCCTCTGCTCGATGACACCTCTATGAGGGATGCTCGGGGCCTGCTGATATCCATCACCGGCGGCGACGGTCTGACGCTCTATGACGTGGACGAGGCAGCGAGCCGCATTCGCCAGGAGGTCGACGACGAAGCCAACATCATTCTGGGCGCGACCTTCGAGCCCGCCCTGGAAGAAGCGGTGCGGGTGTCGGTCGTCGCGACGGGTATCGGTCGAGTGGCCAATCTAGGAGCCTGTCTGCTTAATCCTCGGCGAGATGGGATTTGAACCGCTCAAGCCAGTCGGAGAGCCGGATGCAGCAAATTCGCGCATCCGGTTTGATGTAAGGTTGGGTGGAAGCTTTGCGGCCATCGTTCGTTGCACCGTTTCCGAGGTGGCGAAGCTCAGCCGGTTGCGCGTGCGGCCAGGGACGGGGTCCGCCCCTGGGCGAGCTTCAAGATATTGTGGGCGAGGCAGACGAGGCCCCACTCGTTGGCGACCTTCTCGACGCCGCGCAAGAGAAACTGACGGAAGCCGCGCGCCTGCTTGATCTGTCCGAACACCGGCTCGGGCAGCTGCTTTCTTAAGCGGTAGGGGCTGGAGTGCCCGCCGGCCTTGATTCTTTCGCGCATGGCGGCGACGCGGGCGCCGCCGCCTTCTCCTTCCCCGGCGTGCTTGGCCCGCCCCGGCGCGATATAGGCGTCGATCTCGCGTTCCTCCATCGCTGTAAGGTTGGCGTCGGAGCAATAGCCCGCGTCCGCCGACAGTTGCGTCGGCTTCTTGCCCAGATTGGCTTCGATGGCGTCGGCCATCGGCGCCAATTGATGTTGATCGCTCTGCTTCGCGTCGAGGCCGTGGGCGACGATCACCTGCGCCGTCGCGTCGACCGCCGCCTGCGCATTGTAGCCCTGGATGAAGCCGTCCTTGGTTTTCATGATGCGGCTTTCGGGATCGGTGAAGTTCTTCTGCGCTTTGGGGTCAGGCTCTTCGGATGGCGGGGCGGCGGGCTTGCCCGGTTTCTTGCGGCCCTCGGCTTGTCGCCGCTCCTCGGCCTGCGCTTTGGCCTTGGCCGCCGCGGCCGCTTTCGCCTCGGCCTCCAATTCGGCCTTCGCCGCCCGGATCTTCTCGACGCGCTTCTTCTTGTCGGCGACCCATTTGGGCAGCTCCTCGCCGCTCTTGTCGCGGCCGAAGGCTCTGTCTTCCTCGGCGTCCGCAGCCTCGGCTGCGCTCAGCCACCGCTCGACCTCGGCCTCGAGCTCCGCCGCACGCTTCTCCATGCGCTCGTAGCTCATCGCCTTGTGCTTGGAGGCGTTCGCCTTGATCTTCGTCCCGTCGAGCGCGACATGGCCGAGCTTCACAAGTCCCGCCTGTTCGCACAGCTTGAGAACTTGCCCGAACAGTCCCGCAAGCACCTTCAAGTGCCGCTTGCGGAAGTCAGAGACGGTGCGAAAATCCGGCGGATCGAGCCCGACAATGCTCAGGAAGTCGACCCGTTCGCGCGCCGCCTTGGCGATCCGGCGCGACGAGTAGACGCCGTTGCAATAGCCGTACAGCAACAGCGCCGTCATCATCGCCGGGTCAAACGGCGGCTGCCCGCGCTCGCTCGCATACGCGGCTTCGATCTCACCAAGGTCGAGAGGCTCGAGCACAAGCGCCAAAATGAAGCGAGCCAGATGGTCCTCGCCGACAAAGTCCTGAACGCTCGGCGGCAACAACAGCGGCTGATCGATCGTCCAGGGCCGGAAGGTCTTGCTCATAAGCAAACAAAATCCAATTCGAGCAAACGCCGCCCCCACCCCACAATCCGCTATTATCCAGACAGGCTCCTAGAGGGTATGTCCGCTCAGAATCTGATCAAAAAAGGCGTTGGGCTCGCGCTGGTTGCATGATTTCTGGGGACTTCCAATCATCGGAAGGGTGATTGGAATGTGGCCCGATTAGCAGCAAATCCTGTGGCGAAGGTCGTCTGCCTGACCGATTTCAGGGCGAAACCGCAGCCCCCAATTCAAGCTCAAACGCGCGTAGACCTGCTCGCGGTTACTTGCTGAATACAGTTTCGAAAATTCACTCCCGTGAACGCGCGTACAAGCCCCTGCATGCGACTTCAAAAATCTCTTCCGACTCCGTTTCGAGTCTTGCCGAGATGGCGAAGATCGACACGACGCCCTTCTCTCCCGTGCCGCACAGTTACCCCAGTTACGATGTCTGGGAGCGTTTATTTGTTAACTCTTGGGGCTGTACTTTAGGTGATACGTGATTCGCAGGCCACCAAGGCTGAAAGTGAAGTTCTCGAAGGCGCGGAGCAGAAACCGGCGGGGGTAGTTCACGAACTGGCGCACTCTTGAGGGTAACGCGGCCGGCCTGCTGTTCTGACGTACAATCCGCGGAGGTGAAGGAGATGGATGCGCTTGCACGTGGCTCAACCTACGCATTGGCGGCTTCGATTGCCTTGTCGCTCGCTGCATGCAGCGAAACCTTTGGGGGAATCGGTCCGTCAAGCCATATTGCAGAGACGGAAGCGGGGGACCAAGAATCCAACGCCGGGAATCTTGCTTCCCTGACGGAAGTCATTGCGCGCAATCCGAGTGATGCGGCAGCGTACAACACGCGCGGCGTCGTTTACGCCAAACTGGGGCGCTACTCCAACGCGATCGATGACTTCAGCCACGCGATCGAACTCGACCCGCATTTTGCCGGCGCCTATACGAACCGGGCTCTCGCCTATCGCCAGGAGCGAAGGGGCGACCTTGCAATGCAAGATTTCAATCAAGCGATCGCCGTCAATCCCAAGGACGCTGCAGCCTACCTCGGTCGCGGGAATCTCCTTCGATCCCAAAACGAGTTCGACGAGGCCCGTGCAGACCTGAACCAAACGATCAGGCTTAACCCGGAAGGCGCACAGGCCTATCACGCCCGCGGTCTCATTTATCAGCGGCAGGGGAACTACGCCCAGGCCATCACGGACTTCGACAACGCCATCGATAGGGACCCGTTTGCCGGCGCGCCGTACCAGGCTCGCGGCCAGAGCTTGATGGCGAGTGGCAAGTACGAAGCCGCGATCGAGGACTTCAACGCGGCGCTGAACGTCAATTCAGACAACTCGGATGCCTGGGCGGGGCTCGGGTTCTGCTACCAGAAACTCGATAATAGGTCGAAAGCGGTCGAAATCCTATCAACGCGCAGTTTCGGCGAACCCCAACAATACGAGCGCCCGCTCTGCACTGCTAAGCCTGAGTTAACCCATCGCATGGGCGACGGCTTTGAGAGGGTGTGTTCGGCTTCTGGCCCGCGCTGATGCTTCGCAACGAGGGCTTGCCTTGCTACGACGCTGAATGGCGCCCGGCCGTGCAAATCCACCCGCGGTTACTTGCCGGTTACCGTCACATAAATTCACTCCCGTGAACGTCAGTGTGCGCTGGTTCTTCTCCGTTCAAGAACCGCCTCGCACCCATTTCTTGCATTCCCGTGAACCTGTGCGAACGCCCTTGAACGGCGGTGCAGCCGTTCAACACCCTGAACTCACGTTTCCTAAACCTGGGGCCAGAGGTTCAAGTCCTCTCCGGGACGCCATTCCTCACACAATTTCCGGTGTACAGACGTGAACGGGAATGAACTCCCGTGCAACCGGGGGACGCATCCACGGGCTCTGGAAGGGGTTTCCGGAAAGCGAGTTCCGCCGCGGTTACCGCGCGGTTACAAGTGGACGGCTCTATTAACCCGGAATGCGCGCGGGTGTGAGCGCGGAGGACGTAGTTTCCGGGCGAAGGCTCGGTCTTGACGAGGGTTGGTTGGCGTCGGTTGGCGTAGCGGGCGGCTAGCGACCCTTGGGTGGCGGTTCATCGGCGGCAAGGCGGTCGAGGAAGACAAGCCGTTTCATGTTGTAGACGATGTTAGCCATGCCGATCTTCATCTTCGCCCTTGCCAAGCCGATGGTGCGGACGAAGAGATCCATCTTGTCCTTCTGCGCCGCGAAGACGTGCTCGACGCGGGAGCGCACTTTCGATTTCAGCGCATTGGCGCGTCGCCTCGTCTCCGGCATCGGGCGGCCGGGGGGCTTCTTGCGATGGATGCGGCTGACGAAGCCGTTCTTGGCCAGGAACTCCTCGTTGGCCTTCGAGCGATAGGCGGTGTCGGCCCACACCGTGCTCGCGGTGTTGGTCTTGTCGAGCAGTCCCTCGCGCAGGCGGGCGCCCTCGTAGGCCGCAGCGTCCGTGGCGTCCCAGCGCCAAATCAGCCGGTCGCGGTCGATCGAAATATGGTTCTGGTAGCCGAACGTCGGGATGGCGATGTCGATGACGGGCTTCGAGCCGCCGGCGCGCTCCTTGGCGTTGCTGAACTTGACCGTCCAGCGGGCGTCGCGGTCCTTCTGCCGGAGCTTGGCGGGCTTGGCTGTCCAGCCTTCGGGAATGCGGCCTTCCTTGATCGCCTGCTTCTCCTCCTCGGTGTTGCGCTGCTTGGGTGCTGCCACCAGGGAAGCATCGACGATCTGCCCGCCCATGGCGATGTAGCCGGCTTGGCGTCGCCCCCACTCGCCGAATAACCTCGCGCTCGTCGCACTCGGAGCACCCGCAGGGGCGGCGTGTGACCAGCGGGTCAACACCTATGACTGGTCAATAGGTCCTACCGCCGACATCGACGGGGGGCAGCCTTTGTGGTAGTGCGGCAAGCGCTGGCGGTTACAGACGGACGCGCGAACAAGGAGGAAACCATGTTCCGATCGGGTTTGGCCAAGAGCGCCTGCGTGGCGATATTGATTTCCGGCTTCAGCGCGCCGCCCGCCAGGGCCATTGAGATGGTCCAGGGCTCCGGCGCGTCCGTGGATCTCAACCATGGACTGATCTCAAAAGTCGTGGTCTATCATCGCGGCGCGACCGCGGTCGGGCCTCGCGGCGGCGTCTACCATCGTGGCGGAACCTGGGCTGGCCATGGTGGCTATGGCTACCGCGGTGGTTATGGCTACCGCGGCTACGGGTCCCATGGTGGCTACGGCTACGGCTACCGTCCCTATGGATACGGCGCCGCAGCGGCAGTCGGTGCAGCCGCAGTCGGTGCAGCCGTTGTCGCACCTCATTGTTGGATCAATCCCTACGGCGTTCGAGTCTGTAATTAAATCGTGCACGGCCGACACGAACCGCCCGCTGGGCCGGCAGTTGGTGTCTGTAGCCTGATAGGTTGATCGGCGGCTCAGACTGCGGCGAGGGTCTTGCTCGGTCATGCCGGCGGGCGTCGGCTCGCCTGCCACCGCATACGCGCCGAATGAACCTCGCGCCGTCCGCAATCGAGCACGCAAATCGACACGGCGTGAGGCGCGATCAGCGGTCCATATCTGTCGGCCCGACGCGCACATGAAGCGCAGGAAACCGGCGAAGCGATTGCAAAGAGCGAGCTGAAATGTTGCAATCTCCCGTTGGCGTCGTGTTCAAGGACTTGCACGCCGAAATGGGGGAACATTAAGTGACCGCGCTGTTGCGGGAGGACATTTGAGTATCGTCGGGGCGCTCGTCGGTGACTGGCTCTTGCATCGCCTTGGACTTCATTTCGGCGCTGAAATCATTGGCCTCGTCATCAACGCCACAATCGGAGCGATCGAGTTGCTCCTGGCTTTGCGGCTTCTGGGCGCGGCGGATGAACGTCGCAACCCCGCCCAAATGGCCCGACCTCAACGGAGTGTGATTGTTCCAATCTACACCATCGGCCTTGGTCGACGGTGTGCTCTGCGCCACCGCCGGGCGCATAGATTACAAAAACGCTATCGCCGACGGATCGGGACGCCTGTGAGCGCCTATGGGCTCGCTGACGAAGAGCGCACCTCTGTGCGCGGGGGCGAGAACTCATTGCTATGAGCCGCTCCCCACTATGAGCCGCCCCGGGCGCCGCCACCGTCATGGCCGAAGGCTATTATCTTGTCGGCGGTTCGAATTCCCGGTGGGAAAAAGGCTCGGCCGCAACATGGAAACGTCATGGAGAGGAAGTGGTCTGCACCTGGTCGGATATGTTCTTCAATGGATCGCAATGAGCGGAAACAAGTGCGGGGACAATGAGGGACAAGGGCCACTACCATGACGAAGGAGAAGCGCCCTTTGCCTTCGAAATAAGCGAGCTCACAGTTCCCGCCATGGCGGCTTTGAGCTGTGGAGGGATCGCTAAGAGTAAAATTCACGGGCGGATGCCGCAGATCGCGATAACCGCCGGCTCCTTCTGATTGCAGATCGCGGGGGTCATCCGCTGTCTTATTATGCCGGCAGATGCGGGCCGGGTCGCTCAAAGTTGAGGTTGCTTAACTTGGCGTCAACCAAGTCGCACTAACAAAGGGGGCCTGCAGCCCTTATTTATCCTGTGTAATTTTGTAAAAGATTCTTTCGCAAATGTCGCGCCTCACTTGGAGCTCCCGTGATGAGACCAGTTTGGGAGAAGCTGTTCAGCAGCGGACCGGAATCGGTTCCCAGCCAACACCCCGTCGTTACGATTGGCCCGCACGGCGCGAGGGCGAGCGCAGCAAGTGGCGCGGTTACCCGAACCAGCAACGAACACCCAACGCTGAAATCCGAAAAAGTTGCACGCACCTTTAGCTCCATTGGCCGCCGAAACGAAACGTTGCGGGCGCAGTTGAACTCGATGGAGCTGTCGTTTCGAGACATCGAGGGCGATCAGAACGCAATTTCACGATGCTCTGAGTTCCATTGACCAGACGCTCATTGAGATCGAGCGCACAAAAGATGCCGCCCATCTCGAAGCGGAACGGAAAGTGGAGGGCCTAACGGCGGCGTATGAACGCTTGGAGAAAGATCGCGCCGGAGTGATGGTTGAACGCGACCAACTGGCAGTTGCGCAGAAAGAGCTGTCGGCCCGATCCGAGAGTCCGAACAGCGTGTTCTGGATAAGTCGATCGAGGCGAAATCGCTCGAAATTAAGGTCGATGAACTCGAGAAGGATCTCGCCTCGACGCGCGCTGTTCAGTATAGAGGCCGAGGCGGCGCACGCCGCCGCCGCGGAGAGGTCGGGGACGTTTGTCAAGTCTGTCAAGGATCAGGAGGTTGCGCTCCACAGCGCTGAACAGAAGATCGCGATGCTTGAGGCAAGGATCGAAGAGCTGATGAGGTCGACCCTCGGTGAGCGCGCCGTTTTGGATGAGAGGTTGGCCAAGCTCACAAAGCAGTTTGAGGCCGAGGCCGCTGCACGCTCATTCGCAGAAGGCGCACTGCATACCGCCCGGCAAGCGCGAGGCGCGCAACTCCACGGGGACGACGACGGCTCCTCCGGCGGCCAAGAGCCTTCTGCGAAGATAGAGCCTGCCCCAGGCAAGATCGCGTGGCTGAGACGTTAGCCTTCATGGGCATTCGCGACACTGCATCTTTGCTGGGGCCGGCAGCCTGCGGGGCGGTCCGCCTGCTGATGCAGAAAGCCTTGGCGACGCCCAGGCGCGTCTGCATCCGCGCAGGTGTGGCGGCGCTCGTTATGGGAATGGGGGCAAGTACGCTTCTGCTGCAGATCGGGCGACCTCCGGTGCCGCTTCTCGCTCCGGTAACTCAAGATCCCTTGCCGGCTTCCGCCCATACGGCCGCTCCTGCGGCGACCGTCCCCCGGTCGCCTCGCATGCGTCCTCAACACCGATCTCGCAGTTCAGCACGGCCTCTGCCGCTGCGCGCCCGGCGGCAGGTAAATCGCCGCGACCCAGGGCGTCGGCGCCTGACATAACATCCTCAATCGCGCCTGCCGCGCAGGACAAGCAGCGTCAATCGTCGGCGCTCAAAGGCGAACGACGTTCCGCCGCGCTCGGGCCCGACCAGATCGGCGCTCTCTTGCGCGGCAAGCTCGACGATAGATCGCGCCTGGTGCGCTCCGTCCAGATTCGCGCTGGCGAAGCTCGGATATGCGGTCAAGCCCAATGGCGCCGAAGATGCAGCTACCCGGCGCGCTCTTCGCCATTTTGAGCGCGCGCACGGGTTGGCCCCGACCACTAAATTCAGTCCGGAGCTCGTCAAACAACTTATGGCGGCGGCGGGAGGTTAACGCCGCGTCTGGTCGTACAAGGCCTGTTGATGAACCCGATTGCGCTCATCATTTGGTCGTCGCGGCGAAGGTCCCGGCGCGCGATTGCGGATGAGAGCCTAACCTGAAGGGAAATCAAAAGCTCAGCAAGGTGTCGACTCTTGGTCGTTAGATTGAACCCCAAAGTG
>CAVYDG010000030.1:0-82576 GCA_963767245.1 uncultured Alphaproteobacteria bacterium
GTGAGCGTGGTGCAGCCCGTCGGCCACCGCCATCACCAGTTCGACCGTTTCATGGATTGAAAGCCGGAGCTGCCTGAGCCTGGTGGCGAGGTCAGCGCCGTTGATGTATTTCGAGACGACAAAGAAGGGGAACTGCTCCGTGCTGCCGACATCGAAGACGGGGACGATGTGGGGGTGATCGAGGTTCGCGACGGTGCGGGCTTCCGTCAGGTAACCTTCGGCATTTCGAGTCGGTCTACCAGGTTGCGATGTGGCACTTTGATCGCCACCGGGCGGCTCAACTGGTCATCGTGGGCCAGATACACAAGGCCGAACCCGCCCTTGCCCAGCACGCTTTCGATCCGGTAGCGACCGATGCGATCAGGTAGCCCTACCGAGGGCATCCCGGCGGCAGCGGGTGCACCGTCAGTGGGCGACACATCCGGGGCCGCATCGTAGTCCGCCGTCGCTACAAGCGGATCGCTCTCGCCCATGCTCGGTCGTGGTCCTCACGTTGCCCCACTTCATCGCCGGCACGCGGTTTTAGGTCCGGGGCCATTGTAGCCGAGAGGTTGCCGAACGTCATCAAGGAGCATCTATTTGAACTGAACGAAGTCCCGCAAGCGATGGCGGTTGCGTCATCACACATAAAGAATCACCGCCTCGCACGCTCCACCGTTCGAACCGCCCCTGAGAGACGTGAAACGACGCGGCTCCAAGCCAAGAGCCACCGCCGAAAACGACGATGGGTTTAGCGGCCCACGGGTTCCGGGGACACCATACTGATCTCCAACATAGCGACACCCTTTTGCACTCGACTGCGGGCAACGATAGGAGACCTTGTCGATCGCGCGCCACTGACGCAGACTCATCGGGTCAGATTACGCGTGCCATTCGAGGGAAAATGCGTAGCTTCAATCGACGTGGGACCAACCGCACGCTTCAATAGAACGCGCAACTGAATTTAGCATTTTGTAATCAGTACCGAAGGTGGGACTTGAACCCACACCCTCTTGCGAGGACCGGATTTTGAGTCCGGTACGTCTGCCATACTCGTGGTATTGGAAACACGTTGCGGTGATACTTAAAGGCTTTGATTGCAAGGCAGTTACGATACTGCCCTGACGCATGTACATTGTAGCCGCATTGGGCTGATATTGCCAGTCCTGTTCCCATTTTGTTCCCAAATTGACAGCATGGCGATAGCCGCGGCGGTCGGGCGAGACTTCTCGTTACGGTTCGAGATCCGACGACGCGATGATCTCGGCGCCGCTGCCGGCGTTTACAACAGCCTGCCTTCGCAGCAGCTGAACGTGCGAAGTCGTGCCGGCGATGGCGGCGATGTTCCGCGAGTGATCGCCGGGCGGCGCATCGGGGCGGCGTGCGCCAACGCGCTCGATCAAAATTGCTGACCGGCTCTGCCTGAAGTCAGTCGTCCCGAGGTAAACCACGCGAACGCGATCCCGTCCGGCGGGCAAAGTGGCCAGTAGTGAGCGTCGCCTTGCCAGCTTGCAAGTCGGCAGTGCCGAGGCGGGTGCCGCCGGCCATGAACGCGACGGTGCCGGTCGGATTGAACTGGGGGCGACTGAGATCGGCGACCCTGGCGGTCAGAATGACCGGCTGTCCGAGTGCCGTCGACCGGGGCTTGATCGAAAGGAACGTGCGTGTGGCCAAGGGCTGGGAGCTCGGCGAAGCGGAGCGCACTTTTGGTGCGGGCCGCGGCGGCGCGGCGGGCGGTGGTGTCGTTGGCCTCGTTGAGATTGGCTGTCGGTGTCGGCGTGGGTGACGGGGTTGGTGTCGGTGCTGGCGTGGGTGACGGGGTTGGTGTTGGTGTCGGCGTTGGTGTCGGCGTCGGTGCCGGCGTGGGCGATGTGACAACGAATTTTTCAGAGCTGTTCGTCGTCCCCGTCACCCAGGACGTTCCCACGGGCGTTCCCGGATAGAATGTGGAGTTGCCGAACACCGATGAGGGGGTGTCGGCACTCGTGAACGAGAAACTCAGCGAGCTTCCCGGCGGAAGCAGATCAGAGGTCGTGTTGTTGGCCTCGAACTGAATGGAATACCCATCGCCCGTTCCACCGCCCATCGAGCTGCCCGTCCAATTTGCCGGTGCGGTGATGGAAAGAGGCTTTGTTGCGAGATAATCCTGGCCTGACGCGGAGAAGTCCGAGTTGGCGAAGGAGGCGTACAAAAAGACGCCAATACCCTCGGTGCTCGTGCTCGAGTTCGTGAGCTGGATTGTGTAGCTGTAGTTCGAGCCGTCGGGCGTCGAGCTGATGACGCCGCTGGCTGTGATGGACATCAGCCCGCGACACTCCAGCGATTCCGCAACGGGAATTCGGCGAACGTGGGACCGACGATCCTTGCCGTGTCGAGGTGTCATTGCATTCAGAATTTCCCGCAACTGCGTAAAAATAAGCGGACGTGCCATAGTATTCCCCTGGGAAATTGCTCAATGAATCGGCTCCCTGGTGTGGATGCAAGGGGGCTCATTCGCCCTTGGCTCCGGTGGTCGGAGCGGGCTCTTAGAGGTAACGGTTGGTGCCGCGTTCGCTGCGCCTATTCGAAATTTGCTCGGCACCAGGCGCCGTGTTGGGAACCCATCGAACTCTGGCTGACGACGAAAGTCTCTGCTACCGTTAAGAGTTCGGACGATATTTGAAAAAAAACCGTTCCTGCGCGGCGCAATCTGGCTACGGCGGTTACTTGAGAGATCATGAAGTCCCGCGTCACATTCGACTGGCACTCCGACCCGGAGTTGCTGCTCGTCCTGGCCAAGGCCGGCGACGGCCCGGCCCTGGTGCGGTTGCTGGATCGACATCGTGATCCGCTGGTGGAGCAGCTTCACGGCCAGGTCGGCCGCCGGTTGCGCGTCAAATTGGACATCGAGGACTTGCTCCAGGACGTCTCGCTCGAGGTGTACCGAGAGATTGGCCACTTCCGAGGTAGCACGGACGGTGAGTTCCGGTGCTGGCTGCGCAAGATACTTGCCGGAATTGTGATGAATCGCGTTCGTTATTATTGCGGCACTGGACGGCGCGATCTCCGCCGCGAGCGACGCCTGGCCTCTGTCGATGGCTCGACAAGGGACCTCGTGCGAGACCTGGCCGCGCCAGACACGTCCCCGAGCCAGCGGGCCGTCAAGCACGAACGGACCTCGCGGCTCGCCGAAGCCATCGAAACATTGCCGGCGCTTTATCGCGAAGTGATTGTTCTCAGGCACGCCCAGGGCTTGAGCTTCGACGCTGTCGCACACCAGATGGGCCGGACCGAAGACAGCGTCAAGAACATGTGGTTTCGGGCCCTGCGCCAGCTCCGAAGCAGGCTGGAGAACCTGGAATGAGCCCAAACGTGAGTCAAGGCGAAGCCAGGCCGGCGGCATCGGTCCCCGCCGATCTGCTCGGGCCCGAGGACGACCCGCGGATCGCTTCGGTGCTTGCCGCGTATCTGGCGGATTTTGAGGCGGGGCGGCATCCATCGCGCGAACAGTTGCTGCGGTCCAATCCGGAGATTGCCGAGGCGCTGGCAGACTGGTTCGACTTGGTCGAGTTCGTGCAGTCGGCGGCGGTATCAGCCATCGCGGCTGCCGCTGATATACCGGCTGAGGATGCACTGCCTCCTGATACGGTTCTCGGCGAGTATCGGCTCGTGCGTGAGATCGGCCGCGGAGGGATGGGGATCGTCTACGAGGCAGTTCAGGTCGCGCTCGGGCGCCGGGTTGCGCTCAAAGTCCTCCCGGGGACCGCGGCGATCGACCCGATCAGACTGCAGCGCTTCCGCATCGAGTCGCATGCAGCGGCCCAGCTCCACCATCCTCACATCGTGCCAATCTTCGCGGTCGGAAGCGAGCACGGGAGCCACTTCTACGCGATGCAATATATCGAGGGACGCACGCTCGCCGAGCTCATCCTCCAGCAGCGACGAACAGCGCATCTTCCCGCGGCGAGGCGCAACGGCGCTGATCGGTCCTCGAGCCTGCCGAAAGGAATGAATGATAGCTCGCCCGGGAGCGGGCTTCTGATAAGCGGGGCTGGCGACGCGGCATCCGACGATTCGCCTGCTGGGCTCGGAGCGTCACTGTCAGGCTCCTTCCAGGGTCGCCGCGCGTTTCGCGCCTTTGCGAAATTGGCCGTGCAGGCCGCCGAGGCCCTTGCCTATGCGCACACGATGGGGGTCCTCCACCGCGACATCAAGCCCTCGAACCTCCTGGTCGACTCGCGGGGCAATCTCTGGGTGACCGACTTCGGGCTCGCGAGGTTACAAGATGAGCCAGGGCTGACTCGCACGGGCGATATGCTCGGAACGCTGCGGTACATGGCCCCCGAGCTGGTGCTGGGCCACCGGGTCGTCCATGACCCGCGCTCCGATGTCTACTCGCTGGGAGCGACGTTCTGCGAATTGCTCACGAAAAAGCCAGTATTCGACGGCCGTAACCGCCAAGAGCTGCTGCGCCAGATTGCCCAGGAAGAGCCAGTCGCTCCTCGTACGCTCGATCCGACGATCCCGCGCGACCTCGAGACGATCCTTTTGAAAGCGATGAACAAGCAGCCCGAGCGCCGGTACGCGACCGCCCAGGAGCTTGCCGCCGATTTGCGGCGGTTCATCGACGACCAGCCCATTCTGGCCCGTCGTCCCGGTGTGATGGAACGCACTCTTCGATGGGCCCGTCGGCACAAGGAACTGGTTGCCACGGCCCTCGTTATCCTTGTACTCGCCCTCGCCGTCTCGCCGATGATCACCGCGGCGTTCTGGGCCCTTGCCCGCAGGGCCGAGGCTGAAACCCAGAAACGCGTCGACTTCGTCATCGAGAGTTATCCCTTCCTGCACCGGACGGGAACGAGCGCAATCATGGAAGCCAGCAACAAGGTCGCTCCTGGCCAAACGGACGCGGCAACTCGGGAGGAGGCGTCCAGGGTCCTCGAGCAGTGGACGAATTTCTTCAAGCAGGCAATCGATCTGCCTCCAAAGGACGTGAAGTCGCGGGACGTCATTGCCCGCGCCTACTCCCGCCTGGGTTATGCGCACTGGATGTTGAGTTTCAGCAAGGCCACCGGGGCCGGCCCCGACCCTGGGCTCTTGGCCGAGGCCGCGTCCGATTTCCATCGGTCCGTCGACCTGCTGGAAAAGCTGCTAGCCGAGTCGCCCGGCGACACCGGAATCCGCCGCCACCTTGCAGAGGCGATGGGAGTCGCCAACATGGGCTGCTGCCTGATGTCAGCGGGTCGAGCCGACGAAGCGATGTCCTACTACGGCCGTCGAGGGTGTTCTTCGTGTAGGGCCGGGTCGGGTTGGTGGACGACGGCAGCACGTTGGATAAGCCCGCGACCTTCATGATGTCGGGCGCATGTCCCCCGCCCGCGCCCTCGGTGTGAAAGGCGTGGATGGTGCGGCCCTTGAACGCCTTGATCGTGTCCTCGACGAAGCCCAATTCGTTCAGCGTATCGGTGTGGATCATCACCTGGACGTCATAGTCGTCCGCGACCGACAGGCAGCAGTCGATCGCCGCTGGCGTGGTGCCCCAGTCCTCGTGCAGCTTGAGCGCGCAGGCGCCGGCCTTGACCTGCTCGACCAGCGCGGCGGGCTTCGAGGCGTTGCCCTTGCCGGCGAAGCCGAGATTCATCGGATAGCCGTCCGCCGCCTCGATCATGCGCTGGATGTGCCAGGGGCCGGGCGTGCAGGTGGTGGCGAAAGTGCCGGTTGCGGGGCCGGTGCCGCCGCCCAGCATCGAGGTCACGCCCGACATCAGCGCTTCGTCAATTTGCTGCGGGCAGATGAAATGGATGTGGGTGTCGAAGCCGCCGGCGGTGAGGATTTTGCCCTCGCCGGCGATCACTTCCGTCCCCGGCCCGACGATGATGGTGACGCCGGGCTGGATGTCCGGATTGCCGGCCTTGCCGATTGCGGCGATGAGCCCGTCCTTCAAGCCCACGTCGGCCTTCACGATCCCCCAATGGTCGAGGATGACGGCGTTGGTGATGACAGTGTCGACCGCGCCGCGCGCGTTGGTCGTCTGCGCCTGCCCCATTCCGTCGCGGATCACCTTGCCGCCGCCGAATTTCACCTCCTCGCCGTAGGTGGTGAAATCCTTCTCGACTTCGATGATGAGCTCGGTGTCGGCGAGGCGCAGCCGGTCGCCTTTGGTCGGCCCGAACATCTCGGCGTAGTGGGCGCGAGGCAGAGAGGTCGGGGGAAGGCTGTTGCGGGAAGGGGGCATCACGGACCTCGATTAGATGATTCAGGCATGCATCGGAACGGACTGGAAAGGCGCGCCGGATTTGAGCGCGGCGCCATCGAAGGTCGCGGTCGCCGCGCAGCCCGCGGAGCTGTTGATCTCCGCAAGAAAGTAGTCGGCGAAATCGGCGGGCCCGGCGCGGAATTTCTCGACGGCCCGCGACGCCTCATCGGCGCTCGCGACTACGAATTCCGGCGCTTCCAGTATGAGCTCGATGCGAGCGGCTGCGTCGCGCCGAAGCAATTTATAGGAACGCGTGAGCGTCCATGCGAACTCGGCGAGAACGATTGTGTTCACAAAACAGCCATTCGCCCCTTGGGAACGGACCAATGCTCGCGCACGGTCGCGCTGAGCAGGTTGGTCGTCGTCGCCCAGGCGCAGCAGGACATTCGTATCGAGCCCGATCATCATGTCCCTCGCGAGCGCCGCTCCTTTTCGATCATCGCCTCGGTGATCGCGCTCTCGATATCCTCCTGCGTCAGGGGACGGCCGAGCGACGGAAGTTTCAGTTCGTCGAGGCGCTCGAAAATGCTCCGCTTCCGCTGATCGGGACGCATTCGTGCCTCGTGGGCTCCGGAAGGCCCCGCCGACCGCCAGTGATCGAGCTTTGTCTTGTTATTCTCGTGCCGGACCCGAGCGACGAGGGGATGGTGGCCCTCCTTCTTCGCCCAGTCGATGGCTTCCTTCTGGGTCTTGAACGTCTTGAGAACGTGGTCCTTGTGATCCTCGACCACATAATCCTCAATCGGCGTTCCCTTTTGGCGCCCCTTGGGGCGTGGCTCGATATAGACGTTGGGCATGCCTGTCACTCCCTGGGTAGGGTCTCCTTTCCTAGCCAGTCTACGGTATTGTCGCCGTAATCTACACCTTCCCCATCACCTCCTGGCGGAAGCCGTAGACCTCGCGTTTGCCGGCAATGGCGACCAGGCGCACGATGCGGCTCTGGCCGGGCTCGAAACGGACCGCGGTTCCGGCCGGGATGTCGAGCCGGAAGCCCTTCGCTTGCCTGCGCTCGAACTTGAGCGCCGGGTTGGTCTCGAAGAAATGATAGTGCGAGCCGACCTGGATCGGCCGGTCGCCGGAATTGGCGACCTCGATCGTCACCGTCGCGCGCCCCTCGTTCATGGCGATGTCGCCGGGTTCGACGATCGCCTCGCCCGGAATCTGCCTGTCGTCCGCGCCGCGGATCGGCTGATGGACGGTGACCAGCTTGGTGCCGTCGGGAAAAGTCGCCTCGACCTGGATGTCGTGGATCATCGAGGCGATGCCGTCCATCACCTGATCTGGGCCAACGACATGCGCGCCAGCCTCCATGAGCTCCGCGACCGAGCGACCGTCGCGCGCGCCTTCAACGACGAAATCGGTGATCAGCGCGACCGCCTCCGGATGGTTGAGCTTGACGCCGCGCTCCAGCCGGCGCCTCGCCACCATGGCCGCCATCGCGATCAGGAGCTTGTCTTTTTCGCGGGGCGTCAGATTCATGGGTCCTTCTCCCTCCTCATGTCCGTCAGGGGTCCAGCAAATTCCGCGCCTTGGCTCATCCCCAGAGGCGAGGCTTGCGTCCGCCGAGCGCGACAATGGACGCGATGACCGTAGCGCGCAATCGCGAGGGCGAAGAGGAGAGGAGGCGGGCGACGATAAGGCCGTCGAACGCGCTCGCGCCGGCTTCGACGCCCCCTTCAGCCTCGATCGCCGCCCGCAAATCGGGCAGGCGGGCCTCGATATTGGGCGCCGCGGCGACGATCGTCGCCAGCGCGCGCGCCCCCGCTCCCACCGCCCTGCGCTCGAGCGCCACGCCGGCGTGCTCAAGCCGGGTTTCGTCGGCGAAGACGAGCCGGCCGTCGCGCCGCACGCGCCACGAGTTCCTTAGACTGGCGTCGATCTGGCTCTCGCCCATCGCCAGCCGGCCGAAGACCAGCGTCTCAGCGATGACGAGACTGGCCTCGGCCGACATCTCAACTTCGAGCCGCCGCTCGAACGCTGCGCGCTCGAACATGAGCGTCTCCTGCGGCAGCCAATAGAGCCGCGCGCCCGGCGCAAGCTTGAGCCGGGTCGCGACGGCAGCCGCCGCGCCGTCGCAGCGATAGATCCGTTCCGCCGACGGCGTAGTCGCCTCGACCTCGGCCCCTTCGCCGAGCTCGAGGCTGACGCGATAGGAATCGCCCCCGGCGACGCCGCCGCCAGTGTTGACGATCGCCGCCTCGCACGGGTTCGACGAGCGGGGAAAGCGCCAGCGCAGGCCGCCGGTCTCGAACAGCCGCTCCGCCTCGGTGCGTTCCCCGACCCGGGCGAACACGCCCCGCGCCTCAGCCTTGGCCCGCTGGCGCCGGACGGGATCGAGGCCGAATACGTGGGTCACGGCGGGCATTGCCGAGCGAGATCGACCTCGCCGCGCGGACAGACTGGGTCCAGCGCCGGCGCGTAAGGGTCCGCAACCCGATAAAGCTCGTAAGCTTCGACCGTTCCGCCGCCGCCGCGCCGCTCAATGAGCCCGGCCGGCTCGACCTTGCGGAAGCGCATCGCGAGGATGAGGTCGAACCGGCGGCCGGGTTCACCGAGCGCAAGGCCAGGCGCAGCGAACAGCGCCTCCGGCGGCGCAGGCTCGAAGATCCAGCGCATCCGCTGCTCGGGCTGCACGACCGGGATCGCCGCATCGCCGTAATAGGTCATGAGCGAGGTCAGCGCGTAGCCCTGGGTCAGGACATAGGCGGCGCTGTCAGCGCGCGTCCTGGCGTCGATGTCGCGCGCGAGCGCGCGGAAGCCGTCGAGCCGGGCCAGCGGGTTCGCCGGCCCGAGCGGTACAGCGCCGGTCAAGATTTCCGCGAACGCCAGCGCCGCAAAGGCGAGCCCGATCGGCGCCGCCCACAGCGCCGCTTTTGCGACCAGCGCGGCGAGGCCGGAGGCGCCGGCGCGGCGGACCTCGGCGACCCAGTCGGCGGCCATAATCGCCGCCGCCGGATAGAGCGGAGCGAGCCAGTTGCCCTGGACGCGGTCGTGGGTCGAGTGGAGAAGGAAATAGACCGCCGCCGGCGCGATCGTGCAGGCGAGGACGCGCCGGGCTTCGTCGCGCGAGCGCGGCGAAACGGGGTTTCGCCAGGGGATGGTCGCGACAGCGGGGATGAGGGCGGCGAAGACCAGCGGATTGATAAGTCCGATCTGCGAAATAAGGAATTCGACGATATAGAAGGGCGCGAAATCGCGCGGCGGGGCGCGGCCGAATTGCTTGGCGAAAGTCGCCCAGCCGTGCGCGGCGTTCCAGGCGACGAAGGGGGCGAAAATCGCCAGCGCGACGGCGAGGCCGGCGATGAGCGCCGGCGAGGCGAGCCAACGGCGCAGCGACGGCGTTGCGGCCAGGGCGAGACCGACGCCGGCGAAGAAAAAGACGGCGGTGAATTTCGATTGCAGCGCCAGGCCGAGCGCCAGGCCAAGGGCGATCAGCCAGCGCGCCTCGGCAGTGCGCCAGAGTTCAGCGAGAGCCGCAAGCCCGAGGGTCCAGAACACCACCAGTGGCGCGTCGGGGGTGACGAAGACCGCGCCGATCAGGACCAGCGGCATCGCGATCCACATCAGCGCCGCCAGTGCGGCCTTTTCGGCCGAGCCGAACAGACGCCAGGCGATCAACGCGACAAGGCCCGGCATCGCCCCGACGACAAGGAGGGAAAGCGCCCTGACGCCGATTTCGGAACCACCGAACAGCGCCGTCGAGGCGCGGATGAAGACGGCGACCATCGGCGGATGGTCGAGGTATCCGAAAGAAAGCGCCCTCGACCACAGCGTATAATAGGCCTCGTCGAAAGTAAGTTCGAGTCGCCAGGCGACGAGCGCCTGCGCGACGAGGATCGCAAGGGTCGCGGCGAAGGCGCAAAAGCCGAGCCAACCGGCCCGGCGCGGCATTGGCTGGGTCCGCGCGGCGGCGGCGACGGTCGAATTGCCGCTCACCTGGTCGTCTTCGCCCTTCTCTCCGCCGTCTCGCTTCAAGCGGCAGTCCGTGACACGCAAGCGCGCTTCCCGTCAATCATGCCCGCCGGCGCCTGTCGCCGGTCGGGAAAATGCCGCGAGGGTGTGGCGCAGCGCACACAGCCGCCTCGCCGCCGACGTCGTATAAGTCCTCGATGGCGACCGGGAAAGCGGTCGGCGCTGCCCGGATTTGGAGTCATGACGATCGCGGCGGAGAGAAAGGGCTCGAGAGACTCGAATCGCGACGACGCCGCCGACGCCTCGCGATTTTTCTCTCGCATCGGCTACCTCGTGCTGGCGGTTGGCGCGCCGGTGGGGGTCGTGTTGCATCCGCTCGGCCTCTACGTGATGTTCTCGATTGGCGTCGCCCTCGTTCTGATCGCCGCGGGGCTGGACGCCGAGCCCGGCTTTTTCGATCGTTTCATGCGGCCGTTCGCCATCCCGGCCTTTCTCGTCCTGCTGGCGGGATTGGCCTGGGCGGCGCTGTCGGTGTTGTGGACGCCTTATCCGGTCGCGGCCGGGCAGCTCCTGCTGAAAATGAGTGTGCTGCTCGCGGCGACGGTCATGGCGGTGGCGGCGCCGCGCGAAAACGCGAGCGCGACCGACCTTTATCTGTTCCCGATCGGAGTGGTCGCCGGCATGGCGACCATGGCCGCGCGCGCCCTCGCCGAGATCCTGACCGGAGCGCCGGACGACGGCCGGCTCGCAGCCGGCGCAGTCGCGATCGCGGTGCTTCTTTTTCCGGCGATCGGCGGGCTCGCGGCGCGCGGACGCAACGGCCTTGCGCGCCTGCTGTTGATCGTCGCGCTGTGCTTTGCCTATATCGACAGTTACGCTCCGCTCACCATCGCCGTCTTCGCAGGCTATCTGGCGATGTCGTTCGCGATCTCCGACCTCAAACGCACGGCGCGCGAATTGGCCTGGGGCGCGGCCGCTCTCATCATCCTGTCGCCGCTGATCCCGGCGCTTGCGCCCACAGTCTCAGCGTGGATCTTCCACGCGCGGCTCACATCGCTGCCGGCGCCTTATCCTTCGCTCGCCGTGGCGGCGGACGTGTTCACCCATGACAAGCTCAGGCTCATCACCGGCCGCGGCTTCGCGACCGTCAGCCGCGGGGTCCGCGACGGCATCCTGCCGGCCCACACGCCGCGCGCGCTTGCCTTCACGGTCTGGTATGAGCTTGGCGTCGTCGGCGCGATGATGGCGGCGGCCGGGGCGTGGCTCGCATTCCGCGATCTCGCACGAGGGCCGGCGCGGCTCGCGCCCTTTATCGCCGCGGCCTTCTCGGCCGTGGTCGCGCTCGCGTTCCTTAACGTCGATTTCGTCGAAATGACGGCCCTGACCCTGATCGCGGTCGCCGTCATCTCGACCGACGTGGCGGCGCGCAGCCAATACCGCACCACCCGGCCCTCGGCGAAGAACCTCGCCAATCTGTGAGGACGACGGGAGCGCTTTTCGCGCCTCAGCGCTTGCTGGCGAACGACATCGGTCCGCGACTCATGCGGGGACGCTTGTACTCGACCACGACCGCGCGCGTGCGCCCGGCAACCAGGCTCGCCCGGCCGCGGGTCTTCGCCGCCTGCTTGGCCGCAAGCACTTTGACCTCTTCGAGCGGCAGGCCCATGAGAGAAGCGGCGATTTCGGCTCGCTGGCTGGGGTCATTGGCCAGGCTTTCGGCCGCAATTAGGGCCTCCTCGATCGTCGGGGTGTCGCGGCGAACCCGCCGAACGCCCCATTTGGTCTTCCAGGTGGCAGCCATGCGCCCCTCCGAATTCGAATTCAATGGCTATCCTAGCAGATTTGTTGCACCGCAGCAAACCTATCCGGACGTCAACAGTCCGTTACCCACAGCGATCATGCGGCCCATAAGATTGTGAACAGTCTGTTCGCGGTCAATAAGCGGTCGCCGCGACGCCCGGCGGCCCCCGCGGCCCCGCCGAATTGCCGGACTTGACAGAGGCAGCGGGCGGCGGGCACGATTGACCAGATGGTCAAGAACGGACTTGGCCCGTCCCTCCGCAGCTCGACGGTTTTGCCTATGACGATCGCCGCCAACCCGCCGGGCGTATCCGACATCCGCCCGGGCCGCTTGGATCGCGAGACGCTGAGGGCAAATTTCGCCGACCTCCATCCCCCGCTGACGTTCCACGAGGCGAAAGTCGAGGCCGAGCGCTGCTATTTTTGTTTCGACGCCCCCTGTCAGCAGGCGTGCCCGACCGCGATCGACATTCCCCTGTTCATCCGCCAGATCGCCGCCGGCAACCGCGCCGGTGCGGCGACGACAATTCTCGACGCCAACATCCTGGGCGGCATCTGCGCCCGGGTCTGCCCGACCGAGACGCTGTGCGAGGAGGCGTGCGTGCGGGAGGAGGCCGAAGGCAAACCGGTCGTCATCGGACAATTGCAGCGCTATGCGACCGACGCACTGATCGAGACGGGACAATCCCCCTACAAACGAGGAGCGCCGACCGGAAAAAAGGTGGCCATCGTCGGCGCGGGCCCGGCGGGCCTCGCCTGCGCGCACGAGCTTGCGCTGGCCGGCGTCGAGTCGACGATTTTTGAAGCGCGCGAGAAGCCGGGCGGCCTCAACGAATATGGCATCGCCGCCTACAAGGCGGTCGATGACTTCGCGGCGAAAGAGGCCGCCTTCGTCCTGTCGATCGGCGGCGTCGAGGTGAAGCACGGCGCGGTCCTTGGTGAGGATGTGAAGCTTGATGAACTGCGTCGCGACTATGACGCGGTGTTCCTCGGCGTCGGACTCGGGGCGACCAACAAGCTCGGGCTCGCCGACGAAGGGGCGTTGGCGAATGTCGTCGACGCGGTCGACTACATTGCCGACATTCGACAGGCTGAGGACCTTTCCTCCCTGCCGGTCGGCCGGAACGTCGTGGTGGTCGGCGGCGGCATGACGGCGGTTGACATCGCCGTGCAGAAGAAGCGGCTCGGCGCGGAGACCGTCACGCTGGTCTATCGCCGCGGCGAAGACAACATGAAGGCCAGCGCATTCGAGCGCGAGCTCGCCAAGACGAATGGCGTGATCGTCCGCACCTGGGCGAAGCCGGTTGCGCTTCATGGCCATGAAGGTCACTTGCGGCGCGTTGTCTTCGAGGATACACGCTCCGGCGGCTCCCCCGATTCCAGCTTCCATATTGACGCCGATGTGCTGTTCACCGCGATCGGCCAGCGCGGCGCGCCCGAAGCGCTCGGCGGAGCGGCGATCGAGATCAAGGACGGCCGGATCGTCGTCGACGCCGAACGGCGCACCAGCCTCGAGCGCGTCTGGGCCGGCGGCGACTGCGTGTTCGGCGGCCAGGATCTGACCGTCAGCGCCGTCGAGGACGGCAAACAGGCGGCGCGCTCGATCGCCGCTAGGCTCGGCGCAGCGCGCGCCTGACTTTGGAGCGAGGGTTCCATGGCCGATCTCCGCGTGAACTTCCTTGGCGTCAAATCACCCAATCCGTTCTGGCTCGCCTCAGCGCCGCCGACTGATCGCAAGGTCAATGTGGAACGGGCGTTCCGCGCCGGCTGGGGCGGGGTGGTGTGGAAGACGCTGGGCGAAGCCGGGCCGCCGGTCGTCAATGTGTCGGGGGCGCGTTACGGGGCCATCCACGGACCGGACCGGCGCCTGATCGCGATGAACAATATCGAGCTCATCACCGACCGCGACCTCGAGATCAACCTGCGCGAGATCAAGGAGGTCAAGCGCGCCTGGCCCGACCGCGCGCTCATCGTGTCGCTGATGGTTCCCTGCGACGAGAAGTCCTGGCAGGACATCCTCGCCCGGGTCGAGGAAACCGAATGCGACGGCGTCGAGCTCAATTTCGGCTGTCCGCACGGCATGTCGGAGCGCGGCATGGGCTCGGCGGTCGGCCAGGTGCCTGAATATGTCGAAATGGTCGCGCGCTGGTGCAAGGCGCACACCCGCATGCCGGTGATCGTCAAGCTCACGCCCAACATCACCGACGTGCGCCAGCCGGCGCGGGCGGCGAAAAAGGGCGGCGGCGACGCGGTGTCGCTCATCAACACCATCAACTCGATCATGAACATCGATCTCGACGCCATGACGCCCGACGTCGCCATCGACGGCAAGGGCACCCACGGGGGCATGTGCGGCCCGGCGGTCAAGCCGATCGCTTTGTCGATGGTGTCGGAAATCGCCCGCGATTCCGTCTGCGCGGGCCTGCCGATCTCCGCCATCGGCGGCATCACCACCTGGCGCGACGCGGCCGAGTTCATCGCGCTCGGCGCCGGGACGGTGCAGGTCTGCACCGCGGCGATGACCTATGGCTTCAAGGTCGTCCAGGAGATGACCACCGGGCTTTCCGACTACATGGACGCCAAGGGCTACGCGACCATCGAGGACTTCCGCGGCCGCGCCATCCCCTCGATCACCGACTGGCAGTATCTCAATCTCAACTACGTCGCCAAGGCCGAGATCAACCAGGACCTTTGCATTCAATGTGGCCGCTGCCACATCGTGTGCGAGGACACCTCGCATCAGGCGATTTTCGCCAGCCTCAACGGGAAGAGAAAATTCACTGTCAACGACGCCGAATGCGTCGGCTGCAATTTGTGCGTGCTCGTTTGTCCGGTCGAGGACTGCATCACGCTGGTGCATAAAGTCGCCGGAGTCGATCCGCGCACCGGTCTCGACTACGCCCGCCCGTCCGGCAACTGGACGGCGCACCCCAACAACCCGAGCGTCGCCAAGGCGGCGGAGTAGCGGCGCCCGGCCCTCGGCTTGAGGAGGGCGGAACGCGCGAATCTCGTCATTGCGAGGAGCGAAGCGACGGAGCAGTCCGTCCTCCTACGGTTGCAGGATGGATTGCTTCGCTGCGCTCGCAATGACGGATGGTTTTGTGAAAACAAAATTCCGCGCTATTGCGGTTCGGGCGGCGGCGCCTTGTCCTTGAGCTTGCCGAACACCGAGTTGACGTCGACGCGCTCTTCCACCGGCTTGGGCTTGGCCGTCGGCACCCCGAACACTTCGAGCTGGCTCGCGGGCGCCGGAGTGGGCCGGGCAGTGGTGATTTCCGCCGACACCAGCGTCTGGGCGCGATCCTCCTCGACCTTCGGGCGTTCCTTCGCGGCGCGGTTGACCTCGAAGTCGAGGTCGATCTGCGAGGACAGGCCGAGCGTCACCGGATCCATCGGCTGAAGATTGGCCGAGTTCCAGTGGGTGCGCTCGCGAATGGCGGAAAGCGTGTGCTTGGTCGTTCCGACCAGGCGCATGATCTGCGCGTCCTTGAGTTCCGGATGGTTGCGCAACAGCCACAGGACGGCGTTCGGCCGGTCATGCCGGCGCGACAGCGGGGTGTAGCGCGCGCCGCGCGGCTTCTTGAACTCGGGCGTGCGCGTCTTCGAACTCGACAGATGCAGGCGATGGCCCGGGTCCTGCTCGGCGGCGGCGATTTCCTCGCGCGTCAACTGGCCGGTCGAGATCGGATCATACCCTTTGATCCCGGTCGCCACTTCGCCGTCGGCGATCCCTTTGACCTCAAGGGGATGCAATTTGCAGAACTCGGCGATCTGATCGAAGGTCAGGGAAGTGTTCTCGACCAGCCACACCGCGGTCGCCTTGGGCATCAACGGCGCTTCGCTCATGAAAGCTCCTTATTGATCGCATCAAGCCTGGCTCGCGGGCTTTGGCCTGGAGCAGACGCTCGAAGGATCAAAACTGAGGGGAAAGACGTTGTATAGGGGCTGACGGCCAAAATTGCAACGATCGGACCGTCCGACCCTTGCGAACGAGGCCGCCTCAACCCAGATGGCGGCGTGACCTCGGGACCGCTTTGGCTCCGCCCCGCGAAAAACGGAACTCCGACATGAGACTGACACCGATCGCCGCAGCCGTCGCCCTAACACTTGCGGCTTGCTCAACATCCGCGCCTGCCGAGGCGAAAGGCTGCATCAAGGGCGCGGTCGTGGGCGGCGTCGCCGGCCACTACGCTGGACATCACGGCGTGATGGGCGCAATCGGCGGCTGCATCGTGGGCCGTCACCTCGCCAACGAAAAGGCGAAAGAACAAGCGGCGCCACAGGGCGCACAAAGCGCGCCCTCAACTCCGCCGGCGCAGAACACGAACTGAGAAAGTCCCGCGCTCAAGCCCGGTTGTTGAGCGTGCGCTCGGATTTCAGGTCGAGCGGCCAGCGCGGGCGGCCCGGAGCGTCGAGCCCGTCGATCAGCCCGAGCCTGAGCCGCTCGATCCCCGCCCAGGCGATCATCGCGCCGTTGTCGGTGCACAGCTTTTGCGGCGGCGCGACGAACGGCAGGCCGGCCTCGGCGCAGAAGCGGGCCAACGCGTCGCGCAGCGCCGCGTTCGCCGCCACGCCGCCGGCGACGACCACCGCCCGGGGCGCTGCGCCAATCCGGCGGCGAAACAGCTTGAGGCCAGTGCGAACGCGATCCTCGACCACGTCGACGACCGCCGCCTGGAACGAGGCGCAGAGATCAGCGACATCGCCCGGGCGCAACGGCGCAACCGATTCCGCCGCCAGCCGCACCGCGGTCTTCAGCCCCGAAAGCGAGAAATCAGCGTTCGGCCTGCCGATCAGCGGCCGGGGCAGCGCGAATCGGGCGGGATCGCCGTTTTCCGCCGCCGCCTCGACCGCTGGCCCGCCCGGAAACGGCAGCCCGAGGAGCTTGGCGGTCTTGTCGAACGCTTCGCCGATCGCGTCATCCATCGTCGCGCCAAGCCGATCGTAGTCGCCGACCCCTTTGACCGCGAGGATCTGGGTATGCCCGCCGGAGGCGAGGAGGACGAGATAGGGGAAAGCGACATTGGCGGTCAGGCGCGCGGTCAGCGCATGCGCCTCGAGATGATTGACGGCGACGAAAGGCTTGCCGCAAGCCAGCGCCACGCCCTTGCCCGCCATCAGCCCGACCAGCACGCCGCCGATCAGGCCGGGCCCCGCGGCGGCCGCGACGCCGTCGAGATCCCTGGCCGCGACGCCCGAGCGCCCGAGCGCGCGGGCGATCAAAAGATCGACAATCTCGACATGGGCGCGCGCCGCAATCTCCGGCACGACGCCGCCGAAGGGCGCGTGGGCGGCGATCTGGCTCATCACTTCGTCGGCGAGAATCTCGCCCGCGCCGTCGGGCCTGAGCCGCACCACCGCCGCCGCGGTCTCGTCGCAGGTGGTCTCAATCCCCAGAACGCGCATTGTCAAAGCCCATAGCGTGAACGGCGGGCCGAGAAAGCCGGCCGTCCGGCCCGCCAGGGCTTTCGGTCGTCTTGTCGCCCCTTTTCGAGGCGTGATAGGATCGCCGACGGGAGTAAGCGATGGCGAGCCCGATCAGGTCAAATGAAATCCGCGTCGTGATCCGTCCGGTCGAGGCGCGCGACTACGACCTCGGCCCCATTCCAGCCGAGCTGTTCAAGAAGACCTTCGACGCCTTTCTGACCGCCCTGCAGGTGACGGATCGCGAATTGCAGGCCAAGACACGATCGAGCGAGTTCTTGATCTCGCAGCTGGCGCTCAATCCCTATGAATTCGGCATCCTCGAGAAGCGGCGACCGCATAACCAAAACACCCCCTCAGCGATCGAGTTCTTCCGCCGCTGCGCCGAGGGCATATATCGCAGCGATTACCAGACGGCGGTCCGTCATCCACGGCTCACCCGGGCGTTCATCCGGATCGTCAAGGCCCTCGACGAGGACTTTCACGTTCTCGCCCAATTCGTCGACACGGAATTGCCGATCGATGATTTCTTCGGCCGCCAGGTCGACCGGGTCGGCGCGAAGGATGACCCTGCCTCCCAAGGGGATAACTGGTTTTTGGGCAGCGCAATGATGTCGTTTGAGGGCCGACTCGATGAAATTGACTATCGGGGTCCAGTATGGACCGGCGACTTGATGCTCCCGGCTGGAACAACTCACATCGAGTGCGTTTTCGACAAGTCACAAGGTGAAGACGCATTGAACCCTTTTGGCAATAAAAATGTTTGCATCACCGGAAGGGCAATTTACACTGGAGACAGTCAACTTCCCGAACGAATAGAAGTGATAAGCATTGAGGAAAGAGCGCATATGAATGCGGCGATCGACATCCGGGGTTCGTTGTGTCTGACCCAGTTTTCAGAAAGGGGCGGCGATCTTGATTACGTCGAGTAGCGATAAGCATTTCCTCCATACGAGCGTCTTGCTTCGCCACGCCAACGGCAACTCGGGCGAGGCGGAGCAGCACATCGAAACGATTCTGACCGAGGCCGCTGTGGCCAAACGCCGGGTTTGGGTCAGCAGCATCCTGTTCGCCGAACTCCGGCCGTCGACCTTCGTTCCCGGACGCTTCGCCACATTGTTCGAATTGACCCGCTATATCCGGGCGCTGGCGACCCTGGTCACGCCCGACCCGAACAGCATGATGCGGGTCGCGCGGCTACGCGACGCAAAGTGGCAACGGCCGGCCGACGCTCATCAGTCGGGAGGAAAGCCGCGAACGATGGCGCTTGGCGACGCGATGCAAATCGCGTCCGCCTTGTGGGTGAAGGAGGCGATCGGCGTGCCCGATCTCGAGTTCCTGACCTTCGACGACTGGTGCTCCGACGACAGCAAGGGCGACCGTCTGTGCCTACTGCATCTCCAGGACTACGCGATCGACGCCAAGCCCAATGCGGACGTGAAGGCGGCGGTACGGCTGACGCGGCTCGAGCCTATCGTCCACGCGCGGTCCCTTCCCCATTCCGTGGCGGCGGGATGAGCGCCGCTTCCAGCCATCGATGATCGGCGCGGTCGAAGGCTGAGCCCTCGGAGCCCTCATCGCCTGACGGACGGGTCATCCGGCGCATTCGCGCCGCGCGCGGACGAAGAGGCGACATGACCGCGAGGGTCGCGCTGTTTCGCGCCCGCGAGGACGCGATGGCGAGCGCGGCGCGGCTGCGCCGGCTCGGCTTTTCGGCCGCCTGCCTGCCGGCGATCGAAATCAAGGCTCACGCCGTCCGACCGAAGCGATCGCGCTATGACGCCGTCGTCGCGACGAGCGGCAAGGCATTCCTGGGCGACCGGCCAAGCGACATGTCGTCGCCCCTGTATGTTGTCGGCGCACGCACCGGGCGTGCAGCAAAAGCGCGCGGCTGGCGGCTTGCCGCTCCGCCGGCGCCGGACGCGGCAAAACTGATCGAGACGCTGAACGCCGCCCTCAGACCGGGCGCGAGCGTGCTCTACCTCGCCGGGCGCGATCGGAAGGGGACGATCGAGGCGGGGCTGGAGAACGCTTTCGCGCTCGAGATCGTCGAAGCCTATACCGCCGGGGCGCGCGACGCCTGGCGCCCGGCGGAGGCGCGCGCGCTGGCGTCGTGTGTCGCGGCGCTGCACTATTCGCGCCGCTCGGCTGGACTCGCCGCGGCGCTGGCGAAAGCTTCGGGCGCCGAGGCGCGCTTTCTCGCGCTTGAGCACGTCTGCCTGTCGCACGATGTCGGCGAACCGCTGGAGGCGGCCGGGGCGACCCGAATTGCAATTGCTAAAACGGCCGACGAGACCGGACTTTTTCGCGCCTTATGCCGCGGCCTCGGCGGGTTTCCTTCGCTTGGGGCGTCCCGTATATAGGGCCGCGAGAGATCGAAGGCGCGAGGCGATGGTCGACGAGGAAACCCAGGACGTTTCGGTCGGGCCCGCAGGCGCCCCGCCCAATCGCGACTCGCGGCGGGACCCTGGCGTCATCGAGGGCGAAATCGCCGCCCGGGAGACGGGCCAGCGCGAGCCGCCGCCGTCCGCGACTGCGCCCCGGAGCGCCGCGCAAACTCGGCCGGCGCACGCCGCCGAGTCCAGGCGCGGGGGGTCTCGCGGCGTCCTGGCCGGCGCGCTCGCCGGACTCGTCGTCTCCACACTGGCCATCGGCGCCTTCTATTCTCTGCTGGCTCCGGGCCCCGATGTGGAGGAGGGCGCGAACCGGCTGGCCGAATTCGAAACGCAGACCCAGCGAGACAACGCGGCGCTGGACGCTGAGGTCAAGCGTGAAAGCGCGGCCCGCGCGAGTCTTGACAAACGGATGAGCGCGCTCGAGGCCGGCGCCGGGACTTCCAGCGTCGCCGACATCGACAAGCGCGTCGCGGCGCTCGAAGCGGCGAGCGCCACGAACGGACCCAACCTGGCCGCCGCCGCCCAAGCCGCCCAGCAAGCGGTGCAAACCGATCAGCAATTGGCGACGCAGATCAGGGACTTGCGAGCCGACATCGACGCCGCGCGCGGCGAGATGCCGGGGCTTGCGGCGCGAGTCGCCAAGCTCGAGACCGGAGCGCCGACCGCCAGCGACGCCGGTCTTGCCGCCCTCGCCGCCCGGCTCGACAAGATCGAGGCGGCGCTCGCGACGCCGAAGAGCGAGACCCGCGTCGCCGCCGAAAAGCCCGCCGTTCCCGACAACGCCGCCGCCATCGCCATCGTCGCCGGGGCGATCGCCGATAATCTCGCCGCGGGAGCGCCGTTGGGAGCCGAGGTTGCGGCGCTGCAGCGCCTCGGCGTCGATCCGGCCGCGCTGGCGGCGCTTGGGGCGGTGGCCGGCGGCGCTCCGACGGGGACCGCGCTGGCCGCATCCTTTGACGCGGTCGCGCCGCGGGTTCTGGCCGCGGCCTCGCCCGACGACAAAGGCGGCGTCCTCGATCGCCTTCTCGCCCACATGCGCGGCCTCGTCCACGTGCATAGTCTCGGCGAACCCGCCGGCGACGATCCCGAGGCGATCGTCTCTCGCATCGGGGCCGAGTGCCGCCGCGGCGACATTGCGGGCGCGCTGGCGGCGTTCGACAAGCTGCCGGACGCCGCGCGCGCGGCGGCGGGAGACTGGCCGGTCAAGGCCCGGGCGAGGCAAGGGGCGGACGCCGCCCTGCAGTCGATCCGCGAGGCGGCGATCGGGCGGCTTGCGGGCGGCGGAAGCCCATGACCCCGGCCGCCTGAGGCGGCTTCCGGCGCGCGGGCTTTGGCGTATTGAAGCGGAGACGAGATGTTTCGGCTGTTGATTTTTCTCGCCGCGCTGGCCCTCGCCGCCTGGGGGCTGAGCTGGCTCGCCAGCAACCCCGGAGACGTGACGCTGACCTGGCGGGGAGTCGAATATCAAGTCTCGCTGATGCTGGCGCTCGGCGCCGTCGCGGCGTTTGCGGTCGCGCTGTCGATCGCATGGGGCCTTTTGCGCTTCGTGTTTCGCATCCCCTCGCTGGTGTCGCTCACCGCTCGGGCGCACAAGCGCGAGAAGGGATATCTCGCGCTGACCCGCGGTATGATCGCGGTCGGCGCAGGGGACGCCCGGGCCGCGGCCAAGCACGCGTCCGAGGCGGGCCGGCTCATCGCCCACGAGCCGATGACCAAGCTCCTCAAGGCTCAGTCGGCGCAGCTCGCAGGCGACACCCAGAGCGCCGTCGCGGCGTACAACCAGATGCTCGATCATCACGAGACCCATGGCCTCGGCCTGCGTGGCCTCCATCTCGAGGCGCGGCGGGCCGACGATCACGAGGCGGCGCTCCAGTACGCCATGCGCGCCAACGCCCGCGCGCCAGCGGCCTGGGCGGGTCAGGCGGTGCTCGACGACCGCACGCGGCGCGGCGACTGGGCGGGGGCGCTGGCCACCGTCGACACCAACGCCGCCGCCCGCCTCATCGACAAGCCGACCGCGAACCGCTGGCGCGCGGTGATCAAGACCGCGATGGCCGAAGCGGCGATGGAGCGCGATCCGAAGCACGCGCTCGCGCTGGCGCAGGAAGCCTGCCGGCTGGCGCCGGCGCTCGTGCCGGCGGCCGCCATCTGTGGCCGTCTGACCGCGCAAGCGGGCGACTATCGCCGCGCAAGCCGCATTCTCGAGGCGGCTTACGCGCAGACGCCCCACCCCGACCTCGCCGCAGCCTACCTGCGGGTCCGCCACGGCGATTCGGCCGACGACCGGGTGGCGCGCGCTCGCGCGCTCGCCCGGGTCGCGCCGGGCGATCCCGAATCGCTCCTGACCGTCGGGCGCGCGGCGCTCGAGGCTCGCGACAGCGCCGCGGCGCGCGCCGCGATCGCCCCGCTCATCGCCTCGGATTCGCAGTCTGGGCGCCCGACCCGGCGAGTCTGCCTGTTGATGGCTGACATCGAGGAGGCCGACGATCACCACGGCGCGGTGCGCGAATGGCTCGGCCGCGCGGCGCGCGCCCTGCGCGACAAGGCCTGGGTGGCGGATGGGGTCATCAGCGACCGCTGGGCGCCAGTGTCGCCGTCGGGGGCGCTCGACGCCTTTGTCTGGCGGACCCCGGATGAACGCATAGCCGCCGCTCCGGCGGAGCCCGCGGCGCCTGAGCCCATGCCGGTGGTCGAGGCAATCGCCGCTCCGGCCCCGACGCCAGCGCTGGCTGCCGCGCCCGCTCAAAGTCCCGCCGCCGTCGCCGCGGCCCGCGCCGGGGTGATCATCGATCCGGCGTCGATGGCGCCCGACGACCCGGGTCCGGAAGAGCCGGAAGCGAAACGGCGCGGCTTCCGGCTCTACGCCAATGACTAACGCCGGTCGGCGCATTGGCGAAGGGCGCATACACCGGGGCTGCCCGGATGATTTCCGTCCCCGAGAGCGGCCCTGGCTAGATAGCGACGCCCGGCTATGGACGTGGCGCCATGCCGTCTGACGCGGTCGTCATCGTCGGCGCGGGCCATGCGGGGGTTCAGGCGGCGGTCAGCCTGCGCGAGGAAGGGTTCGATGGCGACATCGTCCTGCTCTCGGCCGAGAAGGAGCTGCCCTATCAGCGCCCGCCGCTGTCGAAGGCGTTTCTGAAGGGCGAGATGGATATCCACGGCCTGCCGCTCAGGGCTGAAGCCCATTTCAGCGACCAGCACATAGAGCTCAAGCTTGGCGTCGGCGCAACCAGGATCGACCGCGCGGCGCGGCGGGTGGAATTGAGCAACGGCGAGACGATCGGCTACGGTCATCTCATCCTCGCAACCGGCGCGCGGCAGCGGCGGCTCGAGGTCCCGGGCGTCGATCTGCCGGGCGTCTTTGCCCTCCGCGACATTGCCGATGCGACCGCGATCCGCGAGCGGCTCGGCCCGGGGCGCAAGGTTGTCATCATCGGGGCGGGGTTCATCGGCCTCGAAATCGCGGCGACCGCGACCAGCCTCAAGGCCGAGGCGACGATCGTCGAGATCGCGCGCCCGATGGGGCGTGCTGTTTCGCCGATCATGTCGGATTTTTTCCTGAAGGCGCACGCCGCCTTTGGGGCGCGGTTCCGGCTCGGCGTCGGCGTCACCGCGATCAAGGGCCGCGAGCATGCGGAGACGGTGGTCCTCACTGATGGCGAAGGCTTGAGCGCGGACATGGTCGTCGTCGGGGTCGGCGTCGTCGCCGAGGACGCGCTGGCGCGGGCGTGTGGCCTCGAATGCGCCGATGGAATCGTGGTCGACGAATACCTGCGGACGTCGGACCCCGCGATATCGGCGATCGGCGACTGCGCCGACTTTCCCAACGCCGCGCTCGGATTCCGCACCCGGCTCGAATCGGTGCAGAACGCGGTCGATCAGGGGCGCTCGGTCGCCCGCCGCCTCGCCGGCAAGCCTGCGCCCTACGACGATCTCGCCTGGTTCTGGAGCGACCAGCAGGACTTGAAGCTGATGATCGCCGGTCTGTCTCAGGGCGTCGACCAATGGGTGGTGCGCGGCGATCCGGCGGCGCGGGCGTTCTCGACCTTTGGCTTCCGCCACGGCAAGCTGGCGGTGGTCGAATCGGTCAACCGCGCCGGCGACCACGCCGCCGCCAAGCGGATCATTGGCACGACGAAGATGCTGACCCCGGAAGAAGCCGCCGACCCGGCCTTCGACCTGCGGGCGCTGGCCAAGCGGTAGGCGATGGGGGAACTTCCGGCCGGAGCCGCGCGTTGACAGCGTGAACCTCGAACAGTAAGGGGCCTTCGAATGCGTTCGATCCGTCCTTATCGCCATGGCAACCTGCCGGCCGCGCTGGTGGCCGCGGCCCGGCAGCTTCTCGACGAGACCGGCATGCAAGCGGTTGGGCTGCGCGAGACCGCCCGCCGGGTCGGCGTGTCGGCGACAGCGGCTTATCGCCATTTCGCCAGTAAGGAAGACCTTATTGCTTCCGTCGCCGCCGAAGGGTTCCTCGAGCTCGGCGCGGCGATGGAGGGCGCAACCCGCGGACCCAATCCGCTGAGCCGGGCGGGCCTTGCCTATGTCGAATTCGCTCAGCAAAATCGCGGTCTTTTTCGCCTGATGTTCGGACCCGTCCTGGCCGAGCGGGCGAAATACCCGGCGCTTCTGGCCGCGACCAACGGCGTCGAAACTTTACTGCTGCGCGGCGTCGCCGACCGCGACCAGCGGCCGCTCGACGAGAACCTCGCAGCCATGGCCGCTTGGGGCCTCGTGCATGGGCTCTCCAATCTGGTCGTCGACGGCTTCATTCCGGCGGCGCGAGCCGCGAGCCTGGCGGAGCAGATTCTGGCCGCCACCAGACTGCCGCGACCGTCGCCCCCGGCCGAGTGACGGCGCTCGTCGCCGACGGCCGTCCGGTCTAACAGGCTAACGTCGACTAGCGGCTGTGACGGGGCGGTTGAGCCGCGCTGGCGCATTCCAAGCTTTTTCCAAATTATCCCAAGCAGGGCCGGACCAAATAAATCAAGGGAAAAGGCTTGGATTTCCCTGGATTCCCTTATCCATTCTGAGCCTTTCAATGGGTCGCGTCGACCGCTGAGGTAAACGATGCCCGACACAATCGTCGACTCTGCCCAAGTCCGGCTCCTGCAAGCCTTGCGCGCGGTCGGCTCGCCCAAGCGGGCGGAGTGGGAGAAGGCCTACCAGAAGTCGGGCGCCGAGCACTGGGGCGTGGCGCTGCCGGGCATGGACGCGGCGATCAAAGAGACGCTCGGCGATCTCACTCAGGCGCAGGCGCTGAGCCTGTGCGCGCGCCTGTGGCGCGAGCCGGTGTGGGACTTGAAGATCGTCGCCGGGCGGATCCTGGCGCGGAAATCGATCGAGCCTGACGCCAAGGCCTGGCGCTTCGTGACCGAGCGGCTCGCCGATCTCGACGGGTGGGCGGTCGCTGACAATCTGGCGATGGCCGGCTCGCGCTGCCTCGTCGCCGATCCCGGCCGGCTCGACGGGGTCGAGGCCTGGATCGAGAGCCCGCATTTATGGACGCGGCGCGCGGCGCTGGTTTTCACCCTTCCGTGGACGAAGGAGAAGCGCGATCCCGAGCGGATGCTTAGGTGGACCGCGCGAATGGCCGAGGATCGTCAATGGTTCATCCAGAAGGCCATCGGCTGGTGGCTGCGCGAACTCTCCAAGCGCGACCCCGGACGGGTGCAGCGATTCCTGAACGAGCATGGGCCGAAGCTGACCGGCGTCGCAGGCGCGAGGCGACGAAATATTTGCCGGCGTGAGGACCGCGCCGATCGGCGGGGCAGACGGAGCCGTCCGCTTCGGGAGGGTCTCCTGAGGTTGTTGATTCGCAACTCCCCCTTTCCCTGCTCAATGCCCAATCTCAAATCTCTCCGAACCCGGACAGCGCTGGGGCGGTCCCATTGCAGTGAGAATTTGGTCGGAGACATTTCCGGCGGGCGGGACGCTTGCATCGCTGGCGAGAGCGTTCGATTATCGCCCGGGCGGAATAGACCGCGGGGGGAGGGCGTCATAGGCCCAAACTCGATCCATCCGGGAGGAAAACGGCAATGCGGACGATGACTCTTGCCTCGGCGATTCTGATCGGCGCGCTGGCGAGCGCGGGCGCGGCGAATGCGATGACCGTGACCAGCCCGGACATCAAGCCCGGCGGCAAGATCGCCGACGAGCAGGTTTTCAATGGGTGGGATTGCACTGGCAAGAACGTCTCGCCTGCGCTCGCCTGGTCGGGGGCGCCGAAGGACACCAAGAGCTTCGCTGTCAGCATCTACGATCCCGACGCGCCGACCGGCAGCGGCTTCTGGCACTGGTGGGTCGCCAATATTCCGGCGAGCGCCTCTTCCCTGCCGAAGGGCGCGGGCGGCGAAACCGGACTGCCCGAGGGCGCGGTCCAGCCCAAGAACGATTTCAGCCTGGCCGGATATGGCGGCCCCTGCCCGCCGAAGGGCAGCAAGCCGCATCACTACGTGATCACCGTCTATGCGCTCAAGGCCGACAAGCTCGACGTCGACGCCAGCGCGTCCGGCGCCGTCTTCGGCTTCTACGTCAATGCAAACACGCTGGCGAAGGCGACGCTGACCGGACTCTTCGGGCGTTAGGGGCGGCGGCCCGATCGCAAACGAGCGCGGCAGGAGGCCAGCCGATTGACCGGGGGCCTCACGCGCCCGCGCGCGAGCCGATAAGGAGCGCGACGCCGAACGCCAGGACCGCGAGCGCGGCGGCGAATTCGAACCCCCTCGCCACCAGGGCGAGGCGCGAATTCTCCCCTGCCGCGAGGCGCATGGCGGCGGATTTGGCGAACACCGCCGTCCAGGCGAGCGCGCCGGTCGCCGCCGCCGTGCCTACCGCCATGGCGAAGGTCGCGGCAACTCCGGCGGCGAACAGCCCTTGGGCCATAGCGAACACCAGCACCAAAATCGCCCCCGAGCAGGGGCGCGCTCCCGCGGCGATCACCGTCCCGGCTGCCTCGCGCCAGGAAAACGCGCCATTGAGTTGAGCCGGGTCGGGCGCGTGGACATGTCCGCACTCCTCGATCGGCGCGGCGCTGCCGCCGGGCGGCCCGGCCCGATAAGCCGCGGCCGATAGGCTCATCGCTGGCCTTCGCCACGCGACGCCTGCGTAGGCCGGGGCGGAAGCCACCGCGCGCCGGCGATCGAAATGCTGGCTCAAAGCCGCAATAAGCGCTCCGCCCTTGCGCCAGACCAGCCACAGACCCATGGCCGCGACGGCGCAATAGCTCACAAGCACGATCCAGTCGGCGGCTTGATTCATCTGTGAGGCGGTCGCTCGGAACACGAACCCTGCCGCGCCGACGAGCGCGATTGCGATCAGCGCCTGCAGCAGCGCCGCGATCAGGGCCATGACCGCCCCGCGTTTGAGCGACTTTTCGTTGGCCAGCATGTAAGAGGCGAGGATCGCCTTGCCGTGCCCGGGTCCCGCGGCGTGAAAGACGCCGTAAGCGAGGCCAAGGCCGATGAGGCCCCAGGCGGCGCCCGGTTCCCCATGCAGGGCATGCACCCTGGCCGCGATGAGATGGGTGAGCCAGGATTGCTGGCCCATGAGCCAGCCGGTCAGGCCGCCTACCGCTCCGCCGCCGGTCTCGCCGCCGGCGACCGCAAACGGCCGCGGCGAAAGTTGCGCCAGCGCGGTCGCGGCCGATGCGGCCCACGCCCCGAACCCAAGGCCAAGCTGTTTGACTGCGCGCTTCCTCATGGGCACGCGACGATGGCGGCGCTCGCCATTTTGAACCCGAAATTGGTTCCGGGCGAGAGATTGGTGAAGAACGATTCGGTCAATTTCTGCTTGTCCGAGTCGTCGATGGGCTTGGCCTTCGCGACCGTGGCCGCACACCCGGACGGCGGGGAAACCAATTTCACCGGGTCCTTGTCGTCGAATTCAAAATCGATGAAATACTCGGGATCGGCGACCCGCAAGGTCAGGAACTTGGTCACGGGCGTCGGGGTTTTGAGCGGCAGGGTGACGTGGAACTCGACCAGATGGTCCGGCCGCTCCTGCATCCAATAGTCAGTGACCGAGCCGAAATCCACCGCCTTGCCGCCAATCTTCAGGGTGGTGAAATAGCCGATGTCGGCCAGGCTGCCGGCGTTCTCCTTCGCCAGCGGGGCGAATTGCTCGCGCTTGACCAGTTCCCCCGCCGGGGCGAGCCCCTGAGTGGCGAAGGACGAATACATCTCGTCGAAAACCCAATCATGAACGACCGCCGCGACCTTGCCGTCGGGCGTGAAGGCGATCTGGCTCTTGACAGTCACCCAGACGTGCGGATGCGCGCCTGCCGGCGTCGAAAACACCGATCCGAGCGCCAAGCCCAGCGCCGCGACGCGCCAAGTTCGCAATCCGCCGCCCAAAAACCCTTCCTCTTTTCACCCTGGCGCACTTGCCGGTTTCTCTTGCGGACAAAGTGCGGCGACGCGATGGCGCGCCTCGGCCATGCGGCCCGCAACGCCTCAGTCCCCATGGTTCAATGATTCTTAAACCAGTCAGCGCAGTTTGCGCCAATGGCGCGTCGCGTTCGGCCTGTCCTGCTTGTGCTTTCCGCCGCTCTTGGTCTAGGGGCTTGCGGATTCTTCGGCCGCCCCGAGCGGCCGGTGTGGCGGGCCCAGGCCGAAAACGCCTGCTTCGCTCGCAGGTTGGTCGTGCCTTCCGATTTCATAGCGCCCACGCGCGAGATCGACGGCCCGGGCATTTGCGGTATGACCCGTCCCCTTCATGTCTCGGCGCTCGCCAACGGGGCGATCGCGGTCGACAAGACGCTGACCATCGACTGTCCGATGATCCCGGCGCTCGAGGCCTGGCTGAATGACATCGTCGAGCCTGACGCTCAAGCCCGCTTCGGCCAACGGGTCGCGACGGTCAACGTGTTCGGCGCTTACTCTTGCCGCTCGGTCGACAATATCGCCGGGGCGCAACTCTCCGAGCATGCGTTCGGCAACGCGGTCGATGTCGCCGGCTTCACCCTCGCCGACGGGCGAGCGATCGATTTCGTTCACGACTGGAAGAGAACGGACGGCCAGGAGGGCGTCTTCCTGCATGAGGCGCATGCGGGGGCCTGCCGGTATTTCACCACCGTGCTGGGACCGGGCGCGGACGCGTTCCACTACAACCACATCCACCTCGATCTCGCCAATCACGGCGCGTCGAATACCGGCCCAAGACGCATCTGCAAGCCGACGCCCGCGCCCGGCCTTGCGCCGGCGCCCGCGGCGCCCGACGGTCTGCCGCCGGCGCCCAATATCGAGGAGCCGCTCGACATTGCGCACCTGAACGCGCCCGACCCGGCCGACGCTTCGCCGGACGGATTGCATGGACCGGGCGAGGGACCCGACGCCGCGTTGCCGCCGGCGCCGATCGGCGAGACCAATCCGACGCCTCCGATCCTGCCGGCCGGAGCGGCGCCCAGCGTCGATATGGAGCCGACTTCCACGCTCGGAGACCGCGACAATTGAGCGCCTCAGCCAGCGTTCGCGGCTGGCGCCTTTGCCTTGGCGCCGCTCTCGGGTTTGCGCAGCTCGCGCCATGAGTCGTTTTGCGCGATCATTTGGCGGATCGCATCGACGTTGGCGCGCGCGGCCTCCGGCGACAGGTCTGTCAGGCCAACCTTCTCGGCCTCGGCGAATTTCCCTTCCAGCGCCAGCACCAGCGCGAGGTCGCCGCGCATCCGCGCGTCTGCCTTTGGGCTCTCAGCCGCGCGTCTCAGCGACTGCTCGGCTTCGGGCAATTGCTTCGCCAGCGCGAGCGAGAGTCCCATGTTGGTAAGCACGCCGGGCTCGCCCGGCGAGATCTTCAGCGCGTCGCGATAGAACTGCATCGCGCTCGCATGATCGCCCAGCCGGTCGGCGACTGTCCCCTGCACCGACATGATGTCCCATCGCGGATCGTCCGGTGTATAGGCGCGCGTCAGCACGTCCTTGGCTTGCACCAATTGACCGGCGTCGGCCAGCGCCTTGCCGTATTCGCCGAGCACGTCGAAATCCTTCGGGGCCTTGATCGCCGCCGTCTGGATGACCGCGACCGCCTCGCTGTAGCGGGTCAGCGCCCGCAGCGCCCGGGCATATTCGATCGACGTGATTTTCTCGCCGGGATTGCGCTCGTAGCGCTTGCCGCAATCGTCGGCGTAGGCCCTGAGCTTCGTCTCGTCCGACGGCAGGGTCGTGGATCCGCTTATCGAGCCGGTGACGTCGCCGAAGTCGTGACAGCCGGCGAGCGGCGCGCCGACGCCGGCGACGGCGGTGATCATCAACACCCGCAGCGCGCCCGCAAAGCAGCGTGGAGGTCGAGATCGCGGCATGGACGGCCTGCATAGGCAAGTGGGGACAGCGCCCGCGAGCCTCGGCCGCCAATCTTGCGCCAGGCTGCCTTGATTTGTCTCCGCTCACGCGGTCGAGGGGCGATCGAACGTCGGTCACGACCGGTCTTCAGCGTCCCCTCCGGTCTGCCGTAACGACGTCGACGACAGCATCGAACGCCGCCCATGCAGAAACAGGAGGGCCGGCGGCGTCATGGCGGCAAAGCGCGCCGCGTCGCGCTCCGGCGCTCGCCAACGCGCCAGCGCCTGGCCGGCGCGGCCGAAGGTCGCGCTCAAGGTCGAGCCGGGCCGGTCGACGACGACGATCGGCACGAGGTCGGCGATCGCGCGCCAATGGCGCCAGCGATGGAACTGCCGCAGGTTGTCCGCGCCCATGATCCAGACAAAATGCACGCCGGGGGCGCGGCGCTTGATCCACGCGAGCGTTTCATAGGTGTAGCGCGAGCCGATGCGCGCCTCGATATCCGTCACGACGACGCGCGGGCCGGCGACGAGACGCCGCGCCGCCTCGACGCGCTTTTGCAGTCCCGCCAGGTCGTCCTGCGATTTGAGCGGATTGCCCGGCGTCACCAGCCACCAGACGCGATCGAGTTGAAGGCGCCTGAGCGCGAGCCGGGTGATGAGCGCGTGACCCTCGTGCGGCGGGTTGAATGAGCCGCCAAGCAGCCCGATTCGCATCCCCGGCGCAAACGGAGGCAGATGCGGAATGGGCGTCACGTGACTGTCTGCGCGGCAAGCAGCTCCGCCTGGCGCTCGGCGGTAAGAGCATCGACAACGTCGTCGAGGCCTTCGCCGTCCATGATCCGGTCGAGCGAATAGAGCGTCAGATTGATGCGATGGTCGGTCAGCCGCCCTTGCGGAAAATTATAGGTGCGGATGCGCTGTGACCGGTCGCCGGAACCGACCTGGGAACGCCGCTCCTGCGCCCGCTCGGCGTCCAGCTTCTGGTTTCGCGCGTCGAGGATGCGCGAGCGCAGGAGCGCCATCGCCTTCTGGCGATTGCGATGCTGTGACCGTTCCTCCTGCATCGCCACGACGAACCCTGTCGGCAGATGGGTGATGCGGATCGCCGATTCGGTCTTGTTGACGTGCTGGCCGCCAGCCCCGCTCGAGCGCATGGTGTCGATCTTGAGATCGCCCTCATTGATGACGAGATCCGCCTCCTCGGCGATCGGCAGCACGGCGACGGTCGCCGCCGAAGTGTGAATGCGCCCCTGGGTCTCGGTCGCCGGCACCCGCTGCACTCGATGCACGCCGCTCTCGAACTTGAGTCGAGCGAAGACGCCGCGGCCGGAAATCTCGGCGACGATCTCCTTGAACCCGCCCGCCGTTCCTTCGCTCATCGACAGAATTTCGACCTTCCACCGTTTCCGCTCGGCATATTTGGCGTACATCCGGAAGAGATCGCCGGCAAACAGGGCCGCTTCGTCCCCGCCCGTGCCGGCTCTGACCTCGAGAATCGCGCCGCCCTCGTCGGCGGCGTCCTTCGGCAGGAGCGCGATCCGAATCGCTTTCGACATCGCGCCCGCTTCGGCCTCCGCGGCGACGAGTTCGGCGTCGGCCATGGCGCGCATATCCGACTCCAGGTCCGGCTCCTTGAGGAGCGCCGTCAGATCGGCGCGCTCCTTATCCTTGGCCTTGAACGCCCTGATCGCCGCAACCACCGGCTCGAGTTCGCTGAGTTCGCGCGACAACGCAGAGTATTGCGCCCCGGCGACGCCCTCGGCGAGGCGGGCGGCGATCTCCTGGTGGCGGCGCAGGATCAGATCGAGATTGTCGTTGGCGACCATGCGAGAGAGCTCAAAGCGGGAAGCGGCGGGACGGGGCGGACGCTCAGCTTCGCTACAAGCGCACGTCAAGACGCTCCGCCAGCTGCTGCAGCGATTCTCGCAGTGAAGCGTTCTCGCGCCCCTTCGCCAGCATCGCCTCGACCTCGCGGGCCGCCTCGCCGACATTGAGCGTGAGCGTCATCGCCTTGACCGGGCCGATCGACGGCGCCGACATCGAAAGCTCACGGTAGCCGATCGCCATCAGGGTCATCGCCTCGAGCGGCCGTCCGCCGATCTCCCCGCATAAGGTCACCGGCGTTCCGTGCCGCTCGCCCGCGTCGGCGATCGAGCGCAGCGCTCTCAGAAAGCCGATGCTCAAGGGATCGAAGCGATTGGCGACCCGGCGGTTGTCGCGATCGGCGGCGTAGAGATACTGCATGAGGTCGTTCGAACCGACCGAGAGGAAGTCGGCGGCGGACGCGATCTCGTCGAGCTGCCAGAGCAGCGACGGCACTTCGACCATGACGCCGAGACTGGCCGAGCGCGGCGGCTCGTAGCCGCGGCCGACGCTCAACGCGAGTTCGCGATCGAACATCGCTCGGGCCACCCTGAATTCGTCGACGGTCGACACCATTGGGGCCATGACCTTGAGGTCGCGCCCAGCGGCGGCGCGGACGAAGGCCCGAAACTGCATCCTGAGCAGCGGCGGCCGATCGAGCCCGATGCGAAGCGCCCGCCAGCCGAGCGCCGGGTTTTCCTCCTCCAGGCCCTTCATGTAGGGCAGAAGCTTGTCGCCGCCGATGTCGAGAGTGCGGAAGGTGACCGTCCGGTCGCCGGCGGCGTCGAGGATGGCGCGGTAGAGCTGCTGCTGCGCGCCGGGCCGGGGAAAGCGCGAAGCGAGCATGAATTGCAACTCAGTGCGGAAGAGGCCGATCGACTCCGCTCCGGTTTCGGCGAGGTGGGGCATGTCGACCAGGAGGCCGGCGTTCATGTGCAGGCCGATCGACACACCGTCGAGGCTGACGGTAGGCGCGTCGCGAAGGGCGCGATACTGCGCCTGGCGCCGGGCGCGCATCCGCGCCTTTTCTCCATAGGCCGCTTCGACGTCCGCCGGCGGACGCAGGTAGATCTCGCCCGCGTCGCCGTCGACGATGATCGCGTCTCCCTGCTCGACGATTTCGGAAATGTTGGCGATGTCGCTGACCGCCGGAATAGACAGCGCGCGAGCGACGATGGCGATGTGGCTCGATTCGCCCGCCTCTTCGAGCACGAGCCCCCTGAGCCGCGCGCGATCATAATCGAGCAGCGCCGCCGGGCTCATCGAGCGGGCGACGAGGATCGCGTTCTCCGGCAGTTCCTCGGGCAAAACAACGAGGCTCTGGCCCGCCAGCTGATGCAGCAGCCGATTGGCGATGTCGGTCAGGTCGTGCAGGCGATCGCGCAGATAGGGGTCGGTCTGGCGCTGCAGCTTGGCGCGAGCGTCGTTGTGGACCTGCTCGACCGCGGCCTCGGCCGTCAGGCCCGAACTCACCGCCTCGCGCAGCCGGCGCAGCCAGCCGCGATCATGCGCGATCATCCGGAAGGCTTCGAGAACATCGCGATGCTCGCCGCCGACGCCGTCGTCGCTGCGGTCGATGAGGCTGTCGACCGAGGCGCGCATGGCGCCGATCGCCGTCTCGAGCCGCGCGAGCTCGGACTCGACGTCATCGGCCACGATTGTCGACACCGTCACCCGCGGCTGGTGCATCACCACATGCCCGAGGCCGAGCCCTTCGGCGATGCCGAGCCCTCTGAGCGACAGTTGCCTCCGCACGGCGATCGGCGCGCCCTGCGAGGCGATCCCCTGCAGTTCGCCGGACGCGATCATCTCGGCGAGCAGCATCGCGGTCGTCTGCAGCGCCTCGACCTCTTCTTCCGAATAGGTGCGACGGGCGCGGTTTTGGACCACCAGCACCCCGATCGTCGCCCCGCCGCGCAGCACCGGCACGCCGAGGAACGATTGGTAGATCTCTTCGCCGGTCTCGGGCTTGTAGGAAAAAGAGGCATGGTGCTGGGCGTCGGACTGCGCCAGCGGCTCGGCGCTGGAGGCGATCAGGCCAACAAGGCCCTCGCCCGGCCGCATGGTCGTCAGGTGGACGGCCTCGCGGTTGAGGCCCTCGGTGGCGAACAATTCCATCGCGCCGTCGGCCCGCACGACATAGAGCGAGCACACCTCGGCCACCATGTTCGAGGCGATGAGCACGACGATGCGATCCAGGCGCGCCTGGGCGGTGACAGGCTCCGCCATCACCTCGCGGAGCCGCCGCAACAACAGACGCGGTCCGCCCGGCGCGCGCATCAATGAACGTCCTATTCTGTCTCCGGTCGATCGGTCGGCCAACCGAGCCATGCAATGATCACGCCGGACAGAAAACGCCCCCCGATTCGCTTCCCGCCCGTTTCGTCTGTTCGCTTCGGGGCGGTATAGAAACGAAATGCGGGCGCGGCAAGGGCGGGGCGCCGCCCCTCGCGGGCGCCTGCCGCCGGACCCCGTCAGGGCGCCCGGAGCAGAGCCGAAGTCGTCGCCGCCCCGGTTGCGCGGGCGGCGAGAACCTCGTCGAGCCAATCCGGCCGCATCTCGGGCACCGAAGACAGCAGCAGTTCGGTATAGGGATGATAGGGCGGCGCGAACACGGTCGCAGTGTCGCCGCCAGCCACCACCTTGCCCTTCAGCATCACCGCGACCTTGTTGGCGATTCGCTTCACCGTCCCGAGGTCGTGGGTAATGAAGAGATAGGCGACGCCGAGATCGTCCTGCAGCTTTTTCAGCAGCCGGAGAATCTCCTCCCCGACCAGCTGATCGAGCGCCGACGTCACTTCGTCGCAGATGATCAGGTCCGGTTCGGCAGCCAGCGCCCGGGCGATCGACACCCGCTGCTTCTGCCCGCCCGACAATTCGCTGGTCTTGCGGGTGATGAACGATTCCGGCAGATCCATCTGTCGCAGCAGTTCGGCGGCGCGGGCGCGGACCTCCTCGCGCGAGCGGTTGAAATAGAATGCTACCGGCCTGCCGATCGTCTCGAGCAAGGTATGTTGCGGGTTGAGGGCGACGTCGGGCATCTGGTAGATCATTTGCACCCGGCGCAGCTGGTCCTTGGTGCGATCCTTCAGGCGCGCCGGCAGGCTCGCGCCGTTGAACCTGACGTCGCCGGCGATGCGCGGCAAGAGCCCGGTGACGACGCGCGCCAGGGTGGATTTACCCGAGCCCGACTCGCCGACCACCGCCACCGTATCGCCCTTGCGCACTTCAAGACTGACGTCGTCGATGACCTTCGGCTTGCCGGGATAGTTGGCGCTGACGTGGTCGATGGCCAGGATCGGGACCTGGGTCGCGACGTTCGCGTCGACGAAATTGTGGCCGGCGACACGCTCGGTCACCAGGCGGCGGGTATATTCCTCTTTCGGCTGCTGCAGGATTTGCCGCGAATCGCCGAACTCGACCATCTTGCCGCGCCTCAGCACCATGATCCGATCGGCGATCTGGGCGACGACGGCGAGGTCGTGGGTGATGTACAGCGCCGCCGTGCCGTGCTCGCGGATGAGCTTGCGAAAGGCGGCCAGACATTCGACCTGGGTCGTCACGTCAAGCGCGGTGGTCGGCTCGTCGAAGATGAGGATATCGGGCTTGGCGACCATCGCCATCGCCGCCATCACCCGCTGCAGCTGGCCGCCGGAAACCTGATGGGGATAGCGAGAACCGATCGTCTCGGGGCTCGGCAGATCGAGTTGCTTGAACAGGCTGATCGCCTCCGCTTTCGCCTCCGCCCGCGACAGCACGCCATGCCTGACGGACGCCTCGCAAACCTGCTCCATCAGCGTATGGGCGGGATTGAACGAGGCCGCCGCGCTCTGGGCGATATAGGCGATCTTCGGTCCGCGCAGGGCGCGCCGCTCATCAAGGGTGATGGCGCGGATGTCGGTGTCGCCAAAGATGATGTTGCCGCCGACGATATGGCAGTCGCGGCGCGTGTATCCCATCGAGGCGAGGCCGATCGTCGACTTGCCGGCGCCGATTCGCCGATGAGGCCGATCACCTCGCCGCGCCTCAGTTGCAGCGACACATCGTCGACCAGCACCGGCCCGTCGCCGGCGTCCGTGCTCACGGCGACGCGCATGCCGCGGACGTCGAGGATGACGGAGTTATCATTGGCTCCAGAAGCGTCCTTGAACTGCTGGCTCATGCGCCTTCTCCCTGGCCTCTGGAATGAATCGAGAGCATCCAATCGACGATGAAGTTGACGCCGATGGTGAGGATCGCGATCGCCGCTGCGGGATAAAGCGGCGCCGCGGAGCCGAAATTGATCATGTCGCGGTAGTCCTTGACCATGCTGCCCCAGTCCGCGTCGGGCGGCTGAACGCCGAAGCCCGAGAAAGCTCAGCGCGGCGATAAACAGGAAAGTGAAGCAGAAACGCAAGCCGAACTCGGCGGTCAGCGGGGGAACCGCGTTGGGCAGAACCTCGCGCGTGACGATCCACCACCATCCTTCTCCGCGCAGGCGGGCCGCCTCGACGAATTCCAAGGCTGACGATGTTGACGCCACCGATCTCGCCAGCCGAAAGACCTTGGTCGAATCGAGGATGGCGATCGTGCAGATGAGGACCGGCAGCGCGGAGCCGAGCACCGAGAGGATGACGAAGGCGAATATGAGCGTCGGCATCGACAGGAGGAGGTCGACGAGCCGCGACAGCGCCTGATCGATCCAGCCTCCCGCGACCGCGGCGGCGAAGCCCGAAATGACGCCGATCAGGAAGGAGAGCGCGGTGATGACCAGCGACAGACCGATCGACATCCGCGCGCCATAGATGAGGCGGCTCAGGATGTCGCGGCCGAGATTGTCGAGCCCGAGCCAATGCTGGGCGCTCGGGTCGGCCCAGGCGTCGCCGACCGGCGTCGCCTGATCGAAAGGCGCGATGAGCGGCGCGAACAGCGCGACGAACAGGTTGATGACGACGATGACGATGCCGATCTGCGCGGTGACGCTCACTTTATAGCCGCGGATACGCATGACGATCTTTCTTTCGTCGCGCCTGACGGGCCCTTGGTCAGCGCGGCTGGCGAAGCCGCGGATTGGAAAGAATGGCGAGAATGTCGGCGGTCATGTTGAGCAGGATGAACGTGGCGGCGAAGATCAGCCCGCAAGCCTGGACCACCGGCACGTCATGCTTGACGACTTCGTCGACCATCAATTGGCCGAGGCCGGGATAGACGAATACCGTCTCGACCACGACGACGCCGACAATGAGATAGGCGAGATTGAGCGCGACGACCGAAATGATCGGCGCGAGCGCGTTCGGCAGCGCGTGGCGGACGACGATGCGCGACTTTCTCAGACCCTTGAGGATCGCCATTTCGATATACGGGACTTGCCATCACCGAGAGCACGGAGGCGCGCGTCATGCGCATCATATGGGCGACGATCACCAGGACCAGCGTCACCATCGGCAGAAACGCATAGTAGAGGCGGTCGAGGAAACTCGTCTCCGGCGTCACGTTGGCGAGCGAGGGAAACCAGCCGAGGTCGACCGCGACATATTTGATGAGCAGATAGGCGAGGAAATATTCCGGCACCGAGATCGTCATCAGGGTGAAGAGGTTGACCAGCCGGTCGAAGACGCCGCCCTGCCGGATCGCCGCTAGGAGCCCAAGGCCGATCGCCAGCGGCACAGCGACAATCGCCGCATAGGCGGCGAGAAACATCGTATTGGCGAAGCGCGGCGCAATTTCCGTCAGCACGTCGCGGCCATTGGCGAGCGAATGGCCGAAATCGCCGTGCAGCACCCCGAACAGCCAGTCGAAAAATCTCAAAATCGCCGGCCGATCCAAGCCCAGGTCAAGGCGCAGCTTCGCGAGGCTCTCCGGGGTGGCGGAATTCTGCAGGATCGCCGAGGCAAGATCGCCTGGCAAAATCTCCGTGCCGATGAAGATGAGGACCGACGCGGCGAACAGGGTCAGGACGCCGAGGCCGAGCCGCTGGAGCACCAGATTCAACACAACGCCTGTCCCCTTGCCTCACTTCGAGCCTTGCCGCCGCCTGCCTGCCGACTGCCCTGCGTGCGTCTGGCGTCTTCTCCTTCGCGCGATTTTTGCTGGACTCGCGGCGGCCGCTTCTCTCCGCGCGACCGCCGCAGCAACCAATTGGGTGTCGGCCGCGCCCGCCGACGAAGGGCGGACGCGGCGCAAACTCGGTCAGCTCTTGAGCCAAGCTTTCTGCATGATATAGCCGTTGTCCATATCGAAGCCGCCGTGCGGCGTATGCCCGCCGACTTTATCGAGGTGCGCGTCAAGCCAATCCTTGAACACCGGAATGATCGCGCCGCCCTGCTCGTTGAGCATCGCCTGCATTTCCCAGATGTACGGCCGGCGCTTGTCTTCGTCGGTTTCGCCGCGCGCGTCGGCGAGCAGCTTCTCGAACTTCTCGTTGTTCCAGTGGGTCTCGTTCCAGGGAGCTCCGGCCGAAAACGCGACCGAGAGCATCTGCGTCGCCGCGGCGCGGCCGCCCCAGTAGCTCGAGACGAACGCGCCCTTGAGCCAGACGTTGTCCCAGAAGCCGTCAGCGGGCTCCTTCTTCAAATCGACCTTGATGCCAGCCTTGCTGGTGCTCGCCTGGAGCAGCGCGCCCTCGTCGACCGCGCCGTTGAACGCCGCGTCGGAGGCCTGAAGCAGGATCTTCGGATCGGTGAGTCCCGCCTTCTTGAAGGCGGCGGCGGCCTTGTCGGGATCATATTTGCGCTGCGGCAGCTCCTTGTTGAAATACGGATCGTTCGGCGGGATCGGGTGGTCGTTGCCAACCGTGCCGTAGCCGCTGAACAGGGCCTTGAGGATCTGCTCCCGGTCGGTCGCAAGCTTCATCGCCATCCGGATGTCCGGGTTGTCATATGGCGCCTTGTCGCATTGCATCGCCATCACGGCGTGCCAGCCGCCCGAGGCTCGCGACGATCTGGAGCTTGGGGCTCTTCGAGAGCAGCGCGACGGCTTTGTGGTCGACGCGGTTGATCGCGTCGATCTGGCCGGAGATCAGCGCGTTGAGCCGCGCCGAGCCATCATTGATGACCGTGACTTCGATGCCGTCGAGCCAGCCGCGATCCGGCTTCCAGTAGTCGCGGGTCTTCTTGAGCGAGATGCGGACGCCGGGATCGAACTTGTCGAGGCTGAAGGCGCCTGGTGCCGACCGGCTTCGCCCAATCCTTGAACCCGTCCGGCACCATGTGCACGTGATAGTCGGTCAGCGCATACGGCAGGTCGGCGTCCGGCGCGTTCAGCGAAATCTGAATTTGATACTTGTCGAGCTTCTTGATGTCGGTGACCGGCTTGAACGTGGCCGCGCCGCCGGACTTGGTGTCGCCCCGATGCAGGTTGAGCGAGTAGATGGCGTCGTCGGCGGTAAACTCCTGGCCGTTCGAGAACTTGATCCCCTTGCGAAGATTGAAGACCCAGTCCTTCGCGCCGTTCTTCGGCTCCCAGCTCTCGGCCAGATCGGGATGCGGCCTGCCATCCTGGCCCCATTCGACGATGCCGTCGAACAGGCCGTGGCCGGTGTCGATCATCACCGAGTCGTTGTAGGAGGTGATGTCGATGCTGTCGGTGGTGCTGCCGCCGCCAAGGCCGAGCCTCAGCACGCCGCCCTTCTTCGGCGTCTCGTCCGCGGCGCTTGTCCGCGCTCGCCAGCATGGTTGAAATCGCGAGGCTCGAGGCGCCAAGAGCAGCGGCGCGACCCATGAACTCGCGACGCGAGACAGCGCCTTTGAGCAGGCGCCCGTTCCAATAATCCAGTTCGCTCATCTTACAATGTTCCTCTTTAGAGTGCGCCCTTCCCCAGACAACGATCGGCCCTTATTCTATCGGCGGCGCGTCGTTCCTCGACTTGGCGTCAGATTTTTGCCGCTGTCAATTGTCCGGCGGCCCGCGGCGAAAAAATCCGCGACAAGGGCGCCCGTCTGGCCAATTCCTTAGCGATCTGCATGTCTTGCAGGCATGGAAGGCCGTCATTTCGAATTGACGAACTGAACTTCTAGCGCGTTCGGAAATCAGAGTTTCACCCGCGTTGACTTGCGCCAGAGCCGAGATTAGGGGTTTCGGCCTCGAATTGCCTTCACGAGGACGCCGAGTTCGGCAGGAGTTCTGCGGCCCATGAAGATTCTCGTGCCCGTCAAACGGGTGGTCGACTACAACATCAAGATCCGCCTCAAGTCCGACGGCTCTGGGGTCGAGCTCGCCAACGTCAAGATGTCGATGAATCCGTTCGACGAGATCGCCGTCGAGGAGGCGCTGCGGCAGAAGGAAGCCGGCAAGGCGAGCCGAGGTGGTCATCGTTTCGATCGGCCCGGCGCAGGCGAGCGAGACCATCCGCACCGCGCTCGCCATGGGGGCCGATCGCGGCATCCTGATCAAGACCGACGCGCTCACCGAGCCGCTCGCAGTCGCCAAGCTCATCAAGGGCGTCGTCGACGCCGAACAGCCCGGGCTCGTCATTATGGGCAAGCAGGCGATCGACGACGACTTCGAACCAGACCGGCCAGATGCTGGCGGCGCTGACCGGCTGGGGCCAGGGCACGTTCGCCTCCAAGGTCGTCGTCGGCGAAGGCTCGGTCGAAGTCACGCGGGAGGTGGACGGCGGGCATGCAGACCGTATCCTTGAAACTGCCGGCGATCGTCACCACCGATTTGCGCCTGAACGAACCGCGCTACGCCTCGCTCCCCAACATCATGAAGGCGAAGAAGAAGCCGATCGAGGAGAAGACGCCGGCCGATTATGGAGTCGACGTTTCGCCCCGGCTCAAGGTGGTGAAGACCGCCGAGCCCCCCGGCCGCAAGGCCGGGGTCAAGGTCAAGTCGGTGGCGGAGCTGGTCGCCAAGCTGCATGACGAAGCGGGAGTGATCTGACGATGGCGACCCTTCTTCTGGCGGAAGTCGCCGGCGGACAGTTGAACGACGCGACCGCGCGCGCTCTCACCGCCGCGATCGAGCTCGGTGGTCCAGTCGATGTGCTCGTCGCCGGCCAGAACGTCGGCGCGGCCGCCGCGTCGGCCGCTCAGCTCAAGGGCGTGGCGAAGGTGCGCGTCGCCGACGACCAGACTCTACGCGCATGGGCTCGCCGAGCCGCTGGCGGCGCTGATCGTTTCGCTCGCTCCCGGCTACGACGCCATCGTCGCGCCGTCGACGGCGAGCGCCAAGAACGTCGCGCCGCGTGCGGCGGCGTTGCTCGACGTGATGCAGATTTCCGACATCACCAAGGTTCTCGGCCCGAAGACCTTCGAGCGGCCGATCTACGCCGGCAACGCAATCCAGACCGTTGAATCGACCGACCCGAAGATTGTCGTGACCGTCCGCACCGCGTCTTTCGCCGCCACCGGGCAGGGCGGCGCGGCGCCGATCGAGCCGGTCGCGGCCGTTCCCGATCCCGCGGTGTCGTCGTTCGTCGGCGACGCGCTCGCCAAGTCCGACCGGCCGGAACTGACCTCGGCCAAGATCATCATCTCGGGCGGCCGGGCGATGCAGAAGGCGGAGAATTTCAAGACCTATATCGAGCCGGTCGCCGACAAGCTCGGCGCGGCGATGGGCGCTTCGCGCGCCGCGGTCGACGCCGGCTACGCGCCCAACGACTGGCAGGTCGGCCAGACCGGCAAGGTCGTGGCGCCGGAGCTTTATATCGCAGTCGGCATATCGGGGGCGATCCAGCATCTCGCGGGGATGAAGGATTCGAAAGTCATCGTCGCGATCAACAAGGACGAGGAGGCGCCGATCTTCCAGGTCGCCGACTACGGCCTCGTCGCCGATCTTTACTCCGCGCTCCCCGAGCTCGCGGTGGAACTGACCAAGATCGGGCGCTAACGTCCGGCCTAACTCATCGAAAAGCGTGGGCCACCGACTGGACGCTTGTTGTTGCTCGTCTATGATCCCGGCCCGGGCCTCGGCCGTCTGCTGGACAAGAATATGACACTCAACATTGAGACAGTCGGCATCATCGGCGCCGGTCAGATGGGCGCCGGCATTGCCGAGGTCGCGGCTCAGGCGGGTTTGAGCGTCGCCCTCAACGACGTCGCCGAGGAGCGAATCAACGCCGCGCTCGCGACCATCAACGGCCACCTGTCGCGCCAGGTGGCGAGAGGGCAGATGGACGAGGCGGAGCGCAAGGCGATCCTCGAGCGCATCCACGTCGCCCCGACCCTGGACAAGCTCGGCGGCTGCGACCTTGTGATCGAGGCGGCCTCCGAGAACGAGGAGGTCAAGCGCAAGATCTTCGTCGCGCTCCGCTCCTTTCTCAAGCCCGACGCCATCGTCGCCTCAAACACGTCCTCGATCTCGATCACACGCCTCGCATCGGTGACGTCCAATCCCGAGCGCTTCATCGGCATCCACTTCATGAATCCGGTGCCGCGCATGCAGCTCGTCGAGCTGATCCGCGGCATCGCCACCAAGGACGACACGTTCGAGGCGGCCAAGGCGTTCGTCACCCGGCTCGGCAAGACGGCGACGATGTCCGAGGATTTCCCCGCCTTCATCGTCAACCGCCTCCTGCTGCCGATGATCAACGAAGCTGTCTACACGCTCTACGAGGGCGTGGGCTCGGTCGAGGCGATCGACACCGCGATGCGCCTCGGCGCCAATCACCCGATGGGCCCGCTGCAGCTCGCCGACTTCATCGGCCTCGACACCTGCCTTGCGGTCATGCAGGTGCTGCACGAGGGGCTCGCGGATTCGAAATATCGCCCCTGCCCGCTTCTGGTGAAATATGTCGAAGCCGGCTGGCTCGGCCGCAAGACCCAGCGCGGCTTCTATGACTACCGCGGCGAACACCCGGTGCCGACGCGCTGATCCGTCTCGTGCTCCGGTTTCAAACCAGCGGTCTGCCGATGACGTAAATCTGGACCCGTTGCGCGGTCTCCTTTTCCTTGGAAATCAAAACGCCATCTTCGGGTTGATATCGCTCCGGCCCGACATATTCCTGGTCGACGCGCAACGGCAGCTTGCCCTCGAAGTCGTATCCGTATCGTCGAGCATCGTCGACGAATTGCTGGGACAGCAGGATATCTCCCGGCTTCGCGAGGGGTTCGATGCGCGCGGCGACGGCGACAATGTCCGAAATTTCGGGGTGCTGAACCCCTTCCAGAGCAGGATTGAGTTTCCAGAAACCGCTATGGGCGCCCATTCTGATCTGCAGGTTGTACCCGGAAACACCCAACTGGGCGCCAAGGCCGATCGCGGCGCGCAGCAGCCTGCCCGGGCTCCGATCGGCCAGGATCAAAGAATTGCCCGCCAACGTATTGGCGTAGTCCAAATCATGGGTGAACTGGCGGAATAAATCTCGCCAATATTTGTCAAATGTCTGTGCCTTGCCGGAATTTTGGACAACGTTTTCCCTGTAGCCTCGAATGTCGCCAACAGCGACGAACCGGATGCTTTCTTCGGGCCTCCATTCGAGTTCGTCGCCGATCACATTGTGCCGGTTCAACTCTTTCAGAAACGCAACATTCCGCCGAGTGATGAAGTCACTCAGCGACGGATGAATGAGGTATGTCTCGGCGCGCGGCAGAACGTGGATCTGGCCGAAGGCAATTTCTCCGACCGGGGCGAACTTTTGCACCAGGCGGGCCGGATCGTCGCGGCTCTGCTGCACAATTCCGACCAGTCCCAACGCATAGAGGGCGCAGAAGGGATGCTGCGCGGCCTCGCCCTCGATCCCGTATTGTCTCGCGGCGATATCCGTATAAGCCGCTGAGGCTTCAGCGACCTGATCATATGTCAATACGTTTGACTTTATGACTTGCGGAAATATCTCTGGGTATAGCGCGCTGAAAAAAGGACTGACCTCATTGAAGAGGGTTTCCACTCTCTCTGAAGCAGCCGAGTTGATCGCATTGCGAATTTCCTGCCGATTCCTCCTCTTGACGCCAATGAGGCTGATCTCCTTACCGATGACAATCGCGTCTCTGGGCCGCAAGGAGCAGTGCCGAAGCCAATAATCCATGACCCGCTCTTGTCTCACAGTGCCGGCATTGGAGATGAATTCGTTTTTTGGTCCCAGGAAGCGTAGCATGGGATCTTCATTTGTTTTATCGGCCAGGTCACTTTTCGGCACGATCGCAATATTGTTTTCAATAATTTGACTTATGTCCTCCATTCTATAGCGTAATTCTCGCCTGAAAGACCTGAGGTTAGAGAACTGAGGTTCGTTCTGCGCCGCGTGCTGATACGCTTCTTTTCGAATAGAGACAAATATTCGAACATGCGGATTTATTCCATGTAGCCGTCTTAAAGCGAGCCAGGCGCCAATCTGGCCAGCGTGCCAAATACGTACAAATCGCTCATGCACTTCGTTCCGGCGCAGATAGGAAAAATTTATGTAATGGATCAGATATTCATCGATGTTGTCGACAAATATTCCGGCTTGCTTATGAATTGTCGAGAAGATCCGCGTGACCTGCTGAGCCGCCCGCATGATTGAGAACAGCTCGTTACGTTGCGCGGCCAAACAATCATGCAGGATGTCGAACGGTCTCGTAATATGCGGATGGGTCAGGATCGTAAGCAAGGTCGGCGGTAGATCATTTGTCGCCAGCAATTCGTTCAGCTGCTGACGAACGTCATCATCATCTTGAAAGCCTTTGATCAAGCATATCGAAAAAGCAATATTCCATAATGTCTCCCAATTGTCGCTATGCTCCAAAACGTTGATGATTTCATTGGGTAGGATTGGCGGCTTGTTGCTCGGTCGATCGACAATGGGGGAAAAGGGAAAACACCTGTAGTCATCCTCCTGCAAGGAGACGCGTTTTAGTTTCAGTACAAACGTTTTGCCAAATCCCTTCGGAGCCACCAGAGCGTGAGAGGATAGATTCACATTCGACAGGAACTCCTCGACCTCGGATGTACGAAGCAATACGGAACTCTGAGAGTTGCTTAAATCTCTCAGCTCGGTGAGCTGTTGAGCGTCTTCTACCCATGCGGGCATCCCGCACTCCCCTAAATTGAATGTGTTTACTGGCTGCCAGTTCCAACTGACGTGGGGCGGATGGGGCGACCGGGAATATGATCCTGATGAATTTGGCCCGTCCTAAAGTTCCGTCAAGTCCGGCCGCCGCTCCCGCGTGATCCGCTTCGCTTCGCGCCGACGCCAATCAGCGATCTTGGCGTGATCGCCGGACAGCAGCACGTCGGGAATGGCGCGGCCATCCCATTCCCGCGGGCGGGTGTAGTGGGAATATTCAAGCAGGCCGTTCTCGAAGCTCTCCTCTTCGCCCGAAGCTTCCTTGCCCATTACCCCCGGGATGAGCCGCACGCAGGCGTCGAGGACGGCGAGCGCGGCAATCTCGCCGCCCGAGAGCACATAGTCGCCGATCGAGACCTCGGTGAGTCCGCGCGCTTCGATCAGCCGCTCGTCGACGCCTTCGAAGCGCGGGCAAACGATGAGAAGCCCCGGTCCCGCCGCCCATTCGCGGGCGCGCGCTTGCGTGAGCGGCGCACCGCGCGGGCTCATGATCAGGCGCGGGCGCGCATCGTCCGGCCCCGCCGCCGCGTCGAGGCTCGCCGCCAGCACGTCGGCGCGCATCACCATGCCGGGTCCGCCGCCCGCCGGCGTGTCGTCGACCGCACGATGGCGCCCGATTCCGTGCTCGCGGATGTCGCGCGCCTCGAGCGACCACAAGCCCCGCGCGAGCGCCTCGCCCGCCAGCGACTGGCCGAGCGGCCCGGGGAACATGGCGGGAAAGAGGGTGAGGACGGTTGCTGCGAACATGGATCAGAGCGCGAGATCGGAGATATCGCGACCGAGGACTTTGGCCATCGCCTCGACCACTATGCGATGGTCGTCACGTTGCGGCAGGCCAGAGACGGTGACGGCGCCGACGCAACCGGTCCCCTTCAAGAGGATCGGCACGGTGCCGCCATGGACGGCGTAGTCCCGCTCGGCGAGGCCGCCGAGATCGGCAAGCGTCTTGCCCTCGCTGAGAAGCTTGAGGCCGATCGCGTAGGAGGAGCGATGAAGCCGGAACACGAGATTGCGCTTGCGCCGCGCCCACTCGAAATTGTCCGGCGCGCTTCCCGGCAGCGCGAAGCTCAAGAGCGGCATGCTGACGAGCCGGATGTCGACGACGATCGGGAACCTGCCCGCATCGCCAACCGTCTTCAGCGCCAGTCCGACCTCCCAGGCCGCTCCCGCGTCAAAGGCGTCGAACTTGAGCCGCTCTTCCTGGAGCGCGATGCGGCGAATGTCTTCGTCTGCGTCCATCGGCGCCTCCCCGTCAAGCGTTGGCCCGGACGATGATCGCCCACTGCACGCCGAACCTATCCGTGAAGTTGCCGTAGACGTCGCCCCAGAACTGCTTCTTGAACGGAACAGTCACCCGGCCCTCGGCGCTCAAACGCTCAAAGAGCCCGGCCCCGGCGTCAGCGTCACCCGCGTCAATCATCAGCGCGCAGCCCTTCATCGGCTCGGAATCCGAGCCGTCCGAGGCATAGAACCGAATCCCGTCGCCCTCGAACAGGGAATGGAGCACCTTGTCGCGCCATGCGCCGCCGTCATGATCCGCCATCGGGGTCCCGGAATAGCGTCTGAGATCAACGATTTTGCCAAGCCCGCAGGCGGCATAGAAGGTCAGCGCGTCCTCGCAGCCGCCTTTGAAGTAGAGATAGGGGGTCATGCGCATCGCGTGACTCTCCTCGCGGCGGCAACCCTGCGCGAAGCATGCGCCGCGTGGCAACCGCGCTTAAGACGGATTTTGGGCTTAAGGACGCCGAGGAAACGGCGCGACTGAAGGTCGCGCCCTGACCGTTTGTCGCCCGCCTCAGACCTGCAAAATCGAGTTGAAATCGAAATTCTGCCCCGGCGGATTTTCGCCGACTCTGACCGTCTTGTCGTCGGGAAAATGATAGGGCGGAACAGGGAGGTTGTAAGGCGCCGGAACGCCCTGGAACACTCGTCCGGCGAGATCGTATTTCGAGCCGTGGCAGGGGCAGAAGAAGCCGCCCGGCCAATCGGGGGCTGGATTGCTCGCGTTGGGCTCCGGGTCGAACAGCGGAATGCAGCCGAGATGGGTGCAGACGCCGACGATCACCAGGATCTCCGGCTTGATCGAACGGCTCCAGTTGGCCGCATAGGCCGGCTGCTGGGCCTCCTGGGAATTGGGGTCGCGCAGGCCGTCGAGGAGCTTTGGATTTTTCAGTTCCTCGAGCGCCGCGTCCGCCCGCTTGACGACGAACACCGGACGCGCCGCCCACAGCGCAACGACGCGCTGGCCCGGTTGAAGCTGTTGGATGTCGATGTCGACCGGCCCGGCCGCGGCGATCGTGGCCGCGTCCGGATTCATCTGGTCGATGAACGGCCAGATCGTCGCCGCTGCCCCAACCGTCGCCAGCGACCCGGTCATCAGAAAGAGGAAATCCCGCTTCGAAACCGAGGCGCCGCCATGGCCTTCCCCAGCGGTCTCGGAACTCATCGTCATTAAGCGCCTCCGAAAAACGAACGACCGGGAATCCTGAAAACGCCGGCGCCGAGCGAGGGTCCGGCGCATGACGTTCTCTACCCGCCCGCTGCGACCATAGCAACCGTCCGCGTCCGGCCCGCAACGCCCGTCTAGCCTTCGACTTCGACTTCGCGAGGAGGCTCGATGACAATCCGCCCGGCCTCGAAGTCGATCGTCGGCGCGACCTGCCTGGTGAACGGCAGAAGCAGGGTTTCGCCGCCGCCGGCCGGGGCGATCTCGAGAATGTCGCCGCCGCCGTAATTCAAGAGCGACACAATCTGGCCGAGCGGCGCGCCAGCCAGGTTTACAGCGTCGAGGCCGATGAGATCTTCGTAGTAGAATTCGTCGTCGCCTGGCGGCGGCAACTGATCGCGGCGGGCGAAGATCTCAACGCCGGTCAACGCGGCGGCGGCCTCGCGGGTCGAAACGCCCGTCAGCCGCGCGACCAGCATGTCGGCCTTGAGTGGACGCAGCGACTCGAAAGCAAAGACGCGCTTGCGATCGCCGTCGGTCAGCGGCCCGTAGCCGCCGATGGCTTCGGGGACGCGGGTCAGCGACTTGACCCGCACCTCGCCGCGCACGCCCTTCGGGGCGCCGAACACGCCCAACAGGATGAGACGGTCGGGCGCTCCCGCCGGCCCACTCATCTGGCGCTTCAGGCTGCGGGCGCTTCGGCGGCCTTGGCGGCGGCGGCTGCCGCGGCGGCGGCGCGCTCCTGGGCCTTCTTCTTCGGCTGGGCCTTTTCCGGGTTCATTCGCGCTTCGCGCTTGGCGAGGCCGAGGCCGTCGAGGAGCCGCAGCACCCGGTCGGTCGGCTGCGCGCCCTTGGCGAGCCAGGCCTTGGCCTTCTCCTGATCGAGCACGAGCCTGCTCGCGTCGTCCTTGGCCTTCAAGGGATCGAACGTGCCGATCTTCTCGACGAACCGGCCGTCACGCGGCATGCGCGCGTCGGCGACCACAATGCGATAGAATGCGCGCTTCTTGGCGCCGCCGCGCGACAGGCGGATTTTCAGGGACATTCAGATTCTTCCTTTCAGATCAGTTCCGTTTTCACTAGCCCTCACCCCAACCCTCTCCCGCGGGCGGGAGAGGGGGCGCTAACCCTTCTCCCGCGGGCGGGAGAGGGGGATCTCACTTTTTCTTCCCCCCGAACGGATTGAAGCCGCCGCCAAGGCCGGGGAGCTTCGCGCCCCCGCCGAGGCCGGGGAATTGCGGCGGCTGGTTGAAGGCGCCCGGCGGCGGCGCCGAGGGGATGCCGGGCGGCCCGGACGGCGGCCCGCCGGGAAGCGCGCCGCCAAATTTCTTCTGCAACTCCTCGACCTCCTCGGGCGAGGGCATCGGCATCCCTCCGCCGAGGCCCATCATCTGCCCGAGCTTGCCCATCACGCCGCGCTTGGCGTTCGCGCCGCCCATCATCTTCATCATGTCGGCCATCCGGCGGTGCTGCTTCAAAAGCCGGTTGACGTATTCGACCGTGACGCCCGATCCCGAGGCGATGCGCTTCTTGCGCGACGCTTTGAGTATGTCGGGGTTGCGCCGCTCGACCGGGGTCATCGACGAGATGATCGCCCGCTGGCGCTTGATCAGCTTTTCATCGAGGTTGGCAGAGGCAAGCTGATCCTTGATCTTGGCGACGCCGGGCAGCATCCCCATGATGCCGCCCATGCCCCCCATCTTTTCGATCTGCCCCAATTGCTCCGAGAGGTCGTTGAGGTCGAACACGCCCTTGCGCATCTTCTCGGCCATCTTGGCCGTCTGCTGGGCGTCGATGGTCTGCGCCGCTTTCTCGACCAGGCTCACAATGTCGCCCATGCCGAGGATGCGATCGGCGAGGCGGGCGGGATGGAAATCCTCGATCGCGTCCATTTTCTCGCCGACGCCGAGAAGCTTGATCGGCTTGCCGGTGACCGAGCGCATGGAAAGCGCCGCGCCGCCGCGGCCGTCGCCGTCCATGCGGGTTAGAACGATGCCGGTAAGGCCGACCCGCTCGTTGAAGTTCTTGGCCAGGTTGACCGCGTCCTGGCCGGTCAGCGCGTCGGCGACCAGCAGGATCTCGTGCGGGCGGGCGGCGTCGCGAATCTGGGCCATTTCCGCCATCAGCGGCTCGTCGATATGAGTGCGTCCGGCGGTGTCGAGCAGCACGACGTCGTAGCCCTGCAGCCGCGCCGCCTGCCCGGCGCGCCTCGCGATCGCAACCGGATCCTCGCCGAAAACGATCGGCAGCGTGTCGACGCCGACCTGACGGCCCAAGACCGCAAGCTGCTCCTGCGCCGCCGGGCGTTTCACGTCGAGCGAGGCCATCAGGACTTTTCGCCTGTCGCGCTCGGTCATGCGCTTGGCGATCTTGGCGGCGCTCGTGGTCTTGCCAGCCCCCTGCAGCCCGACCAGCATAATCGCGACCGGCGCCGGCGCGTTGAGGTCGATCGCCTGGGATTCGCCGCCGAGCGTTTCGACCAGGGAATCGTGGACGATCTTGACCACCATCTGGCCGGGCTTGACCGACTTCACGACAGCCGCCCCGACGGCCTTCGTGCGCGTGCGGTCGACAAACGAGCGCACCACCTCGAGCGCGACGTCCGCCTCGAGCAGCGCCCGCCTGACCTCGCGCATCGCCGCGTTGACGTCCTCCTCGGAGAGGGCGCCGCGGCCGGTCAGTTTGTCCAATATGCCGGAGAGCTTTTCGGACAGGCTCTCGAACATGAGTTGCTCCTGTTCAGATGGCGGATGACGGATATGGCTATCGCCGCCGCCTTTCGCCCGTCCGTTCACTGTTCTGCGTCGTCCGAAACCAACGCCAATCGCGCCCGGGGGCGCAACGCGCTGCCGGACGAGGACCGCTGTCCTCGAAGGGACAGTCGGCTTGATCGACGAGGTCAAGGCCTAACGAAGGCGCGGCTCTTAGGCGGGCTGAGCGGGGATGTCAATTGGATCGGTCCGCTCTGGCCCGCGAATTCGTCATGGCCGTCCGCGCACTCGAGTCCGGGATCGGCGCGGCCATCCCTGACTTGCCGCCAAAGATTCAGGCCGTGACCGCAGCGGCGCCGCGGAAGACGCCCAAGAAGCGTCTCATTCTGTTCGTCAGCGATCTTCTCGCCAGCCTGCGGCGGAGGCGTTGGATCGTGGCCTCGCGCACGGCTCGCTCGCGTTCCAGTTCAATCTTCGCCGCCTGCAGCTCCGACATCTGGGGGTCCGGCCCATGCGCCGCTTGGGCAGCCAGCTCCAGTCGCAGCCGGCCGATTTCACGCCTGAGCGCAATGTTGTCGACTTCGGACAGACTCGGATAACGGGGCCCTGACTGAAGCTCCTTCCGGTAGATCACGTTGCTATGCGCATCCTGGAAAATCTCGCCCGTGACCCGGACTTTCGCGGCGTCGGCGACCCTGCCGTGGGCAGCGCGAGCCACGTCTTCGGGAATCTCGCGCGGCAGAATCGGTTGCAGGCATTTGTGCAGATATTCCCAGTCGGTCGCGATCCTGGGGAATACGGGAAAAACAAGCGGAACTCCGGCCTCTGAAACCTTGAGCACGAGCCGGTGAAACTGGACCGCCAGCAATCGCGCCTGATCAAGCGGATTGAGCGAATAGACCAGGCCGCCCGCGGTGTGGCCGTAGGTTTCCCATGTCCTGTCAAGCTGCTCCGCCATCCATGGGCGGTGTTGATGAATTGCTCTTTGCTCAAGGACGACGCGGCTGGTGGCGACTTCGACCAGATCGCGCACCGGCACAATGAAGGCGTCGATCTTGAATAGCTCTTCTTTCAGGATTTGCTCGACATATTCACCGATCCACGGGGACTTGACCACGTAGGGAAGATCGTTACCCGAAACCAGTAGGCTCTCGAGGCCTGCGTTGGCCTCGGAATCCCAATCAGCCCGATCCCCATTCCTGGCCAGAGTGGTATCCAAGCCAAGTTCGGTCAAATAGCGGACCAGAAAGCTTGTTCCCGCACGCCCGGTCCCGGCGATGACCAGATGTCTCTCCGGGTTGTGAGCAGGATTGCTTTGGGGCTCGGCGTTCCGTCGCCATTGTCGGCTGACTCGATCACGAACGGCGGCCATGTTTACGCTCCCGGAGGCCTTGGATTCAACCGCCCGCTCCCCGCACACGTGTTGCACGGTCAGCAAGACTGTCGCCAACCCTTTGCAACTTCATTCTATATGATTAATAAACAGTAAAAACTGTACCAAAATGAGATCAGCTCCAGTCAGCTTAACGTATGGTAGCTTTATGGCGGAAGTAAGTAAAAGATACGCTGTTAATAAGCCCATATTTGACAGCATCTTTACCTGCGGTAACTTCACAAATCGGTGAGCGCATATCACGGTTGCGTGATATACGTGGCAATGCTGCGATGACTGCCAGCCAAAGCCCCCGGATTCGTAGAGCTTGCCCAGTCAGCCTCTACTCGACCCCGTAGGGTTCGGTCACGACGGGAGGGCGAAATTCTCATGGCCGGCGCATCGCGGCTGTTCCGCCACCAATCCGAGGCCTTCGCCTGGCATGTGCAGCCAGGCGGCGCCAACGCTTACCCCCGGGCCTGGATCCCGGGCCGGAAGCGCCGCGCCGCCAACACGCCAAGCACGATGAACACCAGCAGGACGATCCCCTGCGCGATGGCGAACGGCGGCTCGGACCCGGTCGGCGCCAGGTCGTGCAAGAACGGGACCTTCAGGAAGCCCTGGGCGACCAGCACGAACACGTTGAGGTAAAGCGCGGCGACGGCGCAGCCGACGTAAATGAGGCGCCAGATTCCATCGAGATGGAAGGCGTAATAGGCGACAACCGCGCCCAACAGCAGGATGAGCGACAGCACGCCGACCGCCCGCGGCGGATCGAACCCGAACGGCGCCAGCGGGAAGCCGGTCAGGCTGGTCAGGATCGTGGTGATGAGAAAGAGCGCCGTCCAGGGGCCGGAGTCGCCCCCGAGCAGCAGCCGGTACAAAACCACCAACCCGGACAGAATGCCGACCAGGCTGAGGATGACGTGGATCTGAAGCATTGCCGGCCCCTCCCGTCCTGTTGCAAATCGCTCTCGCCCGTTCGCTCGCCCTCCCCAGGGCCGGACCCGTCAAACCGCGCGGGAACATTATGAACGCATTCCGCCGCTTAGACGAGGTCGACCCGCCTGCCGCCGCCAACCGGCTCTGAACCTCCGGGCGGCGCCGGTCGCGTCGCCCCGGTTGGCGATCTGCCCGCGGGTCTTCTCTGTCACATTCAGCCGAAACTGTTTGGCCTCAGGGCCCTGACCTTCGCCCAAGCCCTTCGATGAGCGCCTTCAAGGTCGCGACGGTCGAGGCGTCCGCCTCGCCATCGACCCGCGCTTGACGGAAGTGGCGCTGGAACGCCGCGATCGCCTGCCGCGTCTGCTGGTCGTTGACCCCGGTAATCTCCACACCATAGCCGTAGAGCGCCAGCATCGCCTGCAGCGCCCGTACCGGCGGTCCTTCCTCCTCGTGGGCGAACAGCGCTCCGCCCGCGAGCGGCGCAGGCTCGGTCCAGCGCCCGACGCCGGCGCGCCATAACTGATCCCACGGAAAGACTTCGCCGGGATCTTGTTTGCGGGCGGGCGCGACGTCGGAATGCGCGAGCACGCGCTCGGGCGCAATTCCCCAACGCGTGCAAACGTCGCGCACCAGCGCGATCGTCGCAGCGATCTGGCGCTCCGGAAACGGCGGCGAGCCGCCGTCATGGCCGCGATTGACGATCTCAATCCCGATCGAGGCCGAGTTGAGATCACTCTCGCCTTTCCACAACGCCTTGCCCGCGTGCCAGGCCCGTCTGCTTTCGCTGACGAGCTGATCGATCGCGCCGTCTTCCCAGACCAGATAATGCGCCGATACCTGGGAAGCGGAATCGGTAAGCGTCTTGAGCGCCGCTTCGCCTGTCGGCATCCCGGTATAATGCAGGATCACGCAGTTCGGCCGGCCATGCCCACGCCGCTCGCCGTGGTTGGGCGAGGCGACGAACCGATGGGCGAGCGGACTGCCCGAGGAAAAGGACGCGGTCATGTCCCGGGCGGAAGCCCTTTACGCACGCGCCAGGCGCAGGCGAACCGCGTCACCGCAAGACTGATGGCCATGACGCGGAAAGCGTGGATCCGATCAGTTCCAGGCGGTGCAGACGCGGTTTCCGTTCGGGTCGTAGCCCCATCGCACGCAACGGCCACCCTGCGGAGCCGTTACGGCGTTTCCGACCAGCGCGCCGGTCCCGGCGCCGATCAGCCCGCCGGCAACGGCGCCGCCGACGCTGCCGCCCGAGACCGCGGAGCCGATCAGAGCGCCAGTGCCCGCGCCGATCGCGCCGCCCGCGAGCGTACCGGTCTGCTGTTGCGGCGTGTAGCAGCCGGAAACGGACAACGCCCCGGCCAGGGCCAAAGCAATAATGAGAATTTTCTTCATGTTTCCTCCCACAGACTCAATAGAAAGCGGTGCACACCCGGTTGTTGTTATAGTCATAGGCCCACTGGGCGCAACGGTGCGGACCTGGCGGCGGCGGCCCGCCGTAGCCTCCACCGTAGCCCCCGCCGTAGTAGGTGGGCTGGGGCGTCGCCGCCGAGCCGATCAGGGCCCCTGAGCCGGCGCCGATCGCGGCGCCCGCCAGCGCCCCGCCCGCGCTGCCGCCGGAGACCGCCGAACCGATAAGAGCGCCCGTTCCTGCTCCCAGCGCGCCGCCGACGAGGGCGTTTTGTTGCTGCGGCGTCTCGCACGCCGAGAGGGAGACAGCGGCGGCAAGCGCCGCCGAAAGAGCGACAATTCTTTTCATAAATTTCTTTCTCCCGTCCGTCTCGCCCCCAAGGGCCTCAAAACTGCGTTTCACCGCGCCTCGATGTCCCCTGTTCGGACCGAAGCGGCGCTCGCGGGCCAAGCTCCGCCAGGCGCCACCCTCCCATAATTCGCGTGAAGCTTCAATGAACGAGCCCGGTCATTGGTTCCCTGCGGGGCGCCGGCGCCCGATTGTGCTTGACCGCCCCGTCGTCGGACACATAAGCCGTCACAAGCCAGTCGGCCGGACGGCCGCCGCTGCGAAGCGGAGGAAAGTCCGGGCTCCATGCGGATGCGGCGCCGGATAACGTCCGGCGGGGGAAACCCCAGGGAAAGCGCCACAGAAAGCAAACCGCCGGGACGCGGGCCGCAAGGCCCAGAAAGCGTCCCGGCAAGGGTGAAAGGGTGCGGTAAGAGCGCACCGCGCGGGCGGCAACGTCAGCGGCACGGCAAGCCCCGCCGGGAGCAAAACCGAATAGGAGCGACGCGCGGCGCTTTCGGGCGCCGCAGGGCCTTCCGTTGGCCTGGCGCTCGGGTTGGTTGCTTGAGGCGCCCGGTGACGGGCGTCCCAGAGGAATGGCCGTCACGTCGGGGCGATAAGCCCCGGCCATACAGAACCCGGCTTACAGGCCGGCTGGCGTTTGTTTCGTGGCGGAACGGGTTATTGAACAGCGCGGCCCGTTCAAGCCGCGGAAAGGCGATTGGTGCTGCGCGCTGACAAAGTCATCCCCGCCGGCCAATGGATCGGCGCGCCCGCCGATACGGTGGTGCTCGATTTCGACGAACGCTATCGGCGACGTTTCGCCATGAGCGGCGTCGGCGGGCTCGAATTCCTGCTCGACCTCGCCGAAGCCTCGATGCTGCGCGGCGGCGACGGTTTGCGCATCGAGGACGGTCGAATTGTCGAAGTGGTTGCGGCGCCCGAGCCGCTGGCGGAGGTCCGGGCCGCCGACGGGCTGGCGCTGACCCGCCTCGCCTGGCATCTCGGCAACCGCCATCTGCCGGTCGAAATCATGCCAAAGGCGCTGCGGATTCGCCGCGATCCGATCATTGAGGCGATGGCCGAGGGCCTTGGGGCCCGGGTGGTCGCGCTCGAGGCGCCGTTCAATCCCGAGGGCGGCGCCTATGCGAAAGCCGAGGCGGCCCACCAGGGCCACGACCACGACCGCCATCACCACGATCACGATCACGGACACGCGCATGATCGCCACCACGGGGGAGACCACGATCACCCGCATGATCACAGCCAGGACCATGCCCACGACCATCGTCACGGCCACCAGAATGGGCACGACCGCCACGGAGGATGACGGCGGCGCGCCGCTGCCGCTCCTGCTCTGGCTCTCGCCGGGCTTCCCGGTCGGCGCCTTCGCCTATTCGCATGGGCTTGAGTGGGCGGTCGAAGCGGGCGACATCGCCGACGCGCGCTCGCTTCAAGCCTGGCTCATCGATCTGATCGAGTTCGGGGCGCCGCGCTCGGACGCAATTCTGTTTTCGGTCGCGTTTCGCTCCGCTGCGGCGGCCGATTGGCCGGCGCTGATTGAAACCAACGCTCTCGCGGTCGCCCTCAGCCCCTCGGCCGAGCGGCGCCTTGAGACGACCGCTCAGGGCGCGGCGTTTGTCGCCGCGGCGCGCGCCGCGTGGGACTGCGAGCCTTTGCGGCGGCTCGATCGCGCCCCCGAAGAGCTCATCGCCTATCCGATCGCGGTCGCCGCGGCGGCGAGCGGCCACGGCCTGCCGCTTCTGGCCAGCCTCGAGGCTTTCGCTCTCGCGCAGGCCGCCAATCTCGTCTCCGCCGCCTTGCGACTCGGGCCGATCGGGCAAACGGACGGCCAGAGGGTCCTTGCCGCGCTCCTGCCGGCCATTCGCGCTCTGGCGCGCGCGGCTCATGGCGCGAGCCTCGCCGATCTGGGCGGGGCGGCCTTTCGCTCCGATATCGCCGCCATGCGGCACGAGAGCCAGTATTCGAGGCTGTTCCGGACATGACAAACCCTAGCCAGCCGCTACGGGTCGGGATCGGCGGGCCGGTCGGTTCGGGCAAGACCGCGCTGATGGAGCAGCTGTGCAAGCGCCTGCGCGACGAACTCGACATCGCAGCCATCACCAACGACATCTACACCAAGGAGGACGCCCGCATTCTGGTCGAGGCAGGCGCGCTGCCCCCTGAGCGCATCATCGGCGTCGAGACCGGCGGCTGCCCGCACACCGCGATCCGCGAGGATGCCTCGATCAACCTCGCGGCGGTGTCCGAGATGCGCAAGCGTTTCGACAAGCTTGACCTTATCCTCATCGAATCCGGCGGCGACAACCTCGCTGCGACCTTCTCGCCCGAGCTCGCCGACATCACGATCTATGTCATCGATGTCTCCGGCGGGGAGAAAATCCCGCGGAAAGGCGGTCCGGGAGTGACCCGGTCGGACCTTCTGGTCATCAACAAGATCGATCTCGCGCCTTATGTCGGCGCCTCGCTCGAAGTGATGGCGCGCGACGCCGCGGCGATGCGCAAAGGCCGCCCGTTCGTGATGGCGAACATGAAAACGGGCGAAGGCCTCGACGCGATCGTCTCCTTCCTGCAAGCTAAAGGCGGCTTGGGTGCCGCTTGAGGCCGAGGCAGGGGGCACGCCGCCTTTGGCTCGCGGTTCCGGCTCGGCGTCGGCGTCACCGCGATCACGGGCCGCGAACATGCGGAGACGGTGGTCCTCACTGATGGCGAAGGCTTGAGCGCGGACATGGTCGTCGTCGGGGTCGGCGTGGTGGCCGAGGATTCCCTGGCCCGGGCATGCGGAAGCTCGGGCTACGATCCGACGGTTGTCAGTTTCACGGCAGTCCCGGAGCCCGCGACCTGGACGCTCATGACGCTCGGGTTCGTTGTCGTTGGCGGGGCGGCATACGCCTCTCGCCGCCGTCAGGCCGTCGCGGCGGTCTGATCGGCCGCCACCAAAGCGACGAAAAGCGCGACAGCGCCGCCGAGCTCGGCGCCGCCTTGCCTCTGCATCATCGTCCACGGGGGCGACGTTTCTCAGCCGCGAAGCGGCGCCGTTTCAACCTCCGTCGCAGCCGGGCAGGTCGTATAACGCCGCAAGACCGCAGGGCGAATTGAACATGCCGTCGATGTTGTGGCCGACATCCGGAACCTGTAGCAGACGATGGGCGAGGCCCGTTGGGTGGCGCTGCTTCAGGTAGCGGAAATAAGCGAGGCCCCGCGCGAGACGATCGGGTCCCTGGGCCTCGGCCATGCAGCTCTTGTCGAGCGAGGGATTGTTGGGGTCGTCATCACCGCCGCCGAGGAGATAGACCACGTCGCGGGCGACATACGCCGCTTCCAGCGCCTCCTGATCGGCGCCGGCAAGGTAAGGCGGCAATTCCCTCATGCCAAATTTCCAGCGATTGAAGGCCGGACAGAACAGGCCGCGGAAAAATGCAAATCCGCCGCCAGCCGGCCGTTCCGAGCTGAAATAGACATAGGACGACGGATCGGCGACCAGATAGCGCAAATGAATTCCCGCTTTCGTCACAGCGTCTTCGCCGCGGCCGGCGACCGCATAGCGCTGCACGAGCTGGCCGCCGCCGGAGTGACCGGCGATGACGACTGTCTTGAGCGCCGGGAATGAAGCGCGGTCCGCCAGCCGGGCCAGAATCGCATCGAGAGCCGCGAAGCTGCTAATCGGCGCCGGTCCATGGGCGTCGTCGCCGGCCTCCCAGCCAAAGTGGTCCCAGCGCAGCGTTTCCGCCGGCAGGTGCTCGGCGGCGACATCGATATCATCGAGGAATTGCGGCTCGACCAGCAACACCGATTCCGGATCGAGTCCGGAGGCGGCGCGACCGACTTCCGCCACCGTCCGGGCGATATCGGCGTCGCGCAGGACGCCGTGAATCGTCACAATCGCGCGGGTGATCGCCGGCTCCGGCTCGTTCCAGTCCTGCGACAGGTACAACCGCAAGACCCCCGAGCCCGCCGGCGTGCTGACCGTCAGTTCGCGGTTGGCGACGAGCCAGACCGGAGTGTCGTCAAGGGGACCTCGCGCCGCGGCGGTCCCGAGAGCGAGGAAGGAAGCGACCAACAGCGCCGCCGCGCCGGGCGCCGCTGCAACGGTCCCCCGCCTTCGCCTCACAGCGAAATCCTCGCCCACGCCGCCAGTTCGCCGACGATGCCGCGGCGGAACGCCAGCACGCAGGCGACGAAGACCACGCCCTGGATCACAGTTACCCACTCGCCGAACTGGGCGAGGTAGTTCTGCATCGCAACGACGACGATCGCGCCCACCACCGGGCCGTAGAAAGTGCCCATGCCGCCGACCAGGGTCATCAGCACGACCTCGCCCGAGGTGGAGAACGCGACATCGGTCAGCGACGCGTTCTGGCCGACGATCGCCTTCACCGCGCCGGCGAGCCCGGCGATCGCAGCGGAAAGGACAAAGGCCGCGAGCTTGTACTGGAGGGTGCGATAGCCGAGCGAGACGGCGCGCGGCTCGTTCTCGCGGATCGCTTTCAGAATTTCGCCGAACGGCGAGTTGACCGTGCGCTGCACGGCGAGAAAGCCGAACAGGAAGACCGCGGCGACGAAGACGTAAAGGATCCACGGATTGGAGAGATCGATGATCCCGAGCGCCTTGCCCTGCGGCACCGCCTGGATGCCGTCCTCGCCGTGGGTGAACGGCGCCTCGACGCAGAAGAAGAACACCATCTGAGAAAACGCGACGGTGATCATGGCGAAATAGATGCCGACGCTGCGGATGGCGAGGGCCCCGGTGACAAAGCCGAGCACGGCGGACGCGGCCACGCCGAGCACGATCGCCGACACAGGCTCCAGTCCCCACACTTTGGCGGCATGGGCGCAAACGTAGCTCGCGAGCCCGAGGAACATTGCGTGCCCGAGCGAGAGCAGGTTGGCGTACCCGAGCAGCAGATTGAACGCGCAGGCGAACAGCGCGAAGCACAAGGCCTGCATGATGAAGAACGGATAGGCGACGAACGGCGCGATTGCGATCAGCGCCACCATCACCGCGAAGGCGATCCCGTTGGCGCGGCGATTGCGGCTCGTCGTATCGGTCGCGGCGACGGACGCTTCGAGGCTCATTTTCAGGCCGCCCTTCCAAAGAGCCCGGTCGGCCGGATCAGGAGCACGATCGCCATGATGACGAACACCACCGTGTTCGACGCTTCGGGATAGAACACCTTGGTCAGCCCCTCGACGACGCCGAGCACAAAGCCGGTCAGGATCGAGCCGAGGATCGAACCCATGCCGCCGATCACCACCACCGCAAAGACGACGGCGATGATGTCGGCGCCCATCCCCGGGCGAACCTGGGTGATCGGCGCGGCCAGCACGCCGGCGAAGGCCGCGAGCGCGACGCCGAAGCCGTAGGTCAGCGTGACCATGCGCGGCACGTTGATGCCGAACGCGCGCACCATGGTCGGGTTTTCGGTCCCTGCGCGCAGATAGGCGCCGAGCTTGGTCTTCTCGATGATGAGCCAGGTCGCGAGGCACACGACGGCGGAAGCGAGAATCACCCAGCCGCGATAGACCGGCAGAAACATGAAGCCGAGATTGTAGGCGCCGCCGAGCTGTTTCGGAATCGCGTAGGGCAGGCCGGAGGCGCCGTAGTAATTCTGAAACAGCCCCTGAATGATGAGCGCGAGACCGAAGGTGAGCAGGAGGCTATAGAGCGGGTCGAAGCCAGCGAGCCGCTTCAGGAACAGCTGCTCGACGATCGCTCCGATTGCGCCGACGGCCAAGGGCGAGAGAATCAGCGCGCACCAGTAATTGAGGCCCGCGTACTGAAGCAGAAAATAGGCGGCGAAGGCCCCCATCATGTAGAACGCCCCGTGGGCGAAGTTAACGATGGTGAGCATGCCGAAAATGACGGCAAGGCCGAGACTCAAAAGCGCATAAAACGATCCGTTGATGAGCCCGATCAGCAACTGGCCGTAAAGCTGCGGCAAGCTGATGGCGTGGCCGAATATATTCATGGCCTCGCTCCCGAAGCATCACGCCCCCCTCTCCCCTTGTGGGAGAGGGGCTGGGGGTGAGGGGTTCGGCGCGCAAGCGCCTCGCGGCGCCGCGCCTTATTACGGCGCGGACCCCTCAACCCGCCCTTCGGACGACCTTCTGCCGCAAGGGGAGAAGGGAATCGGCGACTTGGATCATTCTCCACCGCGCCTGCTTGCTGGCCTCGACTAACGGATGCCATCATACCCCCAGCGCCTCGTGCAGCCTGTCCATCCGTCCGGCTAGCTCCGAACTGGCGAAGGCGTCGATGATCCGGCCGTGCTCCATAACAAAAAATCGGTCGGCCAAGGTCGAGGCGAAGCGGAAATTCTGCTCGACCAGCAGGATCGTGAAACCCTCCCGCTTGAGCTCGGCGACGGTGCGGCCGATTTGCTGAATGATGACCGGAGCGAGACCCTCGGTCGGTTCGTCGAGCATCAGGAAACGTGAGCCGGTGCGCAGGATCCGCGCGATCGCCAGCATCTGCTGCTCCCCGCCGGACAGCTTGCCGCCGCCGCTGGCGAGACGCTCGCGCAGGTTGGGAAAGAGGGTGAAGATCCGCTCGACGCCCATCGCGCCGGACTTTCCGATCTGAGGCGGGAGGAACAGATTCTCCTTGACCGTCAGAGAGGCGAATATCGCGCGTTCCTCCGGACAGAAGGCGACGCCGAGCCGGGCGATGCGGTCGATCGAAAGACCGATGAGTTCCTTGCCGGCGAAGACGATCGATCCGGTCCGCTTGCCGACGATGCCCATGATCGCTTTGAGGGTGGTCGTCTTGCCGGCCCCGTTCCGCCCGAGCAGGGTCACGACCTCGCCCTCGCGCACATCGAGATCGACCCCGTGAAGAATGTGCGATTCGTTGTACCAGGCCTGCAGACCCTTGACGCTGAGGACGGTCGGGGCCCCGGCGGCAGGGGTTTGGGCGAGAGCCGCCTCAGTCATTCCCCACCCCGAGATAAGCCTGCTTCACCTCCGCGTTCTCCGACACCTCGCGATAGTCGCCCTCCGCCAGGACTCGCCCGCGGGTGAGCACCGTGATGCGATCGGAGAGATTGGCGACGACTTTGAGATTGTGCTCAACCATGAGGATGGTGCGGTTCGCGGAGACGCGGCGAATGAGGTCGGCCGTGCGGTCGATGTCCTCGTGGCCCATGCCCGCCATCGGCTCGTCCAGCAGCAGCATCTCGGGCTCGACCGCCAGCGTCGTCGCCAGTTCCAGCGCCCGCTTGCGGCCGTAGGAAATCTCGCCGGCCTTCGAATTGGCGAAGGACGTGAGCCCGACGTCCTCAAGCAGCGCCATGGCCCGCCCGTTGAGCGGCTCGAGGGCGGTCTTCGAGCGCCAGAAGTCGAACAAGTCGCCGCGCTTTCGTTGAAGCGCGATGCGCACGTTCTCGAGCGCAGTCAGGTGAGGAAACACCGCCGAGATCTGGAATGAGCGGACGAGGCCGAGCCGCGCCACATCGGCCGGCTTGAGGTTGGTGATGTCGCGCCCATTGAAAGCGATTCGCCCGCCGGTCGGCGCGACGAATTTTGTCAGCATGTTGAAACAGGTGGTCTTGCCGGCGCCGTTCGGGCCGATCAGGGCGTGAATCGCGCCCCGCTTAACCCGCAGGGAAACGTCGCTCACCGCGCGGAAGTCGCCGAAGCTCTTGGAGAGGCCGTCCGTGACGAGGATATCGTCCATGCTCATTCTCGCCGATCGGCCGAGCGCATGCGCTTCCCCCCGAATGAAGATGGAATCCAATCAACCCGCTGGCGCGCAGGTTGTAAAGTCCAAAAAGGCGACAGCCAGCCTGCGCCTAAAACGGCCCTTCCGGCGGAGACCACGCGAGAACCGGCCTACGCCCGAGCTGCCTCCCCTACACGTCTGGACGACGATTGTGGAGCCGGCGCTCCCAGTCGAGCGCCTGGCGAACGATCGCGTCGAGATCGTCGCGCGCCGGTTTCCAGCCGAGCACGCGCTTCGCCCGGTCGGCCTTGGCGACAATGGCGGCGGGATCGCCGGCGCGACGGGCGGACACGACGACCGGAAAATCGACCCCCGAAACGCGTTTGGCGACTGCAATCACCTCTTTGACAGTCTCCCCATGCCCGTAGCCGCAGTTGCAGACGAGGCTCGCGCCGCCAGCGCGCAGATAGGCGAGGGCGCTCATGTGCGCATCGATCAGGTCGCTGACCTGAATGTAGTCGCGAACGCATGTGCCGTCGCGAGTCGGATAGTCCTCGCCGAAAATCTCCATCTTCGGATGCTGCCCGAGCGCGGTCTGAACCGCGCGCTTGATGAGATGAGTAGCGTTCGGCGTCGACTGGCCGAGGCGGCCCTTGGGATCGGCGCCGGCGACATTGAAATAGCGCAACGCCACATAGCGGAAATCGTAGGCGTGCGAAGCGTCCTCCAATATCCATTCGACCATCAGTTTGGACCGGCCATAGGGAGAAACCGGCGCGAGCAAAGCGTCTTCCGATACCGGCTCGGACCCGGTCTCGCCGTAAACCGCCGCAGTCGACGAAAAGATGAAGGTCTTCACTCCGCCTCGGATCGCCGCCTCGATCAGTGTGCGCGCGTTCGAAACATTGTTGAGATAGTAACCAAGGGGGTCCTGGACCAATTCGGGGACCACGATCTTGGCGGCGAAATGGGCGATCGCGTCGATCCCGTGCTCCCGGATCAAGCGGGCGATCAAATCGGCGTCGCCGGTGTCGCCGACGATCAGCTTTGCGCCCGCGGGCACGGCCCAGGCAAAGCCGGTCGAGAGATTGTCGAGGACCACAACCGTCTCGCCGGCGTCCATGAGCCCAAACGCCATGTGGCCGCCGATATAGCCGGCGCCGCCGGTCACCAGTACGCTCATCGCTTGCCCCCTTCTGTCCCGCTCAACTCTTGCCGGAATGGCGCATGGAACCGCCACGCCGGAACATGGTAGTCGGATATCAGTTATTGGCCGCTCGCGCCTCCCTCCGCCCCGTCATCGACCGAGGAACCGAACATCCATGGACAAACCAATTCGCAAAGCCGTGCTGCCCGTCGCCGGTCTCGGCACCCGTTTCCTGCCGGCGACCAAGGCGATCCCGAAGGAGATGCTGACCGTCGTCGACCGGCCGATCCTCCAATATGTCGTGGACGAGGCGCGCGAAGCGGGGATCGAGCATTTCATCTTCGTTACCGGCCGCAACAAGGGCGTCATCGAGGATCATTTCGACTACGCCTACGAGCTCGAGGACACCCTGAAACGGCGGGGCAAGCAGGCCGAATACGCCGCGCTGATGGCCGATCTGCCCGCCGCCGGCGCCACCAGCTTCACCCGCCAGCAGGCGCCGCTCGGCCTCGGCCACGCCATCTGGTGCGCGCGAGAGCTCGTCGGCGCCGAACCGTTCGCGGTCCTGCTGCCGGACATGGTCACCAGGGGCGGACCGCGCGGCGGACGGTGCCTCGCCCAATGCGTGGCGGCCTACGAGAAGCACGGCGGCAATGTCATCGCGGTTGAAGAGGTTCCGGCCGCCGAGACCCATCAATACGGGATTGTCGGCCTCGGCGCCGATCATGGCGCGACGTTCGAGATCACTCGGATGGTCGAGAAGCCGAAGCCGGGGACGGCGCCTTCCAATCTCATCATTTCGGGGCGCTACATCCTCCAGCCAGAGATCTTCCAGATCCTGGAGCTGATCGAGAAGGGCGCCGGGGGCGAAATCCAGCTCACCGACGGTATGATCCAGCTCGCCCGCACGCAGTCCTTTCACGGGGTGCGGTTCGACGGGCGAACCTACGATTGCGGCTCGCGGCTGGGGTTCCTCACCGCCAACCTCGCCTTCGCGCTTGACCGCGCCGACATTGCGCCACGCCTCAAAGAGGAATTGCGCAAGATGGGCTTTGCCGGCCGAGCGGTCTGACGCGCTCAGGTCCGCGGCCAGCCCGAGCGCCGCCTAGTTCACCGGCGGTTTTCCAACTGCGCCGCCGGATGATAGACAGCTGGCCATGATTCAGGAACAGACCAGCCCCGTGCTGTCGGCCATCCGTACGATCGCCATCGAGCGTCGGGGCCTCGAGGCGCTCGAGGAGGCGATCCGTAACACAGGCGAAGGCGCGCTCGGGGCGGCGTTCTCGGAAGCGGTCAAGACGATTTCGGCCGCGCGCGGTCGGGTGATCGTGACCGGCATCGGCAAATCGGGCCAAATCGCGCGCAAGATTGCTTCGACCTTCGCCTCGACCGGCGAGCCCGCCTTCTTCGTCCATCCGGCGGAGGCGAGCCACGGCGACCTCGGCATGGTGCAGAGCGACGACGTCGTGCTTGCCATTTCCTGGTCGGGCGAGACGGCGGAACTGGCGGCGATCGTCGCCTTCGCCAAGCGCTACGCCATCCCGCTGATCGCGATGACCGCGCGCGCCGACAGCACGCTAGGCCGCGAGGCCGACGTCTGCCTGACGATGCCGAGCGCACCGGAGGCCTGCCCCAACGGCCTGGAAGCGCCAACCACCTCGACGACGATGCAGCTCGTGCTCGGCGATGCGCTGGCGATCGCGCTGCTCGAAGGCCGAGGCTTCACTGCGCTCGACTTCCGCGCCCTGCACCCGGGCGGCAAGCTCGGGGCAAAGCTCGCGCATGTGCGGGAAGTCATGCACACCGGCGATCGCGTTCCGCGCATCAACTCCGGCGCGCGAATGGCCGAGGCGATCGTCGAGATGACGTCGAAGGGTTTCGGCTGCGTCGCGGTGTTCGAGGAAGGATGCCGGCTCGCCGGCATCCTTACCGACGGCGACCTGCGCCGTTACCTGAAGCCGGATTTCTCCCTCGATACGCCGGTCGGCGCGGTCATGACCCGGCGCCCCCGCACCATCGCCCCCGACGCGCTGGTCGCCGAGGCCCTCGAACTGATCAGCCACAAGATCCAGGCGCTGCTGGTCGTCGAGCGCGGGCAGGTGGTCGGGATCGTGAATTTCCACGATCTGATGCGCATCGGCGCATTCTGACGGGCGCGCGGCGCGGTTAGGCGCGGCAATCAAGCCATGCGCAGCGGACATGGCTGTGCGGCCGAGGCGCGGATTGGGGCGAGATTGCGTTAATACCCGGCTCCGGCCGAATAGTCTCCCTGTTCCAGGATAAAAACATCCCTGTTCCAGCGCGAAAGCCGCCCTGCTCGCGCTTGGGAATTGTGGCGAAGGCGCCGCCTCCGAGGCCATGCAGGCGGCGCGTGGCGCCAGGATTTCGCCCCAATCGTCAGGGGCGCCGCCGTCGGGCCGGCGCGGTCAGAGGCCGCTGCCTTCGTGGCTGATCTTCGCCGTCGCAACGTCGTCCATCATCGACAGAAGCGTTTCGGGGACCGGCATCGGGGTGCAGGCCTTGTCGCCGTCGATGAAGAAGATCAGGCCACCGGAATTGCCATCGACCTTGGCCAGCGCTGCTTTGTCGCCGTAAGGCAAGCCGGGGGGCGTCAGCGGGTTCATTGCATAGATGCCGCGCAGAAACTCCCACTGCTCCGGCGTCAGTTCGATCCATTTCCCGTTGCGGGCCTCGATCGCCTGCTTCGGCACCGAAACATTGACGCATTGGCCGGGTTCGGCCGCAAGAACCATCTGGGGCAAGACCGCCAGAGCGCCGGCCAATGCCAGGGAACGCTTGTTCAACATGAGGACCTCCTGTCGTCGGACGCCCTCGCTCGCGCTTTCCTCTCCCGACCGAACTCTTCGAACGCCCCTTCATACGCTCCTGTGAGTCGCTAACGTACCATATGAGGGTTACCCAAGATTTATGCCAAGGTTGGCCAGACGGTTCGGATGGCGCCTTTTCGCCCGTCGCCACGCGACGGCGCGAGGCCAAATTGGCCTCGGGCCTTTGCGGCTAGTGACCACCACTTGGGCAAGCACGCATAGTTTATGGGCAGGCCAGGCGCCCACGGCGGCGACGCCAACTGCCGCTCAGTGTCGTCGTCATGTCGTAATATCTCTGCGTAATCTGTCGCGAAGCCAAAGCTGACAAACGCGGCGTCTGAACATCCCGAAGCCTGTCGCCGCAACATTATCGATGCCCCGGGCATTTGAACGGAAAAATTTGAACTATGGCCCTCGAACCGATGGGAGCGTTCGCGACAGACGGTCTGTCATTGCTTTGCCTCGCGGCAGCCACGTTCGGCTCCATCTCCGCCCTCGGCGCCGCGTGGGCGGCGCGCTGGTTCGTCCGGCGCCCTGCATCCTCCGCTCCGGCGACGTGGCCCGACGTTTCGATCCTGAAGCCGCTGTCGGGGATCGAGGCGCAGCTGTCGGAGAACATCGAGACCTATTTCAACCAGGATTACCCGGGGAAAATACAATATGTCTTTGGCGTGCAGGACCCCGGCGACGGCGCGATTCCGGTCATCCGGGCGCTGACGCGGCGATATCCACACCTCGACCTTCAACTGGTCGTGAACGGCGTGGCGCACGGCAGCAACCGCAACAAGCCGCTCGCCATCCCCTCATTGTCCTCGCCGACAGCGACGTTGCGGTCGGCGCGAATTATCTGCGCACGCTGGCCGCCGCGCTGGCCGCGCCTGGCGTCGGGGCTGTCACCTGCCTCTATCGCGGCCTGCCGAACGGCGGCTTCTGGTCGCGGCTGTCGGCGATGGGGATCGACGATCATTTCCTGCCCGGCGCGGCAGTCGGGCTGGCGCTCGGCCTCGCTCGGCCCTGCCTTGGCCAGACGATCGCGCTGAAACGAGAGACGCTGGCGCGGATCGGCGGCTTCGAGGCCATCGCCAATGAACTCGCCGACGACTACGCCATCGGCAAGGCGGTGCGGCGGGCGGGCTTCAAGGTCGTCCTTCCCTCGATGCTGGTGGCGCATTCGTTCGACGAGAAGTCGCTCGGCGAGGTCATGCGGCACGAACTCCGCTGGGCGCGGACGATTTTCACCGTCGATCCGGTCGGCCATATCGGCAGCGGCGTCACCCACGCCTTGCCGCTGGCGCTGATCGGCGCCGCCCTGCGCGGGTTCGACGTCTGGGGGCTTGCAGCGTTGCTGACCGCTTTGGCATGCCGCCTGTTCTTGAAGTTTCGCCTGACGCGGGAATTTGAACTGCCAAATCCGAACTACTCCCTCACCCTTGCCCGGGACATCCTGTCATTCGCCGTCTATTTCGGCTCGTTCTGGTCTGCGCGGGTCAGCTGGCGCGGACGGGACTTCATTGTCAGGCGGGACGGAACGATGGAAAGGGCCATCTGATAATGCGCACGCTGTTTCTTCAGGCTCCTTCGTTCGACGGGTTCGACGGCGGCGCCGGATCGCATTACCAGTCAAAACGCGAGATCAGGTCGTTCTGGTACCCGACCTGGCTCGCGCAGCCCGCCGCGCTGGCGCCGGACAGCAAACTGATCGACGCCCCACCGCATGGAACCTCGCTCGCCGAGGTCGCGGCCGAAGCGAAGAATTTCGATCTCGCCGTGCTGCACACCTCGACGCCGTCGTTCGCCTCCGATGTCAAGGCCATCGCGGCGCTCAAGGACGCGAACCCGGCGCTGAAGGCGGGGCTGATAGGGGCCAAGGCGGCGGTTGACGCCGAGGGCAGCCTCAAGGCGGCGCCCATCGTCGATTTCGCCGCCCGCAACGAATTCGATTTCACCATCAAGGAAATCGCCGACGGGAAGGACTGGAAGTCGATCGCCGGCCTTTCCTTCCGCGACCGGAATGGCGACATCCAGCATACCCCGGACCGCGAAGTGCTGGAGAACATGGACGCTCTCCCGTTCGTGACGCCGGTCTATAAGCGCGATCTGCACATCTCCCGGTATTTCATCGGCTATCTCCGGCACCCCTATATCTCCATCTACACCGGGCGCGGCTGCAAATCGCGCTGCACATTCTGCCTGTGGCCGCAAAGCGTCGGCGGGCATCGCTACCGCACCCGCAGCGTCGGCCACGTGATCGAGGAGATCGCCTGGGCGCAGAAGGCCTTTCCGGAGGTCAAGGAGTTCTTCTTCGACGACGACACGTTCACCGACGATCTGCCCCGCGCCGAAGCGATCGCGCGCGAGCTTGGCAAGCTCGGCGTCGTGTGGTCCTGCAACGCCAAGGCCAACGTGCCGCGCGCGTCGCTGAAGGCGATGCGCGATGGCGGCTTGCGGCTGCTCTTGGTCGGCTACGAGAGCGGCAATCAGCAGATCCTGCACAACATCAAGAAGGGCATGCGGATCGAGGTCGCCAGACAATTCGCCAAGGATTGCCGGGAGCTCGGCGTCGCCATCCACGGCACCTTCATCATGGGTCTCCCCGGCGAGACGCAGGAGACGATCAAGGAGACGATCGCCTTCGCCAAGGAAGTCAACCCGCACACGCTTCAGGTCTCGCTCGCCGCGCCCTATCCCGGGACTTTCCTCCATAGGCAGGCGCTCGAGAACGGCTGGCTCGACGACGCCAACGCCGAGCTCGTCGACGACAACGGCGTCCAGATGGCTCCGCTGCACTATCCGGGCCTCAGTCACACCGAGATTTTCGATTCGGTCGAGACCTTCTACCGCAGCTTCTACCTGCGCCCGGCCAAGATCGCCTCGATCGTCGGCGAGATGGTTCTGAGCCCCGACATGATGAAGCGGCGCCTGCGCGAGGGGACGGAGTTCTTCCGCTTCCTGCGCGACAGGCGCGAGACCGCGCGTTGAGCCAAGGAAATTCCAAATTCAGCCAAATCGAGCCAAGCCGGCTCAAACCCGGACCAAATTTAGCAACGGAAAAGGCTTTGATTTCCTTTAATTGGCTTCGCCATTTCCCAGCCTTTTCAATAGGTTGCACCAAACATGAGCAGAAAAAACCTTTCTTCCTCTCCTTCGTTCGCCCTCGTCGCTACGGCGTGTCCGGCCTGACCCCGCCGACAAGGGCAAGCTCGCACGAGTTCTGTTTTTCCGCAAGAAAAATAGCGCTTTTTTTAATCTCCCTCGCCTGGGGCGGGGATAATGGCGCGGATCGTGGTATGTTGGCCCGTCACCGGAGAAGCGAGGGAGCGCGGCGATGGCTGCCGCCGATCAAACGGAACTGGCGCTTGGCGCGCGGGCGCCCGATTTCCGCCTTCCGGCCACTGACGGCCGGACTTATGCGCTTGATGACGTCGCTGGCCACAACGGGACGGTCGTCGTCTTCATCTGCAACCACTGCCCCTATGTGAAGGCGGTGATCGGCCGCCTCGTCGCCGACGCGCGCCTGCTCATGGCCGAAGGCATTGGCTTCGCCGCTATCTCATCGAATGATTCCGCCAGCTATCCCGCGGATTCGTTCCCAAAGATGCGCGAGTTCGCTTTGGCGCACGATCTCCCGTTCCCCTATCTGCACGACGAGACGCAGGACATCGCGCGCGCCTATGGCGCGGTATGCACGCCCGATTTCTTCGGCCTCGACCGCGATCTCAAGCTCCAATACCGCGGTCGGCTCGACGAGGGCCGCACGGCGCCGCCGCCGCCGGGCGCCCGCCGCGAGCTTCTTGAGGCGATGCGCGCGATCGCCGCCGGCGGGCCGGCGCCGGCGAATCAGGCAGCCTCGATCGGCTGCTCGATCAAATGGAAGGCGGGGCGATGAACTCGGCGTCGATCCTTTAAGGTCCTAAGTCAATCGGCCGGCGTGCAGCTCCCGCCACGAGCGGGAAGCGGGCCTTGTTGCGTTGACAGGGAGGCGTCGATCGGTGTTATGATCTGAGTATGGGGATGCGATCTCCCCATGAGGCGACAGCTGAAGAATCGCGCCCGTTGTGAAACCAAGGGCGCATCATGTCGTCGATCAATTCCCTCTCTCCTGAAAAGCTAGTCCGTCTCGTCGGCGTTCCGCACAGCCCGGCGCTGATTGACGTGCGGAACGATGAGGATTTTGCTGCCGATCCGCGTCTGATTCCGGGTTCGATGCGGCGCAGTCACAGAACGGTCGCAAGCTGGGGCTCGGAATTCGCCCAACGCGCTGTCGTCGTGATCTGCAACAAAGGCGAGACCCTTAGCGAGGGCGTCGCCGCCTGGCTGCGCCACGCAGGGGCGGCTTCGGCGGAAGTTCTTGCCGGCGGCCACGCAGCGTGGGGGGCTGCGGGCCTGCCCTTGATTCCTGAGGCGAAACTCCCTTCCCGTGACCCGAAAGGACGCACAATATGGGTGACGCGCGCGCGCCCGAAGGTGGACCGAATCGCCTGCCCGTGGCTTATCCGCCGCTTCGTCGATCCTTCGGCGGTCTTCCTGTTCGTCACTCCGGCGGAAGTCGGCGGGGTTGCGGAGCGTTTTTCCGGGGCCGCTTTCGACATCGAGGGCGAAGACGTTTTCTGGTCGCACCGCGGCGATCGATGCACCTTTGACGTGATGGTGCAGGAATTCGGCCTGTCCGCTTTTGAGCCGCTGCAGCGCCTCGCCGCCATCGTGCGTGGCGCGGATACGGCCCAGGCTGAACTCGCCCCGGAGGCGCCGGGATTGCTGGCTGCGTCGCTCGGGCTTTCGCGGATGTTCGACGACGATCTCGCACAACTCGACGCCGGGATGCTGCTCTATGACGCTCTGTTCCGCTGGGCGCGCGACGCCGTGAATGAGCGCCACGACTGGGTGTCCCACAAACCGCGCAAGGCAACTTTGGCGGCCCGGCCGACATGACAAGCGCCGCGAAAGGATCGCGCGACCGAATCGTTGAGGTCGTGCGCTACTTTCTCCGGCTCGGGCTGCTCGGCTTTGGCGGCCCAGTCGCGCTGGTCGGGCAGATGGGGCGCGAACTGGCGGACGAGCGGGGCTGGCTGTCGAAGGATGAGATGCGCGAGGCGGTGGCGATATGCCAATCGCTGCCGGGGCCGCTCGCGATTCAGGTCGGCATTTACATCTCCTACTTGCGCGCAGGCTTCTGGGGCGCCTGGGCAGGAGGCTGGGCTTTCATCCTGCCGAACTTCGTCATCGTCGCGGCCCTTGGCGCGCTCTACGTCTACCTTGGCGACCTGAAGCCGGTGACGGCGATCTTCTACGGCGTGAGCCCGGCGGTCATCGCTCTCATTCTTCATTCCTGCTGGCGCCTGGCCAAGCTTGGGATGGAAGACTGGCTGCAATGGGCGATCGCGGCCGTCTGTTTTGTCGTAACCGTCGCTCTACGCGCTGAAGTTGCGCTGCTCTTCATCGCCGCTGGCTTGGTCGGAATTCTGTACTACGGGAAAGCGCTTGGGTTTCGCCGCCCAACGACGCTGGCCATTGCCGCGCCGCTCGCCGCCGCCGCTCCGGCCACGCCGATCGCCGCCGGCTCCACTCTGATCAAGCTCCTGCTCTTTTTCCTAAAAGCCGGCTCGCTAACTTTCGGCAGCGGCCTGGTGATCGTGCCGTTCCTGGAGCAGGGCTTGGTGCGCGAGTACGGATGGCTTGATCAGCGCCAGTTCCTGATTGCCGTCGCCATTGGCATGATCAGCCCCGGCCCGGTTGTCATCACTGCGACCTTTGTCGGGTTTCTCGTCGCCGGCTTCTGGGGTTCGCTCCTTTCGACCGTTGGCATCTTCCTGCCTTCGTTCATTTTGGTGTTGGTCGCCGCGCCGATTCTCGCCCGGCATCGCGCCAACGCCAACGTTCAGGGATTTGTGACGGGCGCTTATGGCGCGGCGATCGGGACCATCCTTGGCGCCTGCGTGCTGCTCGGCCGCATCGCGATCGGCGATTGGCTGACGGCGCTTGTGGGTTTGTCGTCGCTTGCCGTCCTGTTTCGGTGGAAGGTAAGCAATCCTATGCTGATTGCTGCGACCGCGGCGGTTGGTCTGATCGCCTTTCCGCTTCTTCAACCGACCTGGGTAATGGTGAGATAGCAGATTCGGTCTTGACGAAGAGGCACGGCGTCCCTTCTGGATGTCTGTTCAGGGTCGTTCGCGGCCGGGCGCGCCGCGCCATGGAGCAAATTGCACCGGCTTGGAATCGTCATTGCGAGAGCGTTAGCGACGAAGCAATCCAGGGCAACGTAAGGCCCGACGTTTCATGGATTGCTTCCCCCCGGACTTGATCTGGGGGTCGCTCGCAATGACGGGCGCGAGTCGACCTCAAATCATCCCGCTCTAGCCTCGGGAGGGACAATCGTGGCGGATTTGGAGAGCTTCGCCTTCGGCGACAATCCGGAGCTCGCCGATGAACTGCTCGCGCTGGTGCTGGCCGGCAAGAAGACCGCGACCACATGGGCTGTGAGCGAGGGCGACAAGGGCGTCGAGGCCGGCAAACGGTGGATCGTCAACGACGGGGAGGGGCGGCCGCGGGCAATCATCGAGACGGTCGAGGTGAGGCGGCGGCGGTTCGAGGAGGTCGACGACGACTTCGCCTTTGACGAGGGCGAGGGCGACCGCTCGCTCGCCTTTTGGCGGCGCGCCCATACCGAATATTTCACCGGGCTCGGCCAGTTTGCGCCGGGGATGGAGGTTTATTGCGAGCGGTTCAGGCTAGTCGAGATCATCAGCTCCGGGTAATGGAGCGCGGCGTCCGGGCGGCCGAGCGACGGCCGGACGCGACGATAATGAGGCGGTCCATGGATATATTGGTCATCGACGTCGGCGGCACCCACGTTAAAATCCTCGCCACCGGCCAGACGGAAAAGCGGGAGTTCGATTCCGGACCCAAGATGACGGCCCAGCAAATGGTCTCGGGCGTGCGGAAGCTCGCCGGCGACTGGAGCTATGACGTCGTGTCGATGGGCTATCCTGCCCCGGTCCTGCACAATCGGCCGGTCGCGGATCCGAAGAATCTGGGGGCCGGCTGGATGGGCTTCGACTTCAGGAAGGCGTTCGGCCGGCCGGTCAAAGTCGCCAACGATGCGGCGATGCAGGCGCTTGGCAGCTATAAGAAAGGCAAGATGCTGTTCCTCGGCCTGGGAACCGGGCTCGGCTCGACGCTCATTCTCGACGGAATCGTGGAGCCGATGGAGCTTGGTCATCTGCCTTACAAAAAGGCCACCTATGAGGACTATGTCGGCGAGCGGGGGCTCAAGCGGCTGGGCAAGAAAGGGTGGCGGAAGCACGTCTTTGGCGTGGTTGATCGACTGGTCGCCGCGCTCGAGCCCGACGATGTTGTGCTCGGCGGCGGCAACGCCAAGATTCTGAAGGAGCTGCCGCCGGGATGCCGGCTGGGCGACAATGAGAACGCGTTCAAGGGCGGGTTCCTCATGTGGGCGGACGCCTCGGGATCCGGATCGCCGAAGGACCAGGCGGGTTCCGCGGTTGCTACGAAGTTGCGCCCAACGGTAAGGTCGAAACGGTCTTGAGCCGCGACTGGATCGCTCGCTCGTCGAAAGGAGCTGCACATGCAACTTGGAATGGTCGGTCTGGGGCGCATGGGCGCCAACATGGTCCGCAGGCTCCTCACCGGCGGACACGAGTGTGTGGTCTTCGATGTGTCTCCCAAGGCGGTCGAGGGGTTGGTCGAGGAAAAGGCGATTGGCAGCGGCTCGCTGGCGGAGCTGGCTAAGAAGCTAGAACAGCAGCGCGCGGTATGGCTCATGGTTCCCGCGGCGATCGTCGACCAGACCATCGCCGGTCTTCTGCCGGCGCTGGAGGCCGGCGACACGATCATCGACGGCGGCAACTCCTACTATGTCGACGATATCCGCCGCGCCCATGAATTGACGTCGAAAGGCATCAACTATGTCGATGTCGGCACCAGCGGCGGCGTCTGGGGTCTTGAACGCGGCTATTGCATGATGATCGGCGGCCCCGACCATGAGGTGCAACGTCTCGATCCGATCTTCAAGACGCTCGCGCCGGGCGCAGGCTCCATTTCGCGCACCCCCGGCCGCAAGGGCGCGCCGACCACCGCCGAGTTCGGCTACCTCCATTGCGGTCCGAACGGCGCCGGCCACTTCGTGAAGATGGTCCACAACGGCATCGAATACGGCATCATGGCCGCCTACGCCGAGGGGCTGGACATCCTGCGCGCGGCGAACATCGGCAAGAAGACTCACGCCGTCGACGCCGAGACGACGCCCTTGAGCAATCCCGACCACTACAAATACGACATCAATCTGCCGGAGGTCGCCGAGGTCTGGCGGCGCGGCAGCGTGATCGCCTCCTGGCTGCTCGACCTAACCGCGACGTCGCTGATCGATGATCCCGCGCTGTCGAAGTTCTCCGGCCGGGTGTCCGACTCCGGAGAAGGGCGCTGGACGATCAAGGCGGCCATCGACGAAGGCGTGCCGGTGCCGGTGCTGAGCACCGCCCTCTACGAGCGGTTCTTCTCGCGCGGCGACGCCGATTACCAGAACAAGCTCCTGTCGGCGATGCGCTTCCAGTTCGGCGGCCATTTGGAGAAGCCAGCCGCCAAATAGCCGGACGTCGGGAGGCGGGCGGGCGTAAAAACCGACGCGCGAGCGGCCATTGCCGAAGAGGCGTCGCGCCGACCCAGGGCGTTGATGTTTACGCGCTTCAAGATCTATTGCCCGTGTGTTGTTCAGCTCCTACAATAGGTCTCAACCATCTCTCGCGGCGTTTCAACCAAAGTTCGTAGGTAGGGAGTAGACCAGTCGGAGCATCATCGAGGGCGCCTGCGCGGATTTCGACCTCGTTAGTTCCATCCACAATGCTGTAAAGCGATGATCCGCACATCGCGCAGAAATGCCGGTGATCTGTACTATGTATCCAGCTTTCCGTATTACCGACAATAGTTACGTTTTTCGAGCTCCATACAGCGAAGAAGTTGAAAGACGATCCGGTATCTTTTCGACAAATCTGACAATGGCAAACGCCGACGCGGATCGGATCTCCCTCGACCTGAAATCTCACTTTGCCGCAATTGCAGCCGCCGGTCCGATTCCGCATCTCGAACTCCTCTGTCGATTTCTCATGGCAGTTTCCGGACTTACCCCGCGGCCGCCATCCCGCCCATGGGAGCGCGCGGCTCGTGGAGGGGATGGGGCGGGCCGCTTTGCGGGGCGCGGACAGCAGTCGGGGCGCTCAGTCCTTTGCCCGCTCGACGTAGCTGCCGTCCTCGGTCTGGATGACGATCCTCGTACCGGCGGTGATGTGCGGCGGCACCATCGCCCGGGCGCCGTTGGCAAGCCGGGCGGGCTTGTACGAAGACGACGCGGTCTGGCCCTTCATCGCCGGCTCGGTTTCCGTCACTTCTAGCGTCACGCGGGGCGGCAACTGGATGGCGACCGTGATCTCGTTGAAGATCGACAGAATGACCTTCATGCCTTCCTGCAGCCATTGGGCCTGGTCGCCGATCACGTCGGCGGGAACCTGGATCTGGTCGTAGGTATCGGCGTTCATGAAGTGGTAGCCGTCGGCGTCCGAGTAGAGGAAGTCGAAATTCTTGTCCTCGACGAACGCGCGCTCGACCTGCTCGGTGGTCTTGAACCGGTCCGTCACCTTGACCCCATCGGAAATGCGCCTCATGTCGATCTGGGTCGTCGGCGTGCCTTTGCCGGGATGAAAGCTCTCGGCGGAAAGAACGACGCACAACTGACCGTCGTCCCGCTCGATGATATTGCCCTTGCGGATCGAGCTTGCGATAACTCTCACGTTCTCATTCCTCGGAATTTGGCGCCCGGCGTCGCGATCCAGCGTCGCGGTGAAGTGCGTTTGTCTAACGGGGGCTGGCGATTTGGCGCGAACATAGCGATTTTGGCGCCAAAGGCCAGTCGGGGTCGGCCTCGATTGTCCATGTTTCAAGAGGCAGCTTGATCTCTCCTGAATCGCAACCGTTCTGGAGCCGGGACCGATACGCCGCGCGGCGCGGCTCTCTGATCGCCCGGGCGCAGGTCACGCTCTTTGTGCGTCGCTGGTTCGACGCCAAGGGTTTCATCGAGGCGCAACCGGCCGCGCTCCAGGCTTCGCCCGGAAACGAGACCCACCTGCATGGGTTCCGGACCGAGCTCATTCAGCCGGACGGATCGACGCGCGACGCCTGGCTCCATACCTCTCCCGAATTCGCGATGAAGAAGCTTCTGGCCGCCGGAGAGGAGCGGATTTGCGCTCTGACCAATGTTTTCCGCAATCGCGAGCGAACGGCGATTCATGCGCCAGAATTCACGATGCTGGAGTGGTATCGAGCCGGCGCGGCGCTCGAACGGCTGATCGAGGACTGCGTTGCGCTGACCGCGCTCGCCGCCCATATCGCGGGAGCGAAGACTTTCGTCTTTCGCGATCGCAAGTCGAGCCCGTTCGAGCCGCCGGAGCTGCTCGCGGTGCGGGAGGCGTTTTTGCGCCACGCAGGAATGGACATTTACGACAGCCTGCGGGTCGACGGCCCTCCCGACGCCGAAACTTTTGCCCGACAGGCGAAGCACGCCGGCCTCCGCGTCGCGCCGGACGATGACTGGTCGGATATCTTCAGCCGGATCCTCAGCGAGCGGGTCGAACCCAAGCTCGGAATCGGGCGCCCCACTGTCCTTCACGCCTATCCCGCGAGCGAGGCGGCGCTGGCCCGGCTCAATCCCGACGATCCCCGGGTCGCCGAACGGTTCGAGTTCTACTGTTGCGGGGTCGAGCTGGCGAATGCGTTCCACGAGCTCGTCGATCCGGCCGAGCAGCGGCGCCGATTCGCCGCCGACATGGAGGCGCAGCAACGCATTTACGGAACATCCGCCCCGATCGACGAGGATTTCCTTGCGGCGCTCGCCGAGATGCCGGACGCGAGCGGCGCTGCGCTCGGCTTCGACCGTCTGATGATGCTGGCAACCGGGGCGGACAGCGTCGAGACCGTGCAGTGGACGCCGGTCTTCGACCCCGGCAGGCGAGGCTCATGACGCCGGATTTCCCGCTCATGGCCAAAGCGCGGTCAGCTCTCTCGAACGTCTTTGGCTTTTCCGACTTCCGTCCCGGGCAGGAAGACGTCCTCAGCGCCACGTTTGCCGGCAAGGACGTGCTGGCGGTGATGCCGACAGGCAGCGGCAAGTCGCTGTGCTTCCAGCTGCCAGCGATCGTCCGCGGCGGCCTGACCCTGGTTGTTTCGCCGCTGATCGCGCTGATGCGCGACCAGGTGGCGCAGTTGCGCGAGCTTGGGGTCGAGGCGGCGAGCCTCAATTCCTCCTCCGACGCCGACGAACGGCGCCGGGCGGCGCAAGGCCTCGACGACCGCTCGCTCAGGCTGCTCTATGTTGCGCCCGAACGGCTGTTGCGCGACGACATCGTCACCGCCCTGGGGAGGACCCCGATCGATCTTCTCGCCATCGACGAGGCGCACTGCGTCTCGCAGTGGGGCCACGACTTCCGCCCCGAATATTTGCGCCTGCGTGAGGTCGTGGAAGCCCTCCATGGCGTCCAGACGATCGCCGTGACCGCTACGGCGGACGCGCCGACCCGGGCGGAAATCGCCGACAAGCTGTTCGTCCGCCGGCCCCAGGTCTTCGTGCGCTCGTTCGATCGCCCCAACCTCTTTCTGGCGATGCGACCGAAATCGGACGCCACGCGCCAGCTCGTCGACAAGCTGGACGCCCACCGCGGCGAAAGCGGCATCGTCTATTGCGCCTCCCGGCGCCGGACGGAAGAACTCGCGGCGGAATTCGTCCGCGCCGGCCGGCGCGCGCTGCCCTATCACGCCGGACTCGATCATGCCGTGCGCGCCCGCAATCAGGACGCCTTTCTGCGCGAGGACGATTGCGTTGTCTGCGCCACCGTCGCGTTCGGCATGGGCATCGACAAGCCGGACGTCCGCTTCGTCTTTCACGCCGACATGCCATCGTCGATCGAAGCCTATTATCAGGAAATCGGCCGGGCTGGCCGCGACGGCCTGCCCGCGGATACGTTCACGCTTTACGGCGCCGGCGACATCGAACTCAGGCGGCGCCAGATTCTCGACAATGGCGCGCCCGAGGAACGCAAGCGGGTCGAGATGGGAAAGCTCGACGATCTGGTGGCGCTGTGCGAAACCGCGCGCTGCCGGCGCCAGACGCTCCTCGCCATGTTTGGCGAGGAATCAGGCTCATGCGGCCATTGCGACGTCTGCCAGGGGGCGGTCCGGCTGATCGACGGGCGGGTCGAGGCGCAAAAGGCGCTGTCGGCGATCCTGCGCACCTCGGGCCGGTTCTTTTTCGGCCATCTGGCGAATATTCTTTCCGGCAAGGCGACCGAGGCGGTCCAGCGGCACGGCCACGACCAGCTCAAAACCTTCGGCGTCGGCAAGGATCGGGCGCCCGCCGACTGGCGCGGCGTCCTCAGACAGCTGCAATCCGGCGGTCTGGTCGAGCGCGACTGGAATGACCGCGACCGGCTCGTCCTGACCGAGGAGGGCCAGCGGGTGCTGCGGGGCCAGGCGCCGTTCGCCTTGCGCGAGGACGTCGTCAACCGGAAAGCGCGCCGCCGGTCGCGGGCCGAGGTCGCGCCGAACGATGCCGACGCGGAACTGCTTGCGGCGCTGAAAGCCCTGCGGGGCGCCATCGCGGCGGCGCAGAAGCAGCCGGCCTATGTCATTTTCCCCGACCGGACGCTGATCGAAATGGCGAAGGAACGGCCGCGCCGGCTCGACGAGCTGGCCGGCATTCATGGCGTCGGCGCGGTCAAGCTGCAAAAATACGGCTCAGCCTTTCTCGCCGTGATCAAGGACCGACCGCATGCCTGAACTGCCCGAGGTCGAGACTGTCCGGCGCGGCCTCACGCCTGCGATGCTTGGCGCGCGCGTCGACAAGGTCGAATTGCGCCGGCCGGACATCCGGTTCCCGTTTCCGCCCGCATTCGAAACCCGGCTCACCGGTCGGCGGATCGTCGACGTCGGCCGGCGGGCCAAATATCTTCTCTTTGAGCTCGACAGCGGCGAGACCCTGATCGCGCATCTCGGGATGTCGGGCTCGTTCCGGATCGAAGAGGCGGCGGCGGTTGTGATTCCGGGCGAGTTTGTTCGCGAGCGTTCGAAAGATCCCAAGCACGATCATGTCGTGGTGACCCTCGATAGCGGCACCGTCATCACCTACAACGATCCGCGGCGGTTCGGCTTCATGGATCTGGCCGCGAGCGGCGCGCTCGCCGACCACCCGCGGCTCAGCGGGCTTGGCGCCGAACCGCTGGCGCCGGAATTTGACGCGCCTTGCCTGGCGAAGCTGTTCGCCGGCGCGCGCACCTCCCTCAAGGCGGCGTTGCTCGATCAAAGACGCATCGCCGGCCTCGGCAACATTTACGCCTGCGAGGCGCTGTTTCGAGCCCGCCTCGCGCCATCGAGGCCAGCCGGCATCCTGGCCGACGCACGCGGCGCCCCGACCCGCGCCGCGGCCGCGATCGCCGAGGCGATCCGCAACGTGCTCGAAGAAGCGATCGAGGCGGGCGGCTCAACCTTGCGCGACCACCGGCAGGCGAACGGCGAGCTTGGGTATTTTCAGCACGTGTTCAAGGTCTACGACCGCGAGGGGCAGCGGTGCGTGAGGGAGCGCTGCCGCGGAATGATCGCCAGGACCGTGCACTCCGGGCGCTCGACCTTCTATTGTGGGGTCTGCCAACGCTAGAGGCCCGGCGGGCCGGGGCCGCGGGCCCGATCATTGACAAGGCAAAGCGCGCCTCCTATCTCACGGACAACCCTGTTCAGCGGCGCGAAAATGGGCGGTTTTGGCCTTTTTCGCGCTTTTTATTGTTGTCACTGGTCCGGGCGCGTCCATCGCTCGCTGTTGACGGGCGATCAGGCGGCGCCGGCGTCTCCGCGCCGGACGGAATTGAAAGGTCGAAAATGCTCGGCTCGTCTCTGAAGTTCGACTCGGTGATGAAACGGGTCTTCGGCTCGTCCAACGACCGCCGGCTGAAGGGCTATCGGCCAAAGGTCGCGGCGATCAATGCGCTGGAGCCCGAGTTCGAGGCGCTGAGCGACGACGAGCTCCGGGCGAAGACCGCCGAGTTTCGCGCCGAGCTCGCGGCCGGCAAGACGCTGGACGATCTCATGGCGCCGGCTTTCGCCGCGGTTCGGGAGGCCGCCAAGCGCACCCTCAAGCAGCGTCATTTCGACGTTCAGCTGATCGGCGGCCTGGTTCTGCATGAAGGCGCGATCGCCGAAATGCGCACCGGCGAAGGCAAGACGCTCGTCGCCACGACCGCGGTCTATCTCAATGCGCTCGCCGGCGAGGGCGTGCACGTCGTCACCGTCAACGACTACCTCGCCCGCCGCGACTCCGAGTGGATGGGCGAGATCTACACGTTTCTCGGCATGACCGTCGGCGTCATCGTTCACGGCCTCGACGACGACCAGCGCCGGCAGGCCTACGCCGCCGACGTCACCTACGGCACGAACAACGAATTCGGCTTCGACTATCTGCGCGACAACATGAAATACGACATGGGCGCAGATGGTGCAGCGCGGCCATGCCTTCGCGATCGTCGACGAAGTCAATTCGATCCTCGTCGACGAAGCCCGCACCCCGCTCATCATCTCCGGCCCGTCGGAGGACCGCTCCAATCTCTACGTCGCGGTCAATGCGATCATCCCGCAGCTCCCCCGCGAGGAATACGAACTCGACGAGAAGCAGCGGACGGTCAATCTGACCGAAGTCGGAAACGAGCACGCCGAAGAATTGCTGCGCTCGGCCGGGGTGATGAAGGAGGGATCGCTCTACGAGGCGGCCAACGCGACGCTCGTCCACCACATCAATCAGGCGCTGCGCGCCCACAAGCTCTTCCAGCGCGACAAGGACTACATCGTCCGCAACGACGAAGTCGTGATCGTCGACGAATTCACCGGGCGCATGATGCCCGGCCGGCGCTACTCTGAAGGGCTGCATCAGGCGCTCGAGGCGAAGGAGGGGGTGACCGTCCAGCCCGAAAACGTGACGCTGGCCTCGATCACCTTCCAGAACTATTTCCGCCTCTACAAGAAGCTTGCCGGGATGACCGGCACCGCCGCGACGGAGGCGGACGAGTTCGCGGAGATCTACAAACTCGTCGTCGTCGAGATTCCGACCAACCTGCCGATCGCGCGTCTTGACGAGGATGACGAGGTCTATCGCACCGGCAACGAGAAGATGCGCGCCGTGGTGCGCGAGATCGAGGCCGCGAACGCCAACCTGCAGCCGATGCTGGTCGGCACGACGTCGATCGAAAAATCGGAGCTGCTCGGCGAAGAAATGGAGCGGCAGGGCTACAAGAAGATCGACTTCACCAAGCCTGACGCGCTCAAGGCGCTGTACGCCGCCGCCCGCGCCGGCAAGCCCTCGAAGAACTTCGCCATTCTGAACGCCCGCCACCATGAGCAGGAGGCGTTCATCGTCGCCGAGGCCGGCGTTCCGGGCGCAATCACGATTGCGACCAACATGGCCGGGCGCGGCACCGACATTCAGCTCGGCGGCAACGTCGAGATGCGGGTCAAGCAGGAGATCGACCCGGCCGCGGCCGCAGGAGGCGCGCGAGACGCATGAGGCGTCGATCCGGGCCGAAGTCGCGGCGTTCAAGCAGAAGGCGATCGAGGCCGGCGGACTCTACATCATCGGCACCGAGCGGCACGAAAGCCGCCGCATCGACAACCAGCTGCGCGGACGGTCCGGCCGGCAGGGCGACCCGGGCCGGTCGAAGTTCTTCCTGTCGCTGCAGGACGATCTCATGCGCATTTTCGGCGCTGAGCGCATGGACGCGATGCTCAAGCGCCTCGGGCTCAAGGAAGACGAGGCGATCGTCCATCCGTGGATCAACAAGGCGCTCGAGAAGGCGCAGCAAAAGGTCGAGGCGCGCAATTTCGACATGCGCAAGAACATTCTCAAATTCGACAACGTCATGAACGACCAGCGCAAGGTCATCTTCGAGGACCGGCGGCGGATGATGGCGTCCGAATCGCTCGAATCGACGATCGAGGACATGCGCACGGGCGTGATCGACGACGTCGTCGCCAAGCACATTCCGCACGACGCCTATCCCGAGGCCTGGGACACCGCGGGCCTGAAGAGCGAGGTTCTCGAGCAAGCTCAACCTCGACCTGCCGGTCGACGAATGGGCCAAGGAGGAGGGCATCGCCGACGAAGAAGTGGCGACCCGGCTCCATGCGGCGGCTTCCGACGCCTATGCGCAGCGCATTCAGCGCAACACCCCCGAGGCGATGCGCTACGTCGAAAAGCAGGTCATCCTGCAGGCGCTCGATCACCTGTGGCGCGAGCATCTCGTCACGCTCGATCATCTGCGTCAGGTGATCGGCTGGCGCGGCATGGCGCAGCGCGATCCGCTGAACGAGTACAAGTCCGAGGCCTTCGAGCTGTTCCGCGAGTTGATCACCCAGTGGCACGAAGCGGTCATCGCCCAAATGTCGCGGGTCGAAGTGCGGTTCCAGCAACCCGATCCGCCGCCGCCGCCGATGCAGTATCAGCATCTCGACCCCGCCACGGGCGAGAATGAATTGCCGCCTTCTCCCTTCCCGGAGAACCTCGGCGTTACAGTCCTTGCGGCGGCGTCCGCCGTCGCCGTCGCCGACCGCAATCCCGAAGAATCCCGCGACATGGGGTCGGGTGGGACGAAACGAACCTTGTCCGTGCGGCTCGGGCAAGAAGTTCAAGCACTGCCACGGCCAGGTTGCTTGACGACCGCCGCCGCCCTTGAGGCTTCGACCGCGCGCGCCGAAGCGCTCGCGCGTCTCATCGAAACCTTTGAGCGCAACGGTATCGAAGACCCGAAACGGGAGGCCGG
>CAVYDG010000031.1:0-31580 GCA_963767245.1 uncultured Alphaproteobacteria bacterium
GACCACTCTCATGTTCGCCGTTTCAAGTAGCAGGCACAAGAATGCGTTGCTCGCGCGCGAGCGGTTCAGAATGGCCGCGGCTGAGCAGGGCAGGAGGCACGATCATCAAAACGACGGTTGATCTGCTCTGATGCGCGGGTTGGATACCGCCGGACCGGTGATGCGTCGCGGAGCTTCCTCTGTCTACGCGCAAGCGTCGGATGATATCCGGCTGATAGTGGACGCGAGGGTTCTCCTGGCCGTGACCGTGCCTCCAGCCTTGCTCGGCTTTGGATAGATGCGTTGTCGGCGATGACCTCCTATTCTTGATGTCCGCTATCGATCTCAGCGCATCAAACGTTGGCGGTTTGAACGTGTTTGGCGACCGCCCAGGCAAAACCCGCCAGTTCTCGAGCGATCGCGGTCGTGACCACTGTGGGTGATTTTCCCGCCCGGGCGAGCTTGCGATAGCGCCGACACAACCGCTCTTGGGCCTTCCACGCGGTGTCGCGGATCGGCTTGGCCAGACCCTCCTGACGTAGCAGTTGCTCTCGGCTGATGCGCGCCGGGAACCGATAACTCCAGGCAGCCTCGATTAGCATTCGCCGCGCCGCGCCATTCCCGGCTTTCGTAATGCCGCCTTGGCGGCGTGTGGCGCCGCTGGAGCGCTCGGACGGAACCAGTCCGAGATACGCCATGAGCTGGCGGGGATTGGCGAAGCGGGTGATGTCGCCGAGTTCGGCGATCACCGTCGCCGCCGCGACCATAGCCATCCCGCGTAGCGCTTGCAGGGCGCGCACCACCGGGGCCAGCGACCAATCCGGCAGCGCCGCCTCGATATGAGCTTCCAAACGGTCGCGCTGCGCCGTCGCCGCCTCAACCGCCGCGATGCAGTCTTCCAACACGATATGATGCGCCGCTTGCTCGAATTTCAGTCCGGCCATCCAGCGACGGTGCATCAATGTCCACGCCGGCCGATTGTAGTGACGGCCATGACGCAGGAGAAAGCCAGAGAAGCCCGCTGACGGGCCTGGCGAAGACTGCGGACGGCCGCAAGACGCGCGCGTACGAGATCGCGGATCGCCTCATGGGCCTGATCAGGAATCCACACAGCGGTCAGTTCACCGGCGCGATGCAGCTTGGCGAGGTTGATCGCATCCCGCCGGTCGGTCTTGATCCGATCTCCCGGCTTGCGTGGGATCAACGACGGAGCAACGACAACGCAACCATGCCCAGCCAGGCTCAACTGCCGTTGAATGCCATAGCCGCAAGGGCCGGCCTCATAACAGAACCGTAGCTCGCTGCCAGCGCGCGACAGCTTCGCTGCCAGAGCGTTCAAGGCCGTCGCTGTGTTCGCGACCTTGCCAACTCGCGCACGTCCTTGTGCGCGCCCGCCTCCGCAAGCGCGACCGCGATCGTATCCTTGTGCACGTCAAGGCCCACGTATGTGATAGATTTGTCCAAGACCCGTCTCCTATGCATGAGGCTCCGCGCCGGAACGCCCGGCGCAACCCTCGACAAGCCTGCATACTGTGAGACGGGTCGCCCTATCTCAGGCGAACATGTAGTCTAGGGAATTTCCTCACAACCTCCTAGTATCACAGGCATATTCGTATTTCCGTTTCTAGTAAGGCGCACCTAATCCCGAATTCCCTGTTCTTTTCCCTGTTCGCTGGGAATTTGCGCCGCAAATCCCCCGGCGAAGCAGTCTTCGAGCTCAGGGAGGAATTCCGGCTCGACATCACCGGGAGCGCCGCGGGGAAACTCCGTCGATGTTGGCGCCCACCGTTACAACCCGAGAAAATGAGCGGCAGAGTCATCCGGTGTGGCCGATGCGGGCCCGTCGTCGCCTTCGGATTGGCGTAGGACTACTAAATTAGGCCGCAATCGCTCTACGGACCCCTCCGTCGTCAGCGCTCGAGCTGCGGCGCGAACTCGATTGAAAAGCCCGAGATTGGTTGGACCAAACACTACGTAGCCAGCTTGCGCAAATATTCCCACGTATAAAGTCCTGTGTCGTGCCCGTCGTCGAAGATGATCTTGATAGCGTAGTTGCCCACTGGCTCGATCCCGACAATAGCGACGTTCTCCTTGCCCGTCACTGTCTTCTTCTGGCTCGGCGAATGCCCTGCACTTCGGCGCTGGGCTTTCGACCCGCAGCCGTTCGGCGCTCAGGCGAATGGCGCCGCCGTCGTCGAAGGCGACCTCGAGCACGCGCCCTTGTCCATCGCCGTAATATCGGTCGGCCAGGACATCGCGGTTCGACCCTTCGCTAAAGGACGCGGATGCGGGGCGCGGGCTTGGCGCCCGGCGCGCCGACGGCGAGCGTGGCAGCCACACGTCTTGCGATCTCGATAAGCGCGTTCGCCTGGGGGCTTTCCGGCATGCTGGCGACCACCGGTCGGCCGTCGTCGGAATGGGCGCGGATGGCGATGTCGAGCGGCACTTCGCCGAGGAACGGAACGCCGAGCTTCTCGGCCTCTTTGCGTGCGCCCCATGCGAGAACACGTCCGTCCGCTCACCGCAATGCGGGCAGAGAAAGTAGCTCATGTTCTCGACCACCCCGATGAGCGGCACTTTGCCTGGCCGAACATCGCGATGCCGCGCCTTGCGTCGATCAGCGCCAGATCCTGCGGCGTCGAGACGATCACGGCGCCGGCAAGCGGCACGTTCTGGGCCATGGTCAGCTGGGTGTCGCCCGTGCCTGGTGGCATATCGACGACGAGCACGTCGAGTTCGCCCCACACGACCTCGCGCAGGAGCTGGTTCAGCGCCGACATCACCATCGGGCCGCGCCAGATGACCGGGGCGCCCTCCTGGATCAGGAACCCGATCGACATGATCTTCACCCCGCAACTCTCGAGCGGAATGAGCTTCTGCCCGTCAGGCGCGAGGCTTGGCTTGGCGTTGACGCCAAACAGCTTGGGCATCGATGGCCCGTACAGATCGGCGTCCAGAACTCCGACCGCAAGCCCGAGCTTGGCGAGGCCGGCAGCGAGATTGCAAGCGACGGTCGACTTGCCGACGCCGCCCTTGCCGGAGGCGACCGCAATGACGTGCTTCACGCCGGGCAACGGTTCGCTCGATCGGCCGTGGCGGCGTGGCGGCGCGGCGCCTTGAGGGCCATGCGCCGCCGGGGCGCCGGCGACAGCGCGGTCCAACTCGGCGGTCAACGTCACCACAGCGCCGGCGACGCCGGAATTCGCGCGGATCGCGGCCTCGGCCCTGGCGCGCATCGGCTCCATCGCCTTCGCCCGAGCCGGATCGATCGCGATGGCGATGAAGACTTTGCCGTCGCGAATGGTCACGCCGGAGATCGCCCCCAATTCCGGCAGCGGCGTGCTCCCGTCGGGGCCGGGAACCGCCGCCAGCGCCGCCATGACCTCGTCGCGGGTAATCGTCATTCTCCGTCCTTCTCGCTCTCCGCGGGCTGGGTCTCAGGACGCCAATCGAGCTTGTCGCGCAACGTCACCACCGTCCCGATGATGATGATGGCCGGCCCGCCCAGTTCCGATCGCCGCGCCTTCGCCGCCAACGTTCCGAGCGTGCCGACGACGACGCGTTGAGCCGCGCGGGTCGCGTTGTCGACGATCGCCGCCGGCAAGTCCGCGTCGGCGCCGTGGGCGATGAACTCGCGTGTCAGCGCCTCCAGATTGCGCAGCCCCATATAGATCGCAACCGTCTGCCGCGGTTGCAAGAGCGCCCCCCAGTCGAGCGCGATCTTGCCGTCCTTCCCATGGCCGGTCACGAACACGCATGCATGGGCGTGGTCGCGATGGGTGAGCGGAATGCCGGCATAGGCCGCGGCCCCGGTCGCGGCCGTCACGCCCGGACAGACCTGAAAGGGGATCCCGTGCGCGGCGAGGACTTCGATTTCTTCGCCGCCGCGGCCGAACATGAACGGATCGCCGCCCTTAAGCCGCAACACCCGCCTGCCTTGCCTCGCGAGCTTGACCAGCAGCGCGCTGATCTCACCTTGCGGCAATTCGTGATCGTCGGGCTGCTTGCCGACGTAGATTCGCTCGGCCTCCCGCCGCACCAAATTCATCGCGCCCTCGTCAGTGAGCCGGTCGTAGAGCACGACATCGGCCTTCTGCATCAGGCGAAGCGCGCGGAAAGTCAGGAGATCGGGATCGCCCGGGCCGGCGCCGACCAGATAGACCTCGCCGCGCGGCGCTTCGGTGCCTTCCACGGCTGTGCGTTCGATCGCGCGGGCAAGTTCGGCGTCCGCGGCGCTCTCGTCGCCGGAAAGCGCGCGTTCGCCGATCGGTCCTTCGAGGACGGCCTCCCAGAACCGGCGACGCATGACCGGAGAAGGGATCGCCTTCGCGACCGCAACCCGGAATCCGCCGGTCAGCCGCGCCAAGCCGCCGTAGGCGGCGGGGATCAGGCTCTCCAGACGCGCCTTCAGCATGCGGCCCAGTATCGGCGAGGCGCCGCCGGTCGAGATCGCAATGACGAGCGGGCTTCGGTCAACGATCGAGGGCATAATGAAGTCGCAGAGCCGCGGCCGGTCGGCGACGTTGACCAACGCGCCGGCGCTCTTTGCCGCCCCCCGCGCCTCGGCCGCCAGGCGCATGTCGTCGGTCGCCACGAAGCAGAGCGCCGAACCCTCGAAGTCCTTGGGCTCAGGCTCGCGGGCCTCGTGCCGGAAGTTCGGCGCATCGAGAAGTCCGCGGAAATCCTCGCTCAGCACAGTCGCGAACGCGGTAACGCGGGCGCCGGCGCTGACGAGGACTTCCGCCCGGCGCGCTGCGACGACGCCGCCGCCGACGACGATAGCGGGGCGCTCGCTGAGCTCGAGAAAAATCGGCAGATGGCGCATGGCTATCCAGCGCGGGATTGCGTTGCGCTCGGCAGGCGGCCGCCGAGCAGGGGGTTCGGAAGGACTGGCATCCAATTCACAAGGCGGCCCTTCTAGGCCTTTCGGCTTTCAGAGCAAAGCGAAAGCGAGGTTTCGGCGGCAGGCTCGCCGCCTCGTCTTTTATGAAGCGTCGATATGCAGCAGGGCGTCGCGGAGCGGCTCGCTCGACACGTAGACGAATCCATCGAGCGGCGTGTCGAATTCGAGGATGAAGAAAATCGCGGACGAGAAGGAGAGCGCGCACAGGAAGATCGTCGTGTACACCACCACGTTGCGAGGCGCGATGACGCCGAAAACGGCGAAGACGATGGCCAGCCATGCGGTCATGGCGACGAGAAGACTCAAGGAGATCGTGTCGCGCGAGGTTCCGATCAGGAGCCTGCGTTGGCTCATAGTTTCGGACATTCGGTTCTCGATTTGGGTCACCAGACGCTTGCGGAACGAGTCGGACGGATCGAGTCTGCGAATAGCGATATCGGCGTCGACCAGCATCTCTCCAAGTTGCTGACGAGACCGGAAATCGCGCCAAACTTCGGATAGACGCCTGACGGCGCCGGTTCGCTTCGCCAGGTGTCGGCGATCGAAGCCGCGACGTAGGTGCGAAGTTTCGCCCGGATCGGCGCCGCGTCGTCGCCGTACTCACGCAAGCGAACGTCGAGCTCGGTGATATCCGCGGCAAAAGTTCTCAGGCGGCTGTCGAACTGGTCGTACGAGGATTTGACGTTAGAAATCAAGAGGCCGAGCACGACCGCGGTGAACGTCACGAGTATCGAAATGATGAGCCGGACATGGTCGCCGGTTTCGCGGCTCTTGTGGTGCTCGGCGAGCTTCCGCTGAAGATTGACGCCGAACACGCTTGCGCAGAGAAGAGCGCCAAAAACTCCGAGGACGGTGGGGGCGGTAAGCATATGCCATCGTCTCCGGCGCCGAAACACTTGGCAGGAGCTCGATCGGCGCTACAACACCGCAATCGGATTTCCCGGCGAACCCGTAGCGCCGACGATCGGCAGCGGCGCGAACACGTAGGCGAACACCCAGGCCTGACGCTCGACCAGCCCCTCGAAGGTCATGCCTTCATGGAGATGGATTCCATTCTCCATGATCAGGTGCTGGTGACAGGGATGGAAAATCTCCGGGTCGACCGGCGGCACCACCTCGACGGCGAAATTGTCCGCCCCGACGACGCAGACCTGAAGGCTCGAGAACCAGCGGGCGCATTCGAGCCCGATGCCTGGCGCGCCGTCATAGAAGGTCCTGGTCTCCGTGTACCAGCGGCTGCCATGGCCGGTGCGGACAAACACCGCATCGCCTGGCGCGATCGTTTGCTCGGCGACGCCCTGACGTTCGAGGCATGCCTTGAGATCAGCAAGCACGATCTCTTCGCCGACATCGAGCACGCGCCCTTTCAGGCCCTGGACGTCGAACAGGACTCCACGAGTGAAGAACGGCGGCGCATTTTCGATACCCAGCTTCTTCAGCCCGTACGGCGACCACATGTCCGAGAGGCGGTTGCCGTTGTAGAAGAGCATCTTGGTCTTGTCGCCGCGCATCCCGCACATGCAGCCGAGATGGCCGAGCGCGTCCATCTGGGTGCCGATCTGGCCGATCTCGGTGGCGATGAATTCGTCGTTCCAGATGGTCTTGCTTTTGCCGCCGTAGGGTCCGCCGGTCGGGCCGCCCGGCATGCGCAAGGCATAGGCCCGTCCGGGCGCGATCGGCATGCGCGCGTCGTAGGGCATGCCGAGGCTGACGACCTCGCCGGTTTTGATGAGCCCGACCGCCTCCAGGACCTTGTCTCGGGTCATCAGATTGCCGTTGCCGCGCTGGTCGTCGCGTCCCCAGCGCGAGTTGAACCAGTCGGTCTTCAGGACCGGGCTTATGCCGTCTGGTTCGGCTCCTTCGTCGCTCATGGCGAGAACCTCTGGATCATTCGACGACGGGCGCGCCGGCGCCAGCGGCCGCCGCCTTCTCGGCTTGGGTGCCGCGGCGCTGGCGGCGCTCGGCCGCCTGAACCGCGAGGCCAACCGCGAGGATCAGCATCGAGCCATTGAACAGCGGCTCGACAAAGAACGGCGCGCCGAGCTGGTTCAAGCCCGCGACGGTCACCGCCAGCACGGCGACGGCAAGCACCGTCCCCCAGACGTTGACCCGGCCGGGCCGGATCGACGTCGCGCCAAGGAGCGCCGCAGTGAAGGCCGGCAACAGATATTCCTGGCCGACCGAGCTTTGACCGACCTGCAACTGCGATTGGAGCACGACGCCGGCGAAGGCGGCAAGCGTTCCGGCGGCGACAAAGCCAAGCGTTACGTAGCGCCTGGCCGAAATCCCATTGAGCTCCGCGGCCCGGGGGCTCGCGCCGAGCACATAGAGATAGCGGCCGAGCGGCAGGTATTCGAACACCACCCACAATGTGAGACTGACCACGAGCGCGTAGATCGCCGGCGCCGGCACGATCCAGACGCTGCCGGAAATGGCCAGGAACTCGGGCGGCAGCGAAGCGAGCACTTGTTGCCCGCCCGTGTACCAGGCGTTGAGGCCATAGAGAATTGTGCCGGTTCCGAGCGTGGCGATGAACGAGTCGATCTTAACCCGGGTGATCAAGAGCCCGTTCACGAGCCCGACCACCGCGCCCATCAAAAGCACCGCCAGGATCGCCGCCCACCACGGTAAGCCCTGGCCCTGGAGCCCGATCGCCAGCACCTGCGAGATGCCGACATTGAACCCGGCCGAAAGATCAAACTGATTGGCGACCATCGGAATGAACACCGAAAGGGCGACCAGAAGCTGCACCGACTTGTTGCTGAGAATCGAGCGAATGTTGAAATAGGTGAGAAACGTATCCGGCTTCAGCAACGAGAATACAGTGACGAGAAGAATGAACAGGACGAGCAGGCCCCACACGGAGATCGCCCGCGTCACCACAGCGCTTACGGAACGGGTCGTCCCCCGATTCATGACGCCGCTCCATGGCGAGCGGTCCCGATCCCTCCCGACGCAGCCGCAGTCAACGCGGCGATCGACAACGCAGGACCAGGAATCTCGGCCGCGACTTGTCCCCGGCTGAACACAAGCGCGCGATGACAGACCCGCTCGACTTCTTCGAAATCGGACGAGATCAACAGCACCGCCAGTCCCCTACTCAGCGAGAGCTGCAGCAGATGATAGATGTCTGCCTTGGCGCCGACGTCGACGCCGATCGTCGGCTCCTCGAGAATGAGGAGTTTGACATGCGCCTCCATCCAGCGCGCCAGGACAACCTTCTGTTGATTGCCGCCCGACAGGGTCGCAACCGGCTCCTCCACCCCTGCCGTCTTGATCGAAAAGCGCCGCACCGCCGCCTGGGCTTCGTCGAGCTCAGCGGCGCGCGAGACGAATTCCAACACCCCTTTGCCGCTGGCAGCCGGGTTCAAGTAGATATTCTCGCGCACATCGAGGTTCGAGGCGAGGCCTTCTTCGGCCCGGCGGCTCGATACGAAGCCGACGCCCTTGGCCATGGCTTCGGCTGGGCTGAGGGGCGTGATCGGCTCTCCGTCGAGCATCAGCCGGCCTGATTCCATCGGCGTGTGGCCGAAGATTGCCCGTCCGACGGTGTGATGACCGGCGCCGCGCAAACCCACGAGCCCCAGGGTCTCCCCCGCCGCAACAGAGAACGAGACCGGGCCAACGTGCTCGGCGACGAGCCCTTCGACCGACAGCGCACCGCGGTCGGAAGGCTGCGCCGGCCTCACGAAGGCGTCGCTCATCGAGCGTCCGACAATCATCTGCACCAGTTCGCCTGCATTGGTCTCGCGCGCGGCGACTGTCGCCAGACGGCGGCCATCGCGAAGAACGGTCACTCGATCGGCGATGCGCAGCACCTCGTCCAGTCGGTGGGTGACATAAACGATCCCGATGTTGGTGGCGCGCAGTCGCCGCAGGGTGTCGAGCAAGCGTTCGACGTCGGCCTCGGGAAGCGCCGCCGTCGGCTCGTCGAGAACGAGGATGTCGGATCTCATCGCCAACGCCCGGCCGATCGCGACTAACGAACGCTCGGCTGCCGGCAGAGAAGAGATTGGGGCCTCAGGATCCAGATCGCTGTCCATGGTCGCGAGCGCTTCGGCGGCGGCCCTATTCACTCTCGGCCACGACACCAGGCCGTTCCACGATCGGGGATAGCCGGTCTGAAGCGCGACGTTCTCGGCGATCGTCATCCACTCGACCAGCCCCAAATCCTGGTGGATGAACGCGATCGGCAGCGCCTCCGTCCCCGGATGAACCGGCTTGCCAGCAAACAGGATCTCGCCGGCGTCGGCGTGGTAGACCCCAGCCAATATCTTGATCAGCGTCGATTTGCCCGCTCCGTTCTGTCCCAGGAGCGCATGGACCTCGCCGCGATGAACGTCGAAATCGACGTGATCGAGAGCGAGCGTGCCGGTGAACCGCTTGACAAGACCGGTCATCGCCAGCAGCGGCGCCGACGCGCGCTCAGAACGGGATTGGTCAAAAGGGTCCATCATCGATCATCCCGAACCGTCATTGCGAGGCGAAGCCGAAGCAATCCAGGGCCTCCGCCGCCCTACGATCATGGATTGCTTCGTCGCTTCGCTCCTCGCAATGACGATCGCGACCCGCTGTCAAAGCCCTATGGCTCGCAACGACGAAGGCTACTTGGCGCCCCAGATGTCGAGATAGTGCTGCTTATAGTTGTTGCTGGGGATGAAGGTATTCTGGTCGCCGCCTTCGGAGTGTATGTTTTCCCTGGTGACCAGGAATGGCGGTTGGACGAAGCCGCTCTGCGGCTCGCCATGGAACGCGCGGTTGAGCTCGTCGACCGCCTGCCACGCCTGCAATTCGATCGGCTCGCTGACGGTCACCGTTTGATATTGATCGCCCTTGCGGATGCGATCGTAGGCAGAGCGATTGCCGTCGGCCCCGATCAGCTTCGCTTCGTCTGTCTTGACGCCGCCCGAGCGCAGCACCGGCACGGCGAAATCCCAGTCGTTGTCGCCGACCGAGGTCCCGTAGATCGGCAGCCCGAAGCGCTGAACCCAGCTTGTGGTGAGCTGGGGCTGACGTTGCGCCGCTTCGGACGCGGGCGAGTTGACGTAGTCGAGCACCTTGCAGCCGGGGCACTTCTCGATCTCGTCCTTGGTCGCGGTCGATTTGACCTTGGCGATCGCGTATTCGTTGTGGGTGAGGATGACGACGTGGGCCTTGCCGTCCGAATCGGCGATCGCCCAGTCGGCCTCCGCCTTGCCGATTTCGCGCGGATCCTCCTGGATGTTGACGAACAGATTGAGATCCGGCTGCGGCCCCGGCAGGCCCGCGGCGTGGAGGCCGACAAACTTGATGCCCTGCGCCACGCCAGCCTTGATCGGGTCTTGCAGGCTGGCCGCATCGGCAAAGAGCGCGATGCCATCCGGCTTCAAGGCGATCGCCTGATTCATGCCGGCAAGCCAGGAGGTTGGGCTGCCTTTGCCATCGATGACGGTGACGTTCCACCCGAGCTTCTCTCCCGCTTCCTTGATGTAGACGCCGTAGAGATGAGAAATGTCGTTCTGCTCGTCGCCGGAGAGAAAGACGATCTTCTTGCCGGCCTCGGGCTTCGGCGCCTTGGTCGGCCCCTCCCAGGTGGTTTGGGGCCCAGCGTATTTCGCCACCGCGGCCTTGGCGTCGGATACCGCGTCGGCGCGGGCGGGCGCGACGGCGAGCACCGCGGCAAGCGCGACAGCGCCGGCAAGCAAAGCGTGCTGACTGACTTCAACTTTCATCGTGGCTTCCTCCCTTTTCAAGTTCGTGCCTCGGCGTCGAACAGGATTCGTTTCTCACATCGGTGGTCGTGAGCCGCAGCTTTCGCGAATGACGAGTTTCGGTGGCAGGATGATACTCTCGGATGAGCCGTCGGGTGATTTGATCCGTCGCAGCAACAAGCGGGCGGCCTCCTCCCCGATCTCGCGCGCGCCAATGGCGACCGTTGTCAGCGACGGCCGGTGCATCGCGCCCTCGGGAATGTTGTCGAAGCCGACCACGGCCACGTCGCGGCCAGGAATGAAACCCAGATCGGCGAGACCCAGCATGACACCGAGCGCGCAAAGGTCGTTATGGCAGATCACGGCGGTCGGCGCGTTCGATCTGTCGTGGAAGAGCTGGCCGACCGCAGCGGCGCCGCCCTCTCGCGTCGGCAGGCAATTGACGATCGGCCCCACCGGCAATCCGAATCTCGGCAGGATGGCGCGGAAGGCCTCGGTTCGGTCACGCGCCGGCGACACTCTGCGCGCGCCGCCAACGAAAGCGATGCGCTGGTGGCCGAGCCGGATCAAATGCTCGGCCGCCAGGGTCATGCCGAGGCGGAAGTCGGCGCTGACATAGTCGGCGCTGTGCTTGCCGACCCGCCGCAGCATTTGCACGACCGGGATGCCGTTGCGCTTCAGCTCATCGACGTCGTCAGCCGAGGCGCCTTCGGCCGGCGCAAGCAGGATGCCGTCGACTCGATGCTCGCGCATGCGGGCGATGAAGCGGCTCTGACGGGTGGGCGATTCCGCAGTATTGGCGACGAAGGCGACCCAGCCCGCCTGATCGAGCGCGTCGTCGATTCCCACCGCGAGCTCGGCGTAGAACGGATTGGTGATCTCACAGATGACCAGCCCGACAGTATGGGTGAGGCGCATGCGCAAATTCGCCGCGGCGCGATGATAGACATAGCCGAGCGAGTCCATCGACGATTGGACGCCGGCCCGGGTGGCGGCCGCAACCAGGGGACTGTTGCGCAGCACCAAAGAGACGGTCGCCGCCGAAACCCCCGCGTCCCGGGCGATATCCTTCACGGTCGGCCGCACGCTCCCTCCGACGATCGTTTTCGATTTAGATCGTTCTAAAAGAATTTATCAGGCAAAGGCATAGGAACGTCAATCGAAAATTTAAATGCTTCCAAAGCTGCGGAAGACGGGCGTTCGGACCCTCCTTGCTTGGCCGCCCACGCCGGGCGCCTGATCCTCGGCCTTCTGATCCGAGGGTCGCAATTTGTTGGATTGATGGTATTGATGCGGTCGTTTCGATCCCGCCGATCAGCAGGGCGCCATGAGTTCAGAGACCCAGGTTTCCAGGCGCGTTGAGGCGCCGCTGCAAGACCCGCTCGCCGATATGGTCTTCGTGCCGGCGGGGGAATTCCGCATGGGTTCGGACCGGCACTATCCCGAGGAGGCGCCCGCCCACCGCGTTAGCGTCGACGCATTCCGGATCGACGCCGCGCCGGTGACCAATCGCCAGTTCCGCAAGTTCGTCAACGCCACGAACTACGTCACCTTCGCCGAGATCGCGCCCGATCCGAAGGACTATCCGGGCGCGCTGCCGCATATGCTGAAGGCCGGTTCGCTCGTCTTCGCGCCTCCGGACAAGCCGGTTGATCTCAAGGACTGGTCGCAATGGTGGCGGTTCAAGTTCGGGGCCGACTGGCGCCGGCCCTATGGGCCGCGAAGCTCGATCAGCGGCATGGACGATTACCCGGTGGTGCATGTCGCGTATCGCGACGCGGAGGCCTATGCGCGCTGGGCCGGCAAGGAGCTGCCGACCGAGGCCGAATGGGAATACGCGGCGCGTGGAGGTCTCGACGGGGCGGAATACGCGTGGGGCGACGACATGACGCCCGAGGGCAAGCCGATGGCCAACACCTGGCAGGGGGCGTTTCCGCACGAGAACCAAAAGCTTGACGGCTACGATCGCACGTCGCCGGTCAGATCGTTCCCGCCGAACGGCTACGGCGTCTACGACATGATCGGCAATGTCTGGGAATGGACAACCGATTTCTGGTCGACGCGCCATTCCGCGGACGCCGCGAAGGCTTGCTGCGTGCCGCAAAATCCGCGCGGCGGCCTGGAGGCCGAGAGCTTCGACCCTTGCCAGCCGGAAATCCGCATTCCCCGAAAAGTCCTGAAAGGCGGTTCGCATTTGTGCGCGCCGAACTATTGCCGCCGCTATCGGCCGGCCGCGCGCCACGCCGAGCCGGTCGACACTTCCACAAGCCATGTCGGATTCCGGTGCGTCGTGCACGAGCAGGGCAAGCGTTGACAGACGCGCCGTCTAAAACTCAGATCGCTCAGGCGCGGCTCGCTGTCGGGCTCCTGGCGGTTCTCGTGATCGGCGGAGTGCTCTGGTATGGCGTTACGGAAGAGAGTCTTGGCCGTCTATGGACCGACGTCCTGGATCGGCCCGGGGGCCCGATGACTTTCCGCTTCATATTGCAGCCGGCGATGGCGCTGATCGCCGCGCTCCGCGACGGCGTCAAGGACGCACGGCTCGGCCGGAGGCCCTACCTCTGGGCGCTGCTGCGCGGCGTCCGCAATTCGCAGGGGAGGGTCGGGCGGCTTTGGGAGGGAGTCATTTCAACCGCGAGGATCCTGATTCTCGGGATCGTCATGGACACCGTCTATCAATGGGTGGTGTTCAAGACGTTCTACCCCGTCCAGGCGGCCGTGATCGCCATACTGCTTGCGTTTGTCCCTTATTTCCTGTTTCGCGGCCCCATTGAGCGCCTCGCGAGCCTTTGGGTCGCCCCGCGGCCGGCGTCCAGTTGATCGCGGCGCTTGGAGGAACGGCGGATGGAGAACCCGGAACTCAAATTCGACACGAACACCGAACTCTCGTCGCGCCGCACCGGCATGTCTTTTCAGCGGACTCGCATGAGCGCCGACCGGACGCTGATGTCGGTGATCCGCACCGCGTTGTCGCTGATCGGCTTCGGCTTCACCATCGCCCAGGTGTTTCAGAAGCTGCGCGATCAGGATATCGTCACCAAGGCCGCCGCGCCGCGCAACTTCGGCCTCGCTCTCGTAGGGCTCGGCATCGTGATGCTGGTCCTGGGCATCGCCTACCACGTCCAGTTCATGCTGGGACTGCGCCATTTGCGCGAGTCGATGCGGGCGGAAGGGCTCATCCATGGCGAGAGCGTCTTTCCGGTTTCGCTGACGCTGATTACCGCATTCGTTCTGCTCCTCATCGGGGTTGCGGCGATCCTGAGCATGGCGTTTCACGTCGGACCCTTCGAATAGGGAGGCGCGTGGCTCGAAGTTGAATAGCTGTGTTGCGTTGCGGACATCGGCGCGCTGAGATAGATCGTCCATTTGAAATTCGTATCAAAAACCGGAGTAGGAAATGCCTCAGAGCAAGCCGAACATCCTCATCATTTGGGGCGACGACATCGGCTACTGGAACATCAGCCACTACAGCAAAGGCATGATGGGCTACCAAACACCCAACATCGATCGCATCGCACAAGAAGGGGCGACATTCACCGACTGGTATGGCCAGCAGAGCTGCACAGCCGGCCGCGCGTGCTTCATCACCGGTCAGAACCCAATCCGCACTGGCCTCACAAAAGTCGGCATGCCCGGCGCCACGGTCGGATTGCATGCGGAAGACCCGACCATCGCCGAAATGCTGAAGCCGCTCGGGTACGCCACCGGTCAGTTCGGCAAGAACCATCTGGGCGACCGCGACGAGTATCTGCCGACCGTGCATGGGTTCGACGAATTCTTCGGCAATCTCTATCACCTCAACGCCGAGGAAGAGCCGGAGTTGCGGGACTATCCGAAGGATCCCGAATTCAAAAAGAAGTTTGGGCCACGCGGCGTGCTCCACTGCCTGGCTGATGGCAAGGGTGGCCAGTCGATCACCGACACCGGCCCGTTGACCAAGAAGCGCATGGAAACCATCGACGAGGAGATCACCGCGGGCGCGCTTGGCTGGATGGAAAAGCAGGCCAAGGCAAATCAGCCATTCTTCCACTGGTACAATTCGACCGCGATGCACTTCCGGACCCATCTCGCCGACAAGAACCGCGGCAAGAGCGGGCAGGACGACTACAGCGATCGAATGGTCACGCACGACGAGCAAGTGGGCGAGTTGCTCAATAAGCTCGACGAACTTGGGATCGCCGACAACACCCTCGTCATGTATTCGACCGACAACGGACCCCAGAACGACACCTGGCCGGACGGCGCGAATACGCCGTTTCGCATGATGAAAGATACCAATTGGGAAGGCGGCTGGCGCGTTCCGACGTTCATACGCTGGCCAGGCAAGATCAAGCCCGGAACTGTCTTCAATGGCATCCTCTCCCATATCGACATGTTCCCGACCTTGCTCGCCGCCGCCGGAGAGCCGGACATCGCGCAGAAGTTGCTCAATGGCCATACGGTCGGAAGCAAGACCTACAAGGTCCATCTCGACGGCTACAACATCATCCCCTACTTGACCGGAGGGGCGAAGGAGAGCCCGAGAAACGCCATCATGTATTTCAGCGACGACGGCGAAGTGATGGCGGTCCGGGTCGGCGACTATAAGTTCCACCTCGCGGTGCAACGCGCGCTTAGCACCATGGCCTGGGCGGAGCCTATGGTGAAGCTAACGCTCCCGTTGATCTTCAATCTTCGCCGCGACCCGTTCGAGCGCGCGGATTTCAACTCCAATGTCTACTTTGATTGGATGGTTGATCACATCCCCCAAATGTACCTGATGCAGGCGACGGTGGCGGCGGAGATCGACAACTTCGTCAAGTTCCCGCCGCGCCAGAAACCGGCTTCGTTCAACCTGGATGCGGTTTTGACCCAGGTATCGAACCATGGCGGCCATGTGTGACCAATGCGGGCCCTCGGCTAGCGCGGAGGGCTCGCATCGTCAATTGGAGTGTCGATTTAAAGATAGGAGAGGGAAATGCCTAAGTCACCGAAGCCTAAATCAGACAAGCCGAACATCCTCGTCATCTGGGGCGACGACATCGGCATCGCCAACTTGAGCTGCTATTCGCACGGCCTCATGGGCTACCAGACGCCCAACATCGACCGCATCGCGAACGAAGGGATACTGTTCACAGATTCCTACGGCGAACAATCATGCACCGCTGGCCGCTCGTCGTTCATTACCGGGCAAAGCGTCTATCGCACCGGCCTCTCCAAGGTCGGCATCCCCGGCGCGCCGATCGGCATGAGCGAGAAGATCATCACCATCGCCGCCGCGCTCAAGAACCAGGGCTACGCCACCGGACAGTTCGGCAAGAACCATCTCGGCGACCTCAACTCGATGCTGCCGACAAATCATGGCTTCGACGAGTTTTATGGCAACCTCTACCACCTCAATGCCGAGGAGGAGCCGGAACAGGAAGACTACCCCAACGAGAAGGACTTCCCGAACTTCAAGAAGTCATTCGGGCCGCGCGGGGTGATGCATTCGTTCGCGACCGACAAGGACGATCCGACCGTCGAGCCGCGGTGGGGCAGGGTGGGCAAGCAGAAAATCGAGGATACTGGCCCGCTGACCAAGAAGCGCATGGAAACCTGCGACGACGACTTCGTCGGTCGCGCGAAGGAATTCATGAAGAAGGCGAACGACGCCGGCACGCCGTTCTTCGTCTGGCTCAATACGACCCACATGCACGCCTTTACCCATACAAAGCCGGAGAGCAAGGGACAGGCAGGACGTTGGCAGTCAAACTATCACGACACAATGATCGACCACGACAAGAACGTCGGCCAGGCGCTCGATTTTCTCGACGAACTCAAGATCGCCGACAATACGTTCGTCATGTATTCGACCGACAATGGCCCGCACATGAACTCATGGCCAGACGCCGCCATGACGCCTTTCCGCAACGAGAAAAACTCAAACTGGGAAGGCGCGTTCCGCGTGCCGATGATGGTTCGCTGGCCGGGCAAAATCAAGCCCGGCCAGATCTCGAACGAGATCGTCCAGCACCACGACTGGTTCCCAACCTTTTTGGCGATGGCCGGCGAACCCGACATCATCGAGAAGCTGAAGAAGGGATACCAGGCGATCGGCCGGACTTATAAGAACCATCTCGACGCCTATAATCTGGTGCCTTACCTGACGGGGCAGGAGAAAAAGAGCCCGCGCAATTTCTTCATGTATCTGAGCGACGACGGCGACGTGCTCGGCTTGCGCTACGACAATTGGAAGGTCGTGTTCATGGAGCAGCGCGCTCCCGGCACGCTCCGGGTCTGGGCGGAGCCGTTCACCAAGCTCCGGGTGCCGAAGCTCTTCAATCTTCGCACCGACCCCTACGAACGGGCGGATATCACTTCGAACAGCTATTACGACTGGTATTTGCACCGCGTCTTCATGATCTACGGCGCGCAGGCGGCGGCTGCGCAATGGGCGGCGACCTTCAAGGATTTCCCGCCCATCCAGAAGCCCAACACCTTCACCCTCGACGACGCGCTGAAGGCGATGCACGAGACCGCCGCCGGCATGCACTGAGCTGACCGGGGCGTGATATCGGTCCGAGCGGACGCCTTTCGCGGCCGCTCGGGCTTCTCGGAGGCTGAATGCGAGCGGCTTCGGTGGAAGAGAGTGTGTCGTCGCCCGCCGATCCGGCCGACGAAGTGCGGGCCTTTTACGAAAGCCATCCCTATCCGGCGCCGCTCCCCGATCTTGACCGGCATCGCGCGCTCTATCGCAATCCGGATCGGCGCCGCGCGCTGTCGTTGCTCCTTTGGCCGGCGCGACGGCCTGCGCCAGATCGCAAGATCCTGGTCGCCGGCTGCGGCACCTCGCAGGCCGCTATTCATGCGATGCGCGAGCCCAACGCGCATGTGACAGGAATAGACATCAGCGAAGCGAGTCTCAGCCACACGCGTGATCTTCAGCGAAAATACGGACTTCGAAACCTCGACCTGCGCCGGCTTGCGATCGAAGAGGTCGGAAGTCTCGGAGAGGTCTTCGATGAAATCGTCTGTACCGGCGTCTTGCACCATCTGCCCGACCCGGACCTGGGACTGCGCTCGCTGCGCGCGGTCTTGGCGCAGGACGGGGCGCTGCATGTCATGGTCTATGCGGCCTACGGTCGCGCCGGCGTCTACATGATGCAGGAGTACTGCCGCCTGCTCGGGGTTCGCGCCAACGAGGAGGAGCTGCGGGAACTCGGCGCCGCGCTCGGCGCGCTTTCCCCCGATCACCCGATAGCCGCCATAGCCAGCCGGGCGAAGGACTTCCGACAGCCCAACGCGCTGGCGGATGCGCTGCTCCACCCGAATGATCGCGCTTACACAGTTCCGCAGCTGCGCGCCTGGATCGAGCGCTGCGGGCTCTCGTTCGCGCGCTGGCGCGAGCAAGCTCTCTATCTGCCTCGGTGCGGAGCGATCGCCGGCATGCCGCATGCGCCGCGTCTGGTCTCGCTGCCCCCTCCCCTGCAACACGCCGCGGTCGAGCTGTTGCGGGGGACCATGACCAAGCACGACTTCGTCGCCTATCGCGACGATCGCGCTGGCGAAAGTCAGCCCATTTCGTTCGAGGGCGAAGGATGGCTGCGCTATGTGCCCCTGCGCCTGCCGTGGACCTTGTGTGTCCGGGAGCGGCCGCCTGCCGGGGCATCGGCGGTACTGATCAATCGCGCGCACGCCCACCCCGATCTCGCGCTGCCGATCAACCCGGCGCAGGACCGCGTGTTCTCCTCGATTGACGGCAAGCGTGCCGTTGGCGAGATTCTGCGAGGGGCCAAACTCGATCAGGGCCGCGAATTGTTCGAGAGGCTCTGGAGTTACGATCAAATCGTATTCGACGCGACAGAGGCCTGACGGCCGCTCGCGGAGAATGGCGCCGAACGGGAACACCATCGGTTGGAGGGGCTCGGCCCAGTGAAGGAATGGCTGATCCTCGCGACCAACGCCGCCGTCGACGTCATCGACTGGCTGGCGCTGATCCTGATTGTCGTCGGAGCGGTCGAGGCCTTCTTCCGGGGCCTGTGGGCGATGTTCGCCTCGCCCGATGGCCACCTCGAGCGCGTCGTGTGGCTCAGGCTCGGCCGCTGGCTCGTCGCCGGCCTCACCTTCCAGCTCGCCGCCGATGTCCTGGAGACCGCGATCACCACGAGCTGGGACGAGGTCGCCCGCCTCGCCGCGATCGCCGCGATCCGCACGTTCCTGAACTACTTTCTCGAACGCGATATCGGCGAGGTTCGGCAAAGAGAGAACCCGCCCGGCGCTAACCCGTAGCGAACCGCACGCCGCCGACAAAAGCCGCGCGCATTCTTGCGCCGATTGCAATTATCGCGGATTGGTGCCAGGAAAGGAATCGCATTAGCTGCATAATTAATTGATAATGTGTCATTTTACGAAAGCATAAAATTATTATACCAACAAATGTACCAACGCCTGTTCAAGCATAGGAATCAGGGTCCCTGCGCGAGCGTCCGCGGTTCCGGGTCGCGGGGTCGGAAGCTTGTCGCCGGTCTCGACGGCAGATCAGCCGAGGCGCGTCGGTACAAAGACCTGTGCGTCTCGCTTGCTGACGACCTCGGCTGCGCGTCGGTTCTGAGCGCTGGGCATACCGCGCTGGTCCGGCAGGTGGCGGCCATGATCGTTCAGAGCGAGAAGCTACATGGCGCTGTGCTTCGTGGCGAGCCGGTCGACGTCGAGCAACTGACGCGTTTGGGCAATGCCGCGACGCGCATCATTGCGTCGCTCAGGCACCAAAGGCAATTATGAGACTGCCCCTTCGGCTATTTGGTCCTTTGGCGGCTCAGGGGGACGCCTACGCCCAAACGTATCTCGGTCTCATGAACGCTAACGGTCTGGGCGTCCCTCAAGACTATGGGCAGGCCGTGACGTGGTACCGCAAGCCGGCAGATCGACCTTCTGCGTCTCGGCGGCGACGATCTGCGGCAGCGCCCGCTGGAGAAGCGGCGGGAGTCGCTCAGCGGCTCGTCGCGAAGAGGCGCGGCGACGGAATCGTGTTCAACGAGGCGCTCGCCGACGAGGGTGTCCACGATCCGCAGAGAGATCGAAGCCCGAGAATCGCTGCTTGCTCAACTCAACCGATCGCGCGCCGCCTGATCGTTTGCGCCGCAACCGCAGACCGGCCGTCGGTGCAACTCGGCGGCCGTTTTGTGGAAACATGGCCGGCCGAACGCCCTAGTCTTTTTTCTGTGCGAGATACGCGCGCGTTTGGTCCCCGACGATGTCTAGGAGATTACCCATCGTCAGATTGACGTCGATTTGGTGCAACCCAAAAGCTGGCACTCTAATCGAATCGCCCTTGATGTCGCTTACTCGCCGGCCGCCCGGCGAGGTGTCGCGGGTCACCGCGAGATAGGCGACGTGGCCATCTTCGACGCACCGCGTTCTCAAGAGACCGGGGACTTTCACGAAGGGCGTCTCGATTGGTCTCGGCGGGTCGGTCCACGCGATGGGTTCCTTCGCCTCGTAGTTTATGCTCTCGCCTGACGTCGATAGGTAGGCGTCGAGCGTCCCCGAACCGCCCTCTAGCGCCGCCGGATTGGCGCAACTCGGAACCATGCCCTCCGGCGCTTTCTCAAGCAGGGAGCCGGCGGCCGGCGGAGTTTCCGCGCGAAACGAGGAATAAGATATTACACAGCCGATCTGGGCGCTAGCGCGGCAAAGGGGAACATGGGGAAACACAAGCGACGGTTCAGCGCCCGGCTTGACCGGGAGAAATCCTGCCTGGCCGAGCAGTAGCGCGGAGACCATTTGACTCTGGATCGGCTTGCCGTCGATCTCCTCTTTGATCAATCTCGCAAGCATGCCCGCGCCCTGGCTGTGGCCCACCAGCACGAAGCCTCGGCCCTGGTTGTCGTTGGCCAGATAGGTTTTCCATGCAGCGAGGACGTCAGCATAGGCGAGTTCCCAGCTCAACGGCATCGGCTTTCCCGACATCAACGAGATCAAAGCTGGGAGTGTGACCTCGCGATAAACCGGCGCGAAAAGTCGACACCGAGCGCCGAAACGCGCAAACTGCTGAACGACTGTGCGACTCAAGTCGCGATCAACTGCGAAATCGGCGTTGCCGGTCGCTTCCATAGACACGGTGGGATATGCGTAGAAGCAGTCGATCGCGGCGTCCGGATCGGCGCGGAACGCCTCGCGCGTCGTCGAGCCGTCCTTCGCGATGATCGTCGCATCCAGGTTAGCCGCGCAGGCGTCGGCGCGCCCTGGACGGCAAATCCATAGCGCGGGATCGGAATAGTTCGCCGCCGGCGCCTCCGTTGTACTGGGCATCGCCAAATCAGCGCGAGCCGGAATTCCGCAAAGTAAGCTCAAGAATGCTGCCGCCACAGCCAAAGCGGCGAAGCGACGAGGCCCGGTGCGGATGCAATTCGCAATATTGTCGGTCAGGATTTTCCCTCCCCAACGCGCGCGGCGGCACACTTTTTGTGGTGATTATGAAAGCCGCCCAATGGATAGGCATAACTACCTACTCCTGCACTGTCGTCAAGTGGATTGTCGGCCTGAGAGCCGGGTCAGCGGCGAAGCCACTGCCGTGGCTCACGGAAGGCCGCCAGCGTCGCTCACCTATTCACTTGACAGCGGTGCATAAATAGGTATTTATACCTATTCTTGCGGCAACTGACGCGGCGGGCCGTCGGCGGGCTCGGTCGGGCCGCTATGATCGACGATGCGCTCACAATCGCGGTCGCGCTTCTATTTCGCGCCGTCATAGTCATCATCCGGCGGCCAACGCCGGCGCGCCTTAAAGAGACTGTCAAATCGCGCGCGACCCGACCCGATGCGATTGCCTGAACGATCAGATAATAAATTGGGAGGAAGAAATGGAATCGAGAGGCAAGGCCGCTGCGGGACGACGCCAATTTCTCTGCGGTTGTTGCGCTACGCTCGCGAGCGTGGGGTTAGGAGCCAGATTTGCCGCCGCTACAACTGATCCAGTCGTGGTGCCGGTGGAGAGCGCGCCTTTCCATCTCGAAGTATTCGAAAATGAATATGTCAGATTCCTCAACGTTCTCATCCCACCCGGCAAGGTGGGCGCCTACCATCGGCACTCCATCGATTTTGCGTTTCTTATCTTAGAGTCGACGGATCGCCTTGAGATCACGGTCTTGGACAAGCCCATGGCGCTGGCACCATTGAAGACAGGGCAAGTGGTGTTCGGTGGGTACAGTAAGGCGCCGCTCATTCATCAAGTCGCGAATGCAGGGCAAAGCTCGTTCCACGTCAATGGGATAGAAATTTTTGATGCGCAACCTGGGCGCTTTTCTCCTTCTACGAGGGCGGATGTCCCGGCCTACACATCGGTCCTGGATAACGAGCGGGTCCGTGGTTGGCGGCTAGTGCTTCAACCCGGCGAGTCCGCTGCTCCGATCACGCAAACTGCGCCTGGGATACGAATGGTGGTGCAAGGTGGAGATACTGTGGAAGGCGCACGTGACGAACCCGACCACGAATTGAACCTTGGTCGCGGCGATTTCGTATGGCAGGCGGCTGGAACGACGAGGGCTGTTCGAAACGTAGGGACGTCGCCCGTCGAATGGGTCGAGTTCGAGTTGAAATGAAGCCTTAGAAGATCGCGTCGACAAAAATCGTGAGGGTTCTGTCCTCAATCTAAGCGCCGTGATCCTGCGGCGGCGAGGGTGTGAGCGGCGAGAGGTTCGAGGCGCGTAATCCCTTCGTGATTCAGTTCGTTGGTTGCTGGACAATAGCGGGGAGTCCGCCGTCATTCCAAAGCTGCCCGGGACTGAGTCCGGCCGGTGATTTGGGCAGGGTGGCCCAGTCTACGGCGGCCATGTACGCAGACGCGGTGGACAGAATTACCGCCGAGATTCCCGATACCACGGCCGCCCACCGCCAAGCAGTTCGCTGGCCGGGTTCTATGCTGAAGAAATTCGGTGCCTGAGTGATGATGGCCCAGACCGCGGCGGCCAAGAACATCTCGAGGACCAGTTTGCTTGTGTGCACTTTGCCACGCTCCGGCACCCGCCGTCGGGCGCTCCTATCCCGCAGCGAACGGACTGGCGGCAATCATTGCTCGCAGCGCGCCCACGTCTTTGGCCACCGTGCCATCTGGAAGGATCGCGGAGTCAAACCCCCTCCAGATGTCAGGAAACGAAGAAGCGCCGGGCCACGGCGCCCATGAATACGATGGCGCGCAATGCCCTCACAGAGGCGCAACGGGGCGCGCTGACGCCGTTCGTCATCGAATGGGCGGGCCAGCCGGTCGCGTCAGTCAAGAAGGCGCTGGCGAGCGCCGGCAAGCGGAGTTCGCAGGTCGCCAATTCATTCGCGACCGCGCGCAAAAACGCCACCAGCTTCTCAAGGGCTTTGTCAGGGCAATCCGGAGCGGTTCGTTGGAGCGAGGAAACGCCGATGCGCCGGGGCCAAAACCCTGTCCACAGGTGCACTTTATCAACGGTGCAGCCTCGTGTAGGCCACGGTCCTCTCATGATCGGAGTTTACCGTTTCGCCGTCAGATCAAGGAATACCGAAATGGCTGATCCTATGCGTCCTCTACGACGACCCAGTCGACGGCTTTCCAAAATCTATGCGCGCGCCGATCTGCCTAAAATCGATCACTATCCGGGCGGCCAGACGCTGCCGACTCCTGAGGCGATCGATTTCAAGCCGGTCGTGTTGCTTGGCAGCGTGTCGGGCGAGCTGGGCTTGCGCAAATATCTTGAATCGAACGGCCACAAGTTCGTCGTGACCTCCGACAAAGACGGCCCTGGATCCGTGTTTGAGCGCGAGCGCACCGCAAGCGCCTGCTGAGGGCTGTCGCAGCGCTCGCTGGCCCCCCGCCCGCGCCTCAAGCCACCGCAACTCCGATCCCGGCGGTGATCGACGCCGCGGAGCGCCGCCAGCTCACAGTCATGTTCTGCGATCTGGTCGGTTCGACTGCGCTTTCGGCTGGGCTCGATCCCGAGGACAGGGGGGTCAGCCGCTGCGGATCTTATTATGCCTGCAGATGCGGGCTGGGTCGCTCAAAGTTGAGGTTGCTTAACTTGGCGTCAACCAAGTCGCACTAACAAAGGGGTCAGCAGCCCTCATTTATCCTGTGTAATTTTGTAAAAGATTCTTTTGCCTCCTCAATCGCAAATGTCGCGCCTCACTTGGAGCTCCCGTGATGAGACCAGTTTGGGAGAAGCTGTTCAGCAGCGGACCGGAATCGGCGCCCAGCCAACACCCCGTCGTTACGATTGGCTCGCAAGGCGCGAGGGCGAGCGCAGCAAGTGGCGCGGTTGCCCGAACCGGCAACGAACACCCAACGCTGAAATCCGAAAAAGTCGCACGCACCTTTAGCTCCATTGGCCGCCGAAACGAAACGTTGCGGGCGCAGTTGGACTCAATGGAGCTGTCGTTTCGAGACATCGAGGCGATCAGAACGCAATTTCACGATGCTCTGAGTTCCATTGACCAGATGCTCATTGAGATCGAGCGCACAAAAGTCGCCCATCTCGAAGCGGAACGGAAAGTGGAGGGCCTAACGGCGGCGTATGAACGCTTGGAGAAAGATCGCGCCGCAGTGACGGTTGAACGCAACCAACTGGCGGTTGCGCAGAAAGAGCTGTCGGCCCGAGCTGCAGATCTCGAGCGCTCGATAGCGCAGGCCGAAGCGGCCTCTTTCGAGGCGAGCGCCGCGCTTGGGGAGAAAAGCGCCAAACTCGACGAAACGAAACGTGATCTTGAGGAGCATCGGCGAGGTTTGCATGCGGCGAATGAGCAACTTCCGGCGATTCGCGCAGAATTTGCGGCCAAGGACAATCGCCTTAAGGACGTCGGGCGAGAGCGGGCCGCGCTGAGCGACCATTGCAATTTGCTGACCGAAGAGAACGCCGCGTTGCGGACAAGGTTGGAAGAGTTCGTAGTCATTACCTCAAAGCTCAGTCGTGAACTAAGCGAGTTAAGAGACGAACGCGATGAGCTAAAACGGCTCCTTGTGGAACTCGAGACGTCCTCTGGACAGGAAACGGCCGCGCACGCGAAGTTGAAGGCGACTCACTTCGAGGCCGTAGAGACACAGCGGCTCAGCGAGGCCAACCTTCAAGAAAAACTCGCTGTCACTTTGACGCGACTGGAAGCCGGTCAGAGACTTCTATCGGAGGCTCGCGCCGAATTGGAAGAACAGGATGCGGCGATCCGAGAGTCCGAACAGCGTGTTCTGGATAAGTCGATCGACGCGAAATCGCTCGAAATTAAGGTCGATGAACTCGAGAAGGATCTCGCCTCGGCGCGCGCTGTTCGTGTAGAGGCCGAGGCGGCGCACGCCGCCGCCGCCGAGAGGTCGGAGACTCTTGTCAAGTCTGTCAAGGATCAGGAGGTTGCGCTCCAGAGCGCTGAACAGAAGATCGCGATGCTTGAAGCAAGAATCGAAGAGCAGATGAGGTCGACCCTCGGTGAGCGCGCCGTTTTGGATGAGAGGGTCGCCAAGCTCACAAAGCAGTTTGAGGCCGAGGCCGCTGCACGCTCATTCGCAGAAGGCGCACTACAGACCGCCCGGCAAGCGCGAAGCGCGCAACTCCATGCGGACGACGACGGCTCCTCCGGCGGCCAAGAGCCTTCTGCGAAGATAGAGCCTGCCCCAGGCAAGATCGCGTGGCTGAGACGTTAGCCTTCATGCGCGTTCGCGACACTGCATCCTTGCTGGGGCCGGCAGCTCGCGGAGCGGCGCGCCTTCTGATGCAAAAAGTCTTGGCGACGCCCAGACGAGTCTACATCGGCGCAGGCGTGGCGGCGCTCGTCGCGGAACTCGGCGCCAACGGTTTTCCGCCGCAGATCGGGCGGCAGCCGCTTCTCGCTCCGGTGGCTCACGATTACTTTCCGGCTTCCGCCAACACCGCCGCTCCTGCGGCGACGGTCCAGCCAATCGCCTCGCATGCGTCCTCAACGCCGATCTCGCAGTTCAGCACGGCCTCTGCCGCTGCGCGCCCGGCGGCAGGTGAATCGCGCGCGACCCAAGCGTCGGCGCCTGATATAACATCCTCAATCGGGCCTGCCGCGCCCGACCAGATCGGCGCTCTCTTGCGCGACAGGCCCGTCGACGGCGGATCGCATTTGGTGCGCGCTGCCCAGATCGCGCTCGCGAAGCTCGGATACGCGGTCAAGCCAGACGGTGCCGAAGACGGCACCACCCGGCGCGCTCTTCGCCATTTTGAGCGTGCGCACGGGTTGGCCCTGACCACCAAAATCAGCTCGGAACTCGTGAAACAACTTACAGCGGCGGCGGGAGGTTGACGCCGCGGCTGGTTGTGCTGGCCTTTTGATCGACCCGATCGCGATGCGGCGACCCGAATAACCAGTAGCAGACGGTCGCCGCGATGCAGACAGCGGCAAGGAAGTTGGCAACTGTCTGAGCGCTCCGCGGCAATTAGGATGAGCAACGAAGGGCTCTCCGGAGGAGGGCGTAGCCCGACCGCAGCTGCGGCCAGATTCAGGGGATCGCCCGCGGAGGCGCAGACGGTGGAGTCGACCCCTGCAGGCAGATTTTCCTGGTGGAACTTTTTCCAATAGGCGTCGCGGATCGCTTCAATCTTCCCATCGGCCGTCGCGTCGTTAGGCCGATGCTAACCATGCTGCGCAGTTTAGAGGCGAGGTAAGAGTCTTCGCCGCAAAAATATCCTCAACGCTCCGCTAGGCCGACCAGTCAGAATTATTGACGAGGCTTTATCGGGCACGCTCATGAAGATGGACGGAGAACAGAATTCGGAGAACTCTTCCGCGGCCGGCGGACCGAGCCAAGGTTCCGAGTCGTCGATCGCGAGACCGCTGCAATTGGAGGCGACGGCTCCTCCGGACGTCGAGGATGAGGCAGCGGATAACGGCTCCCTCACCACCCGGATCCGTGATGAAGGTCAAACTAGAGCGGTTTCGTCGCAGTTCGTTGAGTCTTCGGATGAACCGGAGAGAATCTCTTCGGCCGGGGCGATTGGCGGAGACGGTCAGGCTGCCAACTCCTCGGTCCTTATCGCGTTGTCCGCCGCGACCGCGGCTGATCTTCTTCGGGACGCGCTGGCGGCCCTCGATCGCAGAGACTATGCGACGGCTCAGCGGCTTTTCGAGACGTGCGGCCGGAAAGACGCTGCGGCCGCTATCGAAGGGGCATGGGCGGCGCTAGGTCGCAGAGATTATGCAACCGCTCAGCAGCTTTTCGAGTTGCTGAGACAGACGAGCATCGCCGGCTCAAATGTGAGGGAATCCGGGCCAGCTAATCCGGCGGCTTCTAAGGTTGCCACACCAGGAGCGGTATCGAAAGTGGCGTCCAACTCCGGGGCTCGACAGAATCCCACACCATCGCCGATCGAAATTATTCCTTTCGTCGATCCAGCAAGCTGTCAGTCACTCCGTCGCGCACAAAAGCGAACTTCTTGGCACCAAAGGTCTCTTTTACTTGGATCAGGCTTGTTGATTTTCGCGGCCTGCGGTGCATACGCCATTTATGGCTCGCCGCCGAGCTGGTCGTTCGCCGCCGCGAAAAGCCAGGCGATAGCGGGTCTTGTCTCAGCTATCAACGCCGTCAAATTGCCTTTGGGGGCAATTACGCGCCCACCGGAGCGCGATGAAGAGCGCTCGGCGATTTAAGCCGTCAGCGCCGCGCTCACACGACTAACGACTCACCTCGATCAGATCGAGCACGACTACGGAGCGCGTCTGGATAAGTTCGGCGAGCGCCTCGACCAAGACTCTTCCTCCAGATTTGCCGATGTAGCGGCAAGGCTCGATAAACTGGAGCAAAAAGGCGCAGCGCCTACTGCCTCCGCCGCCGAATTTACCGATGTCGCGGCGAGGCTCGATAAGTTGGAGAAGAGGGTCGTGGCCGCGGCTCAACCTGCCTCCGAGATTACTGACATTACAACGAGGCTGGACAAGTTGGAGAAGAGAGCAACCGTTGGGGCTCCGCCGTCTTCTGCCAAGCCTCTCCTGTCAGCTGGGCAAAAACAATCGACGCTTATGGCGAGAGCCGAGACTTCCCGCGTCGATTCAGAGAGCCCGACCTAATAGCCCGAGCCCGTTGCTCCAAAATTATAGAGTCGAGGATGCACGGGACGGCATTGCAGTCGTCGACAGTCGCTATGGTTCGCAACAGGTCGCGCCGGGTGATTTCATCCCGGGAGCGGGACGTGTATTGCGAATTGAAAAACGAGGCGAGGATTGGATCGTCCTCACAAGCCTCGGCATCATTACTGGCGGTCCGGGAGCCTATTAATGACCAAGTCTCATCCCCGTCATATCGTGTCGCTGAGTAGAATCGCTGTGGTTGTAGATATGATGCCGACCAACCTAGGGCGCCTGCAGATCGGTCGCCACAGACTGCCAGCGCCCGCGATGAGAGCCAAGCGATTGGGGTAACAGTGCAGCGCGATGAACCTTCTATTGAGGCAGAGTAAATCTCCTTGGGCAGGGCGATCGATGGAAAAAAGCAAGCCGGCGACTTGTCGGTCACGATCGCTTCGCTCGGGCAGGCGGCAATTGATACTCTGATCGAAGCACGGTCAGCTCTCGGTCGCAGGGATTACGCGACGGCTCATCGGTTTTTTGAGGCGTGCGACCGAAAGGACGTGGTCGCAGCGATTGAGGAAGCGTTGCTGGCCCTCGATCACAGAGATTATGCAACGGCTCAGCGACTCTTTGAGGCGCTCGGGCAGAAAGGCTTTGCCGCTTCGGAAGTGAAAGTATCCGGGCTGGCGACTTTGGCCCCTCCCGAGCCAGTGGCATTGGGAGCGGGTCCAATATTGGCGTCCGACTCCGAGGCTCAGCTGAAACCCTCAACGTCGCCGGCGCAAGTCACTCCATTCGTCGACGTAGGGTTTCGCCGGGATCTGCTCCAAGCAAAAAGTGCGAAGGGGCGCGGCTTAGGGCAGCCGTTATTCGGAGTCGGCTTGGCGCTTTCCGTGGCCTGCGGCGCGGTTGCTATCCTTGGTCCGCCGCTAAACTGGCGGTTCGCCGTCGAAGAGGCGATCGGAGGCCTTGCCTCGGCGATAAGCGCTCACAAGGCGCCTGAGGCGATCGCGGTCCAAACGGCCGGCGAGGAGCAGCCCTCTGCGATGAACGGTCATGACGCCCGGTTGCCGACGACTGTTGCTCCATCCGCCGCGTCGAGGGTGCAAGAATTGGGATACGGCTCTGCCGCGGCTCAGCTCTACAGCAAGGGCGACCCCGCGGGCCTCGGCGTGCTCGCCAAGGCCGCACGCGCCCCCGATGAAAGATTGGCGCTGGAGTGGGCGTCTTTGCGCTTGGATCCTCATCCCTCGGTCCCCGCGGCGGCCGCATTTGCCGAAGCCCATCCTGGATGGCCGGACGGAGGGTGGATTCGGCGTCTGCGCGAAGCGGAACTGCTAGGTAGTTCCGAGGCGCCGGCGAAGGTCGCCGCGTATTTCGCCAGCGAGCCGCCGCAAACAAGCGCGGGAGTGATCGCCGCCGCGCGCGCTGCAAATGCGACTGGGCGGTCCGACGAAGGGGCAAGGATCATCCGCGCTTTGTGGCGTGACAGCGATCTCGACCCTTCCACCGAAGCGCTCATCCTGAGAGATTTTGGCGCAACGCTCACGAGGGCTGACCACAAGTACCGCACCGACCACCTGCTCTACGCCGAGAGTTTCGAATCCGCCTTGCGCGCAGCCGCGCTCGCTGGCCCCGATATTGCCGCCCTGGCGCGGGCCCGCATCGCCGCTGCGCACGGACGCCTAACCCCGCCGCTCGTCATGACCGTACCGCCGCCTCTCAGGAACGATCCGGGACTCCTGTTCGCTCGCATTCAGGACGCTCGGCGCTCGAATCGTGCTTATGAGGCCGCGGCGCTGCTCGAAGTGGCGCCGCGGGATCGCGAGGCCTTGGTCAACCCTGACCGTTGGTGGAGCGAACGGCGGAAGGTCGCTGGCGAACTGCTCGATCTTGACGAGCCGCGCCTGGCGTTCGAACTTTGTGACAACACGGTTAGACCAGACGACCCCGCCAATCAGGTCGACGCCAACTTCTTTGCAGGCTGGATCGCATTGCGTTTTCTCAACGACGCGCGCGCCGCAGCACTTCGCTTTGAGCGCGCCGCCGAGGTGGCCCGCACGCCGATCTCCATCGCCCGCGCCGCCTATTGGCGCGGACGCGCCGCCGAGGCGCTTGACGATTCCGACGACGCAAAGGTCTATTATGAAACCGCCGCGAGCGAGCCCATCGCCTATTATGGCCAGCTTGCAGCCAAGCGTCTGGGCGAGAAGAGGCTGGCGCTGCGCGCGGCGATCACTGCCGCTGAAGGCGACCGGCGTGACGAGGCTGTTCGGGCGGCCGAGGCGCTCTACGCCGACGGGCTCGACGACCTCGCCTCTAGGCTCGCCTTCGACGCCGCGCGGCAATGGCGGGACGAGTTCCAGCTCGCCGCGATGGCGGATGTCATCAAGCGCTTCGCTGATGCGGCGATCGAGGTGGTCTTCGGCAAGATCGCTACCAACCGCGGGTACCACTTCGATGCGATGGCGTTTCCGATTTCCGGCGTGCCGACCTTCCTGCCGCTCGCTCATTCCGCTGATTTGGCCCGCATCTATTCGGTCGCCCGCCAGGAAAGCGAATTCATATGGCAGGCGTCCTCGGGCGCGGGCGCGAAAGGCCTGATGCAACTTCTGCCGTCAACGGCGGCTTCGACAGCGCGCCGCGCTGGCGTTGCGTTCGACTACGCGCGTCTCCTCGCCGATCCGGCCTTCAACACCCAGCTCGGCGCAGCCTTCCTTGGCCAGGTTTTGGAGGACGAAGGCGGTTCGGACGCCTTGGCGTTCGCGGCTTATAACGCTGGCGGCGGCCGCGTGGCGCAGTGGATCGCCGCACACGGCGATCCAAGGACCGGAAGCGCTGATCTTGTCGACTGGATCGAGCGAATTCCGTACGACGAAACGCGGGACTACGTTGAGCGGGTGAGCGAGAACCTCGGCGTCTATCGCCAACGCCTTGCCGATGAGCCGCCCGCGCCCACGCCGATGTCGCTGCTGCTGGCGCGTGAATAGATTCGGCGACACTTCAATATTTCATGTCATGTGCACTATCAGAGGTCCCGCGGCGGAAAGCACCGGGGCTTAGATTCCCTCGCAGGCTATGGCTCGACTTTAGGCGGGGCCTCGATGGAGGACTCGTCCTGTGCCAGGACCTCCAGCCGAGACACAACCCGGCATCGCCTTGGCGCATGAGGAATTCGCGAGCTACTTCCATGGGTCCGCGGTGAAGCGGGCGTCGGCGGCGTCTGGTTCGGCCTCGGGTGCAGTACGAGACTCGGCCCTGACCGAGAGCGGCTTTGAGGGAGCGCGTTCGGGAAGGCCACGGAGGTCGCCCGCGCGACGGGGCCGCGAGGCTGCCATGCCTTCGTCGCCGGCCGAACTGAGGGACCTACGCTACTGTTCTCGCGCGCGCGAGAACTTATGGCACTGAGGAATGGCGTCTCGCCCTATGAACCTCGCGCTCGTCCGGGTTGAGGACGCGCATGGTGACGGCGCGCCCGAGACGGTGGCGCGCCGGCCTCCCTCGCGATAGGCAGGCGTCGCAGCATGATCGCGATCTCAATCACGGCAGAGGCCTACGCTGCCATCAAGGCAACGCTGCCGGAGGGCGCGGACTCTTGGCCAATCCAGCCCGACGGTCTAGGCGGCGTCAGGATCTGGCTCGAATATAAGTTCGTCGACCGGCTTCGGGCGCTTCGTAGCCCTGGCGAAAGCTACAGCGATGTCATCATTCGTCTGGCGGAAGAAGAGGACGATAGCGAGGAATAGTCGCCTCGAACCCGGCCCTGCAACAATCACATATGCTCCCGGCGGAATGCGTCGTCCTGTCGTCGTCGGAAGAAGATCGAGATGCTGTTCGCCCATCTCAAGCGCATCCTGCGCCTTACACGCCTGCGCCTCAGGGGTCCAAACGGGGCCAATGACGAATTTCTCCTCGCCGCCACGGCCCAAAACCTGGGCCTCGGCGTCCTCATGGGCGTCGCGCCGGGACTGACCGCGATCGCGATGGCGGCCACAATCGCGACCCGCTGGTTC
>CAVYDG010000032.1:0-111633 GCA_963767245.1 uncultured Alphaproteobacteria bacterium
AAAGCTTCCGGTAGTCGGAGCGGCCCACCGTCAAGTCCCCCGCGATGCGAAGCGCTTCTGGATGAGGATCATGGACAGGATGACGACGAAGGCGAACACCACCATGCCGCCCGCGAGCAGGTTGGCCTCACGCCAACGCATGGTCTCGACAAAATCGAAGATCGCGGTCGACATGACCCGCGTACGGCCAGGAATATTGCCGCCAATCATCAGGACCACGCCGAAATTCCCGACGATGTTGGCGAAGCCCAGCACCGCTCCCGACAGCAAGCCTGGACTCGCGAGCGGCAACGCGACGATCCAGAAGGCTTTCCACGGCGAAGCGCGCAGGGTCGCCGCCGCTTCGAGCGGGCGGTCTCCGATCGCGGCGAAGGCGTTGCGGATGGGTTGAACGACCACCGGCAGGGCCGACACAATGCAGCCGATCACCAACCCCTGAAACGTGAAGGCCAGCGTGCGCCCGCCCCAGAGGTTTGCAATCATCCCCCCCGGGCCGTCCGGCCCCAAAGCGATAAGCATGTAAAAACCGAGAACGGTCGGCGGCAGCACAAGCGGGAGCGAGATGATCGTGGCGATCACCTCCTTCCAGGAACGCTTGGAACGCGCAAGCCACCAGGCGAGCGGCGTCGCGACAACAAGCAAGGTCAGCGTCGATATGGTCGCGAGTTCGATCGTGAGCTTGATTGGAGCCCAAATATCGGAAGGCAGTCCCAGCATGACGCGTCGCTTTTTTCGGCTAGCTCACCTCTAGGGCGTAGCCAAACTTGGCGATAATCGCACGCGCTTCTGGACCCTTGAGGAAGGCGAGGAACGCCTTTGACGCCTCGCTATCTGCTCCGGTTTTGAGGAGCACCGCATCCTGAAAGATCGGCGCATGAAGTTTCGGTGGGACCTCCCACTGGGTTCCTTCGGTCACCCCGTGCAGCTGCGACAGCGCGACGAAGCCCAATTCCGCGTTCCTGGTGTCGACGAACTGGAAGGCCTGCGCGATGCTATTGCCCTGGACGATCTTCGGCTGGAGCGCGTCGTAGACTCCGAGCGCCTTCAGCGTCTCAACGGCTGCAGTCCCGTAAGGAGCGGTGATCGGATTGGCGATCGACAGCTTCTGAAAGTTGCCTGCCTTGAGGGCCGCCTCGCCATTCGTCACGTCGACGACGCGACTCCACAGTACGAGCCTGCCGATCGCATAGGTGAACAAGCTGTCCGACACGGCATAGCCGTTGTCGATCGCCATCTTTGGACGCTCGGTGTCGGCAGAGAGGAACACCTCGAACGGCGCGCCATGCGTGATCTGGGTGTAGAAGGCGCCCGACGCGCCGAAGATCAGCACCGCCTCGTGGCCAGTCTTCTCCTTGAACCGAGCGGCGATCTCTTTTGCGGGCTCGGTGAAATTGGCGGCGACGGCGACATGGGTCACATCCGCCCGAGCAGATCCCGCGAGCGAGGCCAGAAATGCTGCAAATGCGACTGCAAGCGCGGTCAGCCTCAAGAATGTCTCCATGGCCCGAGGAGCTGTGAAGCGAACTCCCCATCTTTACCGAGGAGACTCGTTGTGCGTTGTATGTTCGGGAATATAGCCGGCATTTCGCCGGCCGGCAAATGCAGGACCAGGGCGGTCACCATGTTAGACTGATGATCGGCCCTCGTGATCCTGCAGGGGTTATCGCGCGGACGCTTTCGCTCGGGAGAGTTGAATGAAGACATCCGCCATTGTGTTGGCCCTTGCGACGGCTCTCTCTGGTTCGCTCGCCGCTCATGCGCAGACCGGCACTCATCCCTACCACGTCCATCATTCTTACCGGTCGCATGAAGGGGCTCGCCACCGCGTGGCGCGCAGCGCGGTCAAACACCCTGCGCCCGCCGCCGAGCGGCCCGGCCAGACGGTCGAGAACGCGCCTCCCTCCGCGCTAAACCAGATATTCAAGCCATACGTTCAACCCGGCGAGGGCGACAACGATGGGATGAGCCGCGATCCCGACGATTGCATGAAGGGCTGCATCGGCGGCAACCCCCAGTAGGCGGGCTCAGAAGCGAATGCGCAGGCCGGCGGTCGGCGCGAAGTTCTCGCTATGCAGAAAGCCGCTTGCCGCGCCGCCGTAGACATTCGACCGCAGGAGGCCGGCGTAAAGGCTGACGCGGGGGATGGGTCTATAGTCCACCAAAAACGAGAATGAATAGCGCCCACCGCCGCATCGGGTATTGCTGGTCGCCGAGCCCGATCCGGTGCAGACGGCGGGCCCGGCCAGGAAGTCGTTCTGGGATTCCCAGTAGACGCCGCCGGCGACGTCCAGATTGGACCAAACCGCGTATCGCACGCCCGTCCAAACCGTGTTGAGGTTGCGCGGAACCGTATAGGCGTTGACCGTCACGAAGCCTGGCGGAACTGACACTCCCGGCGCAACCGTGCCCACTCCGTAGGGATAGTTCGGATCGCTTGGATTGACCGAAAGCGAGTAGATGTAGCCCGCATAGAATTTGAATTTATCCCACTCGTAGCGGCCGACGAGTTCGACGCCTCCGGTGTTCGCGGCGGTCGCGCGAACGATGTCGTAGGGATTGTAGCCGACCGGCGTCGCCGCACCCGCGAAGCTCGCGAAGGTCAGCGCGTTCTTCGCATAGCCGACGATGGCGTCGAACGAGAAGCCGTTGAAATCCGTTCCGATCTGCGCCTGATATTGCTGGGTGGCCGCATTGAACTGATCGTAGCCGCCGACCTGGGCCTGTGCGGCTACGCGAAAGCCCTGGTAGGTGAGACGATAGGTGAACGCCGTGTTGATACGCGAGGTCGGACTGGCGCCGAAGGTGCCGTAAAGCGCGGTGAAGCCCAGTTGGGAAAATGCAACCGAGGCCACAGGATCGTAGGCGCTGAGCGCCTGCATGGACAAGAGAATGCTCCGGCCGAAGGTCAGGGTCCCATAAGTCGGATTGCTGATCCCGATGAAGGCTTGGCCGTTGTCCCACGTTCCGCCCCGCGCTGAGTCAAAAGCCGTCCTCTGGAAGGCCGTGGTGTACGGATTGTTGTCTGCTTGCGATTGGGGGCCGTTGACCAGGCGAAGCGTATAAGGATTGAACCCCGCTTCGACGGCGCCGACAATCTCCCAGTTGTCGCCGATTTTTTGCGACAGGCGCATGCCGACGTTCGAGGTGCTGAGCGCGTTCGGCGACCACAGCCAGTGGGTGTCGCCGTTATTTCTCTGAATGGCGTAGTTGGCCTTGTCCGAGTAAGCGCCAAGACGTGTGCCCCACTGCTCGTAGCCGACCCCGCCGTCGAGCGTCCCGTAAAGCGTGAGCGGGCCGGCGCTCAGCGGGCAATCCCGAACCGAGGACTTGAGATAGTTCCACAGACTGCTGAAACAATCAGGCTTGGACTTTTCAGCCTCGGCCGGCTTCGCCGTCGGCAGATCGGCCGCGTGCGCAATGCTGGCGAATCCCCCAGCGATCAGGGCCATCCCGAGTCTCTGCATTGGCTTTCCCGCCCAAGGTTCGGTCGCTTTCCGAAAGCGCGAACCCCTGGTCCGCCGTCGCCCCAACACGGCTTCGAAACTCACCCTTTTCCCATTGCCGACCAAACGCCGACCCGAACCCGAGGATCGTCAACGAGCTATATATCGTTACGTATATATCGGACCCACCCGCCCGCCAAACAGCAAATCGCGCGCAAACGCTTGGGTAGTTGTCCCGGTTTGCCCTTGCTCCGCGGCGATCGTCCGCAAACGGCTCACCCGCGCGCCGGACGCTGAGCGAGATGGCGCTCGCCCCAATCGCGAATGACGGCGATGACTGGCACAAAGCGCTCTCCGGCCTCCGTCAATCGGTATTCGACCTTGGGCGGCACGAGGCCATAGTCCTTGCGCGCTATAATCCCGGCCGCGGCGAGGGCCTTCAACTCGCGGCTCAGCACGCGAGGCGCGATCTCCCGGGTCCCCGTTGCGCCGCTGAGCAGGCCGGTCCTGATTTCGCTGTAGCGCCGGGGTCCGTCCTTGAGGTCCCACAAGATGCGGATCTTGTACTTGCCGCTGATCATGGCCTGAAACGCCATCACCGGGCAGCCGTGGGGCTGGACCGATTCCATCGTCGGCGATGACTTCGCCGCGTCGAGCCGCTGAACATTCATCGAGGATTCCGCGCTTCGTACGATTCTTCCATACTATCAATTTTGTCCATACTTGCAGGAGCGTCTCTTCGGGCGCAAGTCAGACAGCGCAGTTCGCAGGGTCGGAACGCGGGAGAGCCCAATGAAACATTTTCTCATCAAGTATCGCTTCAAGGATGGATCGGAGGCCGCGTGGCGCGAGCATATCGGGCGGTTCATCGCCGCCGTCGAGGCCGACGCGACCTTGAACGGCCGGGTCGCCTATCGCTGCATGAAAGCCGACAATGGCTCGGGCGAGTACTATCACCTCGCCTCCACGCTAGACGACGAAGCGGGGAAGGCGCTGCAGAGCCGTGATTTCTTCAAGGCCTATTCGGAAGAGACCAAGCGAGTGTCGGGCGGAACGGTCGAGGTCCTGCCGCTTGCGGTCATTGCCGAAACCTCGGCGCGGACCTGATCCAGGCGGCGGCGGCCGCCTGCGCCGACGGCGGCCACTGGCTATCGCGCCCGCGCCGAGAGCGCGGCGGCGATCTCGTCGAGCGCTTTCGGGTCCTCGATCGTGGCCGGGGTTGTCCAGGGGTCCTCATCGGCGATCTTCTTCATCGTGCCGCGTAGGATCTTGCCCGAGCGGGTCTTCGGCAGCCGCGGCACGACTATCGCCATCTTGAACGCCGCCACCGGGCCTATTCTGTCGCGCACCAGCTTGATCACTTCGCTCTCGATTTCCTCCGGCGGCCGGTTGACGCCCGCCTTCAGCACCAGGAACCCGCACGGTTGCTCGCCCTTGATCTCGTCCTTGACCCCGAGCACGGCACATTCGGCGACGTCGGGATGCGAACCGACAACTTCCTCCATGCCGCCGGTCGACAGGCGATGGCCGGCGACGTTGATGATGTCGTCGGTCCGGCCGAGGATGGTGAGATACCCGTCCTCGTCGATGAAGCCGGCGTCGGCGGTCTTGTAATATCCGGGGAACTCGGTGAGGTAGCTCTCCCGCATCCGCTCGTCCTGGCGGTAGAGCGTCGGCAGGCAGCCGGGCGGCAGGGGCAGTTTGATGACGATCGAGCCCATCGTCCCCGCCGGCAGCGGCTTTGACGCCTCGTCGACCACGCGGACTTCGTAGCCGGGCATCGGCACCGTCGGCGAGCCGAGCTTGATCGGCAGCATCCCCAAGCCGACCGGATTGGCGACGATCGGCCAGCCGGTTTCGGTCTGCCACCAATGGTCGACCACCGGCACTCCCAGGACTTTCTGCGCCCAGGCGACAGTATCCGGGTCGGCGCGCTCGCCGGCGAGGAACAGGACGCGAAGCGATGACGTGTCATAGGCCTTCAGGAGTTTCGCGTCCGGATCCTCTTTCCGTACTGCGCGGAAGGCGGTTGGCGCGGTGAAGAAGGATTTGACGCGGTAGTCCTGAATCACGCGCCAAAAGGCTCCAGCGTCAGGCGTTCCTACCGGTTTGCCCTCATAAAGAACGCTCGAACAGCCGTGAATGAGCGGCCCGTAAACGATATAGGAATGACCGACCACCCAGCCGATGTCGGAGGCTGTCCAGAAGGTTTCGCCGGGCATCACGTCGTAAATCGCCGACATCGACCACTTGAGTGTGACGAGATGGCCGCCGATGTCGCGCACCACGCCCTTCGGCACGCCGGTGGTGCCCGACGTGTAGAGAATGTAGAGCGGATCGGTCGCGGCGAGATCGGCGCAGGCCGCCCGTTTTCCCGCCGCCTTCGCCGCGGCGACAAGCGTCGCCCAATCGCGGTCGCGAGTCTCGTTCATAGCCGCCTCGATTTGCGGCCGCTGGTAGACGACGCATGTCGTCGGCTTTTGCCCGGCGAGGCTGATCGCGAGATCGAGCAGCGGCTTATATTCGACCATCCGGCCCGGTTCGATGCCGCAGCTCGCGGTCAGGATGACCTTAGGTTCGGCGTCGTCGATCCGCGTCGCCAGCTCCTTGGCGGCGAAGCCGCCGAACACCACCGAATGCACCGCCCCGATGCGCGCGCAGGCGAGCATGGCGATGACCGCCTCCGGGATCATCGGCATATAGATCAACACCCGGTCGCCGGCCACGACACCAAGGTCCTCGAGCACGGCGCCGAGCGTCGCCGTCTCATCGAGGAGCTCGCGATAGGTGATCGTTCGCCGAGTCGCGGCGACGGGGCTGTCGTAATAGAGCGCGGCCTGATCGCCACGGCCGGCCTCCACGTGCCGGTCGAGCGCGTTGAAGCAGGCGTTGCAGCGCGCGTCGGGGAACCAGCGGCCGTAGACGCCGCCGTCAGGATCGAAAATATGCTCAGGCGGCCTGATCCAGGCGATCTCTCGCGCGGCCTCGGCCCAGAAGGCTTGCGGATCGGCGCGCCAGCGATCATAGGTTTCGCGATAGCCGCTGGTCATCGTTTCGCTCCCTTCGGCGCCGAATCTCCCGGCGCGTCGCTGTCGCGCGGGGATAGTCGCGCCCGGCGCGTCCGAACGCAACGTGAGCCGAGCGGCGCTTACGCCAATGGCCGCTCGGGCCCGCGGTCCATAGAAGAGGATGAATGTCAGGCGAAGTGCAATTCTACCTCGTGGCGATCCCGGCGGTGATCCTGTTCGGCCTGTCAAAGGGCGGGTTTTCGGGCCTCGGCACGCTCGGGGTGCCGATGATGTCGCTGGTCGCCTCGCCGGTCAGGGCGGCGGCGATTGTGCTACCGATCCTGCTGGTGCAGGACTGGCTGAGCGTCTGGGCCTTCCGGCGCGACTTTTCGTCGCGGAACCTCATCATCCTTATCCCCTCCTCGATGCTCGGCGTCGGGGTCGGCTGGCTGCTTGCGGGCGCGCGTCAGCGACGACGCCGTGCGTCTCGCGATCGGCGTGATCTCGATCGCTTTCGTCCTGTACATGCTGATCCGCGACCGGCTGGGTCGCGCTCCGGTCGAGAAGCCGGGCGTCCCGAGCGGCGTTCTGTGGGGTTCCCTCTCCGGCTTCACCAGCTTCGTCAGCCATTCCGGGGCGCCGCCGTTTCAGGTCTATGTCATGCCCCAATATTTAAAGCCGCCGGTGTTCGCGGGCACGGCGACGATGTTCTTCGCCGCCGTCAACCTGCTCAAAGTCCCGCCTTACTTTCTCCTCGGCCAGTTCAGTCGCGACAACCTTCTTGTCTCTGCCGGGCTCATTCCGGTTGCGATCCTGTCGACCTTCGCCGGTGTCTGGGTGACCCGGCGGATCTCCGCCGATCGATTCTACGCCGTCATCCTCGCGCTCACCTTCCTTATCGGGGCGAAATTGACCTATGACGCCGTTCAGGCGCTCGCTTGAGCCGAATCAGGGAAAGACCAAAGCGCATGTCCGCCCTAAGACCCGGTCGGATCGGCCCCCCATGAACGCCGTCAAGCCGGCCGCCCCCGCCCACGGGCGGATCGCCGAGCAGGTTCCCGCCTACGCCGCAATCGGTGTCGCCGGCTATGTCGTCGACGCCGGGATCACGTATCTGGGAGCGAAATATCTCAGACTGTCGCCGGAACTCGCCCGGCCGCCGGGCTTTATCGTCGCCACGATCATCAATTTCGCCCTCAACCGGTCGATCACCTTCCGCCATGCGCGCTCGCCCCTGACCCGGTCCTTCGTCCGCTATGTGCTGGTCGCCTCGGTCGGCCTGGCGGTCAACTACGCCGTCTATTCAGCCTGCGTCGCTTTCGCGCCGATCGCCGGGATCGCCGTCACGCCGGCCATTCTGCCGCTGTTCGTCGCCGCCGGCAGCGGGGTTGCGATGGCTGTCACCTTCGTCGGCTTTCGGTTCTTCGCCTTTCGTCCTTGAAGAAACGTCATTTTCGCCCGCCCAATCGGCTCGCGGGCGCGCTATGGTTGCGCCCAAAGCGCCACGGAGCTCCGCCCGATGTCCGTTTCTCCCTACGACCGCGATCTCGACCGCAACCCGGCCAATTTTCAGCCGCTGACGCCGCTCACCCTGCTCGAGCGGGCGGCGGCGGTGTTTCCGGATCGGCCGGCGATCGCCCATGGCGCCCTTCGCCGCAGCTACCGCGCGTTCCACGCGCGAACGAAGAAGCTCGCCTCCGCGCTCGCCAGGCGCGGCTTCGGCCGCGGCGACACAGTCGCGGTCATGCTCGCCAACACGCCGGCGATGCTCGAGTGTCACTATGGCGTTCCGATGTGCGGCGCCGTGCTCAACGCGCTCAACACCCGCCTCGACCCGGCCTCGATCGCCTTCATGCTCGATCACGGCGAGGCCAAGGCAATCGTTGTCGATCGCGAATTTTCGCCTGTCATCGCCGCGGCGCTGAAGCACGCCAGCGCCCGCCCGCTCCTCATCGACTACGACGACCCGGAGTATGACGGCCCGGGCGAGCGGATTGGCGGGCTCGACTACGAGGCGCTGGTCGCCGAGGGCGACGAGGCTTACGAGCGCACGGCGCCAGGCGACGAATGGGACGCGATCGCGCTCAACTACACCTCGGGCACGACTGGCGATCCCAAGGGCGTCGTCTACCACCATCGCGGCGCCAATCTGCTCGCGGTCGGCAATGTCGTCACCGCCGACATCGGGCGTCACCCGGTCTATCTCTGGACGCTGCCGATGTTCCATTGCAACGGCTGGTGCTTCCCCTGGTCGATCAGCGTGAAGGCGGGCCTGCACGTGTGCCTGCGGCAGGTGCGCGCCAAGCCGATCTTCGACCTCATCGCCGAGCACAAGGTCACCCACATGTGCGGCGCGCCGATCGTCATGTCGATCCTGCTCAACGCCCGCGACGACGAGAAGCGGCCGCTGCCTCACGTCGTGCGCTTCTTCACCGCCGCCGCGCCGCCTCCAGCGGCGGTGCTCAGGGAAATGGGCGAGGCCGGCTTCGAGGTGACGCATCTCTACGGCCTGACCGAAGTTTACGGGCCCGCGGTGGTCAACGACTGGAAGGACGAGTGGAACGCGCTCGACCACGACGCCCAGGCGCATCTCAAGGCCCGCCAGGGCGTCCGTTACCACGCGCTCGAGGCGCTCGACGTGATGGACCCCGAGACGATGCAGTCCGTCCCCGCCGATGGCGAGACGATGGGCGAAGTGATGTTCCGCGGCAATGTGGTGATGAAGGGCTACCTCAAGAACAAGGCGGGGACCGAGAAGGCGCTGGCAGGCGGCTGGTTCCATTCGGGCGACCTTGGGGTGAAGCACAAGGACGGCTATGTGCAGCTGCGTGACCGATCGAAGGACATCATCATTTCCGGCGGCGAGAACATTTCGTCGATCGAGGTCGAGGACGCGCTCTTCGAGCATCCGGGGGTCCAGCTCGCCGCGGTCGTCGCTCGGCCGGACGACAAATGGGGCGAGACGCCTTGCGCCTTCGTCGAGATGAAGCCGGGCCATAGCGCAACTTCGGACGAGCTCATCGAATGGTGCCGGGCGCGCCTTGCGCGCTTCAAATGCCCCCGCCACGTCGTCTTCGCCGAGATTCCCAAGACGTCGACCGGAAAGGTGCAGAAATTCGCGCTACGCGAGCGCGCCAGGGCTCTCGACGCGCAGCAAGCCTGACCGCCATGCGCCGCGACGCCTGGGCGCAACATTGCCGCGGGGCGCTCGTCGGCTCCGTGAGATCCGCCGCTGCGCAATTTCCCGGCCCCGGCGAAGAGGCGCCGAAGCGGGTTCACAACGTTCGCAAGACGCTGAAGGAAGCGCGCGCCATCGCGCGGCTTTTCCTCGATTGCATGGGCGAACCGGCGCGGGTGACGATGGCCGCGCTTTCGACGACGCGCCGTCAGACGGGCCGCGCGCGCGACCTCGACGTGATGGCGCTGCGCCTCGAGCGACTCGCGCCTCCGCCCGAGGCAGCCGCGCTGCTCAAGGCGGCGATTGCGCGCGAACGCGAGGCGGCGATGCGCGCCCGCCGCGGGCTTGCCGACAAGGCGCCTCGCGCAAGGCTCGCCGCGATCGCCCGGCGCCTCGACGGATGGAACCTGAGCGAAGTCGGGACCGAGGCGATCCTCGCCGCCCTAGCCCGCACGTATCGCCAGGCGCGGCGGCGCGGGCGGCGCGCGTTTGACGGCGACGACCCGGCGGCGCTGCACGCGTTCCGCGCGCGCGTCGTCGACCTGCGCTATCAGCTCGCGCTCCTCTCCTGCGCCTGGCCGGAGGCCATGAAGGCCCAGGCCGAGGCGTTGAACGATCTCCGCGAGACGCTCGGCGACCACCATGATCTGCACGTGCTCGCCGAATTTGCCGCCGCGCGAGGCGGACTCACGCCGGAGGCGCTCAAGGATTTGACGGCGCGGACCGCCGAGAAGCAGAAGAAACTGCGCCGGCGCGCGGAGGAGGAATTCGACCGCCTCTTCGTCGAAACGCCCAAGGCCTTCGAGGCGCGGCTCTGCGCCTGGCTCGCGCAGCCCAGGTCGGAGCCGTTGGTCAACGAGGACACGCCTGTTCAAGCCGCCGTACTCACGCCGGGCGCGCGACCTCAATGACCAGATGCGAGAGCGGCTTGAATGGCGCCAGTTCGGCGCTATGAAAAGCCCGCGATGTTTGCCTGCGTTCATCGACGGGCGCCGCCTGCGGGGAATGCTGAAAGCAGGCTCAAGTCGTCATCAAACGCACCCGTTGCAGGAATCTAGTCCTATCGTTTGATGGGGTCGAACTTTGCCGCGGCCTCGTCAATGTGGACGTTCACTCCGTGCACGATGGCCAGGCCGTCGCCCCGAGGAACCATGACAATCGACATCCGGTCTTTGCCGGGCGGCCTCACTACGGGCGACCGCCGCGTCCTTCGACGTCAGCTCTCCTCAATTGCCCTCGATCGCGACAATGCGGAAGCTGGCGTATTTGCTGCCCACGTCGGCCTCAAGCGCGTGCTGCTTCGCATAGAACGCCTTGACCGCCTGCATATCGGCGAACTGCAGGAGAGTGACACGTTCGGGCGGCGGGAGACCGCTCAAGCTGACGGCGGTAGGGCCGCTGGCGTTGGAGTCGCCAGCGAGGAACTTGCCGCCGCTTTCTCTTATGTTGGTTCGCGTCTGGGCGAGAAAATGGCTGTTGTAGCCGACCCAATCTCTGACATCGACTTCGGCCCAGACATATGCGGGTGGCCTGGCTTGCGCGTGCAGGACGCTAGCGGCGCCAATGCCAAGAACAAAGCTGCCAATGACAGCCGCGCCAATTCTATATTTGGAATTCATCGCCGCTTCCCTCGATTGTGCGGTCTCGAGAATGAAGTGTGAGATCCTGACAACTAGGCTCTGAGGATGCGGTGGCCTTGAGAGCCGCCGCGCCTCTAAGCCCGCCGGGATCTCCATCCTCGGACACGCTGGCGGAGAACCATGCGCGAGAGTTGGCGAAACCGATTGTAGATTTTGGTCATTGCGCCGGAAAACGCGTGTTTTCCCAATCGCCGACGAGGCCGCTCGGGAGGACGCCGGCAAAAGCGCGGCATTCGCCGATGAAATGGGCCTGATCGAAATAGCCGAGATCATGGACGATATCCGTCCATGATCTGTCCGGGGCGTTGTGGTGCGCGGTCATGGCGGCGTCAAACCGGATCGTTCGCGCGAACAGTTTCGGCGCCACTCCCACTTCGATCGCAAAGCGACGCTGAAACTGGCTGGCGCTCAGGCCCGACCTTCGAACGAGACTGCCGATACGCGCACAGCCTCGCCCGGCCATCAACAGACGCGACGCGCCCACAATCGCGGCATCGGGTTCGCGCCTCTCCATTGTCATGGCAACCCAGCGTTCGACCGCCGCGACCCGCGAAGGAAAGTCCGGCGCCAGGCGCACGAAATCATCCAGGGCCAATGCAGATCTGCCCAGAACATCCGAAGCCGCGGGGTCGTCGTTGACCAGCGAGGCCATATTGATCCCGATCAATCGGTTCAGGCCAGTTGGATGAAACAGAATGTTGAAAACATAAATCCGGCCCAACTCATAAATCTGGGCGCGCTGATAGGTCAGGGGACCGGTTACATAGGTTTTCGGCACGACCCTTGCCGGGCCATTGTCGTGACGCCCCGGTAGGGCTCAGCCAGATGGAACTGGAGCATCTGGTGAGGCCGCGCAGCGACCGGCCAGGTCCGCCGCGCTGATCCCAGGTCCACGCATATCTCCACAAATGAGCGCAAGACGCTTCGAAGTTCCGGATGCGGCAATGCGCGCTTGACGTCCATATTGGACCCTCGAAAGAAGGGAGCTTGGATTACGCCGGACTCATCGACAAGTTTCCACGCTTGTAGACCACAAAAGGGCGGAGCGATAACGGAGGCGGCTGGCGCCGCTTCATTGGCCGGGTCATGTCCTTGCGCAATCGCCAATCGCGCTCCCTCTTGACGCTGAGCGTTTCCCGGTTGCAGTGTTGATTCTCACCAATCTCAAACCCTTCGCGCTCGACGCAGCCAAAGCTCCGAAAAACGGACGCTTTCCCGCTCGGCCGCGCGTCAACTCTCAAGGATCATCGTTATGGAATTCCGCCGCCTCGGCTCGTCCGGCTTCAAGGTTCCCGTGCTCAGCCTCGGCACCGGCACGTTCGGCGGCAAGGGCATGCTGAAGGCCTGGGGCGCGTCGGACGTCAAGGAGGCGAGGCTGCTCATCGAAATCTGCCTCGAGGCGGGTCTCAACATGTTCGACAGCGCCGACGTCTATTCGTCCGGCGCGGCGGAGGAGGTTCTGGGCGGCGCGATCAAGGGGCTCAGCCGCCAAGACCTCATCATTTCCACCAAGGCCACCTTCCGCAGCGGCGCACACCCGAACGATGTCGGCTCCTCGCGCTACCATCTGACCCAAGCGGTCGAAGGCTCGCTGAAGCGGCTCGGAACCGACTACATTGACCTTTTCCAGCTGCACGCCTTCGACGCGCAAACGCCGGTCGAGGAGGTGCTCTCGACGCTCGACGACTTCGTCCGCGCGGGCAAGATCCGCTATATCGGCTGCTCGAACTTCTCCGGCTGGCACCTGATGAAGTCGCTCGCCGCCTCCGACCGTTATGGCTGGTCGCGCTATGTGGCGCATCAGGCCTATTACTCGCTCGTGGGCCGCGACTATGAATGGGAGCTGATGCCGCTCGCGCTCGACCAGGGCGTCGGCGCAGTCGTGTGGAGCCCGCTGGGATGGGGCCGCCTGACCGGGAAAATTCGCCGTGGCCATCCGCTGCCGAAGGTGAGTCGCCTGCATGAAACCGCCGCCAACGGTCCGCCGGTCGACGACGAGTATCTCTATCGGGTGGTGGACGCCCTTGACGCCGTCGCCGGCGAAGTCGGCAAGACCATTCCGCAGGTGGCGCTGAACTGGCTGTTGCGGCGGCCCACGGTCTCCACGGTGATCATCGGCGCGCGCGACGAGAGGCAGCTTAGGGACAATCTCGGCGCGGTCGGATGGAGCCTCGACTCCGAGCAGGTCGCGAGGCTCGACGCCGCGAGCGCGGTCACTCCCGCTTATCCGTACTGGCACCAGACCCAATTCGTGGAGAGAAATCCCAAGCCGGTTTAGAGTGTTTCAGGACGACCCTCTGTCCGCTTCCGTCGGCGTTCAAGCCGCGCGCCTGACCTCGATCGTCAGATGCGAGAGCGAGGGAAAGCGCGCGAGCTTGGCGCGGTAGTCGGCCTCGCAGCGCTCGCTTGGCGTGACCACCGACACGACCGCCCCGAGATGCCCCGGACCGAGGCGCCAGAGGTGCAGATCGGCGACCCGGTCGCCGTCGCTCTCGATCGCCCGGCGCAAATTGTCGGCCATGTCGCGATCCGGATTCATGTCCAAAAGGACCGCGCCGGTGTCGCGGATCAGCGCGACAGACCAGCTCGCGATCACGAACGCGCCAACGATGCCGGCGAGCGCGTCCATCCGCAGCCAGCCGAACAGCCACGCCAAGGTCAGGCCGACGATGACCATGACCGACACCGTCGCGTCGGCTATGACATGGACGATCGCTGCGCGCATGTTGTTGTCGCGCTCGGCCGCGCCAGGGGCATGCTCGTGCTCTTCGAAAAGGACCGGATGCGTCTCGCGGTTGATCGTGACGTTAGCGGTGAATGCGTGCGGCTCGGGAATCTCGTCGATCAACTCCAGGAATCCGCTGCGGTCGACGAACGCGAACACCTGACGTGCGCCATCAGGCCGGACAGTTTCGACCGAAAGAGCGGACGCGGTCAGCGCGGGTCCGGGTTCGGCCCTTAGCCGGAAATGCGGGGGAACCCCGTCCTCGAACACGTCGAGGACCACATCGCCGTTTTTGAACGCGATCCGCTTCAATTCATCGTGATACGCGTGAGTCGATCCGTGGCCGTGGCCATGCGCATGGCTGTGGCCGAGATGCACGCCGCCGCTCAATAGCCATGCGCTGGCGACATTGACGCCAAGCCCGAGGATTGCGATCGGGATCGCCTCGATAAAGCTGATCGGCACGGGCGCGAACAGCCGGCTCACCGCCTCGTAGCCGATCAGAAGCGCGATCATCGCCAGGATGATGGCGCTGGTGAAGCCGGCGAGGTCGCCAAGCTTGCCCGTCCCGAAGGTGAACCGCGAGTCATTGGCGTAGCGGCGCGCTAAAGTATAGGCGAGCGCCGCCAACAAGAGGGCGCCCGCGTGCGTGCTCATGTGCAGGCCGTCGGCGATGAGCGCAATCGAGCCGAACAGCCAGCCGCCGGCGATCTCGAGCAGCATCATCGCGGCGCAGAGCCAGATCACAGCCCAGGTCCTGCGCTCGCTCTTCTCGTGTCCCTCGCCGAGGAAAACGTGGCTGTGAAAGGCGATAGGGACGGCGCTTTCCGCTTCGCCCATGGCGACCCTCACTTGAGATAGGTTCGCACCACGTCGACGAGCTGGTCGGCCGCCTCGGCGTTCAGCGCGCCGGGGTGGCGGCCGGCGTCGACCAGATGCGTTCGCACATGCTCCTCGACCACTTCGGCCATCAGCGAGCTCATCGCGCCGCGCGCCGCGGCGATGAGATGCATCACCTTGTCGCAGCCGGCCTCATCGTCGAGCGCGCGCTCGATCGCCTCGACCTGGCCGCGGATGCGACGCACCCGCGCCGTGAGTTTCAGTTTGTCGCGAATGGTGTGGGTCATCGGCCACTGTAGCTTACCCCCCTACCCTATGCCAATCGAAGGAAATGTGCAAGTGTCACCGTATTCCGGCTCACCTTCTCCCGTCCGGGAGAAGGTGGCGCGGAGCGCCGGATGAGGGTCTCGCGCGAGGCGATCCGGCAAAGCGGAGCCGCGCAGACCGGGCAGACAATCTTCACTGACGCCGCCCTCATCCCCGGCCCTTCTCCCGCACGGGAGAAGGGAGGGCTGTCACCCCGCCTCGGCGAACCTCTCGGCTTCGGCAAGCTCGACGGACACGATCTGGCTCACGCCGCGTTCCGCCATCGTCACCCCGAACAGGCGGTCCATGCGGGCCATGGTGATGGGATTGTGGGTGATGGCGACGAAGCGGGTGTCGGCGCGCTTGCGCATGGCGTCGAGGAGGTCGCAGAAGCGCTCGACGTTGTAATCGTCGAGCGGCGCGTCGACTTCGTCGAGGACGCAGATCGGCGCCGGGTTGGTCAGGAACACAGCGAAGATGAGCGCAAGCGCGGTCAGCGCCTGCTCGCCGCCGGAAAGCAGGGTCAGGGTCTGCGGCTTCTTGCCCGGCGGCTGGGCGACGAGCTCGAGGCCGGCCTCGAGCGGATCATCGGATTCGACCAGCTGCAATTCGGCCTTGCCGCCCTCGAACAGAGTCGCGAACAGGTCCTCGAAATGCCGGTTAACGACCTCGAACGCGGCGAGGAGGCGCTCGCGCCCCTCCTGGTTCAGGGTATGGATCGCGCTGCGCAGGCGCTTGATCGCCTCGGTCAGATCGTCGCGCTCGGCGATGAGCTTGTCGCGGCTATCCAGGACCTCGTTGAGCTCCTCGTCGGCGCGCAGGTTGACGGCGCCGAGCCGCTCGCGCTCCTGGCGCAGATTGTCGAGCCGGCGCTCGACCTCGGCCGCGCCCGGCAATGGCCCATCGCCTTTGTGTCCAGCGAGCGCGGCGAGGCCGGAAGGCTCGCTGTCAAGTTCGCTCGCAATCGCTTGCTTGAGTTCTTCGCCGCGCAGGCGCGCCCCTTCGACCCGCTCCTCCGACGCGGCGCGCTGCTCGCGGGCCAAGCCCATCGCCTCGAGCGCCTGGCGGGCGGCGCGGTCGGCGTCAGCAAGCGCCGTCTCGGCCAGGGCGAGCGCGTCAGCGGCCTCCTGGCGAAGCCCTTCGGCCTTGGCGAACTCGTCGGCGAGGGCACGGGCGCGGAGGGCGAATTCGGCCGGCGCGTCGGCGATCGTCGCCCGCTCCTGCTCCGCTTCGGATTGGCGCTCGGTGAACTCGGCGATACGGCCAAGCGCGCGGGCGCGTCGCTCGGTCCAGGACGCGCCCTCACTGGCGATCGCGGCGCGCCGCGCGGCGCGGGCCTCCGCCTCGCGCTGAAGCATCTGCGCCGCGGCGCGCGCTTCCATGAGCGCGGCCCGTTCCTGCGCCGCCGCGGCGCGGGCGCTTTCGAGCGCGCGCGCGACATCGTCGCCCGGCCCCAGCTGTTCAAGCGCCGCCGCCGCGTTCGCCTTGCGCTCCGCGGCCTCCTTCAGCGCGCTGCCTGCGCGGGTCAGCGCCTCCTCGACCGCCGAAAGCCGCGATAGCGACTCGGCGCGCCGGCGTTCGAACTCGGCAAAGGCCTCGCGGGCGGCGTCCAGGCTTGTACGCGCCCCGCGCACGCGTTGGCGCCAATCCGCTTCCGCCGCCTGAGCCGCGCGCGCGGCCTCACTCACGATTGCGGCCTCGGCGGCGAGCGCCGCGACCGTCTGGCGCGCCGCTTCGGCATCGCGCTCGATGTCGCCAAGGCGGTTCTTTTCGGCGAGGCGGCGGGCGGCGGGAGTCGGCGCTTCGGCCGCGGCGACGAAGCCGTCCCAGCGCCAGAGGTCGCCTTCGACGGAAACCAGCCGCTGGCCCGGCTTGAGCGTCAAACTCAGCCGCTTGCCCTCGGCGCGGGCGACGATCCCGACCTGGGCCAACCGGCGCGCAAGCGCCGGCGGCGCGGCGACGCGGGGGAGAAGCGGATCGGCGCCCGGCGGCAGCGGCGGCTCGTCACTGAGCGGCGCGATCAGCGACCAATGCGCCGGCGCGGCGACGTCGACCGAGGCGTCGAGATCGTCGCCGAGCGCGGCGCCGAGCGCCGCCTCATAACCACGGGCGACGCTGACCGCATCGACCGCGCGGGGCCAGGGGCCGGTCGCATCCGAGCCGAGCAGGCCAGCCAATGTCATGGCCTCAGTCTCGAGCCGCTGCGCGGCGCGCTCGGCGTCGGCGAGAGGAGCCCTCGCCCGGCCTTCCGCGTCGCGGGCCGCCGCGTGGCGGTTCTCGGCGGCAAGCGTTTCGCCCTCGGCGGCGGCCAGCGCCTCGGCCAGCCCGGCCACGGCTGCGGCGCGCATCGCCCGCTCGGTCTCCTCAAACCCCAGGCCTCTCAGCGCCGCGCGCTCGCGCTCGATTGTCGCGCATTCCGCCTCGAGGCGGGCGACGCGGCGCCCCTCCTCGTCGGCCGCGCCGAGGAGCGCCCGGCGCCGCGCATTGAGGTCGGACGCGGCGGCCTGGGCGTCGGCGAGCGCGCTTTCGGCGGTTGCCGAACGGCGTTCGGCGCTGACCGCCGCTTCGCCCGCCCGCGCCGTCTCGCCGTCGGCGTCCGCGCCACGCGCGGCGAGCGTGGAATCCTCGCCGGCGAGGCGGTCCAAGACTTCGGCCGCGTCCGCAATCAGCGCCTGCTCGCGCTCTGCGTCACCGGCCAACTGGGCGAGCCGGCGCTCGAGCTCGGCCGCGCGCTCCCGGGCGCGCTTCTCCTCCGCTTCGAGCGTCTCGCGGGCGAGCGCGATGCGATGCAGGGCCGCGCCGCGTCGCGCCTCGTCCTCGCGCAGCTGAGGCAGCGCCGCGGCGGCGAGCGCCTGCAGGCGGGCGGCCTCGGCTTGCGCACGGGTGCGCTCGGCGACTTCGATCAGATCCGCGTCAAGCCGCCGGCGCGCCTCGGCGAACGCCGTCTCATGCTCGCGCCAGGCGATGAGGCGGGCGAGCGCCTCCTGGCGGCGGATGGCGCCGGCGAGCTCGCGGTAGCGGTTCGCCTGCCGCGCCTGACGCTTGAGGCTGTCGGCCTGGGCGTCGATCTGCTTGAGCACATCCTCGAGGCGAGTGAGATTGTCGTCCGCCCCTTTCAGCCTGAGCTCGGCTTCGTGGCGGCGCGAGTGGAGGCCGGAGACGCCGGCGGCCTCTTCGAGGATCAGGCGACGCGCCTGCGGCCTCGCCGCGATGATCTCGCCGATCTGTCCCTGCCGCACCAGCGACGGCGAGCGTGCCCCGGTCGAAGCGTCGGCGAACAGGAGCTGGACGTCGCGCGCCCGCACTTCCTTGCCGTTGACGCGGTAGGTCGAGCCCTGGTCGCGCTCGATCCGCCGGGTGACCTCGATCGAACTCCGAGTCGTTGAAGGCGGCCGGCGCGCGGCGGTCGGAATTGTCGAGCACGAGCCCGACCTCGGCGATGTTGCGCGACGGGCGACGGGTCGAGCCGGCGAAGATCACGTCTTCCATGCCCGAGCCGCGCATGTTCTTGTACGAGCTCTCGCCCATCACCCAGCGGAGCGCCTCAACCAGGTTCGACTTGCCGCAGCCGTTCGGCCCGACGACGCCGGTCAAGCCCGGCTCGATCCTGAACTCGGCCAAGTCACAGAAGCTCTTGAAGCCGGTGAGGCGCAGGCGCTGGAATTTCATCGCCGCGCGCCCTCGACCGGGGGACCGGCGCGCAACCTCGCCCGCTCGTGCGCCGTCTTCACGTCAGCCTGTTCCGTTACGAATCGCCATTGTGGCGCGCATGTCGGCGGTTTAGCCGCCACAACGGAGTCGCGCAATCAACCCCGGCGCGGGAACCTGTGCGAAACCGAGCTGGCTGGGGCGCCCGGTCCGCCCCGGACGGTCAGCGCGTCAGCACGATGTGGGTCGCCCGCTCCGTCCGGACTGTCTCCGTCACCCGAAACCCAAGGCCCGGCAGGTCAATGCCTGCGAACAGGGATTCGCCCTGGCCCAAAACGACAGGCGATTGCGCCAGGTGCAATTCGTCGATCGCCCCCGCGAGCAGATACTGGCGGACCGTCGAAACTCCGCCGCCGATCTTCACGTCCAGCTCGCCCGCGGCGGCCTTGGCCCTGGCGAGCGCCGCCTCGATCCCGTCGCTGACGAACTGGAAAGTCGTCCCGCCCTCCATAACGATTGGCGCACGGGCGTGGCGGGTGAGGACGAAGGTCGGCGCGTGATACGGCGGATTGTCCCCCCACCAGCCCTTCCACGCGTCGTCCGGCCATTCGCCGCGGATCGGACCGAACATATTGCGCCCGAGGATGAAGGCGCCGAAGCCTGCCACCGCCCGTCGGCCGAACTCGTTGTCGGGGCCGGTTTCGCCACCCAACTCGCCATGCATCTCGCGAAAACTGCGGGTCGGGAAATACCATTGAAAGAGTTCGGGGCCCCGTTTGCCGAGCGGATTTTCGAGACTCTGGTCCGGACCGGCGCCGAAGCCGTCGATTGAAACTGAAAAACCCGCTACGCGCACCTTGCCCATTGGGGGCCTCCGTCTAACGGCCATCTTCAATCGGCCGAGTTCTGCCCGACTGGGTTTATATTGCAACGGGTCGCTCCCGCTCGACTCCTCCCGCGCTTTGCGATATGAGCCGCGGCTCAACTGAAAACAGCGCGCCGAAGCGCTCGCCGGGTTCCCCTCCCGGCGTCACGGCAGGAGTCCAGCATGAACATCATCCAAACGATCGAGGCCGAGCACGCGGCCAACTTGCCCGGGGCCAAGATGCCGGCGTTCCAGCCCGGCGACACGGTCGTCGTCAACGTCAAGGTCGCCGAAGGCGAGCGCACCCGCGTCCAGGCCTACGAAGGCGTCTGCATCGCGCGGAGCGGCCACGGCCTCAACGAGAATTTCACCGTGCGCAAGATCTCCTACGGCGAGGGCGTCGAGCGCGTTTTTCCGGTCTATTCGCCGATGATCGACTCGGTTAAGGTGGTCAGGCGCGGCAAGGTCCGGCGCGCGAAGCTCTATTACCTGCGCGATCGCCGCGGCAAGTCGGCCCGTATCGCCGAGCGCATGGATAGCGGGCCTGCGGCGAAGGAACCGGCCAAGGATTGACCGTGCCCGAAGGGGGAAAGGTGATGACGACGCCGATTGTCGCCCAGAAGGGGCCCTATTCGCACGAGGTCGCTGCGGGAAAGACCTATTACTGGTGCGCCTGCGGGCGCTCGGCCAATCAGCCTTTCTGCGACGGCTCGCACAAGGCCGTCGGCATGGCCCCGGTCGCCCACACGGCGGAGAAGGATGGCACGGCCTGGTTCTGCGGTTGCAAGCAGAGCAAGAACGCGCCCCTGTGCGACGGAACCCACCGGAGCCTGTGATTCGACGGTCAGGGGAGCTTCCCCTCGTCGTGAGGAGCCGCGCCAAGCGCGGCGTCTCGAAGGACGCTCCACCAAGAGCCGACAGGCGCCCCAACTCGACCATCGTTCGAGACGCAACGCTTTGCGTTGCTCCTCACGATGAGGTGGTTTGGGGGCCATGACCGCCCAGCCGCAGCCGGAGGTCGCGGTCGACGTGCTGGCGCCGGTCGCCGTCGACACCGCATATAGCTATCGCGCGCCTTCGGAATGGAAGCTCGAGCCGGGCCAATGCGTGCGCATGCCGCTCGGCGCGCGGTTCGCCAACGGCGTCGTCTGGGCGGTCCGTCCGGGCGGCGGCGACAACCTGAAGCCAGTCGCCGCGACCCTCGACTGGCCGCCGCTTAGGCCGCCGCTGCGGGATTTCATCGACTGGGTCGCCCGCTGGACGCTGAGCCCCCGCGGCATGGTCTTGAGGATGGCGATCCGCGCCGGCGAGCTCGCCCCGCCGGCGGGGCCGAAATTCGGCCTCATCGCGACCGGTAAGCCGCCGGCGCGGATGACCGACGCGCGGGCGCGGGTCTTGGCGGCGGTCGCGGAGCGCGATGCGCCGACACCGAAAGCGGCGCTCGCCGCGCTCGCCGGCTCATCGACCAGCGTCATCGACGGTCTTGTCGCCGACGGCGCGCTGGTCGCCGTGGCGCTGCCGCCGGAGGCGGTCGCGGCGGCGCTCGAGCCGGATTTCGCCACAACACGCCTCAACCCCGACCAGCGCGCCGCGGCCGACGACCTCGCCCAACAAGTCGCCGACCGCGCCTTCTCGGCGACCCTGCTCGAAGGGGTGACGGGATCGGGCAAGACCGAGGTTTATTTCGAGGCGGTCGCCGAAGCGCTCCGGCAGGGGCGCCAGGGGCTCGTGCTGCTGCCCGAAATCGCGCTGACCGCGCAATTCCTCGATCGGTTCGCGGCCCGGTTCGGCGCGCGGCCGGCCGAATGGCACTCCGGACTGACCGAGCGCCAACGCGAGCGCGTCTGGGCCGCGGCGGCGAAGGGCGAAGCGCGGATCGTCGTCGGCGCGCGTTCGGCTTTGTTCCTGCCGTTCGCCGACCTCGGCCTCATCGTCGTCGACGAGGAGCACGACGGCGCCTACAAGCAGGAAGAGGGCGTCATCTACAATGCGCGCGACATGGCGGTGGTGCGCGCGCGGCTTGAAAAGGCGCCGATCGTGCTCGCCTCGGCGACGCCCGCGCTCGAGACGCGGTTCAACGCCGAGCGCGGACGCTATCGCTGGCTCAAGCTCCCAGCGCGGTTCGGCGAGGCGACGCTGCCCGATATCGGCGCCGTCGACTTGCGGCGCGAGGGGCCGCCGCGCGGGCGATGGCTGTCGCCGCGCGCGATCGCCGGGGTGGAGGAAGCGAGGAGCCGGGGCGAGCAGGCGCTGCTGTTCCTCAATCGGCGCGGCTACGCGCCGCTGACTTTGTGCCGGTCGTGCGGCCATCGCTTCGAATGTCCCAATTGCGCCGCGTGGCTGGTCGAGCACCGCTTCCGGGCGGCGCTCGTCTGCCATCATTGCGGCCACGTCGAGCCGCGCCCGAAGCTCTGCCCGAACTGCCACGAGGCCGACACCCTCACCGCCTGCGGGCCGGGCGTCGAGCGCCTGGCCGAAGAAGCGGCGGTTCTCTTTCCCGACATCCGGACGCTGGTCCTGTCATCGGACTTCCCCGGCGGGATCGAGACCCTGCGCGCCCAGCTCGACGCGGCGGCGCGCGGCGCCTACGACCTCATCATCGGCACCCAACTGGTCGCCAAGGGCCACAATTTCCCGCTGCTGACTTTCGTCTGCGTGGTCGACGCCGACGTCGGGCTCGCCAACGCCGACCCGCGCGCGGCGGAGCGCACCTTCCAGCTCCTGCGCCAGGCGACCGGTCGGGCGGGGCGCGGCGAAAAGCTCGGCCGCGGGCTGCTGCAGACCTGGCAGCCGGACCATCCGGTCATCGCGGCGCTTATCTCGGGCGACGCCGAGCGGTTCTACGCGCAGGAGACCGAGGAGCGCCGGCTGGGCGGCCTGCCGCCGTTCGGGCGCCTGGCGGCGATTATCGTCTCGGCCGAGGACCGCGGCGCGGCCGAAGCCCATGCGCGGACTTTGGCGCGCGCCGCGCATGGACTGCCGGAAGGGAAGGGCTGGCGCGTCGCGCCGCTCGGCGGGGAGCGGCGCGAGAACGAGATCGTGCTGCTCGGCCCGGCCGAGGCGCCGATCGCGGTCCTGCGCAAACGCCATCGGTTCCGCCTCGCCGCCAAGGCGCCGCGCTCGGCCGACCTGCAGGGGTTCCTGCGCGCGATGCTTGCCGCCGCGCCGGCGCCGCGCGGCGGGGTGCGGGTTTCGATCGACATCGATCCGCAGAGCTTCCTTTAGCGGAAGAATTGGCGAGCCTGGGCTGTAGCGGCTCTATCCAGCCTGCATGCCATTCTCATAGCGCGCATGGGCCGAGCGCATCGTCACCAGTTCCTCGGCGCCCGTCGGGTGCACGGCGACGGTGGCGTCGAAGTCGGCCTTGGTCGCGCCCATCGTCATCGCCACGGCGACAAGCTGGATCATTTCGGCCGCCCCCTCGGAAAGAATATGGGCGCCGACAATGCGGTCGGTCGCGCCATCGACGATCAGCTTCATGATCGCGCGTTCGGGCGAGCCCGACACCGTCGCCTTCAGCGGCCGGAAGTCGGTCTTGTAGACGTGAACGCTTGGAAAGCGCTGCAAGGCGTCCCGCTCCGTCAATCCGACCGCGCCGAGTTCGGGCGTCCCGAACACGGTGCTCGCAATCGTGTCGTAGCGGATCGGCCGCGCGCCCTTGCCGAACAGCCGGTCAGCCAGGGTGTGGCCCTCGCGAATGGCTACGGGCGTAAGATCGATGCGGTGGGTGGCGTCGCCGATGGCGTGGATCGACGGCACGCTGCTGGTCAGGTTGCCGTCAACCTTGACCGCGCCGTGGGCGGCGCTGAGCGCGACCCCCGCGGCTTCGAGGCCGAGTCCCGCGGTGTTGGGCAGGCGCCCGGTCGCGATCAGAACCTGATCGGCCGCGACCGCGGCGCCGTCGGATAGCGTCACGCTGAGCGAGCCGTCGCGCGCTTTTTCGATACGCGTCGGCAAGGAGCCGAAACGGAAGACGACGCCCGCACGCGCCATCGCGTCGCGCATGCCGCTACGCATGTCGTCGTCGAATCCGCGCAGAAGGTTGGGTGCGCGCATGACCTGGGTGACCTGAGCGCCGAGGCGCTGGAACAGCGACGCAAACTCAACCGCGATATAGCCGCCTCCCACCACCATGAGCCGGCGCGGAAAGGCCGGCAGATCGAAGATCTCGTTGGAGGTGATCGCGTGTTCGAGCCCCTCGACGTCGGCAAGCAGCGCCGGACGCGAGCCGCAGGCTATGAGGATGTGGCGGGCAGAAATCTCGTGTCCGCCGGCCAGCCGCACCCGGTGTGGATCGACGATGACCGCCCGCTCCTCGATGAGCTTGGCGCCCGACCGGACGAGATTGTCGCGGTAGGCGTCGGAGAGGCGGCTGATCTCCTTGTCCTTGGCGGCGACCAGGGCCGGCCAGTCAAGGGCCGGCTCGCCGACGGTCCAGCCGAAGCCCCTGGCGTCGCGGAAGTCGTCGGCGAAGCGGCTGGCGTAGACGTAAAGCTTCTTCGGCACGCAGCCGCGGATGACGCAAGTTCCGCCGATGCGGCTTTCCTCGGCGACGACCGTTTTGGCCCCATGGCCGGCGGCGATGCGCGCCGCCCGCACGCCGCCCGATCCTGCGCCGATGACAAAAAGATCGACGTCGAAAGCCATGCCTGACGCCCTCCGCCGACGACTGCCGGCGATGCTAGAAATCGACGCCCTTCTTCTTCATTTCCTCGCGCGAGCGGGTGACGATGTCGGTCGACAGTTTGTCGCGCCACGGCGCGGTGACATCGGCGAGCCTTTGCAGAAAGACCGGCGTGATCGAAATATATTTCTTGCCGGTCGGACTGTCGAAGAAGGCCGCGACGTCGGTGATCTCTTTCTCGGACATTTCCGAGGCGAGCAGGGTCGCCGCCTCGTCGTAGGCCTGCTTGGCCGTCGCGTCGAATTCGGGCTGAATTGCTTTCAGCGTCGCGCGCAGCGATTCCTTGATTTCGGGCCTGGTCCTGGTGACGTTGCCTTCGAGCTCGGCCATCATGCCGGGAACGACAAGCGCAATCGACTGCTTGACGCCGATGTCGCCGAGAATCCTGTCGGCGGCGGCGATCGCGGCAGCCGACGGCGCGCCCGGCGCGGCGGCAGGAGCGGCGGCAGGAGCGGCGGGAGCGGGCGCGGCGGGGGAAGCCGCCGGCGGAGTGGTTTGCTGGGCGCCTGCCGCCACGATCGACGCCGCGAGCATGAAAAGGGCGACGGCGCCATGGGCGCATCGGAGGGGGGCGGGCATGAGAGACTCCTCAAGACAGCGGTTTGAACTTCAGTCCGGATCGCCGAGGACATGAACGCCTTCGGCGCCGGCGATGATTGCAGTGCGCGCGAGGCCGACGAACAGTCCGTGCTCGACGACGCCGGGAATCATCGACAAAATCTCCCCCAACCGCTCGGGCTGATCGATCGCGCCGAGCGAGCAGTCAAGAATATAGTGCCCCCCGTCGGTGACGAACGGCGTCGAGCCGCCGCGCAACCGAAGCGGCCCCGCAAGGCCGACGCCGGCGACGGCCTGCTCGATATGGCGCCGCGTCGCCGCAAGGCCGAACGGAACGACTTCGACCGGCAACGGAAACGCTCCGAGCACCCGGACCAGCTTGGATGAATCGGCGATCACCGCCATCCGCTTCGAGGCCGCGGCGACGATCTTCTCGCGCAAGAGCGCCCCGCCCCCGCCCTTGATCAGCCGGAGCTGAGGATCGATCTCGTCCGCCCCGTCGACGGTGAGATCGAGCTCGGCGATGTCATCCAGCGTCGAGAGCGGAATGCCGAGGCTCCTTGCCTGCTCCTCGGTCGCCCTGGACGTCCCGACGCACACGACCTCAAGACCGCCCTTGACCGCGTCGCCGACGAGATCGACGAACTCGCGGGCGGTCGTGCCGCTGCCAAGGCCGAGCTTCATCCCGGGCTTGACGAGTTCGAGCGCCCGCCGGGCCGCCTCCCGCTTTCGCCGATCCTTGTCCGCCGCTGCGGTCATCGCCTCAATGATTCTCGTGTGTCCGCGCTTGCCTCCGGCCCGAACGAGGGCGCGAAACCCGCGTGCAAACATTTCCGGAATGGCGTCCCATGCCACCGGTTCGCGCGGCGAGCGAGGACTTCAACGTCGCTTTACCGGGTGACGCGAGCGAAGGCAAACGTCTCGCGTTGGCGCTCGGCCGCGAGCCTACTTCCGCCCGGCGTCGAGCACGTCCTCCAACGTACGCAACCCGGTCGTCGGCGCGTTGACGAGCACCGCCATGTTGCCGGGCTTGTGCTGGTTCTTCCACATCTTGGTGTGGGCCGCGGGGATCTCCGTCCACGGCAGGGCCTCGGACATGCACGGATCGATGCGGCGGTCGATCACGAATTTGTTCGCCGCGGAAGCCTGCTTGAGGTTGGCGAAATGGGAGCCCTGGATGCGCTTCTGCCGCATCCAGACGAAGCGGGCGTCGAAGGTGATGTTGAACCCGGTCGTCCCGGCGCAGAACACCACCATGCCGCCGCGCTTGACGACGAAACACGACACCGGGAACGTCTGTTCGCCGGGATGCTCGAACACCGTGTCGACGTCCTTCTTGCCGGTGATGTCCCAGATCGCCTTGCCGAACTTTCGCGCCCCCGCCATGAACGCCGCATATTCCGGCGAATTGACCTTCGGCAATTGGCCCCAGCAATCGAAGTCCTTGCGGTTAACGACCCCCTTGGCGCCGAGCGACATCACATAGTCGCGCTTCGTCTCGTCGGAGATGACGCCGATCGCGTTGGCGCCGGCCGCCGCGCACAGCTGGACGCCGAACACGCCGAGCCCCCCCGAAGCGCCCCAGACGAGAACATTGTCGCCCGGCTTCAGCCGATGCGGCTCGTGGCCGAACAGCATCCGATAGGCGGTGGCGAGGGTCAGCGTATAGGAGGCGGCCTCCTCCCAGGTGAGATGCTTCGGGCGCTCCATCAACTGGCGGTCCTGGACCCGGCAGAACTGGGCGAAGGAGCCGTCCGGCGTCTCATAGCCCCAGATGCGCTGGGAAGCGGAGAACATCGGGTCGCCGCCGTTGCATTCCTCGTCGTCGCCGTCGTCCTGGTTGCAATGGACGACCACCTCGTCGCCGACCTTCCACCGTTTCACCTTGGACCCGACCGCCCAGACGATGCCCGAGGCGTCGGAGCCGGCGATGTGGTAGGGGAGCTTGTGCACGTCGAGGGTCGAGACTGGCTCGCCGAGCGCGGCCCAAACCCCGTTATAGTTGACGCCCGCCGCCATCACGAGGACGAGCACGTCATGGCTGTCGAGCGGCCAGGTCGGCACGACCTCGATCTGCATGGCCTTCTCGGGCGGTCCATGCCGCTCCTTGCGCACGACCCAGGCGTACATCGACGCCGGCACGTGCCCCAAGGGCGGGATCTCGCCGATTTCGTACAGATCCTTATTCTGCGCCGCTTGAAGCGGCTCGGCGCCGGCGGGGCGAGTGTTCATGGCTCCCTCAACGGACAGCGTCCTGGCGCGGCTGAAGTCGAATTGACCCTATTGTTGCGCCGCACAATCAACCATTGCGCCTGCGCGGGCGAAAATCAATCCGACTTTCGCCAATTGACGGTATTTCGCTCATTCAGGGCGGAATTTACGCCATAGCAGGAAATCGCGCGTAGGCCATTTCGATCGCGGCCCGCGGAAATCCGGCGGCCGAAGCGGGCCAAGGACCTGCGATCGAGGACCTCACGACAATGTCGAACTGGCCGCTGGCGCAAACGATTCTCGATCTCGAGGGGTTCGACTTTGCTGCGTTCCTCTTGAGCGCAATCGTGGCCATTTTTTCTGTCGGCTTTGCCGTCGATTACGCCCTTGGGCGACAAGGAATGGGGCCATACTGGAATTCCTTCTACGCGACGCTCGGCGCCTACGCTGGGCTCTGCGCTCACGATTGGTGGCTCAGACCGTACGGCGCCTACGAGCCTCTCCTGACGATCGTCGTCGTGGTCGGCGGCCTTCTGGCGACAGTTCTCGCGACGAGCGCGGTCGCGCTTCGCTGAACCGGACGCGCGCGACGACCCGAGCGAATTGAGCGGGGTCCAGCAGTCTTGAGCGACGGGCGGGGCCGGCCGAAGGTGTGGCGCCGCGGGATATTTTCTGCAATTGTGCCCTGCACAAAAACCCTTGGCGCGGACGAACGCGACGCCCTCCGACCGCCCGCAACGCGAGTGAATGATGGCGCAGGCGAACGAACCAGCGACTGCGGCGCGGCGCGACAAGCCGTGGATCTTCCGTACCTATGCCGGTCATTCGACCGCGCGTGAATCCAACCGGCTCTACCGGCAGAACCTCGCCAAGGGACAGACCGGCCTCTCGATAGCCTTCGACCTACCGACCCAGACCGGCCTCGACAGCGACCACCCGCTCGCCCGCGGCGAGGTCGGCAAGGTCGGGGTTGCGATCTCGCATATCGGCGACATGCGGGCGCTGTTCAAAGAGATTCCGCTCGCCTCGATGAACACGTCGATGACCATCAACGCGACCGCGCCCTGGCTGATGGCGCTTTACATCGCGACCGCCGACGAGCAGCGCGCGCCGCGCAATGAGCTCCAGGGCACGACCCAGAACGACATCATCAAGGAATATCTCGCCCGCGGCGCCTATGTGTTCCCGCCCGACGCCTCACTCCGGCTGACCAAGGACCTGATCCTGTTCTGCGCCCGCGAGACGCCGAAATGGAACCCGATGAACGTGTGCTCCTACCATTTGCAGGAGGCGGGCGCGACGCCGGTGCAGGAACTGAGCTACGCGCTGGCGACAGCGATCGCGGTGCTCGAGCGGGTGCGTCAGTCGGGCGAGGTCGACGACGCGGGCTTCGCCAATGTGGTCGGCGGCATGTCGTTCTTCGTCAATGCCGGCATGCGCTTCGTCACTGAACTGGCGAAGATGCGGGCGTTCGGCGAGCTCTGGGACGAGATCACCCGCGACCGCTTCGGCGTCGCCGATCCGCTCAAGCGCCGGTTCCGCTATGGCGTCCAGGTCAACTCGCTTGGATTGACCGAGCAGCAGCCGGAAAACAACGCCTACCGCATTCTGATCGAAATGCTGTCGGTCGTGCTGTCGCGCGGAGCGCGGGCGCGCGCGGTGCAATTGCCCGCCTGGAACGAGGCGCTCGGCCTGCCGCGGCCGTTCGACCAGCAATGGTCGCTCCGGCTGCAGCAGATCATGGCATATGAGACCGATCTCCTGGAATTCGGCGACCTGTTCGACGGCAGCAAGGAAATCGCCGCCCTGGTTGAGACGCTCAAAGCCGAGGCGCTGGCCGAGATCACGGCGATCGACGCGATGGGCGGCGCGGTCAAGGCGATCGAGAGCGGCGTACTCAAGGCTCGCCTGGTGGAATCGAATACCCGCCGGCTCGAGGCGATCGAACGCGGCGAGCAGATCGTGGTCGGCGTTAACGCCTTCATGAATTCCGAGCCAAGCCCGCTGACCGCGGGCGAAAACTCGATCATGGTTCCTTCCGCCGAGGCCGAGGCCGAGCAGATCGCGAGCCTCCGCGCCTGGCGGGCCGGCCGCGATGCCGCGCGGGTCAAGGAGGCGCTGCGAGCGCTGCGCATGGCGGCGGCGAGCGGGGTCAACGTGATGCCCGCTTCGATCGAGGCGGCCAAGGCTGGCGTCACGACCGGCGAATGGGGCGATGCGCTCAGGGCGGAATTCGGCGAGTTCCGCGCCCCAACCGGCGTTTCGCCGAAGGCCCGGCAGGAGTCGGCCGATCTCGACGCGCTGCGCGGCGAAGTCGAGCGGGTGTCGCTCAAGCTCGGCCGGCGGATCAAGTTCCTGATCGGCAAGCCGGGCCTCGACGGCCATTCCAACGGCGCCGAGCAGATCGCTTCTCGCGCGCTCGATGCGGGAATGGACGTCATCTACGACGGCATCCGCTTCACGCCGGCTGAGATCGTCGAGCGCGCGAGAAGCGGCGTCCATTGCGTCGGCCTGTCGATCCTCTCGGGCTCGCATGTCGCGCTGACCGAAGAGGTGATGACTGCGCTGCGCGCGGCAGGCCTCGGGGATGTGCCGGTGATCGTCGGCGGCATCATCCCGCCCGCCGACGCGGAGCGGCTCAAGGCCGCCGGAGTGGCTGGGGTCTATACGCCGAAGGACTTCGCGATCAACGGCATATTGGCCGCGATCGTCGCCGAGGTCGAGACCCGGCATGACCAGGAGATGCGCGGCGCGCAGACCTGAGGCGCGACGCCGAGTCTCATCCCCCGGCACGTACTGCCCACCGTTGCAGTTCCTTGATAATGGGCGAATCAGAGCGCGTTGCCGTGCTTCGACCGCCTCTCATGCTCTTCGATCAGGAAAGTGATGTAGCTGCGGATCAGGTTGCAATAGAGTTGCGCTTCGTGCGGCTCCATAGCTACCCCTTCCTTCAGGTCGACCCCGTGACGGACGCCGCCGCCAGTGGGCGACGAAAGGTAGCCGTGTAGCGTCTTCAGCCACCTGAGGATTTCCGCCTGCGGCGTTCCTCGGCTCGATGCCTGCAACTCCGCGACAATCTCGTTGAAGTATTTTCCGGTCACCGTCGCGTCGTCGCGGAAGGCCGTCGAAACGGATTCTAAAAGCCACAAAATCTCCTGGACGGCGGGGCGGGCCTTACCGTCGTCCAGCAGCTGTTTAGACTGCACCAGAGAAGTGTCGATCTTGGCCTTCGCCTGCTCGTCAAACGATGGTTTTAGCTTTGGGACGGGAATCGGTGTGTGGACCGTCGTCGCCACAAGGTCGGGCGGCCTAATTTCGTATCCGGCCTCGTTTTCCGCGAGGACCCGGTTGATTTGCTCAACGTCCGGGACCGCAAGCGACTGCGCCTCCAGCTCCAGGCAGGCCGAATAGAAAGCATTGATGAACATGGGGCCGTTGCCGGCCGCCTCCGTCATATAGCGGTCCAGATCGTGTTCGGCCCAGCTAGGAGCCTGTCTGGATAATAGCGGATTGTGGTGGCGGCGTTTGCTCGAATCGGATTCTGTTTGCTTATGAGCAAGACCTTCCGGCCCTGGACGATCGATCAGCCGCTGTTGTTGCCGCCGAGCGTTCAGGACTTTGTCGGCGAGGACCATCTGGCTCGCTTCATTTTGGCGCTTGTGCTCGAGCCTCTCGACCTTGGTGAGATCGAAGCCGCGTATGCGAGCGAGCGCGGGCAGCCGCCGTTTGACCCGGCGATGATGACGGCGCTGTTGCTGTACGGCTATTGCAACGGCGTCTACTCGTCGCGCCGGATCGCCAAGGCGGCGCGCGAACGGGTCGACTTCCTGAGCATTGTCGGGCTCGATCCGCCGGATTTTCGCACCGTCTCTGACTTCCGCAAGCGGCACTTGAAGGTGCTTGCGGGACTGTTCGGGCAAGTTCTCAAGCTGTGCGAACAGGCGGGACTTGTGAAGCTCGGCCATGTCGCGCTCGACGGGACGAAGATCAAGGCGAACGCCTCCAAGCACAAGGCGATGAGCTACGAGCGCATGGAGAAGCGTGCGGCGGAGCTCGAGGCCGAGGTCGAGCGGTGGCTGAGCGCAGCCGAGGCTGCGGACGCCGAGGAAGACAGAGCCTTCGGCCGCGACAAGAGCGGCGAGGAGCTGCCCAAATGGGTCGCCGACAAGAAGAAGCGCGTCGAGAAGATCCGGGCGGCGAAGGCCGAATTGGAGGCCGAGGCGAAAGCGGCCGCGGCGGCCAAGGCCAAAGCGCAGGCCGAGGAGCGGCGACAAGCCGAGGGCCGCAAGAAACCGGGCAAGCCCGCCGCCCCCCCATCCGAAGAGCCTGACCCCAAAGCGCAGAAGAACTTCACCGATCCCGAAAGCCGCATCATGAAAACCAAGGACGGCTTCATCCAGGGCTACAATGCGCAGGCGGCGGTCGACGCGACGGCGCAGGTGATCGTCGCCCACGGCCTCGACGCGAAGCAGAGCGATCAGCATCAATTGGCGCCGATCGCCGACGCCATCGAAGCCAATCTGGGCAAGAAGCCGACGCAACTGTCGGCGGACGCGGGCTATTGCTCCGACGCCAACCTTACAGCGATGGAGGAACGCGAGATCGACGCCTATATCGCGCCGGGGCGGGCCAAGCACGCCGGGGAAGGAGAAGGCGGCGGCGCCCGCGTCGCCGCCATGCGCGAAAGAATCAAGGCCGGCGGGCACTCCAGCCCCTACCGCTTAAGAAAGCAGCTGCCCGAGCCGGTGTTCGGACAGATCAAGCAGGCGCGCGGCTTCCGTCAGTTTCTCTTGCGCGGCGTCGAGAAGGTCGCCAACGAGTGGGGCCTCGTCTGCCTCGCCCACAATATCTTGAAGCTCGCCCAGGGGCGGACCCCGTCCCTGGCCGCACGCGCAACCGGCTGAGCTTCGCCACCTCGGAAACGGTGCAACGAACGATGGCCGCAAAGCTTCCACCCAACCTTACATCAAACCGGATGCGCGAATTTGCTGCATCCGGCTCTCCGACTGGCTTGAGCGGTTCAAATCCCATCTCGCCGAGGATTAAGCAGACAGGCTCCTAGCGCTGGTGCTGACGCTGTAGGATCCGCCCGCAGCACCGGCGAAATGACGTTTGAACCGCTCAAGAATATTTTGTCTGTCGGCCTGCGCAGCAATTTTGCTGATGAAGCCGAAGAATGCGCCAACAACTCCTTGCGGGACCGGTCCGGGGCTATCGAAGCGCCAGCGCCCTTCGAATTGCAACATCTGTAGCCTAATGCACGGCTGACGGTTGGCAAGTCGGATCGCGAGGAAGGTGTCGCGCAATCCTGAGCCGTGACACCCGCTTCGGTGTCAGACCATGTACTGCCCGCCGTTGGCGGACAAGGTCGCGCCGGTTATTAAGCCAGAGTCGTCGGGAGCGAGGACACGACGCAACAAGCGATCTCTTCCGGCTGAGCCGGCACCCCGGAATCTGGGGCGGCCATGCGCCGCCGACATGGGTCGTAGCGCCCAATTCGGATTTGCGGGAATATTGTGTAAGCGTCGACGGCGCTCCCTGTTCCCTCCCTGTTATGCGTTTTATTCGCCCTGTTCCAGAGTCAAATTGCCCCGTTCCCGGCCTTAAGAATTGTGGCCGGGCCTCATGGCTGGATGCGTGCAAATCGTGCAGGGCGCCAAGTTTTTGCCACGATCGAAATTGACTCGGGCGGCCGGTCCGTCGGCGCAGGGTTCTTCTTGCGCCCAGACTGAGCTTCGAGCCTAGGCCATGTACTGCCCGCCGTTGGCCGAGAGCGTCGCGCCGGTGATGAAGCCGGAATCGTCAGCGGCGAGAAAGACGACGCAGCGGGCGATATCCTCCGGTTCGCCAAGACGGCCGACCGGGATCAGGGGAAGGATATTTTTCGCCACGACATCGGGATTGATGGCTTTGACCATGTCGGTCGCGATGTAGCCCGGACAGATCGCGTTCACGGTGATCCCCGCGCGCGCCCCCTCCTGCGCCAGCGCCTTGACGAAGCCGATATCGCCGGCCTTGGCCGCGGAATAGTTGACCTGTCCCATCTGCCCCTTCTGGCCGTTGATCGATGATATACAGATCACGCGGCCGAACTTGCGCTCGCGCATGCCATCCCACACCGGTCGCGTCATGTTGAAGAGCGAATTGAGGTTGGTGTTGATGACGTCGTACCACTGGTCCGGCGTCATCTTGTGGAACATGCCGTCCTTGGTGATGCCGGCGTTATTGACGATGATATCGACCGGCCCGAGGTCCTTGGCGACCTGGGCAAGCCCGGCCACGCACTCGTCATACTTGGCGACGTTCCACTTATAGACGTGAACGCCGGTTTCGGCCTTGAACTTGGCCGCCGCATCATCGTTGGAATGATAGGTCGCCGCGACCTGGCATCCGGCGGCCTTGAGCGCCTTCGAAACCGCCGCGCCGATGCCGCGCGTGCCGCCAGTCACCACTGCAACTCTTGCCATGTTTCCTCCCACGCTTTTTTGCGACGCGGGCTTCAGAAGGCCCGCGCTCGGTTCAAATCAAGACGTCATTGCGAGCGGAGCGAAGCAATCCAGGGAACGAAGGGTTCCTGGATTGCTTCGTCGCTTCGCTCCTCGCAATGACGAATTCTGTTAGCGTTCGACCGCCATCGCGATGCCCATGCCGCCGCCGATGCAGAGCGTCGCCAGGCCCTTTTTCGCGTCCCGGCGCGCCATTTCGTGCAGGAGGGTCGTCAGCACCCGTGCGCCCGAAGCGCCGATCGGATGGCCGAGCGCGATCGCGCCGCCATTGACGTTGACGATCGCCGGATCCCAGCCGAGGTCCTTGTTGACCGAGAGCGCCTGGGCGGCGAACGCCTCATTGGCTTCGACCAGATCGAGGTCCTTGACCGACCAGCCGGCCTTTTCCAGCGCCTTGCGGCTGGCCGGAATTGGCCCGGTTCCCATGATCGCCGGATCGACGCCCGCGGTCGCCCAGGACACGATGCGCGCCATCGGCGTCAGCCCGCGCTTTTTCGCTTCGGCCGCGGTCATGATGACCAGCGCCGCCGCTCCGTCGTTGAGGCCCGAGGCGTTCGCGGCGGTCACCGATCCGTCTTTGGAAAAGGCCGGCTTCAATTTCGCCATCGCCTCATAGGTCGCGCCGTGACGCGGATATTCGTCGGCGTCGATGACGATGTCGCCCTTGCGGGTCGAGACCGTGAACGGCACGATCTCATCCTTGAACCGGCCGGCCTTTTGCGCCGCTTCCGCCTTGTTCTGGGAGCCGACGGCGAAGCGGTCCTGGTCCTCGCGGCTGATCTGCCACTTTCGGGCGATGTTCTCCGCCGTGTTGCCCATGTGATAGCCGTGAAAGGCGTCGATGAGGCCGTCCTGCAACATGGTGTCGACGAGCTTCAATTCCCCCATCTTGACCCCGCTCCTGAGATACGCCGCGTGGGGGGCGAGCGACATCAATTCCTGGCCGCCGGCGACAATGATGCGGGCGTCGCCGTTGGCGATCTGCTGCAGTCCGAGCGCAACCGCCCGCAGGCCGCTGCCGCAAAGCTGGTTGACGCCGAACGCCGTTTTTTCCTGCGGGACGCCCGCCTTCATCGCTGCCTGACGGGCCGGATTTTGGCCTTCCGCCGCCGAGAGGACCTGGCCGAGGATCACTTCATCGACCTCGCCCGCGTCGACCTTCGCCGCTTCGAGCGCGCCCTTGATGGCGACTGCGCCGAGCTCATGGGCGGGCGTCGAACCGAATGCGCCATTGAACGAGCCCACAGCGGTTCTCTTTGCGCTGGCGATGACAATCTCAGAGGCCGACATGTGAATCTCCCTGTCGCACAATTTTGGCGAGGACGCCTTGGTCGGGTGGCTTGTACACGATTTCCTTCGAACGGCGCCACTGTCATATAGGCAGCGGGCCGCGCCCGCGCGAGTGGGTGGCGAGTGAGCTTTTTGCGTGGCGCGTTGCGGCGCAAAAAAAAGTTTCTCGCGCAGCAAAAAACGCTTAATCTATGTTGACCCGAAAGCGCCGCGTCACCCTGGACCTGCAAATCTCATGGCCAATTCCACTCCAACCACGATCAAGAAATACGCCAACCGTCGGCTCTACAATACCGCGTCCAGCGCCTACGTGACCCTGGCCGACCTGGCGAAGATGGTGAAGGGCGGAGAGGATTTCGTCGTGTACGACGCCAAGACCAACGAAGACATCACCCGCTCGGTGCTGACCCAGATCATCTTCGAGCAGGAGGGAATCGAGGGCCAATCGCTGCTGCCGACGACATTCCTGCGTCAATTGATCCGTTTCTACGGCGACAGCATGCAGGCGATCCTGCCGAGCTACCTCGAATTCTCGATCGACCGCTTTTCCGGCGAGCAACCGGCGATGCGGGAAGCCGCAAGCCGCATGTTCGGCCCGGAGGCGTTCTCCGCCGGCTCCTTCGCGGCGCTCCAGGAACTGACCAAGAAGAATATCGCCGCGTTCAATCAGGCGCTGGCGATGTTCTCGCCGTTCGTCGCTCCAAAATCGGCGGCGGAACTGCCAGCGAAAAAGGCGAATTCCGAGGACGACCTCGACGAGCTGCGCACGCAGCTCTCGGACATGCAGAAGAAGCTCGAGTCGCTCGCCACCAACGCCACCAAGAAGAGCTGACGGGCTTCAGAAGCGGTCCTTCCGCGCGCGAACTTCCGCGAACACCGCCGCCGGGTCCGCGCCCTTCATGCCGACCGTGGCCTGAACGGCGGGATCCTCGGCCCGCAGGAACGGATTGGCCGCCAGCTCGGCGGCGATCGTCGTCGGCAGGGTCGGGCGCCCTTCCGAGCGCAGCCGGGCGACCTCGTCGATCCTGGTCTTCAGAACCGGATTGCCGGGCTCGATGGTGACGGCGAACCGGCCGTTCGCCTGAGTATATTCGTGGCCGCAATAGACTTGCGTCTCACCGGGAAGGGCAGCGAGCTTGGCGAGCGAGTTCCACATGACCGCATAGGGCGTCTCGAACACCCGTCCGCAGCCGAGCGAGAACAGGGTGTCGCCGCAGAACGCGATCCCGTCTTTGTCGAAATGATAGGCGATATGCCCGAGCGTATGGCCCGGCGTCTCGATCACTTTCGCCTCGAGCGACCCGACGCGGGCGAAGTCGCCTTCGGCGACGCGCTGGTCGAGAAACGGAATCCGCGCCGCATCCTTGGCCGGCCCCCATACCCTCAGACTCGGGAACTTCGCCTTCAGCTCCGGGACGCCTTGAATGTGGTCAGCGTGATGATGGGTGAGAAGGACGTCGGATAGGGTCCAGCCGCGCTCCTTGAGCGCCGCGAATGTCGGCCCCGCTTCCGGCGCGTCGATGCAGGCTGTCGCTCCGGTCGTCGAATCATGGACAAGGGCGCCGTAATTGTCGGTGAGGCAGAGATATTGGTGAACGCTCATCGTCATGACGGGTGACTCGGCAATCGGGTTTGAGGACGAGCGCAATATAGCCGGGCGGGCGCCGATTGTCTTTGGGCGACAAGCGTGTTCGCGCTGCGTCCCGACGGATTGCGAAAGGCCGAGCGGTCGGTCAAAGTCCCTCGCCCTGTGTTCCGCCGGATTTCGATGCCTCTCGACGTCCATAGTCTGCAAAGCTTTTACGGTTCACCCTTGGGCGCGGTCGCTCGAAGGCTGATCGGGCGGGTGTTGCGCGAGCGTTGGGACAACGCGGCCGGCCTGTCCGTCGCCGCCATGGGTTACGGAACGCCTTATCTCGACCGATTTCGCGACGGCGCCAAGCGATGCCTGGCCTTGATGCCTGCGGAACAGGGCGTCGTGATCTGGCCCGGCGGCGGGCGTTGCTCGGCCGCCCTGGTGGACGCGGAAATGCTGCCGCTGCCGGACGGCTCGATCGATCGTCTGCTCCTGGCCCACGCTTTAGAGGCGGCCGACCGGCCGGACGCGCTGCTCGAGGAATTGTGGCGCGTCACCGCGCCCGAGGGGCGGATACTGACGATCGTTCCCTCCCGCCGCGGAGTCTGGGCGCGCGCGGATTCTACGCCCTACGGTCAGGGCCAGCCTTATTCGAAGCCTCAGCTTCGCGACCTCCTGCATCGCGCCGAGTTCTCGCCGGTCTACTGGGGCGAGGCGCTTTACGCGCCGCCGGTCGCGACGCCGTTCATGATTCGCGCCGCGCCGACGATCGAGCGGGTCGGCGCGGCGCTCGGACTGCCCTTTGCCGGCGTCCATATCGTCGAGGCGATCAAACAGGTCTATCGTCCGGTCGGTGTCCGGGCAGTCGCCCGGGCGCGCCTGGCGCCGCTCAAGCCGGTTCTGGCGCCGAGCGCCCAACGGCAATGCCATTTCGAATGATCGCTGCCGGTTTTCCGGTTGGCGCCGTCCGTTGCGCGTGCTTCTAGAGTTGGCCCCCGGATCCTCGAACAAGGTGAACCGCCGATGCCCGCCAACGATCGTCTGCTGGTCCTGTTGCGCCACGGTCAGAGCGAATGGAACCTCAAGAACCTGTTCACCGGGTGGCGCGATGTCGATTTGTCGCCAGCCGGCGTCGACGAAGCCAAAGAGGCCGGCCGGCGCCTCAAGGCGCACGGGATCACCTTCGACCTTGCCTTCACCTCGGCGCTCATCCGCGCCCAGCACACCCTTCGGCTGGCGCTGGCCGAGATGGGGCAGACCGGCCTGCCCGAACAACGGGACCAGGCGCTCAACGAACGCGATTACGGCGACCTCGTCGGCCTCAACAAGGACGATGCGCGCAAGAAATGGGGCGAGGAGCAGGTGCAGAAATGGCGGCGCAGCTATGACATTGAGCCGCCGGGCGGGGAGAGTCTGAAGGACACTGTCGCCCGCGCGCTCCCCTATTATTGTCAGAATATTCTCCCGGCGGTCCTAGGCGGCAAGCGGGTCATGGTCGCGGCGCACGGCAATTCGCTCCGCGCGTTGGTCATGGTGCTCGACCGCCTCACGCCTGAAACCATTCCCAGCATGGAGCTCGCGACCGGCGTTCCGCTCGTCTATCGCCTCAATCCCAATTCGACCGTCGCCTCCAAGGAGATTCTGGCGGCCTGATCAGGGATTGGCTTAATCTTAACCATTTATGAAGACGCTCGGCTGAACTTGACCTCGGGTGATTCGACGGTCGCGGAGCTGGGCAAATGGCGGCAAGAACATTGGCGTTGGTTGCAGGGGCGGCATGCCTGCTTGCGGCGCCCGCCGGCGCGGCCCAGCCGAATTATGAGTTTCTCGCCGCGCCGCAGATCAATCTGTCGCTGGTCTATCGACTGGACAAATTGACCGGCGATGTCATCGCATGCCAATTCGCTCACAATCCGGGCCGGACCGACGTCGGACCGGGCGCGTTCGGGGTCACGTCCTGCTATCGCGGCGGCGATGGCGCGACGAAACAGGAGCCCAGCGACTATGGCCTTATCGCCACCCGGCACGAGCAGGAAGGCGGGGTGTTCCGGGTCGACTACCGCACCGGCGGTCTTAGCATCTGCTATCTCTATTTCCAGCGCGAGAAGCAGGGCGACCGCGAGGCGATCGCCGACCAGTATGTCGTCTGCACGCCACAGTGGAGCCAGCCGGCGTCGACACGGCAGAGTGGCGCGGTCGGACAGGCGCCGGAAGCTGGCGGCGCGCCGGCGCGAGACTGACGGGCGATTCTCCGCCCCTTCCTCTTGAAGCGGGCGCGAAAAGTGTTCGAGCGCGAGCACGATACGATCTTCGCCCCGGCGTCCGGGGTCGGTCGCGCGGCGATTGCGGTCTTGCGGATTTCCGGCCCCGGCTGTTCGGCCGCGCTCGAAGCGATCGCGCCGGGCGCCGAATTTCCTGACCGCCGCGCTGTCCTCGCCACTCTGCGGCGGCCTCGGTCCGGGGAGCCGCTCGACCGTGCTTTGGTCACCCGGTTCAAGGCGCCGCGCAGTTTCACCGGCGAGGAGATGGCGGAAGTCAGCGTCACCGGCAGTCGCGCCGTCACCGCCGCGGTGGTGAAGGCGCTGGCCGGCATTCCCGGACTCCGGCCTGCCGAACCGGGGGAATTCGCCTGGCGCGCGTTCGTCAACGGCAAGATCGATCTCGCCGAAGTCGAGGGGCTGGCTGACCTGGTCGAGGCGGAAACCGAGGCGCAGCGGCGACAGGCCCAGCGGATTGCCGGCGGCGCGCTGAGCCGCGAATGCGAGGCGATTCGCGCCTCCCTCATCGAGGCGATGGCGGCCGTCGAAGCGCAGATCGACTTTTCCGATGTCGAGGACGCGGACGGTTTGACGCTCGGATCGGTCAAAGGCGCCGCGCGGGCCGCGATCGAGCGGATCGACCGGGCGCTCGCGACCGCCGACGCCGGCGAGCGGCTGCGGGAGGGCTTCACCATAGTCATCGCCGGGCCCCCCAATGTCGGCAAATCGACGCTGATGAATGCGCTCGCCGGCCGCGACGTCGCCATCACCTCGCCGATCGCCGGGACGACGCGCGACCTGATCGAGGTGTTTCTCGATCTCAACGGCTATCCGGTGACCCTCGTCGATACGGCCGGCTTTCGCGACAGCGTTGATCCGATCGAGCAGGAGGGCGTCGCGAGGGCTCGCCGCCGGGCGGAAAACGCGGATCTGACGCTTTGGCTGGACGATTGCGCTGGCCGCCAAACGCCGGACGTGGGCTCTCCCGTTCTCAGCGTCCGCAGCAAGATCGACCTGGTGGGGAATGGAGAACCAGCGACGAAGCCCCCGCCCCCCTTAGCCCGTCGAAAGACGGGCGTTCTTCCGAACGCCCTACGGTGGGGGCGGGATGGGGTGGGGGGTCGCGCCGACCTCGGAGCATCCCTCGTCCGGGCTGAGATTGGTCTGATGCGCCGAGAAACGGGAGACAGCAGCGCGACCCCCCTCCCTAACCTCCCGCGCAAGGGGCGAGGAGGGCGCTCCCTCGCGGAGGTACGGAAGCCAAGGGCCCCGTCAATTCAGTCACAACTCGCCACAGAGTCCGGCGCTCGCGCGTCCGCGGGCGCGACGCAATTCGCCATTTCGGCGAAAACCGGCGCTGGCGTCGATCGGCTGCTTGACGCCCTGGCTGATCTGGCCGAAGAGCGCATGTCGTCGGGCGAGCCCGCTTTGCTCACGCTGGAACGGCATCGACGCGCATTTCAGGACGCCCGGGACGCGCTGGCCGCAACCCTTGCGCCGGACGCGGTGGAATGGGAGTTGATCGCCGAGGACCTTCGGCGCGCCGCCGCGGCGATGGATCGCGTCGTCGGACGCATCGGCGCAGAGGACGTTCTCGGCGAGATATTTGCCCGACTCTGCGTTGGTAAATAGACGACAAGGTGTTTCACGTGAAACAGGGTGCCGTTCTGAATGCGATTTGACGTCGTTGTCATCGGCGGCGGTCATGCCGGATGCGAAGCGGCGACTGCCGCGGCGCGCTCGGGCGCCTCCACGGCGCTGGTGACCCATCGTGTCGCGACGATCGGCGAAATGTCCTGCAACCCGGCCATCGGTGGTCTTGGCAAGGGACATCTGGTGCGCGAGATCGACGCGCTCGATGGGGTGATGGCGCGCGCCGCAGACAGGGCCGGCATCCAGTTTCGCGTCTTGAACCGCCGCAAGGGCCCCGCCGTCCAGGGGCCGCGCGCCCAGGCCGACCGGAAGCTCTACCGCCGCGCGATGCAGGGCCTGCTGACGGAAACCCCTAATCTCACGCTCGTCGAGGGCGAAGCGGCAAGCATCCTGTCCGAAGCGGGCGAGGTCACGGGCGTCGAGCTTGCGGACGGCCGCACGCTGGCCTGCCGGGCCGTCGTCCTGACCACCGGCACCTTCCTGCGCGGCGTGATCCATCTTGGCGATTGCCGCACCCCGGCCGGCCGCTTCGGCGATCAGCCGTCAGTCAAGCTCGCGCGCAGTCTCGATGCGGCCGGGTTCGCCCTTGCCCGGCTCAAGACCGGGACCCCGCCCCGGCTCGACGGCTCGACGATCGACTGGCAGCGGCTCGAAGTCCAGAACGGCGATCCGGAGCCGGAGTTCTTCTCCTCGCTGACCACCGCGACGACCGCGCCCCAACTCCCTTGCCACATCACCCGCACCACCGAGGACACCCATCGCATCGTGCGGGCGGATTCGCATCGCTCCGCCGTCTATTCCGGCGCGATCTCCGGCCGTGGCCCCCGCTATTGCCCGTCGATCGAGGACAAGGTTCTCCGCTTCGCCGATCGCTAGAGCCATCAGATCTTTCTCGAGCCCGAGGGCGTCGACGACCCGACCATCTATCCGAACGGCATTTCGACCTCGCTGCCGGAGGAGACGCAAAGGGCGCTGGTGGCGACGATTCCGGGACTCGAGCGGGCGCGCATCCTCCGGCCCGGCTATGCGATCGAATATGACTATATCGACCCCCGCGGGCTCAATCCGACGCTCGAGGCGCGCCGGCTCGGCGGCCTGTTCCTGGCCGGGCAGATCAACGGCACGACCGGCTACGAGGAGGCGGCGGCGCAGGGCGTGGTGGCGGGAATCAATGCCGCGCGCAAGGCCGGCGGCCAGCCGCTCGCGACGTTCGACCGCGCCGAATCCTATCTCGGGGTGATGATCGACGACCTCACGACGCACGGGGTCAGCGAGCCCTATCGCATGTTCACGTCGCGAGCGGAGTTCCGCCTGTCGCTGCGCGCCGACAACGCCGACGAGCGACTGACGCCGCGGGGGATCGCGCTCGGCTGCATCGGGCCGGCCCGATCGCAGGCGTTCCGCGAACTCCGGCACCAGCTGGATCTGGCTCGGGCGATGCTGCACGCCACGATCGCGACACCCCAGGCGCTGGCGGCGCAGGGCCTCGTCGTCAATCGCGACGGGGCTCGCCGCTCGGCGTTCGAACTCGCGGCGCAATCGCAGTTTCCGCTCGCGGTCCTCACGCGGATTTGGCCGGAACTGGCCGAAATTCCAGCCAAACTTGTGCGCCGGCTTGAGGCGGACGCCAAATATTCGGTCTATCTCGATCGCCAGGCCGAGGACGTCGCCCGTTACCGCCGCGACGAGCAGGCGGCGCTGCCGTCCGACCTCGACTACGACCGCCTTTCCGGCCTCTCCAACGAGATGCGGCATAAGTTCGCCGCCGCCCGGCCGACAAGCCTGGGGCAAGCCGGACGGATCGAGGGCGTAACCCCCGCCGCGCTGGCGCTTCTCGCCGCCCATGTCCGCCGCGCCGCCCGGGGACCAAGAGCCCCCATTTGAGCGGCGGGATTCTCTCCGCGCGTCGATCTTACACTCCACGTCCGCTCAACCATAAAGGACAAGGCAATTTCGCAACTTATTCTCCCTGTTCCTGCAATAATTCTCCCTGTTATCGCGAAAAAATGTCCCTGTTATTGGAAAAATGTTCCCTGTTAATTGCGCCCTTGCGGGTGCGGCGAAGCGCCCTTTCCTCGACCGAACAGAGTGTTTGCATGGCGTGCGCCGCAGACGAATTTCGGCGGTACCTATAATGATATCAATGTCTTATGGCCGCATCACCTGACGGGGACCGCCGCGAGGCCCAGCGCCTCGTCCCTGTTTCACGTGAAACAGGGGACCGCCTGGCGGCATATGTCGACCTGCTCGCCCGCTGGCGAAAGACGACCAATCTCATCGCCGAATCCACCTTTCCTTCGGTCTGGACCCGCCACATCGCCAATTCGGCCCAGCTCCTCGCCCTGGCGCCGGGGGCCCGGCGCTGGGTCGACATGGGTTCCGGGGCCGGCTTTCCCGGCCTGGTGATCGCGATCCAGCTCGCCGACGTTCCCGGCGCCGTCGTCCACTGCATCGAAAGCGACCAGCGCAAGTGCGCCTTCCTGCGCGAGGCGGTCCGCGCCACCGGCGCCGCGGCGACGATCCACCCAACGCGGGTCGAGGCGATCGACGCTGCGAGCCTCGGAGCTGTGGACGCCGTCACCGCCCGCGCCTTCGCCCCCTTGCCGCTGGCGCTCAAATTGGCCAGACCTTGGATCGAGCGCGGCGCAGTCGGGGTGTTTCCGCGCGGCGAATCAGCTAAAGACCAAATCGCGGCGCTGCCGGAGGCGCCTCTCTATGCCATCGAAGTGCTTCCAAGCCTCATCGACGCAAGGTCGGCGATCCTCAGGGTTCGCAACAGCTGAGAACCGAGGCCCATGAACGCCATCCCTCCCCTCGTTCGCGAGCCCGGCGCCGGGGCCCGCCCGCGCGTTCTCGCCATGGCCAACCAGAAGGGCGGGGTCGGCAAGACGACAACCGCCATCAATCTCGGCACGGCGCTGGCGGCGATCGGCGAGCGGGTGCTGATCATCGATCTCGATCCTCAGGGCAACGCCTCGACCGGTCTCGGCATCGACCGCAAATCCCGCGTCACTTCGAGCTACGACATGCTGGTCGGCGAACGGCCCCTGCGCGACGTCATCATGCCGACCGCGGTGCCGCGCCTCTCCCTTGCGCCCTCGACCATGGATCTTCTCGGCGTCGAATTGGAAATCGCCGGCCACGAGGATCGCTCTTTCAAGCTGCGCAATGCGCTTCGGGCCTATTGCGACTCGAGCGCCGACCATCCCGATTCCGTCACCTATGTCGTGGTCGATTGCCCACCTTCGCTCAATCTTCTCACCGTCAACGCGCTCGCCGCCGCCGACGCGGTCGTCGTGCCGCTGCAATGCGAATTCTTCGCCCTCGAAGGGCTGTCGCAGCTCCTGACCACCGTCGAACAGGTCCGCCGAACGCTTAATCCGGCGCTCGCGATTCAAGGCATCGTCTTGACCATGTACGATCCCCGCAACAGCCTCGCCGGGCAGGTCGTCGCCGACGTGCGCGCCTATATGGGCGACAAGGTCTACGACACGGTCATTCCGCGCAATGTCCGCCTCTCCGAGGCGCCTTCGCACGGCAAACCGGCATTGCTCTACGATCTCAAATGCGCCGGCAGCCAAGCCTATCTGAAACTCGCTTCCGAGGTCATTCGGCGCGAGGAACGCTGGCGCGCCGCCTAGGAGCAATCGTCATTGCGAAGAGCGAAGCGACGAAGCAATCCAGGAACGCTGGCGCGCTACGTTCGTGGATTGCTTCCCCCGGACTTGATCCGGGGGTCGCTCGCAATGATGGGCGTGAGTTGAACTTGGAATCCTCCGACTTTAAGGAGCAGGAGCCGATGGCCGAAGACCTGAGCCGAACCGAAAATCGCCCCCGCCTCGGGCGCGGCCTCGCCGCTCTCCTGGGGACCGCCAACGAAGAGGCGGTCGAGTTCGGCGGCGGTGCGCGAAGGATGCCGATCGAGTTCCTGCGGCCCAATCCGCGCAACCCGCGCAAGCGGTTCGACGACGCGGAACTCGATGAGCTCGCCGCGTCGATCAAGGAGCGCGGCGTCATCCAGCCGGTCGTCGTCCGCCCAATCCCCCGCGTCGCCGACGCTTACGAGATCATCGCCGGCGAGCGCCGCTGGCGGGCCGCGCAACGGGCCGGACGGCACGATATCCCGGTCATCGTCGTCGAGGCCGGCGACCGCGAGGCGCTCGAAATCGCCATCGTCGAGAACGTCCAGCGCGCCGACCTCAATGCGCTCGAGGAAGCGGCGGGCTACGCCCAGCTCGGCGCCGATTATGGCTATTCGCATGGCGACATCGCCCGCGTCGTCGGGAAAAGCCGCAGCCACGTCGCCAACACCACGCGGCTGACCAATCTGCCCGAACATACCCGCGCCCTGTTGGCGGGCGGGCAGATCTCGGCCGGCCACGCCCGCGCCCTGCTCGCCGTCGCCGACCCGGACGCCCTCGCCGACCGTATCGTCGCCCGGGGCATGACGGTCAGGGACATCGAGCGCTTCGGCGAGAATCCCGGCAAGACCGGCCGGCCGCGCAAACCCGCCGCGCCCGTCGACGCCGACACGCGCGCGCTTCAGGACAAAGCTCGGCCTCGCGCTCGGGACAAAAGTGACGATCCGGCATGACGGCGAAAGCGGCGAAATCCGCATCGCCTTCCGCGATTTCGACCAGCTCGACGACTTCTGCCGACGGCTCTGCCATCCGGCGGGGCGGTAGTCCAAAAGGGCCGTTGAACCTTGCCGTCATGGCCGGGCTTGTCCCGGCCATCCACGCAGCCGCACCGCTTGTCCTGACCAACCCATTGTCATATAATAGCTTTTCATCCACGCTGACCCGATTGCAAGTGTCTCGTGCGCCGAATCGCGTGGATGGCCGGGACAAGCCCGGCCATGACAGTTGACCGCAGCTCATCGCCCGCCGCGCCCCCTCGAGGCGAGCGTCCATAGAGCCCGCGTCGCCAGCACCTCGGCCAGCCGCGACTCGGCGCGAACGCGCGCGCTCGCCTGGCGAACCGCCGGCAGGCGTTGGGCGATCGACTCCGAGGTCCAGCGTTCGGCCTGCTTCGCCAGCGCGCGGCGGGCGGGCAGCGGCAGTTTGACGAACAGCGCCTGGCAGGCGGCGTCGAATGGCCGGCCTTGATCCATTTCGAGCCGGATGCCGATGCAAGAGCAGCAATCCGCTGAGCGAGCCGGATCATCAAATAGGTCGGCGTCGCCGCCCTCGTGGAAGAAACGGGTGAGCGCCGTTTCGACTGCCTTGAGATCGCCGAGCAGCGCCTGATCGACGACCTCGTCGAGATTGGACGGCGCGGCGTCCGAGACGATCGCCTCGACGTCCTCGGCGGTGATGCGGGATGTTCCCCGCGCATAGAGCATCAGTTTGGCGATTTCGCCCCGCGTCGTCTGCCGGTCGGCGCCGGTCAGCGCGACCAGCGCCGCCCGCGCGTCCGGCGCGATCGCAAGCCCAGCCGCGCGGGCCTCCGCGTCGATCAGGGTTTCGAGCGCGCCCGCATCGTCGGAATAGCATTCGATCGACGCGCTTATCGGCGAGGCTTCGAACGCGGCCCTTAACGCCGTTCCCTTCCTGAGTTGTCCCGCCTTGACGACAATCGCGCAATCGATCGGCGGCCGGGCGAACAACGGCTCGAGCGCCGGCAGCAGATCGCGCGCCTGCGCGTCGATCCAGATCGCCCGTGCGCCGCCGAACATCGAGACTGCATAGGCCTCGTCGGCGAGCGCGCCCGGATCGCGCGCGACTGCGTCGCCCTCGAGGCGCGTAAGCCGCAGAGGGTCCGATTTCGGCGCCGATCAGGCGGCGAACGATGGCCTTCACCCGCTCGTGCGCAAGTCCCTCGTCCGGCCCGTGCACCAGGTAGAAGCGGATATCCTTCGGCAGTCGCTCGATGAAGCCGTCGGCGGCGGCGCTGGTGATGACGCTCATCGGCTCGAACTCGATCGCAAGTTCATTACGGTCCCAGGCTTTCGCGCCATGGCGAAATCGTCTAGCACACGACCCCGCTCTTTTCTAAAGCCGGATGACTTCACGTTGTTCCGACGCGTCATTGCGAGCGACCCCCGGATCAAGTCCGGGGGGAAGCAATCCAGGGGAACGTCGGGCGCCTTTCGGTCCGTGGATTGCTTCGTCGCTCCGCTCCTCGCAATGACGGCGTCGGTTCAACTTGACCGAATCGCGCTCAAGACGCATCGCGAGTGAACATGACGAGTTTCAAGCTTCTTCTGCTTCCCGGCGACGGCATCGGCCCGGAGGTCATGGCCGAGGTCGAGAAGATCATCGGCTTCTTCGCCGGCGAAGGCGTGGTCAAATTCGAGATCGAAAAGGGGCTGGTCGGCGGCTGCGCCTATGACGCGCACGGCAAAGCGATCAGCGACGCCGACATGGCGCTCGCCGGCGCGGCCGACGCGATCCTGCTCGCCGCCGTCGGCGGGCCGAAGTGGGACGGGGTTCCTTACGAGGTCCGCCCGGAAGCGGGGCTGCTTAGATTGCGCAAGGACCTCGCGCTCTATGCCAATCTGCGCCCGGCGATCTGCTACCCGGCGCTCGCTGCCGCTTCGTCGCTCAAACCCGAGGTGGTCGAGGGGCTCGATATCATGATCGTGCGCGAGCTCACCGGCGGCGTCTATTTCGGCGAGCCGAAGCAAATCATCGATCTCGGCAACGGGCAGAAGCGCGCCATCGACACCCAGGTCTATGACACCTTCGAAATCGAGCGGATCGGCCGCACCGCCTTCGAGCTTGCGCGCAAGCGCGGCAACAAGGTCACGTCGAGCGAGAAGCGCAACGTGATGAAGTCCGGCGTGCTGTGGCATGAGGTGATGACCGCTCTCCACACGCGAGAATATCCGGACGTCAAGCTCGAGCATCAGCTCGCCGACGCGCTCGGGATGCAGCTCGTGCGCTGGCCGAAGCAATTCGACGTCATCGTCACCGACAATCTGTTCGGCGACATGCTGTCGGACGTCGCGGCGATGCTGACCGGCTCGCTCGGCATGCTGCCCTCCGCCTCGCTCGGCGACGTCGAGCCGAAGAACGGCCGGCGCAAGGCCCTCTATGAGCCGGTGCATGGATCGGCCCCCGACATCGCCGGCAAGGGGCTCGCCAATCCGATCGCGATGATCGGCTCGTTCGGGATGGCGCTGCGCTATTCGTTCGGGCTCGGCGACGCCGCCGACCGGCTCGACGCGGCGATCGCCCGCGTGCTCGCCGAGGGCCTCAGAACCGCCGACATCCGCGGCGACGGCGACCGTCTGGTCTCGACCGGCGAGATGGGCGACGCGATCGTCGCCGAGCTTGGCCGCGGGGCCGGCTAGCGCGGGTTGCAGTTCGGTCGAATCGGGGCCACGCGCCGGCCCATGCTGGCATGACAAAGCAAAAAGTGTTTCACGTGAAACACTTACGCAGGATTCCGATCAGCGATGATTTTCGCCGGAACAGGGATGATTTTGCGCGGGAACAGGGAATTTTTTCCGCGTTATTCGCGCTCAGCCCGGCGGCGTCCGGAACGCGCTGCTTGCGGAGGGAACCGTCATATCCGGACGGCCCCGTGGCCCAAGTCTTGGCCCAAGTCTTGGCCCAAACCATTTGCCCGCCGGTCGCCAGGCGCCGGACAATGTCCCGCGCTGCTTTTCCCGCGGCGCTTGCAATTTCGCGCCTTCCTCTATAACAAACGATTCGTTCGACAAAGAGAACTTATTCGCTGTCTTTGGACGTGGAAAGGCCAGCCGTGGGGGACGCAGGGGCGTTTGTGGCCGGGGCGATCGCGCAATCCGTCTCGCCGGACAGTCCGACCCTGCGCCTGGGTCCCGGTTCGCCGCTCAGGATGGATTCCGGCGCGACGCTCACGCCACTCACCATCGCCTACCAGACCTATGGCGCGCTCAACGCGGCGAAGTCCAATGCTCTCCTCGTCTGTCATGCGCTGACCGGCGACCAGCATGTCGGCAATATCCATCCGGTGACCGGCCGCCCGGGGTGGTGGGAGACAATGGTGGGTCCAGGGCGCCCGTTCGACACCGATCGATTTTTCGTCATTTGCCCGAACGTCGTTGGCGGCTGCATGGGCTCGACCGGCCCCGCCTCGATCAATCCGGAGACTGGAGACCCTTACGGGCTCGACTTTCCCATCGTCACGATCGCCGACATGGTGCGGGCACAGGCGCTCCTGATCGATCATCTCGGCATCGACACGCTGTTTTGCGTCGCCGGAGGCTCGATGGGCGGCATGCAGGTCCTCCAGTGGGCCGCAAGCTATCCGACCCGTGTCTTCGCCGCTCTGCCGATCGCCACGGCGACGCGGCACTCCTCGCAGAACATCGCCTTCCACGAGGTTGGCCGACAGGCGGTGATGGCCGATCCGGACTGGCGCGGCGGACGCTATCTCGTCGAGGGCACGCGCCCCGCGAAAGGCCTCGGGGTCGCGCGCATGGCGGCGCACATCACCTATCTGTCGGAGACCGCGCTGCATCGCCGCTTCGGCCGCAATCTGCAGGACCGTTCGTCGCGAACGTTCTCCTTCGACGCGGATTTCCAGGTCGAATCCTACCTTCGTCACCAGGGCTCGATCTTCGTCGAGCGCTTTGATCCCAACTCCTATCTCTACATGACCCGGGCGATGGATTATTTCGACCTCGCGGCCGACTACGGCGGATCGCTCGCCAACGCTTTCAAAGGCTCGCGCACCCGCTTCTGCGTCGTCTCGTTCACCTCCGACTGGCTGTTTCCGACCCGCAACTCGCGGGCGATCGTCCGCGCCCTCAACGCCGGCGGCGCCTCGGTCTCGTTCGTCGAAATCGAGACCGATCGCGGCCATGACGCGTTCCTGCTCGACGTCCCCGATTTCGTCGACACGACGCGGGGCTTCATCGACGCCGCGGCGCGGGCGAGAGGCATTGCTTGAGCCTGGCCCGGACCCCCGCTCCGCCCCGCGTCGACCTTTTGCGCGTGGCCGAACTGGTCGCGCCCGGCTCGCGGGTTCTCGATGTCGGCTGCGGCGACGGCGAGCTGCTGCGGCTTCTGGTCGATGAGCGAAATGTCGACGGACGCGGAATTGAGCTTTCGCAGCAGGGCGTTAACGATTGCGTGGCGAAGGGGCTCTCGGTCATTCAGGGCGACGCCGACGCCGACCTCGTCGATTACCCGAACGACGCCTTCGACTATGTGATCCTGTCGCAGACTTTGCAGGCCACGCGCCAGCCGCGGGTCGTGCTCGAGCACATGCTGCGGATCGGCGGCCGCGCGATCGTCTCGGTGCCGAATTTCGGCCATTGGAAAGTCCGGGCGCAGCTCGCCCTTCTCGGCCGGATGCCGGTGACAGAGAGCCTTTCCCAATCCTGGTACGACACGCCGAACATCCATTTCTGCACCATCGCCGACTTCATCGCGCTCGCGGGCGAGGTCGGCGCGACAATCGATAAAAGCGCCGCGCTGCATCCCGGCGGGCGACCGCTCAATCCGATTTGGCCGAAATGGGCGTGGAATTTGCTCGGCGAACAGGCGATTTTCCTGCTCCACCGCAAGGAGTGAGCGCGGCGCGCCGATTGACAGCGCCGCCCGCGCGCCGTCAAGGTCATCCGAATTTGGCAGGAGCGCGCTTCCCGATGCCGATTCCCTCAGCCGTCCAGGACTTGGTCGCCGACGCTCAGACTTGGCGCCGTGACATCCATCAAAACCCCGAGCTCCTCTACGACGTCGAGCTGACGGCCAGCTATGTCGCCGACCGCCTTGCCGCCTTCGGATGCGACGAGGTCGTAACCTCCATCGGCCGCACCGGCGTCGTCGGCGTCATCCGCGGCGCCAAGGGCAAGAGCAAGCGCGCGATCGGACTGCGCGCGGACATGGACGCGTTGCCCATCGAGGAGCAGACCAACCTCCCCTATCGCTCAAGGATCCCGGGCAAAATGCACGCCTGCGGTCACGACGGCCATACGGCGATGCTGCTCGGCGCCGCGCGGCGGCTGGCTCAGACCCGCAACTTTGCCGGCGACGCCGTCGTCATCTTCCAGCCGGCTGAAGAGGGCGGCGCAGGCGCGATGGCGATGATCGACGACGGACTGATGGACCGGTTCGGCGTCGAGGAGGTCTACGGCATGCACAATTGGCCGGGGATGCCGGTCGGGAAGTTCATGCTGCGCAAGGGACCCCTGATGGCCGCCGCCGACGAGATCACGATCACCATCGAAGGTCAGGGCGGCCATGCGGCGATGCCGCATCACTGCATCGATCCCGTGGTCGTCGGCGCCCAGATCGTGCTCGCCCTGCAGACCATTGCCTCGCGCAGCGTCAATCCGCTCGATTCCTGCGTCGTTTCGATCACCCGCTTCCAGGCAGGCTCGGCCAGCAACATCATTCCGCAATCGGCCTGGCTCAACGGCACCGTCCGCACGCTCGAGGCGGCGACGCGCGACCTCGCCGAAAAGCGGATTCACGAGATCGCGGCCGGTCTCGCCGCGGCGGGCGGCGTGACCGCCAAGGTCGAATACCGCCGCGGCTATCCGGCGACCGTCAATCATCCGGCCCAGACCGAGTTCGCGGCAAAAGTCGCGCGCAAGGTCGTCGGCAAATCCCGTGTCGATACGAACATCGCTCCGGTCATGGGGGCGGAAGACTTCTCGTTCATGCTCGAGGCGCGTCCGGGCGCGTTCATCTTCCTCGGCAACGGCGACAGCGCGAAGCTCCACCACCCGGCTTATGACTTCAACGACGCAGCCCTGCCCTATGGGATGAGCTATTGGGTCGAATTGGTCGAGACGGCGCTCAAGCCATAGCCTATTGCTGCTCGAGCTCCTCGCGCAGGATTTCGAGTCCCAGCCACTCGTCCTCGGCGCCGGCCAGGGCGTCGCGCAATTCCGCATAAGCCTTCGTCGCGTCAAGAAATTCAGCCGGTTCGCGGATGGCGAAGTCGGCGTCGGCAAGCTTGCGGTCGAGCGTGCCGAGCTCGACCCGAAGTTCCTCGATGCGCCGCGGCAGAGTCTCCAGCGCCCGCCGCTCGTTGAAGCCAAGCTTGCGCCGCGGCGGGGCCCGATCGACCGGCCGCTTGACCACCCTTTCCGCCGCCGCGACCGGCGCGGCGAGCGGACCGGCGAGACCGCCGCCGCGCTGGGCGACCATGTCGGAATAACCGCCGGCATACTCGACCCAGCGCCCGTTTCCTTCCCCGACAATGACCGAGGTCGCCACCCGGTCGAGAAAGTCGCGATCGTGGCTGACGACGAGGATCGTTCCCGCATAATCGCCGAGCAGCTCCTGCAAGAGATCGAGCGTCTCGATGTCGAGGTCATTGGTCGGCTCGTCGAGAACCATCAGATTCGACGGCCGGGCCAAGGCCCTGGCGAGCATCAATCGTCCGCGCTCGCCACCCGACAATTTTCCGATTGGCGTCCGCGCCTGCTCGGGGGCGAACAGAAAGTCGCGCATGTAGCCCTGCACATGCCGGCGCTCGTTGTTGATGGTCACAGTATCGCTGCCGCCGCCGGTCAGCGCATCAACGAGGGTCGTTGTCGGCTCGAGCGAGGCGCGCTGCTGATCCAGACTGGCCATCACGACGTTCACGCCAAGACGCACCGATCCCGAGTCGGGCGCGAGAGCGCCGGTCAGCAAATTGACCAGCGTCGTCTTGCCGGCGCCGTTGGCGCCGACGACGCCGAATTCGGTCGCCCCGCATCGCGCGGATGGAGAAATCGCGCACGATTGCGCGCCCGTCATAGGCTTTGCTGACCCGCTCGGCGTCAATCACCAGCGCGCCCGACGCCTTGACGTCCTGGGCGATCATCGCGGCGGCGCCGACCGATCGCAAAGCCTCGCGCCGCTGGCGCCGCAGATCCGCGAGCTCGCCGACACGCCGCATGTTGCGCTTCCGCCGCGCGGTGACTCCGTAGCGCATCCAGTGCTCTTCGTTGACGATCCGCCGGTCGAGCTTGTGGCGCTCGAGCTCTTCTTCTTCGAGCTTCGCGTCGCGCCACGCCTCGAATGCGCCGAATCCCTGGTCGAGCCGGCGGGTGCGGCCGCGATCGAGCCAGATCGTCGCTCGGGTCAGGTCGGCGAGCAGCCGCTTGTCGTGGCTGATCAGCGCCAGAGCCGACCGGCCCGCGGCGAGGCGCGCCTCGAGCCACTCGATCGCGACCAGATCGAGATGGTTGGTCGGCTCGTCGAGCAAGAGGATCTCCGGTTCGGGGCTCAACACCCTGACCAGCGCCGCCCGCCGCGCTTCGCCGCCCGAAAGACGGCTAGGGTCAGCGGCCGGGTCGAGCCCCAATTCTCCCATCATTGCTTTCGCCGCATGGGGGTCGTCCAATTCGCCTAAGCCCGCGAGCACATAGTCGAGCGTGGTCCCGAACCCGGAAAGGTCGGGCTCCTGTGGGAGATAGGCGAGACACGCCGAGGGCTGGACGAACCGCGAACCACGGTCCGCCGCCGTCTGCCCTGCCGCGATCCGGAACAGGGTGGATTTCCCCGAGCCGTTGCGGCCGACGACGGCGATGCGATCGCCGGCGGAAATCGACAGTTCCGCCCCGTCCAGCAGCGGCGCGCCGCCGAGCGTCACGGCGATGTCTCGCAATTGTAGGAGGGGCGGCATATGAATAGGTTCCGGCGCGGCGGCGTCACGATTAACGGCAAGCGGGGGAAAGGAAAAGGCCCATGGCGACCAAGGCGACTTTAGCGGCGTTGGCGAAATTGACCGGCATGCGCGAGGGCGTGCTCGCGCGGGCCGCGAGAGCGGATTTCGCCGACCATCCCGATCGTTTCAAGACGTTCAGCGTCACCCTTGACGATCTCCTGTTCGACTATTCGAAGCAGCGGATCGACGCGCCTGTGCTGGCGGCGCTCGTCGAACTGGCCAAGGCCGCCGGGGTTGAGGCCAAGCGCGAGGCGATGTTCGCCGGCGAGAAGATCAACATCACCGAGAAGCGCGCGGTCCTTCACACCGCTTTGCGCAATTTCTCCGGCAAGCCGGTGCTGGTCGACGGTCAGGACGTCATGCCGGAAGTCCTCGACACGCGGCAGCGGATGCTCAGTTCGCCGCCGACGTACGCGAGGGACGCGTGCGCGGCGCGCTCGGCCAGCCGATGACCGACGTCATCAATATCGGCATCGGCGGGTCCGACCTCGGCCCTGCGATGGCCACTCGCGCCCTGTCGCCGTTCGCGCCGCCGAAGCTGCGCAGCCACTTCGTCTCTAACGTCGACGGCGCGGATATCGGCGACACCTTGCGCGGCCTCGATCCGTCGCGGACGCTGTTCATCGTCTCGTCGAAGACCTTCACGACTGTGGAGACAATGACCAACGCGGCGACCGCCCGCGCCTGGATCACGCAGGGGGTTGGCGAAGCGGCGGTGCACGACCATTTCGCCGCGGTCTCGACCCAACTCGACAAGGTCGCGCAATTCGGCATTCAGCCGACGCGGGTGTTTGGCTTCTGGGACTGGGTCGGCGGGCGATATTCGGTCTGGTCGAGCATCGGATTGCCGCTCGCGATTGCGATCGGGCCCGACCGGTTCAACGAATTCCTGCGCGGCGGCTATGAGGTCGACCAGCACTTCCGCGAAGCGCCGATCGATCGCAACATTCCGATCCTGATGGGACTGCTCAGCTGCTGGAACCGCAACGTTCTCGGCCACGCCACCCACGGCGTGATCCCCTACGACCAGCGGCTTGGGCGTTTCCCCGCCTATCTCCAGCAATTGCAGATGGAGAGCAACGGCAAGCACGTCCAGCTCGACGGATCGCCCGCCAATACCGCGACCGGTCCGGTGGTCTGGGGCGAGCCGGGCACCAATGGCCAGCATGCCTTCTTCCAGCTCATCCATCAGGGAACGGAGATCATTCCCTTGGACCTGCTCGTCGCCGCGAAGCCGACCGAAGCGGACGAGCACCACCACGATCTCCTGGTCGCCAATTGCCTCGCCCAGGGACAGGCCCTGATGCACGGCCGCACGCCCGCGGAGGCCGAGGCGATAACCCACAAGCAGGGAGCGAGCGAGGCCGAGGCTCGCCGGCTCGCGCCGCACAAGAGCTTTTCGGGCAGCCGGCCGACCAGCACATTCCTCTATCGCCGTCTCGATCCGCGCACGCTCGGCCGCCTCATCGCCCTTTACGAGCACAAGGTGTTCACCGAAGGCGCGGTGTGGGACATCAACTCGTTCGACCAATGGGGGGTCGAACTCGGCAAGGAGCTTGCCTTGAGTTTGGCGCCGGTCGTCGCCGACAAGGCGACGGCGACAACAGCGCTCGACGCATCAACCGCAGGGTTGGTCGCGCATCTGCGCGAATTGCGCGCGGCGGGCTAGCGAGAGCGGGCGTCCGACTCGCGCCAGCGCTGCCAGCGACGGCGCAGCTCGCCCTGCCGCAAGCCGACCGTCTCGTCGAGCATGCTCGCTTCGATGATCCGGTCGGTCCGGAAATGGCGGAAGTCCTGACGCAGCTCGCACCACGCCACGAGCAGGCGGCTCGTCTCGGCATATCCGAGGATCACCGGCCACACCGTGCGCTCGGTCTCCTCGCCTGCCTCGGACCGATAGCGCAGCCTCAATTTGCGCCCGCCGCGGATCGCCGATCGCAAGCCCGCGGGATCGATCCTTTCGTCCGGCTCCGCGATGGTCGGCTTCGCGCCGACGCTCGGCTCCGCGACAAAAGGGCGCAGACGTTCGGGCACGACGGCGGCGATCTTCGCCACCACGTCGCGGGCCGCGGTGGCAAGAGCCTTGTCGGAGCGGCCAGCCACCCACTGCGCCCCCAGCACCACGGCCTCGATTTCGTCCGGCGTCAGCATGAGCGGCGGCATGTCGTAGTCGGCGGCAAGCAGGTAGCCGAACCCCGCCTCGCCGGCGATGGGAACCCGCTGACCCATGAGGTCGGCGACGTCGCGATAGACCGTGCGCACGGAGACTTCGAGTTCCTCGGCCAAGGCGGCCGCCGTCACCGGACCGGTCGACCGGCGCAGGATCTGGATGATCTGGAACAAGCGGTCGGCGCGACGCATGCTGACTCCTGCTGCCAGGATGGTGTCAGCAGGCCTGTGCGACAAGGACTTTCGCGGCGCCGCGAGCAATTTCGCGGCGCAAATCGAAAGGACGCCCCCGATGAAGTTCGCCTCCACGCGTCTGGTCGCCGCCGACATCACGTCGATGGTCGGTTTCTACGAAGTGTTGACTTGGTCAAGCCGCGGAATGGCTCGCGCCCGTATTCGCGGAAATCGTGACGCCCGCCGCCACGCTCGCGATCGGCAGCGCCGAGACGGTGGCGTTATTCAGCCCGGGAAGCGCCGAGCCCGCCAGCAATCGCTCCGCGATCCTCGAGTTTCAGGTCGATGACGTCGATGCCGAGTTCGAGCGGCTGAAAGGCGCGGCGATGGTCGTACAGGAGCCGAAAACGATGCCATGGGGGAACCGTGCGGCGCAATTCCGCGATCCCGAGGGCACGCTGGTCAGCCTATATACGCCGGTCACCGATGCGGCGCAGCGACGGTTCGGCTCCCGGTAGAGTCGCCCGAACCTTTAGCGGCGGCCTCTGCGGTTCGCTGCCGCGAGGCGCCGCGTCGCCAGCGTGAGCCAGCGGCGGGTCGAGGCGTCAACGAGCGGCGCCAAGGTCTTGCGCACGCGCGCGTGGTAGGCGTCGAGCCAGGCGGTCTCGTCCGGGTCCAACAACCTCGGCTCGACAAGCGCGAGGTCGATCGGCGCCAGCGTCAGCGTCGCAAAACCGAGCATCGGCCGCTCGCCGTGGGGAATCGACCGCGTCTCGACCGCGACCAGGTTCTCGATCCTTATGCCGAAGGCGCCCGCGGCGTAATAGCCGGGCTCGTTGGATATGATCATGCCCGGAGCGAGCGCGGTCATGCCCGTCTTGGCCAGGCGCTGCGGCCCTTCGTGGACCGAAAGGTAAGAGCCAATCCCGTGTCCCGTGCCGTGGTCGAAATCAAGCCCGGACCGCCACAGCGCCACGCGAGCGAGCGCGTCGATCTGGGCCCCGTTCGTTCCGGGCGGAAAGACGGCGCGGGCGACCGCGATATGGCCCTTCAGCACCCGGGTGAAGCGATCGCGCATCAGGCTCGTCGGCCGACCGACGGCGATCGTGCGGGTGATGTCGGTCGTGCCGTCTTCGTATTGCGCGCCGCTGTCGATGAGAAAAATGCCCCGCTCAATTCTGCGGTTCGAGGCGTCGCTGACCCGATAGTGGGGGATGGCCGAATTCGAGCCAAAGCCGGCGATGGTCGGAAAGGAGAGGTCCTTAAGCGCCGGGTTCGCCCGCCGAAACGTCTCCAAGGCCTTGACGGCGTCGATTTCGCTCAGTCGTCCGCGCGGCGCTTCGCCGGCGAACCATGAGAGGAAACGCGTCATTGCCGCGCCATCGCGCTCATGCGCCGCGCGCGCGCCGGCGAGTTCGACCGGGTTCTTCACCGCCTTCATCAGCGTAATCGGATCCGGCTTGAGGTCGGCCTTTCCGCCCGCACGCTCAAGGGCCTGGATCAGGTAGGCCGGCGCGGTCGCGGCGTCGAATGTCACCCGCCGGCCCTGCCTGCCGAGGTCGTCGATGAACCGCTCGAGGAGGTCCGGCTCGCGGATCTCTGCCTGCCGCCCGAGACCCTGGCGGCTCGCCGCGGTCAGCTTTCTACCGTCGATGAAGGCGAGCGGACGTCCCTCGCGCGGCAGATAACCGTAGCCGAGCGGAAGCGGCGTGTACGATACGTCCGAGCCGCGAATATTGAACAGCCACGCCAGATTGTGCGGATCGCTGATCAGGAGGCCGGCCGCCGGCGCCAAGGCAATCCGCGCCCGGGCGATTTTCCCGCCCGCGCTTTCGCCGGCGTACCGCATCGCGTGCAGCGAAATTGGGCCAAGCGGGGCCGGCGGCCGATCGACCCAGATGGCGTCGATCGGGTTTGAGTCGACCGCAACCAGCCCCGCGCCCGCCTTCTCGCAAGCGGCGGCGAAGCGCGCCACGGCGTCCGGCGTGTGCAAATGCGGATCGTAGCCGAGCTTCTCGCCTCGCTTGAGCTTGTCCGCGATCCACCCGGTCGCCGGCTCGTCGACGATGTGGCGGAACTCGAACACCGATCCGTCCGCCTGGGTCTTCACCTGCGCCGTGTAACGGCCGTCGACGAACAGCGCCGCCGCGTCCTTGAGCACCACCGCAATTCCCGCCGAGCCGGCAAATCCGGTCAGCCATCTGAGCCGCTCGGCGTTCGGGGGCACGTATTCGTTCTGATGCTCGTCAGCGCGCGGAACGATGAAGCCCGCGAGGCCCTCCTCGGCCAATTTAGCGCGCAATTCGCCGACGCGCGCCAATCCGCGCGAAGGATCGCCGAGTTCGACGAAGGACTGAAAGCGGCTTTCGAACAAGGGCGGGCGGCCTCCGGGAGGGGCGGGGTCAGGCGGCGTCCTGCGCGGTCACGACCAGGCCGATGAACGGCAATTCGCGGTAGCTATGCGCCACGTCCATGCCGTAGCCGACGACGAAGACATCGGGGCAGACGAAGCCGACAAAATCGGCGGCGATTTCAACCGCCCGTTTGCCGGGCTTTTCCAGCATCGTGCAGACCAGAACCCGACGTGCGCCGCGCGCCGCCAGGAGATCCTTGGCGAACGCCAGCGTCCGGCCGGATTCGAGGATATCGTCAACCAGCAGGACGTCGCGATCACGCACCGACGATTCGATGTCGCGGAGGATCTTCACCGCACCGCTCGAAACCGTACCGTCCAGGTAACTCGACAGGTGAAAAAACTCGACCTGCGGCTCGAGCCCGACCCGATGCAGAGCGCGCAACAGGTCGGCTGCGAACATGAACGACCCCTTGAGGATGGCGACGACGAGAAGGTCTTTCGGCTTGGCCGCCGCGATCTCCCGCGCCAGCGCCTCGGTTCGCTCGGCGATCGAGCGCTCGTCGAACAGAACCTTGACCTGTCTCGCGCCGCTCATGCCCTTACTCGCTGAATGACGCTTTATCTCCCGCCCCGGCGAATTTTACCAGCACGTCGCGAACCCCGGCCGGGGGCGCCGCCAGACGGGCCCGGAAGGCGACCCGCTCGTGGGGACCGAGACGAGACTTCGGCTCTCGCGCCGTCCAGAGGTAGAGTTCGCGCCCGTCGGCGCCATGCAGCGCAATGCGCAAGTTCGGGGCGGTCGTTTCGGCATTCCGCAGGTTGACGATCTCGCCTGTGACCAGGAGCTCGCGACGGTCCCCCTCAGGCCCGGCGATCGTCGCTCGGACGCCCTCGATCGACAGGCCGCGAAGATTGACCGGCATGCCGAAACTCGCATAGGCCGCCGCCGTCGCCGGCGCGATGCTTACGATCGTCGCCCGGGCCGCGATCGTGGCTGTCGCCGCGACGAGGAAGGCAAGAAAGAGGAGCGCCGGCGCGGCGCCGCCGCCGATCGTTGCGGGCGAGCCTGGATAGCTATTCGAGCCCAATTCGCGCTTGCCGATCATGACGCCTGACCTCGCCGTTTTGATGGGTGGACGATGGCTGGCATTTGTTTGGAAACACGGTTAAAGCCGCGTTAAGCGGCCAGCCCTCGCCGTCCCCGGGGATCGCGTTGCTCAGATTCGAAAACGTCGGTTTGCGCTACGGCATGGGACCGGAGGTCGTCGGCGACCTCAATTTTTCCGTCGCTCCGCAAAGCTTTCAGTTCCTCACCGGTCCGTCCGGCGCCGGCAAGACCACCCTGATGCGGCTAATGCTGCTTGCGCTGCGGCCGACGCGCGGAACGGTCCGGGTCTTTGGCCGCGACGCCGCGGCGTTGAGCAAGGACGACCTGACGGCGCTAAGGCGCCGAATCGGCGTGGTGTTCCAGGACTTTCGCCTGCTCGACCATCTTACCACCTATGAGAATGTGGCCCTGCCGCTCAGGGCGATGGGACGCGAGGAAGCCGGGTATCGGGCCGAGGTGATCGAGCTTCTGCGGTGGGTCGGTCTTGGCGACCGCATGGATGCGCCCCCGCCGGTGCTCTCGGGCGGCGAAAAGCAGCGGGCGGCGATCGCGCGGGCGCTGATCGTTCGGCCGGAGCTTCTGCTCGCCGACGAGCCGACCGGCAATGTCGATCCCGGCCTCGCGCGGCGGCTCCTGAGGTTATTCGTCGAGCTTCACCGACTCGGCACCGCCGTCGTCATCGCCACCCATGATCTCCAGCTCATGGACCAATTCGGCTTCGCCCGCAGGCTCGTCGTCGGCGACGGCAAGCTCACGATCTTCGACGGGTCGCCGTCGTGAACGAACCGATCCTCGACCCTCTCCTTGCCGCGGAGCCGGAGGCCGCGTTCGAGAGCAACGCGCAGCTCATACCGCGCAACTCGGTCGCCGGCCGCGCCCTGGTCGTGGTGATCGCGATCATGACCTTTCTCGCCTGCCTGACCGCGGGCGCGGCGCTGCTCGTCGCCGAGGGCTCGCGCGGCTGGCGCTCGGACGTGCTGCGCGACGCCACCATCCAGGTAAAGGCCGGGCCAGGCGAGAATATCGACAGCCTGGTCGCCAAAGCCGTCTCGGTCGCCTCGCGGGCCAAAGGCGTCGACTCCGTTCATGCCTATTCGAAAGCCGAATCGGAGCGTCTGCTCGAACCGTGGCTGGGCGATGGGCTCGATCTCAGCCAATTGCCGATTCCCCGGCTCATCGTCGTCCGGCTCAGCAGCCAGCGGCCCGAGGATCTCGCGGCGCTGCGGGCGGCGCTCGCTTCGGCCGTGCCGCAGGCCAATCTCGACGACCATCGCCTGTGGGCGGCGCGCATCGGTACGATGGCTGACGCCGTCGTCGTCCTTGCCGCTGCCCTGTTCGCCCTCATGATCCTGGCGATGGGGACGGCGATCGGGTTCGCCACCCGCGGCGCTATGGCGGGCAACCGCGAGATCGTCGAGGTTTTGCATCTCGTCGGCGCGTCCGACAGGTTCATCGCCAGGGAGTTTCAGACCCATTTCCGACGCCTTGGACTTCGCGGCTCGCTGATCGGCGGTTTGGCGGCGATGGCTTTCTTCGCCGCAGCGTCGCTGCTCTCCTTCTGGTGGGCGCATTCGCCTGGCGGCGACGAGATCGCGGCGATGTTCGGGTCGTTCGCGCTCGGTCCCTATGGCTATGTCGCGCTGGCGCTGGTCTGCGCCGCCGTCACCCTTTTGACCGGTCTTCTTTCGCGCGAGATCGTCCTACGCCATTTGCGAATGCTGCCTTAGAACGCTGCGTCTTGTTCCGTGAACCCTCGACGGCCGAAATGCTAGCGACGCGATCTCTGCTTTTCAACGCCCTGTTCTACCTGAACATGGTCGTCCTCATGATCGTCGGCCTGCCGACCCTGCTGTTCGGCAGGAAGGCCGTGTTCGCGCTTGCCCGCCTGTGGGGCGTGATTTCCGTCTGGCTTCTGGAGGCAATCTGCGGCCTCAAGCTCGAATATCGCGGCATCGACCACATCCCCCCAGGCGCAGTCCTGATCGCCGCCAAGCATCAATCGTTTCTCGAGACCTTCGCCCTGCTCAAATATGCGCCCGGACTTCGCCATCATCCTCAAGCGTCAGCTGACCTACGTGCCGCTGTTCGGGCTCTACCTCATCGTCTCGCGGCAGATCGCAATCGATCGCGGGCGGGGCAGACAGGCGCTGCTGCAAATCACCGCCGCGGCCAAAACAGTGTTCGCCGCCGGTCGACAGGTCTTCATCTATCCGGAAGGAACCCGCCGTGTCCCCGGCGCGCCGCCGAAATACAAGCAGGGCGTGGCCGCTCTCTACGCCGAGACGGGTGTCCGCTGCCTGCCGGTGGCCGTCAACACCGGCCTGTTCTGGCGGCGTCACGGCTTCCTCAGGCGGCCCGGCGTGGCCGTGATCGAATATTTGCCGGTGATCGCGCCCGGGCTCGACCGCGACGTCTTCAGCGGGCGGCTCGAATCGGCGATCGAAACCGCCTGCGCCCGCCTCAACGCGGAAGCGCTGGCGAAGGACCCGTCGCTTGCAGCGGTGCTGGCGGACGGAGCGAATAGCGACGTGAACCCGGCGCGCCCGGCTTGACGTAAGTCCCGTTTTTGTTCTACCTTCGTTCGCTCATTGATCTGGGATGTGAGCGATGTGGCTATCCTCCGAAGGCATGGGTCCGCCGATAGTGCAACCGCGCGGCTTGTCCGAGCCGCCCCCGACGCCGTGGACTGCCCCTCTGGACAGATAGCGGCGCCGCGCTCGCGGCCCTGGCCGGCATGCCGTTCGCAAGGCGATTCTGGTCGTGGACGGGGCTGTCCGGGCGCCGATACGTCTTTTCCGTCTATCCTGCGTCAACCTGCCCGGCGTTTTGCCACGCCGTGCTGCTGGCGGCGGTCCGCGACGGCGCCGGACGCCTGCGCGTCGTCTCGGTCTGCGACACCGGCGCCTTTCCGGAGCCGGTCATCGCCCGCGCTCAACGCGAATATCGCGCCTGCGGCCCTGGCCTCGAGTTTCATCTCCATTTGCTTCCGTCGTCTCCGGCGGACCGGGCCGCGACACTCTCCGATCTGGCGATCGCGCGGAGGTAACACACGGGCGACCGACTACTGACCGCCCCTCAGCCTGGCGCTGAGCCACTCGAGATCGCCATCCTTGACGCCCATCGCTTGCAGATGGTCGCTGGTCTCAAGGACATATTCGGCGTTGTCGCCCGACTGGCCCTTGCCCGCGCGCACATGCGCCAGCATCGCCTCTCGGTCGAGACGCCCCGCGTACTGCTGATGCAGGCGGTCGGCGACATAGGTCAGCGCCGGCACGCGATCGCCACATTCGAGCGTGATCGGCGCGATGCGTTCGAGATAGACGGCCGTCACCTGCTCACGTTCGCGCAGGTAGCGGATCGTGGTTTCGCGCAGCGCCGCGTCGACCTCGAACGCCACTCCCTGACATGCGCCGCCCCGATCGAGGCCAAGCACCAGTCCGGGCCGCTCGGGCGAGCCGCGATAGACATGGGAAAAGACGCACAGGCTTCGCCGCCAGCCGCGCAACATCGCCTTGCACCGACGCGCATAGGCGAATCCCGGCCGCCACATCAGCGACCCGTACCCGAACACCCAAAGACTCCCCTCCGAAGCCGGGGCGGCCGATGGCCGTCATGAAACCGGTTCGTCCGTCTCGGCCGCGCGGCGGCCGAAGTCGGGCGCCGCCGTCTCCTGGCCTTCGGCGACAATTCCGAGCCGGATCGCCCGGGTGCGGGTGAACAGGGCGAACAGCCCGTCGCCGTCGCCGCGGCGGATCATCCGCTGCAACGCGGTCAGGTCCTCGTTGAACCGGCCCAGCATCTCGAGCACCGCGTCCTTGTTGTGCAGGAAGACGTCGCGCCACATCGTCGGGTCGGAGGCGGCGATCCGGGTGAAATCACGGAATCCGCCGGCCGAGAACTTGATCACTTCCGATCGGGTGACCTCTTCGAGATCCGCCGCCGTGCCGACGATGTTATAGGCGATGAGATGCGGCACATGGCTGGTGATCGCCAGCACCAGGTCGTGGTGGGCCGCGCCCATAATTTCGACATGCGATCCAAGCGCCTCCCAGAACGCCTTGACTTTCGCCACCGCCTCGTCGTCCGCCCCCTCGGCAGGCGTGAGAATGCACCAGCGGTTGACGAACAGGTCCGCAAATCCGGCGTCCGGCCCCGACTGCTCGGTGCCGGCGACGGGATGCGCCGGGACCAGGCGCGCATGATCCGGCAGCACCGCTTCGAGCGCCGAGATCACCGCGCTTTTGACCGACCCGACGTCCGAGACGATCGTCCCGGGCTTCAGCGCCGGCGCAATGGCGCGGCCGACCGCCCCGTACGCCCCGACCGGCACGCACAGGATGACGCAGTCGGCGCCGCTGACCGCTCGAGCGAGATCGTCGGCGACGACGTCGCCAAGCCCCAGCGCCTTGGCCCGCTCCAGGACCGCGATCGAGTGGTCGGCGAGGACGATGCGTCGCGCGGCGTTGCGGCGGCGCGCGGCCCGGGCGATCGACGACCCGATCAGTCCGACGCCGACGATCGCCAATTCGTCGAAGATCGGCTCGGCGAGCGGCGCCCCGAGCCGCTCAACCACCTTTTGCCTCGCATGAACTCGGCAAGCGCGGCGACCACGCCCCGGTTGGCTTCCTCGCCGCCGACTGTCAGGCGCAGCGAATCCGGCAGCCCGTAGGCCGCAACCGCCCGAAGGATGAAGCCGCGCGCGCTCAAGAACGCGTCCGCATCCGCGGCGGTGCGGCCGGATTCTTTCGGGAAGGTCAGCAGCAGGAAATTCCCGACGCTCGGCGTCACCTCGATCCCGAGCTCCGCGATCGCCTCGGCGAGCCAGGGCAGCCAGCGCGAATTGTGCGCGATCGCGCGCTCGACATGGGCAAAGTCCTCGAGGCTGGCGACACCTGCGGCCTGCGCCGCGCCGTTCAGATTGAATGGCCCGCGGACGCGGTTGAGCGCGTCGACGAACATGCGCCGAGCCGTAGGCCCAGCCGATGCGCAAACCCGCCAGACCATGGATCTTTCGAGAACGTCCGGGTCATCACGACGTTGTCGGAGGTCGAAGCAAGCTCGAGGCCGGCGGCGTAATCGTTGCGGGTCACATATTCGGCATAGGCCGCGTCGATCACGAGCAGCGTATGCGGCGGCAGGCCGGCATGCAGGCGCTTCACTTCGGAGAACGGGATGTAGGTTCCGGTCGGGTTGCTCGGGTTGGCCAGGTAGACGATCTTCGTGCGGGCGGAGGCCTTCGCCAGGATGGCGTCAACGCTCGCCGTCCTGTCCGTCTCTTTCGCCACAACGGGAATGCCGCCCGCTGCGCGAATGCAGATCGGGTAGGTGAGAAAGCCGTACTGGCTGTAAAGGCCTTCGTCGCCCGGGTGCAGAAAGACATGCGCCAGGAGGGCGAGGAGCTCGTCGGAGCCGTTGCCGCAGATGATTCGCGCCGGATCGAGTCCGTAGCGGCGGCCGATCGCCTCGCGAAGGGCCGTCGACGCTCCGTCGGGATAGAGCTCAAGGCTGCCGGCATGCGCGCGCACAGCCTCGATCGCTTTCGGAGACGGGCCGAGGGGCGATTCGTTGGACGAGAGCTTATGGACCTTCGCTGCCCCCGGCGCATGGCTTTTGCCCGGCACATAAGGGTCGATCGCCAGGATTTCCGGGCGCGGCTGAGGCTTGAGGACAGAATGGGACGTCATGGCGGGCCCGATTAGCCTCAATTCGCGCCTTTGCGCAACGCCGTGGCGTCGAATCGGTCCGCGTGCGCGCCGACCTCGAAGGCGCGCACGTCGGCGCCGCCAGCCGAGCGCAGCGCCTCGCTCACCGCCTCGGCCGCCGACGCCCCCCGGCCGCGCCACCAGCAGCGCCAGTCCCATGCCGCTGGCGGCGGAGCCGATCACTTCGGCCCCGATTTCGCGCAGCGCGCGGGGAACATCGGCGCGCCAGCGGTCGAGCGTGACCGATTCGAGCACCACCTCGCGGGCGGCTCCGTCGACCAGCGGTTTCGAGATCACGAACGCCGGCATGCCCGCGGGGTGGTCGGCGCGCTCCACGAACGGCAGCCGAGCGATGATCTTGGGCGCGTCCTGTCGGCGCGAGCTGCGTCCACCACGCGCCGGCGCCCGGACCGCCGTCAAGCGCAAACATGCCGAGATCGCCACCCGATTCGCCGACGGCGCGGATCACATCCGCGGCGCCCGAATGCTGCACGCAGGGAACCGTGAAGCCGAAATGAAACCGCGCCGAGTCGCGCATTCTCGCGTCGTCCCCGGACACGTCGATATGCACGCTATAGGGCGCCTGGATGAAGGTGAAGGTCGAGATGATGACCCGCCATATGCTCTCGACGGTATCGAGCGGGAGGCGCCCGCGATGCCGCTCGGCGATGGCCCGCATCATCGAGGCTTCGCGAGCCGGGCGGAACGCCGAACCCCCTCCCTGGCGGGTCTTGATCTCGATCAATTGGTCGATGACCCGTCCCCGCTCGATCAGAAGCTCATGCATCTCCGCATCGATGCGGTCGATTTCCACCCTGAGGTCGGCGAGGGTCGGCTTGGGCGGCTGGGACAAGGGGGCGACCCTCTCCTTTGCGCGGTCTCAGGCTTGAAGGTCCGGTCTCGCCCCAAAGCCGCGGCAGACCGTCCTTACGTGTTCATCGATTCGAAGAAGTTGGCGTTCGTCTTGCTCTCGCGCAATTTCCCGAGCAGGAACTCGATCGCGTCGACCGTGCCCATCGGATTGAGAATCCGGCGCAGGACGTACATTTTCTTGAGAATGTCGGGGGGAACCAGCAGTTCCTCCTTCCGGGTTCCGGACCGGGTGATGTCCATCGACGGGAAGGTGCGCTTGTCGGCGACCTTGCGGTCGAGGATGATTTCCGAGTTGCCGGTGCCCTTGAACTCTTCGAAAATGACTTCATCCATGCGCGAGCCGGTATCGATGAGCGCGGTGGCGATGATCGTCAGCGACCCGCCCTCCTCGATGTTCCTCGCCGCGCCGAAAAACCGCTTTGGCCGCTGCAGCGCATTGGCGTCAACGCCGCCGGTCAGCACCTTTCCCGATGACGGCACGACGGTGTTGTACGCGCGCCCAAGCCGGGTGATCGAGTCGAGCAGGATCACCACATCCCGCCCGTGCTCGACCAGCCTCTTTGCCTTCTCGATCACCATCTCGGCGACCTGTACGTGGCGGACCGCGGGTTCGTCGAAGGTCGACGACACCACCTCGCCCTTCACCGACCGCTGCATGTCGGTGACTTCTTCCGGGCGCTCGTCGATCAGAAGAACGATCAGATAGCATTCCGGGTGATTGGCGGTGACCGACTGGGCGATATTTTGCAGCAGCACCGTCTTGCCGGTGCGGGGCGGGGCGACGATGAGCGCTCGTTGCCCCTTGCCGATCGGGCGCGACGATGTCGATGACCCGCGCCGACATATCCTTGCGGGTCGGGTCTTCGACCTCGAGCCGCAGCCGCTCGTCGGGATAGAGCGGCGTCAGATTGTCGAAGTGGACCTTGTGCCGGGTCTTCTCCGGGTCCTCGAAATTGATCGCGTTGCATTTGAGCAAGGCGAAATATCGTTCGCCTTCCTTTGGGCTTCGGATCACCCCCTCGACCGTATCGCCGGTACGCAAGCCCAACCGCCTGATCTGCGACGGCGAGACATAGATATCGTCGGGACCGGGAAGATAGTTGGCGTCGGCCGAGCGGAGGAAAGCAAATCCGTCCTGCAAAATCTCGACCACGCCCTCGCCGATGATCTGCACCTCGACGCTGGCAAGCTGCTTGAGAATCGCGAACATCAACTCCTGCTTGCGCATGATCGATGCGTTCTCGACGTCGTTCTCCTCGGCGAACGCCAGGAGCTCGGTCGGAGATTTTTGCTTTAATTCTTTGAGTTTCATTTCCCGCATTGGCGGACCTTGTTCTCGGACTTGCGAGCGCACAGGCCCGCAAAGTCATTGGAGGTGATGGAAGATGGCGCTGACGCTTCGACGCGGCGATCAGTCAGGCTGCCGCGACGAAAGTTGGATCGGGCGATCCGGCGCCGCAAAAGAGCCCGCGTTGACTGGCGGGCGCCGCTACATAGTCGCGTTCGCGGAAATATTCAACCGCCTTTTGCCGCGCCGCGCCGCGGGGCAAGCGGAAAGGCTTAAAAGGGCTTAACCACGGCCAGAATCACGATCAAGGCCATGAGGACGGTCGGAACCTCGTTCAAGACCCGATAGAATCTGGCCGGCCGAACATTGGCGTCGGCGGCGAATGTGCGGACGCAGCGGGCAAAGTAGCCGTGCAGCCCGCCAAGACCGAGGACCAGGACGAATTTGGCCTGCAGCCAGGGCGCCTGGTAGTAGCCGGTCAGAAAGGCGAGCGCGATGCCGGTGACGAACACCAGAATCATCGATGGATTGATGATCGCCTTGAGGAGCCGCCGCTCCATCACCTTGAAGGTTTCCGATAAGGCAGAGCCTGTGGCCGCATCGGCGTGGTAAACGAACAGCCGCGGCAGATATAGCATTCCCGCCATCCAGGCGATGACGGCGACGATGTGCAGCGCCTTGACCCAGAGGACCATAGGGAACTTCGCCACGACCGGCGGCCAGTCCGCCTCTCGAATGGTCGATGGAATTAGGCCTCGGACCGGACCGGCGCAAGTCGCGCGGTCGTTGGCGGCCAAAGAAAGAATCCGAGATCGGAATTGATTCTTATTCTTAGACGGACGGTTTGAACCCAATCTGCGTTGTCCAACGAACCCGGTGCCGGCTGAAGTCGGCGGAGGCGCGAGACCCGCCCGCCCGGCGCTCGCGGCGATTAACGATTTATTCATGATTACTAAGAGATCGTTAATATCACGAGCAGTCCGTTATATTCTATCCCCGCAATTCATACCTGCCTTCGCGAGCGCCGAAATTTTGTCCCGACCGGCGCGCCTGTGAATCGTCCAGCGGGTCTTCTCTCCGGTCAGCCGACAAGTCAGGCGGCCAGCCTCACCTTTCCACGCCTGTCCACAGGCAACATGGCCGGTTATAACCAGCCGCTTTTTCCGTTTCTCGGGGGCCGCGTTGGGCCGCAGCTATTTCCATCTTCATCTGGTCTCGGACTTCGACCGGCGAGACGCTGATCGCCGCCTCGCGCGCCGCGTCGGCGCAATATCAAGGCGTCGCCTCGATCGAACACGTCTATCCGCTGATCCGCACTCCGGCGCAGCTCGATCGCGTGACTGCCGAAATCGAGAACGCGCCGGGAATCGTCCTTTTCACACTGGTTGACGCCGATCTCTCCAAGCGGCTCGAAGAAGGCTGCGCCGCATCAGGTTCGCCGTGCCTGTCGGTGCTGGGACCGATCCTGACGTTGTTCAAGTCCTACCTCGGACAGAACTCGACGCCGCGAGCCGGGGCGCAGCACATGCTCAACGCCGACTATTTCAAACGGATCGACGCGCTCAATTTCAGCATGCTGAGCGACGACGGTCAGGCGCCGGAAAACCTCGACCATGCCGATATCGTTCTCCTCGGGGTCAGCCGCACTTCGAAGACCCCGACCAGCATCTATCTGGCGAATCGCGGCTATAAGACCGCCAACGTCCCGTTCGTGCCGCATGTCCCGCTGCCCAGCAACCTCGATCATCTCCGCCGGCCGCTGGTTGTCGGCCTGATCGCATCCGCCGATCGAATCGTGCAAATCCGGCAGAACCGTCTCCTGTCGCTCAACGCCGATTCGGAGACCGAATATGTCGATCGCACCGCGGTCGCCGAGGAGGTTGCGGCGTCGCGCCGGCTGTTCGCGGAACGCGGCTGGGCGACGATCGACGTGACGCGACGGTCGATCGAAGAAACCGCCGCGGCGGTGCTCGATCTCTATCGCGCCCATCGGCTCAAGTTCATCGCCGACGGCTGAGGCGATGCGGGAGGCTGGAAATTCGCCGCCAAGGCCGGCGCAATCGCCCTCGTTATGGCGAGCCGATCAACCACTGGTTCTGGCGTCGAAGAGCTCTGCCCGCCGGATGCTCCTGTCCGCCGTCGGACTTGACGCAGACGTGGTCGCTGCCGAAGTCGACGAACGGGCGCTCGAAGACCGGCATCTTGGCGCGCGGCGGCTCGCTCGAGACCCTCGCCAGCGAACTGGCGCAGGCCAAGGCGCTCGCGGTAAGCGCAGTCCGGCCGGAAGCCTATTGTCTTGGCGCCGACCAGACGCTCACCCTCGAGGGCAGGATCCTGCACAAAGCCGGCAGCCTCGATGAGGCTCAGCGATCGCTCGCCGCGCTCTCGGGCAAGACCCATCGCCTGACCTCCGCCTTTTGTGTCGCCCGCTCGGGGCGATCGCTGGTCGTTGACAGCGATCACGCGGACCTGCGAATGCGGCCGCTCGACGCGGTTACGATAGCGCGCTATCTCGATCGGGCCGGGCCCGCGGCGCTGGAATCGGTCGGAGGCTATCAGGCCGAGGCTCTCGGCGCCCATCTTATGGATCGAATCGAAGGAGAGCATTCCGTTGTTCTCGGACTGCCGATGCTGAGGCTCCTCGCCTGGCTCAGGCGCGAAAGCCTGATCTCGCTATGATCAAAACTCTTTCACCCCGCGCGGGAGTGGCCGGCTGGCCGGTGGACCATTCCCGATCGCCGACGATTCATCGCTACTGGCTCAAGGAGCTCGGCCTTTCCGGAAGCTACGAGAGATTTGCCGTCCGGCCGGGGGAATTGCGCCCGTTCGCGATCCAGATCGGCCGGGATGACCTCGTCGGCGCCAACGTGACGGCGCCGCACAAGGAAGCAGCCTTCAGCCTCTGCGACCGGCGGACGCCGGTGGCTGAGGCGCTCGGGGCGGTGAACACGTTGTGGCGGCAGGACGGACTTCTGTGGGGCGACAACACCGATGTCGCCGGCTTTCTGGCCAATATGGACGACAGCGCGCCCGGCTGGGGGGGCCGAGCGAAACTTGGCCGTGGTCATCGGCGCCGGCGGCGCGGCCCGGGCGATCGTCTACGCGCTGAAGTCGCGCGGCTTTGAGCGAATTGCAGTCGTCAACCGGACGCAAGGTCGAGCCGAGGCGCTGGCCGCGCATTTTGGCGCTCCGGCCCAGGCGACGCCTTGGTCTCGTCTGGCGGCAGACCTGCGAGAGGCGGATCTGCTCGTTAACACGAGCGTGCTCGGCATGGCCGGACAGCCGCCGCTCGCCGTCGACCTGAGCCCGCTGCCAAACCAGGCGGTGGTCGCCGACATCGTCTATGTTCCGTTGCGGACGCCGCTGATCGAGGCTGCCAGGGCGCGCGGCCTGCGGGCCGCGGAGGGGCTGGGCATGTTGCTCCACCAGGCGGCGCCCGGATTCGCCCGTTGGTTTGGCGCGCGACCGACGGTGACGCCGGCGTTGCGGGCGCTGGTCGAGGCGGAGGTCTTGGCGACAAGCGTGGAGGGGCGGTGATCGTCGTTGGACTGACGGGCTCGATTGCGATGGGGAAATCGACCGTCGCGGCCATGTTCGCCGAGTTGGGCGTCCCGACCTTCAACGCCGACGACGCGGTGCGAGAGTTCTACGCCGGCGGGGACGCGAAATCGATCGAGGCCGCCTTTCCGGGCGTCATGGTCGAGGGGAAAATCGACCGCGAGCGCCTCGGAGCGCGCGTATTGGGCGATGCGGATGCGCTGCAGCGGCTCGAAAGCCTGGTGCATCCGGCGGTCGCCAAGGCGCGGGCCCGGTTCCTCGAGCGCGCTGCGGCTGAGGGCCGGCGAATGGCGATCGTCGACGTGCCGCTGCTGATTGAGACCGGCGGGCATTCGGAGGTTGATCTCGTCGTCGTCGTCAGCGCGCCGGAATCTGTACAGCGCGCGCGCGCCTTGGCGCGCCCGGGCATGACCGAGGCCAAACTCGAGGCCATCCTCTCGCGGCAGGCCTCCGATACGGAAAAGCGGCGCAGGGCCCATTTCATCATCGACACGCGCGGCGCCCACGACCTGACCCGCGCCGTCGTTACTCAATTCATGCGCGCAACCGCCGCGCTCGCCAGAGGTTGACGACGTCATGCGGGAAATCGTGCTCGACACGGAAACGACAGGCCTCAATCCCGCGGAGGGACACCGGGTGCTGGAGATCGGCGCGGTCGAGATCGTTCATCAGGCCCCAACCGGAAGGGTCTTCCATAGGCTGATCAATCCGGAGCGCGACGTGCCTCAGGACGCGGCGCGCGTGCACGGCCACACCGCAGCAACCCTGAAGGACAAGCCGGTCTTCGCCGGCGTCGTCGACGAGTTTCTCGCCTTCGTCGGCGATTCGGCGCTCGTCATCCACAACGCCGAGTTCGACATGCGCTTCGTCAACGCGGAGCTGGCGAGGCTCGGGCGCGAGCCGATCGGCATGGATCGGGTCGTCGACACGCTTGCGCTGGCGCGAAGAAAGCATCCGGGACAGCCGAACAGCCTCGACGCTCTATGCGACCGCTACCGCATCGATCGCTCGCGGCGGGTGATGCACGGCGCGCTGCTCGATGCGGAGATTCTCGTCGACGTCTATTGCGAGCTGACCGGAGGCCGGCAGCGCTCCCTCGTCTTCGGCGACGCGGAACGACTTGCCGGTCCGTTCATCGCCGCGCTTTCTCCCCGATCTTACGCCCGACCGCGCCAGCATCGACCGATCGAGCGCGAAGAGGCGACCGCACACGCGCGATATATCCAGAGCCTTGGCCTGGACGCGATCTGGTTTCGTTATGTCGGTCAGCCGGCTTGACCCGGTCAGGCGGTTCGCTGCTGCTGCTGGCCCGCCGGCTCGCCGCCAAACGCTGTAGATAGAGCGCATGAAAATCGATCGGGTCGATATAGAGCGGCGGATAGGAGCCGCCGCGCACCGCATCGGCGATGATCTGGCGCGCGAACGGGAACAACAGCCGCGGGCCCTTCGATCATGATCACCGGCTGGACCTGTTCCGGCGGGAAGTTCTCGAGCCGGAACACGCCGGCGTAGTTGAGCTCGAACTTGAACATCGTATCCGCGCCTTGGCCCGCCCCGCCCTCGAGCATGAGGCTCACCTCGAAGTCCGAGGGGGCGAGCTGGCGCGCGTTCACATTGATCTGGATCGAGATGTTGGGAGCCGTCTGCTGCGGCGCCCAAGGTGCGCGGCGCATTGGGATTCTCGAACGATAGATCTTTGGTATACTGGGCGAGAACCGAAAATTTCGGGCCGGTCTGCGGCGCTTCGGCGCCGTTGCCGTTTTGATCAGGCATCGTCAACTGCTCCCTGTACCGCGAGCCCGAACGCCTCCAGGCGGTCGTTGGGGCAATCCAAACGCGCTTTGGCGTCGCCTAGCATGGCGCCCGAGAGGCAAACAAGCGCAGCGGCGCGAGGACAATCATCGCGCAGCGCTGACCCGCTTGAACAATGCCAGGTCGGCGTAGCCGTCGGGCGCAAGACCATTGCGCTCCTGATAGGCGCGCACCGCCGAGCGCAGCGCATCGCCGGTCTTTCCATCGACCTTGCCGACGTCGTAGCCCATTTTCTTCAGAGTTCGCCTGAAGTCTTCTTGTCTGGGCCGCCGTCAGCGGACGGTCCTCGGTCGGCCATCGCGCGACCAGCCCCGCGCGGCCTTTGACCGCGTCGCCGAGAAGGGCCACCGAGAGGGCGTAAGCCGTCGAATTGTTGTAGGTCTTGATGACGTCGAAGTTGCTGGTCACGAGGAACACCGGTCCCTTGAGGCCGGCGAGGATAAGCAGCCGGCCTTCGCCTTTTTCCGGCCACGGCTTGCCCTCGGTTCTCTCGACGCCGCGGGCGGCGAAAGAGGAAAACGACTTCGGCAAGGTCGAATCCGCGTCCGTCAGGACGAAATCGGACGGTAGACGGACCTCGAAGCCCCAGGGCAAGCCCTTGGTCCAGCCGTGCGCGGCGAGAAAATTCGCTGTTGACCCGATCGCGTCGGCTTCGCTTTTCCAGATATCGCGCCGGCCATGCCCTTCAAAATCGACGGCGTAGGCGAGGTAGCTCGACGGCATGAACTGCGTCTGTCCCATCGCGCCCGCCCATGAGCCGAGCATCACCGCGGGAGGGATGTCGCCGTGCTCGAGGATCACCAGGGCCGACAGCAATTCGTCGCGGAAATAGTCGTCGCGAAAGCGAATATAGGCAAGGCTGGCGAGGGCGCGAATGACGCTGTTCGATCCGGCATCGTCGCCAAAATCCGTCTCGAGGCCCCAGACGCCCATGATCACGGCCTCATCGACACCGTAGGTCTCTTTGGCCTTGGCGAGCCACGCGCTGACGCCGTCCGCCTTGGCGCGGCCGCGCTCTATCCGGTCGGCCGAAACGGCGCTGGCGACATAGTCCCAGATCGGGCGCGCGAACTCCGGTTGTCCTTCCGTCATCCCGACGACCTTCGGATCGAAGGAGACGCCGGCAAAGGCGGCGTCGAAGGTGGGACGCGAAATCCCTCGCTCGTCGGCAAGCGGCCAAAGCGAGGCGACATATTCGCGGAAGGGATCGTGGCGGGAATGGAGCGGCCGGCCAGCGGCGGCGCTCGCGGAAGATGCGAGGCCAGCCAATCCGAGTGCGACCAAACAAACTCGCACTGACGCCAAAACGAGCGAGGCCTGCGTGCGCGCTCTGACCGGCCGGACCGGAATCGTCAACGTCAACTCTTCATCTCATCCGGGCGCGGCATGGAGACGATATTGTAACCGGCGTCGACGAAATGCACTTCGCCGGTCACGCCATCCGAAAGGGACGAGAGCAAATAAAGCGCGGCGCCGCCGACATTGTCGATCGTCACCGTACGCCGGAGCGGGGAATGGGCCCGCTGAAAATTGAACATGAAGCGCGCGTCGGCGATCCCGGCGCCGGCCAAAGTGCGGATCGGGCCGGCGGAAATTGCATTGACGCGAATGTTTTCCGGACCGAAGTCGGCGGCGAGATAGCGCACGCTCGCCTCCAGCGCCGCTTTGGCGACCCCCATCACGTTATAGTTCGGCACAACGCGCGTCGCCCCGCCGAAGGTCAGCGTCAGCATCGCCCCTCCGGACGACATCAGCCTGGCGGCGCGTTTCGCGACTTCGGTGAAAGAGAACGCCGATATGACCATCGTCCGGATGAAATTTTCGCGGCTCGTATCCGCATAGCGGCCTTTCAGCTCGTTACGATCTGAGAACCCGATGCAATGGACGAGAAAATCGAGGCTGCCCCACGCTGTCTCAAGCGCCGAAAGAACCGCGTCGACCGACCCCAGATCCTCAACGTCGCAGGGAAGGATGTGCGCCGAGCCAAGCGACTCGGCGAGCGGAACAACTCGCTTTCCAAGCGCGTCGCCCTGGTAGGTGAAGGCCAGTTCGGCCCCTTCCCCCGCCAGCGCTTTTGCTATGCCCCAGGCGATCGAATGATCGTTGGCGACGCCCATGACAAGGCCGCGTTTGCCGCTCATCAAGCCGGATCTCATGGCACACTCATCATTCGAGCGCAGGATCGTTTGGGGAGGGGCCGCGGCCGGTTGGCGCAGCGCTCGTCGCACAAGGCGGCGAAGCCATGGTTTCAAGCGTCCACGTGCTTGAATACGAGCGTGGCGTTGGTGCCGCCAAAGCCGAAGGAGTTCGAGAGCGCCGTCCTCAGTTTGACGTTGTCGCGACGTGCACGCACGATCGGCATGTCCGAGAAGGCAGGGTCGAGCTCGTCGATATGCGCGCTTTCGCAGATGAAGCCGTTCTGCATCATCAGCAACGAATAGATCGCCTCGTGCACACCGGTCGCGCCCTGGGAATGGCCGGTCAACGATTTGGTCGCCGCTATCGGCGGACACTTATCTCCTGAGCCGAAGACCTGGCGGATCGCCTCGATTTCTTTCAGATCGCCGACCGGGGTCGAAGTGGCATGCGGATTGATGTAATCAATCGGGATCTTGATCCGGGCGAGAGCCTGGCGCATGCATCGGGCAGCGCCCTCGCCGGAGGGCGCGACCATATCGTGCCCGTCGGACGTGGCGCCGTAGCCTACGATCTCGCCGTAAATCCTGGCGCCTCGGGCCTTTGCCCGTTCGTACTCTTCGAGCGCCAGCACGCCCGCCCCGGCGGAAATGACAAAACCGTCCCGGTTTCTGTCATAGGCGCGCGAGGCCCTCGACGGAGTGTCGTTGTAGGCTGACGACAGGGCCCCCATCGCGTCGAACAGCACCGACAACGTCCAGTCGAGTTCTTCGCAACCCCCGGCGAACATCACGTCCTGCTTGTCGTTGAGGATGTGCTCGTAGGCCGCGCCGATGCAATGGTTGGAGGTGGCGCAGGCGGAGGAGATCGAATAGCTGACGCCCTTGATCTTGAACCAGGTCGAAAGCGTCGCGGACGCAGTCGAGGACATCGACTTCGGCACCGCGAACGGTCCGACCCGTTTCGGGCCCTTGGCGCGGGCAATATCGGCAGCCTCGACGATCGTCCGGGTCGAGGGGCCGCCCGAACCCATGATAAGGCCGGTCCGCTCATGGGAGATCTCGTCCAACCCGAGACCGCTGTCGAGGATCGCCTGATCCATCGCGACATGGTTCCAGGCCGTGCCGCCGCCATGAAAGCGCATCGCCCGGCGATCGACGATTTCTTCCGGGCGAAGCGTCGGCGCTCCCTGGACCTGGGAGCGAAAGCCGAGTTCAGCAAGTCGTTCCGCCCGCGTAATCCCCGATTTGCCGGCGTGAAGACTCGCGGTCACTTCCTGGGTATTGTTGCCGATCGAGGACACGATGCCCATGCCGGTGACGACAACGCGCCTCATCCTTTCGTCTCCACCGTTCCCGCCAGCTCCGATCGGTTAGGCGAAGCCTGCGTTCGGGGGACTGAATAGGCCAACGCGGATGTCCTTAACGCTATAGATCCGTCGCCCGTCGCCCTCCAGCCACCCGTCGGCGACGGCAAGGATCAGTTTGCCCCTGAAGACCCGCTTGATATCCACGCCGTATACGACCTTTTTCATGGTCGGGAGCACCTGGTCGGCGAACTTGACTTCTCCGACCCCGAGCGCGCGGCCCCGACCCGGCAATCCAAGCCAGCCGAGGAAGAATCCGGTCAATTGCCACAGCGCGTCCAGACCGAGGCATCCGGGCATCACCGGATCGCCCTTGAAATGGCAATTGAAGAACCAAAGGTTGGGGTTGATATCGTATTCGGCGCGCACTTCCCCCTTGCCGTTGGCTCCGCCGGTTTCGGAAATGTCGCTGATCCGATCGAACATCAGCATCGGCGGCAAGGGCAGCTGGGCGTTGCCCGCTCCGAACAACTCTCCACGGCCGCAGGCGAGAAGGTCCGCATAACTGAAACTCGTGGGCCGTCGGTGTCATCTGCGCGGTGTATCCCCCGGGTCGCGCCACGCGCGGAAGCCTCAAGCCGGCTTGGTAACACAGGCGCCCGCTTATCGAAAGCGTCGCGCCCGGGCCGCCCGATTTGGTCCTGAAACGGGGAGTCGTCAGCCGCCGCGACGGGCGGGGGAAGTCTTTCTCCGGACTCAAATGAGAATGGGCAGGGCGGCGTACCGAAAAGGGTCAATACGGCGGAAAGTCCGCGGAAGCGATGAGGCCTTCGCTCGTAAGCACCGTCCATCGCCCGCCTCTGATCTCGATGCGCTCGACGCGCCCGGCGCCGGGGAGAAAATCGCCCGGGCGCACTTCCTGCTCGCCGAACCGCCCGCCGATCAGCGCGACGTCGCCTCGGGCGTCGAGCACGATATAACCGCGCAGAAGAGGTCTTGGCCGCTCGATCGACCCCGTCGTTTCCATTGAGACGTTGGCGCCGACCCTGGGCGGGCCGGCGGTTGCCCGGTTTGCCCGGGCTGCGACGGAGCTACGATCGGCGCGACGATTTTTTTCTCGAGCTTGTCGAGGCGGGTGGAAAGCTCAGCCGTCAGCGTGCTTCCTTGGTGGTCCACGCGCTCGTTGAGCTTGTCGACTTTTGCGCTCTCCTCATTGTCCAGCTTGTCGACGCGCTGGGAGAGCAGCGCCAGAGCCGAATTGAAGTCGCGGGAGGAAACGACAGTGGACTTCATGTCGCCGACCGACCGGCGCAAATCGGACAATTCGTCACGCGATCTGGCCGCGTCGATGGCGTCGAGCCGCACCTTCAGCGACTTGATCGTCTGAGCCAGGGACTCGGTCTCCCTTGCGTGCTCGGCAAGGATGCCGGTCTGCTGGCGATCCTCCCATACCAGCGCCGCCGCCACCCCAACCACAACGGCGATTGCCGCCGCGGCGGCAAAAGCGAATCGCGACGAAGAAGGCCTGTCCGGCAGCGGGGACGCTTGCGGCCCGGGCGCAGATTTGGCTTGTGGATGAACGGCGACGAGAACGAGTTCGCGCGAGGGGCTCCCCGGCGAGGGGCTCCCGGACCCGTGACCGACGCTCAAATCCCTGCTTTCGCTCATTAACCGACATCCGCTCGACGAAGTTTCCGTCATTCTCCGCCAGCGGGATTAATGAACTGTTGACCAATTGATCGCGGCCAGGGGAAATTCGCTGTGCTCGAAAGGCTGTCGATGGCGCCGGCGCGGAAGACCCAAGGCGGGCCTATCGCGGGGAACGGTCTTGGCCGCTGCCGCCGTGATATGCCTTCGCTCAAGACGCATCGGAGTCAGCTCACGAGAGCGCACCGAGCCTCAGCCCCGCAGCGTCGGCGCGAATGCGCTCGATCATGGCGCGAACGCCGTTGGAGCGCTGCGGCGTCAGATGTTGCTCGAGGCCGAGCGCGCGAAAGGCGCCACGCGCGTCAACGGCCAGGATCTCTTCCGGGGTTCGATCGGAAAAAAGCGCAATTGCGATCGCAATGAGACCGCGCACGAGGTGGGAGTCGCTGTCGCCGCGGTAGCGCAGGCTCGTGCGCCCGTCGCCCATCGCCCTTGACGTGCATTCCAGCCACACCTGACTGACGCAGCCCCTGACCTTGTTGGCGTCATTGTGGGCGGCGGCGCTCAAAGGCTCGAGCGCATGGCCGAGTTCGATTACGTAGCGATATCGATCCTCCCAATCGTCGAGGGAGGCAAAATCGTCGCGTATGGCGTCGATCGCCGACAAGAGAGCTCCATCACGTTTGTCTGTCCGGGGATCTTATATGGTTAGCTGCGGGCGGTCGAACAGCGCCGCGCCGGTCGGATTTCTCACGGCGAGACAGTTCGGCGAGGTTTTTCCGCGCCGGAGCGTCGGTCAGGCTCAACCCCGCGGACAAAGGGCGGAGGCAATCTTGCGCGCAGAGCGCGGCGGCGACCGACTTCCAGCCATCCTGATTCTGGCGCGAGCCCAGGATCGCGGCGCTGGCGAAGCTTTCCAACGACGAACTGGCCGCGCGGGGCGTCTCGGCCGCCGTTGGCGCGAGCGCGGTCGTGGCGCCGGAATCGAATGGCATGGCGCTATACACCAGACCGAGCCAAAACGCGCTTTTCGCCACGAATCCCATGGCTGCCTCCGGCGAACCCAATTATCGCTTGGCCGACCATAGGTCCAGAACGCTAACGCCCCGTCGAAAGATGCACACGGAATCGCGGTTCCCGATCCATATGTCGTTAAGAATTGGGAGGATCGCGGTAACGGAACGTAAACCATAGCGGAACGCAGGTCCGTTCTTAGGGTGAGGCGGCGCGTCCCGGGGTTCAGGACTTAGGATTGATTTAAGTTGCTGCTGCAATCTTAAGGAAACCGCTTGGGCGGCCAGGTTCAGGTCGCGGCGGGGCCATTTCCGTCCGCGGGCAGAATATTCGTCGCGCGCCAGATTGAGACCGATCGATGTCGAACATGTGAGGGGCGGAATTTGTAGGACCCAACAGGACGGCAGTCTAAGGAGAAGAAGTTGACTTTGGCTCTTTCGCGCATCCGGACAGGCTCGGTTCCACTTCGAGGACCTGTTCAGCCTGGCAAGACGCTGCGGCAAAGGTTGGCCGCGCCGCTGAAGGTCGATCGTCTGCGCCTCTATCTCGGAGCGGGTCTCGGGATCGCTCTGGTCGGCATCGGCGTCAACGCGCTTCTGTTTCAGCACGAGCGCCGTCCTGCCCCGCTTTTCGGATCGCTGCTCGCGCCCCTCTCGTCGCCCGGCCGGCCGCCGGCCGCGCCTCCCGCTGCAAAGCCCGCGAGCGCCGAGCGGGACGCGCCGGCTTCGCCGTCCCCCGCCGCTCTTCCGCCCGCCCGCCCGACGGAGGCGGCCGAGGCCTCCCCTTCATCCCCGTCCGATCCAATCACCGATCTTTTGCGCGGGGAGGCTCACGCCGATGGGCCGCATCTGGTTTTGGCCGCCCAGACCGCGCTGGCCAAACTCGGCTACCCGGTCAAGCCGGACGGGAACGACGGTCTTGCGACCCAGCAGGCGTTGCGGGATTTCGAACGGACCCATGGCTTGCCGCTCTCGGCCGAGATCACCCCGCGACTTGTCAAACAGTTGACCCTGGCCGCGCGCGCCGGGACGCACTGAACCGGTTGCGCCTCCGCTCCGACATTTGGGTCGCCGCCTATTTGCGCCGGTGTGGAGTGGAAGGGGCAAGCGCGGTCCTCCGTCGCCGCGGCGCCGCCGAGGCTGGCGCGATTTTCGTGAAAGTCGACCATCTGAACGGCCGCGCCACGCTCTATGGGCCGGCGCCGCAATCCGCGGCCGCCGAGGTCAAGCCGGGCGTCGAGCGGCTTTTTACGCCCGCGCATGCCGGAGACAGCATCGATTCCGGCGAGGCGGAGGCACGGCTCAAACGGGAAATCGCCTTCGACCCCGACCTGTGGATCGTCGAGGTTGAAAAGGGCCCGCCCGGCGCCTGGCTCGATCTCGCGCCCTGACCGGGCCGCATCGCGCGGGCGTCCGCTCGCGTCTGTGAACAGCAGGTCCTGGGGGCTCGTCGCCGTGGCTCCCGAATATAAGACGGCGCCATCAGCTTATTGGACGCATGACGGTCTCTTCCTCGACGCGCCAATTTGTCTTTAAATTAGCTCTGACAATGTTTTATACGCCCTTATAGACGACTTAACCAACGGCTTAACTTAGGCCGCCTGCTTCACTTGGCGAGAGTCGAATTAACTAGGTTGAAAGCGCCCAGGGATACTTTCGGCCGGTGTCGGGCGGCAGGAAGAATAGAGTTTGCCGCTGGATGGGTTTTCGCACCAGGAGCAGATCATGTTCAAGTCCATGAAGAACTTTGCCGTCAACGAGTTGGGCGCCACCGCGATCGAATACGCCCTGATCGCCTCTCTCATCGCGGTCTTCATCATCACCGCGGTGTCAACGGTTGGCACCAAGGTCAGCACGGTGTTCACCGAAATCGGCAACACGCTCAAGTAAGGCGCCTCCGGAGACGACCGTGTTCCTTCGCGCCGGCGCGCAACGGCTCGCCGGCGCGAACCGCTGTCCCCGAGGGCGGCCGCCCGGATCGGGACCGGTCAAAGCTCAATTTCCCTTGCCGCCAGCAAGGCCAAAGAGCGCACAATGACTTCGACGCTTATCCATTTTTCCGCGCTCGCCTTTTTTCCCGCACTGATGGCCCTGTCGGCGTCGATGGACCTGTTGACCTTCACCATTCCCAACCGAATTTGCCTCAGTCTCGCGCTTGGCTATCTTGTCCTGGCGGCGCTGCTCGGCGTTCCGCCCGCGGATATCCTTCTCAACCTGTCTTGCGCCTCGGCGATCCTCGCGCTAGCGTTTGTCATGTTCAATCTTGGCTGGGTCGGCGGCGGGGACGCCAAACTTGTGGCGGCGACCGCCATATGGCTCGGCTGGAGCTCGATCCTCGACTACGGCCTCGCCGCCGCGCTCTTCGGCGGCGTCCTGACGCTGATCATCCTCGGCGCGCGCATGGCGCCCTTGCCCGCAGCGCTTGCGCGCTTCGCCTGGGTCGCGCGGTTGCACGACTGCAAATCCGGGGTGCCCTATGGGATCGCATTGGCGGCGGCCGGATTGATGCAATATCCGGGCACGAGCATCTGGGCGGCGATAGTCTAGGGCGAAGGCGCGTCGATAGGTTCCGTTCGGTCCCTTCGGTCCCGGTCGAGCAGTTTCGCCCCCGAAAGCCGCGGTGACGTTTAGAGAGCTCTGCGCAAAGTCTTGAAATCCGAGGTGGATCACTTTCGAAAACTTTACCAATCGCCGCTGGGGCGGCGACCAGTTCCGGCGGCTTCTCTGCGGAATATCATAGCAGTAACGTATAGATTGCATTAAACCATATGTAGATTTTAAGGCGTTTTTACTCATCGATGGTCAATTCGATACTTTCAATTAACCCTACCTTGACGATTGCGATGTCAAAATCACCCCGGTGCGGGTCGGCGTTTGAAGGGCCGTCGTTTCATGAACCGGAAGCTGATCATCGTCGGGACCATCGCAATTCTGGCGTTCGGGGCGACCTACATCTTCCTCGGCAGCGCGCCGAACTCGGCGCCGAGCCCCTCCGCCGCCGCGACGCCAAAAGTCGACCTCGAGCAGGTCCTCGTCGCCGGTCAGGATCTGCCGATGGGAACGGTGGTCAGCGACGGCGCGACGGCCTGGCAGACCTGGCCGAAGGCCGCCGTCTCGGAATTCATGATCACCAAGTCGGCCAAGCCGGATGCGCTCGAAGATGTGAAAGGCGCGATGACGCGGGTCGCGTTCATTCGCGGCGAGCCGATCCGGCACGACAAGCTTGTCAAGGCGGGAGCCGGCGGGTTCATGTCGGCGATCCTGCCGACCGGCAAACGCGCTGTGGCGATCAAGATCGACAACGGCGGCGATTCTTCGGCCGGCGGTTTCATTCTCCCCAACGATCGGGTCGACGTCGTTCGTCTCGCCCGCGACGAGGACGCCACCAAGGCGCGCGGGGTCGAAGTCATGACGGCGCAGACCATCCTCGCCAACGTCCGGGTCCTGGCGATCGGCCAGAACGTGGAGGAGCAGAACGGCAAGAAAGTCATTACCGGGGCAAACGCGACGCTCGAACTCGATCCGGATCAGGTCAACCTGATCATCCTCGCCCAGCAAGCCGGCAATTCGCTTCTTCATCTCGCGCTCCGCAGCCTCGTCGATAGTGGCGGACCAGCCCTCACCGTTGTCGACGCGGATGGCTCGGGCAAGGCGGGGCTAACGGTCGTCCGCTACGGCGCCGCGCAGCAGGCCGCCCGGTGAGCCGCTCCATGGTCATGAGCTCGGATCACGTTCGGCGTCAGCCGAGATTCGCCGCCTGCGTGGCTGCCGCTCTCCTGTCGATCGCGTCGGCTTCGGTCGTCCGCGCCGCAGACTCCAACGATTTCATCCGATTGAGCAGCGCGTCCGATCGGGCGGCCAAAAACCTTCAATTGGGCGTCGGCAAGTCCGTGATTGTCGATCTGCCGGAGGAAGCCGGCGAAATCTACGTCGGCGACCCCAAGATCGCGAACGCGATCGTTCGCTCCGCCAGGCGGGTCTATGTTTCCGGCGTCGCCAACGGCCAGACCAGCATATTCGCTCTCGCCCGCGACGGGCGAAAAATAGCGACCATCGAAGTTTCCGTCGGCCGAGACGTCGGCGAATTGTCAGGCCTCCTCAACGCGGCGATTCCGGGCAACGACATCCACGTCCGCACGGTCGCGGACAAGATCATCCTGACCGGATCGGTCGCCTCGGCCGAGGAGGCCCAGAAAGCGCTCGATATCGCCTCCGGTTTCGTCGACGATCCGAGCGTGCTGTCGACGCCCGGAGCCGGGGTCTCCATTTCCGTCGGCCCCGGCGGAAGCGCGTCGAGCGGCTCGGGGGCGCCGCCGCCACCGGCTCGCGCGGGAAAGTCATCAATTCTCTCATCATCCGCGGGCTCGATCAGGTGAGCCTCAGGGTGACCGTGGCCGAGGTTCGGCGTGAGATCGTCAAGCAGCTTGGCGTCAATTTGAGCGGGAGCGGGCCTAACGGAAGCCTGACGCTTGAAACCCCATTCGCGATCAACGGCGCAGTCTCCACGTCCGAGGCGATGCTGAACTGGGTCAAGGGAAACCAGAGTTTCAGCGCCACCTTGCAGGCGTTCGAGCGGCAAGGCGTGGCTCACACGCTCGCCGAGCCCACGGTCACCGCAGTTTCGGGCGAGAGCGCGAAATTTCTCGCCGGCGGCACGATTCCGATCCTCAACAACGTGCAGTGCAATCCAGTCTGCCAGTACGGATTCATCCAGCAGCCCTACGGCGTGACCCTCAATTTCGCCCCCGTCGTCCTTTCCGAGGGGCGCATACAGCTGCGAATCGCAACCGAAGTCACCGACGTCGACTACGCGACGCAAGTCACTTTCAGTGGCATTTCGATCCCGGGGTTCCGGACCCGCAACAATACGACCACGGTGGAATTGCCATCCGGCGGTTCGATCGTTTCGGCCGGCCTGATCAGCACCCAGACGCAGCAGGCCGTCAACGGCTTTCCCGCGCTGATGAATGTCCCGGTGCTCGGCGCACTCTTTCGTTCGCGCGACTATCTGCGCAACGAAACCGAACTGATGATCGTCGTGACGCCCTACATCGTCCATGCGATCGATCCCGGTCAGATCGTTCGGCCAGACCAGAACTTCCAGGACGCCAGCGATCCGCAAACCTGGTTCCTCGGCCGCGTCAACCGCATCTATTCGACCTCAGAATCGCTTCAGCCGATGCCGGGCTATGCGGGCAAGATCGGATTCATCACCCAATAGGCCTTCCCGCGCTTCGCCAGCACTCTCAGCAACCGAGAAAGGCGCCCCTCATGGCCGCTCTCCCTGATGGACGACACCTATTCGCCGCCCGGGCGTTGAGCCTGGGCCTCGCCGCCGCCAGCGCGCTCAGCGGCTGCGGGACCAACTACGCGTCTTCGGATCCTGCGTTCCCGGGCGACTATCGGGAGCGCCATCCGATCGTCGTCGCTTCGGCCCCCACGAGCCTCGACGTCTTCGCGGTCGGCGGCGGGCTCGACGCGCGCTCGGTCGCCAACATTCGCGCTTTCGCCCAGCGTTATCGCCACCTGGGCTCCGGCGACATGGCGATTCTCGCGCCCGCCGGGACGGCCGCAAATTCGAGGGCCGTGCATGAGATTCGCATGGCGCTCGCCGGCGCCGGCGTCAGCGGCAGAGTGATGTTCGGAACCTACGTATCGCCCGATAACGACGCGGGTGCGCCGATTCGCCTTTCGTTCATCGGAGTGAAGGCGATCGTTCCGACGGTCTGCGGCCAATGGCCCGAAGACCTCGCTTCGGGATCATCGGTCGAAGGATGGAAGAACGAGCCCTACGCGAACTTCGGCTGCGCCAACCAATCGGCGCTTGCCGCCCAGGTCGACGACCCGCGCGATTTCGTCCAACCCCGGGCGCCCGGGCCGTCCGACGTCGCCATGCGCACCAGAGCCATCGAGGCCGTCCGCAACGGTCAGGATCCGGGCACGGAGTGGAAAGACACCGTGCTCACCCCGATCGGCGGGTCGCTTAGCGGCGGGGGGCAATGATCGATGAAGGCGCTTTACGCCGGCAGCGGAACCGATGACCGGGCGCCGACGGATCGCCCGGTCGCGCAAATCGACCCGGTGCCGCGCGTATCGATCCAGGCATTCTGCGAATTGCCCGACCTCGCCGCCATTGTCAGCGCGGCGATATCCGATCGCAGAATGGCGAAAGCGCATGTCAAGCTGAACATGGGCGGCGCCCCGGCCGCGGTCGAAGCCTACCGGAGCGCGCCGACTCCAAATGTGGTCGTCCTCGAAGCTCCGGCGGGCCGGGACGCGCTCGTCGGGCAGCTCGAGGAGCTGGCGCAATATTGCGACGCCGGGACCAAGGTGGTCGTCCTCGGCAAGCTCAATGACATCGTTCTCTATCGGCAGCTCATTGCCCGCGGGGTGAGCGAATATCTGGTCGCGCCGTTTGGCGTCGTGGACTTCGTCCAGGCGATGTCCCAGCTGTTCACCGTCGCGGGCGCGAAGCCCCTTGGGCGGGTGATCGCCGTCGTCGGCGCCAAGGGCGGAGTCGGGGCTTCGACAGTCGCTCACAATCTGGCGTGGAGCCTGGCCTCGGTCACCAAGATGGCCACGATCATCGCCGATTTCGATCTCGCCTTCGGAACCGCCGGGCTCGACTATAATCAGGACCCGCCCCAGGGCGTTGCCGAGGCGGTGTTCGCGCCGGAACGGGTCGACGCTGTGCTGGTGGACCGGCTGCTCTCGAAATGCAGCGACCATCTCAGCCTGCTGGCTGCGCCCGCGACCCTCGATCGCGTCCTCGACTTCGCCGAGGCTTCGTTCGATTCGCTTATCGACGCCATGCGGGCGTCGACGCCGTGGGTCGTGGTCGACGTGCCGCACCTGTGGTCGGGCTGGGCCCGGCGCATCCTCGTCTCTGCCGACGAGGTCGTCGTGATCGCCAGCCCGGACCTCGCCAATCTCCGCAATGCGAAAAACCTGATCGACAACGTGAAGAACGCCCGCCTCAACGATGCTCCGCCGCGGCTCGTCCTGAACGGGGTCGGCATGCTCAAGCGGCCGGAAATCGCCGCTGTCGACTTCGCCAAGGCGGTCGAGACCGGTCCGACCGCGGTCATCCCGCACGATGCGAAGCTGTTCGGCGCGGCGGCCAACAACGGGCAGATGATCGCCGAAGTCGAACCGAACGGAAAAACCGCCGAGGCCTTCGCCGATCTCGCCTCGACGCTTGCCGGGCGGACGGAAGTCCGCAAGCCGAAGCGAGGCGTCCTCGAGCCGCTGATCGCCAAGCTCGGGCGCAAGCGCCAATGACAGGCTTTCCCATCCGGCGCGCCGTCGCTCTCGAGCGCTCGAGCGCGCGGAAAGGAATTTGAGCGATGTTCGGCAAGCGCGCGAGTGCGGGGCTTGGCGGCCAGCCCGCCGGATCACGCGTCGCCGCGGCGGCCGCGGTCTCCGAACCGAGCAAGCCGCAGCCGGCGACGAGCCCGTCCGGTCAGACCGAGCGGCGGTCCGAGACCTATTTTCCGACCAAATCGCTTATCTTCGGCGCCTTGATCGAGGCGATCGATCTCGCCGCGCTATCGAAGCTCGATTCCGAAAGCGCACGGGAAGAGATTCGCGATATCGTGCACGAGATCGTCACGATCAAGAATTTCTGGTGCTGTCGATCGCCGAGCAGGAGGATCTGCTCGACGACATCTGCAACGACGTCCTGGGCTTCGGCCCGCTCGAGCCGCTGCTCGCGCGTGACGACATCGCCGACATCATGGTCAATGGACCGACGCGATGTTTCATCGAAGTCGGCGGCAAGATCCAATTGACCAATGTCCGTTTCCGCGACAGCGCGCAGTTGATGAACATTTGCCAGCGGATCGTGCAGCCAGGACGGGCGCCGGGTCGATGAAGCTTCCGCCGATCTGCGACGCCCGCTGCTGGACGGCTCGCGAACGTCAACGTCATCGCGCCGCCGCTGGCGATCGACGGCGCGGCCCTGACCAATCCGCAAGTTCAGGCGCGACAAGCTGACCCTCGATCACTGGTTATGGGGGGGTGTGGAAACGGAGCCACGGGTGAGCCACTAAGGCACCGCCAGACGAAAGGGGCGGCAACAGACATGCTCAATCTGACGCAACCGCGCCAACTCCTACTCTACGCCAGGGATCAGGGCGCGCGAACGCGAGCGTCTGCTCGCGGCGCAGAGCAAGGCCCCGCTCAGGGTGAAACCGAGCGGTCTTGTCAAGCAATTGGTCGAAACCCTCAACCTCACCAGCTGGCTCAGCACCGAAAAGGCGAAGATGCAATTGGCCATGGCCGGCTTTCGCGGCGCCGGGGCGGAATATGCCTTTCTGGCGTTCCGCCTGGCGGCGCCGATCGCTTTTTTCCTCGCCGTCGTCGTCTACGAATTCGCGATCATCAAGTGGAATCAGCCGGTGATGGTCAAGATCGGCGTCGCCATCGCGGCCAGCTACCTCGGCATCAAGGCGCCTGAGCTTTTCCTGCGCAACAAGACCGTCAAGCGGAAGAAGGAGCTCGAGCGGGCGTTCCCCAATACTCTCGATCTGCTCATGATTTGCGCCGAATCGGGGATGTCGATCGAGCACGCAGTGCGCAAGGTCAGTCAGGAGATCGGCATCGAAAGCGTGTCGATGGCCGAGGAAATGGGGCTGCTGGCGGCCGAAATGTCCTATCTGGCCGAGCGACGGGTCGCGTTCGAAAATCTCGGCTTGAGAACGGGACTGGAGTCGATTCGCTCGCTGACCACTGTCCTGTCGCAGTCGGAACGTTACGGCACGCCGCTCGGCGCGGCGCTTCGGGTCTTGAGCCAGGAGAGCCGCGACCAGCGGATGACCGCGGCGGAGAAGAAAGCCGCGGCGCTCCCGCCGACCCTCACCGTGCCGATGATCCTGTTTTTCCTGCCCGGCCTGTTCGCCGCCATCCTGACCCCGGCCATGGTGCAGATCAACGGCTGGAATAACTAGCGCGCTGAGACGTCAACCTCTCGGTCGCCTAAGCTTTACGGGCCGATCTTCACCTCAAAGGTTTCAAGAATGCGGGCGTAGAGGACGTCGGTGACCGGCTGGCGGGGCTCCCGCGCCTTCAACAGCAGCAGATTGACTTCGGGCAATTCGGGTAGCCGGTCATCCGGCCGCGCCGGCCGCAGGCCGTTCGGAACCTCGTCGGGCAGCGAGACGGTCACCGCGAGGCCCGCCTGCGCCGCCGCGTACCAGGCGGCGGAGTCGGAGGAGGTCGATACAATCTTATATCGACGCCCGGCCCGATCCAGGGCGCCGATCGCCGCGGATCGCCACAGGCATTGGGTCATCCATGCCGGACGGAAGGGGCAGTGGTCCGGCGAAATCGCCAGCGGCAAAGGGTCGTCGAACTGTCTGGGATGAGCGTCGGAGACCACCCAGGCGAGCGGCCCGCGCCATACTTCGACTGCCGGCCACTGACGCGGCTCCAGTCCCCCTTCGCAGAGGAGGAGGTCGAGACTGTTGGCTTTCAGCATCGGCCCAAGTTCACAGCAAGAGGCATGCGCCACTTCGACCTTCACATGGGGATGCGTCGCCGCGAGGCGCGCGAGGATGTCGGGTAAGTGACGCGAATAACCCGAGTCGAAACCGAGCCGCACGACCTCGTGCGCCGGCCGCGTCTGCACAGTCTTAAGGATGTCGTCGTTGAGCGCCAGCAACGCGCGGCCGCGCTCGACGAGCGCTGTCCCGTGTCCAGTCAGTTCGATGCCGCCGCCTTTGCCACGCGCGACCAAGGTGCGGCCGACCGCGGCTTCAAGCCGTTGCACCTGGAGAGATACCGCCGACTGAGTGCGACCAACGCGCTCGCCCGCGCGCGTAAACCCGCCCTCCTCAGCGATCGCTATGAGTGTGCGCAGGAGGTCGAGATCGAGCGCTGGTGTCGCGGCCATGCATGAGAATCGCCAATGTCCGGCATGAAATCAACTCGTTTCCCAGGGACGAAGAGCGCGTGCATGCTTCTCGCCATCGAACGACAGGAGTCCGAAAATGTCCGCCAATCAGACGCTCGCCCGTTCGGACGCCCGAGACGGATTTCCCTCCTGGGCTTCGAATCGAGCAATAGCGACGGTTGTTGAGAGCATTCTCCGCACCGCGAGCCGCGCCTTTCGCCGGCCTGATCTTATCTGGTTCGGTCTCAATGACCATTTGCTCGCCGATATTGGCGAGACGCGTACGGAAGCTGAGGTCGAAGCGGCTCGCTGCGTTTGGCGCACGCCTCTGTTGGCGATGGCCGACAGCGGGATCTCGCAGGACTTGGGCAAGCCGCGGCTTCCATCCAGCCGGCTCGACTGATGCGGCGGCCTTGGGAAAAGGTCCCGGCAAGATCGGACTGCCGCCAGCGAAATTCTGAGGTTGAGCGCGATGGCGGTGAAAGTGAAACGCGGGTTTTTGTGCAATCCTCGACAAATCCTTTACGATTTCCCGAAATCGAGCTAGACTAAACGTCATGACTTTGCCTGGGCTGTCCGCTGAGCCACCTTCGCGGCGACCCGAGAACCAGAGCGAACGGAAAACACGTTTAAGCCATTGAAAACAAACGATCCGAGGAAACCGACCGATTTCGCTATCTAATGATTTCAATAGCTTAGGACCCTGCAGACGAAGTCCGCGGTTTCGTGTTCCTTTCGTTTTGAGGTGGATCGCTGACATACGCACGCCTTGGGTTGCGCCGCGCAGCCCGTCGGCGCATGATTCAATTCGTGGCCCAGCATCCAGAAACTTCCGAGCCGGCGGTTGGCTTGCCGCCGGTGCTTTCGCGCGAGGCTCATCGGGCCGGGCCGCCCATGCGCCGCCATGCGACGGCCCCCTATCTCGACGGCTTGAACGACGAGCAGCGGCGCGCGGTCGAGGCGCTCGACGGGCCGGTTCTCATTCTCGCCGGCGCGGGCGTCGGCAAGACGCGCGTCCTTACCTCCCGGATCGCCCATCTCATCGCCACCGGCCGCGCTCGCGCCTACGAGATCCTCGCGGTGACGTTCACCAACAAGGCCGCGCGGGAGATGCGGGTGCGCGTCGCGGCGTTCGCCGGGTCCGAGCAGGCCATGCCGTGGCTCGGCACGTTCCATTCGATCGGCGCGAAGATCCTGCGCATGCATGCCGAGCTTGTGGGCCTGAGACCAAATTTCACCATCCTCGACTCCGACGACCAGCTACGGCTGCTGAAGCAGCTTCTGCAAGCGGAAAATCTGGACGAAAAACGCTGGCCGGCGCGAGCCCTGGCGAATCTCATCGATGGATGGAAGAATCGGGGCATCGATCCCACTCACGTGTCGGCTAGCGAAGCCGCCGGTTTCGCCGGCGGCCGCGGCGCGGCGCTCTACGAGAGCTACCAGGCGCGTCTGAAAGCGCTCAACGCCGTCGATTTCGGCGATCTCCTGCTCGAGCCGCTCAGGCTCATGCGCGAGCACGACGACATTCTCGCGGCGTTCAAGCGGCGGTTCCGCTACATCCTGGTCGACGAGTATCAGGACACCAACGTCGTCCAGTATCTCTGGCTCAGGCTTCTCGCCGGGACCAACGGCAATCTGTGCTGCGTCGGCGACGACGATCAGTCGATCTACGCCTGGCGCGGCGCCGACGTCGAAAACATCCTGCGCTTCGAGCGGGACTTTCCCGGCGCGAAGGTGATCAGGCTCGAGCGGAATTATCGCTCGGGCGGCCATATCCTCGCGGTCGCCTCGGGACTGATCGCGAACAATCGCGGCCGGCTCGGCAAGACGCTGTTCACCGACAAACCGCTAGGCGACCGGCCGAAGGTCTCCGAGGCGCCGGACGCCCAGGAGGAAGCAAGGCTCATCGGCGAGGAGATCGAGGCCCTCCAGCACAAGGGCGTTTCCCTGAACGATATCGCGATCCTGGTGCGCGCCTCGTTTCAGATGCGCGAATTCGAGGAGCGGTTCATCGCGCTCGGGCTGCCTTACAAGGTCATCGGCGGTCCGCAATTCTACGAGCGGGCGGAAATTCGCGACGCGTTGGCCTATCTTCGCTGCGTCGCCCAGCCCGATGACGACCTCGCGTTCGAGCGCATTTATAACCAGCCGAGGCGTGGCCTCGGCGACGCGACGCTCGCCACCTTGCATCAATATGGCCGTCGAGCCGATCTTTCGCTCACCCGGGCCGCCCGCGCGCTGGTCGAGACGGAGGAGCTGAAGCCGCGTCCGCGGCAAATCCTGCGGCGCCTGCTGGACGACTTCGATCGTTGGCGCAGGCAGGCGGATCAGATCCCGCACGAGGAGCTGGCGCAGCTCGTGCTCGAGGAGAGCGGCTATATCGACATGTGGAAAGCAGAACGGACGCCCGATGCGGCCGGACGGCTCGACAATCTTAAAGAGCTCGTCCGATCGATGGGCGAATTTCCCGATCTTGGCGCCTTTCTCGAGCATGTGTCGCTGGTCATGGACGCCGAGAGCGGCGAGGAGGGCGAGCGGGTCTCGATCATGACCCTTCATGCGGCGAAGGGACTGGAGTTCGAGGTCGTCTTTCTGCCGGGCTGGGAGGAGGGCCTCTTTCCTCACCAGCGCTCGCTGGACGACAATGGGCTTGCCGGCCTCGAGGAGGAACGGCGACTTGCCTATGTCGGCTTGACCCGGGCCCGCCGGCAGGCACGGATCTACTACGCCCTCAACAGGCGGATCCGCGGTCTCTGGCAGGCGTCGGCGCCATCCCGGTTCATCCAGGAATTGCCCGAGGAGCATGTCGAGTTCGAGGAGTTTTCCGCTTCGGCCGACCGCGGTTATGGCTATTGGCCAACCGCCCGGCCGGAAGCTTCGTTTGCCTCGCGTTATGACACGCCCGGCTGGCGTCGCGCCGAGGCGCGCTCGCGCGTAGCGGGCGAGCCCGGTTCACGGACCGGGCGACCCTCAGGCCCAGTTTTTGAAGGCGCGGTCCACGGGCATGGCTCGTCCTCTTCGGCGTTCCACCCCGGATCGCGGGTGATGCATACCAAGTTCGGCCCGGGCGAGGTGGTCGCCGTCGACGGCCCCAAGCTGACCGTCGACTTCGACAAGGCGGGGCGAAAATTGGTGATGGACAGTTTTGTCGCCGCCGCCTGAGGAGCGTATCGTCAGGCAGCCTTGGTTCTCGGATTGACCTCTTCGCTATAGGCGTCGATGAGCGCCGCGGTCACCGACCCCGGCTTGAAGCTATGCGGTCCGATCTCGCCGACCGGCGTCACCTCGGCGGCGGTCCCGGTAATGAAACATTCGTCGAATTGGCCGAGCTCCTCCGGCAGGATTCGCCGCTCGACAACCTCAAAGCCGCGCTTGCGGGCGAGATCGATCACTGTCGCCCTGGTGATTCCGGCAAGGAAGCAATCGGCGATCGGAGTATAAATCGCGCCGTTCTTGACGAAAAAGACGTTGGCGCCGGTGCATTCGGCCACCCGGCCCTGCCAATCGAACATCAAGGCGTCGGCATATCCTCGCCGCTCCGCCCGGTGCTTGGAAATGGTGCAGATCATGTAGAGGCCCGCCGCCTTCGCCATCGCCGGCGCGGTCGCCGGATCGGGTCGTCGATAGTCGGCGATATCGAGCCGGATGCCCTTCATCCGCTGGGCGGGATCGAAATAGCTCGGCCAGTCCCACACGGCTATGGCGAGGTGGATTTTGTTGTGCTGCGCCGAGACGCCCATCATCTCCGACCCGCGCCAGGCGATTGGCCGCACATAGGCGTCGACGAGATGGTTTCGCTTCAGGACTTCGGCCTTGGCGGCGTCAATTTCGGCCACGCTCAAAGGGCACCTCGAAGTCGAGGATCCGGGCCGATTCCCTCAATCGCCGCGAATGATCCGATGACTTGAATATATGCCCGCCATAAGCCCGCTCGCCCTCGAACACCGCGCTCGCATAGTGCAGCCCGTGGGTCAGGACATGCACCTTGGCGTCGCGCCAGTGGACCATTTGACCATCGAACCAGATCCATCCGTCGCGATCGTCAAACGTCTGCGTGGCCATCTTGCGTTCCTCTCCTTTGAAGCGGGTCGGTTTGGTTTTTGGGCGATTGGAGTTACATGGATCGGGTCGACTGTCGCCAGTAGGCTAGCAAAGCGGCTGAATTATGTCAACACTACTGACCTAATGGACTCATCGATGCCGTCAGACGCGTCCAGGGCCGATCCAGCCGCGCACTCCCGCCGCGGCGACGAGCCAATGTACGAATTGATCGAACTGTTCTTCTTCGCCTATCGCGACTTTGTTGGCGACGCCGACCGGTTGCTCGAGGCGTACGGGTTTGGGCGGGCCCATCATCGCGTCCTCTATTTTGTCAGCCGGCGGCCTGGCCTGACGATCGCCGAGCTGTTGGAAATTCTGCGGATCACCAAGCAAAGCCTCAACCGCGTCTTGCGCGAGCTCGTCGACAAGAATTTCGTCGAGATCCGGGCCGGCGACCCTGGACCGGCGGCGAAGACAGCTCTACGCGACCCCCGACGGCGAGCGTCTGGCGCTGAGACTGGCCCAGGTTCAGACGCGGCGGTTTGCGTTGGCGCTGGAACAATTGGGCGATTGGGGCGACGAATCAGCGCTCGCCTTTTTGACCGCGATGATTGATCCGCAGAAGCGCGCGGGCGACGCCGTCAGTCGGCAGGAGCCGCCGAAGCGGGCGGGTCGGGCGCAGTGAACACGATCGCGTTCCAGGACGACGCCGCCCATGTCCTCGTGGTCGACGACGATCGGCGGCTGAGGGCGTTGCTGTCGAGCTATCTGGTCAAGAACGGTCATCGGGTCACGGTCGCGGCGACAGCGGCCGAGGCCCGCGGGTTTCTCGACGGATTGGCGTTCGACATCATCGTGCTCGACGTCATGATGCCCGGTGAGAACGGGTTCGATTTCGCCGCCGCGCTGCGCGGACGGTCGCAAGTGCCGATCCTGATGCTGACCGCGCGCGGCGAACCGCAGGATCGTGTCCGCGGCCTGGAAATCGGCGTCGACGACTACCTGACGAAGCCGTTCGAGCCGCGCGAGTTGCTCCTGCGGATCGGCTCGGTGCTTCGACGCACCCGGGCCGCAGCGGTCGGCCGCCCCGAGACGGCTGTCGTGCGCTTCGGGCGCTTCGCATTCTCGCTGGAGCGAGGCGAGCTGCGCGCCGGCGACGAGACGATCCGCATCACCGAGCGCGAGCGCGAGATGCTTCGCCTGCTCAGCGCCAATGCCGGCGCGATTGTTTCTCGCGAGGCGTTGTCGGGATCGGGCGGCGCAGCCCAGGAGCGAACGGTCGATGTGCTGGTCAATCGACTGCGGCGGAAGATAGAGCAAGACCCCGCCAATCCGACATATCTGCAGACGGCGCGCGGGGCGGGATATCGACTGATAGCGGACCGATGAAAGAACGAGCCGCATTCCGCAGTCTGGGTTTGCTGGCCCAGATCCGCATGCTCTGGCGGCGTGGGGCGCGCGGCGTTGCCGAGGTGCTGCCGAAAGGGCTCTATAAGCGCTCGCTCCTGATCGTGATCGTGCCGATGGTGCTTTTGCAGACCGCGGTGACGTTCGCATTCATGCAGCATCACTGGGACCTCGTGACCCGCAGGCTCTCGGAGGCGGTGGCGCGAGACGTCGGGGCGCTGACCGACCTCTATCAGAAGCTTCCGCCCGGAGCGGACGACGCCCTTTTGGCCAGTCTGGCGTCCGGGCGGTTCCGCATGGACGCAACCTTGCTGCCGCCCGGCCCGCTGCCGCCGGTGATGCCTCGATCTTTCTACGGCCAGCTGGATCCGCTGACGCGTATCCTGCCCAACGAAATCAGGAAGCAGGTGAGCCAGCCTTTCTGGCTCGACACCGTCGGCCGATCGGGCCTGATGGAAATTCGCGTGGATCTCGGAAGCCGAGTGCTTCGCCTGGTCACCCGCCGCGCGCTGGCCTACGAGGCGAACGCCCATATTTTCGTGCTATGGATGCTTGGCGCGATGATCGTCCTCTTGACCGTCGCCATCATTTTCCTTCGCAATCAGATCCGGCCCATCCTGCGTCTGGCGCGAGCGGCGGAGGATTTCGGCAAGGGCCGGGATCTCGACTTCAGCCCGCATGGCGCGCGCGAAGTCCGGCAGGCGGGCCATGCCTTCATCCAGATGAAGCGGCGGATCGAGAGGGCGACTGAACAGCGAACCGCGATGCTGAACGGCGTCAGTCACGACCTGCGCACGATATTGACCCGTTTCAAATTGTCGCTGGCATTGCTCGACAATTCGCCCGACAGCGAGTTCCTGCAGAAGGACGTCGACGAAATGGGACAGATGCTCGAAGGATATCTCGCCTTCGCCCGGGGGGACACGGGCGAATCGACCGCGCGAATCAACATCGGCTCGATCCTCGACGACCTGCGGGCCGATTCCGAGCGGCACGGCGCCGAGCTTGGAGTCGAGACCCGCGGCGATCTCGACATCCGCGTCCGGCCGATGGCGATGAAGCGCTGCGTCGGCAATCTGGTCGCCAACGCCCAGCGTCACGCCGAGCGGGTGCGCGTTTCTGCGACTCGCGACGCTCAATTCGTGTCGATCGTCGTCGACGACGACGGCGCGGGCATCGCGCCCGCGCACCGGGAGGACGTCTTCCGCCCCTTCTACCGCCTCGACGACGCGCGTAATCAGGACGAGGGCGGGGCGGGCCTGGGTCTCGCCATCGCAAGAGACATCGCCCGCTCGCACGGCGGCGAGATCACTCTCTCCGACAGCCCGATGGGAGGTTTGAGGGCCGCGGTGCGGATTCCCGTCTAGGCCGATTGCTGCGACGCCGGCACGCCGACGGAAGCGTTGATCCAGCCGAGCCAGCACGCTTTTTGGCGCGGCGCCGGTCTTGGTCGCGATGTGCTTGCCGTCCTTGAACACCATCAGCGTCGGGATCGACCGGATGCCGTACTTGCTCGCGACGGCCGGGTTTTCGTCGACGTTGAGCTTGGCGATCTTCATCTTGCCGTTCATTTCGGTCGCGATTTCTTCAAGCGCCGGCGCGATCATGCGGCATGGCCCGCACCATTCCGCCCAGAAATCGACGACGACCGGCTCGCCGGATTTGATGACGTCGGTCTCGAAACTCGCGTCGGTGACTTTGGCCGTTAATGACATGGCGCCCTCGAAGACGGCGTGCTTGCCGCGCCTCCATAGCTAGGAACCCTCTCGAACGGCGTCAAGCAGGCCGGCGGAATTGGGAGCGCCGCGCGCTGCGGTCGGTCCGCGCCTTGACATGGGCGCAGCCGTCGCCTAGCCGAGCGCCCGGCAATGAGGCAGGAACAGGCGCAGATCGTCCGGCAAATCAGCGGTCTCGGCGAGATCTCCGATCGCTACGACGCGATTCTTTGCGATATCTGGGGCGTCCTTCACAATGGCGTGGCCTCCTTCGCGCCTGCGTCCGCAGCGCTCGCGTCATTTCGTCGGCGCGGCGGCGCGGTGGTTCTGATCACCAACGCTCCACGGCCGTCGCCGCCGATCCACCGGCAGGTGCTGCGGCTCGGGGTTCCGCCGGAGGCGTTCGACGCCATCGTGACTTCCGGCGACGTGACCATCGGATTGATGGAGGACGGGAGCGGCGACCGGGTGCTTCACATCGGACCGGCGCGCGACTTGAGCCTTTTCGCCGCCGCTGAGGCGACGGGCAGGCGGCCGAGGCTCGTTGCTCTCGAAGACGCCCAATATGTGCTTTGCACCGGGCTGAGACAGGATGAGATCGAAACGCCTGCCGACTATGAACTGGAGCTGAGGGCGATCGCCGCCCGCGAGCCTCGATTATGATCTGCGCCAATCCCGGACATCGTCATCCATCGGGGTGAGACGCTCATCTATTGCGCCGGAGCGCTGGCCCGTCGCTATGAAGAGCTTGGCGGCCCGGTCGTCTACGCCGGCAAGCCTCATGCGCCGATTTACGAGCGGGCCCTGGCGCTCGCGGAGCGCGCCCGCGGCGCCGCGATCGACAAGAGCCGGGTCCTGGCGATCGGCGACGGCATGAAAACAGATATCGCCGGCGCGGCGCGAGCGGGCCTCGACGCGCTGTTCGTCACCGGGGGCATACATCGGTCGGTGCACGGAGAGGCGCCGGCTTCGGCGGCCGATCCCGTTGAACTGCAAGGGTTATATGAGGACTAGGATTGTGGCCGATCGCCGCGATCCCGACGCTTGAGCCGTAGACGGTCTTGACGCCGGGCTCGATTTGACGCTCGTCGACGGACCGCCGCCGGATTGATCGCCACCCGTTGAAAGTCTTGTTGGCGGCATGCAGAACCCCCTGTTTCAGACGCTCCATTTCGAGGATCTTGCGATCGGCATGCGGGCGACGATCCGCAAGACGGTCGAGAACGAAGACGTGATCGGCTTCGCCGAGCTTTCGGGCGACCACAATCCGATCCATCTCTCCGAGCACTTCGCGCGCAAGACCCGTTTTGGCGGCCGGATCGTTCATGGGCTTTATACCGCGAGCCTCATTTCCGGGGTCATCGGCATGCGGCTGCCGGGCCCGGGCGCGGTCTATATCTCCCAGACCTTGCGCTTTCTCGGTCCGGTCAAAATCGGCGACGTCGTCGACGTGAGCGTGGAGGTGGTCGAGCTGACCGAGAAGAACCGCCGCGTCCGATTGCATTGCGAGTGTCGCGTCGGCGATGAGGTCGTGCTCGACGGCGAAGGCGTTCTCAGCGTTCCGCCGACGCCCAAGCCGAGGCCTCCCTCGCCTTGACCGGATCAGGACGCCAAGGCAGTTTGTCGCGCTCGCGAGACGCTGGGACGGGTCGGTCGAAACCCAAGGATCGGCAGGACGCAATGACCAACGGCTTCGTGCTCGCCACGGACCCGACGCGGCCGCCGCCAGGGCTTGGAAGGCGCGGTTTACGCGATCGGAAATTTCGACGGCCTGCATCTCGGGCATCAGGCGGTCATCGAGCGCGCCGTCGCCCTCGCCCGCGAGCGGGCCGCTCCCAGCGCCATTCTTGACGTTCGAGCCGCATCCGGCGGACTTTTTCGCCGGCCGGCCGGTCGTCGTTTCGATTGACGCCGGCGCGGGACAAAGCCGAAATCTGCGCCCGGCTCGGGCTCGACGGCATCGTGATCATTCGCTTTGACGCCGTCGCTTGCGGCGATGAGCGCAGACGAGTTCGTCGCAAAGGTTCTTGTCGCGCGGCTTGGCGTTGCCGCCGTCGTGGTCGGCTGGGACTTTCATTTCGGCAAGGGCCGATCCGGTTCGCCGGCCACCCTCGCCGAGGCCGGCCTGAGGCATGGCTTCGCCGTCGAGATCGTGGCCAAAGTCGAAGCCGGCGTCGGAGGATGCGACCGGCGTCGTGTCCTCGAGCGCGATTCGCAAGGCTCTCGAGCAGGGCGACGTCGCCGCCGCGGCGCGGGGCCTCGGGCGCAACTATTCGGTTCAGCGGCCGAGGTCATCTCCGGCCAGCGCCTTGGACGCACCCTCGGCGTTCCGACCGCTAATATCGCGCTCGAGCCGACCAACCGCCTTGCGCACGGAATTTATGCGGTCGTGGCGCGGGTCGACGGGCGGGCCTTTCCGGCGGTCGCCAGCTTTGGCACCCGGCCGACGGTCGATGACGGCCCGCCGTTGCTCGAAGTTCATCTCCTTGATTTCGACGGGAGATCTCTACGGGCGCGAAATGGAAGTCGAGTTCATCGAGCGCATCCGCGACGAGCGCAAGTTCGATTCGCTCTCGTCGCTGGCGGCCGAGATGGAGCGCGACAAGGAGCGGGCCCGCGCCATTCTCGCTGTCCAGGGCGTAAGGGCGGATTTGGCGAATTGCGGCAAATCCTCTAATCCCACGCCGCCCCTGCCACGAAACCCGAATTTGGCTCCCGATCCCATGTCCGACGCGCCCGTCTCAGGCCTCGATTATTCGCGCACTCTCTATCTGCCGAAGACGGATTTTCCCATGCGGGCGGGTCTGCCGCAGAAGGAGCCGGAGATTCTGGCTCGCTGGGCGCGCGAGAATCTCTATCGGGCGCTGCGCGAGAGCGGCAAGGGACGGCCCAAATTCGTTCTCCACGACGGGCCGCCCTACGCCAACGGCAATGTCCACATCGGCACCGCGCTCAACAAGACCCTCAAGGACATCGTCGTGCGCTCGCATCAGATGACCGGGAGGGAGTCCAACTACGTTCCCGGCTGGGACTGTCACGGGCTGCCGATCGAATGGAAGGTCGAGGAGGAATTCTACACAAGCAAGGGCAAGACCAAGCCGGATTTCTCCGATTCGCAAGCCATCATCGCGTTCCGCGGGGAATGCCGCGCCTATGCCGAACATTGGCTCTCGGTGCAGCGGGAAGAATTCAAGCGGCTGGGCGTCGTCGGCGATTGGGACCATCCCTATACGACGATGAGCTATCCCGCCGAGGCGCAGATCGTCAGGGAGATCTTCAAATTCGTCGCCAACGGGCTGCTCTACCGCGGCTCGAAGCCGGTGATGTGGAGCGTCGTCGAGAAGACCGCGCTCGCGGAAGCGGAGGTCGAATACGAGGAATTGACCAGCGACACGATCTACGCAGCGTTCCCGATCGCGTCCGATGACGCTTCGGTGCTGATCTGGACCACAACGCCGTGGACGATTCCAGGCAACCGCGCGATCGCCTTCTCCCGCCGCATCGCCTATGGGCGCTACCGGGTGACGGATTCGTCCGCCGACAATTGGGCCAGGCCCGGTGCGACCTATATCCTTGCGCAATCGCTCGCCGAGAGCGTTTTTCGCGCCGCCAGGGTCGGCTCATTCGAGTATCTTGGCGAGGTCGACGGCGACGCGCTGGCCTCGATGGTCTGCGCCCATCCCCTTCATGCACACGGCTACGGGTTCGTCGTTCCTTTGCTCGACGGCGATCACGTCACGGAAGAGGCGGGAACCGGCTTCGTTCATACCGCGCCCGGCCACGGGCGCGAGGACTTCGAGCTCTGGACGGCCAATACGCGGCTGCTTCAGGAGCGCGGCATCGAGACGCGCATTCCTTACACGGTCGACGAGAACGGCGCCTTCACCGAGGAAGCGCCCGGCTTCGAAGGCAAGCGCGTCATCACCGACAAGGGGAAAACCGGCGACGCCAACGAGCGGTCATCGATGCGCTGGTCGAGGCGGGAGCGCTCGTTGCGCGCGGCCGGCTCAAGCATCAATATCCGCACAGCTGGCGGTCGAAGACGCCGGTAATCTTTCGCAACACCCCGCAATGGTTCCTGGCGATGGATCGGCCGTTCGCCAACGCGCATGCCGGCAAGACCCTTCGGACCATTGCGGTCGAGGCGATCGAGCGCACGCGGTGGGCGCCGCCGTCCGGCGAGAACCGGATCAAGGGCATGGTCGCGAACAAGCCCGACTGGGTGCTTTCGCGCCAGCGCGCCTGGGGCGTGCCGCTGTCGATTTTCGTCCGCAAGGACGGACACGAAATCCTGTTCGACGAAGAGGTGAACGCGCGAATCGCCGAGGCCTACGAACGGGAGGGCGCCGACGCCTGGTTCGCTCAACGGGGCGAAGGAGCGGTTCCTCGGCGCGAAGCACGATCGCCGAAGCCTACGACAAGATCGACGACCTGGTCGAAGTCTGGTTCGATTCCGGCTCGACCCACGCTTACGTCCTCGAAGACGCGAAGCACTTTCCTGGACTGGCCGGCATCCGGCGCGCGGTCGACGGCGGCGAGGACAAGGTGATGTATCTCGAAGGCTCCGACCAGCATCGCGGCTGGTTCCAGTCTTCGCTCCTCGAAAGCTGCGGCACGCGCGGTCGCGCGCCGTTCGACATCGTGCTGACCCACGGCTTCACGCTCGACGAGAGCGGCCGCAAGATGTCCAAGTCTTTGGGCAACCAGACTTTCCCGGAGGACGTCATCCGCGCGTCGGGCGCCGACATCCTGCGCCTATGGGTGGCCAGCGTCGACTACACCGACGATCAGCGCATCGGTCCGGAAATCCTGAAAGCGGTAAGCGACAACTATCGCAAGTTGCGCAACACAATTCGTTGGATGCTCGGAACTCTGGCGCATCGCGAGCCAGGCGATTCGGTCGGCTATGCTGCGATGAGCGAACTGGAGCGGTTGATGCTGCACAAGCTCGCCGAACTCGACCTCAAGATTCGCGAGGCTTACGATAATTTCGACTTCGCCCGCGTCGTCGCGGCGCTCACCGCGTTCATGAACGCCGACCTGTCTGCGTTCTATTTCGACATCCGCAAGGATGCGCTTTACTGCGACCCGCCGTCCAGCGTTCGGCGGCGCGGGGCCCTCGAGGCGATCGAGCACATTTTCGGCGCGGTTGCAGTCTGGCTTGCGCCGGTGCTGGTTTTCACCACGGAGGAGGCGTGGACGGCGCGCGGCGCCGGTCGTCACTCGATCCATCTCGAACAATTTCCCGCCATTCCCGCCGAGTGGCGGGATGACCAGCTGGCGAAGACCTGGGATACGATCCGGACGTTGCGCCTCGCCGTCACCGGCGCGATCGAGATCGCGCGGGCGAACAAGCTGATCGGCTCCTCCCTCGAAGCTGCGCCGCGCATCTATCTGAGCAATCCCGAGCATCTGAGGGCGCTCGAGGGAGTCGACTTTGCGGAAGTCTGCATCACGTCCGACATCGCGGTTGAATTCGGGACGGAGATTCCGGAAACGGCGTTTCGCCTGCCGGAAGCGACGGACGTCGGCGTCGTGGTGGAGCGTGCGCAGGGCGTCAAATGCGCCCGTTCGTGGCGCTACTTCGATCCTGCGACCGCCTCGCCCGATTGTCCCGATGTGACCCCTCGGGACGCCGAAGCGCTGCGCGAACTCAAGACGCTGGGCCGCTGGCCGTGAAGGCGCCCGTGCTCGGAGGGATCGTCGCGCTCATTGTCGTTATCATCGACCAAGTCGCAAAATATGCGGTCCTTTCGCGTTCCGGCCAGCTGGCGACCGGTTCGGCGCCGTTGGCGCCTTTCCTCGATTTGACCCTGCAATGGAATCGCGGCATTTCGTTCAGCCTGTTCGCCCGCGATTCGGCCTCGGCGGAGGCGGCCCTGCTCGGGCTCACGCTGGCGGCGACCGCCTTGCTGGCATGGTGGCTCTCTCGATGCCAGTCCGGGCTGCCCGCCGCCGGGCTCGGACTGATCATCGGCGGCGCCCTCGGCAATGCCATCGATCGCATTGTTCATGGCGCCGTCGTCGATTATCTTGACCTGCACGCCTTTGGCCGCCACTTTTTCGTCTTCAACCTCGCCGACGCGGCGATTAACATCGGCGTTCTGCTGTTAATCATCGACCTGTTGCCCGTCCCCCGCCGTGCAAGGGACTTCGACCGGCGTCATTGAATAGCCGAAATTAGTGGCGAGATAACTGGCCCCACGACGATCACGGAGGGCAAGGGGTAGGGCGATGGGCTTTGGTTTGCGATGCGCGGTGGTCGGGCTTGCGATGACCTCGGCGAGCTTCGTCGGTTCTCCTGCTTGGGCTGGCGATGACGGCCAGGCGCCTCTCTGGCAAGGAATTGGTTCGATTTTCGGTCCGGTTATCGGGTTTGGTTTCAATGGCGACAAGCCGCCGCCGATCGACTATCACGAGCACGGGAAGATCGTCGTGCCGCCAAAAATGGAATTGCCGCCGCCCGGCTCCACCGCGTCCGTCGATCCCGATTGGCCGGTGAATCAGGAGATTCTGCGCAAGAAGGCGCAAAAGGAAGAGGGTAAGAAGACGATCGCCGGGCAGGGCGATGCGCGTTTGCGCTACACCCAACCGTTTCCCGCCAACACGCCCGTGACGGTTCGCGCCGTCGATCCGGAGGGAAACGAGGTCAAGTGCACCGGCTCCTGCGGATCGACGTCGACCGTTCTTAGCAACTTGAACCCATTGAACTGGGTTGGAATGGGAAAGAGTGCGGAGCCGCTCGGGCCCGAGCCTGACCGCGAATGGCTGACCGATCCGCCGAAGGGTTTTCGCGCCCCGGTCGCCCCGGTGGCCCCGGTGCACGGATCAGCCTCGAACTGATGACCCGTTTGGCAGGGCCGCCGTGCTGGTTTGGAGCGTTTCGTGCCCCGAAATTCGCCCGATGGCCGAATTGAAGCTTGGCGATCCGAGGAAAGGGCGCTATTCTGATTGCAGAGGATTCGCCGCGGCGCGGATTCTGATACGTAATGCTCCGCCCCGCATCGAAGCGAATCGCTGAATGGGGGCCGTCGGGGGCCGAGGCACTGAAGTCGCGGAACGCGGTTAGCCGTTAACGAAAAGTCAGACGAGGCGAGCTGGAAAAAGGACGTCGTCCGGGCGCGGCCAGGAGGGCGGCGCCCGTGAAGGGAATTTGCACGGGATCGGGATCGAAACGATCGTTCGTGTCCGTGCTTCGGGTGCGATGAGATCAGCCCATTCGAGTGACGCGAAGGCCTGGATTGCGCCTGTTCGCGACAAAAATCGAAAAAGCTTGCGCCCAAAATGATCGCGAAGCTGCGCGCTTAACCGGATGGATATTGGGAAATAACAATGAGACCAGGTCAGAATAAAAGGATGCGCGGCCGGCCGACCAACAATCGGCGAGGCCCAAATCCTTTGACGCGATCCTATGAATCGAATGGACCGGACGTCAAAATACGCGGCAACGCGCATCATGTCGCCGAGAAATATCTCCAACTGGCCAGAGACGCCCACACGGGAGGAGATCCGGTTGCGGCGGAGAATTATTTGCAGCACGCTGAGCATTACTTTCGACTCATTGCCGCCGCGCAGGCGGCGCAGGCGCTTGCGCAGAGCGGCCAATCGCGGCCGCCCGGCGAAGCAGGCGACGACATGGACGACGATGGCGATTTCGGCACGATGTCGGATCGTTTCGCCTCGCCCGCCGAGCGACAGAATGCCTATCACAACCGCAACAAGGATTTCAACCGCAACCGAATGTGCCGTCAAATCCGCCGCAACCCTATGCCGAGCGGCCCCCTTACGAGGGCGAGCGCCAGGGCCAGAACGATCGAGCGGCTTTTGCAAATCGCCAGGACCGGCAGGGCAACCGCTTTCCCGAACGCGGCCCGCGACAGGACCGGCCGTTCGCCGACCGCAATGAAGGCTATCGCGACAACCGGCACGGACGCGACGGCCGTCCGCGGGACTTCCGGCCGTACCGCGACTCCCAGTCCCAACCCACGAGGGATGTTGGCGCCGAAGGCGCCGCGCAGCCGGGGCTTCCCTCGTTCATAACCGCAAGTCCGCGGTCCAACGCCGTCGACCCCGCTGCTGGGGCGCCGTTGCCGGATGCGATCGCTTCGGCCGCTGCCCCGCCTGAAGCCGCGCCGGCGGAGTTCGAAATCGCCGTCGGGCGAGGGGGGCTCGTTTCCGCCCCGCGGCCGACGCCGGCGGCTCCGGTCGCCCTACGGGTTTGGCGGGGGAAACTCGCCGGAATCGGGCGGACCGGACGCCGCCCCGGAAATTACCGACGATTCGCCCGTGTCGGAATAGGCGGGGTTGCTCGCGGCCGGCTGTCGGCGACGAAGGCGAACTTCGCCCGCACGTGCTCCGCATCGAACGGCTTCATCATGAAATCGCTCGCGCCTGCGTGCATGGCGCGGGCAATCTGGGCGACGTCATTTTCGTTCAGGCAAATGATCGCCTTCGGACCGTCTCCGCCGCGCATCGGCCGCAGTTTCCTGAGGAACTCGCAACCGTCGAACGCATGCATCGCGCCGTCGACGAAAATGGCGTCCGGCATCGAAAGGGAGCAAACAGCAAGCGCCTGACGCACATCGGAGGCTTCGGTGATCTCCAGGTCCATGCCCTCGAGAACACGGCGGACAATCTTTCTGATCACGGTCGAAGTCGTCGACCACCAGGACATGACCCATCCTTGAACCTTCGTTCATTTGAACAATGATTGACGGCTCCCCACATTAACGACCGATGCTTCAAATGGCGTTAATCGTCTTCTCGACAGGGACTGGCAGGGGGAGAAGCGGTCAACGTCACGGTATCTTGCGCAGTCGACACATTGAGCGCCGCTTGACACTCGCCGGCTAGGAGCGTGGTGAAATAGAGTTGAATGGAGTGGCCGTCGATCGTTTCGCTCGGGATGGGGTTGGTCAGGATGTCGGCTGCGCTGTGCGACAATCGGGCGTTCGCGCCCTTGGCCTCGACGCGCATCGTCATTGCGCCCTCGCCGTTCGAGAGATCGACAGTGATCACGCCGCCCCTGGGAATCGAGCCGGCCGCGATGAGGCAAAGATTGAGCAACAGCTTGACAGCGTTTCGCGACGCTAGCCGCCGGGCCGGGGTCCAGTTCAGAATCGTTCGGTCGCTGGCGAAACTGTCCCGCGCCACCTTTTCGGCGTCGCCCGTATCGATCGAGGCGCCGAACGAGCCTGCCGCGCCGAAGGCGAGGCGGCAGAATTGGAGGCGTGCTGAGGCCGAAATCGCGCTCTTCTTGATGAGTTGCATCGCCACGGCCCGCATCTCCTCGTCCTGCTCGCCATCGAGGACTTCAAGGCCGTTGACGATGGCCCCGACGGGGCTGATCACGTCGTGGCATACGCGCGAGCACAATAGCGCCGCGAGGTCGAGCGGGGTGAGCGAGGCGATGGTCAAGCGACAGATCCTGGGTTCGATGCCGGCCTCTTGGCGGAGACGAGGGCCATGGCGACGGGCTGAAGTCGTCCGATTCCCTCTCTATCCGATTCGTCGTTCCCCCGCGACGCGGCCAACGCAAATCCGCGGGAACGAATTTGCCTTGGCCGGGACTTCAGACCGGGGAGGCGTCTTGAACCCGGCTCTTCGGCATCCAAAACCGTTCGCGCTCGGTCACAGCTCGCGCGACGCCATCGCCCTGTTTCTCGCCGAAGCCGTGCTTGCGGCCGGTCCGGCGGTGATGGAGGAATACGAGCGCGGCTGCGATGTGCGGTCGAAGGAGGACGGCAGTCCGGTCACGTCGGCGGACCATCGCGCCGAAGCGATCATCTGCGACCATCTCGCGCGCCTCGCGCCCTCGCCGCCGATCTGCGCCGAAGAATCGACTGCAGCCGGAACGCCGATCAGCGTCGCGGCGCGTTTTCTGCTCGTGGATCCGCTCGATGGGACTCGGGAGTTCCTGGCGCGCAATGGCGAGTTCACGATCAATGTCGCGCTGATCGAAGGCGTCGCGCCAATCGCCGGGGCGGTCTATGCGCCGGCGATTGGCCGATTGTGGGTCGGGGGCGATGCCGCCTTCGTCTGCGAAACGCGTCCCGGCGCGGGATTGCCCGACCAAGGAAGCTGGCGGCGAATCAGGCCCGCCGCGCGCCGCAGAGCCTCATCGCGCTGGTCAGCCGCTCGCACGCCGACCCGCAGTCGGAATCCTTCCTGAAACGACTCCCGATCGGCGAGGCGCGCGGCGCCGGCTCGTCGCTCAAATTCTGTCTCATCGCCGAAGGTCTGGGCGACGTCTATCCCCGTTTCGCCCCGACAATGGAATGGGATACGGCGGCTGGCGACGCCGTGCTTCGCGCCGCCGGCGGCGTTGTGCTCGATCCTGACGGAACGCCGCTGCGTTATGGCAAGGTCGACCGCGGCCTGCGCAATGGACCCTTCGTCGCCTGGGGCGACGCGACGGCCGCCGAAAAATTCGCGATTGTTAACGCGGCGTCAACGCAGCCCCCTTATTAATCTGTCATCCGCGGGTTCTGCGGTCTGGGTTGGGGGCGGCGTGAGCGAGGCGGAGTCCTGGCTCCCGTTCGTGCGGCGATGCGTCTCAAGGAGCCCCATGCCATCAGAACTGACGCGGCGAGGGTTCGCCCGCCTCACGATCGCGGGTGCTGCGTTTTGGGCGGGTCCGGCCCGAGCGGCCGCTCCAGCCACCGACGCTCCCCAGAGCTTCACCGGCGACGAAATCCTTGATGACGGCCATCGATTCTTTGGCGATCTGTCGCGCGGGCTGGCGGACGTGGTCCAGGAGGCTGGGCGTCGATGGGGTCTTCCGAACGCCTACGTACTCGGCCAGGAGGCATCCGCCGCGTTCGTCGGCGGACTGCGCTACGGCGAGGGCAAGATGTACACCCGCAATGCCGGAAACCAGCCGGTCTATTGGCAGGGACCGTCGGTCGGCTTCGATGCCGGCGCCGATGGCGACCGGACCATGATGCTGGTTTACAACCTGCCCGCGGTCGATGCGGTTTTCCGCCGATTCGGCGGCATCGACGGATCTGCATATTTTATCGGCGGGTTCGGCTTCACGGCGCTGAACTCGGACGACATCGTCGTGGTTCCGATCCGCACCGGCGTCGGCGCGCGCCTCGGGGTCAATGTGAGCTACCTCAAATTCACCCAGCGCGCGACCTGGAATCCGTTCTAACGAACATTGAGGCCAGACAGCGTTCTGAGTCTCGGCCGCATTGACCGGATATTAACCTTCCCTCCTCGAAATAAGGATCGATCGGAACGATCGATTCCGGACTTTGAGTGCTGCCATGAGCGACCTCATCCGCTTCCAGCCGGCGAAGACGCCCCGCCGTTCGGCTCCCGATGACCGCGGCGCGCAGATCCTCTTTTTCACCGGCGTGCGCTATCAGCGGATAAGCGAGGATCAGCGTGCGCCGGCGCCGCAGGCCTCGGGCGTCGTCCAGCGGCAAAGCGAAAGCGGCGGCGGCGATCGCACCCGCCGGCGCTAGGCGCCCGCGCCCGCTTGCCGCCGTCCGACGATTGCGCTATGAGCCGCGGCGGGACACCTCTCCCCAACGAGAGGCGCCCATCTGAAAGGATGGCTCAAGATGACAACAACGGCGCCCGCCGTTCGCCCCGCGAACGCGCGTTTCTCTTCCGGCCCCTGCGCAAAGCGCCCCGGCTGGACCCCGACAGTTCTTCGAGACGCGGCGCTGGGACGATCCCATCGCGCGAAGCTTCCCAAAGCCAAGCTCAAACTCGCGATCGACCTCACCCGCGAAGTGCTCGGCGTCCCCGCCGACTACCGAATCGGCATCACCCCGGGGTCCGACACCGGCGCATTTGAGATGGCCATGTGGTCGATGCTTGGCGCGCGCGGCGTCGATGTGCTCGCGTGGGAGAGTTTCGGCGAGGGCTGGGTCTCCGACATTGTCAAAGAGCTCAAGCTCAAGGACGCGCGCACGTTGAAGGCGCCTTATGGGGAGCTGCCTGACCTTTCGCAGGTCAACTTCGACAACGACGTCGTGTTTACCTGGAACGGCACCACTTCGGGGGTGCGCGTCCCCGACGCCGACTGGATCCCGGCCGACCGCAAGGGACTGACGCTGTGCGATGCGACGTCCGCGGCCTTCGCGCAAGCTCTCGACTGGGCGAAGCTCGACGTCACGACGTTCTCCTGGCAGAAGGCGCTTGGGGGAGAGGCGGGGCATGGAATCATCATCCTGAGCCCGCGCGCGGCCGAGCGGCTCGAGACGCACAAGCCGCCGTGGCCGATGCCGAAGATCTTCCGCCTCACCAAGGGCGGCAAGCTGATCGAGGGCATTTTCGAAGGCGAGACCATCAACACGCCGTCGATGCTGTGCGTCGAGGACTATATCGACGCGCTGCAATGGGCGAAGTCGTTCGACGGCCTCGAGGCTCTCATTGCGCGCGCCGACGCCAATGCGAAGGCGATCGCCGATTGGGTCGACCATACGCCATGGGTCGATTTTCTCGCCCGCGTCCCGGCGACCCGCTCGAACACCAGCGTCTGCCTGAAGGTGGTCGATCCGGCGGTCGCCGCTCTTTCCGCTGACGGCCAGGCCGCGTTCGCCAAGGCGCTGGCGGCCTTTCTCGAGAAGGAAAAGGTCGCGTTCGACATCGGCTCGTATCGCGACGCGCCGGCCGGTTTGCGGATCTGGTGCGGCACGACAATCGAAGCCGCCGACGTCAGGGCGCTGACCCAGCTGGCTCGATTACGCCTTCGCTATTGAGAAGAGCAAGCTCGCCAAGGCGGCTTGATCGTCGAAAAGCCGCGAGCGAGCGAGCGGGACGACGGCTCCCGCCTGCTTCGAGCCCGATCACCGATCCATCGATCCGAGGCGGCCGAAGCGCCGCCCGCCAACCCAAGGTCATCAACCCATGACTTCCCGCGTTCTCATCTCCGACAAGCTTTCGCCTGCGGCCGTCGCCATCTTCAAGGAGCGCGGGGTCGAGGTCGACGTCAAACCGGGGCTCGACAAGGACGAGCTCGCCAAGATCATCGGCGACTATGACGGACTGGCCATCCGCTCCGCCACCAAAGTCACCGCCAAGCTGCTCGAGCGGGCGACGAAATTGAAGGTCGTTGGCCGCGCCGGCATCGGCGTCGACAACGTCGACATTCCGGCCGCGACCGCCAGAGGCGTGATCGTGATGAACACGCCGTTCGGCAATTCGATCACCACCGCCGAGCATGCGATCGCGCTGATGTTTGCGCTCGCTCGGCAGATTCCGACCGCCGACGTCTCGACCCAAGCGGGCAAATGGGAAAAGAACCGCTTCATGGGGGTCGAGCTGACCGGCAAGACGCTCGGCGTCATCGGCTGCGGCAATATCGGCTCGATCGTCGCCTCGCGCGGCCTCGGGATTGAAGATGCGGGTTGTCGCCTTCGATCCGTTCCTCAGCGCCGAGCGCGCCGTCGAGATCGGCGTCGAGAAGGTCGAGCTGAACGATCTTTTGGCCCGCGCCGACTTCATCACCCTGCATACGCCGCTGACGGCGCAGACCCGCAACATCCTGTCGGCGGAAAATCTGGCGAAGACCAAGAAGGGCGTGCGCATCATCAATTGCGCCCGCGGCGGCCTCGTCGACGAGGTCGCCTTGCGCGCGGCCCTGGACAGCGGTCACGTCGCCGGCGCGGCCTTCGACGTTTTCATCGAGGAGCCGGCGACGGCGAACCCGCTGTTCGGCCATCCGAACTTCATCGCCACTCCGCACCTCGGCGCCTCGACCAACGAAGCGCAGGAGAACGTCGCCCTCCAGGTCGCCGAACAGATGTCGGACTATCTGACGCGCGGCGCGATTTCGAACGCCCTCAACTTTCCCTCGATCACCGCGGAGGAAGCGCCCGAAGCTCAAGACCCTTCATCGCCCTGGCGGAGGGCCTCGGCTCCTTCGCCGGCCAGCTCACCCAGGCGCCGATCGAGAAGGTCACGCTCACTTACGAGGGCGCGGTCGCGGAACTCAAGGTCAAGGCTTTGACGTCGGCGGCGATCGCGGGCCTGCTCCGTCCGTCGCTGGTCGACGTCAATGTGGTGTCGGCGCCGGCGGTCGCCGCCCATCGCGGCATCGTCATCGAGGAAATGACCCGCGCCTCGGAAGGCGACTACGAAAGCTTCATCACCCTGACCGTCACGACGGCGGAGCAATCGCGCGCGATCGGCGGAACCGTCTTTCATGACGGCAAGCCGCGCATCCTGTCGATCAAGGGCATCAAGGTCGACGCGGAATTCACCCCGTCGATGATCTATGTCACCAACGAGGACAAGCCAGGCTTCATCGGCCGTTTCGCGGGCTGCCTCGGCGACGCCGGCGTCAATATCGCGACATTCGCGCTTGGGCGGGACGAACCGGGCGGCTCGGCGATCGCGCTCGTCTCGATCGACGGCGCCGCGCCGCCCGAGGTGATAGCGAAAGTGAGCAAGATCAATGGCGTGCGTCAGGCGGCCGCTTTGCACTTCTGATCTCGGCGCCCGGATGGCCGGCGAACGCATTGTCGGCGAAGCGCGGCGCCTCGCTGCCGTTCAAGGGACCCGCTCATGAGCGACGATAGCGAAAAACCCGCGCCGGCGATCGAGCCGGACATGCGCTCGAGAGTCGACCCCCGGCTGCTCGAGATTCTGGTTTGCCCGGTGACGCGGGCGGAGCTGACTTACGATCCTGCGCGGCAGGAACTGGTTTCCCGCGCCGCCCGGCTGGCCTACCCGATCCGCGACGGCGTGCCGATCATGCTGCCGGAGGAGGCGCGCAAGCTCGACGATTAGGACGCTCGGCGCATTGACCGCGTCATCGCGACGCTCAGCGAGCGCCGCCCGGACACAGCGACGGTCTCCCGCCGGCAAGTCTCGACTTCAAGCCTTCGGCACGACCGGCCGCGGCCGTCCGTCGGCTCCAATCGCGACGAAGGTAAAGGTCGCGTCGGTCACTTTCTCCCGATGATGAGTCCGGAATCGCTGCGCCCATGCCTCGATGTGAATCTTGAGCGAGGTGCGGCCAACGTTGTCGACCGCGGTGTAGACGGAGAGCACGTCGCCGACTTTGACCGGGCGGATGAACGTCATCGCGTCGATCGCGACGGTGACCACCCGGCCCTGCGCCTTCTCGGCCGCGCGAATGCCGCCGGCCTGGTCCATCTGGCTGATGACCCAGCCGCCGAAAATGTCGCCGTTGGCGTTGGTGTCGCTCGGCATCGCGATCAGTCGAACGGTCAGTTCGCCGCGCGGCTCATTGATTGCGGAAGTGGTCATCGCCGTCCCTCGCTATCGTCCTCATCCGATCCTGGCGGCGCTGCGCGGCGCGATCAAGCGCGATCTGGGGGCGATCCAGCCAAGGCTACCGCGGGCAATCGAAAGGGAGGAAGGTCGTCGACATGCCCTCGTTGACGACGCGGATCGCGAGGCGGTCGGCGAATTGGCGATCCTTGGCGGAGCGCGGGCAGACTTTTCGGGGCTGAGACACCCGGACCGATGAAGGCCGCATTGCCGGCGACGAAGTCGGCGCTGAGGCCGTCCCGCCCGAAACGGCGCAAGCGCCTCGTTCCAGTCGCGCGAATAGCGGAAGCATTCTCCGCCTGCCAGTCGCGCTTGATTGGCTGCAGTCGGCCATCGGCCGGGCCTGCTGCGAGCGCCGCCAGCGAACATCGCCGACAGCAGGCTGGCGCGCGAACAGCTCGCCCGGCATGCGCCGCTCATGCCGGCCTCGGCGGCGCGCGGCGACGACGCGATCATGGCCGGCGAGGTCCTTGTCGGTCGTCGCGTCGGCTAAAGCCGCACGCCTGCGCGATCGCGAGCACGTCTGCGGCCTGGCCGGCGCCGATTTCGACCATCAGCCAGCCGCCGCCGGAAAGCAGGCGAAGGCGTCCGGCATGATTTGCCGATAGGCGTCAAGGCCGTCAATTCCGCCGTCGAGCGCAAGCCGCGGATCGAAGTTACGGACCTCGCGCGGCAGCCCCGGGAGATCGGCGCTCGGAATATAGGGCGGATTCGAGACGATCAGGTCGAACGGCCCTGCGAGACCTCTCGTCCAGTCGCCAAGCCTTATTTCCGCCCGCCCAGCAAGGCCGCAAGCCTCGATATTGCTGCGCGCCACATTCGCCGCGCCGGCGGAAATGTCGACGCCGAGGCCGCCCGCGCATGATAGAATTCGCTCAGCAGGGCGCAAAGGAGCGCGCCTGAGCCGACGCCGAGGTCGAGGATGCGCAATGGCTCCTCGCGCCGGTCGCCGCAGCAGCCTCAAGGCGGCTTCGACGATCGTTTCGGTCTCGGGCCGCGGATCCAGAACCTGCGGCGAAATCGTGAGCTCGAGACCCCAGAATTCGCGCCTGCCGACGATCCTGGACAGCGGCTCGCCGGCCACCCGCCGCGCCGCGAATTCCTCGACCCTCGGGGCCGCCGACCCGAGCGGCTCCCGCGGGGCGACGATCAACTCGACCGGCGAAACGCCGGACGCCGCGGAGAGGGTTAT
>CAVYDG010000033.1:0-149909 GCA_963767245.1 uncultured Alphaproteobacteria bacterium
ATGCGGCCGCATTTCGTCAAGGCGCGGGTCAAGGTGCACCTCTACGCCGACGGCTCCCGCGCCCTCTTCCACGGGCCGCGCTGTATCGGCCGCTACGACCAGAACGGAACGATCAGAGATGCGAAAAACGCCGCCTAAATCCGCTCGGCGGCGAGCCTGTGGACGGCATGGACAAGCCTCCGGCTTGCCCACTCCGCCCACAGGAGAACAGAACCAGAAGAAGCGGACATATGATGTGCTACCAAAACCGGACAACTTAATTCGCTATCGACAGACAATTCGAGCTCCGTCATGGCGGGCCTGTCCTGGACAAAGTCCGGGGCGCGAAAAGAGCCCGCGCAAGCGAAATGCCGTTGCGGCGCCGGTCAAAATGGGCGAACATACCTAGGACGCAGGGCTAGTCCATATCCGTTCTGATGTATAGAGCCGTCAGCGCGGCGGCCGACGATAAGCACTGACTGCGCAGAGACGTCGGTCTCAAGACCACGAACGCCCCGCCTGACCGTTGGTCCGTGTCCGCCACGGCCGGCGAGCGAAACGGTCGCTGGTTTGGAGGCGCGCGTGTCGACGCCCATCCTGATCGAAGAGCCGAAAGGTTTAGCGCCGCTCGTCCTGTCGAGCGACTCCTTTGCCCCACGCGAGCGTTTTGATGCGTGGCGCGAGGAGTTGATGCTGCGGGTCATCCGGGTCGATGTCGATGTTCCGGACAAGAAGAACTTTCGCACCCGTCTCCGGGTCCTGAACTTGCCCAAAATCGCGATCATCGAACGGCGATCGACGCCAAGCGTGGTCAAGCGGACCGCCGATCTGGTTCGTGACGGGGACGACGCGTTCGTCTTTACCCTGCCTTGAGGGAGAAGCGTCGAAATACGCGCTGGAGCCGATGCAGCGCGCGTCGGCCCCGGCGAAGCGATCATCACATCGTTGGAGGAGGTCGGCAGTCTGCACACGCCGCTCGGCGTTCGGGGAATCTCGTTGCGCATTGCCCGCAAGACGGCGCTGAGCCTTGCGCCCGAAGCCGAGAGACTGGTCAATCAATCACCCGGTCCCGCTCGACGAGGCGGCGTTTGCGATTTTGAGTTCCTATGTCGTCTCGCTCATGTCGGCCCCGACCGGCCTTACCGCCTCGCTCGCCAGCCTGGCGGACCAGCAGGTCCGGGAGTTGCTGGCGCATGTTTTCGATCCCGCGGGCGACCTCGCCCGCGCCCAGATGTACGGCGGGATCAAGGCCGCGCGACTGCAGGCGGTGATTTGAGACATCGGCCGCCGTCTCGGCGACCCTTATCTTAGCGCCGCGTCGGTCGGGCGCAGGCTTCATTTGTCGGAGCGCTATGTCCAGCAATTGTTGGAAGGCGCCGGAAAGTCGTTCTCGTCTTATGTCCGCGAGTTGCGCCTGAAGCGGGCGCGCCAGCTGTTGGGGGATCCGCTGATCGCCCATCTGCGCATTGCCGACGTCGCGGCGATGGCGGGGTTCAACGACCTTTCGCACTTCAATCGGATGTTCCGCGCCTATTTCGGCGAAACGCCCTCGGACTCCCGACGCGCGCGATAGTCGATTCGCCGCCTCGCGCTCCCGGCTCTGCGACAGCCTGTACGCCCCAGCCCATATTCGATGCGCCCCAGACCAAGACGCCGCGCCCCGGCGCGGGCTACCGTCGCCACTGTGGGGTTTGTGCGACCCCGGCCCGAAACTGGCGCGAGCTGAAACCGTCGTTGGCGAGCCGATCGCGCGCGCTGGAATCGGGTCAAGTTCGTCAGCAGGCGGGCCGGCCGAGACGTTGGGGCCCCGCCGAACCAATCAAAGATTGACCCGTCAGCCCAAGTTCACTGACCGACAGCGCCAAAGGATGGGGCCGATCATGCGCGGCGTCGCAGCCGGCGATTCGCTATTTGACCGTGGCCGGGCAGGCAAAAAAAAGAACCGGAGGAAAGTCGCCCTTCCTCCGGCCAATATCAGTTCAGATCGGAGCGCGAAGCGCTCAGAACTTGTAGTTCACGAGAGCGCGGAAGATCGACGCGTTGTAGTCGAACTTGGCCCTTGCGTAGGTATTCGGGAAGGCCAGGGCCGCAAGGGAGTTCGGGTTCGCCAAGATCTTGGTGCTGCCCAGGTCGGCGTAGAGATATTCGGCGCCGATGGTGACGTTGTTCGTCAGGGCGTATTCGACGCCTGCGCCGATCGTCCAGCCGACACGCGTGGAACTGGGGCTGCCCGACCAATAGAAGTTGTTGGCGCTGTCATAGAGATTGAAGTGCGAGCTTCCGCCGCCGTAAGCGACGCCGCCCGTTCCGTAGATCATCAGGCGATTGTCGGGAGTGACGACGAAGCCGAGTTTCGCGCGCGTCGTTCCCAGCCAGTCCAGGCTCGCCTTGGCGTTCACGTTGAGAGTATCGCCCGTGAACGGAAATCCGGTATACGGGGCGCTGCTGAAACTGAAGTTCTTGCTCAGGCTCGTGCCGTCGAAGTCGGTTACGATGCCGAGCACGAAAGCGCCGGTCTGCCAATTGTAGCCGGCCTGTCCGCCGCCGAGGAATCCGCTCTTGCCATTTCCGATCCCGCCCGGAAAACTGCTGTTAAGAAAGTCGCCGGCGATTGGGTCATAAAGCGTCACCGAACGGCTGCCGCTGCTGATGATGCCGCCGGCGTTAAGACCGATGTAGAACCCCGTCCAGGTGAAGGGCGGCGGGACGAATACCGGCGCCGGCGCCTCTTTCCTGGTCGGAAGGTCGGCTGCCTGCGCAGCGACTGCCCCCACGGCCGTCAGCGTCGCGATCGCAACCCCTTTGAGCCACTTGTTGATCATGTTTTTGGTCTCCGTGTTGTACGCGACGCCATACGCCACATGCGCCCGCGCCCGCCGCTGATAACAATGAGCGGACCATTAGTTGGGTTCCCTCGCTGTCTATCGTTGCTCATGCAGTTCGTTGAATTTGCTGGAAGATGTGGCAGAATCGCAACAGATTTGGCAACCATCCGTTAACCATCATCATCTTGTATTCGTTAACAAACTTGCCAGCAGCACCGCGATCACGCCGGTCAGAAATATTCCGTCGAAAGTCCCCGCGCCGCCGATCGACGCAACAGGAGCGCCCAAGCCGCGCAATAGCCCGAGATTGAGCAGATCGGCGCCGATCAGGACGCCGAGGCTGCCGCCGATATAGGCAAGGGGCGCCGCGAATCGGCGCGACAGCGCCAGCGCGACCAGCGCCGCCAGCACGGGCGGGACTAAGGTCGGCACCGAAATGCCCATTCCCGGAACCGGAGTCGCCAGCCGATGGACGACAAAGGCGACGATCGCAGTCGCCAACGCGCCAGCTCCCCAAAGGTCGTAGCGAATCAGCAGATAGAACGACAGCAGGATCGGGATTACCGCCCCGCCGACGTTGATGGCGAGAATCGTGCCGGGCCAATCGACCGTGACCGGGGCCCGAAACGGGACGCCGAAGATCTCCACCACCTCCCGCGAGACGACGCGCTCCTCGGGCAGGCGGATGAGGGGAAGGTTGACGTATGAGCCCAGAAGCGAACCAAAAAGCACAAGCGTCGCCATGGCGGGATTGAGGCCGAGCGCCCAATAGGCCCGCCTCAGCAGGCTGATTTAAATCAGGAAGAGACCGACGAGGAGCGCGGCGAAGAAAGTCGCCTGGCCTACGCCCAGCGGAAAATAGTGCATGTGGGTCAACGCGCGAAGGTCCGAACGGCATGCCGCGCGTCGGCGGGAAGGCGGAAGATCACCCGCTGGCCAAGGCCGCGATGATCTTGTCGGCGTGCGGCCTCAGCGTCTCGGCGTTCTGGAACGGTCCGCCAGGCGGACGAATCGCCACCCCAGTCCAGCACGGTAGAAGATGGAAATGCAGGTGGAAGACCTGCTGGCCGCTTGCCGGCTCATTGAACTGCTGAAGCAAAAGGCCTTCGGCCTGCATGCCGGCCATGACAGCGCGCCCGACCTTCTGCACAGTGGGCATGAACCGCGACAGATACGCGGGGTCGAGGTCTAGCAGAGTGCGCGCGGGCGACTTTGGAATAACGAGCGTGTGTCCGTCGGTGCGGGGCATGACATCCATGAAGGCCAGCGACACGCCGTCCTCGTGGACCTTCACGCACGGCGCCTCGCCACGCAGGATCTTGGCGAAGATGTTGTCTGGATCATACGTCGGCGTCAAAGGATTCTCCCAATCGTTCGTCCCCGCGCGCTTCGCCTTCGCCGCGGCGGAAAGGCGCGTGGCCCTCGTAATAGGCGATCGTGCGATCGACGGCGGCGCGCTCATGGCCAAGATAGTCGGCGATCGCCCTGGCGAGGCGCGCGTCGGCGAACTCATGCGCCGAATAGGTAAGGGCCGGCCGGTAGCCGCGCGCGAGCTTGTGCTCACCCTGGGCGCCGGCCTCTATCCGCCGCAATCCGCGGGAGAGCGCGAAGTCGATCGCCCGATAATAGCAGACCTCGAAATGCAGAAACGGCCGCTCCTCGATCGCGCCCCAGTTGCGGCCGTAAAGCGCGTCGTCGCCGATGAAATTGATCGCGCCGGCGATATAGCGCCCGGCGCGGCGCGCCATCACCAGAAGGACGCGGTCGGCAAACGTCGCGCCGATCAGATCGAAAAACCCGCGGGTCAGGTAAGGACGGCCCCATTTGCGCGCGCCAGTGTGCATGTAGAACTTGAAGAATGCGTCCCAATGCGCTGAGAGGATCGATGATCCAGTAAGCAAATCGATCTCGACGCCGCCGTCGAGCGCCTCCCGCCGCTCGCGCTTGATCGCCTTGCGCTTCCGCGACGCCAGGGCGGCAAGAAAGTCGTCGAAACTGGCGAAGCCCTCGCATGAAAAATGGAACTGCTCGCCGGTACGGACGAGAAATCCGGCGTTTCCCAGCCGTTCGGCGTCCGCAGCGGTCGGGAACGTCACGTGGATCGACGACGCCTTGGTCTGCTTGCGCAATTCGCGCAGCGCCGCGATCAGCGCCTCGCGCGCGCCGGACGGCGAGTCGGGCGCAACGAGGAGCCGGCGTCCGGTGACGGGGGTGAACGGGGCGGCGACCTGAAGCTTGGGGTAATAGCGCCCGCCGGCCCGTTCGTAGGCGTCGGCCCAGGCGTGATCGAACACATATTCGCCCTGGCTATGGCTCTTGAGATAGGCCGGCGCGGCCGCGACAAGGCGCCCGCGGCCGTCTTCGACCGTCACATGCGCCGGCGTCCAGCCCGAGCGGCCGCCGACCGAGCCTGACGCTTCGAGCGCCTGGAGGAAGGCGTGGGCGATGAACGGGTTGAACCGTTCCCCTTCGGCCTCGTCCACCGAGCGCCCGGGCGGATTGGCGCAGGCATCCCATGCCTTAGCGTCAACGTCCGAGATGGACGGAATGACGCGAGCGGTGAAAGTCGAAGTCATTGGCGGCGAATGATCCGAGGGTGCGAAGTCTATCCTAGCATGGTCCGTGCCGCTTCGCGGGGAGCGGATTGGCGTCCGGCGCTAGGCGCGCCTGGCGTCGCGCTTGACGCGGCCGCCGGTTTCACGAGTCTTGCCGCGAACGCTTCGATTCGTCCCCAAGGAGCCTGAAAACGATGAAACGTTCGCGCCGCTTGTCCTTGCCGGCTTTGCGCTCGCTGCCTGCAACGCGCCGGCGCGAGTGGCCTCAGCCCCGCCGGGTTCCGTCGCGGTGACGCCGCCCGGGTTCCAGTTGCCGCAGGGCGACGACTGCTCGGCCAAGATCGCGCGCTATCGCGCGGTCCAGGATAACGACCTCTCCATGGGTCATGTCGTCCCCTCGGTCTATAACCAGATCAAGCGCGAAATCGCAGCGGCGGAGAGCGTCTGCGCCGCTGGACGCGACGCCGAGGCCAAGGCCATGATCGCCGCCTCTGAGCGGCGACACGGCTATCCGACTGATCTCTGAGAGAACGCGTCGCGCAGGTACGCGGCGACGAACACCGGCACCCGTTGCTCGTCGATGTCGCGCGGGCCGCGCACTATGTGCATGCGCGTAAACTCGGCGTGAGGGTCGAGCGCAAGATGGGCGTCGATCCGCGCCTTCGCCCGCGCGGCGGGAATTGCGAGCGTCATCAGCTTCATGCAGGCGATGCGCTGGGGCGTGAACACCAAAGTCCAGCCGGGCCCAATCGCCGTCTCGTCGGCGCTCACTCCGGTCTCCTCGAACAATTCCCGCCTGGCGCTGGCCTCGAGGTCGACCTTGCCGTCGAAAACGTCAGCGGGGTCCGGCGCTCCGGCGGGAAAATAAATCTGCCCAGCATTGAAGGTGTGAGGGGCCATCTCGCCGATCAGGAAAGCCCCGTCAGCCCCGCGCAGCGCCGCCATCGAGAAGCAATTGTCGACCGGTTCGCCGGGGTAGCCGAACTCCTCCCACGCGAGGTAATCGGCATAGTCGGTCTCGAAATAGGCGCCTCTGAGGATCAACGCACCATCGAACCGGTTCTCGATTGCTCGTCGGCCCAGCAGCAGGATCCGCCCGTTGAACAGCGCGGGCTTCGCCCTCCTCAGCCGCGCCCAATGCGCCGCGATGCTTGCCGCCTGGCGTTCGGAGAACGCCCAGGGCGCGGGCTCGAACACGAGGTCGAGCTCGCCGACTTCAAGGAGGCGCGCCGGTGGGCTCAAAGGTCGAGCGAGCCGCTGGAGACGATGACGACCGACCCGCCGATCGTCGCCCCGGTGAGCGCCCCGGAGTCGATCGTGAGGCCGAGCGCGATCAGGCTTGGGCGGCCCATCTCGAAGCCTTGCTCGATCGTGAGGGTGTGCTCGCCGTCGGTCGGGCGGTCGAAAGCGTGAACCACGCCGGCGAAGGCGGCGGCGGCGCTGCCGGTCGCCGGGTCTTCCGCAACGCCCCACGCGGGAGCGAACATGCGCGCGTGATACGCTGACCCGTCGCGGGCGACTTCGCTCGTATAGAGAAAGGTTCCGGGGCCGTCCCTGGTCGACCAAGACATCGCGCCGGGCGCGGCCCGGCCGACGGCCTCGAGCGAGCGGATCGGGACGAACAGATACGGCGCGCCGGCGCTGAACAGGCTCGGGTCGTGCGCGCCGAAACCGATATCGCTGGGCTCAAGCCCGAGACCGGCGGCGATTTCCGCCTTCGGCGGCGGCCTGGCGCCGAGGCGCTCGGGCAGTTTCGGCAAGTCGAAATAGGCGGCAAGCGCCTTGCCCCGGCGATGGCGCGCGCTGCAAATAACGTCGCCGACCGCTTCCTCGAGCACGATCCTGACATCCTGGGCGACGAGCAGGTCTCCGGCCCTCCGGTGGGCGATCAGCGCCGCCGTTCCGATCGTGGGATGGCCGGCGAACGGCAGCTCCCGCTTGGGCGTAAATATCCTGACCCGCGCGGTGTTGATCGGGTTCCTCGGCTCGAAGACGAACACGGTCTCCGACAAGTTGAACTCGGCGGCGATCGCCTGCATCCGCGCGTCGTCAAGTCCCTCAGCGTCAAGCACGACAGCAAGGGGATTGCCGGCAAGCGCCGTCTCGGTGAACACATCGAGCGTCTGAAACAGGCGCGCCATCAAGCGAAAGTCCAGCGCCCGCCGCGCCCCTCAACCGCGCTGGCGGGCCTCGTCAATACCAGGAAAACAGCGGCCCTTCGGTTCCAGGCTGAGAGACGATGATCAGAGGCCGGTTGGATTGAGGGAGCGAAACCGGGTTCGGCAGGCGGTCGGTGCCGCGCACGCCGACGAAGGTATTCTGGACTGAGTCGCGCTGCGGCGGCCGGAGCGTGTCGCTGGCGTAGCCGTTGAGCGAGCCAACCGGCGCCCATGTGCCCATCGTCAACCAGGGTTCAACGCCCCGATGAACGGTGATGTCACGCCCCGCCGAAACAGGGGCTGCATGCGCGCGGTGGTGAACAGTCTGCGCCTGGGCGCAGGACGACGCGAGCGCAATTCCGAGCGTGACGCTTGCGGCCAGACCGAGTGGATGTCTCATGAACGTTCCCCTTCTCACCGCCCATATAACACCGAAACCCGCTCTTTCATGCGCCGATGCGCGAAAAAAGTAAATGAACGCTCCGTGTGGTCAAACTGCTTCGGCGGCGAAAAGGCGCGAGGGCCGGACGATTTCGTCCTGCGCGGCGACCAGGACGAGTTCACGCGAGCCCGCCGCATCGGTTAAAGTCACGATCGCGTAGACCGACGACGCCGCGCGCGACAGCGCCTCGGGCGTCGCACGGGTCTCGAGCCAATGATGAAAAAATAGCGCGGCGAACAGATCGCCCGCGCCGTTGACCGCGATCGGAAGCTTTGGCGTCCGCAATCGCCAGAAGCCCGTTTCGTCCGCGGCCAGCATGTCGAGTGCGTCCCCGGGCGTGTCGTCGAGCGTCAGCGATTTCGCCACGACGACCTGCGGCCCGCGCCGGCGCAGCGCCGCAATCGCCGCCTGCGCCGTCCCAAGATCGGCCGGCCGCTCGCCGGTCAGCCATTCGAGTTCGAAGGCGTTGGGTGTGGCGATGGTCGCGAACGGCAGGGCGCGGTCGCGGAAGAATTCGCCCACGCCCTCGGCGACGTAGCGCCCACGTTCAATGTCACCAATGACAGGGTCGCAGGCATAGAGTGCTTGGCTATTGGCGGCGCGCAGGCTTGCAAGCGCGCGCAAGGCCGCCTCGCCGATCTCCGGCTTGCCGAGATAGCCGGTGATGAGCCCGGCGCAAACGGGGAGCACGCCTATGGCCTGCAGCCCGGCGACGCATTCGTCGATCGTGCGGGCGTCGAAGGCCCGGCCACGCCAGCCGGGGTAGCCGGCATGACTGGAGAATTGCACCGTCATCATGGGCCAGACTTCGCGCCCGAGCCGCTGCAGCGGAAACACCGCCGCCGAATTGCCGACATGGCCGAAAACGACATGCGACTGGATGGAGAGGACGGGAGCGAGCATAGCCGACGAGACGACAATTCGCGGGCGTCGTCAAAGCGAAGCCGCCTTGCTGGACGGTCTCGGTGATGTAAAAATAGGTCGACAAGCCGATGAGACGGGGTTGAGGAGCAGCGGCGCCATGAGTAGGGCAGGATGCGGAATCGGCCTTGTCACCTTGGCGATGAGCATCGCCGCGGCCGACGCGCAGAGCGTGACCAACATGGCCGCTCTCAGAGGTCTGGCGCCGGTCTCCGCGCTCTCGAACACCGCGGACGGAATGGCGGCGCTGGGTTCCAACTTCACCGTCACCGGCGGAATCCAGACTGGCGCCATTCGCCAACCCACGCTGCTGCCGTTCGCGGAACAGCAGCAGCAGGCTTTGCGCGACGCCTTCATCACCGACGGCAATCTTGCGCAGCTGACGGACGGCCTTGGCACGACCTTGGGCGCCGCTTATCAGGCGCGCGCGCATTATCTCGATCGGGAGCATTTCACCAACATTTCCGGATCCGTCTCGAATGTGATCGCCTATGCCAACTCGACATCGGGATCGGATTCGAACGCCGGCAAATATTTCTTCGCCAACGGAACGACGAACGGCAAAAAGCCGGTTTCCGACGACGCCCTGGCCATCTTCAAGACGATCAGTGGCGCGCCCGATCCATTCGGCACTGCCTATAGCCGGCCGGGTGGAGCGCCCGGAGCCGACAAGTACGGGAATTCGCGCCCGTTTCAGACCCAGCCAACGATCATGCCAATCGTAGGGCCGGACTACTTCAATGTGCCGGCCGGCAACGAAGTCTATAACCGCGGCCCGGTCATGAACCTGATCGACAGCCCATCCTTCCCGAGCGGGCATACGACCTACGGATACATGGGATCGCTTTTGCTCGCCGTGCTCGTGCCAGATCGGTACCAGGAGATGGTCGTGCGCGCCGCAGAATATGGCAACGACCGCATCATCTTGGGGGCGCATTACGCCATGGACGTGCTGGGCGGCCGAACGGTTGCGACCTACGATCTCGCCCACCTGCTCGCCAACGACCCCGCCTACGTAGGCCGCCCGCTCAAGGACTTCGCCAGGGCGACCGCAATGTCTTCGCCTCAGGTCCCGGAGACGATCGCCGACTTCCGGGCGGCCGTCGCGACAGCCCAGGCCGACCTGACCAAGGCGCTGGAGGCTGCTTGCGGCGATACCGTCGCAGTTTGCGCGCGTCAGGACATTGGCCAATTCAACGCGCCTGCAATGAACGAGGCTTTCTACGCCACGACGCAGACGTACGGACTGGGAGTCGCGCACCCGGAGATAGCAGACAAGGTGGAGGATGTCGGCGCGTTGGCGCCCGAAGCTGGGAACCTGCTGACAGTAGCTTTCCCCAAACTCAGCCTCGACGAGGCGAACCGTATCCTGACCGAGACGGAAGGACCGGGCGGCGGGTTTCTGGATGACGGATCAGCCTTCGGCGTCTATTCCCGTCTCAACCTTTATGCCGCGGCCGGCCGCGCGGCGCAGCTCTCACGCGCCAAGCCCTAAAAGTGCGGGGCTGCAAATGGCGTCGTCCGAATTGGAACTCCCAAGGAGTCGCCCGCGCGAGCGCGCGATTGGGTTCGACCGATATGCGCGTGGCTTGAGCGTCCGGAGCAAGCCTGAAACAATGCGCCAATCCTTTATCTCATGCTAGCCGAGGCCCATTCATGAGCGACGCCATCGCCTTTCTTCGTCGCGCGATCGAGCAGGGGCAGGGGCTCGGCAAGGCGGACGTGGTGCTGAAGGGCGGCCGGATCTTCGATCTCGTCGGCGGCGAGCTTGTCAAGAGCGACGTCGCGATCTGCGGCGATCGGATCGTCGGAACGCTCGGCGAATACCGTGGTGAACGCGAGATCGACGTCAGCGGCAAGGTGGTGGTTCCCGGGTTCATTGACACCCATTGCCACGTCGAAAGCTCGCTCTTAACTCCGCTCGAATTCGATCGCTGCGTGCTCGCCCGTGGCGTGACGACGTCGATCTGCGATCCGCACGAGATCGCCAACGTGCTCGGGCAGGCCGGTCTGCGCTACTTCCTCGACGCGGCGATGCTGACGGTCATGGACCTGCGCGTGCAATTGTCGAGCTGCGTGCCGGCGACGGCGCTCGAGACCTCGGGGGCGCGGCTCGAGGCCAGCGACCTCCTTGCCCTCGCCGATCACCCCAAGGTGCTGGGACTGGCCGAATTCATGAACTTTCCCGGCCTTCTGGCCCGCGACCCGTCCTGCCTGGCCAAACTCGCGGCCTTCCAGACCCGCCCGATCGACGGGCACAGTCCCCTCCTCAGCGGCCTTTCCCTCAACGGTTATCTTGCCGCCGGAATCCGCACCGACCACGAGGTCACCAACCTTCCCGAGGCAAGAGAGAAGCTCGCCAAGGGTATGCAGATCCTCATTCGCGAAGGTTCGGTGTGCAAGGACCTGCACGCGCTCGCGCCGATCATCACCGAGCGCAATTCGCCGTTCATCGCCTTCTGCACCGACGACCGCAATCCGCTCGACATCGCCGAGGAAGGGCATCTCGACTTTCTCATCCGCACCGCGATCAAGCTCGGCGCGCCGGCGCTCGCCGCCTATCGCGCAGCGTCGATCTCGGCGGCGCGCATTTTCGGGCTGCGCGACCGCGGTCTGATCGCGTCCGGCTGGCGCGCCGATCTGGTCGTTATCGACGATCTCGAACATTGCGCCGTCTCGATGGTGATGGCGGGCGGTCGCGTCGTGGACGACGCGCTGTTCGCCGCGCGCTCCCCCCTTCCTCCCGTCGGGCGGGGGAGCGTGAAAGCGAAGCGGGTCGAGCCGGCCGATTTCGTCGCAAGGGGGCAGGGGCCGTCGACGCAGGCGATCGGCGTCATTCCCGGCAAGATCATCACCGACCGCGTCCCGGTGACGCTGCCGTTCAAGGACGGCGAGCGCGGCGTCGATCTTGGCCAGGACGTGGTCAAGGTTTCGGTCGTCGCCCGCCATGGCGTTAACGACAACCGGGCGACCGCCTTCGTCAAGGGTTTCGGCATGAAGCGCGGCGCGATCGCTTCTTCGGTCGGCCATGACAGCCACAACCTGTGCGTCGTTGGCGTCGACGAGGCCGACATGGCGGCGGCGGTCAACCGATTGCGCGAGATTGAGGGCGGGTTCGCGGTTGCGCGCGACGGCAAGGTGGTCGCCGAACTGCCGCTTCCGGTGGCGGGTCTGATGAGTCTCATGAGTTTCGAGGAAGTGCGTGACGCGCTGATTCCGCTGCGGGCGGCGGCCAAGGGGCTGGGCGTAACGCTGGCCGAGCCGTTCCTGCAAGTGGCGTTCCTGCCGCTGCCGGTGATCCCACACCTCAAGATCACCGACATGGGCCTCGTCGACGTCGACAAGTTCGCGTTCGTGCGCGACTAGAACTCTTCGCAATTGGATCGGCGCGGTTTTGGGGGCGCGATCGCTGATCGCGCGCACCGCGGTCGACAGGGCGTCCGGAAGGACGTCTGTCTTCCGGCGGGCTAAGGACCGCGGCTACATCAGCCGCCCGTTCAAAGGCAGTCGCGCAGGCGCCTTACGGGTGCTTTCCGGCGTGGAAGAAGCGGCCATGCGCCGAACCGCCGCTTGCGGTATGCATCGTGTTCGTGAGGTTTGTCGTGTGGGCGACGCCTCCGGTGGTCGATGTATTGGCCTTGCTCGCGGTGTGGCTCGAAGTTGTCGAGCCGTTCCGCTTCCCGCCGTTGCCGGTGATGGCGCCGGTGTAGACGCCGGCCAGCGAGGGAGTCAGGGTCCCGCTGGTCAAGGCGCCGGAGGTCGTGTTCGCTCCGCACGAGCTTGTGCCGGTTGAGCCAGCGGATGGGGTCGAGCCGGAGTGGGCTCCCGTGGCGGTCGACGGGGGCTTCGCTCCCGTGGATGCGACGGTCCCGCCCCCGCACGCGGCGAACGCCTCGCTCGGCGCGACGAACGACAGCGCGGCGATAAAGGCGGATCCGGCCAACAGTGCGCCGCCCGAAAGGGCGCGACCGAGCTTGCGGTTGGTGGTCTGCATCTTGTCCTCCTGCAGGTTCCATTGCCCACCCCACACTAGTACCTCGGCACAGTGATCTTGACCGGTTAAATCGGGGGTCAAAGTAACTCTGGCAGCTGTGTCGGATCGACGAGCAGTTCGATGCTGCGGGCGGTTCTTGGCTGCCGCCTAATGAAGCCAGCTTGTTCGAGCGTCAGTACCATCTGGTGCACGGAAGGCGGGCTGACGCGAAAATAGTCCTGCATCTCAGTTTCGGCCGGCGGCCGGCGGTGCAGGCGCGTGTAGAGGTGGATAAACGCCAGATATTGGCCCTGCCTGAGTGTGAAGGTTTTTGCAGGGCGACTCACTCCGGCCATCCAATTCAGCTGTTCGTGCGTGCCTCAACACGAGGAGGCACGGATGAATGTACGCTATCGGGTCGAACTCAGCCAAACCGAACGCACCGAACTGACGGAGCTTCTGAGCGGCGGCAAGCATGCGGCACGCAGGCTCAAGCGGGCGCAGATATTGTTGGCGGCGGATGGCGGCGCCAGCGACGAGGCGATCGCGACCAATGTCGGCGCGGGCAGCTCGACCGTCTATCGGACTAAGCGCCGCTTCGTCCTCGGCAACCTGGAGGCGGCGCTCAGCGAAGAGCCGCGCCCCGGAGCAAACCGCAAGCTCTCGGGCAAGGAGGAAGCCCTGCTGGTGGCAACGGCCTGTTCGAGTCCACCCGCGGGCCGCGCTCGCTGGACGCTGGAGCTGCTGTCGGGTGAACTGGTCAGGCTGACTGCGCACGAGAGTGTGTCGCGCGAGACGGTGCGTCGGCGCTTGGCCGAAAATGACCTCAAGCCATGGCGCAAGGACATGTGGTGCATTCCGCAGGTCGACGCCGACTACGTCGCCCGTATGGAGGACGTGCTCGATCTTTATTCCGAAGCGCCCGATCCCGAGCGCCCGGTGGTCTGCTTCGACGAGAGCCCGATCCAGCTCATCGGCGAGGTCCGCCGGCCGATCCCGCCCAAGCCGGGGCAAATCGAGCGCTACGACTGCGAATATAAACGCAACGGAACCGCGAACCTGTTCGTGTTCTTGGATGTGAACCGCCCCTGGCGCAAGGTGAAGGTCACCGAACGGCGCGCCGCGGAAGACTTCGCCGTCTGCATGCGCGACCTCACCGATGTCCATTATCCCGAGGCGCAGCGCATTCGCGTGGTGCTCGACAACCTGTCGACCCATTCCGCCGGCGCGCTCTACCAGACTTTCCCAGCCGACGAAGCGCGACGGGTGCTGCGCCGGCTGGAGTTCCACTACGTCCCCAAGCACGCCAGCTGGCTGAACATGGTCGAGATCGAGATCGGCGTCCTGGCCAGTCAATGTCTCGATCGGCGCATCGAAAGCTACACCCCGCTTGTCGCCGAGACCGCCGCTTGGGAGAAGCGACGCAACGCCGAATGCTCCCGCATCAACTGGATGTTCACAACCCAAAAAGCCCGCGCCAAAATGGGGCGCACTTACCCGAAGCCCACGCTCAAATCAGACCAAAATCAAAGAGTCAAAACCTCTGTGACGAGGTACTAGCAGAAACCGTCCGGTTAAAAAACGACATTCGATCCTTGCCTTTTAGGCCAACTCGGGCCGTCCTTTTTACGCCTCGCGCCTTGCCGCGACCGCGAACACGATGGCGAGCGCCACCCACGCGAGGATCAGCGTCGTCCCGCCGATCGGAGCGGCGAACGGAAAGATGCGCTCGCCAGTGAACGCGTGGCTCGCGAGTTCGGCCGCAAACAGGGTTGCGCCCGCTTCCATGACGAAGCCGACGATGACGAGCGCGCGCCGCGGCGCCGTCGCGAGGCCAGCGAAGGCGGCGATCGCAAGCGCCGCGCAGGCGTGAAGGATCAGGAACTGCGCGCCCCTCAAGGCGAGTTCACCGCCATTGGCGTGAACCCCTGCGGCCGCTAGCGCGCCGCCTGCCGCGCCCATGAGCGCAGCAAGGGCGGCGAGGATGAAGGGCGAGCGTGTCATCTCATGGCTCCGTCGCCGACGAGGTCGATCGGCGGCAGGAAAGCAGTCCTCCGGGCGGGCGCTTGTCAAGAAGCATCGAACGCTCGATCCTGAAGTTCGCGCCAGTTTTTCGCGCTCCGGATGAAGCGGGGAGGCCGACTTTGCCAGAATTCAGTGTGCGCCCGATCAGACGCGCCGACCGCGAGCAGTGGTCGCCGCTGTGGCGCGCCTATCTTACCTTCTACCGGGCGGCGGAGAGCGACGAGGTCACGAACGCGACCTGGGCGCGTATATTCGATCCCCTCGAGCCGGTGCACGCGCTCGTCGCCGAGCGCGACGACGGGCTCATCGGCTTTTCCCACTATTTGTTTCAACGCAGCACCTGGCATCTCCACCCTCAATGCTATTTGCAGGACCTCTATGTCGAGGAGGAAAGGCGGGGAGGCGGCGTTGGCCGGGCGCTGATCGGCGCCGTCGTCGGCGCGGCGAAAGAGGCGGGAGCCGTGCGGGTGTTCTGGAACACCCACGAGACCAACGCGGTCGCGCGCAAGCTCTACGACGCGGTCGCCGAGCGCACGGGCTTCATCCAATATCGCATCGAACCGCTCGGCTGATGGGGACTGCGCGTCCAAAGGTCGGGCGCCCCACGGACTTGCCGCCGCGCCGATCTTCCCCCATGTTGCTCGGCCGGGTTCATCCCCGGGACTAGAACAACAAGGGGGCTCTCATAGTGTCGCGACGTCTCACATCGCGCTCTCTCGCCATCGCCAAGGCGAACGCCCAGGCGGGGGTTGACGCTGCGCTGACCATCGCGGCTCGCACCCAAGGGCTGCTCGCGCCCGGCTACGGGGGACCGGAGAAGGCGCGCGAGGCGCGGCTCATGGTGCAGGAGAAGGTCGACGCAGCCATCGAGGGCGCTTTCGCCGCGCAGGCGGCCTGGGGGGCCTTCTTCATCAAGGCAGCGTTCGGCGGCGTGCGAACGCCAAACGACGTATCGGCCGGATTGACCGCGATCGCCGAGGCCGCCGCGGGCCCGGCGCGGCGGAAAGTGCGCGCCAACGCGCGCCGACTGACCGGAGCCAGGGCCTTCCCCTGACATGGATCTCGCGCACCATCTGCACGGGGCGATCGCCACCTACGGCTATTTCGCGGTTTTTCTCATCGTCGCCATGGAAAGCGCCGGCATCCCGATGCCCGGCGAAACCGTGCTGGTCACCGCCGCGATCCTCGCGGGTCAGGGGACGCTCAGAATTTACGGCGTCATAGGCGCGGCGGCCGCCGGCGCGATCATCGGCGACAATTGCGGCTATTGGATCGGGCGAGAGTTCGGATTTCCGCTGCTCTACCGATACGGGCGCTATATCAGCCTGGATGAGCGTCGGCTCAAGCTTGGGCAGTACCTTTTTCTCAAGCACGGCGGCAAGGTCGTCTTCTTTGGCCGCTTCGTCGCGGTTCTGCGCGCCTTCGCCGCCTTTCTCGCCGGCGTGAACCACTACAACTGGGAAGAATTTTTTCTTTTCAATGCGGCGGGCGGAATCGTCTGGGCGACGATATTCGGCCTAGGCGGCTTCTGGCTCGGCCGCGCGTTCGAGCACTATGCCCGCCCCGTGGCGCTTGCGGCGCTCATCGCGGCCGTGATCGGCGCGGTCTTTGCCGCCCGCTTCATCCGCTATCATGAACGGGCGCTCGAGGAAGAGGCCGAACGGGCTTTTCCAGGACCGCTCGTTAGACCAAAGCCGTCCGCGAACACTTGAGCGTTCGAGACCTCGGGCGTTGGGCCGGCTACGCCGCCTTCCGTTCGACCGGCCCGATCCACACCCTCTGCTGCTCCGAACGGCGCAGAAAATCGACACTGATCGTTCGGTCGATCTTTTCCGCATCGAGCGCGCGCAAAAGGTCGGCGACGCTGGTCACCGGCCTGCCGTCGAGCGCGATGACGAGGTCGCCCGACAACAGTCCGGCCTGGGCCGCCGGCCCCGCCTGGTCGACGGTGAGGAGCCTCGCGCCGGTCGCCTGTTCGAGGCCGAGCCGGAGCGCAATGCGGCGCGGAATCGCCGTCGTCGCCGCGCCGACGCCGATATAGGCGCGTCGCACCCGCCCATGCCGGGCGATCTCGCCGGCGACGAAACTGGCGGTGTTGGAGGCGACCGCAAAGCAGATGCCCTGCGCCCCCATGATCACGGCGGTGTTGATGCCGATCACCTCGCCGGCGGATGACACCAGCGGGCCGCCCGAGTTGCCGGGGTTCAGGGGCGCGTCGGTCTGGACGACGTCCTCGATCATCCGGCCGGTGCGCGATTGCAGCGAGCGTCCGAGCGCGGAGACAACGCCGGTGGTCACGGTCGCGTCGAAGCCGAGCGGATTGCCGATGGCGATGGCGATCTGGCCGCGCTTGAGCTTCGAGCTGTCGCCGAGTCTCGCCGCCGGCAGCGATACGTCGGCCTCGACCCTGAGCAGCGCCAGATCGGTGTCCGGATCGTCGCCGAGCACCCGCGCCTGGAGCTCGCGGCCCTCGAGCGTCAAAAGGCTGACCGTCCGGGCGCCCTGGACGACATGGCTGTTGGTGAGCGCCAGGCCGTCGGCCGCAATGATGACGCCGGAGCCGGAGCCGGCGCTGCGGCCCTGCTTCTTGACGTCGATGCGCACAACGCTCGGGCCGACCCGGTCGACGACGCCAGTGACGACGCGCGAATAATCGTCGAGAATCGTCGCGTCATGGACGGCCCGAGCGGCGCCTGGACCCTGACCGGGGCTGTCGGAATCGAGGGTGAAAGATGGGGTGGGGAACTCGAAAGGATTGCTCATCGCGTCGATATGGTGGCGGCGGCCGGGGCGCGCAAGCATTCAGAACATTGGGCCTGCCCGGCGCCGCTTGAGCTTGCCACAACCAGCCAAATGGCCCAGATATCGGCGGGCGCCAGGGGCCTGGCGGCATCGACGCCTTGCTCGGCCCGAGGCTCCGGGGACGCAAAGACACTGTGCCCATGGCTTTGACGCATCCCGCGACCATCTCTCCCGCCCGTCCCGCCAATTCGGCCGCGCCGGGCGCGCTTGCGGCGAGCGCCGCGGTCATCTGCCTCAACGAGGCCGCCTGCATCGGCAAGTGCCTGCAGAGCCTGAATGGCTTTGCCGAGATTATCGTTGTCAACTCCGGCTCGACCGATGTTACGCTCGCGATCGTCGACGAGTTCGTGCGCCGCGGCTTCCCGATTCGGCTGATCAACCAGGCGTGGCTCGGCTACGCCCGGCAGAAGCAGCTGGCGCTCGACGAGGCGAGAGAGCCATGGGTGTTCAGCATCGACGCCGACGAGTGGCTCGACGACGATCTCAGGGCCTCTCTGCCGCGCCTCATGGCGGCCGGCGACGACGTTTCCGGCTGGAAGGTGCGCCGCTCGCTGACCCTCTATGGACAGTCGGAGCCGGTCAGCCGGTTGACGCGGCCGGAGCACATCCTGCGGCTGGTTCGGCGCGGTCGCGCCCGCTTCGACCCCGCGCTCATCGTCCACGAAGGCCTCGTCGCCGACGAGGGCGAGACGCCGATCGCGCGCCATGGGCTTCTGCGCCACGAACGTTCGCTGCCGCTCAACGAGCAGATGAAGAAGGAGATCGTCTACGCGCGGCTCAAGGCCGAGCAACGGCTGAAGCAGGGACGGAAGCCGTCGACGCTCAAGCTGCTGTTCAGTCCACCGATCTACTTCTTACGCATCTTCTTTTGTAACCGCTTTTTCTTGAGCGGCTGGGCGGGCTTCATCCACGCCGCGACCGGCGCCATGTATTCGCTGATGACCGAGGCGCTTCACCGCCAGCTATACTACGACCGGCGGAATCAATAGGGCGCTCCGGCCAGAGGAACGAAAACCAAGCCGACCGCAACAAAAACCAAGCCCATCCGCAACAAAATCAAAGCCGTTCGCAACAAAATCCAAGCCGGCCACAACGAAATCAAAATCCCAAATCGCCTCAATTCGTTGGTTTGGGCTTCTGCCTTTTCAATAGGTTGCGCCCGATTGTAAATGACAATTCTCCCGCTTCTCTCGCTCCGCCGCCGGGCGTCCGGATATCCTGAGTCGCAAGGCTCCCACGGTTGGCTCGATTGCTTCGCTCCGCTCGCAATGACGGCTGCGCGGCCGTCTTCTGGCGTGAAGCGCCAAGTAGAGCATGAGTTCTGATTTTCGTAAAGAGATTTCGCAGGTTTTTCTCCCAGCGTCCGCGCCCGGCCAATTCCCCCGAAATGGGTCATGCACTAGAGAAGAACTGTCGGGCGGCGGCGGGATCGGGCGAGGCGGGATGGGCCGGGAAGTCGATGACGATGCGCTCGACGCGCTTGAGGTCGTCATTCCCAATCTGAACTGGCGCTATTCGGGCGGCACGGCGGTGAACCGGACGATCGCCCCCCTGATCGCCACGCGCTGGCGGGCGGCCTGGCTCGGACCCGATCGGCCGGAAGGCGTCGCCGGCTTGACCCTGGGCGATCTCCTGCGCCTGCAATTCCGTCCGCCGAGCCATGGGAAAGTCCGCATCTGGCACGCGCGGCGCAATGTCGAGATGATCGCCGGGCTTGTCCTCAACCTCTTCGGCTACGGCTTTGCGCTGATCTTCAATTCGGCCTCCCAGCGGCCGAAAACCTGGCTCACCAACTTCCTGATCGCCCGGATGGACGCCCTGATCGCGACCAGCGAGATGGCGGCGCAATATCTCAAGCGCCCAGCGACCGTGATTCATCACGGCATCGACGTCGGTCTCTATTCCCCGCCCGCCGACCGGCGTGCGGCGTTCGCGGAGGCTGGCCTCCCGGGACTATATGGCGTCGGGACTTTCGGCCGGGTCAGGCGACAGAAGGGCAGCGACCTGTTTGTTGAGGCGATGTGCCGGCTCTTGCCCAAATACCCCGATTTCACCGCCGTCGTGATCGGGCTCGTTACCGTCGACAATCTGCCCTTCGTTGAAGGACTCAAGCGGCAGATCGCCGCTGCCGGCCTCACGGAGCGCATCCGTTTCCTGGGGGAATTGCCGGTCGAGGAGGTGCCGCCCTGGTATCAGCGGATTTCGATCTATGTCTTCGCCTCGCGGGTCGAAGGTTTTGGGCTGACCATGCTCGAGGCGATGGCGGCGGGCGACGCGGTGGTCGCGGCGCGCGCAGGCGCAGCGGAAATGGTCATCGCCGACGGCGACGACGGCGTGCTCGCGCCGGTCGACGACGCCGACGCGCTCGCGGCCGCGCTCGAACCTTTGATGCGCGATCCGGAGCGGATCGAGGCCATGGGGCGGCGTGCGCGCGAGAAAGTCGTCGAAAAGTTCAGCCGCGACCGCGAGGCCGACGAGATCAGCGCCGTCTATCAGCGGATCTGGGCGCGGAGTGACGCGCGTTAGGTCAAAAGCGCCATTAGCGCTCGCGAGGGAGCGCTTACTGACGCGTGTCGGCCACCCCGCAGGGTTAAGTCGACTCTGGATGATGATGCACAAGGAGCGCCGCGGCCACATCAGAAGCTCCCTCATGTCCCCATCTTTGTGGCTTGCGGCACGTGGTGCTCATGGACATGAACGTGCTCGTGGACATGAACATGAACAAGGGGTTCGACCACGACGGTGACGTGATGCGCCAGATAGTCCGAGTGGACGTAGCCCTCGTGTCCGGCCCAGCCCATGTAGCACCAGGTGTGACCGCAGCTATGGATGTCGATTGCAGCGCCAGCGGGAATGACCGCCTTCACCTTATGGCTGGTCGAGGGGCCTGATCTCAGATTGAGATTCGCAGTGGTGTGGGTGAGGGCAGCCTCGGATGCGGTCGAATAAAGCCACAGACCAAGCGCAGAACTGATAAAAGCAACGGCGTGGCGCGAAGCCATTGGATCCCTCCCATTTTTCTTAAGTCGACGAAGTAACGGCGTGAACTATCGGTCGATTACGGAATTAGTCAAGCCGCGCTCGACAGCGCCGCTCAGGCCGCGCTCGGGCGCATGGCGGCGAAGAGGCGCTTCAGCGGCGCCGACACGTGATGGCGCAGCATCGCGAGCTTGCGGTCGCCTTCGGACGTGACCCAGTTGAACTGGATGACCCGGCGCTCGCCGGCAAACGGTTTATGGCCGTGCCAGGAATTCTCGGCCCGTTTGAACGCCAGCAGCGTCCCCTCGGTCGGGGGCACTTCCATGATCATGTCGTCGAGATTGTCCGCCGATTTCAGGAGGCGCAAGCGACCACCCGAATTCTCCCAGCTCGGGTTCATGTAGATGAGGATGGTGATGATCTTGCTCTTGGTGTCGGTATGGATGCGCCCGTCTCTGGGGCTGCACTGGCCGCGCACCGTAATCGTGGTCGGGCGCCCGGCGAGATCGAGAGCGAACTTCTCCTCGAACGCCTGCCGGAATTCGTCGCTTTCCAGGTCGTCGAGGAATTCGCGGAACGCGGCGCCGTAGGAAAGCTGCGCGACCGGGAAGCTCCCGCCCTCGGCGATCTTCGGGTAGTCGGAGTTGATCTTCGCCCGCGCCTCGGGGCGGACAAAGCCGGGAACGACAAAAAATTCGAATGGCTCGCGCGTCAGCGGAACCGCTTTCAGGGCTTCGAGGTCGAGCGAACGCAGAGTCATCGAAGGCGTCCCAGAGGCTACGGCGTTGGCGCGACCAGATACTCGATCGCCAACTCCGGGTCAAAAAATGGCGCGAGCAGGGGCTCTCAAGTTCGCCCTTTCGCCAGCGCGGCGAGGATCGCCTGGGCGCGATGGCTGGCGAAGGCGGCGTCGACGTCGAGCGGCGCCTTTAGGCGCCAGTTGGGGCGCTCGCGGTCGGTTCCGGGCAGGTTGGTCTGCACCGCCTCGCCGACCAGGTCGTCGAACTGCGCGTGGGCGAGGATTGACCCGGCGCGGCCGACGAGCGCATGGACGGCGGCGGCCATGGCGTCGGTGAGCGGGGCGTCGTCGGTCGGGCCCGAGCCGATGAGGCCGGCGGCGACAAGAGCAGCGATGAGGCCGCGTTTCTCCTCGCGCCGGCGGGCGATCTCCTCGCCGGCCCTGGCCAAGGTCAGGAAGCCGAGCGAGAGCCGCTCGGCAATGTCGGCGCCGCCCCACCAGCCGGCGAGGGTCGCCAGATCGTGGGTGGCGACGCAGGCCACCGAGAGCGGCGGATAGGACTCCGGCGGCCGCACCTGCGCGCCGTCGCGCTCGAACCACAAGACCCGCATCCCCTGGATCGAGGCGCGGGTCATCCGGTCGCGGAAGCCCTCCGGCACGGTGCCGAGGTCCTCTCCGACCACCATGCATTCGGCGCGCTGACTTTCGAGCGCAATGTGGCCGATGAGGTCATCGATCGGATAGGAGAGGTAGGCGCCCTCCGCGGGCTTCGCGCCATCGGGAATGAGGAACAGGCGTTCGAGTCCCATCGCGTGGTCGATCCGCAGCATCCCGGCGTGGCGCATGTTGGCGCGGTAGAGCGCACTGAGCGAGGTCCAACCCTCGCGCGCGCCGGCGAGCGGATTCGGCGCCGGGAGATTCCAGTTCTGCCCCTGGGCGGAAAACGGATCGGGCGGCGCGCCGATCGTGACGCCGCGGGCGAGAACGCCGGCGTGCGCCCAAGCTTCCGCTCCATCCGGGGCCGAGCCGACCGCGAGATCGCGATAGAATCCGATCTCGAGGCCCCGTTCGCGCCCTCGCTCGGCCGCCCGGCCGAGCTGGCGATCGGCCAGCCATTGGCAGAACAGGGCGAACTCGAAGCCCTGGCGGTTGCGCTCGACCGCCTTGTCGATCGCCTTGGGTTCGCCGTCATGCAGATCTTGCGTCCAGAGCCGCCAGTTCTCGCCGGCCTCCCCGTCGGCGGTCGCCTGGAAGGCGGCGAAGCGCCGCAAGGCATCACCGCCCGACCTTGCGAACGCATGGTATTCGGCCACGACGGGATCACGAGGCCTTGCGGCGCGGACGCGGGTGAAGGCAGCGCTCCAGGCTTCAAGCGCGGTGCGCTTGGCGCGCCAGACGGCTTCGTAGTCGACGGTCCTGGTCATGGCCGCGGTCGCGAACACCGGCGCGAGCGTCGAGAGTGCGGCGGCGACCGTTTCGTCGAGCGGCAGACCCGCGCCGTCGAGCGCGTCGATGAGAATCGGATCGATGAAGCGCCGGTCGGAGGGGTAGTAGGGACTTGCGCGATCCCGGTCGCGCGGGAACAGCATGTGCAGCGGGCTCACGCCGAGATAGGCGGCCCCGGCGCCGCCCGCCTTCTCGCCCGCGAGCGCCAGGGTCGAGAAGTCGCCGATCCCCTGGTCGCGACCATTTTCGTCGGCCCGGCGCAGAGCGTAGAGTTGGGCGGCGACGCCAAACCGCTTGCGCGACGCCGCCTTCGGGCTGAAGGCTGCTGGCGGCGCGACGGTGAGCGCGCATTCGACGCCATCGACAATGAGCCGGTAGCGGCCGACCGGCAACGCCGGCAGGGCAATTGTTCGCTCGGCGACGGAGCGTCCGTCGGGGAGGTCGCGGCGCACGCCCCCGCCCTCGTCGACACGCCATTCGGCGATAGAGCCGTCCTCACGCACGATGCGCGCGTCGGCGCCGCCCGGCAGATCGCGCAGCGGCGCGACTTGCGGATCGTTTGAGCGCAGCAAGAGCGAGAAAGGCAGGCGGCGGCGATGCGTCTCATCGACGAGGCGCGTGAGGCTCTCGCGCGCCTCGGCTTCGCTGCCGACTTCGAGGCCGAGCGCTGAGAGCAGGGCGATCTTGGTCTCCGGCGCGACGACCGTGCGCTTGCCCCGGACGTCCCACCATTCGCCGGCGATCCCCGCCGCGCCGGCGAGCGCGTCGATCGTCCCGGCGCCAGGTGCGCCGGAATCGGCGCCGCCGCTCGCCGTCTGCGTCTCCGCCAGAATGAGCGAGGAGCGGGCGTGAAGCCTGACCCGGTCGGCGAGCGCGATCCGGCGCTCGGGCGCATCGGCGTCGTGCGCATCGATGACGGCGCGCCACGCCATTCCGGGGCGGGGCGCGGGCAGGTGGATTTCCGCTTCCGCGGTCGATCGGTTCATTGCGACTGCAACGCGATCGACGCCGCCGCCTTGCGGCGTGGCGAAGATCGCAACCAGAACCGCCCCGGCCGGATCGTTCCAGCCGCTCTGCGTCAACGGGCCATCGGCGTCGCGCCATTCGACATCGGCAACGCCGCTCGGGTCGAACGGGGCCCCGGTCAGGAAGGCGTCGCGCGACAGCGCGGGATTGCTGCGCCGCGCCTTGATGAGGCGGGCGGTGAAGGCGATGAGCGAAGCGTCGGCGGCGCGCCAGTCGATCGCGCTGATCGCGTTGTCCTGGGCGTAGGCGTTGTTGTTGCCATCCTGGCTGAAGCCGAGCTCCATGCCCATCGACAGCATCGGCGTTCCGCGCGAGGCGAGGAGCAGCGTCAAGAGATTGCGCTCGTCGCGCGAACGCGCCGCCAGGATCGCCGGATCGTCGGTCGGACCCTCGACGCCGTGATTCCAGCTGAGATTGTTGTCCGAGCCGTCGCGATTGTGCTCGCCATTGGCCTCGTTGTGTTTGCGGTCGTAGGAGACGAGGTCCCGAAGCGTGAAGCCATCGTGGACGACGACGAAGTTGACGCTCTTCGACGGCGCCGCAGCAGCCGAGAAGATATCGCGCGAACCAGCCATCCGGGTCGCAATCTCGCCGCGCAGCCCCGGATCGCCGCGCCAGAAGCGGCGAGCAGCGTCGCGGAAGCGGTCGTTCCATTCGGCGAACGAGGGGCCGAACTGGCCGAGGCGGTAGCCGCCCGGGCCAATATCCCAAGGCTCGGCGACCAGGCGCGCCTTGGCGAGTATGGGATCGGCGGCGAGCGCCTTGAAGAAAGGCGCGTCAGGATCGAAGCCAGTCGGGCGGCGGCCGAGCGACGGAGCGAGATCGAAGCGGAAACCGTCAAAGCCGCCGTGGATCATCCAGCGCTTCAGAGCGCCGATCGCCATGTCGATGACCAGCGGCCGGTCGAGGGCGAGGCAATTGCCTGTGCCCGCGTCGTTGATGTAGATCGCCGGATTGTTGGGATCCAGACGGAACCAGGCGGCGTTGTCGAGGCCGCGGAAGGAGAGGGTCGGTCCGAGCTGGTCGCTCTCGCCGTTGTGGTTGAAAACCACGTCGAGAATGGCCTCCATGCCGCCCGCATGCAGCGCGTCGGTGGCCGCGCGGACCTCCACCCAGCCGCCGGGAGCAAGGCGAGGGTCGGGCGATCCGAACACGACGGCGTTGTAGCCCCATGCATCGGATAGACCGAGGGCAGCCATTTGCCGTTCGTCGACGAACGTGTCCGCCGGCATGATCTCGACTGCGGTGACGCCGAGCGCGGCCAGATGGCCGATCGACGCCGGGTGGGCGAGCCCGGCGAATGTGCCGCGCTGAGCCTCGGGGATCGCCGGGTTGAGGCGCGAGAAGCCGCGCAGGTTGAGTTCGTAAATGATGAGCGCTTCCGGCGCGACGCGCTTGAACCCCGCCTCGCCCGCCGGCGGCGACCCGGCGATGGCCTTTGGCGCGAACGGTCCGCTGTCGTCGCCGAACTTGAACATCGACGGGTGGAGGCGGAACGGCCGGTCGAACCGCCAGGCGTAAGGATCGGCCAGGAGCTTTGAGGCGTCGAAGCGCGCGCCGCGCCCCGGATCGTAAGGCCCAACGACACGAAAGCCGTAGTGAGCGCCCGCCCCGAAGCCGGGCGCGAGGCCGCGCAGGACCCCGTGCGCGTCGCGGGCCATCGGCGCGCGAAAGGCCTCACGGTCGCCGTCGTAGACGCATAGGGACGCGCTCTCGGCGTTGGGCAGGACGAGCGTCGCTTCCAGGCCTTGCGCCGTAACGACGACGCCGAGGCCGCCGGGAAGGTCGCTCATTCGGAAGCCTTGGCGAGCGAATGATAGAGCGCGGCGTATCGCTGCGCCGGACCGCGCCAGGAGACGTCGGAGCGCATGCCGTTGAGCTTGAGGCGCCGCGAAATCGCGGGATCGCGGCTGATCTCCAGCGCTCGGTCGAGCGCATGGGCGAGCGCTTCGACCGAGGGCGGGTGGAACTGGAAACCCGTCGCCACCCCCGCTGCCCTCGCCGCCTCGTTGGCGTCGATTACCGTGTCGGCCAGGCCACCAACACGGGCGACAATCGGGATCGCGCCGTAGCGGAGGGCGCAAAGCTGGGTAAGGCCGCAAGGCTCGAAGCGCGAGGGCACGACGATGAAGTCGGCGCCGGCCTGGAAAAGATGGGCGAGCTTCTCGTCGTACCCGATGACGCAGCCGACCAAGTCTGGCCGCGCCGCCGCGGCGGCGGTAAAGCCCGCCTCGAGCGCCGGGTCGCCGGAGCCGAGCAACGCGAGCTGGCCACCGTCGGCGATGAGAGCCGGCAGAGCCTGCAACAGCAAGTCGAGCCCCTTCTGATCGGAAAGGCGCGAGACGACGCCGAACAGCGGCCGATTCACGCCCGCCGCCAGTCCCATCCGGGCCTGGAGCGCGGTCTTGTTGCGCACCCGCATGTCGATACGCAGCGCGCTATAGGTTTGCGCCAGCGCGGCGTCGGTGGCCGGATTCCAGACTGTGTCGTCGATGCCGTTGACGATGCCCTGGACGACGGCGGCGCGGGTGCGCAGGAGCCCGTCGAGGGCCATGCCGAATTCCGGCGTCATGATCTCCCGGGCGTAGGTTGGCGAGACCGTGGTGATGCGGTCGGAGAGCAGCAGGCCGGCTTTCAAATAGCCGACGCCGCCGAAATATTCGACGCCATCGATTGTCAGCGCGCCCGCAGGCAGGCCGAGCTCGCCGAAGATCGAGGCCGGAAAGTGCCCCTGGAAAGCGATGTTGTGGATCGTGATCGCGGTGCCGGGACGCGGTCCAGCGGCGTAATGCAGATAGGCGGGAGCGAGCGCCGCCTGCCAGTCATGGGCGTGGACGACTTGCGGCCGGAAGGCGTCGATCGCGCCGAGCGCGATATCGGCGCCGACACGTCCCAGCGCCGCGAACCGTCGCGCATTGTCCGGCCAATCGAGCCCGTCAGGGCCGAGGTAGGGGTTGCCCGGCCGGTCGAAGAGATGCGGCGCGTCGATTGCGAACAGGTCGAGCCCGGCCGCTTTGCCGGCAAGGATGCGCGCCGGGCCGCCGAACAGATCGGCATAGTCGTGCGCCGGAGAAGCGCCGGCGAGCTTGGCGATGACCGCCGGGTAGGCGGGGACGAGCGTCCTCATCTCGACGCCTTCGCGCGCAACGGCGGCCGGCAGCGCGCCGGCGACGTCCGCGAGGCCCCCGGTCTTGACGAGCGGGAAAATCTCCGAGGCGACGGAGAGGACTTTGAGCTCGCTCATTGCGCGAGCTTGTCGATCATCGGCTGGGTGATGAGGGTGACGCCGCTCTCGGTGCGGCGGAAACGTTTGGCGTCGAGCTCGGGATCTTCGCCGACGACGAGATTGTCGGGAATGCGCACTTCGCTGTCGATGACCGTTTTTGACAGCCGCACGTTGCGTCCGATCTGGACATACGGCAGCACGACGGTCTCGTGAACGGTGGTGTAGGAATGCACGTGCACGCCGGTGAAGACGAGCGACCGGCTGAGCGACGCGCCCGAGACGATGCAGCCCCCAGAGAGCAAGGTGGAGACCGCGAGGCCGCGGCGGCCGTCGACGTCATGGACGAATTTCGCCGGCGGCGTGATCTCGCCGTAAGTCCAGATCGGCCAGCTGCGGTCGTAGAGATCGAGATCGGGGACGACGTCGGTCAGATCGATGTTCGCGCCCCAGTAGGCGTCGACGGTTCCGACGTCGCGCCAATAAGGCTTGGCCTCCTCGCTCGACGTCACGCAGGACGACGAGAAGTGATGCGCGACCGCTTTGCCGTTCTTGACGATGTAGGGGATGATGTCCTTGCCGAAATCGTGGCTCGAATTGGCGTCCGCCGCGTCGCGCTTCAAGAGGTCGATCAGGAACGAGGTTTCGAACACATAGATGCCCATGCTGCATAGCGCGACATCAGGTTTCCCCGGCATGGGCGGCGGGTTCTTCGGCTTCTCGAGAAACTTGATGATCGTATTCTTCTCGTCGACATGCATGACGCCGAAGCCTTTGGCTTCCTCGAGCGAGGCCTCGAGGCAGCCGACGGTGACGTCGGCGCCGGTGTCGACGTGCTGCTGCAGCATCTTCTCGTAGTCCATCTTGTAGATGTGATCGCCGGCGAGCAGCACCATGAACAACGGACGATAGCTCTCGATGATGTCGATGTTCTGATAGACCGCGTCGGCCGTCCCGAGATACCACATCGTCTCGTTGACGCGCTGCGAGGCGGGCAGGACGTCGAAACTCTCGTTGCGCTCCGGCCGGAAGAAGTTCCACCCGCGCTGGAGGTGCCGGATAAGGCTATGGGCCTTGTACTGGGTGGCGACGGCGATGCGGCGGATGCCTGAGTTGAGCGCGTTCGAGAGCGCGAAGTCGATGATCCGCGATTTGCCGCCGAAGTAGACCGCAGGCTTGGCGCGCCGGTCGGTGAGCTCGAGCAGGCGGCTGCCTCGCCCGCCGGCGAGAACATAGGCCATGGCGTGGCGCGCAAAGGGCGCCGAGATCCCAAGCTCCTTTGCCGTTTTCGTCTTAAGCATGGCTTACTCCGCAGTCAGGGCGCCGCTCCCCCGCCGGCGGGCGGGCTGAAAACGAGGAATAATGTCGCCAGCGGCGGCAAGGTCAACGTCGCCGAGGCGGGGAACCCGTGTGACGGGCGCGCCTCGGCCGCGACGCCGCCGAAATTGCCCATATTGGAGCCGCCATAGGGACCGGCGTCGCTGTTGAGCGCCTCGCGCCAGAAACCCTCATAAGGAAGGCCCAGGCGATAACCAACTCGCGGCTCTGGGGTAAAGTTGCAAACGACTGCGACCGGCGGATCGCTCGCCGCGCCGCGGCGGAGAAAAGCCAGCACCGACTGGGTGTCGTCGTTGACGACGATCCAGCGAAATCCCTCAGGCTCGCAGTCGCGCACATAGAGGGCCGGCGTCTCGCGATAGAGCCGGTTGAGGTCGCGGATCAGCGCCTGGACACCCTGATGCGGCCAATGCTCGAGCAGCCACCAGGGGAGCGACTCCGAAGCGTTCCATTCGCTCGTCTGCCCGAACTCCTGGCCCATGAACAGGAGCTTCTTGCCCGGGTGGCCCCACATGAAGCCGTAGAAGGCGCGCGCATTGGCGAACCGGCGCCATTCGTCGCCCGGCATCTTGCCGATGACCGAGCCTTTGCCGTGCACGACCTCGTCGTGCGAAATTGGCAGCACGAAGTTCTCGCTGAAGGCATAGAGAAGACCGAAGGTCATCTTGGCGTGGTTCCAGCGGCGATAGATCGGATCGCTCGACATGTAGTCGAGCGTGTCGTGCATCCAGCCCATGTTCCACTTGAAGCCGAAGCCAAGACCGCCGTGGTCGGTCGGCTGCGAGACGCCGGGAAAGGCGGTCGATTCCTCGGCGATGGTCACCGCGCCCGGAAACCCGCCATAGACGAGCTCGTTGGCGCGCTGGAGGAAAGCGATCGCTTCGCGGTTTTCCCTGCTGCCGTCGGCGTTGGGCAGCCATTCGCCGGCGCGGCGCGAATAGTCGAGGTAGAGCATCGAGGCGACCGCATCGACGCGCAGCCCGTCGACGTGAAAGCGGTCGACCCAATAGAGCGCGTTGCAATAGAGGAAGTTGGCGACCTCGCGGCGGCCGAAATTGTAGATCGCGGTGTTCCAGTCGGGATGGAAGCCTTTGCGTGGGTCGGCGTGCTCGTAAAGCGCGGTGCCGTCGAAATGCGCGAGGCCCTGAGCGTCGGTCGGAAAATGAGCTGGGACCCAGTCGAGAATGACGCCGAGGCTGGCGGCGTGCGCTCGGTCGACGAAGCGGGCAAATCCAGCCGGCTCGCCGAAGCGCCGGGTCGGAGCGAACAGGCCGACCGGCTGGTAGCCCCAGGATTCGTCGAGCGGGTGCTCGCTGATCGGCAGAAGCTCGATATGGGTGTAGCCCATGCCGACCGCGTATGGGATTAGCTCATCGGCCAGTTCCTCGTAGGTGAGAAACCGTCCGCCTTCGCCGCGACGCCACGACCCGAGATGGACCTCGTAGACCGACATCGGCTTGCGCCGCGGTTCGCCCTCGCTGCGCTTCGCCATGTACTCGGCGTCGGTCCAGGTGAAGTCGTCGCTGTGGGCGACGACGGAGGCGTTTAACGGCCGAAGCTCGGCTTCAAATCCGAACGGGTCGGCCTTGAGCGGCAACAGCGCGCCGTCGGGGCCGACAAGCTCGAACTTGTAGATCGCGCCGACGGTCAGTTCGGGGATGAAGATCTCCCACAGGCCGCTGTCGAACCGCGCGCGCATCTGGCTGCGCCGGCCGTCCCACTGATTGAAGGAGCCGACGACGGACGCGCGCGACGCGTTGGGGGCCCAGACCGCAAACAGCACGCCGGCGACGCCCTCGTGGTTGATGAGTTGGGCGCCGAGCCGGCGGTAAAGCTGGCGATGCGTGCCTTCGTGCAGAAGATAGTCGTCGAGCGGGCCCAGCGCCGGCCCGAACGCGTAAGGGTCGAGGTACGAATAGGTTCCCTGCGCGGTTTCGACCTCGACGCGGTAGGCCGGCCGCTCCTTCGCCGACGGGATCAGCGCCTCGAAAAAATCGTCCTTGCGGCGTGGCAAATCGGCCAGAAGCTTACCATCGCGCGTGAGCGCGCGGACTGAGATTGCGGCTGGCGCGAACACCCGAATCACCCATCCCGCCGCCGTCTGGTGCGGCCCAAGCACGGCGAAAGGGTCGGATTTACGGGCGGCCGCGATGGCGTCGAGCGCCCCGTCGCCAGCTCTCCATTCCTCCCCCATTCGATCCTCCCTGGCCGCGATTTGGCCTTTTCGGTCAGCTTATCGGCGCAAACGGCGCATTCCAGATTTCTTTCGCATATTCAGAGATCGTCCGGTCGGAAGAGAACCAGCCGACATTGGCGGTATTGAGGATGCTCGACCGCATCCAACGCCTGCGGTCGCGCCAGGCCTCATCGATTTTGATCTGCGTCGCCCAATAGGCGTCGAAATCGGCGCAGACCATGAAGTAGTCGTGATGGGTCAGCGTATCGACGAGACCCCGATAGCGAGAGGCGTCGTCGGTCGAGAACACGCCGGAGCCGATCTCGTCGAGCGCTTCGCGCAGGACCGGGGAGGCTGCGATCCGTTCGGCTGAATCGATGCCCTGGGCGCGCGACGCCTCGACCTCGGCCGCGGTGAGGCCGAAGATGAAGATGTTGTCGTCGCCGACCAGATCGCGCATCTCGACGTTGGCGCCGTCCAGGGTGCCGACGGTCAGGGCGCCGTTCAGCGCCATCTTCATGTTGCCGGTGCCGGAGGCTTCCATTCCAGCGGTCGAGATCTGCTCGGAGAGGTCGGCGGCGGGCATGATGATCTCGGCGAGCGAGACGTTGTAGTTGGGTAGAAACACAACCTTCAAAAGCCCGCGCACGGTCGGGTCGGAATTGACGACCTTGGCGACGTCGATGGCGAGCTTGATGATGAGCTTGGCCTGCGTATAGCTCGCCGCCGCCTTGCCGGCGAAGATCTTGACCCGGGGGGCGAAGTCGATCGTCGGGTTGGCGCGGATGGCGTTGTAGCGCGCCACCGTCTCGAGGATGTTGAGAAGCTGGCGCTTGTATTCGTGAATGCGCTTGACCTGCGCGTCGAACATCGCGTCAAGGTCGACGCGCTGGTTGACCTGATCGGCGATGGTGCGGGCGAGGGCGGCCTTGCAAGCCCGGTGCGCCGCGGCGACCTGCTCCTGGACGTTCGGGTCGTCGGCGTAGGCGGCAAGGCCCTTCAGCGCGCCATAGTCGTCGAGCGCCCGTTCGCCGAGGATCGTGCGTATGATGTCGGCGAGCCCCGGATTGCACTCGATCAGCCAGCGGCGGAAGGTGATGCCGTTGGTCTTGTTGGTGATGCGGCCGGGATAGACCGCATTGAGGGCATGGAACACCGTCTTGCGCATGAGGTCGGTGTGGAGCGCGGAAACGCCGTTGATCTTGTGCGAGCCGACAAAGGCAAGGTTGCCCATTCTTACCCGCCGGCCCGAATGCTCGTCGATCATCGAGATCGACGCGAGGAGGCCCTGATCTACGAAGCCGCGCCGGCGCGCGCCGTCCAGATGCGCCGCGTTGAGGAGGTAGATGATCTGCATGTGGCGGGGCAGCACGCGCTCCATAAGCGGCACCGCCCAGGTTTCGAGCGCTTCCGGCAGCAGGGTGTGGTTGGTGTAAGAGAACACCGCCTGCGCAATCGACCAGGCCTCGTCCCACTCGACCCTGTTCAAGTCGACTAGGATGCGCATCAGTTCGGCGATCCCGATCGCGGGATGAGTGTCGTTGAGCTGGACGGCGGAGTGCTGCCCGAGCGTGCGCACGTCGCCCCACTGCTTGATGTGGCGACGAATGAGATCGAGGAGGGACGCCGAGGCAAAGAAATATTCCTGCCTGAGCCGTAGTTCCTGGCCGGCCGGAGTCGCGTCGCTGGGGTAGAGAACCTTGGAGATCGCTTCCGCCCGCACCGTCTCGGAGAATGCGCCGACGTAGTCGCCGGCGTTGAACGCGTCGAGCTTCAGGGGGTCGGTCGCGCGCGCCGACCACAAGCGCAGCGTGTTGACGTGTCTGCCGCGCCAGCCGACGATTGGTGTGTCGTAGGCGACCGCTTCGACCGTTTCCGCCGGATGCCAGACGTGGTGGGCGCGTTCATCGTCGCCCTGGATCATTTCGACCCAGCCGCCGAAGCCGATGGCGTAGTTGTATTCGGGACGGACGAACTCCCACGGATTGCCGTTGACGAGCCAGTCCTCGGGGGCTTCCTGCTGCCAGCCGCCGCGGATGATTTGGCGGAACAGGCCATTGTCATAACGGATGCCATAACCATGCGCGGCGATCGAGAGGGTCGCCATGCTGTCCATGAAACAGGCGGCGAGGCGCCCGAGGCCGCCGTTGCCGAGCGCGGCGTCGGGCTCGATCCGGCGCAAATCCGAGAGGTTGACGTGGAGCTCGCCGAGCGCTTCCGCCATCGGCTCTGCGATGCCGAGATTGGTCATGGCGTCGAACAGCAGGCGTCCGATCAGGAATTCGAGCGAGAGATAATAGACGCGCTTGCGCCCGTCGGCGTAGACAGCGTTGAGCGATTCAAGCCAGCGCCCGACTGCAATGTCGCGGGTAGCGAAGGTGACGGCGAGAAACCAGTCGCGCGGGCTTGCGACTTCCGGGGCCTTGCCCACGGAATAGGTCAGTTTCGCCAGCACCGCGGCTTTGAGCTCGGCTGCGGTATAGGGACGCATCTCGGCCGCCCGCGGCGCGGGTTTGTCCGGTGCGACGAACTCATCCATGAAGCCTCCGGCGTTTCGTTTGTCCCCGGCGCGACGCCGAAACCGGTCGGCCCGTTCGATGTTTAAACACGGGGCGCCGCGCCGCACAATCTCCCATGGGCCGATGACGCGCCTGCGTCGGGCCGGCGGGTCATGGGTTTGGGTTTGCTCCGGTCGAATTGGGTTCCGGCTTCGCGGCGCGGATTTGCGCCTGGATCGCGTTGAGCTCGGTGGCGGCCGAGTTGATCTGGGCCTGAAGGGCCTGGAATTCCTTTTGCGCGGCGGCGGTCGCAGTCTGCGCCTCCGTCAGAGCTTTGCGCGCCCCGTCGATCTCGCCCTGGAGGCGCGACTGCTCGGTCGAAAGGGCCTGATCCTGGTTCTGCAACGCCGCGACATGGTCGGTTTCGTCCTTGAGCCGGGCGTCGACGGCCGCGAGGTCGCGCGTCTTGGCGCTCGTCTCCTCCTGGGCGCCGGAAATGGCAAGTTTGGCGTCGCTGATCTGCTTGGTCAGCTCGGCAAGCTCGTTCTGCGCCGACGCCCTGGCGGCCGAGGCCTCCGACAGCGCCTTCTCGGCGTCGGCCGCCTGCTTTTTGAGATCGGCGGCGGTGCCGACGGTCTTTTGCAGGTTCTGCAGGTCCGAGGCCAGGGACTCGCGCGCTCGCTCGGCGGCGGTCAGCGACTCGTTCAACTGGGACTGTGTTTGCGACGACTGCCACCACACGCCGGCGGCGATCAGCCAGCCGACAACCGCTACGCAAGCCAGCACGAGCGTAACCGGCCCCCGTGACGTTTCGCCCCGCTCATCTTCCATCACGAGTCCCTTACAGGCGCCGCTTCGCGGGCCGCAGCCCAAGCCCACGAGCCGCGACGACATATTGCGGGCGCCGAGGCGGTCCGCCAAGCCTAAAATTGTTCGCGGCAGCCACGGGCCCCGCGTCGATTGGCTTCGGCACGGCGAAAAAACGTGGCGCTCGGCGCACATCGGGCCCGGCCCAATCTAGGCTGACCGGGCGAAGAGAATTTTTCATTTGTCAACGTCTTGCCGCGCCGTCTATTGTTGCGGCGCGGCGGATTCGAGGGGGCGCGGGATCGCCGCTCACGTCGAACGCCCGTCTAAAGAGTGACGGAGATGAATTGGGTATGCGCGTAAGCTCGAATGCGGTCACGGCGGGTGTCGCGGCGGTTGTGGCCGCGCTCATTGCGCCAAGGGCGAGGGCGCAAGTCTTCGGCGGCCCCAAATCCGGCGAAATCGGGTTTCTGCCGACCGTTACCCAGAATGGCGACGATATTGTCTGGATGCACAACTGGATCCTGCTTCCGGTGACTATTGGCATTTCGCTCCTGGTGCTGGGGCTGATCGTCTATATCGTCTACAACTTCAACGAGACCGCTAACCCGACGCCCTCGCGCCGGACGCACAACGGCCTGCTCGAATTCGCCTGGACGGTCGCGCCAGCGCTGGTGCTGGTGGTCATCGCAGTGCCGTCGTTCCGGCTGCTCGCCGACCAGCTCATCATTCCGGCGCCCGATCTTACGCTGAAGGTCACGGCTTCGCAGTGGCACTGGAACTACGGCTATCCCAAGTCCGAGGGCGGCTTTTCGTTCGATTCCCTCTATGTCGAGGAAAAGGACCTCAAACCTGGCCAGCCGCCCGTCATCACCGCCGACCACGAAATGGTCGTCTCGGTCAACAAGGTGATTGAACTCGACGTAGTGTCGCAGGACGTCATTCATTCGTTCTCGGTGCCGTCGTTCGGGATCAAGATCGACGCGATCCCCGGCCGGCTGAACAAGACCTGGTTCAAGGCCGAACAAGTCGGCTTCTTCTACGGGCAGTGCTCGAATATCTGCGGCATCGACCACGCATTCATGCCGATCAACGTCCGCGTGCTCAGCCAGTCGGACTACGACGCGTGGCTGGTCAGCGCGAAGAAGCAGTTCGCGGTCTTGGATCGGGTCGACGTCGCGGCGGCGCCGCGGGTCCAGCCCTAGTCGGCGCCGTTATGGGCCCGCCGATCCTGCATCACTGGAGTCGTTAGTTATGACGTCCGTCACCGACCTTTCTCATCACGGCGTCGAGGCCGATCATGAGCATGAACACCACATCCCTACCGGATGGCGGCGATACCTTTATTCCACCAACCACAAGGACATTGGAACCCTCTACCTCATCTTCGCCATCTGCGCGGGCCTCATCGGCACGGTGCTTTCGATCGCCATCCGCGCGGAGCTGATGTCGCCGGGAATTCAGGTTTTCCCGTTGATTTCCGCGATCATGACCGGCGACGGCTCGGGCGACGCCGCCAAGAACATGTACAACGTGTTTTTCAGCAGCCACGCCATCATCATGATCTTCTTCATGGTGATGCCGGCGATGATGGGTGGATTCGGCAACTGGATGGTGCCGCTGATGATCGGCGCGCCAGATATGGCGTTTCCCAGACTGAACAACATGTCGTTCTGGCTCTTGGTAGCGTCGTTCGTTCTTCTTCTGTGCTCCATGTTCGCCGAGGGCTCGCCCGGCATGAAGGGCTTCGGTGGCGGCTGGGTTCTTTATCCGCCGATGTCCTCGACCGTCGGGACGCCCGGCCCGGCAGCCGATTTCGTCATCCTGTCGATGCATCTGGCGGGCGCGTCCTCGATCATCGGCGCGATCAATTTCATCGCCACGATCTTCAACATGCGAGCGCCGGGCATGACCATGTTCCGAATGCCGCTGTTCCCGTGGTCGGTGCTGGTGACGGCGTTCTTGCTCCTGCTATCGCTGCCGGTGTTGGCGGGGGCGCTCACGATGCTGCTGACGGACCGCAATTTCCACACGACCTTCTTCGAGCCCGCGGGCGGCGGCGATCCGATCCTGTTCCAGCATCTGTTCTGGTTCTTCGCCCATCCCGAGGTCTACATCCTCATCATCCCGGGCTTCGGCATGATCAGTCAGGTCGTGGCGACGTTCTCGAAAAAGCCGATCTTCGGTTATGTCGGCATGGTCTACGCGATGCTGGCGATCGCCTTGCTCGGTTTCGCGGTCTGGGCCCACCACATGTTCACGACCGGCATGTCGCTCAACGCCCAGCGCTATTTCGTCTTCGCCACGATGGTGATCGCGGTGCCGACCGGGGTGAAGGTGTTTTCGTGGCTCGCGACCATGTGGGGCGGCTCGATTTCGCTCCGGCCGCCGATGCTGTGGGCGATCGGCTTCGTCTTCGTCTTCACCGTCGGCGGCGTCACTGGCGTCGTGCTCGCCAACGCCGCGATCGACCGCTATGTGCACGACACCTACTACGTCGTTGCGCATTTTCATTACGTGATGTCGCTCGGAGCGGTGTTTTCGATCTTCGCCGGCTTCTACTATTGGTTCCCAAAGATGACCGGCTATCTCTATGACGAGAGGCTAGCGAAATGGCACTTCTGGGTGTCCTTCGTCGGCATCAACCTCGCCTTTTTCCCCCAGCATTTCCTTGGCTTCCAGGGAATGCCGCGCCGCGTCGTCGACTACACGGAAGCTTACGCATTCTGGAACATGGTGTCGTCGATCGGCGCATTTATTGGCGGCGCGGGCACCCTCGTATTTGTCTACCTCCTTTATGACGCGTTCAAGGTCAAACGTCTCGCCGGCGCCAATCCCTGGGGGCCAGGGGCCACGACTCTCGAGTGGCAGCTGCCTTCGCCGCCGCCGTTCCACACATGGGAAGAACCGCCGCACATTCTTGGCGATGAACATGATCATGCGCCGGCCATCGTCGGGCAGGGGAGTGTGGCGTGACCAGTTCCGGCGATCACGACGGCCGCACGGTATCTGTCGGCGGTCGTGCGGGACGCAACAATCGCCTGATCGGCTTGGGAGGCTTGATTATGGCGGTGGCCATGATCAGCCTCACCTACGCCGCGGCGCCCTTCTACTCCGCCTTCTGCCGGGCGACCGGCTACGAAGGCACGCCGCAACAGGTGAAAGCCAATACGGACGCCGAGGGTCACCGAATCCTGCGCGTGGGCTTCGACGCGAACATCGCGCCCGGGCTAAACTGGCGCCTCGAGCCGGAAGTCGAGTTGATTCAGGTCCGCACAGGGAAAACTGTGACGGTCTATTTCCGCGCGCAGAATCTCAGCGACATGCCAACAGAGGGTCACGCGACTTTCAACGTGCAGCCGGAAGTGTCCGGGGGATACTTCGACAAGATCTCCTGCTTCTGCTTCTCGACGCAGCATCTTGGACCCCACGAAAGCGCCGAGTGGCCGGTGGTGTTCTTTCTCGATCCTGCCCTCGAGAAAGACCCATCGATGGCCAGGGTCGATTCGATTACGCTGTCCTATACAATGTTCGCACCGCCGGCCGAGAAGCCGACGGTCGGCCGTTCGGCCGATCGCGGGGGGCCCGCGGGATGACGATGAACAGGAGAAGACTATGACCGACGCGGCGGTTCCTGACCGGCCGGGTTTTCATCTCGTCGAGCCCAGCGCCTGGCCGATCGTCGGCGCGTCATTCGCGTTTCTCTCGGCCTTCGGTCTCATCTTGTTCATGCACGGGTCGAGCTTCGGCCCGGGGCTTTTGACGGTCGGGATCGCCGGCATCCTGTTCACCATGGCCGGGTGGTGGCGGGACGTCGTCTCGGAGGCGCAGGGCGGCTACCACAACGTGCTCGTGCGCCACGGGCTCACCCTCGGCATGATCCTGTTCATCGCCTCCGAAGTGATGTTCTTCGTCGCCTGGTTCTGGGCGTTCTTCTGGGCCGCGCTTTATCCGGCCGATCCGCAGGTCTACGGCCGGCTCGACTTCACCGGCGGGATTTGGCCGCCGAAGGGCACGGAGGTGATCAATCCGCTGGCTTTGCCGCTGATGAACACGTTCGTGCTCTTGACGTCGAGCTTTGCGGTCAATGTCGCCCATGACGAGCTGCGCGAAGGCGACCGAAGCAAATTCAAGGGCTTCCTCGCGCTCGGCATCGCGCTTGGCGTCCTGTTCGTCTTCACGCAGGCGTACGAATATATCCACGCGCCATTCAGTTTTAAGAACTCGGTCTACGGCGCGACCTTCTTCATGGCCACCGGCTTTCATGGCGCGCATGTGATCATCGGCGTCATCTTCCTGTTCGTCTGTCTGGTGCGCGCCTGGATCGGTCAATTCACGCCGCGCCATCACGTCGGATTCCAGTTCGCCGCGTGGTATTGGCATTTCGTCGATGTCGTCTGGATATTCCTGTTCAGCTGCATCTACATCTGGGGGTCCTGGGGCGCGGCGATCGAAGGCGGAGCGGGGTAGGGCCAGCGCGCAATCGGACGGTCCGTCCTTCATTTCACGGCGGGGCCGGTATGACCGAGCCGCTCGAGAACGTTCGGGTCGGCATGACGGGCCGCAAGGAGGTCGTCGCCACGCGCGAGCTCACCGTCGGCGCTCATGTCGACGGGATGCCTTTCGTCTACGCCACCCCAATGATGGTCCTGGCGATGGAGATCGCCTCCGGCGAGGCGGTGAGAGCGCGTCTGCCACCGGGTTGGGCGACGGTCGGAAGCGAAGTCAACATTCGCCATCTTGCGCCGACGCCGATGGGGCGCACGGTCGTCGCCACGGCGCGGGTCATTGAGGTTGCCGGCCGCAGCCTGCTGTTCGCGGTCGAGGCGCATGACGGGGCGCGGATGATTGGCGAAGGCACGCACCGCCGCGGTGCAGTCAATCTCGAGAGTTTCGCCAAGCGCTTTGGCGCCGCCTGAGAGCGGGCGGACGCGGGCCACGCGGCTCGCAACGACATCCCCCAATCTGCTATGAGGGCTTGGGCAGGGAAACACTTGCCGGCGCAAACGCCGGCGAGGGGAGGAATCGCCAATGTTGGAGCGAGTGCAGGACGCGCCGGCGCACAGCCTTGCCTTGCACGCCAGCGGCACGGTCACGGCGCGCGACGTCGAAGCGGCGATCGAGGCGGCCTTGGGCCGATCCGAGGCCGCGACCGGCCTCGTCATCGTCATCGATCCGGATTTCGATGGCCGCTTCGCCGATTTGGCGCGCGGGCTCGCAGCCTCGGCGCTTGCTCACAAGTCGCTGGTCAAGCTCGCGGTCGTCGTCGACCCGGATCAGATGGACGGAGCGACGCTCAATAGTTTTGAAGCTTCGCCCGTCCGCATTCGCCAGTTTGCTCACGCCGACGAAGGCGCCGCGCTGGAATGGGCGGCGGCGGCGCGGCGCGGAGAATAGGGATCAATCCATCCGCGTCGCAAGCTTGAGCCTATCCATGCCGGTCGGCTGCTTGTGCTCTCCGAACGCGAACGACACCAATTCGATCGCGCCGGTGAACGGAAACAGGCCCTTCTTGGCGTAGTCGTCGCAGACAGGCGACACGCAATCCATGCCGACATCCATGGTTTCCGTGCCGCAGCGCATGGGTATCTGCACATCTATGCGGCCCTCGGCGACCTGCTTGCCGTCGATGGACAGCGTGACTTTCGCGGGGGAGCCGGGCTTCGGCGCCTCGGGCGTGAACAAGACTTCGATCGTGTGCTTGCCGGGCGTGAGCTTGTCGGGAGAGACCAGGTCATAGCGCTTGATGGCGAAGAAGTTGTAATGGAATCTTACCTTTCCTTCCCACAGGAAAAGCGAGAAACCGGCCGCGTCGCCACCCACGGCGAAGATGACGCCTTCCCCGCCTTCCTTCGGAATCTCGACCGGCGCGGTCAGCGTGAACGGCACGCCGATCAGCTTCGGCCCGCTGCCTTCCGGCAAGCGCACCATGCCCGGATAGAAGGTGACCTTGTCGCGTCCGGCGAAGAAGCCAGGCCGGAAGGTTACGTCCATCCGCTCCGCGAACCGGTCGTCGAGGGGCAGCACATTGTACTTGGCTGCTTCCGCCATGAAGAGGTCCTGCAGCTCGCGCAGTTTGGCCGGCTCCTTCTCGGCCAGATCGACCGCCTGACTGAAATCCTCCTCCAGATGATAGAGCTCCCATTTGTCCCCGCCAAAGCCCGGCGCCGCGCCGCCTGTTTCCCAAGGGAGCCGACCGTGACGGCACGAGGCCATCCACCCGTTGGCGTACATGCCCCGGTTGCCCAGCATTTCAAAATATTGATGCGTCCGCCGGCTCGGCGCCGTCGCATTGGCCGAATCGAACGTATAGGCGAAACTGGTCCCCTCGATCGGCCGCTGGACGTAGCCGTTCACGACGGTGGGCTCGGCGATGCCCACGACTTCCATCAACGTCGGCATGAGATCGATGCAGTGATGGAACTGGCTGCGGACCTTGCCGTGATCCTTGATCCCGCTCGGCCACGACACGATCATGCCGTTGCGGGTGCCGCCGAAATGCGAGGCGACCTGCTTCGTCCACTGGAACGGCGTATCGCCCGCCCAGGCCCAGCCGACCGCATAGTGCGGCGATGTTCCCGGCAGGCCCCACTTGTCCATGAAGCCCATGGCCTGCTCGATTGACGGCTGCATCCCGTTGAGGCTCATGATCTCGTTCGGCGTGCCAACCAGCGAGCCTTCGGCGCTCGAACCGTTGTCACCCATGATGTAGATGACAAGCGTGTTGTCGAGCTCGCCCAACTGCTCGATCGCGTCGACGACGCGCCCAACTTCATAGTCGGTGTGCTCGAGAAAATCGGCGTAATTTTCCGCCTGAAGCGCGAACAGCTTGCGATGCTCTTGCGGCTGGCTGTCCCATGAGGGAATTTGTCCCGGGCGCGCGGTCAGCCTGCTCCCCGCGGGGATAATGCCCGCCTTGAGCTGGTTGTCATGGACGGTGTCGCGATACTTGTCCCACCCCATATCGAAGCGTCCCGCATTCTTGCCGCGCCAATCGAGCGGCGGTTGATGGGGAGCGTGTGCGGCGCCCGGCGCGAGATAGGCCATGAACGGCCGGTCAGGCGCGATCGCCTTTTGCTGGCGGACCCAGCCGACGCACTCGTCGGCCAAATCGCGCGTGAGATGGTAGCCTTCTTCCGGCGTCTTCGGCGGTTCGACCGGCGTCGTGTTGCGGATCAGCGACGGATAGAACTGGTCGGTCTCGCCGCCGATGAAGCCGTAGAAATAGTCGAACCCCTGATTGGTCGGCCAGTTGTTGAACGGGCCGGCCGGGCTCGTCTGGTTGTCCGGCACGTTATGGTTTTTGCCGAACCACGCGCATGCGTAGCCTGACTGCTTCAGAAGCTCGGCGAATGTCGCGCAGCCTTTGGGGATGATGCCGCAGTAGCCCGGATATCCGGTCGCCATCTCCTGGATGACCCCGGTCGCGACCGAATGATGGTTGCGGCCGGTCAGCATGGCGGCGCGGGTTGGTGAGCATAGCGCCGTCGTATGGAACTGGTTGAAGAGAAGGCCGCGCTTGAACAGCTTTTCCGCGGTTGGAGAGCGCACGAGACCGCCGGTCACGCTCATCCAGCCGAAGCCGACATCGTCGAGCAGGACGAGAAGGATGTTGGGCGAGCCCTTGGGGGGCTGCTTGTTCGGCGGGAAGTCGGGCGTCGACTCCGTCGCGTACATTTCGATTTTCGCGTTCGGGAACTTCCATTCCGGCTCGGGCAAGTGATTGCGATCGAGATGGACTGGATATGCGGGATCCTTCTCATTCGCCATAACGCTTTTCCTCCGTTGCCCGACCGCAATTCGCTATCGACCGATTCTTGTCGTCCATGACCTGCATCGCGCCCAAGTCAACGCGACGAGGCGCTGCGCATCACGGCTTCAGCCGCCATCCGGTGCGGAATATCCATACCAGCGCCGCGAGGCATGCGGCGATGAACAGGGCCGTGAAGCCGAGGCTGGCGGCGACGCTGACGTCGCCCTTGCCATAGAAGCTCCAGCGGAATCCGCTGACAAGATAGACCACCGGATTGAACAGGCTGACGTCGCGCCAGAACGGCGGCAGCATGTCGATCGAATAGAAGGCGCCGCCGAGGAAGGTCAGCGGGGTCACGATCAGCGCCGGGATGACCGCGAGCTGCTCGAAGGTCTTCGCCCAGATCCCAATGATGAAGCCGAACAGGCTGAACGCGACCGAGGTCAGGATCAGGAAGCCGACCATCCAGACCGGGTGTTCTATACGCACCGGCACGAACAGGGTCGCCGTCGCCAGGATGATAAGCCCGATGCCGACCGACTTGGTCGCCGCCGCGCCGACAAAGGCGCAAACGGCCTCGCCCGAAGACAGGGGCGCCGAGAGGAGTTCGAAGATCGTGCCGGTGAATTTGGGAAAGTAGATGCCGATCGACGCGTTGGTGATGCTTTGGGTGAGAAGCGACAGCATGATGAGCCCCGGCACGATGAATGCGCCATAGCTCACTCCGCCGACTTCGCTGATCCGCGAGCCGATCGCCGCCCCGAACACGACGAAATAGAGCGCGGTGGTGATCACCGGGGTCGCCACGCTCTGCCAGATCGTGCGCTGCGTCCGCCGAAGCTCGTAGCGGTAGATCGCAAATACGCCGTCGAGATTGATCGCTCCCGAATCTCTCACGCCGCCCGCCCCACAAGGTCGACGAAAATGTCCTCGAGGGTGGTCGTCGTGGTGTCGAGATCGTTGAAATCGACGCCGATCTCACCGAGCCGGCGCAGAAGCGTGGGAACGCCGGTGTCCTCGGCCGAGGCGTCGAAGCGGTAGGACAGCCGCCGGCCGCCGTCTTCGAGCTCGAGCTGCCAGCCGGCGAGCTCCTCGGGCAGCGCCGCGAGCGGCTCCTGCAGCGCCAGCGTCAGGCGGCGCTTGCCGAGTTTGCGCATCAGCGCCGCCTTGTCGTCGACCAGCACGATCCGCCCGTGGTCGATGACGCCGACCCGGTCCGCCATCTCCTCGGCCTCCTCGATGTAATGCGTGGTCAGGATGACGGTGACGCCCTCGGCGCGCAGCCGCCGGACCAGCGCCCACATGTCGCGGCGGAGGTTGACGTCCACGCCGGCGGTCGGCTCGTCGAGGAACAGCACGTCGGGTTCGTGGCTCAGCGCCTTCGCGATCATCGTCCGGCGCTTCATGCCGCCCGACAATTCGACGATCCGCGTGTCGCGCTTGTCCCACAGCGACAGATCGCGCAGCAGCCGCTCTATGTACGCAGGATCGGCGGGCCGCCCGAACAGTCGGCGGCTGTAGCTGACGGAGTTTAGGACGGTGGAGAAAATATCGAGCGCGATCTCCTGCGGCACCAGCCCGACGATCGCTCTGGCGGCGCGGTAGTCGCGCACGACATCATGGCCGTCGATCAATATCCGGCCCGCCGTCATCGACACCGTGCCGCAGGTGACGCCGATCAGCGTCGTCTTGCCGGCGCCGTTCGGTCCGAGGAGGGCGAAAATCTCGCCTTTGACGATCTCGAGGTCGACCGCATCGAGTGCGACCAGGCCCGACTCGTAGCGCTTGGTCACGGCGGCGATGGATATCATCGGCGGCATCGCCGCTTCTCCCTTCATAAGGCGCGCTTGATCGGCGAGCACTTGACGCCGGACGACGGCGGGACGAGGCGCACGGGCCTCACGCCCGCGAACGCGCTCGGACTCGGCCGCAGGCTCATCATGTAGGCGAAGTAGCGCGGCGCGTCACCCTCCCGACGCAGCCAGGCACGGAAGGAGAGCCCCTCGGACGACAGAGGAAATGTCCGCGTCGATCAGGGCGCTTGGCGAAGCGTCGCCCCATCGCCGAACGCAGGCCGGCGCCCGATCGACGTCAGAGAAAACGGCCGAGGGAAATCAGAAGTCCATCGGCACGAAGAAGCAGTAGACCCCGGACTGGCTACCGCCGCCGTCATCCCGGTAGAAGATCCAGTAATCTCCGTCCTGGCTGGGCAGCGCCTGCCCGACGGGTATGCGGCGGACGTAGCCGTCGACCGAGTAGAACTCCTCGGAGATGCGGTGAACCTGGTCGGGGCGAAGGTGATGGGCGTCCGCCGGTCCGCAGCACGAGGATTTCACCCAGTCTGGGATCGGTTTCCCGTCTGACCAATAGTCATGAGCCTCTGCGCCGCTGGCGGAGAGCGCGAACAAGAGCGCCACGATTTCGAGCAATCATCTCAGTCCCCTTTGCGGGTTTCCAAGTTGGATGATGCCGAACCTTGGGAGTCTTCCTCCTTTCAACTCACGTCCACGCTGTACCACTCTACCCGAGCAAGACCCGTGCCGCTGGCGCGACTTACCCGATTCGTTATCCTGCCGCCGGACGATTCGAATTGGCAAGCGCCCGGACGAGATCACGGCAAATATGATCGACTTACCCAGAGCGTAACGACACAACTTGCGCGAAGCTGAATCCGGTCCAGGATTCCCCCGCCAACCGCATGAACGGGAATCGGCCTTTGCCTCGCCCGCATAAGCCCCGCACGGCGGCGACAGCGTGGCGCTAAATTGAGCAGTATCAATTCGGTGTGATTTTTGAGGCGCCGCACCTGGGAGACCCCAATTCTTGGCCCGCGTTCATAAGCCACTCCCTCCAACTTCCGGAAGAGTCGCGCGCTGAGACTTCACAACTGCGTGACCTTGACTTTTGTCCAAATTTTAACCACAATTATCTGGGTGCGGAAATTGGGTGGCCTCCAGGAGAGGACTGCGAAGCGCGAGATACCGCGCGATGTCAATCTTGAGAGAATCTCGGTTTAGCTGGTGGCACATTCTGGGAGAAATCCGATGAAGACGCTCACATTGGCAACTGGGGTGTTTGTGTTCTCGGGGATGGGTCTTGGCCTCGCGCAGGCAGGAATTACAGATGGCGGACCGCCTTGCGAGAATGGAGGCGCGCGTGCGGGCTTTGTGGTCGAGCACTCAAGCGTCCCCGGCGCCCAATTCATCATCCATACGACCGATTTCGGGTATAATAATATCCCCGGCGGCGACATAAATCCGATCGGCGTTCCCGATGGTCACGGCGGAACCACAACAATACCCGAGTACGTCGACGTTCCGGGCGTCTGCGATGTCCGGAACGAGACTATCTTCCCCAACGGCATCCCGGGCGGCGGGGGCGGAGGAGGAATTGGGGCGGGGGCCAGCGCCGATCTGAGTATTGAAAGTTATGTTGTCGACCCCACGACAGGAAAATACGTCCTTCTCAACATTTTCAACGCGATCGCCCTCAACGTCCCCTCGGGCGTGCTCGCAATCCCTGATCTTTACGCGGTTGACTCGAACGGCAATTTAATCGCGAATACTGAGCTATATAGCCTAGTTAACCTTTTGGATTACGAGGCTTCGCCGCCGAGCTTCACCTTCGGTGAGAATCTTACCGTCGTCAATGGCGTAGTCGCTGGGCTGCCAGGAATGTATTTCAGCACCGACCCCTTCACGTTCGACCCGAATACAGGGTTTAGCGATCCGCCCTACAGTGGGAACGCGATAGTTTACACCGATCACACCCTTACGACGCCCGAGCCCTCAACTTGGGCGATGATGTTGATCGGCTTCGCGGGCCTTGGATTTGCCGGGTGGCGCCAGAGCTCGAAACTTCGGGTGGCGACCACTTAAGGCGCTGATGAAGCTTTCCCTTCCAAGGCCGCCCCCCGGCGGCCTTTTTTCGATGGGAAACGCAAGCGCGACGGAGGTTGCGCGGCTCGGCTCCTTGCTCCGGCGACCCGTGACGCTTGCCGCAACTCAAGCTGCGGGCTAACCCCAAGCTCATGGCCAAATCCGTTCCGCCGCCGCCTCCGCCGCCAATGGCGCCGGTCGACGTCAACCTGCGCGAGGCGCTGGAGGAGCGCTACCTCGCCTATGCGCTCTCCACCATCATGGGCCGGGCGCTGCCCGACGCCCGCGACGGGCTTAAACCGGTGCACCGCCGCATTCTCTACGGCATGCACATCCTCAAGCTCGATCCCGGGACGGCGTTCAAGAAATGCGCCAAGATCGTCGGCGACGTGATGGGCTCGTTCCATCCGCACGGCGACCAGGCGATCTACGAGGCCCTGGTGCGCCTGGCGCAAGATTTCGCCTCGCGCTATCCGCTGATTGAGGGACAGGGCAATTTCGGCAATATCGACGGCGACAACGCCGCCGCCTACCGCTACACCGAAGCGCGGATGACCGATGTCGCCCGCCTCCTGATGGAGGGCGTCGAGGAAGATTCGGTCGACTGGCGCGACAATTATTCGGGCGATACGCAAGAGCCGATCGTCATGCCCTCGGCGGTCCCGAACCTGCTCGCCAACGGCGCCCAGGGCATCGCCGTCGGCATGGCGACCTCGGTCCCGCCGCACAACATTGCCGAACTCTGCGACGCCGCGCTCTATCTCATCGCCCATCCGGACGCCGACGCCGAAGCGCTCGCGGCCTTCGTGCCCGGTCCGGACTTCCCGACCGGCGGCGTCGTCATCGACTCCGCCCCTGCAATCATCGAGACCTACCGGACCGGGCGCGGCGCCTTCCGCCTGCGCGCGCGTTGGATGAAAGAGGATACCGGCCGCGGCGGCTGGGTCGTGGTCGTCACCGAAATTCCGTACGGGGTGCAGAAGTCGCGGCTGATCGAAGGGATCGCCAATCTCATCAACGAGCGCAAGGTCCCGCTGCTCGCCGACGTGCGCGACGAATCGACCGAGGACGTCCGAATCGTGCTCGAGCCGCGCACCCGTGCGGTCGAGCCCGAAACGCTGATGGAATCCTTGTTCCGGCTGACCGAGCTCGAAGCGCGGGTCTCGGTCAACATGAACGTGCTGGTCGACGGCGTGACGCCCAAGGTGGTGTCGCTCGGCGAAGCGCTCAGGCAATGGCTCGACCACCGCCGCGCGGTGCTGGTGCGCCGGTCGCGGCACCGGCTGGCGGCGATCGACAGGCGGATCGAGCTCGTGGCCGGCATGATCGTCGTCTTTCTCAATCTCGACGAGGTGATCCGGATCATTCGCGAAGACGAGGAGCCGAAGGAAGCGCTGAAAGTCCGCTTCAGCCTGACGGAGGCGCAGGTCGTCTACATTCTCGACACCCGCCTGCGATCCTTACGCCGGCTCGAGGAGATGGCGCTGCGCAAGGAGCAGGACGATCTCGGCAAGGAGAAAGCCTCGATCGAGGCGTTGCTGGCGAGCGAAAGAAAGCAATGGCAGATGATCGCGGTCGAGATCCGCGAGGTCAAAAAGAAGTTCGGGCCGGAGACGAAGCTTGGCCGGCGGCGCACGAGTTTCGAAGCCGCGCCCGAGGTCGTGGTGGCCGATCTCGCCGAGGCATTGATCGAGCGCGAGCCGCTGACCATCCTGGTCACCCACAAGGGCTGGATTCGGGCGCTGAAAGGCCAGGTCGCCGACCTCGCCGGCGCCGCCTTCAAGGGCGACGACGCCCTGAAAACCTCATTCTTCGCCGAAACGACGTCGAAGATCCTGGTGCTGGCGAGCGACGGCAAAGTCTTCACCCTCGACGCCGCCAAATTGCCCGGCGGGCGCGGGCAGGGCGAGCCGATCCGGCTCATGGCCGACATCGACGAAACCGCCTCGATCGTTGCGGTCTGGGCCTACGCGGCGGGGACAAAGCGCCTCATTGCGTCAAGCGACGGTAACGGCTTCATCGTCGGCGACGACGAGCTGCTGTCGTCGACTCGCAAGGGACGGGCGGTCCTCAATGTCACGGCGCCCGCGACGGCGGCGCTGATCGCGCCTGCCGCCGGCGACCATGTCGCGGTCATCGGCGAGAACCGCAAGCTCCTGGTGTTTCCGCTCTCCCAGCTCAACGAAATGGGGCGCGGCAAGGGCACAAGGCTGCAGCGCTATAAGGACGGCGGCATCTCGGACGCGAAGGTGTTCGCGCTCTCCGACGGCCTCACCTGGAAGGATTCCGCCGGGCGCACCTTCACCGTGGACCGGCGCGACCTCAAGGAATGGATCGGCAATCGGGCCGAAGCCGGCCGCCTGCCGCCCAAGGGATTTCCGAAGAGCAACCGGTTCGAAGGATAGGCGGCGCTGTTGGCGCGTACTGGGCCGCCCTTCGACATCATGGCTGCGCGGCCGGCTTGAGGCACGCGGTCGAGCCGAGCGGAGCCAAGCCGGCACACCCGTTACAACAAGCTTGTGGCGGCGCTTCGCCGGGGCGGGAAGGCGGAAAAATGCAGCGTTCCTCAACACAATTCGGGAACCAACACCGAGCAGGTCTGGAGTTTATTAGGTGTTCGATAACGCCTTGGGCGCGATGCTCCGGTCATGAAGCCGCGCGAAGCGGGGTCTTTGACATTTTGGTCAAGGCGAAAGGAACTGAACGATGGCGATCCTTGCTCGATTCCTGAACAACGAGGATGGCGCGACGGCGATTGAATATGCGCTCATGGCCAGCCTCATCGCGCTCTTCATAATCGCCGCGGTCCAGACCGTCGGCACCAAAGTGAGCACAGTCTTCACCGAGGTCGGCAACGGACTTAAATGACCGGCGCTGCGGGCGCCAGGACGCAATCTGTCATCCTCGCGAAAAGCGGTATCCAGGCTGATCCGCTGCTGAGGCCGTTCTCAGGGGCCATGTTCGTCCCGAGCCACGAAGATCGATGCGCCGACGCCGACGGCGGCGTATTGCTCTCCCGACGCAGAAGCAGGGCTTTGGGACTTCATGGCCGACGAGATCGCAAAATGCCGGCAAGCCTATGCCGCCACGATCACCCGCTGCGTCAGCGATCCGAGGATCAAAGCGGCCTTCGCCGCCGTCCCCCGTGAGGATTTCGCCGGTCCGCCGCCGTGGCGCATCGGCTCGGGGGGCCTCTTTGGCCAGATGACCAGCGGCGACGCCTCCCGCCTGTACGATGACGTCCTCGTCGCCATCGACGCGAGCCGCGGCATCAACAATGGCCAGCCGTCGCTGCATGCCCATTCGATCGACGCGCTCAGGGTGAGGGAAGGCGAGACGGTGGTCCAGATCGGCGCCGGCGCCGGCTACTACAGCGCGATCCTCGCCCATCTCGTCGGGCCCGCGGGCAGGGTTGTCGCCTATGAGATCGAACCCGACATCGCCGCGCGCGCGAAGATGAACCTCGCCCGTTTCCCTCAGGTCGAGGTCCGCGCGCGCTCCGGGGTCAGTGACCTGGCCAACGCCGACGCGATCTATGTCAACGCCGCCGCCACCCATCCGCTGCCCGCCTGGCTCGAGGCGCTCAAGGCGGGCGGGCGGCTCCTGTTTCCGCTCCAGGCGGCGCACTCCACCGGCGCGATGCTGCTCATCACCCGGCCCGAGGGTGGAGACGCCTGGCCGGCGCGCTTCCTCTCCCCCGTCGTGTTCATCGCCTGCGAAGGGGCGCAAGACCGCGCGATCGCGCGCAAGCTCGACGAGGCGTTCCGCCGCGGCGGCTCGGGACGGGTGCGCTGGCTCCGCTTCGGCGGCGCGCTCGGCCAGTCGGACTGGCTCCGCGGCGACGGCTGGGCGCTCTCGACCGCGGCCGCGGAATAGGGCTGACCGGGGCCTCGGCGCTGGCGATGTCGGCAGGCGCAACCCAAGCGAGCGCTCACGCGGCTGCGTAGACGGAAGCTGACGCCCGCATAAGGCCGCCGTTACGTCCGCGATCTTCTCTTCCGTCTTGCGATTTGACCCGCGGAGCGATTTGGCGTGAGGTTCGTTGCACGCGCTGGCGGAACGATCATCCGCCCGACGCGCAAGGGAGAATTCATGAGCAGGAAGCTATTGCTGGCCGGGGCGTCGGCCGTGGCGATCTTGGTCGCTGCGAATGCGGCCGGCGCCAAAAGTTACACAATTCCCGGAATGTACACGTTCACAGTCCCGACCACCGGCGAATATGCGATCGATCTCGTCGGCGCCAGCGGGGGGAGCAATTTTGCCGCCAATCCTCCAGGGGGTCTGCCGGGAGGTCTGGGCGCCGAGGTTTTCGGCGACGTCATGCTGCAGGCGGGGGGGGGGACATGGGCAGGACGTCGGCGGATCGGGCCACCCCGCCGAAGGCGGCGCCGGCGGCGGGGGCGGCAGTTTCATCGTGGGGTTCGGCGATGCGGGCGGCGGCGGCGCCGCCGGCCTCAACCAGGCCGGCGGCGCAGGGCTCGCGGGGAGCGGGAGTGGGGCTGGAGGCGGGACCGGCGGGGGAGCCAGCGTCTATGGGCAGGGCGGCGGCGGCGGAACCTTCGCTTCGGGGGGCAACGGCGGCGGCGGCGCTGCCTACAACGGTCGCGCCAGCGGGGATGATGGAATTTCCGGCAAGCTACGATTCGGGCGGCACGGTGTACTCGCGCGTCGAAGGGCTGGCGTCCCCGTCCGGGATGTTCGGCTTCGCCTTCAACGCCCTGCGAGAGGCGATCTACGGCGAGCAGTCGGACCGGCTGCTGCTCGTGCGCTACGAGAGCCTCACCGCCAACCCACTCGGGACCCTGGCCGCGATCTATGGCTTCATCGGCGAGGAGCTTCATCCGCACGACCCGAAGCACATCGAGCCCAACTACGACATGGTCGAGTTCGACCAGCGGCTGGGCACGCCGGGCCTGCACGACATCGGCCGTGCGGTCGAGGCGCGCGAGCGCAAGCCGATCCTGCCCCGGACCTCCTTGCGCGCTACCAGAAAGACGCGTTCTGGGAAGACCTCAAGCAGCTCCCGCCGACGGTGAAGCTGGTCTGAACCTCCCTCGCGCCGTTCCTCGATCCGGATGCCGGCCTCTTTCGTCTCAGCGGAAGAGTAGATATTTTCTTGCCATTATCAGAAGAAGGCGCCATACTACGGTTTGAACAAACCCAGAGCGCCGTTCCGCCGTCCGCCAGGCTGCAAGTCGCGATTGAATGCGAGGAAAAGCCCTGCCTTAACAGATCAATAATGCGTGGTAATAGATTGACATATCGAGAGAAATGCCGAGCCCATTCTTTGCGCCAGGTGTTTGGAAATCGTTGCGAGGAATTTTGATTTTGTTGCGGTGGCTTGGCTTTTTGTTGCGGCCCATTTGGATTTTGCTGCGCCGAATTTTGAGTTTGTTGTCTCAGACCGAGAAGCTGACCCCGCAGCCGCAGGAGGCGACCGCGTTGGGGTTCTTGACCCGGAACGACTGCCCCATCAGGTCATCGACGAAGTCGAGCTCGGCGCCCTTCAAGAGCTCGAGCGACACCGGATCGACGAGCACAGTCGCGCCGTCGCGGGTGACGGCGACATCGTCGTCCGCGCGGCTCCGGTCGACGTCGAAGGAATACTGGAAACCCGAGCAGCCGCCGCCCTTGACCGAGATGCGCAACGCCGCCCCCGCCTCGCCCTTGAGGATGGCGTTCAGCCGCCGAGCCGCGCTGGCGCTGATCGAGACGCCCTCGAGGGCGGGAGAGACGGCTTCGTTCATGACCATGGCCTTTAACCGCTTGCGCCGCCGCACGGGCGCGGCCAAGACTCTGCTCGCCTCAAGATATGGACGCCTGGTGAAGAGCGCAATGTCAAGGGACCCGATTGGAAGTCAGGTCGTCGCCGCAGCGCGCGCTCCCTATGCGGCGGACGCGGCCCTCATGCCGGGGCGCCTGGTCGCCGAGCCGCCGTCGGCGACCCGCACCGAGTTCCAGCGCGACCGCGACCGCATCGTCCACTCGACCGCATTCCGCCGCCTCGCCCACAAGACCCAGGTCTTCGTCGATCACGAGGGCGATCATTTCCGCACCCGCCTCACCCACACCATCGAAGTGGCGCAGATCGCGCGCGCGCTCGGCCGCGCACCTGAGGCTCGACGACGACCTCGCCGAAGCGGTCGCGCTCGGCCACGATCTCGGCCACACGCCATTCGGGCATACCGGCGAGGACGCGCTCGACGCCTGCATGGCCGAGCAAGGCGGCTTCGACCACAACAGCCACGCGCTGCGCATCGTCACCGAACTCGAGCGCCGCTACGCCGCCTTCGACGGGCTCAATCTCACCCAGCCGACTCTCGCGGGGCTGGTGAAGCACAACGGCCCGCTGCTTGACCCCTCCGATTCGCCCGCCGAGCGCTACCGGGTGCGCGGCGTTCCGATCTCGATCCTTCGCTACGATAAGCGTCAGTCGCTCGATCTCGGCCGCTACGCCAGCCTCGAGGCTCAGGCGGCGGCGATCGCCGACGACATCGCCTACGACGCCCACGACATCGACGACGGCTTGCGCGCCGGCCTGTTTGCGATCGCCGAGCTCCGCGCCGAAGTTCCGTTCGTAGCCGGACTGATGCAGGAGATCGACGAGCTTCATCCGGGCGCTCGAAGAGCCGCGCGTCATCCACGAACTCACCCGGCGCGTCATCACCCGGTTCATCGAGGACGCGATCGGCGAGAGCGGCCGGCGGATCGCCGCGGCGAAGGTCGACAGCCCCGAAGCGGTCGCCGCCGCCGGCCGGACCCTGGTCGGCCATTCGGCGGCGCTCGAAGCGGCCGACCGCGACATCAAGACGTTCCTGTTCGCCCGGATGTACCGCCATCCGGAGGTGCGCAAGGTCCGCGACCGGGCGGACGCGATCGTGCGGCGGCTGTTCAAGGCCTATATGACCGACCCCTCCGCGATGCCGCCCGACTGGGCCGCTAAGGCCGGGCAGGCCGAGCGCGCGCGGGCGGTCGCCGACTACATCGCCGGCATGACCGACCGGTTCGCGATCGCCGAGCATGGCCGGCTTTTTGACGGCGCTTCCGACTTGCGATAGAGGCGCGCGCTCCGGACGCGCCGAGGCGCCGACGGCGTGGGGAAATATGAACATTTTCGCCGACTTCCAGTCGCGCATCGTCCGGCTGCTCGAGAAACGGATCGCGGGCGGAGAACTGCCCCGCGGCCTCGATCTCAGCCGCTTCGTCGTCGAGCCGCCGCGGGAGGCGGCGCACGGGGATCTCTCGACCAACGCGGCGATGGTCTATGCGCGCGAAGCCAAAGAGGCCGGCTCGAACCCGCGCGCCCTGGCCGCAAGCCTCGCCCAGGATCTCACGCGCGAACCGGACGTCTTGAGCGCCGAAGCCGCCGGGCCGGGGTTCATCAACATCGTGCTTCAGCCGCCGGTCTACCATCGAGATTCTGAGGGCGATCCTTACCGAGGGCGAGCGCTTTGGGGCTGGGACGCCAAGCGCGGCGGGGCCGATCAACGTCGAATATGTGAGCGCCAACCCAACCGGGCCGATGCACGTCGGCCATGCGCGCGGCGCGGTGTTCGGCGACGCCCTCGCCAACCTTCTGATCTTTTCCGGCCGCGAGGCCACGCGCGAATATTACGTCAACGACGCCGGCGGCCAGGTCGACGTCCTGGCGCGCTCGGCCTACCTGCGCTACCGCGAGGCTCTGGGCGAGGACATCGGCCCGATCCCCGAGGGCCTCTATCCAGGCGACTATCTCAAACCGGTCGGCGAGGCGCTGGCGCGCGAGTTCGGCCCGGCGCTCAAGGGCGAGCCTGAGGCGGAATGGCTGCCCAAGGTTCGCCCGCGCGCGATAGACGCGATGATGGCGATGATCCGCGCCGATCTCGCCGCTCTCAACATCACCCACGAAGTGTTCGCTTCGGAGCGCGCCCTCACCGGCGCCGACGGCGGCGAGGATCGGGTGCGCGAGGCGATCGATTGGCTGCGGGCGCGCGGCCTGATCTATCAGGGACGCTTGCCGCCGCCCAAGGGCGGCGCGGCCGACGATTGGGAGGACCGCGAGCAGACGCTGTTTCGCTCGACCGGCTTCGGCGACGACGTCGACCGGCCGCTGATCAAGTCCGACGGCGCCTATACCTATTTCGCCGGCGACATCGCCTATCACAAGACCAAGATCGATCGCGGTTATCGAACGCTGGTCGACGTTTGGGGCGCCGACCATGGCGGCTACGTCAAACGCATGCAGGCCGCGGTCGCTGCGCTGTCGGGCGGAGAGGCGAAGCTCGAGGTGCGCCTTTGCCAGCTCGTGCGCCTCATGCGGGCGGGCGAGCCAGTCAAAATGTCGAAACGCTCCGGCGACTTCGTGACGCTTCGTGAGGTGGTGGACGAGGTTGGCGCGGACGCTGTCCGGTTCATGATGCTGATGCGCAAGAACGACGCGCCCCTCGATTTCGACCTCGCGAAAGTGATTGAGCGGAGCCAGGACAATCCGGTCTTCTATGTGCAATACGCTCACGCCCGCGCCCGCAGCGTTCTGAGGCAGGGCAAGGCGGTCTTTGGCGACTTTGACCTCGATCCTCTCGCGCTGGCTCGGGCCGACCTCTCGCTCCTGACCGACGAGGGCGAACGGGAGCTGATGCGAACGGCGGCCCAGTACCCTCGCCTCATCGCTGCAGGCCGCAGAGGCGCACGAACCGCACCGGGTGGCGTTCTTCGCTCACGAGCTCGCGACGCGGTTCCACGCCCACTGGAATAGGGGCAAAGGATGCGCGCGATTTGCGCTTCGTTAATGAAAATGATCGAAAATTATCGTATTCGAGGCTGTCATTGGTGGCGGGCGTCGGCCTTGTTTTGGCCTCCGCCCTGTCAATTTTGGGGGTTAGCGCCCCAGAGGAGATGCGTTAGCGGACTGTCATCATAGCCGCCTGGGGCCGTGGGCGCGCAGGCACGATCCGCGATGGAAGAGGGCGATAATGAGCGTTCCCGGGTCACGTGGAGCCGACGACATCAACCTCGACGAATTTGAGCGGCGCTTGCGCGCTGTAGGCGCCCAGCAAGCCAATGCGGAAGATCCGCTCGTGGAACTGGCCCGTCTTGTCGAGTCCTCCTACGTCGGATCTTCAAATGAGTCTCGTGCGCGGCCGGGCTTGGAAGTGGACAAGAGAAGTGCGGAATCGCTCCGTTCGATCGAGACCGGAGCGCTGAGGCCAGAAACTGACGAGACGGAAGACATTATTCCTGGGGCGTCGGAGGCAGATCGCGCGGCTCGCCAGGATTACGAATTCGACGCCACTCGTTCCTACGACCCCCAGGAGGCCGGCCATTCCGCCAATCGGGGAGGGGGGCGATGGAAACTCATGGTTTCTGCGCTCGCGCTCGCGGGCCTGGCGATGATCGGCGCGGTGTTCGCTCTCAAGGGCCGAGTCCCCGGCCTGCCCAAGGATCCTCCGTTCATTGCCGCGGCCCAGGGACCGACCAAGGTGCAGCCGCCGAGCGACGAGACGGTTACCGCGCCCAACGACACCTCCACCTCCATCCTCAAGGACAACGCGAAGCCGGGACCAGTCAAAGTCGTCAATTCCGAGGAGCAGCCTGTTGATTTGGCCGCTCAGGCGCCGTCCGACAAGCCGCTCTTCCCGCTCCCGAATACCTCGCCAGCCGCGGACCAGCCCAAGACTGAAGCGAGCGCATCGACTGCGACGCCGGTCGCGGCGACCATCAATACGCCGCTCGTGCCGCCGCCCGCTTCACCAGCTCCGGCGATGTCGTCGGAATTCCCCGATCCCAAGCCGGTGCGGACCGTTTCCTTGCGGCCGGACGGAACGCCTATCGCAGCATCAAGTCCGCCGACGCAGACCGGTGGAGATGCCGCGCCCGCCGAGGCCCCGACAAAGCCGTCGCCCGCGCCTGCGTCGTCGACGACGACTGAAGCCGCGCCCACTGAGTCCCTGACAAAACCCTTCGCGGCGTCGGCGCCGAAGACTATGGCCGATGCCGCCGCGGTTGCGGAGCCGTCGACTCCCAAGCTTGAGTTGCCCACGAAGCTTTCTCCGAAGTCTTCCGCCCGCGTCGTGGTGGCGAAAACCGACACGACGGCGCCGGAAGCGATCGCGCAGACGCCGGGCGAGCCAGTCCAAGCCGGCTCGCTCGTCAAACCGGCGGAGAAGGCAGCAAAGAAGCCTAAGCCCGAGAAAAACGTAGCGGAGGCGACCGCAACAGCGGCCACTCCGGATACCCCTCCGGTCGATGCGACCCCCGCGACCGCCTCTGGCGGTTGGGCGGTTCAACTCGCCGCGCCCAGATCGGAAGCAGAAGCCAAAAGTGAAGCCGCGCGCCTTACCGGCAAGTACGGCGCTGATCTTAGTGGCTCGCCCATCGGCGTGCACAAGGCCGTGGTGAACGGCGAGACGATCTATCGATTGCGTGTGGTCGGTCTCACCAAGGCGGATGCCGCCGCGCTCTGCGCTCGCCTGAAAGGCGAGGGCGGGGAGTGCTTCATCGCCAAATGAGCGATGTGACCCGCTGCGTTTTGCCGGCTATTGCGCGGAGCCCCAAATGCCCAAGGCGTTCATCTGCGGCTGCGCAGGCCCCGTTCTCGATGCGGAGGAACGGGCGTTTCTTCGTCGCGAAGACCCTTGGGGCCTGATCCTTTTCAAGCGCAATGTTGCCGATCGCGATCAGCTGCGCGCCTTGACGCGCTCGTTCCGGGAATGTGTCGGGCGGGCTGATGCGCCCGTCTTGATCGATCAGGAGGGCGGTCGGGTTCAGCGCATGGCGCCGCCCCATTGGCGCGCGTACCCTGCGGCGGCTGCGATCGAGGCTGGGTTGGAGCCCTCTCGAGCCGAGGCCGCAGCGCGTCTTGTCGCACGCCTTATCGCTTTCGATCTAGCGGAAGTCGGGATCACCGTCGATTGCGCCCCTGTGCTCGATGTCGCCGAATCTGGAACGCACGCCGCCATCGGCAGCCGGGCGTTCTCTTCCCGGCCGGAGCGCGTCGCCGCAATGGGCCGAGCGGTCGCCGAAGGGCTTCTTGCCGGCGGCGTCGCCCCTATTGTCAAGCATATGCCGGGTCACGGACGGGCGCGCGTCGATAGCCATCTCGAACTGCCCGTTGTCGGCGCCGCGCGCGACGATCTCAAACGCGATTTTGCCCCCTTTGCGGCGCTCAACGACCTGCCGATGGCGATGAGCGCGCATGTCCTCTATACAGCGATTGACGGGCGTCGCCCGGCGACGGCGTCTTCGATCGTGGTCACCGAAGTCATGCGCGGCGAGATCGGGTTTGACGGACTCATCGTGAGCGACGATGTGTCGATGAAGGCGCTTAAGGGCCCATACGAAGAGCGCGCCGCGGCGATCATCGACGCGGGGCTTGATATCGTCCTTCACTGCAATGGCGAACTCGAGCAGGCCCGCGCCGTGGCCTCCGCCGCGCCTGAGCTTTCAGGCTCTTCGCTTCGCCGCGCCAAAACGGCTCTGGCCAGCATATCGGCGCCGCAGCCATTCGACGTCGAGCAGGGCGAGCGGCGCCTCGCGGCCCTCTCGGCCGAACTGGTCGTCGCCTGATCGGCCAGGTCCGCCGGAGCGGCAAGTCGCGGCGCGACTATGTCGAAAAGGCGCCGCCATGCGCTTCCTGCATGGATTTTCGCCGAGGCCGCCGCCACAATTCATATTGCTGAACAGGGCTGTTTTCGAACCGGAACAGGGAGGATTATTGGCCGGAACAGGGAGAATAAATTGCGGAACAGGGAGCATTTTCGCCATAACACAATCTGGCCCCGATCCGCGCTCCGGCACGGGCGCCCATGTCGAGATTGCATGGCCGCGGCGGCTCGGCGCGACCCCCGAGTCGCGGCTCGCGGGTCGATCCTCCGGCGGTTCACGCCGCGTCCAGAGTGACGCGATTGCGGCCGGCGGACTTAGAGACGTAGAGCGCGCGGTCGGCGCGGCGATAGAGATCCGCGGAATCCTTTTGGCCGCGAAAATCGGCGAGGCCGATCGAGACAGTTATCGAAACCGAGCCGAGGGCGTCTCCAATCGGGAATTCCTTGTTTTCAATGGTTCGGCGCGCGCGCTCCGCCATCCGCGCCGCATGGTTCGCATCGACGCCCGGCATGGCGACGACAAACTCTTCCCCGCCCAAACGACAGACAAGGTCGCCGCCGCGGACGATTTCTTGCAGCTCGGCGGCGAAGCCCTTGAGCACGTGATCGCCCGCATCGTGCCCGTAGGTGTCGTTGATGCGCTTGAAATGGTCGATGTCGAGAATCATCATCGTTAGCGGCGAGGCGCGCTCGCGTGCGGTGTCGATCATCGCCGGCAGGCGGCGCTCCATGAAGCGCCGATTGTTGAGACCGGTCAGCGGGTCGTAGAGCGCCATCTCCACCGACCGTCGCACGGTCTGGCGCAGTCGATCCATATAGCGCTTCTGCCGGACGTTTGTGCGAGCGCGAGCCAGCAGTTCGTTTCGGTCGACCGGGCGAGACAGGTAGTCGTTGACTCCGAGTTCCAGGCCGCGAAGAACCTTCTGCCCATCTTCCCGATCGGCGATAAGAAGAATCGGGAGATTTCGCGTGGACTCGTTCGAGCGCGCTTGACAGCAAAGCCTCAATCCGTCGAATGCCCCAAGGCCGAGACTGACGATCATGAGGTCGACGTTTTCATTTGAAGCCTTCGCGAGCGCTTCGCCAGGTTCGTCGATCCTTATGACGTCATGATGCGGCGCCAGCGCCTCTAACATGCGCTCAAAAGAGCTTCGCAGATCATCGACAAGCAGGATGCGTCCTCGCACCGGGGCGTCCGGTTTTAAGGTCTCGACCGATTCGACCGCTCCCGTCGCCGCACTATGCGCGGCCCGGCTGCGCAATTCGTCGATGGAGAACTTCAGACGGGCCAATGACCGGACGCGGGCGATCAAGGCGATTTCATCCACCGGCTTGGTCAGGAAGTCGTCTGCGCCGGCTTCGAGACCGCGCACGCGGTCGGCAGGCCGGTCCAACGCAGTGACGAGGATGATCGGCAGATGGGCAGTCTGAGGCGCGGCTCTCAAGCGCCGGCAGACCTCGAAGCCATCCATGCCGGGCATCATCACGTCGAGAAGGACGAGATCGCAGCCGCCCGTTTCGCAGATCGCAATTGCGTCGGGTCCGTTCGTCGCCGTCAACACCTCAAAATATTCGATGCTGAGCCGCGTTTCGAGTAGCTTAAGGTTGGGCGGCAGATCATCGACCACCAGGACGCGAGCGGTCATTGCTTCGCGCCCGGCCCAAGGAATTGGTCGATGGTGTCGAAGAACTTGGCGACCGAGATCGGCTTCGACAGGTAGGCTTCGCAGCCGCCCTGACGAATTTTTTCCTCGTCGCCCTTCATGGCGAAAGCCGTCACTGCGACCACGGGTATCGTTCGCAGGTCTTCATCATCCTTTAGCCATTGAGTGACCTCGAGCCCCGAGACTTCCGGCAGTTGGATGTCCATGAGGATGAGATCGGGCCGGTGCTTGCGCGCCAGCTCGACCGCTTCGATGCCGCTCCGCGTCTGCACGATTCGGTGCCCGCGGGTCTCGACGAGGTCGTTGAACAGCTTCATGTTGAGCTCATTGTCCTCAACGATGAGCACGGTCTTGGGCATTCGGGTTCCATTCGGCGCAAAGTCGGCCGGTCAGGCCGCGGATGCTAACGTCGAGACATTTACGAAAGGAGAATCGGACTATGCGCCATTCCTCGAGAGCGCGGCAATCGGTGAGCCCCGAATTCGGCCGATCCTTAGCCGCCTCGGCGTTGGCCTTTCTCGCAGCCGACCCGGAGCGGCTTGACCGATTCGTCGGTCTGACCGGGCTTGGTCCCCATAATCTGAGGCAGGCGGCGAAAGACCCGGCGTTTCTCGATTCGGTGCTCGAGTATATGCTCGCCGACGAACAGCTTCTCCTCCGATTCGCCGGTGATTCGGACCTTGAGCCTGAGACAGTCGCGCTGGCGCACCAGGCTCTGCGCGGACCGGTTCAATCTGGCGACCCCTGACGGATGCGCGGATGCCCCGGCTGTGCCGCGACTGCATGAGACGCTGCCCGATCGAATGGGCGCGCTGTGGCCATTGCGGATCGCCACGGACCATCAATCTCCAAGCCGCCGATGGGCTGGCGATTGCGCATGTCGACTGCGACGCGTTCTACGCCGCGGTCGAAAAGCGCGACGACGCCAGCCTCAGGGACAAACCGGTGATCGTCGGCGGTTCGGGGCCGCGCGCGGTTGTCGCCACCTGCTGCTATGTGGCGCGCACGTTCGGGGTCCGGTCGGCGATGCCGATGTCGCGCGCCCGGGCGCTATGCCCCGATGCTGTCGTATTGCCGCCCGACATGGCCAAATATGCACGCGTCGGCCGCGAAGTTCGCGCCCGAATGCTCGAACTGACGCCACTGGTCGAGCCGGTGTCGATCGATGAAGCGTTTCTGGATCTGACCGGCTGCGACGGATCCAACCGCGCAGGCGCGCCCGAAACGCTCGTGCGGTTTGCCCGCCGGGTCGAAGTCGAGGTCGGCGTGACGGTTTCGGTCGGCCTCAGCTATTGCAAGTTTCTGGCGAAACTCGCTTCGGATCTCGACAAGCCGCGCGGTTTCGCCGTGATCACGCGGGAAGAGGCCAAGGCATGGCTCGCCACGCAAAGCGTTGGCCGCCTTTGGGGAGTGGGCAAGATTGGGCGGGAGCGACTGGCGCGTTCGGGCCTTGAGGTAATCGGCGATCTGCAGCGGATCGACGAACGGACGGCCGTCTCGCGCCTCGGCGGCGACGGTGGCCGGCTATGGCGCCTGGCGCAGGGCCGCGACGATCGCCCAGTCGTTGCGGAGCGCGAGACAAAAAGCATTTCGAGCGAGACGACTTTCGATCGTGACATCAGCGACAAAGCCGAACTCACGCGCATCCTGCTTGTTCATTGCGATCGCGTCGCCGCGCGCCTGCGCAAGGAGGGCCTCTCGGCCTCCGGCGTGACGTTGAAATTGCGCTTGCCCGATTTCAGTCTGCGCACCCGCAGCCGCGGCGGCATCAAGGCGACGCAGCTTGCGCCGCGACTGTTCGAGGCGGCGCGCCCGCTGCTCGACGCTCAACCGGGTCGGACGGCCTATCGCCTCTTGGGAATCGCCGCTACCGAACTTGCGCCGGCGGTGCGCGCGGACGAAGACGATCTGGTCGGAGGCGCCCGCGAGAGATTTCGCGAGGCGGCGATCGCGAGCCTTCGCAACAGATTTGGCCCCGCCGCCGTGCAACGAGGGCTCGCCTTTCGACCGGGGCCAAGAACAAAGTAAACTTCGACGCTATTTGGCGCAGCCTGAAGTCGGGAGAATCTCGAGTTTGCGCAAGCGCGCATGGAGAGCGAAGGAACCGTAATCGAGCTTGAGACTGCCTGAGACGCCATTCTCGTAGAGGTCGAAGGACAGCGTGTATTCGGGCGCGGAATCGGTCGCCGCTTCGTCGAAATAGGAGATCACCACCGGCCAACGGCGGATACCGTCGAGCGCGGTCGCAGTCTGGGCGTCTTCTCCGGGCTTTGTCTCTTCCTTCCCGATTACCGACAAGGTGGCGAAGATCTTCGCGCCGGTATCCGAGCCGTCGTAGACCCGCGCCTGAATGGCGCCGCCGCCATGCTTGGCGGCCTCGATCAGACGTTCGATGTGCTGGGTGGGAAAGAGAACGTCACGGCCGAAATCGAGTGATTTGGCTTGCGGTTTGGTCAATTGGACGCGCAGGCTGTCGTCCGCGCCGCGGGTGGCGGTGCCGGCGACGGGCTGAGTCTCCTGCAATCCCTGGGAATCGATCTGGAAACGCATCGACTTTCCGCCGGCCTCTTCAAACGACATGGCGTTCACCTGCATCGAGAGCGGGTCGCCCTCGCTGCGTTCCATCTCGGTCATCTGGCGGAAATTGGAGGTATAGCCTTCGCAGGCGGAGCCGCGAAATTCGTAAGCGATCAGACCTGTCGCCGATATCGGGGTCTGTGCGGAGGTCGGCGGAGGAGCCGAGGGGTCGACCAGCGAGATGTCATAGGCCGCACGATGCGAGGCGAGCGGCAGAACCGGAGTATCGGCAAGCGCGCCGACGCAGGTGCACAGAATGGCGGCTAAGCTGACGGCGAATCGGGGAACCATGGTCACTCCACAGGCTGACCGCAACCGGCAGATTCCGCCGCATTTTCGGCGCTTTCGTGACGCCGCCAATCTCTGCGCGTCAGCCGATATTGGCCGCCAAATTCACGCTCAACGACCCTCTTCGGCGGCAACCGGCGCCCAGGTCCGTTCAAGCGCGGACGGGTCCTCGAGCGCGTCCTCGTCCGCCCTCAGCGCCGGCGCGTCGTCCGGATGGGGAAGGTCATAACCTCCCGGCAATTTTCCGTCGAACAACCCTGCGCCTTTAAGCTCGTCGAGCCCGGGCAGATCCGCGATCGCATCAAGGCCGAATTGGACCAGAAACTCTGTCGTCGTGCCATAAGTGATCGGCCGGCCCGGCGCCTTTCGCCGCCCTCGCATGCGCACCCAGCCAGCCTCCATCAGAACGTCGAGCGCGCCCTTCGACACTGCGACGCCGCGGATTTCTTCAATATCGGCGCGGGTGACCGGCTGATGATAGGCGACGATAGCGAGCGTCTCGAGCGCGGCGCGCGAGAGCTTGCGCTTTTCCTCGCGGTCGCGAGCCAGGAGCCAGGCAAGATCGCCCGCGGTGCGGAACATCCATCTCCGCGCCACCCGCACGAGATTGACGCCCCGTCCGTCATAGAGCCGGCGCAGCTCATCCATCACCGCCGCCACGTCCGCGCCTTCGGAAAGCTGGGCGGCGATCGTCGATTCCTCGAGCGGTTCGGCCGAAGCGAACACCATCGCTTCAGCGATCCGCACGTCCTCGGGCGATACGCCGGAGGCGCCAACCGGACCAAACAGTTGGGCGATATTATCCGTGGCGGCCGTGCGGCTCATGAAGAGCGCCTCTCTTGATTTGGGGCGACCGATCCGGGCCACGGACGCCCGGCTGAGGGCGCCATGATAGCCCGGGGGATCGCCCTCGCTCGCGGCGGGGGGCGACGGCGCCGCCTCGATAGAGGCTGGCATGAGGAACGGTCAAGCGGCGCGCTCCACGGCAGGCTCGGGATCTTTCGAGCGCAGCCAGAGCGGCGCGAACGCCCGCTCCTGGCGGATGTCGAGTTTGCCCTCTCGCGCCAGCTCGAGCGAGGCCGAAAAGGTCGAGGCGCGCGCGCTTCGGCGCATCGCGGAATCGGCGCAGGCCCGAAGCAGGAAATCGTCGAAAGCGGTCCAGTCGGATTGTGCGCCGAGCAGCCGGGTCAACGCCTGCCGCGCCTCGGCGAGCGACCAGACTTCGCGCGTCTTGAAGCGTACGCGCGCGAGCGCGTGTCGCTGAGCCTGCCGGGCGTAGGCCGCCAACAGGTCGTAGAGGCTCGCCTCGTAGGTCGTGCGGCGGGAGGTTTCGATCGGCTCAGGCTCTCCGCGGGCGAAGAAGTCGCGGCCCAGGCGAGGCCGGTTGAGCAGGAATTCGCCCGCCTTGCGAATCGCGGCGAGTGCGCGCAGGCGCCGCGCCAGGGCCTCGGCCAGCGCCGAGGCGTCCTGGTCGGTCGGCTGCGGGGGGGCGGGAAGAAGCAGACGAGACTTCAGAAAGGCAAGCCATGCGGCCATCACAAGATAGTCGGCGGCGAGATCGAGCCGATGTTTGCGCGCCGCCTCGACGAACTCGAGGTATTGCTCGGCAAGCGCGAGGATCGAGATCCGAGCCAGGTCGACCCGCTGGCGCCGGGCGAGCTCCAAGAGCAGGTCGAGCGGGCCTTCGAAACCGTCGAGATCGACGGTGAAAGCAGGTTCGCCCGCGGCCTGGCCAGGGTCAAAGTCGACTTGAAACGCGTCCGCTCCGGCCACGAATCACCTCCGCGCCCCATGCTGACGCACCGGCGAGAGCCGGGCAAGGGGCGTCGGGAGGGCGTCAACAGGCCTCAATCGCCACACAATCGCCGTCGGCCGCTTCGGTTAAGATGTATGGTCCATACCTCGAAGTTGTTATCATGTATAGATCGAACAACGCTCCAGATCATTGGTTGACGTAACGTAAGGATTAACTGAGTTCGTTGAGCTAAATACGACGAAATTGAATCCAAAGCTCGGTTTATTGTTGCGCTTACGCCATCGGCAGGTATCGTCTTTTCTGTCCATCAAGACAGCCCCCATAGAGACGCCCCGCAGGCGCCGGGTCCCGCCGCATCTCCCGGGACCTGCTGGGCTGGCCGGCCGAACGTGTTCCTGCAGCAACCCCCGCATGACGCGTTCTGCCGGCCTCCTTCCATGGCCGCCGGCGGCGCCGCGTCAGTAGCGGCGCAGGAGACTGACCATCTTTCCCTGGACCCGGACCCTGTCGGGGCCGAATATCCGGGTTTCGTAAGCCGGATTGGCGGCCTCAAGCGCAATCGAGGCGCCGCGCTTGCGCAACCGCTTGAGCGTCGCCTCCTCGTCATCGATCAGCGCGACGACAATGTCGCCGGTCTCGGCCGTGTCCTGCTTGCGGATGATGACCGTGTCGTTCTCCAATATTCCGGCCTCGACCATCGAGTCGCCGCGCACCTCGAGGGCGAAGTGCTCGCCGGCGCTGAGAAATTCCGGCGGCATGGCGAAGGTCTCGAGCCGCGTCTGGATCGCCGAGATCGGGGTGCCGGCGGCGATGCGGCCCATGAGCGGCACCATGACCGCGCGTTGCTCGTCGGGGTTGCGCGAGGCCGCCTGCGGCCGGATCCGGCCGAGATTGCCGGGGATCACGCTCGGCGAAAACCCCTGCGCCCGCGGGGGCGAGACCGTCGCCGACTCCGGCAGCCGGAGGACTTCGATCGCCCGGGCGCGATTGGCGAGGCGGCGGATGAAGCCTCGCTCCTCGAGCGCCATGATGAGGCGATGGATGCCGGACTTCGAACGCAGATCGAGCGCGTCCTTCATTTCGTCGAAGGACGGGGGCACTCCCGCCTCCTGGAGGCGCTCATGGATGAAACGCAGGAGCTCGCTCTGTTTCTTGGTCAGCATCAAATCATCCTCCACGCGGCCGGCAGCGATTCGCCTTGTCAGGCCCGGTTGGGCGGAGAATCGCGGCCGGCAGTAAACAAATCACGAACAATGCCTAATTGTTCACGGCTTGTTCGGCAAGCGGAATCGCTGGCGTCTGAGTATTTTCTCGCCTGGCCTGGAGTCCCGGCGCGCGGAAGGACTTCAAAGACTGGGCGGAATGAAAGCAAAGCCGGGACGGAAAGAAATCAAAGCCGGGACGGAAGGAAATCAAAGCCGCCAGGAAGGATTCCAAAGACCCACCGACGGAACTCTCACTGAATGTTTCCATGTATTTTCAATACGTTCCTGGGCGAACCGGAGCTTCTTTGTTAGGTACGCATCCGGGCATGCCCGGGTCTCTTTCAGGGCGGGCTCCTTCGCTCGGCGGGTTCGTTGGCTCAGCCGCCGCGCGAGCCTCGTCGGCGGCAAAGCCGGCAGCGCCGCCATTGAGTTTATCGAACAGCCGCTTGCGCGCCGCGGCGTCATAGAGGGCTTGCCGCATTCCGGCCTTGCGATAGCGGTCGATTCTTTCGAGCACCTTGAGCAATGGGTCGATCGCGGGCGTCCTGTATTTGGGAGATTGAGATTCCCAAACGCGACCGACAGAACACCGAAATAATTGAAGCCCGCGCGGATTATTTTACCCAACCGTTGTGCATGCCCTCATGAATCCCCTCATTTTTGTGGGACTCGAAAAAGCCTGAGTTTGGGAGTCCTCGCGGTGCCCGAATGGAGAATCAGTGGGCCGGGGGATCGATGCGAGCGCCTAAGGAGCGATTTGATTTCGTTCATCAATTCTTGAAACGGGTGTTCATCGACGACTTGCACGCCAAGCGCGTGCTGTCTTTGGCCAACGGAGCGCTCGGGGTGATGACCGGGGCGGCGCTCGCGGTGTCCTTGATCGGGCAGGCGCTCGCGCAGGCACGCGGATTGTTCGCCAAGTCCGCGATCAAACAGGTCGACCGCTTGCTGAGCAACGCGGGCGTGGTCCCCTGGGACTTGTTCGCCTCGTGGGTTCGCGAGTTGGTGGGCGAGCGGCGCGAGATCGTCGTGGCGATGGATTGGACCGACTTCGACGCCGACAACCAGTCCACGCTCGCGCTGCACCTCGTCACCCGCCACGGAAGGGCCATGCCCCTCCTCTGGCTCACCGTCGACAAGGACGAACTGAAAAACCAGCGCAACGATTTCGAGGACCTGTGCCTGTCCCGGCTGAAGGCGCTCCTGCCTGATGGCGTCGCAGTGACGATCCTAGCCGACCGCGGCTTCGGCGCCGTCAAGCTGTTCGAATTCCTGGAGAGCCTGAGATTCCGATACGTCATCCGGTTTCGCGGCGACATCCATGTCAGCGCCGCCGACGGCGAAACGCGGTTGGCCGCCGACTGGGTCGGCAAAGGCGGGCGGGCGCGCATGTTGCGCGACGCCGAAGTCACCGCCACTCGCCAGAAGGTCGGCGCCGTCGTTTGCGTGAAGGCTGTGGGCATGAAGGAGGCTTGGCATCTGGCCGCCAGCGACGGCGCCCTTTCCGCGCCCCAGATCATCACGCTCTATTCCAAAAGGTGGACCATCGAGCCCAGCTTCCGCGACAGCAAGGATCTGCGCTTCGGGATGGGCATGAGCGTGCTGAGGATCAATGATCCGCAACGCCGCGACCGCCTCCTGCTCCTCAACGCCTTCGCCATCCTGCTGCTGACCATCTTGGGCGCCGCCGGCGAAAGCCTCGGCATGGATCGCCAACTGCGGACCAGCACCGCCAAACGCCGCGTCCATTCCCTGTTCCGGCAAGGATGCCTGCTCTACGACCTCATCCCCAACATGCCAGACCAACGCCTGCGACCGCTCATCGAACGCTATCAGGAACTTCTAAGTCAAAATCGAACCTTCTCTGCGGCCTTCGGCATCGCCTGAAAATGAGGGGATACATGAGGTGCATGCCCGGGATATGCTTTACGGCATCTTATGGGGGTAGGGCACGTCTTTTACACATACTCTCAGCACATTTGAATTCCCCCACTAGTACTCACATCTCAGGCAGGAGGAAACTCATGGTTTGCTCGCGTGCTTCGACCCTGGCGGCAGCGTTGCTCCTGGCCTCGGTCACTCCAACATTCGCAAATCTCGTCGCCAATGGCGGCTTCGAAAGCTGCACGACCGAAGACAGCGCTCCACCGCCGGGCTGGAGCGGAACTGCCGAATGCGATCACTTTAATCCAGACACGGGGAACTGGGCCGCCCTCTTTCTTCCGGAGGACGTCGGGTCGCGTACGCTCTCCCAGACCATCGCGACAATTCCCGGAAGCAGCTATGACTTCTCATTTTCGCTGTCGTTCAACGGCACCGATATCCCTGCTGACTTAGCCGCGTTCTTTGGCGCCGATGAGGTATTCAATCTTGTGATCCCTGATCATGCCTCAGCCTTCGACTACGTGCTCGAAGATTTCAGGGTGGTCGCCTCCGCGCCCAGCACAACCATCAGCTTCGTCATCGACCCCGGCGATGGGGCAGCGTGGGTTGATGATGTGTCGGCGACGTCGGTCCCAGAGCCGGCCACGTGGGTCATGATGCTCCTCAGCGCTGTCGCGTTGGCGAGCCTGAAGGGCAGTTTGCCGTTCCCACGTCGCCGTATCGCACCGTAGCGGCGTCGAGTCTTGCCGCCGCGCCCGAGCGCGTTGTGATCAGCCCGCGATGGCCACGCCGCAACTCGTTCCGCGATAGCCGGCAAAGGCAAGACCGGCGAAGCCCGCGAGCATCAGCGCCCAGGTGGACGGCTCGGGGACGCCCCCGGTCGCCTGAAAGCTCAGCGATGTGAGCGAGTCGTCGGTAAACGCCAGTTCGCCCGCGTCCGTCCGGAAGATGGCCGCTGTCGGTGGGTTAAGGGGGCCGCTCGTCAGGGGAAACGCCCTCGACAGGCTGTAGGTTTCGAATGCGGGGTTGATCAGCGTCTCGAGGCCGACGTTGAAGGGGCTGAACGCAATCTGGGTGAATCCTATGAAACCCGGCGTAGCCGTAATGTCGATGACTTCATTGACGTCGCCGGTCAGGATCGCCGTGGTCGGGCCGGAGACGAAGGTTCCCACGCCCGAGTTCATGAACTCACCCCCGCTGCTGGTGATCGTCGATGTGTCCGCAACATAGGTTATGGTGAAAGCGCCGCTGCCTTTCACCCCGTTCAAGGTCCAGCTACCCGCGCCGGTGAAAATATAGTCGATCGTCGCCGCGGCGGCGGCGCACGAGAGCAGCGGAACCGAGGAAGCGGCAAGGGCCGCGCAAGTCACTAACCAATATCTCATCGTTAAGCCCTTCCCCAGTCAGCTCGCCAGCCGAAATGAGGGCGGGGCGACGCAAAGTCGCATTTGAAACTGAAGCTCTCCAAACGCGACGCCCATCGTTACCACACGCAATGGTCGCCGGCGGCAGTGTTCAGGGCGGCGAACTTCCCGTGACGCGTCGCCTTTGTGTGGCCCGGGCGCCGGATCACTCCGTTGGCGCCACGCAGATCCAATCGGCGGAGCTGGAGGATACGCTCGATATGGGGCGCTCTCCCTCAGTTTGAGCCGGCGTCCCTTGCTCGGGGGTTGAGCAATGCGCCCAAGCGCTGCGTTTGTGACCGTGTACAGGGACTGGTATTGGCGCCAAAAGCCCAAGGGGGTCGCGGAGCCAATGAGTCGTAATTGTTCAGGACATGAGTGAACTGGACCAGCCGGGGCCGCCTTCGAAGGACGCGCGTCGAGGCCGAACCGTTGCGCTTGCCCTCATGCTCGTCCTGCTCGGCTCGGGTTACGCCCTGCTGTTCTCGATTTTCTATCGCCAGGCTCCCCCGTTCGAAAAGACGTTCCAGGAAGAGGAGAGCGCGAAGGCGCCTCTCGAGATGTATCTGGAGGTGGTCCGGGTCGATCCGGTCCGGGAGGCGATCGAGGTGCGCGTCGATTTCTCGAGGTCCACCGGGCCCGACGGCCGGCATTTTCCCGGCACAAGCCCGATCGATCTGATGGTCGATGTGAGTGACGGAGCCGACGTCCAGGAGATCAAACTGCAAGCCGGGCAGCCGACGCCATCGAAGTCGCTGGAACTCGCCGTGACGGGCGATCTCAGGAATTACCCGCTTGATCGCTATACCGGCCAATTGTGGATCCGGGCCTTCGCGGGCAAGGATCCCAGCGGCGGGGTCGCGACGCCGGTTCAGCTGAGGACATGGGAAGACATCGATGGCTGGACGGTCACAATGTCAAAAAACGATCTCGCGGCCAACGAGACCGGATTGGCGCTGAAGCTCGCGGCGCAGCGCCCGCCGGCGCAAATCTTCTTCGTCTTTTTGCTTTGCGCCGCGATGGTGCTGATCGCGTGCAGCGCGCTGACGGTCGGAAGTTTGATCTTCCTCGGAGCACGGAAAATCGACGACACTTTCGTCGGCGCGCTCGCGGCAATGGTGTTTTCAGTGCCCGCGCTGCGCAGTGTGTTCCCCGGCGCGCCGCCGCTCGGCGTCAGGGCGGACGACTTCGTTTTCCTCTGGGTGCAAATCGCCGTCATTCTCGGACTGACGCTGTCCGTTGGGACATGGGCGCAGCGTGGCCCCCGCCCGTGAGCATGGGCATGTCGGGCGCAATCGAGCTTGAGTAGGGCCCCGCGCCTTCCCCCTTCTCCCTCCGGGAGAAGGGTCGGGGATGAGGGCGGGGGGCACAAGGGCGTTAGTAGCTGCCGTCATGGCCGGGCTCGACCCGGCGCCGATGCATCGGGGCGGCGCGCGGCGACCGCGCCGGGTCCCCTCATCCGGCGCTTCGCGCCACCTTCTCCCGCCGGGAGAAGGGAGCGCGCGCCCTTCAGTGCAGCGCCATCTCCGGCGGGTCGCCCTCGACGATGAGATGGGCGCCGGTCGCGTCCTCGATTTCGCGAAGCGACACGCCGGGCCCGCGCTCCTTCAGCACAAGCCCGGCGTCGGTCGGCTCGATGACCGCCATTTCGGTGACGATGAGGCTCACGCGGCGGGTCGCGGTCAGGGGGAGGGTGCAGCGCGGGACGATCTTGTGGCCGCCCTTGGCGGTGTGGACCATGGCGATCACGACCTTCCTCGCGCCGGAGACGAGGTCCATTGCCCCGCCCATGCCCGGAACCATCTTGCCCGGCACCATCCAGTTGGCGAGATAGCCGCGCTCGTCGACTTCGAGGCCGCCAAGGACGGTCATGTCCAGGTGTCCGCCGCGGATGAGGCCGAAGCTCATCGCGCTGTCGATCGAGGCCGCGCCCGGCATCGCGGTGACGAAGCCGCCGCCGGCGTCGGTGAGATCCGGGTCCTCCATGCCCTCGGGCGGGCGGGGACCAAGGCCGATGACGCCGTTCTCGGCCTGGAAGAATACACGCACGTCTTTCGGCAGGTAATGGGCGACGAGGCTCGGCAGCCCGATGCCGAGGTTCACCAGCGTGTTCGGCCTGACCTCCCGGGCGACGCGGCGGGCGATGATTTCCTTGGCGTCCATCAGAAGGCCCTCTCCACGAGATGGGTCACCAGAATGCCCGGCGTCTTGACTGCATCAGGCGGGATGACCCCGACCGGCACGATCGTCTGCGGCTCGGCGATGACCACGTCGGCGGCAAGCGCGATGATCGGATTGAAGTTGTGCGCGGTCAGCGAATATTCGAGGTTGCCGTAGTAGTCGGCCTGCTTCGCGCCGATGAGCGCGAAGTCGCCGCGGATCGGCGTCTCGAGCAGGAACGGCTTGCCGTCCACCTCGACGATCCGCTTGCCCTTCTCGACCATGGTGCCGATGCCGGTCGCAGTGAGCACGCCCCCCAAGCCCACGCCGCCGGCGCGGATGCGTTCGATCAGCGTGCCCTGAGGCACGAGATCGACCTCGATCTCGCCGGCGATCATCTTGGCCTGGGTTTCCGGATTGAGGCCAATGTGAGAGGCGACGACCCTGGCGACCGCGCCGGCGCTGATGAGCTTGCCGATGCCCTTGCCGGGCCAGGCGGTGTCGTTGGCGATCACGGTGAGGTTCTTGGCGCCGCGACGCACGAGGGCGTCGATCAGGCGATGCGGCGAACCGGTGCCCATGAAGCCGCCGATCAGCAGCCTCGCGCCGTCGGGGACCAACGCCGCGGCGGCGTCGGTGGTTATCGCGTCCTTCATGGGCTCCCGCTCCCCGTTTCCCACGGCGCATGGGTCTGTCGCACGACGCAAAGAGCGTGCCGCGCTTTGGACGTTCAGGGCTGCGGTTGTCGGCAGTCATCAGCAGCGCCCCCACCACCGCGCTCACGCGCGGTCCCCCTCCCCCGCAATGCGGGGGAGGATGGAATGCGGCGAGGGTCGCGGTTAGCTATCCTCCCGCATGAAATGGGGGAGGGCGACCGTCCGAAGGACGGTGGTGGGGGCGAGCGTGCGTGGGCGTAAAAAGCAATCGGCTCAATCTATTGTTGTCCGGAGGTATGCCGCCACCGGGAGCGGGCGCGGCGGCGGAGCGAGTCCGGCGACCTTCGCCTCGGCTCGGGCGTCACGCTCTGGCCGCCCTCGAGGTCAAAGGTCTGGCCGAGATATTCGCTCGGCGGCATGAGGTCCGCGTCGCGCCGAAGGCTGGACGCGGTCGGCGGCGAGGCTGGTCCCGAGGGCGGGTTGGCGGCGATCTGTTCTTCGAGCGTCTTGAGATCGGCTGAAGCCGTGGCCGCCGCGTTCGACGCCGCGGCGGAGGGCGGAGCGGAGACGTCGAGTTGGCCAGCCCCCGCGTTGGGCGTCGCGGGCGGCGGCGCGTTCTGCTCTTGCGGCGGCTTGGGCGGCGCCTGCGCTGCGGCCTCGGGCTCGGCGGGGTGCGTGGGCGGCCGGCTGGCGGCTTGCGGCGGGACGGCCGGGACAGGCGCGTGGGCGGCGGCTTGCGCGGGAGCGGGTTGCGGCGTCGCCTCGTCGGCGACCAGCGACGCGCTCGGCTCGGGTTTAGCTTCGCTCACCTTCCCGGGGGCAGGGGCCGCCCCCGGGGCGGAGTGCGCCGCCTGGTAGGGCTCGATCTGCACCGTAGCGGTCAGGCCGGCGACGAGCTTGACCCCCTCGGGAACCTCATCGATGTGAATGCGCACCGGCACGCGCTGGGCGAGGCGGACGAAAGTGAAGATCGGATTGACCGACGCGAGCCCCGAGGCGTCCGGCGCAGCGTTGGGAACATCGATGCCGCGCGCAAGCCCCTGAACCCGGCCGCGCAGCAGCGGGGTATATCCCATGAGCTTGATCGTCGCGGCGTCGCCTTCCTGGATCCGCCCGAGCGCGGTCTCCTCGAAATAGGCGTCGACCCAGTAGGAGTCCGAATTGACGACCGAGAGCTGGAGCCCCCCGACGTCGGCGTAGTTCCCGAGCTGGGCGGTAAGATTGGTGACATAGCCGTTGACCGGAGAGCGGACTTGCGTCCGCTTCAAATTGACCCGCGCCTGCTCGAGATTGGCGAGCTGCGACTGGTAGGACGCCTCGGCGGAGGCGGCCTGGCTGATATAGGTCTGCCGCTCCTCCATGGTGACCGCGATGTCGTTGAGCTTCTCGCGGCGGATCATTTCGGCGTTGGCGTTTTCGGCGACCGCTCGCGCCTGCTCGACCGCCGCCTGCGCCGTTCGGACAGCGATCGCATAGTTCCTCGGGTCAATCAGCATCAGGAGATCGCCCCTCTGGACGAACTGGTTATCGGCGATCGGCAGTTTCACAATCTCGCCGGCGACCTGAGGGGCGACTTTCACCACATAGGCCCGCACCGTCCCGTCGCGCGTCCAGGGCGCGCCCATGTAATATTGCCAGGCCTGCCAGCCGAGCGCGGCCGCCACGCAGACGGCGACCACAGTGACGAGAACCGGCACGATGCGGAGCGACGACAGCGCAGTCCGGCGCGAGGCCGCCGGCGCGGCGACGCTGTCGCCTTTCAGGACGTCGTTGGCTTTCAACTCGACGCGGGACATCAGCTTCCCCAACGCGCCGCCACAAGGACGATCGACGAGACGATGATAACATAGAGCGCGAGGTCGAACAGCGCCGGATGCCAGACCTGCTCGCTCAGGCCAACGCGGTCGCCCGCTCGCCTCAGCAGGAGATAGATGATCCACGCCACGCCGAGGATCACGACGATCGGCGCCACGTAAAGTCCAAACAGGTTGATCTCGTTGAATCTCATCGAACCGGCTGATCGAAGTAAGAGGCGAACTCGGACAGCTGCCCCGAAATCACCAGGATGCTGGCCCTGAGGCTCAACAGGATGCGGGACCTCGCGCGGGGCAGGGCGGCGAGCCTCCGGTCGATGTCCTTAAGACGCTCGATCGCTTCGCTGCTTCGTCCTTCGGCCAGCGCAGCGAGCGTTGCGTCGATCATTGGTTTCGGGACGAACCGCGGCGCGACGCGGCGAAGGCGCAGACTTTCCTTGCCGACCGCGACCGCCGCGGCGAGTTCGGCGCGCTCGACCGGCTCGGCCTGGTCGGGCATCGCCAGCAGGCGGGAGACGCCTCTGTTTTCCCAGTCGTCCGTCCTTCCCGGCGAAGCTCGCCGCACCAGCCGCCGGAGATCGGCAAGCGTCAGCGCGAGCAGCCTCCGGGTGCGGGCCGCCGGCGACATCGGAGGGATGACGAGCATAGCGAGGACGCCGACGGCGATGCCGGCAAGAATGGCGATCGCCCCGTTCCAGAACCCCGACCCATCGTAGGTCATGCCGTTTGTGATGTTGAGCATCGGCAGGAAGTTGACGGCCGCCGCGAAGTTGAACATCGGCCTCCACCCCCACGCATTCAAAAATCCCAGCGGCACGAGCACCACCCCCAGGAGCAGGCAAAGGCTTGGAAAGGTGGTCGCCTGCGGAAGGAACCCGAACACCACAATGGCGGCCAGGACCGCGGCCAGAGCGCTTCCCTGGAAGAATTGGGCCGATGCGGAATAGGCGCCGTCGCCGACTGGCGGCAAGAGAATGACGATAACCGCGCAGAACGTGATCGCCGCCACGCCATTCGGCCAGGCGCTCGCGACCCAGAACATGGACACCGCCCCGACGGCGACAAGGGTCCGCGCGGCGTTCAGAAAGGCCGGCGCCCAGTCGGCGACCCGCAAGCGCGCCATTCCCCTGACGCCGACCACGTCGCGGGGGTCGATCACGCCCGTCAAGCCATTCAGCGCCCGCGCCATGCCCAACATGCCGAGGGCCGCGTTGTCGGCGAGCAGCCGCTGCATCGGCGTCTGAGCGTCGAAGCGTGTCAGCGTTCGCACCGAGGAGCAGCACGCGTCGCGCAACTCCGCGGGCTCCCTGGTGGAGGCGATCGCAGTGGGTGAGAGCCGCGTCTGCGGGAGCAGATCATGAACGGCGTCGGCCTCGCGCTGCGTCGCCGAGTTGCCGTTGAGCGCGATCGCGAATGCGACCTTGCGCCAGGCCGAGATCGTCTCCATGAGGCCCGCGACCGCCCGCTGCAGGACCTTCGAACGATAGCGCAGGTCGGACGCCTCGCCGATCGCCGCGTCGATCATGGGATAGAGTGCGATCACTCGCCGCAGCAGTTCGCGTCGAAGCGCGCGAAACTCGTTGAGGCTGGAGCTTGAAGCCGCAAACGCTTTGGTAAACCCGTCCATGATCGCGCCGGACAGAGCCGCGGATTCCGTCGCCAGTTTTCGGCGCGAGTGCCCGAGATCGGTCAGGGCGAGCACGACCCCCGCGGAGACAATACCGATGCAGATCTCGATCGCGCGGTTGATGGCGAACAGGAAAACGATCCCGTTCGTGCTTCCAACTGGCCCGAGAACGTCGATCGCAATAATCGCGGCGGTGTAGCCGGCGAGCGCGGCGGCATAGGCGGCGAAGTTGCGCAATATCGTCGCTACGAACGCCGAGGCCGCGCACCAAAGAGTAAGGCCGACGAGAAAACTCACTCGATCTTGGCGACAGAGGGCGGCAAGGATGACGATGGCGATGGCGCCGACCACAGTTCCGACCATCCGGAACATCGATTTGCGCAGCGACGCCCCCAGCACAGGCTGGCAGACCAACGCGGCAGTGGTCGCCGCCCACGAGGGCTCGCTGAGTTCGAGCTGAAAGGCGACATAGAAGGAGAGGCAGACCGAGCCCCATAGCCTCAGGCCAAAAAGGAGCGCTGGCGTCGAGTCGCGCAACCATTCCGCGAGCCGAGCGCCGCCGGGCCTTGCGAGGGTGGGACTGGCCGCGGTCATGGCTCAATCATATCACGGCGAGCAGCCCGCCATCGACATAGATGATTTGCCCGTTCACATAGGCCGAGGCGGGCGAGGCGAGAAATACCGCGACGCCGATGAGATCGTCCGGCTTGCCCCACCGGCCGGATGGCGTACGGCCCTTGACCCAGGCGTCGAACTTGGGGTCGGCCATCAACGGCTTGGTCATTTCGGTGTCGATATATCCAGGCCCGATGGCATTGGCCTGGATGTCATGCGCCGCCCATTCCGCCGCCATCGATCGGGTCAACATCTTCATGCCGCCCTTGGCCGCGTTGTACGGCGCAATGGTCGCCCGCGCGACCTCGCTGGCGAGCGAGGCGACATTGATGATCTTGCCGCCGCGCCCGCGCGCGATCATCCGCCGCGCCGCCTCGCGCCCGACCTGGAACGAGCCGGTGAGATGGGTCTCGATGACGCGGCGCCATTCGTCCGTCTTGAGCTCGAGCATGGGCTTCCTGAGCTGGAACCCGGCATTGTTGACGAGGATGTCGATCTCAACCCCCGCGGCGTCGAAATGGTCGAAGGCGCCGAGAACCGAGGCTTCGTCGGCGACGTCGAAGGCCCGCGCCAACGCGGGCCGCCCGTCCGCCTCGAACGATTTGGCGGCCGCCGCCAGCTTGCGCTCGTCGCGGCCGTTGAGAATGATGCCCGCGCCGGCGGCGGCAAGGCCCCGCGCCATCGCCAGCCCAAGGCCGTCCGAGGATCCGGTGACGAGCGCCGTCTTGCCGGCGAGATCGAAGAGATGTGTCACGCTCATCCCAAGCCTCACAACGCAAGGTCGACGCGGATCGGCGTATGGTCGGAGGCCTTGTCGCGTCCGCGCATCGCCTTGTCGATGACGACTGAGCGCAGCCGGTCGGCGGCCTGGGGCGAAAGCATGAGGTGATCGATGCGGATGCCGTTGTTCTTTTGCCACCCGCCCGCCTGATAGTCCCAGAACGTGTACAAGCCCCCAGCGTCCGTCGTCGCCCGCAAGGCGTCGGTCAGGCCAAGCGCCATGAACTCGCGGTATTTCATCCGCGTTTGCGGCAGGAACAGCGCGTCGTTGACCCATTGTTCGGGATGGGCCGCGTCGCGCGCATCCGGAATGACGTTGAAATCGCCGGCGAGGACCAGGGGCTCCTCATATTGCATCAGCTTGCGGGCATGGGCGATGAGCCGCTCAATGAACATGAGCTTGTAGGGGTATTTCTCCGAACCCACCGGATTGCCATTCGGCAAATAGATGCTCGCCACCCGCACGACGCCGTCTTGCGCCGGGATGACCGCTTCGAGGTAGCGGGACTGGGCGTCGTTCTCGTCGCCCGGCAGCCCGCGGGCGACCTCGAACGGCCGTCTGGAGAGAATGGCGACGCCGTTGAACGCCTTCTGGCCGTGGGTCTCGATGTTATAGCCAAGCTCCTCGACCTCCATGCGCGGAAACTGGTCGTCGAGGCACTTGATCTCCTGCAGGCAGAGAACGTCGGGGCTGGTCTCCTTCAAATAGTCGAGGAGGTGGGGAAGCCGTTGGCGAATGGAGTTGACATTCCAGGTCGCGATGCGCAAGCGCGGGGCTCCTCTCTTGATGACGTCGGCACCGTGCCATGTGCGTGCGGAAAAGAGGAGAGCGATTGCGAATTGGGTTTTACGCAGGCCCGGCGGCGATTGGGACGGCGGGCAGCCGCGCGAACAAAGCTTGCGCCCGCCGCAGCCGGACGCCCGACGTGACCTTCCGATCGGGAAAAAGATGCTAGGCAATCGGGAAACAGATGCTTGGCCATTGGGAACACGAGAAATAGGATTGCGACGTCGGATCCAAATTTCTTGCGGGTGGGCGGACTATTCCGCGTGAGAATCCAAAGGATCGGAAATGCTGGGGCGCAAGAAGCGGTTCTTTAGCCGCAAAGCCGATTCGCCGCCAATCTTGGATGCGAACGAAAGACTGGCTATTCCTCATCCAGAGTTCGATGAACTAACCTATCTCAAGTGCAATCCAGATATCGCCGCCTGGATCAACTCGGATCCCGGTTACAGCGGGTGGAAATACTTTGTCGAGCAAGGATATCTGGAGAACCGCACCGGCGTTTTGCCGGCTGTCTGCGAACGCGTTCGTCAGGCGAAGACCTATGAGATCGACCACGCCTCGCCCCCGGCCTACCTTAGGAAAAGAGTTCACGGCGCATCTGATGTCGAAAGTTTTGAAAATGTCGGCCGCGCCGTTGCGATAAGCGTATTGGACCATCTCAAACGCGTTGAAACGTCTGACGCAGAGCTTAAAGTGCTTGACTTGGGGGTTGGCTGTGGGCGTGTCTTGAGACCATTGGCGGATCTTTACCGGATGTCGTCAAACGCCCAGGAGAGAACGCGATGGTATGGCGCCGATATTGATGGCCAAGCAATTGAGTGGTGTAGAATGTATTTTGCTTCGTACGGAGAGTTTGTAGTAAACGATATTGCGCCCCCGTTGCCATTCGGAGAGAATTGTTTTGACTTCATTTATTGCATATCGATTTTTACCCACCTCCCGGAAAATTTGCAGTTTGCCTGGCTCAAAGAAATCAGCCGGGTTCTGAAAGTCGACGGGAGGGCAGTCTTGTCGACGCTGCCATTGGAAGCCATGAGTAACCCAGAGGCCGATAAGCAAATGGCGCGCGGTTTCCGTCACCCTGTCGGCAAGGGAACACAAGGGTTGCCGAAAACCTACCAAGACTCGTACCACTCTCGCGAATATATTGAAACCGAATGGTCAAAACATATTGCAATCGAATCGTTCACTGAAAAAGGGATCAACAATCAACAGGATTTGATTGTTTGCCGGCCGTTGGACAAATGATTCGGCGATTGCTGCGCGTCCGTGAGTGCAGCAGCGCAGCAATTTGAGCCGCGTCGCGACACAGCCGCCTGCCGGATTTCCACGCCACGTTGGCCCGGCGCCCGAGCCGGTGGTTAGGGTCCGGACTCATAACCAGTAGCTGACGGTTGCTGCGATGCAGACTGCGGCGAGGAAATTGGCGGCATTTCGGTCATAGCGCGTCGCCACTCGCCTGAAGTCTTTCAAGCGGCAGAACATGCGCTCGATGGCGTTGCGCGCTCGATAGAGGAACGGCGAGAAGCAGTTCTTCCACTTGCGATTGGCTTTGGGCGGAATGTTGGGGATCGCGCCGCGCCCCTCGACTTGCCTGCGAATCGCGTTCGAGTCGTAACCCTTGTCGGCGTGCAGGATTTGGCAAGGCGGAAGCCGCGCCAAGAGTTCCGCGCCCGCTCGGCAATCGGCGACTTGGCCGCCTGTGAGTGTGAACGAGAGCGGACGGCATTCTGCGTCCGTCAACGCATGGATTTTGGTCGTCCGTCCGCCGCGCGAGCGACCGATCGCCTGGTTTTTCTCCCCCCTTTTCCGCCCGAAGCCGAGCGATGGGCCTTCACGGCGGAGCTGTCGATCAAGACTTGCTCGGGCGGCCCTCCGGCCTGCGCAAGCGCGTGGAACAAGTCGACCCAGACGCCTTTTGCCGCCCAGCGGACATAGCGGTTGTAGAGGGTTTTCCTCGGCCCGTATTCTGGCGGAGCGTCAATCCAGCGACCGCCGGACCTCAACACATTGATGATCCCGCTGATCACCCGACGATCGTCCACCCGCGCCTTGCCTCGCGTGTCCGTCGGCAAATGCGGCTCAATCTTCGAAAACTGATCGTCCGTCAGCCAAAAATGGTCCCGATTCATAAGCGCTTCCTTTCGGAAGCCGTAAATCACAAGCCGGGCATCATGCCAAGCACTTTATGGGTCCGGACCCTAAGCGGCGCGCCCTCGCAGGCGCGCCTCGGTCATGTTCGTACGCATTCCGTCAAAGTCCAGCTTCAGCACCAATTCGGACGTCACTCGATGTCCTTTCAAGTGCATCCGGTTGGACGGCCGTCCAACCGGATGCACACTTCGCTCCTCAGGCTCCCTGTGCTATGGGCTCCCAATCCACGTGGGTTCGATTTCCCAAGGGCGGGCATGCCTCAGCGCAAATTCACGATCGCCTTGATCAAGCCCTCGCACTACGACGCGGACGGCTATGTCATCCAGTGGCGGCGCTCGACGATCCCCTCGAACAGCCTGGCCAGCGTCTATGGCTTGCTCGCCGAATGCGCCGAAGCCCGTGTTCTCGGCCCCGATGTCGATATCGAGATGGAAATTTACGACGAGTGCAACACCATCGTCGACATTTCCGCCATTTCGAAGCGCATCCTCGCCGACCAGGGAATGGTCGCGCTGGTCGGGGTGCAATCAAATCAGTTTCCGCGCGCGCTCGACATCGGGCGTGAGTTTCGCAAGCGGGGCGTGACGGTCGCCGTCGGCGGCTTCCACGTCTCGGGCTGCATCGCGATGCTGCCCGAATTGCCGCCGGACCTCAAACAAGCGCAGGCGCTGGGGATCATCCTCTACGCCGGCGAAGGGGAAGGGCGCCTCGCCGATTTCCTGCGCGACATCCACGCCGGCCAAGCGAAGCCGGTCTACAACTACCTCAACGACATGCCGGACATGGCGGCGGCGGCGATTCCCGTCCTGCCGCGCCCCGTGGTGACGAGGGTCGCGGGCCACTACACCAGCTTCGACGCGGGGCGCGGCTGTCCGTTCCAGTGCTCATTCTGCACCATCATCAACGTGCAGGGTCGTAAGTCGCGCTACCGGACCGCGGACGACGTCGAGGCGATCGTGCGCGCCAACGCGGCGCAGGACGTCACGCGGTTTTTCGTCACCGACGACAATTTCGCCCGCAACCGCAACTGGGAGCCGATTCTCGACCGCCTGATCGAACTGCGCGAAAACCAAGGCTTCAAGATCAGGCTCCTCCTGCAGGTCGATACGCTCTGCCACAAGATACCCGGCTTCATCGAGAAGGCGGCGCGGGCCGGCTGCAACGCCGTCTTCATCGGGCTCGAGAACATCAATCCTGAGTCGCTCATGGGGGCCAAGAAACGCCAGAACAAGATCTGGGAATATCGCGACATGTTGCTCGCGTGGCGGCGCGCCAAGGTGATGACCTGGGCCGGCTACATCCTCGGCTTTCCGACCGACACGCCCGAATCGATCGCCCGCGACATCGACACCATCAAGCGCGAACTGCCGATCGACATCCTCGAATTCTTCTTCCTCACGCCCCTGCCGGGCTCGGAGGATCATAAAGTCCTCCATCTCAAGGGGGCGCGGATGGAAGAGGACATGAACAATTACGACCTCGAGCACGTCTGCGCCGACCATGCGATCATGTCGGCGGACGCGTGGCGCGGCGTCTATCGCGACGCCTGGGCGCGCTACTATGCCGACGCCCATGTCGAAACCGTGCTGAGGCGGGCGGTGGCGAGCGGGATCAATCCGCGCAAGATCGTCGACGCGATGACGGTGTTCTCCGGCTCGTCGCGGATCGAGGGCGTGCACCCGCTGCAGTTCGGCTATGTCCGGCGCAAGATCCGGACCCAGAGACGGCACGGGCGCAAGGTCGTCAATCCGCTTGTGTTCTATCCCTGGCGGGCGTGGGACTTCCTGTCAGTCGCCGGAAAATGGGCCGCGCTGGCGCTGCGCTATCGTTCGATCTTGCGCCGCGTGCTCGCCGATTCGAACGGCGCGGCCTACACCGACGAAGCGCTGAAGCCCTCGGCCGAGGTCGACCATACGCACGATTTCGTCGCCGGCTACGCTGACAAGATCCCCGACACCTATGGCGCCCCGAAGCGCGAGGCCGCGGCCGCGGCGGAGTGAGGGGCCAAAGGATCAGACTCGACGGCTCGGATACCCGAGATTTTCAGCCAAGGCCGGGAGGCCCGGAAGCTTCATGAGCCTGGGTCGGAGCGCGGCGGCCGCCCAGGGCGCAACCCAGGCCGCGAAAAGCATAGCGACGACGACGACTGTCAGCGCGCTGGCCCCAAGAATGGAGCGAGACTCGATGTCCCAAAGAATCCAGTCGACGACTGAATAAAACGAAATCCTGCACAGCACGTCGATTGTCACGATTGCGAGAAGGAAGGCCGGGAGAGCCAACTTGACCGCCGTCCCCGCGGGCCAGGCCACGATGGCAACGATCAGAAAGGCCAGCGGGACCAATGGCCAGAAGAGCGCGGATGTTAGTTCGTACAGGGACCGAATGAAGGACCGATAGCCGAGAACTTCCGGGTTCTCGCCGGCCGACATTAGAGCGGCGCGGCGAAGAAGCGCCTGATCAAAAATGTCCGCGTTGAACGAGTTTTGCTGGACGCGCGTCGAGACGGGAATTCGAACTGACTCTGGAGGCGACCTTAATCATCGATGACGGAAGCTCCGGAAGCCACCGCGTGGCAGGCCGAGGAATGATCCCAAGAATCGGCGCGGTTAGCTGAAGTTGCTCTTCCTGGGCTCCTTTGAGAATATCGGCAGATATTTTGCGCAATCCAGCGAAGTTCTTCGGTGAACCCTGTTCAGGGAGGCAGATGGTGATGACCCATGACGCGCCGTCATTCGGCGGTTGTTCGCTAAAATCATACCCCAATTGATCTAAGCAGGCGCTCATGTTGCGGAGATCACCGCTGAAGGATTCCGCCATATCCATAGTGGCCTTATTGACCAGCGCATGGCGTTGCGCGCGTTCAACAGGGAGCGAAAGCAGAATACCATAGAGCTGAAGCCATTTCCGGCTTTGGACAGCTGTGGCGCCCATAACCGGCATTGACGAAATGCACCGCGGAAAGCGCTTGGGTGGCGGCGAAATTGGCGACTACCGCGCAAAAACAAGCGACAATTGCGCGCCGGCGACGCCAGCGCTCCGCGCTACGAAATAAAAAATGGACAGCAATGCGATTGCAGCCATTTCGACAAAGACAATCGCCCCTTCTCCGGAACGCGTGATCCCCGCAAATGCGAAGCTGGCGATGGCCAGCCCCGAGACTCCACCACGGAGGTCTATCTTGCGGCGCCGCGACGAATCCAATGATGCCTCCGGCGCCGAACAACCAGCATAGAAAGGCGACCGGGTCGGACACCGCCCGGTCCATTCCAAGAATTAGGGTGGGGTGGAAAAGCAGGAGGCCATAGGAAATGGCGGCTGCCGCGATTCCAAGACGCATGGACGCGACCAGCGGCCTGAAAAACAAGAACGCCGCCGCCGCCAGGAAAATCTCCCTGAAGATGCGGTAGGGAATTCCGAGCGACCGGGCCGCCGCCATGGCCAGCGATGCGCCCGGCGGATGATCCGCGGCCCGGCCAAAAATCGACGCCCAGACATCCAAGGAGACGCTTGCATAACCCTCCGCGTCCATCCGCTCGGGCACCATCTCGCGCCGCGAGACCAGGAGCAGTTTCAGAAGGAGCAGAGCGATGGCGACGATCAGGAAATTGCGAGCCAAACTTGCTGTCGTCGAACTCGGGGCGCTCTGCTTCCGGTCCGGCCTCGCCGTTCATCTGTCACAGTTTCTCGTCAGCAAGAGGAGACTTCGAGCGACGGTCTGCGGACAGATTCCTCGGGATTTCGAAAATTCCCAGCAAAAAGCCGGTGGCGAGCACCTGAAAACCGATGACGATCACCGTCATGCCGCCGAGGACGATGCGCGGGATCGAGGGATCAGGAAGCCGGCCGAATCCCTTCAGCGCCCAGGCGTAGAGAGCGACGCCGAACATTACCGCTCCGCCGGCCACGAGCAGCGCGCCGCCAAGTGCAAGCCGGTCGGGATTGAGTGGCGCTGAGCTCCAAATCTGCGCTGACTACCAGTGAGCGCGGACTCTCCGCTGGGTCAGAAGGCTTCTCTAAATTGACTCGCCTCCAGAGATCACTGGTCGGCGGGGATTATGCCGAAGATCTCCGAATATCGGCCGCCGCGCCCCTCGTCCCACTTCCTGTGCGCCCACATCCATTGCTCGGGGGCCTCGCGGATGAAGGTTTCGAACTGCTTCTGCAGCGCGGCAGTGGCGACGATGGCGTCAGCCTCGCGGTCGTCGGTCTCGGGGACGGGTATGCGCGCGCCCCGGATAACGAAATGGACATCGGGGCGGCGGAACGCGGCGCCGGCGTAGAGGGGAAGGCCGGTCGTGCGCGCGAGCAGGGCCGGGAAGACGGTCGAGCGCGCGAGGACGCCAAAGAAGGGAACGGCCGCGCCGCGATCGTCGCGCAGATCGGCGAGGAACGCGGGATAGCCGCCTTGCTTGGCGGTCTTTAGGAGCGTCCGCGCGGTCGTCGTGGTCCTGGGCAGAAGCCCGCCCTCGTATATCGATTCGCGCAGTTTGAGCGTCGCCGCGTCGACGTAAGGGTTGCTCAAGCGCTGGTAGACGCCGGTGAATGGCGCGCCCATGAGCTTGCCGGCGTAGGCGACAAGCTCCCAGTTGCCGAGATGGAGGCCGCACACGATGCAGGGTCCGCCGCGGGCGATCTCGCGCAATTGCTCCATCGGTTCGTAAGTGACCCGCCCCTCCGCCATGATCTGCTTGAGGAAAAAGCCTTCGGCGAAGGTGCGGCCGAGGTTTTCCCACATGTCGGCCGCGAACCGCTCGCGTTCATTGAGCGGCATGTCGGGAAAGGCGAGGGCCAGATTGTCGAGCGCGCGTTTGTGGCGATGGAGACGTGGCGCGATCAAGCGCCACGCCGCGCCCGATTCGCGCGAAGCGGCCTCGAGCGGACGCGTCGAAATCGCTGCCTGGAACAGCCGGAATCCGGCATATTCCAGCCGATGTCGCAGTTCTGTCGGGAAGCTCATCGCTCGGCCAGCCAATCGGCGCATGGGCCGAAGGCGCCTGATTGCGCAGAGGCCGCGGCCCTGTCAAGGCGAGCGCCCAAACGCCGCTGCGGTGGGGACCGGGCTTCCTTCGCCTGCACCAATTCTCCATAATGGCGTCCTTCGGGCGGAAGCCTTTGGGAGACGAGCGCAATGAACGGGGCCGGAATTGGCCAAATGGCGGGAGCGCTGGCCGCGCCAGCGCCGGACGGGGAGTACCGAGCCGTGCTCGATTGCGCCGTGAGCGCTATCCTCGACGCGCAGTCGTTCGAGAGGCCTTATCCGCTCATTCTCTTTCGCAACTTTTTTCCGGCCGATTTCTATCGGCTGCTGCTCAAGCGCTTTCCCGACGACGACCGCTTCGTACAGCTGAACGGGGAAGGGACGCGAAGGCAATATAGTCTCTACGACGCGCGGACCGAACCCGGGACGGAGGAGGGCCGCGCGGCTTGGAGCATCGTGCGCCGGATTCTGTCGTCGCCAGAGATTGAAACGGCGCTGCGCACAAAATTGGATGGGGGATTTAGAATTCGCGCCAAGGGCAGCCGCGAGGACTCGCCGATCCCGATGTTTCCGCGGCCGGTCCTCTACGCCGACCTCGACGGCTACGCCATCAAGCCCCATCCCGACACCCGGCGGAAGGTCCTCACGATGCAGATCTACCTGCCCTCGGACGATACGCAGCGCGAGCTCGGCACGACGATCTACAAGATCTCGCCGATGGGTGTCTTCGCGTGGAAGTCCTATGGCCTGGTCAAGGACAAGACGTTGCCGTTCCTGCCGAACACCGGCTACGCGTTCGTGGTCATCCATCCGGCCTATTCGCTGCTCAGATCGAGCTGGCACGGGCGGGAGGCGATATCGGTTCCGATCGAAAAGCCGCGCCTCTCCATCCTCAACACCTATTACCGCGAACCTGAGCCGCAGCAGACCGCCGGCATGTGAGCACCGAACCAATGTCGAGACCAACCTTGTCTTGTTCCTGAGCCGCGGAGAGCACCGTGGTTCACTCTCGCTTTTTGGAACGTCCAATTCGCTCGGCGATGATTCTCGCGTTCATGACATTCCCTCTATCGGCGGGGGCACAGACGGCCGAAAAAGACGTTCCAAAAGGAAAGCTCTACCAAATGAGTTATTATTTCTCGGGCTTTCTGTTACGGTCATCAAGTGTTTGCGGAGGCGACTGGAAACATACAGTCGACGTGGCACTACGACTGATCAGCTCGGAGGAATTGAAGAGTATCGGGAAAGCGTATCCAGATGCGACAAAGCAATGGGGGAGCGAAGGTGCCACGAATTTTAACACAGGAGTCATGCAAAGTGGAATTAAGGAGGCCTGTCGCTATGCCTTGACGGTACGCGCCAAACTTGAGGATCAGTTGAGTCGAGAAGGAGGGAGCGAGAGGTAGCTGGAAGAAGTCCCTGTAGCCTTTTCCGGATGGGTGCCTCCAGGCATACGACTGCTGAGGCTAAAGCGAAGACTGTAGTTCAAATTCTGCCAGCCCCAGCGGTACGGCGTGAGTTCGACACGCTGCGACAGCCGGTCTTGGCGCCTAGGGAGGAACAATGAGCGACCACACCAAATATCTCATGGGCGAGGGCAAGATTCCGCACGCCTGGTACAACATCGTCGCCGACCTGCCGTCTCCGCCGCCGCCAGTCCTGCATCCTGGGACCGGCCAGCCGGTCGGGCCTGGCGATCTCGCGCCCCTCTTTCCGATGGCGCTCATCATGCAGGAGGTAAGCGGGGAGCGGCACGTCGAAATCCCGGACCCGGTTCGCGATATCTACCGTCTCTGGCGCCCAACGCCGCTCTATCGCGCCCGGCGGCTCGAGAAGGCGCTCGGAACGACCGCCCGCATCTTCTATAAATACGAGGGCGTCAGTCCCGCCGGCAGCCACAAGCCCAACACTGCGGTCGCCCAGGCCTTTTACAATAAGGAGGAGGGCGTCGCGAAACTCTCGACCGAGACCGGAGCCGGTCAGTGGGGCTCCTCGCTTGCCTTCGCCGGGGCGCTGTTCGGGCTCGAGGTCAAGGTCTACATGGTCAAGGTCTCCTACGACCAGAAGCCCTACCGGCGGGCGCTGATGGAAACCTATGGCGCCAAATGCGTCGCGAGCCCCAGCGCCGAGACCGATTCCGGCAAGGCGATCCTCAAGCAGCATCCGGATTCGCCGGGCAGCCTGGGCATCGCGATCTCCGAAGCGGTCGAAGTCGCGGCCAAGAACCCGGACACCAAATATGCTCTCGGCAGCGTGCTCAACCACGTATTGATGCATCAGACCGTCATCGGCCTCGAGGCAATCGAGCAGATGCAGGACGCCGACGCCTATCCCGACGTCGTCATCGGCTGCGCCGGCGGGGGCTCGAACTTCGCCGGCATCGCCTTCCCGTTCATCGGCAAGGCGTTGCGCGAAAAGAAGAGCGTACGTGCGATCGCGGTCGAGCCGGCGGCGTGTCCGTCATTGACGCGCGGCAAATACGCGTTCGATTTCGGCGACACCGGGCATCTGACGCCCCTCGTCAAGATGCACACCCTCGGCTCCGAGTTCATACCCCCGGGCTTCCATGCGGGCGGGTTGCGCTATCACGGCATGGCGCCGCTGGTCAGTCACTTGAAGGAGCTTGGCCTGATCGAGGCGCGAGCCTATCACCAGAACCCGTGCTTCGAGGCCGGGGTCATGTTCGCTCGCCACGAAGGCATCGTGCCCGCGCCGGAGACGACGCATGCGATCCGCGCGGCGGTGGACGAGGCGCTGAAGGCGAAGCAGGAGGGCAAGTCGCAGACCATCCTGTTCAACCTCAGCGGGCACGGCCATTTCGACATGCAGGCCTATAGCGACTACTTTGCCGGCAAGCTCGAGGATCAGGACTACGATCCGAAAGCGCTCGAAGCCTCGCTCGCGCATCTGCCGAAAGTGGCGGCCGAGTAGCGGCTGCGCTGTCCCTCTAGCGCCGGGTGTGCGACCCGGCCTCGGCGCGGTCGCGGACCGCGCGCCGCGGCCGGGCCCCCGGGTCTTCAGCCCGTGGCGAAATCCCAGAGCGAGCGCCAGACGCAGCGCTTCGCAGGGTTCTTGAACGCGAGCGGGTCGAAATAGGCCAGGTGGCCGGTCGATCCGTCGTCCGGCCAACGGAAGCCGACTTCGACCCTTCCGCCCTTGTTGGTCACGAATTGCTCAACCGGACCGGGATCGTCGGCGGCAGCGACGGTCGGCCCGAGACGGCCGGTCGCGCCATCCTGATAGCGCCATATCCGCCCATCGGTCGTTGTCACGCGCACCAAGCGGGCGGTTTCGTCGTAGGCGACGATGAGGGGGCCGAGTTTGCCCTCGCCTCTGTAGTCGCATTGTCGGGTCACCGGCCCCGCGGCGACGGCCACGGTCGAAGATGCGATAAGGCCGGCGAAAGCTGCGGCGATGAGACGAGTGCGGGACATGTTGGTGGTGACCGCTCGGATGCTCATTTTTCAGACGAGATTTCCCCTATTATCATGCGCTGAAGCACTTGCGCATCCGGCTTTTGCGCGAGCGCGGCGAAAATTTCTCCCTCCACAACGGCGTCTATTGTTGCGAGAAGGCCTGGGTTGCAATGGCGCCTCAACCTGCTATCAAGCCGCCCGCGGCGATCCTCTCCGCCGATTTTCAGAAGGCCAATTCATGTTCGCATTCAGCCGACGCGCCGCGCTCTGGCTTCCTCTTCTCGCGGTTTCCGCCGCCTGGGCGGCCGAGGACCCCGACAATACGGTCGTTCTGACGACGAAGCACGGCAAGGTTGTCATCCATCTGCGCCCCGACTGGGCCCCAAAACACGTCGCGCAAATCAAGTCGCTGGTGAAGAGCAAGTTCTACGACGGCGTCGTGTTCCATCGCGTCATTCCCGGATTTATGGCCCAGACCGGCGATCCGACAGGCACCGGCACGGGCGGCTCGACCCTGCCCAACCTGCCGGCCGAGTTCAACTCGACCCATTTCACCCGGGGCATCGTCGGCATGGCGCGTTCGGAGGATCCGGATTCGGCCAATTCGCAGTTTTTCATCACCACCGCCGACGCCGGCTCCCTCGATGGCAAATATACCGCCTTCGGCGAAGTCGTCTCCGGAATGGACGTCGTCGACAAGATCAAGGCCGGAGCCCAGGACAACAATGGCATGGTCACGAACCCCGACAAGATCGTGACCATGCGCATGGCCTCCGCAGCGAAATAACCCAGGAGCGGCGATATGGCGAACGCAGGCGACACGCTGACCCTCGAGACCAGCAAGGGCCCGGTGGTGATCGAAATGAACTCCACCCTCGCGCCGGGCCATGTCGCCCACATCAAGCGCCTGGTCTCCGAGGGTTTCTACGACGGCATCGTCTTTCACCGGGTGATCGACGGCTTCATGGCCCAGACTGGCTGCCCGAAAGGAAATGGAACCGGCGGGTCGAAATATCCCGATCTCAAGGCTGAGTTCAACGCCGAGCCGCATGTGCGTGGCACGGTGTCAATGGCGCGCGCCTCGAGCCCGGATTCGGCCAATTCGCAGTTCTTCATCTGTTTTGGCGACGCCCGCTTTCTCGATCGGCAGTACACGGCCTGGGGCAAAGTTGTCTCGGGCATGGAGAATGTCGACAAGATCAAGCGCGGCGAACCGGTCCGCGATCCCGACAGGATCGTGAAGGCGACGCTGAGCTGACGCCCGTCGTGACTCTTTGTGTTCCTCGGTGTTCTTTGTGGTCCAAAGGCTTCACCACGAAGGACACAAAGGGACACGAAGCTCATGCATGCTCCGATTCCGGTTCGCGCCGAGAACGCCGCTCGCGCCAGCGTGGACGCGGGCCTGCAAGTCCATAAGGCGCTCGGGCCGGGGCTGCTCAAGTCTGCTTACGAGCACTGTCTCGCGTTCGAGATTGCCCGGAGAGGGCTAACGGTTCAGGGGCAGCTCGCGCTGCCCATCATCTATGAAGGGGAGCGGCTCGACGCCGGCTATCGGCTCGATCGGGTGATTGAGGGACCGTGATCATCGAGATAAAATCGATTGACGCGCTCGCGCCCATCCACGACGCGCAGGTTCTCACCTATCTGAAGCTTTCGGGGCTGCGGGTTGGCCTGTTGATGAACTTCAATGTCGCCCTCTTCAGGCAGGGACTTAAACGATTTGTGCTGTGAAGGCGGAACGCCATCCGTACGGAGGTCGCCTTGGTGGTCCTTCGTGTCCTTGGTGGTAAGTCAGCGCTTTGGTCTGGTGGTCGAATTGTCAACCGAATCTCTACCACGAAGGGCCGCGAAGCACTGGTTCGAGCTCGGATAGAATGCGCGTCGACGCCTTCGATTTCGCTCTTCCAGCCGAATTGATCGCGCTTGCTCCGGCCAACCCGCGGGACGCCGCGCGCATGCTGGTTGTCGGCGCCGACGGCGGCCTGACAGATTCCCGGGTGCGCGAATTGCCGAACTTCCTGCGCCGAGGCGATGCGCTCGTCGTGAATGACACCAGGGTCATCGCAGCGCGGCTCGAAGGCGTGCGGGTCCGGGGCACGGCGACCGCTTCGATCGAGGCGACGCTGATCGAGCGCGTCGACGATTGCCGGTGGCGGGCGCTCGTGCGCCCGGCGAAGCGGCTCAAGGTCGGCGAGCGCATCCGTTTCGGCGAGTCGAGCGAGAGCATGGCCTGCCTTCTCGCTGCGCTCGACGCTGAGGTGGAGGCCAAAGGCGAAGGTGGCGAAGTGCTGCTGCGGTTTCATTTTGCCGGGGCGGCGCTGGATGATGCGATCGAGCGCCTGGGCGCGCCCCCCCTGCCGCCATACATCGCCTCTCGCCGCGCCCTGTCGCCGAGCGATCGCGCCGACTACCAGACGATGTTCGCGGCCAAACCTGGAGCGGTCGCGGCGCCGACGGCGGGGCTACATTTCACTCCGGCGCTGGTTGCGCGCCTCGCCGAACATGGCGTTGAGCTCCATCGGGTGACGCTGCATGTCGGCGGCGGGACTTTCGCCCCGGTCAGGGTCGAGGATACGCGCGACCACAGGATGCATTCCGAGTGGGGCTCGATCGACGCCGCGACCGCCGAAGCGCTCAACGCCGTGCGGGAGCACGGGGGCCGGGTGGTGTGCGTCGGCACGACTTCCGCGCGCATCGTCGAAAGCGCCGCTGACGAGAATGGGCGGCTGCGGCCGTTTGCGGGCCAGACCGATATCTTCATCACCCCCGGATACCGCTTTCGCTGCGTCGATGCGCTGATGACCAACTTTCATTTGCCGCGATCGACCCTCTTCATGCTGGTCTCGGCTTTCAGCGGGTTTGAGATCATGCACGCCGCCTATGCGCACGCAATTCAGTCCGGCTATCGCTTTTATTCCTATGGCGACGCCTGCCTGCTGCTCCGCGGATCTGCCGCGAACACACGCGGCGAGCGATAGTGACCAGCGAATTCTCCTTTGCTGTCCATGCGACTGAGGGCCAGGCGCGTCTCGGCGCCATCTCGACGCCGCGCGGGGTCATTCGTACGCCCGCGTTCACGCCGGTCGGCACTGCCGCGACAGTGAAGGCCATGTCTCCGGACGCTGTGAGGGCGCTCGGCTACGACGTCGTGCTCTCCAACACCTACCACTTGATGCTGGCGCCCGGAGCGGAGCGGATCGCTGCTCTCGGCGGCCTGCACAAGTTCATGAACTGGCCGCACCCGATCCTTACCGACTCCGGCGGCTTCCAGGTGATGAGCCTCGCCAGATTGCGCAAGCTCGACGAGCGAGGGGTGATCTTCCAGTCGCATATCGACGGCTCGCGGCATGAGTTGACGCCGGAGCGGGCGATGGAGGTCCAGCGCCTGCTGGGCTCGGACATCCAGATGCAGCTCGACGAGTGCGTGAGGCTGCCTGTTTCGCGCGACGAAGCGGAGCGCGCGATGCGCTTGTCGCTCAGATGGGCCGAGCGGTCGAAAGACGCGTTCGGCCGGCAGCCAGGCAGGGCGATTTTCGGCATCGTCCAGGGCGGAACCGAGAAAGATCTTCGCCGCTTCAGCGCCCGGGGGCTCGTCGACGCGGGCTTCCACGGCTACGCGATCGGGGGATTAGCGGTCGGCGAGCCGCAAGCGGCGATGCTCGACATGATCGACGTTGTAGTCCCCGATCTACCCTTGGACCGGCCGCGCTATCTCATGGGCGTGGGAACGCCCGACGATCTCCTCCAGTCGCTGCGGCGCGGCGTCGACATGTTCGATTGCGTGTTGCCGACCCGCGCGGGAAGGCATGGGCTGGTGTTCACTCGGCGTGGGCGGCTCAACCTGCGCAACGCGCGCTTCGCCGACGACCCGCGCCCGGTCGATCCGCTGTCGTCGTCTCCGATGGCCCGCGACTATTCCCGCGCCTATTGGCGCCACCTGGCGAAGTCGGGCGAGATCCTGGCGATGATGGGACAGACCGAAATCAACCTCGCCTATTATCAAGACCTCATGTTCGGGGCCCGGAAGGCGATCGGCGAAGGGCGGCTTGATGCCTATATCGCCGAAGCGCAACGAAACTGGGCGGAGGGTGAGGCCGAGGGTCGTTGACAAGAGTTTCCGGCGGTCAGCGCCGGCGGATCGTAATTCCGGGGGCCGACCCGATTCAATTCTTGCGCGAATGTTTTTACGCGCTGCCGCTGCTCCGGCCGGCTGGACGTATTCATGGCCAAAACAGAAGGGGGCGGGCCGCTCTTCCGGCGACCCGCCCCCTTGTTCCGTCCTTGCATTGCGTTTCGAAATCCCGACTATTTTGTTTTATTTTCCGTCCGCGACTTACGGCGGTTCAAGACTATTCGAACGCTTCGTCCTCCCACAGACCCTACGCCGTCCGGCGCCAAAGATTTTGGCAGCGGCCTCCTTTTAGCACGCCATTGCTAGTCCAAATTTGTGCCTATGTCACGAGCCTCAGCGGCCCTGCCATGCATATTTTTTCTGGCTTGGGTCATTTTGGTCAAATGTGCAGCGACGAATGCAAAAGTGCTGTGCACTCCGCCGTCATACTGGGGTTGTGTCCGCCTTTCATGGATATCCGGGATGGCGTAAGAACCCAGACCGGCGCTTCGGCGATGGAGGAAAAATGACCGCGATCGTGAACGTTGTCGCGCGCGAAATTCTCGATAGCCGGGGCAACCCGACGGTCGAGGTGGATGTCGTTCTGGAAGACGGCTCGATGGGCCGCGCCGCGGTTCCGTCCGGGGCGTCGACGGGAACGCGTGAGGCGGTCGAGCTGCGCGACGGCGACAAGGGGCGCTACGGCGGCAAGGGTGTTCTCAAGGCGGTCGAAGCGGTCAATCGCGAGATTTTCGACGCCGTCTCGGGCCTCGAAGCCGAAGACCAGCTCAAGATCGACGAGACGATGATCGAGCTCGACGGCACGAAGAACAAGTCGAAGCTCGGCGCCAACGCGATCCTCGGCGTCTCGCTCGCCGTCGCCAAGGCGGCCGCGGAAGCTTCCGGCCTGCCGCTCTATCGGTACATCGGCGGAACGATGCCCAGGGTTTTGCCGACGCCGATGATGAATATCGTCAACGGCGGCGTTCATGCCGACAATCCGATCGATTTTCAGGAGTTCATGATCCTGCCGGTCGGGGCGCCGTCGCTCGCCGAGGCGGTGCGCTGGGGTGCGGAAACGTTCCACGCCCTCAGGGCTGCGCTGAAGAAAGCAGGCCACAACACCAATGTCGGCGACGAGGGGGGCTTCGCCCCCAATCTGCCGTCGGCGGAAGCGGCGCTCGACTTCTGTCTCAAGGGGATCGAGGCGGCAGGCTTCAGAGCCGGCGACGACATGGTGCTCGGGCTCGATTGCGCCGCCTCCGAGTTCTTCAAGGACGGGAAATATGTCTACGAGGGCGAAGGCAAGACGCGTTCGGTCGAAGAGCAGGTCGAGTATCTCGCCAAGCTCGCCAACGCCTATCCGATTCTGTCGATCGAGGACGGCATGGCCGAGCAGGACTGGGCCGGATGGAAGCTCCTGACCGAGAAGCTGGGCGCCCGGCGCCAGCTGGTCGGCGACGACATTTTCGTCACCAATGTCGAGATTCTCGAACGCGGCATCAAGGAAGGCGTCGCCAATTCGATCCTGATCAAGGTGAACCAGATCGGCTCGCTCAGCGAGACCTTGGCCGCCGTCGATATGGCGCAGCGGGCGGGCTATACCGCGGTGATGTCGCACCGGTCGGGCGAGACCGAGGACGCGACGATCGCCGATCTTGCGGTGGCGACCAACTGCGGACAGATCAAGACCGGCTCGCTCTCCCGGTCGGATCGCCTGGCGAAGTACAATCAATTGATCCGGATCGAGGAGGAGCTCGGCGATCAGGCCCGCTTCGCCGGCCGCGCGGCGGTCAAGGCGAGTTAGGCGGACGCTAACCTCGCCTTAACGCAGCCGCCCGCAGGATCGGCGCATGGTCAAACGGACTCGCCTGCGTTCAATTCTGACGCCGATCTTTTTCTATCTCGTTCTCGGCGTCACGAGCGGCTATCTCGTCTGGGGCGCCTCGAACGGCGAGCACGGGCTCAAGGCCAGGGAGAAATTTGACGCCGACGCCGTCGAGCTCGAAGGCCAACTCGCCGCTTTGAGAGTTGAACACCTGCGCTGGGAATTGCGCGTCGCCAGCCTCCGCCCCGAAAGCGTCGACAGGGACCTCCTCGACGAGGAGGCGCACGCGCTGCTCGATCGCGTCGCCAAGGACGAAGTGGTGATCTTCACCAGGGCCCGCGCCGGGCGCTGACGCGGCCGGCGCTCGCGTCGGCCGGTTGGCGATGCATTCAACTATTAGATTCTGGTTGACACGCGCCAAGCCCCCCGTTACCTAGGATTCCACGGTTCGTTTTTGTGCCGCGCCAACGACGTCGGGTGGAGAAAATGAAGAACATTCTTTCGATTGCGACGCTCGCGGCAATTGTGGGCGCAAGCGCCGCCGCCCAGGCCGGCGTCAATTTGGTGCAGGATCCCAGTTTCGAGACCACCCTGAGTTCTGACGCGAAGTGCAACACCCCCCGCCGATTTGATATCGGCAAGGTTGTTCAGGACCTTAAGGAGTGTTGCCATGCGATTCTATTCGCATCTCTCGGACGGCGAAAGAGACCAGATCGCCATTTTGCGGGCCGCGGGGCGGTCGATGGCGGCGATTGCCCGGACGCTCGGTCGGGCGAAAACCACGATCACCAGGGAGCTGCAGCGGAACGCACTTCCCTCGGGCGGGTATTCGCCGCTTCACGCCGCCGGAGCCTATCAATTGCGCAGGCGGCGTGAAGCGATCCTCGAACGAGAAGCCGCTTTACGCCTGTTCGTGCGGGATCGGCTCGCCGAGGGTTGGACGCCCGAACAGATCTCCGGTTGGTTGAAATGTGGCAACGAACCGCGACTGCGGGCCATCGGCTGCGAGACAATCTACGCCTTCATCTATCGAACCGCACAGAAGGCCGAGGCTTTATGGCGTTATTTGACGCGTCGCCACAAACGCCGTCGCCCGCGTCACGCCAGAGTCTCGCGCGACGCCATCAAGGATCGAGCGTCAATCCATGATCGTCCGAAAACCGTTGAAAGCCGCGGCGAGGCCGGCCATTGGGAGGGCGATCTCATCATCTGCAAATGCACCCGGCCCGTGCTCGTCCTGCACGAGCGTAAGTCACGCGTCACGCTCGCCGCGCGGCTCGCAGGCAAAACCGCCGCAGAAACCATCTCAGTGATGCTCGCGGTGTTCGGCCGCATCGATCCTCATTTGCGAAGATCAATCACTTTCGACAACGACACCGCCTTCGCCCAACACCGCCTGCTCAGCACAATGCGCGACATGACGACATGGTTCTGCGACGCTTATGCCTCATGGCAAAAAGGCGGTGTCGAAAACGCCAATGGACGCTTACGCCGATGGCTGCCGCGCCACCTCGATATCGACCGGACATCCGACCAGGAAATCCAGGAGATCGTCCTCACCACCAACCTCACGCCCCGTAAATGCCTCGGCTTCAAGACGCCTCTCCAAGCTCTGCTTGCCGAGCTCGGAAAGGATGTGCAAATCCGCTTCTCTTAACCCCGTTGCGCTTCGCTCCGGAATCCAGGCCACGACAACCGGATTTTATTACGGGGTCGGCAACAACAAGTATTGGTACAATTTGGGCACCTATGATGGCGGGACGCTGCGAGGCGTAGCCCAGACCCAGGTCGACTTGTTCCCGTCGCCGCAAAATACCCCGTCGAACTGGACGGCGCAGCCGCCCGGCAACTTCATGTATATCGACGGCGGGAAGACAACGACTGCAAACTATCAAACATACGCTTTTGGCCAGACAATCAGCGGATTGACGCCGGGGCAGACCTACGTGCTCACCTTCCTGGCGGCTTATGCGCCCGAGTATCCGGCCCCGGGCGACACGGTCTATTGGGAAGCGAACCTGGGCGGCACGGCGAATTTCGCCCTCAACGGCGGCGCCGATTTCAGCGGGTTCACGGGTGGGGATACGGTAGACGGCCCGGTCGTGGATATTCCAGCGAACGGCCTGGGATGGGTTCCGGTGACATTGGATCTGACGGCGACAGCCTCGACCGAGACTCTCTCGTTCATAGCGCTGGGAACCGGGGCGCCGCCCTTCGCCCTTATCACCGACATCAACCTGACCGCGGCGCCGGAGCCGTCGACATGGGCGATGATGGGCATCGGTTTCGCGGGCCTTGGCGGGTTGAGCGTTTTGGCCCGTCGCCGGCGCGCTGCAGCGGCCGCTGCGCCCGCCGCCTAAGGCGACGGTCCACAATCAACGGCAGGGCGGACGGGAGCGATCTCGCCCGCCTTTCTCGTTTGAGGCAAGCTCAGGCGCATGAAGCCCGTCGCGTCCGATCTTCGCACTGCGCTGTGGCAGACTGAAGAGATCCTTGCCTCGAATCCCGGCGAGGCCGCGCGCCGGGCGGAGGCCATCCTGAAATCGGCCCCCAGACATCCGGCGGCGACGCTGCTGTTGGCGAGCGCCCGCCGCCGCCAGGGCGCAGCGTCGGAGGCTTTCGCCCTCCTCGGGCCGCTGGCCAAGGCCGACCGGCGCAATGCGGTCGTCCTCTATGAACTGGGCGAGAGCCTTGCGGCTCTTGGCAAGACCACCGAGGCGATCGCCGCCCTTCGTCGCGCGGTCGCGGCGCGGCCGGATATGGCGATCGGCTGGCGGGCGCTCGCCGATCTTCTGTTTCTGTCCGGCGACCGGCGCGCCGCCGACGAAGCGTATCGGAGCTATGTGGCCGCTCCGATCGGCGAACCGCTGATCGCCGAGGCGGCCGCGGGGCAGGCGCGAGGCGAGGCGCAGGCGGGCGAAGCCGCGCTGCGGCGACATCTGGCCGCCCGCCCGCACGATGTGAAGGCGCTTGCCATGCTGGCCCATTCTCTTCTCGAACGCAGCGCCTTCGCCGAGGCCGCGGTCCTGCTGGAAACGGTGCTGGAGCGCCATCCCAGCTACGTGGCGGCCCGCCACGGCCGCGCGCTCGCCCACCTCAAACTCAACCAACCCGCTGCAGGCGTGGTCGCTGATCTGGAACAGGTGCTCGCCGTTCAGCCCGACAATCTCGAGGCGCGCCGAATGCTTGGCGCCGCCTTCATGGCCTTGGGCGACGCGGCGCGCGCAGCTGACGCCTTCGAGGTTGCGCTCCGCGCCGATCCCAACGACCCGACCCTGCTTTGCTGGTATGGCGAACAGCTCAAATACGCAGGCCGCCGGGAGGACGCAATTGCCGCGTTCCGCCGCGCCATCGCTGTCGAACCGTCTCACGGCGCGGCGTGGTTCCGCCTCGGCGACTTCAAGACCTATCGATTCACGGCCGACGAGGAGAGCGCCATGCGCGAGCTCAGCCTCGGCGACAACGTGAAAGCGGAGCATCGGACCTACTTCTTTTACGCCCTGGCGCGAGCGCGCGCCGACGCTGGAGACGCGGCCCGGGCGTTTGCCGATTACGCGGCCGGCGCAGCCATTCAGCGCGCTGAACAGCCCTACGACGCGGAGGCGACCGCGGCCTTCACACGCCGTTCCAAGGCTCTGTTCACCCACGCCTTTTTTGAAACGCGCCGCGGCGGTTGCGCTGACCCTGACCCAATTTTCGTGGTCGGCCTGCCCCGGTCGGGATCGACCCTGGTCGAGCAGATCCTCGCCAGCCACACCGAGGTCGAGGCGACGACCGAATTGCCGTATCTCGGGCATTGCGCAGCGCCTTGCGGCGTCGATTCGGACCGAGCCCTATCCGGACCTTCTCGCCGGCCTCAGTCCATCGGACCGCGAAGGTCTTGGGGAAGCCTATCTCGACGCGGCGCGGGGGCTGCGCAAGCTCGGCCGTCCGCGCTTCATCGACAAATTGCCCGAAAACTTTCAGCACGTGGGTCTAATTCATCTCATCCTGCCCAACGCGCGCGTTATCGACGTCCGGCGCAACCCGATGTCGAGCGGCTTCGCCCTCTTCCGCCAGCATTTCGGCGAGGGTCGCGCTTATTCCTACGACCTCAGAGACATCGGCCTCTACTACCGCGACTATGCCGACCTGATGACACATTGGGACAGGGTGCTGCCTGGCCGCGTGCACCGGGTCATCTACGACGACCTGGTTAGCAACACGGAAGCGGAGATCCGCAGGTTGCTTGACTATTGCGGCCTGACTTTCGAGCCGGCGTGCCTGAATTTCCACGAGAGCCGCCGCGCGGTGATGACGCCGAGCGCCGAGCAGGTCCGTCGGCCGATCTTCACCGAAGGCGTCGACGCCTGGCGGCCTTATGCGCCGTGGCTCGGGCCGCTCAAGGATGCGCTCGGCCCCGCTCTCGAACGCTGGCGCGGCGACGACGCGCCGCCCGGCCGAGGCCCGCGCCGCCGCGCCTGACTTCTTGTGGACGACGACAGGGCAGTGCGGCGGCATCCGGATGGCGATGTTCGAAGCCGAGGACGTCCGAGCGACAAAGCGGCGACGTCAGGCCGGGCGGCCGAGGTCGAGAACCAGAACCGCCGGCGGTTCCGCCGCATCCCAGCGCTTGGCGCCCCTTTCTACCTCCCGAGGCGGACGCTTGTTGGCGTCGGCTATCGCATGGGAGCGATCACCAACTTTCCCTTAGGGAAGCCTGTCCTCTCGAGTTCGATGATGGCCGAGATCGCCTCGGACAGTGGCACGGTGCGGCCGATCGCCGCGACGAGCTGGCCCCCCTCGATCGCCTCTGTAATGCCGGCCATGCATTGCGGGTTCGGGTCGCCGAATACCAGGTGGTGTCGCGACGGGAGCAGGCAGCCGATCAGCTTGGCAGCCGTTGGGACGATGTGCAGCGACATGCCGCGGCGTTTCAGCATCGCGCCGCACTGGCTCAGCGAGAGCGCTCCTGCCGTATCGAAGACCACGTCGAAGCGACGTTTGTACGAAGCGATGTCGAAAGCGTGATAGTCGACGACCTCGCCCGCGCCCAGCGCCAGCGCTTCCTCGCGTCCGGACGCGCTGCAACTGCCGGCGACGTTTGCGCGGCGCAGCCGCGCAATCTGCACCGCCGCACGTCCAACCCCGCCCAGGCATCCGGTGATGAAGACTGACTGGCCAGCGCTCAGCCTTGCCTTCGCTACCAGCGCGTTCCACGCCGTTGCGCTCACTACGGTCGAGGCGGCCGCCTGCTCGAACGAAATGGATGGCGGCTTGAGCCCAACGTTTTTTTCGTCTGCGACCACCAATTCCGCGAAGGCGCCCGCTTGACGGATGGAGGTGACGCCGAAGACTTCATCGCCCACCTTGAGCCGTTCCACCCCCGGCCCGACGGCTTCGACCACGCGGGCGAAATCATGGCCCAAGCCGCGTGGAAATCGGAACCCGGAAATCGCCTTCATCTCGCCCCGGCGAATTTTCCGGTCCATCGGGTTGGCTGCTGCAGCCCTGACCCTAACGCGAATTTGGCCCCGCCCCGCGTCGGGCGGCTTCACCTCGTCCAGCCGCAGCTCCTCCGGACCGCCATAGTGGAGATACTGAACGCGCTTCATAAGCAATTCCCTCGATCCGTTCGGCTTCGACTCGGCGCCATCATCGCCCACTCCACCAGACCCAGACGAAGCCTGCGGCGAGCACCGCCTCCGCGACGACCGAGCGGAAGACGCCAGCGCTGACTCGTCGAGCCAGGAACTCGAAGAGCCCGAGACACGCGAGGAGCGCGATCGCGCCGCCCGTGACCAGACACACCGCCGAGCGGAGATCCGAGGGGGCAGCAGCACGTCCGATGAAGAACATCACGGCGAGGCCGAGATAGATCGCGCCTATCCGGCGAGATACGACAAGCGAGCCAGGTGTCTCCTGAATGCCCCACTCCTTAAGCACGGAACCTCCGGCGAAGATGAAGCGGGCGCCGAGAAGGCAGCCGGCGCACGTCACGATGAGCGCCATTACTTGGAAGGTCATTTTCGGTCGCCAACGGTCAAATAATAGGAACCAGCATGCTTGTATCCTGACGTACGGAATAGCTCGATGCTGGGGTTCCAACTGCGTGCCTGCAGCCAAAGCCAGTGAATTAAAACCAAATCACCGCGGAGCTGGTTCACTATTGTTTCAATCGTTGCGGCCAGCAAGCTGTATTGCTCTGTGGCCAATTCGTTGAACATTTGGCGATTGCGTCGAAAAACATCATGGACGTTTGAACGCAGACGATCTATGCGCTATCGTCCACACTTTCTTGGAGATCGTCCAAAGATGGATCCGCTGTCCGAAGTCATTTCGTTCCTGGAGCCGAGACGCTATTTCGTCGGCGGCTTTGAGGCAGGCGGCGATTGGTCGGTCCGCTTCGGGGCGTATGACGGGATCAAATGCTACGCTGTAACCTCGGGCGCATGTTGGCTCACGGTAGAGGGGGCTGGCGAGCCAGTGCTTCTCAAGCAAGGCGACTGCTTCCTCTTGCCTCACGGCTTGCCGTTCCGGGTCGCGAGCGATCCGGACCTGCCGCCCGATGATTGGCAGCGCCATTTTCGCGGCTCCCGCAACGGCATGCTCGTCAGGCTGAACGATGGCGGCGGGGTCACGGTGCTTGGCGGTCATTTCCAACTCGCCGGACCGCAGGCGGAAATCCTGCTCGGCATGCTGCCGCCAATCGTCCATTTGCAGAGCGAGACCGATCGCGAGACGTTACGCTGGGCCTTCGATCGTATGCGGCAGGAGTTGGGCAATTCCAAGCCGGGAAGCTCTTTGATCATACAGCAGCTCGCCTACATGATCTTCGTCCAGGCGCTCCGCCTCCATCTCGACGAGGGTAAGGGCGTCGGCTGGCTGTTTGCGCTCTCCGACAAGAATGTGGGAGCCGCGATCACGGCGATCCACCGAGAGCCGGCGCGGCGCTGGACGGTGGCGGCGCTGGCCGCCGAAGTCGGCATGTCGCGTTCCGGTTTCGCGGCGCGATTTCGGCAATTGGTCGGCGACGGACCGATCGAATATCTCACGCGCTGGCGGATGCTGCTCGCTGGACGCAGCGTGTCGCGCGGCGAACCCGTTGGCGCAATCGCCCGCTCGCTCGGGTACGAATTTGAGAGCGCGTTTTGCACTGCCTTCAAGCGGGTGATGGGCAGCACGCCGCGCCATCACGCGCGCCTGGCGGCCGTTGCGTAGCAGGCTGGTCGGTGTGGTCGGATCGAGGGCAGCCGATCACCGCCTCCCGATCGTGGACAAGCAGCTCAAAAAGGGCCTTCGCCCGTTCACCCTGCGCGCGGAGGCGCGACACGAAGCCAGGAACGCAATGTCTGGTTCTCGCTTCACGCTCGTGCTAAGGCCGCGCCGCTCGCCCTCCTGGCCTGGCCTTGATTCATGGAAGGTTCGCCGATGAACGTTTCCGCCCCGGTTGCAATTCGTTCGAACTCGTTTTTTTCCGCCTCCCTCGCCGACGCCGATCCGGAGATCGCTCGCGCGATCGAGCTCGAACTCGGTCGCCAGCGCGATGGAATCGAACTCATCGCGTCGGAGAATATCGTCTCCCGCGCGGTGCTCGAGGCGCAGGGCTCGGTGCTGACCAACAAATACGCCGAAGGCTATCCGGGCAAGCGATATTACGGCGGCTGCCAATTCATCGACATCGCCGAGAATCTGGCGATCGAACGCGCCTGCCGGTTGTTCGACTGCCGGTTCGCCAATGTGCAGCCCAATTCCGGCAGCCAGGCCAACCAGGGCGCCTTCATGGCCCTCATGGCGCCCGGCGACACGTTCATGGGCCTCGATCTGGCCGCCGGTGGCCATTTGACGCACGGGTCGCCGGTCAACATGTCCGGCCGCTGGTTCAAGGCAGTCGCCTATGGGGTCGACCGGACGACGCATCGGATCGACATGGACGAAGTCGAGGCGCTGGCGCGCGAGGTGAAGCCGAAGCTCATCATGGCCGGCGGCTCGGCCTATGCGCGTCACTGGGACTTTGCCCGGTTCCGCGCCATATGCGACGCGGTCGGCGCCTTTTTCGTCGTCGATATCGCCCACTTCGCGGGGCTGGTCGCCGGCGGCGCCCATCCGTCCCCGTTCCCGCACGCCCATGTGGTGACCACGACGACGCACAAGACGTTGCGCGGCCCGCGCGGTGGGATGATCCTCACCAACGATCCGGAACTGGCCAAGAAGATCAATTCCGCGATCTTCCCGGGACTGCAGGGCGGGCCGCTGGAGCACGTCATCGCCGCCAAGGCGGTCTCGTTTCACGAAGCGTTGGCGCCCGAATTCAAGGCTTACGCGCATGCCGTCGTCGCCAACGCCAAGGCGTTGGCCGAGCCGATCCTCGCCGGCGGCTACAAGCTCGTGACCGGGGGCACCGACAACCACCTGATGCTTGTCGATCTGACGCCGAAGGGCCTCACCGGCAAGGCGGCCGAGGCGGCGCTGGACCGCGCCGACATCACCTGCAACAAGAACGGCATTCCCTTCGATCCGCAGAAGCCGATGGTGACCTCTGGCATCCGTCTCGGGTCGCCCGCCGCCACCTCGCGCGGATTTGGGACGGCGGAATTCGCCAAGGTCGGACGGCTCGTCGTCGAGGTTCTCGACGGCTTGGCGGCGAACGGCGAATCAGGGAATGGTGCGGTCGAGGCGAAGGTGAAGGCGGATGTCGCCGACCTCACCCGGCGGTTCCCGATCTACTAGGGCGCCGGGCCGGACCATGAAGGGCGGCTCTGGATGCGATGCCCCTATTGCGGCGGGCTCGATACGCAGGTGAAGGATTCCCGGCCGACGGAGGACGCTTCGTCGATTCGCCGGCGACGCATCTGTCCTGACTGCGGCGGCCGGTTCACCACCTTCGAGCGGGTGCAGTTGCGCGAATTGCAGGTGGTCAAGAAGAACGGCCGCCGGGCGCCGTTCGACCGCGACAAGCTCGTGCGGTCGGTCCAGGTCGCGCTGCGCAAGCGCTCGGTCGAGCCCGAGCGGGTCGAGCGGATGATCAACGGCGTCGTGCGCCAGCTCGAGAGCCAGACTGACGGCGACATTCCCACCGAGCGGATCGGCGAACTGGTGATGGAGGGCTTAAAGGCGCTCGACGACGTCGCCTATGTGCGCTTCGCCTCGGTCTATCGCAATTTTCGCGAAGCGCGCGACTTCAACGCCATTGTCGGCGAGCTCGAGGCCGAGCCTGAGCCGTCCCCGGCGCCGGAGGCGACGCGCCAGCGCCGCGACGCGCCCGCTTCATGAGCGAAAGCTCGGACGCAGGGCCTCAAGAGGACCTGCGCTGGATGACGGCGGCGCTGAATCTCGGGTCGCGGTCGCTTGGCCTTGCCGCGCCCAATCCGGGCGTAGGCGCAATCCTGGTCAGGGACGGCGCGGCGGTCGGGCGCGGGGCGACCGCGCCAGGCGGAAGGCCGCATGCCGAGCGGATCGCGATCGAGCGGGCGGGCGAGGCGGCGGTGGGCGCCACGCTCTATGTGACGCTCGAGCCCTGCTCGCATAGCGGCGTCTCGCCGCCCTGCGCCGACGCGATCATCGAGGCCGGCGTCGCCCGGGTCGTTTCGGCGATGGAGGATCCCAATCCGCTCGTCGGCGGCCAAGGCCACGCGCGGCTCCGCGCGGCGGGGATCGCGGTCACCGTCGGCCCAGGGGCGGCTCAGGCGCGGCGCGACCATCTCGGCCATATCCTCCGGGTGACGGCGGGACGGCCGTGCGTGACGCTGAAGCTGGCTGAGACGGCGGACGGCTTCGCCTCCGGCGACGCCCACGACGCGCGCCTGCGCATCACCGGGCCGATCGCCGATCTTCGCGTCCAGGTCATGCGCTCGACCCACGAGGCGATCATGGTCGGCGTCGGGACGGCGCTCGCCGACGATCCGGCGTTGACGGTGCGTCTGCCGGGCGTCGACCGCAAGCCGTTGCGCATCGTGCTCGACACCCATTTGCGTCTGCCGGTGCGCTCGCGGCTCGCGGCGACCGCGCGAGAGGTTCTGACTCTCGTCATCGCCGGACCGGAGGCGCCGGCCGAGGCGGCTCGGCGCTTGGCCGACCTCGGCGTTCAGGTCGAGCGGGTGGGCGCCGACGCCGGCGGCGAGGTTGATCTCACCCAGGCCTTGCGGACGCTGGCCGGGCGCGGGATCACTCGCGTCTTCAGCGAAGGCGGCCCGCGCGTCGCCGCCCGGCTCATAGGGCTCGGGCTCGCGGACGAGGTCGTTGTGATCACGGCGGAGAAACCGCTCGGGCGGCCCGGCGTCCCCGCGCTGAGCGAAGAGGCGCGCGCTGCGCTCACCGGGGGCAAGCGATACCGACTGCTCGAAACGATTGCCTACGGGCCTGATGCAGCGCGGGTCTGGAACCGGACGCAAGACTAGGCCGCCGGCGTGAGCCGACTACCCTGGACGCGCTCGCGGGCCAAGGACGCCTGCACGGACAACAATTCGCACTGAGTGCGGCGGAAATATAGACGGCCGTCGTTATCAAGTACGGGCAACAATCCCGAGCCGATCGGGTGTCCTTCTATCGTCCTCTGTCGCTCTATCGCGATTTTCATAGAAATGATGACCGTATCGATCCTTTTCGTTACGTAGAGCTCGACCAGATGCCGCAACATTTTGGCTTGGACGTGAATCTGCAGCCGCGGCGAATGAACATCGACGTCGTTCCAGATCATTCTGGCCGACCGGTGGGGAGAAAGGCCGAAATCCTCGTGGGTCTGCGCGAAGGCGGCGACGTCGACCGCGAAACGGTCGAACATCTCCGACTTGTCCCCGACGGACAGCGCATTCGCGGCCGTGCCGACGCCTTGCAGAACGGAATATTGCAGGGATGATGGCGGAAGACCGGCTCTTAAATCGCCGGGAAGCAGCCGCTGCTGACGAAAAATGTCGTTGAAGATTACCTCAATGTCCAGCCAATAGAGCTTCGACCGCGGATCATGCCGCTTGCGAGAGGTAGGGCGCCCTGGGCTAGTGTCCATGATTCTGATGTAGATATTATGCGACCTAACGTGAGGTAACACAAAATCGCCGTCACCGAAACGAAATGTGACGGTTAAGAGGCAGGTCCGGCAGGCGGCGCCAGCAGGGCAGAAGGAGTTGAGTGAATTTAATGTTCACTGGAATTATCAGCGACGTCGGACAAGTGATTGAGATCACGGGAAAGGGCGAGCGCAAGCGGCTTGCGATCGCGAGCGGCTATCCCGCAAAGTCGATCGACTTCGGCGCGTCGATCGCCAACGCGGGCGTGTGCCTCACCGTCGTCGGAGTCGATCCGCACGGAGCGGGCTCGGCGATCGCCTACGATGTCGGCGCCGAGACGCTTGCGGTCACGACGCTCGGCGAATGGCGGGTGGGGGGCCATGTCAACCTCGAGCGGGCGCTGAAAGTCGGCGACGAGCTCGGCGGCCACATGGTCTCGGGCCACGTCGACGGGATCGCCGAAATCCTGTCGCGGCGCGATTTCGACGGCATGGCGCATTTCCGCTTCCGCGCGCCGAAGGACTTGGCGAAATTCATCGCCGTCAAGGGTTCGGTCGCGCTCGACGGAACCTCGCTCACCGTGAACGCGGTCGAAGGCGACGCGTTCGAGGTCCTCCTGATCCCGCACACGCTAGGGGTCACGTCCTGGGTCGAGCGCAAGGCGGGCGATAGGGTCAATATCGAGGTCGACCAGATGGCCCGCTACGCCGCGCGGCTCATCGAGGCGGGACGGCCCCGCTGAGCACGAGCTCCGCTTCGCCGCGGGTCGATAAGACCCGGTCGATCAGGCCCCATTCGCATGCGCTTTCCGCAGTCATGAAATGGTCGCGATCCAGCGTGCGCTCGACCTCTTCGTAGGTCCGGCCGCAATGTTTGGCATAGAGGCGGGTGATACGTCGTTTGATTTGCAGGGTCTCCTCGGCGTGAATGAGGATGTCGGACGCCTGCCCCTGGAAGCCGCCGAGCGGCTGATGGACGTGCAGGCTGGCGTTGGGGAGCGCCGCGCGCTCGCCGGGCTCCCCGGCCATCAAAAGAAATGACCCCATGGACCGGGCGGTCCCGACACATAACGTGCGAACCGGCGCCTTGATGAATTGCATCGTGTCATACATCGCAAGGCCGCTGGTCACGACGCCGCCGTAGGAGTTGATGTAGAGGTCGATTGGCTTCTTCGGGTTCTCGGCCTCGAGGAAGAGCAATTGCGCGCAGACCAGCGACGCCATCTCGTCGTTGACCTCGCCGCTGAGAAAGACGATCCGCTCCCGCAGCAGGCGGGAGTAAATGTCGAAAGACCGCTCGCCGCGGCTCGATTGTTCGAGGACCATGGGGACGAGCTGCATCGTGTCGCGCATGACGCGAATTCCTTCCACGTACGGAATCGAAGGGGTCGAGCTGATCCTAAGCCGCTAGAGCATGTCGCCTTGAGGCAAAATCGCATGGCGCCCTGCGCACCCGCCCCCCTTGTGGGGGCGGGCAGGGGTGGGGGGTCACGCCAACTGCGGAGATCGTCGCCTCATAACTCATTTTCTGGAACAGCCTCGGCGCGACCCCCCACCTCAATCCTCCCCCACAAGGGGCTACGGCGTTCACACAATCAAGTCGTTTTCGACTGGCATATGGTTTGGGCTTCTGATTCAACGCCTGTTCGGTTTTCGGGAGGCGTTGATGGGCGATGGTTTCTGCGGCGATATTCGAGTTTCTCGCCGATTTGAACGGATCCTCGAGGACATCGCCGGTTCTGGCGCGCTGGTGGTTCGCAAGTTTGGCCGGGATCGCGCGGGGGAGATAGCGGCCCATCGCTTTCTCGGATCGGAGCAGGCGACCCCGGAAGCGATCACGGAGGAGGCCGCCCAACGCACGGCGCAGGCTTGCCGGGGTCGGCGCGTTGTCGTGGCGCAGGACACGACCGAGATCAATTTCGCCGGGCGCGACAAGGGGCGGAAGCTGGGGCTGGGCGGCGACGGGACAAGTCTCGGCTTCTTCATTCATTTGCTTGTCGCCGTCGACGCCGACGATGAAGCGCTTCTGGGCGTAGTGGGGGCGAAGATTTGGACCCGCGCGCTCGGCGAAGTGAAGACGCATCGCCACAAGCGGAGCCTCAAGGACAAGGAATCCGTGCGCTGGGTCGATGCGGCGCAGAGCGCGGCTCAACGGCTCGCCGACGCCGCCAGCATCGTTGTTGTCGGCGACCGCGAGAATGACATCTACCAGGCCTTCATCCGAAAGCCGGGCGACGTCGATCTCATCACGCGGGCGCGCGGCGACCGCAAGTTGGCCGGAGGCGGCCTCCTGTTTGCCACAGCCGACGGTTTTCCGACGGCGCTCGAGATCGATGTGGCGGCCGCCCCACGCCAGCCGCGCGCGCCGGATGCGCGCGTTCGAACGGCCCGCGTGGCCGTTTCGTTCGGCAAGGCGACAATCGCCAGACCCAAGACCGGACAGGCCGCCGGCGATCCCGAAGCCTGCGAGATCAACGTCGTTGTGGCGCGCGAAAGGGACGTTCCTTTGGGGACCACGCCGCTGATGTGGCGGCTTTTGACGACCTTGCCGGTTGAGACCGCCGAGGACGCTCGGGAAATCATTCGCCTCTATCGTCTGCGCTGGCGCATCGAAGAGGTCTTCCGCGTGCTTAAACGCGACGGCTTGGCTCTGGAAGAGACGCAGGTCGAGAGCGCGCGGCGCCTGTTCAACCTCGCTGCCCTCGCCGTGGTCGCAGCGGCGCGAATCCTTCAACTCACCGACGCCCGGGACGCGGGCTCCCGCCCCGCAACCGACGTGATCGACGAAAGCGCGGTCGAAGCCGCCGCCGCCATCGGCGGCGCCTTGGAAGGAAAAACAATGCGGCAGAAGAACCCACACCCGCGCGGCTCCCTCTCTTGGCTCGCATGGATCACCGCCCGCCTCGGCGGCTGGAACGCCTATTACAAGCCCCCCGGACCCAAAACCATGGCCGATGGTTGGCGTCGCCTCGCCGCCATGCTCGACGGTTATGCAATCGCCCACGGCAAATCGCTTGTGTGAATCCCGTAGCCCACAAGGGGGGAGGAGGCGAGGGAGATGGCCTTGCCCAAAGGCGTCACGCGCGGAACTCACTGGGCGAAGGTTGTCGTTGGCGCCGTTCCCGCGGGCGTCGCCGTCGATCCGGTGGATAATTCGCAGCAGCGCGCCGCCCTGGGGTCCGGGCTCGATCCGGAACGTCACGATGCTGTCCGGGAATGGAGCGCCTTCCTCCCGCATTCGGTACCGCACCTCCACGCCGGGAACGGACGCAATCGGCTCTGGCTCGGCGAGGTCCGCCTCCGGCAGCCATCGCTCGCGAAAGGCCGCAACGGCGATCGCCCGCCATACCTTTTCCGGCGCCGCGTCGAGTTCGTATTCGAGCGCGATTTCGGTTTCACTTTCGGTCTTCTGGCGCGGCTCGCTCGCAATGTCGCTCATTGATCCATGTCCTTCAGCAGAGCCTTGAGGTCGTCGATACGCCCCGGCCAGTATGCCCGATACCGGGCCAGCCACTGACCGATCGCGACCAGACCCTGCGGGTCCACCTCGTAGTTGACGAAACGACCGTCCCGACGCTCGCGCACGAGCCCCGCGGAGCGCAGAACCGCGAGATGCTGCGACATCGCCGGCTGGCTGATCGTCATGCCGCGCCTGAGGTCGCTCGCGTTCATGCCGCCGACCGCGAGCTTTTCGAACACGCTGCGGCGGGTGGGATCGGCCAGGGCCCTGAAGATGTCGCTCTCCATGCCGACAGATAAGCACAGACTTATGTGAGGCGCAAGCCGCGTTGCGACCTCATGAGAGCGGGCGTCGCTCAGAATGAACGCTCGGGACGCCGCCTGCGACTTCAGCCAGCCCGCGCCCGCACATAGGCGCGTTCGCCGGTCCGCCAGTGTCGCCCGATTGCGGGTCGCGGAAACGCTCGGCAGTGAGAGTCCAGTCTCGTCCGGGAGGGGCGTCGAGAGGATGGCGCTTGTAGCCGCCGCTGCGGAAGAAGAACCAGATCAGGATGACCGCGACAAAGATCCCGAGCGGGAACACAAACGGGATCATGGAATGGGTTCGATCACCGCCGCGGTGCCGTAGGCGACGATCTCGCTCATCGTATTGCCGATCTCGGCGCTGTCGTAGCGCATCATCACCACGGCGTTGGCGCCCATCGCGGTCGCATTCTGGACCAGCCGGTCGAGCGCGTGGCGGCGCGCCTCCTCGAGCAATTGGGTGTATTCGTGGATCTCGCCGCCGACGATGGTGCGTAAGCCCGCGATGATGTTGCCGCCGAGTCCGCGGCTGCGCACGACGACGCCGAAACATTGTCCAAGCGTCTGGACGGTGCGGTGTCCGGCAATGTTCTCGGTGGTGGCGACGATCATGGGCGAGCCCCAAAAGAACAATGTGCCACGGAGCGCGTTAAGGCGCAGTCAACGGCTTCCCGAGCGGAACTCGGCCGAAATGGCGGGCAAGGAATAGCGCCATGAGGAGCGCGCCAAGGCCGACGAGCGACCATTCGGCGATCACGTCGCTTCCCTTGGGGGAGAAGGCGAAGAGCAGGGCGAAGCCGGCGGCGAGATTCAGGAACCCCCACAGGACATTGACGACCGGCGAGGATTCGCCGACGCCCCGGGGCGAAGCGAACGGGGTTTGAAACGGGTGGCCGCTGATCCCCTGGACGAAATGCGGGACGCCGTTGGCGAGCAGCAATCCGCTGACGAATTGCAGGAGATAGATGTACCAGGGGAGGCTCAGCATGGCGGGCGGCTTTCATTTGGAAACTTGAACATCCGTGGCTTCCGGCTCAGCTCCCACGGTATGGCGCGCGATCATCCGGGCGAGACTGGGGCCGATCAGGATCACGATCAGCAACCGTCCGATCTGCATCGCCATGACGAACGGAATGTCGACTGGCGACGAGGCGGCAATGATCGCCACCGCATCGGCGCCGCCGGGACTGGTGGCGAGATAGGCGGTGAGCGGGTCCGTTCCCGCCGCCTTGTGCAACGCAAGCGCCAGGCCTCCGCACATCGCGATCAGGGCGAAGATCGAGGCCAGAATCCGCGGCAATTGTTTTGCCGCGTAGAGCACGATTTCGCGCGTGAAGCGGAGACCGATGGACCAGCCGACGAGGGCGTAGCAGATGGCCAGCAGCCACGGCGGCAGCGTGATCGGGAGAATATGGCTCGCCGAAAGCGGGGCGCCGACGAACAGCGGCAGAAGCAACGCGCCAGCCGGAATCCTGGATTTGACGCCGATGACCGCGCCGCCGACGGCCAGCGCCAGCGTTCCGAGGAAAGGCCCGGCCGGGAGAGACGGAAACCAGTCGATCGACGTCGCCACGCCGCCCGACGCCGACCACGCCCGGGCGAGAGGGCCAACGCATGCGACGCGCAGATATTGCATGACGGCGACGAGCCTCATGTCGCCGCCGAAGGCGTCGGCCATCAGCACCATCGCGGTCGCCGCGCCGGGCGAAGAGCCCCAGATCGCCGTCGTCCCGGGAAGCACTTTCCACCGGGCGAGCACGAAGCCGAGGCCGGCGGCGAAAAATATCACCGCGCCGATCAAGATCAGGAACATCGGCCATTTGCGGAAGATCGTCAGCAAAATGTCGGGTGTGATGTTTCGCGCCACGAGGCAGCCGATAAAGCCCTGGGGGAAAAGCGAGCGAGTCGCTGTCGGTTATGCGTGCGATCCGCGGAAAGACGCGGCGCATCGAATGGTCATGCAATTCAAGCGCGATGCTGGTCGTCGCGTCCTCGACGATGAGGAGCTCGTAACCGAGCTCCCACGCCTGCCGCGCCGAGAACGCGCCCCAGGTCTTCTTGGTGATCTTGAGATCGCCTGGCCCGGCCAGGCCGGGGGCGAGGTCTATGAAGCCCGGAGGCAGGATTTTGGGCAGCGGCGAGGGTTCGTCGACCCGGCGCGGCGGATCTTCCGCTTGGGGCGCCGCATTGACCAGCACCACCAGCGCTCCGGCGGCCCGAAACCGTCCCGCCAGCGCCTTGCCCCGTTCGACCAGATCCTCGACCGAGATCGGCTCAAGCTTCCGGCCAAGGATGCCGTTCTGGAGGTCGATCAGCACCAGGGCGGTCGTCTTTGGGTCGAGGGCGATCATCGGCAGTGGCTCCATGAAGGAACGGCGGTGGACGCGAAGGGTTGCGCTGGCTCGAAGCGCGCCCATCGGCGTTCCGGGGGGGCGCGTAAGAACCCCGTCGCCGTCGCGCATCGCCGAGAGACCGGTCATGCTAGGCTGCGGCTCCATTGGCGAAAAGGGGCAGGACCAAATGGCGCTCAAGATCGGCGACACAATTGTTGGCGATCCTCAGCTCGCCGACATCGCGCGCGCCGTTGACGCCGCACCGCAGAGCGCAAATTGGAGGATCGAACTCGACAATGGCGAGGACGATCATATCGAGGCCGCCGCTTCGCCGCGCGGCGACTATGTGGTGACCTTCGTCGATCGCGGACGACGTTTCACCGCGACGGCGCCCGTCGCTGCGGACCGCCTCAAGACCATCCTTTCGAAGTATCACGACGGCGATACGGAATGGCGGGATCAGGCTGACTTTGTGGCCGAAGGCGGAAAGGGCGCGCGCGAGCGCGCCGCTCGTCGCATAAGCTCAAAGCCTCCGGCGTGGGCGATCGTCCTCATCGCCGGCGCGTTTTTCGGATTGCCAATTCTGTGGCGGTTTCTGCCCGAATCGGGCGCCGCCAGGGGAGCCGCGATCGTCGGTGGGCCGATCACCGTCATGCTTGTGGCGATGATCGTCAGCAAGCTGCTGCAGCTGCGCCGTGCGGCCAGCTGGCCGCAGGCGACCGGGCGGATCACCAAGTCAGTCGTCGCGACGCGGCGCGCGAGACCTTTCGGCAGGCCAATGCAGGTGATCAATTTCCCGGCGATCGAATATGAGTTTTCCGTCAACGGACGCAAATGCACAGGTCAACGCATTTCGATCGGCGAGGATGCCGGCGGCGCCAACATCGAGGCCACGCTGGCGCGCTATCCCGTCGGCGGGCAGGTAACGGTCCATTACGATCCCGCCGACCCGGAGAATTGCGTCCTCGAGCGGAACGCCCCCTCCCTCGTTCCGCTGCAAGGTTGCGGCACGAGCTTGACGAGTCTCGCGGCCATCGGCTTTTGCGTCTACTGGGCCGTCGGACATTACGACGGCGTCATCGCGCCGATGTGGGCGACCGGAAATGGGCGCGTCGCCATATGCGCTACGGTGGTCGGACTGCTTTCGTTGATGGCGTATTTTGGTTCGCTGATCATCGCCAAGCAAAACGAACGGCCTTGGTCCAGCGTCAACGGCACGATCGTCGACAGTCGAACGGAAAGCGATAGCCAGGGTCGGCAAACGAGCTACTCGCCGTTGATCGAATATTCCTATTTCGTCTTCGAGAGGGAATATCACGGTCGGGCGATCACGACGGACGACCAGGGCGCCGACACGCTCGCAGAGGCGGAGAAGATCGCAGGCCGCTATCGGAAGGGGCATCCGGTGATTGTCTATTACGACCCCTTGGACCCGCGCGACGCGATGTTGGAACGGCCACCCGCTAACCGCTCGAACAGGATCGCGTTGGCAGTCGGGGTCGCCAGCTTCATTGTCGCCATTTACGCGAGCGGCCGTTTTCACTTCTGAGGCCGAGACGCAGCGCCCGCTTTTGGATGGTCCAACGGCCGCTCTTGGGCGGGCAGCGCGCCCCGTTCCTCGTGAATCAACGTATAGGCGAAACTTTCGAGCGCGGTGAAGTCAGCGCACGAGAATGTGACGCGACCCCGGCGCAGACGTCATGGCCCCGCTTTACGAAACCGTCTATCCGAATTAGCCTTTGGTGAGATGCAATAAGGGACGGTCGACCATGCCTGGCGCGCGAAGTCTTCTCCTGATCAGCCTTGCGACCGTCGCGATCCCGGCGGACAGGGGAACAGCCCAGGCCCTGTTTCAAATTCCGAATTTCGGTCAGCCGCCGGCGCAAACTGAAACTTATCTGCCGCCTGACGCCGATCCGAATTATTCGACTCCGGGAGGCTACGACAAAGACGTCGACATGCACCTCACGACACGCAAGGAGGTCAGCGATCCGACCGGCGAGCCGGCGGGCACGGTCACCATCAACACCCATGAGCGCAAGCTCTATCTCTCCTTGGGCGCCGGGCGGGCGATCCAGTATGGCATCGGCGTCGGGCGGGAGGGCTTCGCATGGAAGGGGCAGGCCCAGATCGGCCGGAAGGCGTTCTGGCCCGGTTGGACGCCGCCGCCGGAGATGATCGACCGGCAGCCGTACCTGCCGCGGCATATGGAAGGCGGCATGGAGAACCCACTCGGCGCGCGAGCCCTCTATCTGTTTGAAGACAAGAAAGACACCTTGTTTCGCATCCACGGCACCAACGAGCCCAACTCGATCGGCAAAGCCGTATCGTCCGGCTGCATCCGAATGATGGACGCCGACGTGATCGATCTCTATGGCCGGGTCGCCAAGGGAACGCCCGTGGTGGTGCTTTGACGACAAGTCGGTCGCCGTCGCGACCCTCAGTCCCTATTTCCCATGTGGCGGGCCGAGGTACGGGAATTCCCTGAGTACGTCGGTGTGCGGCTTGAGACCGGTCGGCGGGATGTCTCCCTTCGAAAGGAAGGCGAGACGGGTATTGATGACGTCGTCAGTGAAAACGCGGCCGTTTGGGTATTTCGCCGGCTTCGACGAATCGAAGCTCAGCATGTCGGGCAGGATGCCCTCGGCGTGGATCGCCGCTATCGCTTCCTCGCGGGTGTAGCCGCCGGTATGCCCCATCAGATGGACGAACTGATCGGTCCAGCGATGGACGTCGTTGACGGGCTCGCTGGCGTTGTATTCGAGCTTGGTGTCGTCGGTGTTGAAAAAGCTGCTGACCGACGGGTGGCCGGCGCGATCGACGTGATTTAATTTACCGTTCTCGCGCAGGCTGCAACGGCCCCAGATGCGTATTGCCGGGTTGCCGAGTTCGCTCGTCGGCATCTCGATCGTGGTGGAGAACACATTGGCTTGCGTATTCGAGTCGACGCCGGTCCACGGCGGTTTGCCGGCCACGTGCAGGGCCGTGAAATTCCTGCCGCCGCGGGTGTCGAAGAGGTTCTTGATGCCGTCGTAGTCAAAAAAGAAGGCGTCGCTGCGCGACCCGGCGCAGAACGTATAGGCGCCGGATCGGACGATGTTCGGTTTGGCGCCGAAGGAGACCGCGGCGTCGGCGATGATCTTCGTTCCGACAACCTCGGGCGAGCGGGCTTCGGGGCCTTTGGCGACGTAGACGCTCACCGTCTGCTTGTCTCCTTCCGGTTTCGAGAAGACGTAGCTGATCGCGATGTCGGTGAGGCAATCGCCGTCGTTGTCGATGTTGAGGCGGTAGATGGCGTCGGGATGGAGCGCGTCGGCTCTCGGATTGGCGTTGAAGATGATCGCGGTCCGCGCTGGATCCGCGGGCGACTGGAAGGCGTAGAGGTCGCAGAGGTCGAGCCTTTGGTCCCCGAGAGGCGGGCCCAGGCTCAAGCCGGTAAAATGATTCGACATTCTCTCCCTCCCTTTGCGCGTCAACAATCCAATCTGGCGCGGCCGCTCGCGGCGCCTGAGCGCGAAAAGGACTGGCGCGCAACAGGCAGGGGCGGGCGCCCGCGATCGAAGCTATCCGGTCGGTTGTCGGTTGCGCAAGGTCGTTGTCGGAGACCGTGCAGCCGGATTGTTCGATTCCGCCCCGACCGATAGTATCGGCGAATTGGGAGGAACCCGCGTCGTGCTTTGAGGTCAGGTCGCTCTTTCGCGGAGCGCCTCGACAGATCGAGGCCGGCCCGGCTGGAGGGTTTCCATTGCTACGGGCCGGGCTCGCGGTTCTCTTAGCGGCGGTCTTGGAGCTGTCCGGCGCAGCAGTTGCAGGCCCACTCGAACATTCCGACACGCTGGATCAGAATTGATATTCGCGAATAATCTCGCCGCACATCGAGGGTGACACCCTCATCATCGAGGGCAAGATCAACTCGCACATTTACGACTATCTGGCGTACGAGGCCACCCGTGTTGCCGCGGTCAGAATGATCGAACTGAACTCTCTCGGCGGGAACGCCGAATGGGCTTTGGCGATCGCTCGCAAGGTCAAGGATCTGGGCAAAACGACCTCTCTACGATCGGGCCACTACTGCGCGAGCGCTTGCGCTTATATCTTCGCCGCCGGGCGTGAACGGACGGCCTCGGAAGACACCTGGATCGGCATTCACGGCCCATCCCTCGGCGCAGGCTACCTCACCAATTTTCAAGGGTTGTGCTTTGTCGATCGTGAGAACCAGAGCGCCTTCGAGCCGCAAAAACCGGGCTGCCAGCAATTCCTGGATCATTGGTATGCGGTGACCATGGCGAGCGCCAACGAAGGCTTTGACGGCATGGAATCCAATGGCGTCTCGCCCGATCTGCGCAAAACTTATTTCGATATGCCCGACGATCCCGACTGGCCGGCTCATATGAACGTCGTCCGCAAGCCCGACTGGCCGCTGAGCGCCAGGGAGGCCTTGAAATACAACTTGGTGACGAAGGTTCTGCAAAAGACCGCTTTTTAGCGGCCCGCGCCTCGATCCGGCGCCAAGGTGAACACGGCGCATGGCGAGGCGATGCCGCGGAGCGCGTGCTCACCTAGCGGGACGAGCGGCGACCCGGTCTCGGCGGCAAAGGCGCCCGAGATGAGGACCTCCTTCCCGAGCGGCCGGCATAGCCCCTCCAACCGGCTGACCAGATTGACGGCGGGGCCTATTGCCGTGAAGTCGAGCCGATCGGCGGCGCCGATATTGCCCCACAGAATCTCGCCAAGATGCAGCGCGATGCCGAAGGGCAGGGGCGCGAGACCCTCCCGCTGTCGCGCTGCGTCGAGATGCGCCATTCCGGCCCGGGCCGCGGCGACGGCGCTGAGCGCGGCATGGCAGGCGCCGCCCGGCGCCTCGCCTGCGACCGGGAAGATCGCCAGCACCCCGTCGCCGATGAATTTGAGCACTTCGCCACCGAAGGCGTGGACCGAAAGCGCAATTCGGTCGAACCACGCGTCGAGGGTCGAAATAACCTCCGAGGCGGGATTGCTCTCGGAAAAAGCGGTAAAGCCGCGCAGATCGGCGAACAGCAGCGCGGCCTGGATCGTCTCGCCGACCCCTCGCCGCAACGGACCCGTGAGCACCCTGGCGGCGCTGCGCCGGCCGAGATAGGCCTCGAGAGCCACTGTCAGCGTCGCTCGCGCGGTCAGGGCGGCGAGCGGGGCGGCGGCGAAGCGCGCGGCCTCGCTGAGGCGGCGAGCTTCAGCGGCGGTGAAGGGACGCGGCCCGATCCAGCTCAGGGTCGGGCCGTCCGGCTTTGGCCCGACCGTATCCTCGTGTACCGGCCCGGCCTCAAGGCCGGCGAGCCAGCGTCGGCCTGCTTCGCCAGGCGAGCTATCCGCTGGGAGGGCAAGGCCTCCGGGCAAGAACCCTAGCGCCTCGATCACCTCGTCGCTTTCGGCCCGCCACAGCCAGGCGCGCCGGGCGATGAGCGGATGTGGCGCAGCCAGGGCCAGCGCTCCGCCGGCCAACGGTGCGCCGTCCGCGATCAGTTGTTGGCCGAGGTCCGCCAGAAACCGCTCGGGTGACGGCGTTTCGGCCGCCGCGTCAACCAGCCAGGCGAGGGCTGAAGAGAGCTGCATGGATCGATCGTCGGCCGGACTTTGCTTGCCTGTCATTGGCGTTTGGGTTTCGCTGTCTGCCGGGCCACTTCTGGAACGTCTATTCGGTAGCGTCGCCAATGCGCCAACATTCAACCAAACGGTTGAATTGCGGGCGCCGAGCGCCCATATTGAACCCACCTTAGACCAGACACGCGTTGGCTCCCCTTCATGTGAGGATAACCCGATGGATCAATCGCTCATCGTCCGGCGCGAGACCCAGATCGCCGCTCCGCCCGCCACGGTCTTCGCCTTCCTGACCGATCCGCAAAAGATCATAAGCTGGATGGGGGCCGAGGCGACCACCGACGTCCATCCGGGCGGACTCTATCTCGTCAAGGACGTTGCCGGGCGGCTGGGGCGCAACGCGCGCGGGCAGTTCCGCGAGGTCGTTCCGGTCCACCGTCTCGCCTATAGCTTCGGTTGGGATGGCGACGACGCTGTGCCGCCAGGTTCGGGCCTGGTCGAGATCGACCTCCTCGACCGTGATGGCGGCACTCTCGTGCGCATGACCCACACGGGACTTCCCGACACTCAGCAATGCGCAAATCACGCCAAGGGTTGGACCCACTATCTCGGTCGCCTGGGCGTGGCCGCCGCCGGCGGAAGTCCCGGCGTCGATGATTTCGCCCGCCGCGTCAGCGTCTGAGGCCCGAGGCCTTCGCGCATCACGAAGCGCCTCAGCGGCCCGATCGCGGAGAGCGTCGCCATGGACGCGCCGCGGGCGAAGTCGAGCGGCGCGAAGCGCGTGAGAAGCGCGCGGTTGAGACCGTCGACCACGCCGGTCCTCAGCACAATGTCGGGCCGCCTTAAGCCTTCGTAGGCGCTGAGAGCTTCCGGGCCGCCGATGTCCCGGCTGGCGCTGCGCGCCTCGCCGGCGCAACCGACGATCGCCTCGACGTCGCGCAAGCCCAGATTGAGACCTTGGGCGCCGATCGGCGGAAAAACATGGGCCGCGTCGCCGACAAGGGCGAGCCGCGTGGCGACGATCCTCGGCACGACCTGACGCGTCATTGGAATAATTCCGCGTTCGCTCTCGATCCGCATCGCGCCGACGAGCGACTGCGCCTGGCGCTCGATCTCAACCGCCAGCGCCTCGATGTCGAGCGCCTGGCGCCGGCGCGCGTCCTCGTCCGCCATCACCCAGACGAGGCTCGACCGGTTGGGCGCGGCGGGAGCGGCCGGCAGCGGCGCCAGGGTGAATGGTCCGCCGCGGGTGTGGAACTCGGTCGAAAAGTCGTGATGAGGAAGCCGGTGGGAGAGTAGCGCGGTCAAGGCGCTCTGCCCGTAGCGGTGGACGCGCACGCCGAGCCCGGCGGCGCGGCGCGCTTTCGAATCCCGGCCGTCGGCGCCGACGGCGAGCGGGGCCGAGATCGTCCGTCCGTCTTCGAGCCGCGCCCGCACGGCGTCGGCAGTGAAGTCATAAGACGCGACGCCGCTCGTGACGCGCTCGAGGCCGGACGCGCAAGCGGCCTCGGCGGCGAGCGTTTCGGCCATCCTGTCGTTTTCGATGTTCCAGCCGAACGCGTCGAGGCCGATTTCCGCCGCATGGAACTCGACCGGGCGGGGCGGAAAGAGCGTTCCCGTGTCGTCGATGAGGCGAAGGGATTTGAGCGGCGCGGCTTCGGCCCGCAAGCGCGTCCAAACGCCGAGCGAGTTGAGAAAGGCGACCGAGGGATCGAGGAGGGCGACGGTGCGGCCGCGCCCGGTTCGCTCGCGGGCGCCGCTCAAAACGACGTCGAAACCGGCCCGGGCAAAGCCAACCGCCGCAGCAAGACCTGCGAGTCCGGTTCCGGCGATGAGGACATCCGGGTCGCGCGCGACCGGCGTCTCGCCAACACTCATGGTCGGTCTCCCCAGCGGTTTCCCCCAAAAAGCCGGTGTTCGTACGGCTACGATCGGGGAGACGGCGCGGCGCAACTTTGATAAGGCGGAAGGCGCAAGGTCAAGCCGACGCCGGCTGAGCCGCGCCTTCGCTGGCGGCGAAGCGGATGGGGCAGGGCATGTCGATCGAGAAGCGGCCTGTTGACGTCGCGCGCGCGGCGGGGTTTTCCGTCCACGTCTTCACCGCCACCGGCGCGCCGGTGGCTGTGCTGGCGCTTTATGCGGCGATCGAGCGCAACTTCGCCGCCTGCTTCGCCTGGCTCGGCGTTGCCTTTTTCATCGACGGGATCGACGGCACGCTGGCGCGCGCGGCGAAGGTCCAAATCACGGCCGCTTCGATCGACGGCGAGATTCTCGACCTCGTGATCGACTTCCTCACTTACGTCCTCGTACCGGTGGTCGCGCTCTGGCGCTCAGACCTGATGCCGACCCAGGTCTCGTTCTGGATCGGGCTCATCGTCACCATCGCGTCAGCGCTTTATTTCGCGGACACGCGGATGAAGACCGACGATCTGTGGTTCCGCGGTTTTCCGGCGACCTGGAATGTCGTGGTGCTCTACCTGTTCGTCCTGCGCCCGCCCTGGATTCTCAGCGCGATCGTCCTTCTGGGAGCGGCTGCGATGATGTTCGCGCCGGTCGTGTTCGTGCATCCGCTCAGGGTGGCGAAATTGCGAGGCCTCACCATCGCCATGAGCATCGCCTGGGGCGCGCTCGCGGCGACGGCGGTAGCGATGAAACTCGAGCCGCCCGCTTGGGTGGGCTGGGGCCTGATCGTGACGGCGGCCTATTTTCTGAGCCTACCGCTGTTCCGTGGCTCGCCCTGGGCGCGAGATTGAGCCGAATTTGGCCGGACGATCGAAGCGCCTTGCGATGGGAAGCCAATCCTTGGTATAGCCGCCCATCGCGATGCTGCCTGGCTTCATCGCCGGCCTCGTGGCGGAGTGGCTACGCAGAGGACTGCAAATCCTTGCACCCCGGTTCGATTCCGGGCGAGGCCTCCAACCGGTTTCCACCTGGGGCGGGCGATCCGCTCCGTATTGCGGGCATGAGCCATGGGGGCGCATATTTCCGCCGAAACAATGCTCGACCGGCGTGTGCACATGGTCAACGGCCAGCTGCGCACCGGCGGAATTGTCGACAAGGCGTTGTTGGAGGCGTTCCTCGAAACGCCGCGCCAGCGCTTTGTCGCTCCGGAATATGAATCGCTCGCCTACCTCGATCGCGAATTGCCTGCGCGCGGCGCGGCGAACCGCAAGCTCATGGAGCCGTTGACCCTGGCGCGAATGCTGCAGGCGGCGAGAGTCGTTCCCTGCGATCGCGTCCTCGATGTCGGGGGCGGGTCTGGGTATTGCGCCGGGCTCCTCAGCGCCATGGGAGCGAACGTGACGCTGCTGGAATCGGATCCGGGCGCGGCGGCGGCGGCGCGGGTCGAGCTCAAGGGGCGGGCGAATGTCGTTGTGGTCGAGGGCTCGCTCGACCGGGGCGCAGCCAATCGCGGGCCGTTCGACCTCATCGTCGTCGAGGGGGCGTTCGCGACCTCCGCGAAAAGTCTCCTCGCCCTTCTGGCCGATCCGGGACGTCTCGTCGGCGTCGACGCGTCGAGCGCGCCGTCGCAAGCGGTTCTCTGCGAGAAGATCGGCGCCGGGCTCGGGCGACGGGCGCTGTTCGAGACCCGCGCGGACGTCCTAGACGGCTTCCAGCCCGGGGTGAGCTTCGCCTTCTAAGGCTCGGACCCGACGCGGAAAGAGCCTCGCTCCCACGTCGGGTGTCTCATGTTTGCGACGCTCGGCGGAAAAATCGGCCCTTACGCGCCGGCGGGGTCAAAGTGCGCGTGGCGCGGACAGGATTATCGCCTATGATGGCTTGTCCCGGCCGCTTTCCGCGAGCGGGCGAGACGCGCGTTTGTGATCGGTGTCTTTCGTGGCTGGCGGGTTGGCGTCTTTGATTTTCGCGTCGGACATGCGAGTTAAACGACTTGCGAGGGCGTCGGCCGCCGCTTCTACGTTGCGGCGAGGGCGCATGAGGCGACGATGATTTGGGGCTCACGCGCATTTCAGGAGCGGCGCGGCGCATCCTGCCGCGCGTCGCTGCGGCGCGCCTTGCGTGCAGCCTTGCTTGCGACGGCGGGTCTGGCGGCGGTCGGCGCCGGCGCGGGCCGGGCGGAAACGGTCAACGGGGCGCTGATCAAGGCCTATGTCACCAATCCCGAGATCAACTCGCAGCGCGCGGCGGTCCGCCAGACCGACGAGGGCGTGCCCCAGGCGAACGCCGGCTATCTGCCCAAGGTGAGCGCCTTCGGCAACGCGTCGGTGTCTCATGTCACCGGGTCCCAGGTTGTTCCGGGCCAAGGCATCATCAATTACTCGACCGGCGCCTTTCCACGAGCTTACGGGGTGCAGGCCCAACAGACCGTCTTCGACGGTTATCAGACGATCAACAGGATCCGTGACGCGGAAACTCAGGTCATGGGCGCGCGCGAGCAGTTGCGCAACACCGAGCAGAACACCCTTCTCTCAGGGGTCACGGCCTACATGGACGTCCTCCTGGACACCGCCATCCTGGACCTCGATAACAACAATGTTCAGGTGTTGCAGGAGCAGTTGCGCGAGACCCGGGACCGATTTACCGTCGGCGAGGTGACGCGAACCGACGTCGCGCAAGCCGAAGCGAGCCTCGCCGGCGCCCAGGCGACCGCGCTCAGCGCTGTGGCGACCTTGCAGGCCGCGGTCGCGACCTATCGGCAGGTGATCGGCGATCAGCCGACCAGCCTTGCGCCTGTGAAGCCGATCACCAAGCCGCTGCCGAAAACCCTGCCTGAGGCGATCACGATCTCGCAGGTCGAGCATCCGGCGATCACGGCCCTGTTGGATGGCGTCGATGCGGCCCAGCTCCAGATCAAGATCGCCGAGGGAGCGCTCTACCCCCAAGCTAGCATCACGGCGAGCGCCTCGAACAATTACGATGTGAACATCACCCCGGGACAAAAGGCGTTCCAGGCCGAAATCATCGGGCAGATCACCATTCCGATCTACCAAGGCGGCGCGGAATACGCTACGGTCCGGCAGTCCAAGGAAAGTCTGACCGTACAGGAACTGAGGGCGGATTCGGCGCGCGACCAGATCCGCCAGAACGTCGTCGCCGCCTGGGGCCGCGTTGAAGCCCAGGTCGGGGTGGTGCGCGCCGCGCGCGCCGCGGTCTCCGCCAACGAAGTTGCGCTGACCGGCGTGCGCGAAGAGGCCAAGGTCGGCCAGCGGACGACCCTCGACGTGCTCAACGCCCAGCAGGCGCTGTTGCAGTCGCGAACGACGCTGGTTACGGCCGAGCACGACCAGGTCGTCTTTTCGTACCAGCTGCTGTCCTCGATTGGGCGCCTCAACATCCCGACCCTCGGACTTGCGGTCGCCGAATATGACCCGCGGGTGCATTTCGACCAGGTCAAGAACAAGTGGATCGGGCTCAGGACGCCGAGCGGACAATGAGCTCCCGCCGCGTTCGCGCGCCGCTTGCCGGCAGCGGCTTCGAGCGACTATCGTGCGCAGCATCGGCGCCCGATTCGGCTATCGATGGCAGCGCGGTTTGATTCCAGAGTTGTGTGCGAGGCGTGTGGCACAAACCCCTCGAACGGGGCAGGGCGGTCTGGATGAGCGCAGTCAATTCGAATTTCGATGATCGCGATCCCGAGGCGATACGCCGCGCGCAGCGCGCCCATGAGCCGTCGATGGAAGAGATCCTGGCCTCGATCCGCAACATCATCGCCGAGGAGCGTGAGCCCGCGCAGGCTGCGGACCTCAAACCGGCGCCGCTTCCGCCGGCTGGCGCGCCGGCGCCCCAAATCGTCTATTCGAAGGACGCGTCAGCGCTGCACCGAAACCTCACCGAGGCGACCCTTCGGGCGGACGCCAATGCGCCGACGGTCGTATGGCGCCGGCCGCAGCCGGCCGAATCCCTGCCTGCCCCCGATCCGGTCGCACCCGACGAGGAGCCGCTTCTCTCGTCAGAGGCGAACGAAGCGGTTTCGGCCACGTTCGGCGCTTTATCGGCTAGTCTCGCGGCGCGCAGCGCCGAAGTCGCCGATGGCCTGGTGCGCGAAATGCTGCGTCCGATGCTGAAGCAGTGGCTGGACGAGAACCTCCCGGCAATCGTCGAGCGATTGGTGCGGGCGGAAATCCAGCGCGTCGCGCGCGGACGGAAGTAGGCGAGGGCGCCGGCCCAGGGATCGTGCGTTGACTTGAGCCGCGACGATGCGTTTATAGCCGGTCGGCGCTTGGGACTTCGGCGCCTGAGGCCTCCGGCCACGCACGGCGTGGCATCGCGCGGACCGGAATTCCATGATGGACAAATCGTTCGACTTCGCGGCGCTCGAAGGCCGGGCCTCCGCGCTCTGGGAAGAGACCGGCGCGTTCCGGGCCGGACGCCCCGAGCGTGCCGAGGCGCCGCCGTTCTGCGTCGTCATTCCGCCGCCGAACGTGACCGGCAACCTACACATGGGCCATGCGCTCAACAATACGTTGCAGGACATCCTGTGCCGCTATTGGCGCATGAACGGGCGCGACGTGCTCTGGCAGCCGGGCGTCGACCATGCCGGCATCGCCACCCAGATGGTCGTCGAGCGGATGCTGATGGAGCGGCAGGAGCCCGACCGGCGCGCCCTTGGCCGCAAGGCGTTCGTCGAGCGCGTCTGGGAATGGAAGGCGGAATCGGGCGGCGCGATCGTCTCCCAGCTCAAGCGCCTTGGCGCCTCATGCGACTGGAGCCGCGAGCGGTTCACCCTTGACGAAGGCCTTTCGCGCGCCGTCGCCAAGGTTTTCGTCCAGCTCTATCGCGAGCGGCTCATCTACAAGGACAAGCGGCTCGTCAATTGGGACCCGAAGCTCCAGACCGCGATCTCGGATCTCGAGGTCGTCCAGGTCGAGACCAGGGGCTCGTTCAAATGGTCGCGGGCGGACGGCGCGCCGCTCGACGCAGCGGCGCTCGCCAAGGTCCTCGCCAGGAATCCGAACGGCCATCGCTACGACTTCGACTATCCGATCGTCGACGCTAACGGCGAAGAGACCGGCGAGCGCCTGACGGTCGCAACCACACGGCCGGAAACGATGCTCGGCGACACCGCGGTCGCTGTCCACCCCGACGACCCGCGCTTCCAGCATCTGATCGGCAAGCGGGTTCGTCTGCCCCTCGTCGGCAGGCTGATTGCGATCGTCGCCGATGCGTATTCCGATCCGGGGAAGGGCACGGGCGCGGTCAAGATCACACCCGCCCACGACTTCAACGATTTCGAGGTCGGCAAGCGGCACGAGGCCGAAGGCGCGCGCCCGATCAATATCTTCGATGCGCAGGCGCGGGTGGTCCTCAAGGACAATCTCGACTTCTTCGAGGGGCTGGACAGCGATCACGACCACGCGCGGCTCATCGCTGCCGTTGACGGCCAGGACCGGTTCGTCGCCAGACTCAAGATCGTCGGGATGATGGCGCTCGCCGGCCTTTTGACTAGGATCGAGCCGCACGCCCACGCCGTTCCGCACGGCGACCGGTCGAACGCGGTCGTCGAGCCGTGGCTCACCGATCAGTGGTACGTCGACGCGAAGGCGCTCGCCGGGCCGGCGCTCGCCGCGGTGCGAAACGGCCAAACCCAGTTCGTGCCGAAGAACTGGGAGAAGACCTACTTCGATTGGCTCGAGAACATTCAGCCGTGGTGCGTGTCACGCCAGCTGTGGTGGGGGCATCAAATACCGGCTTGGTACGCCCCCTGGGGCGAGGTGTTTGTGGAGGAGACTGAGGATGCGGCTTTCGCCGCGGCGCTTGCCGACGGCGTCGAGCGGGGCGCGCTGACTGAAAGCGAAGCCGAAGCCCTGGCAACCAATCCGGCGAGGCTTGCGGAAGCTTTCGCGCGCGACGAGGATGTGCTCGACACCTGGTTTTCCTCGGCGCTTTGGCCGTTCTCAACCCTCGGCTGGCCGGACGAGGCGCCCGAGCTCAAACGATTCTACCCGACCGACACGCTCGTCACCGGCTTCGACATCATCTTTTTCTGGGTCGCGCGGATGATGATGATGGGTCTGCACTTTCAGAACGAAATCCCGTTCCGCGATGTCTACATCCACGCCCTCGTGCGCGACGAGAAGGGGGCGAAAATGTCGAAATCGAAGGGCAATGTCATCGATCCGATCGACCTCATCGACCGCTTTGGCGCCGATGCGTTGCGGTTCACGCTCGCGGCGATGGCGGCGCAAGGACGCGACATCAAGCTCAGTGAGGGCAGGATCGAGGGCTACCGCAACTTCGCCACCAAGCTTTGGAACGCCTCGCGCTTCGCCGAACTGAACGGCTGCACCCGGGTCGCGGGTTTCGACCCCGCAGCCGCGCACGAACCCTTGAACCGCTGGATCCTCGGCGAGGCCGCCAAGGCGGCGGCGGAAACAGCGTTCGCGATCGAAGCCTATCGCTTCAACGACGCCGCCAACGCAGTTTATCGGTTCGTCTGGAGCGTGTTCTGCGACTGGCATCTCGAACTCGCCAAGCCGGTGCTGCAGGAGCCCGCGGACCCCCTGGCCAGGGCCGAGACCCAGGCGACGATCGCCCATGTGCTCGATGCGATCTACGCGATTCTGCATCCCTTCATGCCGTTCCTCACCGAGGAGCTTTGGGCGATCAAGGGCGAAAGCGGACCGAGGCGTCAGGGGCCCCTGGCGCTCGGGCCGTGGCCCACCCAGGGTTTCGAAGTCGATGAGGCGGTCGAGGCCGAAATCGGTTTCCTGGTCGACCTCATCGCCGAAATTCGTTCGGTGAAATCGGAAATGGGCGTGCCGCCTTCGACGCTGACGCCGCTCGTTCTCGTCGCTCCGAGCCAGACGGCGGAGAGCACCGCGCGCGCCTGGAGCGAGAGCATCAGGCGTCTCGCCCGCGTCAGCTCGGTCGAAACGGCCGCGGCCGCGCCGGCGGGCGCGCTTGAGCTCGTGGTGCGCGGCGAAGCGGTCGCGCTGCCGCTCGCCGGCGTCGTCGATCTCAAGGCGGAAAGAGCGCGCCTCGACAAAGAGATCGCGAGGGTGGGGCAGGAAATCGCCAAGGTCGAGGCGAAGCTTGGCAACCTCGACTTCGTCGCCCGGGCGCCCGAAGACGTCATCGCCGAGCATGAGGATCGGCTCGAGGCGTTTCAGGCGCGTCTGGTTAAGGTTAACGCAGCGCGGGAGCGGCTGGAGCGCGTCTGAAGGCATGGCCGAGGCGCCATATTGTTGCTTTTGCGCAACAGCTCGGCGGCAAGTCTTCCGGAACGAGATTCCGGCTGGAAGGCGCCGCGATTGCGCCATAAACGGCTCGCAGTTTCGAAGCCCATTGATGACGAAAGTCGTCCGTGTCGCGAGCGCCACCAACGCGCCGCGACGCGGCCGGAAGGCAGCTCGGGATCGATATGAGCGTATTGGCGCGTGCGGAAGTTCGGTTTGATAGGGCGCCATTGCGCCGCTGCCTCGCATTCGCAGCCATCGGATCTCTGGCATTCGGGTTCGCGCCGGCCTTCGCCTTCGACGGCTCGACGTCGAGCGCGCCGGAAAAGATCCCCGGGAGCTTCAGCGACCCCCAGCAGGCTTTGCGCGTCGGGGTCGATGACTTGAAGGCCGGGAACGCGGTAGGCTCGGTGCCCGCTCTCACCTACGCGGCCGAAGCCGGACAGGCGATCGCACGATGGAAACTGGGCGAGATGTACGCTGACGGCGACGGCGTGGCGCGCGACGACGTGAAGGCCTACCACTACTTTAACCAGATGGTCGAAGACTACGACGAGGACCAGCCGGACCGGCGAAACCTCGGCGCGATCTCCAACGCTTTCGTCGCTGTCGGCGTCTACTGCCTGAATGGCATTCCCAACAGCGATGTCCGGGCCGACCCGCGGCGCGCGCACGAATTGTTCCAATATGCGGCGACGATTTTCGGCGACCCGAACGCGCAGTACAATCTGGCCCACATGTATCTGGTCGGCGCGGGCGGGGTCGCCAAGGACAGCGTCGCCGCCGTGCGGTGGCTGGCGGTGTCGGCGGAGAAGGGCCATGCCCCCTCGGAGGCCCTGCTCGGCCAGATGCTGTTCACCGGCGAAGGCGTGCCGCATCAGCGAGCGCGTGGGCTGATGTGGCTTGAATTCGCCAAGGACGCGGCGCCGGATCCCAAGGAGGCGTGGATACGCGACCTCTATCAGCATGATTACGAGCTCGCGGCCGACGACGAACGGCAGGCGGCCGCGGCCATGCATGATGCGCGCGCAAAGGGAACGTCGCCTCCGGGCACCGTTAAGAGCGTCATCAAGAGCTTCCTCCGGCCGCTCGCTCCCATTCTGACCGGATTGGCTCCGCCGCCAGCGCAGTGAAGGCGGCTCAGCCTGGCGAGGCTACGCGCCGCGCCCGCGGGCTCGCGGCCGTTGACCCGCTCCTTACCATGACAATCGCCCAGCGCTCAAAGAGACCCGTCGCCCCGCTGCGACCGGGCTGCGGCATGACAGACGCGCTATGATGGGTTAGGCGGCTTCTGCGAACGGCGGCGCGACCGCGATCATCCACGGCCGGACCCAGACTTTCGCAGCGGAGAGACGATCGCAATGTTTGAGATTGGCCTCCGGCTAGCGAAAGGGCCCTGGGCGGCGGCGGCGCTCATTTGCCTCGCGGCGTTCGTCGTCCTGTTCGCGCTCGCCGGTCAGACGCTCAACGCCCCGTTCGTCTATACCCCCGGATGAAACGCAGCGCCTCGCTCGATTTCCTGCGTGGAGGGGCGGCGTTCGCGGTCGCGATTCCCCACTACCTGACTTTGAACGCGCCGTTTCAGCCGTTCGCGGAAGCCTCCGCGATCGCCGGCGTCGAGGTCTTCTTCGTCCTCAGCGGCTTCGTGCTCGCGCCGCAGATCGTCGATTGGGTGGTCGGAAAGCCGTGGCGCAATCTCGGCGTGTTCCTCGTCCGGCGCTGGATGCGAACCATCCCGCCCTATGTCGTCGCGCTTGTCGTCGTCGCGCTGATGACCGGCAACCTCCTCACTGCCGACTTTGTCCGCTACCTCTTCTACGTCGAGAATCTCTTCGTCTCCGCCAATCACACGGACTTTTATCCGGTGGCCTGGAGCCTGGCGGTCGAGGAGTGGTTCTACGTGCTGTTTGCGCCCGCGCTGTTCGTGGTCGCGATGCTCCTCGGGAGACGCGACCGGCGGCTCGAGGCGACGTTCGCGATTTTGGTCATCGTCGTCGTGGCGGCGCTGAGGTTTGCGTTTGCATCCCACGATTGGGACTTGAACGTCCGCCGGGTCACGCTGTTCCGCATCGACTCGATCGTTTGGGGCTTCCTGCTCTATCTGGCGCTCGAGCGGTTGCCTCCGCTCGCGCTTGACGACGCCACGGGCCGCAAGCGACTGGGCGCGTTGGTCGTGCTGCTTGCGCTTCTCGTTCCGGCCGAGATCGGCGTCGCCATTTTCGCGATTGGCGGCGATGTGTCGGCGCAACAGGCGTTTCCGTACGTCTCGGCGGCGTTCGGCATGGCCTGCCTCGGCGTCTTCCATCAGGCGGATAACGCTTTCCGCGGCCGTTTCGTCAGGGGCGCGAGCTTCTATCTCGGCCGCATCTCGTACTCGGTCTATCTCTTCCATCTCATGATCGTCATGGCGCTGAAGCCAAGGATTGCATCCGCGCCGCTCATCCTCCAGTTGGCGATTTATGTCGTCCTGATCCTGGCGCTGTCGACGATCTTCTTTGCCGGATTCGAGCGCTCGATTCTGGTCGCGCGGCCCTATTATACCGCCGCGCGGCGAGAAGTCGCCGTAGCGGATGTTGCGCAGCGGGGTAAGGCTCGCCGTTTTCGTCTCTCGCTCGTGTCGGTGGCGCTCGCTCTCGCGGCCGTCGGCGCCGGCGTCCTCGCCCGCAACGCCTTCATGGCGAACAAGCCCTATGCGTTCTATGGCCTGCTATTCGCGACCGCATTCCTCGCGCTCGCGTTGTGCGAAAGAACGCGTCCTGCTTCGGGCGGTGCGCTCGCTGCGGCGGCGCGGGCCTTCCTCCTGTTCGCGTTCGCGCTGCCGGTCGCCGACACTCTCTACCGTCATTCGAACGGATTGCCGCTCGCCGCGACCATCGCTCAGCCGACCTATTCTTATCGCGCCGCGCACGCCAATCCGGCCGCGTTCGCGGTCTGGTGGTACTATTATCTCAACGAGTGGATCAGGGACGATGGCATAAGATCGAAGATCGACGCGCCGGACCCGCAAAAGAAGCTGCCGTTCGTCCTTGTTCCTGGTTCCTCCGGGGGCATGTTCGACACCACGATCCGGATCAACAATCTCGGCTTTCGCGGTCCGGACTTGCCGCCCGACAAGGTCGACGCTTTCCGCATCTTCGCTCTCGGCGAGTTGCAGACCTTTGGGCCCACCTTGCGCGACGGCGAGCGCCCATGGCCGGAGCTGCTGCAGGATCTGTTCGACCGCCATGCCGAGTGCGGACGCAGAGTCGAGGTCGTCAACGCCGGAACCGAGGCCTATACGCTCGAAGACAATCTCGAGCGCATGCGCCGGGACATCCTGCCGCTCAAGCCCGATCTGATCCTGAGCGCCCACGGCATGAACGGCCTGCTCGCGTTCGGCCTGCGGCGTGTTCCCGAGCCTAACGAGCCGGGCGTGCGGCCGCGGGCGTCGGCGCTCATCGGCAGCGCGGTGCTGACAATCGAGCGCCTTGCTCACGACTGGCGGAGCCAGAGTTCGGCCGAGGCGCGGCCGGCGGCTTTGCCGCCGATGCCCGACGCCGAATTGATGAAAAGCCGCTACGCCGAGGCCTATCGCGAGCTGATCGCGCTCGCGCGCGACAATGGCGTGGACGTCGCGCTCGCGGACTCGAGCATGGCGATCGACGAAGAGAGCCCGCGTGAGGTCAAGGACTTCTACGGCGCGGTGTTCAAGCCGATCGATGACATCATCGCCGCCAACGCCGCCCACAATCGCATGGTGCGGCTCTTGAGCGACGAAGAGCGCGTCCCGCTCGTTGATACAACGCAGGCCCTCGACGGGCAGTGGGACGACGACCTCTATCTCGACATCGTGCACTTCACCGAAGCCGGCAACGAGCGAGTCGCGGGCGTCGTCTTCCGACAGCTTCTGCCGATTCTGGCGGAGCGGGACGGGTTGAAATGCTCGCTGCGCTGACGCGCGTCGATCGCGGGCGCACGCCCGAATAGTCGTGGTCGTTTTCGAAGCGGCATAGCATGCGCCGCGGCAAAAACAGGAATCATCCATGGCCCAAAGCGAAATCGACGCCGTTCGCGCCCTTCTTGGCGCCAAGCCGCGGCCGGTGGGCTGGGAGGAGCGGCGCCAGCGCATTGACGAGGTCGGCTCGGTCTGGCCGGTCGCCGGCGACGTCAAGCTCGAGGCGGTCGATCTCGACGGCGTGCCCGGCGAATGGTCGATCGTCCCCGGCAGCGACCCGTCTCGGGTGCTGATGTTCTTTCACGGTGGGGGATATTGCTCGGGCTCGATCCTGAGCCACCGCCGGTTGGTGACCGAGGCCGGGCGCGCAGGGGGGCTAAGCACGCTTGCCGTCGGCTACCGCCTGGCGCCCGAGCATCCATTCCCCTCGGCGTATCAGGATGCGCTCACCGCGTGGCGGCGCCTGCTCAAGCTCGGATACGCCGCCAAGCGCATAGCGGTCGGCGGTGACAGCGCGGGCGGTGGGTTGACGCTTGCGCTGGTCGGCGAGCTCAAGCGCACGGGCGAGGAACTGCCCGGCTGCCTTTGGCTCTTGTCGCCGTGGACCGATCTGACGATGTCGGGGGCGACGCTCCTCAGCAAGGGCGCGATCGATCCGCTCATTCATAAGGAATATCTCGAGGAGCTGGCCCATGCCTATCTGCCCGAGGGCATGGACCGGAAGGACCCGCGCGTTTCGCCGCTCTACGCGGATCTCGCTTGCCTGCCGCCGACCCTGATCCAGGTCGGCTCGGCCGAGACGCTGCTGGACGACTCGACCCGCTTCGCCGAGGCCGCCGGCGCCGCTGACGTCGGCGTGACGCTCGAAATCTGGCCGCACATGATTCATGCTTGGCCGATGTGGAACGCGCGCCTCGAACCCGGCCGCCGCGCGCTCGCGAGCGCGGGCGCGTTCATCCGGCGTTGGCTTTAGGCGGGAGCGCTTGCACGGGCGCCCCGATGCTTGTTCGTGCTTGCCAAAGCCGGCGAATGGGGGCAGGCGATGGCGCAGGCCGGACCGCGCTCCGGACATGGGGCGGATGACTTGACCACCGAATTGGACGGCAATCCGGACAGGCTGCTTAACGCCGAACCTCGCTGGGGCGTATTCAGCTATTCCTCGTTCGTGGCCATCCTCGTCGCGACCTCGCTTTCCAGCGTCGGGTTCGCGATGTTCGACACTGCCTCGGCCTGGCTGATGACCAGCCTCAATCCGAGCCCGAGGATGGTCTCCGCGGTACAGGTCGCCACGACCCTGCCGATGTTTCTCTTGACCCTGCCTGCCGGCGCGCTGACGGATGTCGTCGACCCGCGCCGGCTCCTGATCTTCGCGCAGACCGGCATCGTGGCGGTTTCAATCGCGTTCGCCGCGGCGGTCTCGGCCGGGGCGGCGAGCCCGCCGTCGCTGCTCGCGGCGTCGTTCCTACTCGGCATTGGCGGCGCGCTTGTTGCCCCGGCATGGCTGCTGATCGCCCCGATGCTGGTGCCAAGATCCCAACTCGACAGCGCGATCGCGATCGACAACGCGAGCTACAATGTGGCGCGTGCGATCGGACCGGCGATTGCCGGATATGCGATCGCAAGGTTCGGCAACGCCGTTCCGTTCTGGTGCTGCTGCCTCGGCAACCTGTTGCTCGTTGCGGTTCTCGTCTGGTGGCGGGCGCCGCAAAGGCACACGGAAAGCCTGCCGGCAGAACGTCTCGTCAGCGCGATGACGGCCGGCGTACGCTACGTTCGATACAGCCGGGAAATGGACGCGACCCTCATCCGCGGGGCCGCATTCTTTCTGTTCGCCAGCGCCTATCTCGCGCTGCTGCCCCTCGTGGCGCGTGCTCAAATCGGCGAGGGGCCCGAGGGCTATGGCCAGCTGATGGCCGCGGTCGGCCTCGGTTCGATCGCGGCCACTTTCGCGCTGAACTGGCTGAAGGCTCGATTTGGCCCGAACGGGCTCGCCGCTCTCGGCACGATCGGCATCGCCGTCTCCTTGTTCCTGTTCGCCGCAGCGCACGATCGGGCGACCGCGCTTGCCGCGAGCCTCGTCGCCGGCGCGGCGTGGATCATCGCCCTGACCACCTTTTTCGTCTCGGCGCAAGTTTCGCTGCCGGACTGGGTGCGGGGACGGGGTCTGGCTATTTTCCTCACCGTCTACTTCGGCGCATTGACGGTCGGCAGCGCGGTGTGGGGCGAGGTCGCGAGCCTCGAGGGCGTGCCGTTCGCCCTTGCCGCGGCCGGCGTGGGGGCGTTGATCGCGATGGCGCTCACCTGGCCATGGAAGCTGCACACCGGATCGTCGCTCGACCTGACCCCGGCGATGCGCTGGCGCGCTCCTGCCTTCCTCAACCATGTCGCCAACGATCAGGGTCCTGTCCTGGCGACCGCGGAATATCTGATCGACCCGAAGGACACCGCCGCCTTCCTCGCCGTGATGCACGATATCAGCCTCGAGCGCAGGCGCGACGGCGCCTACGCCTGGCACATTTTCGAGGATCCGAGTGAAGCCGGGAAGATGATCGAGACCTACCTCATTCGTTCCGCGCTCGAACTCAAATATCGCCAGTCGCGCGTGACCATGGCCGACCAGTTGATGGAAGATCAGGCGATCCAGTTCCTCACCGCCCCGCCGCAGACCCGCTATCTGGTTGCGCCGCAACGCCCGCCACGGCCGTGGCGGCAGCGCATCCGCGCGCGCGCGTCCCTCCGCTCGCGCCGGTGAGGACGGCGGCGCCCGTCGCCCCGCTCTTCTCTAGTAGTAGCGCGGGATCTTGCCGTTGTGGGGCGTCTTGCGGGCGGATAGATCGAACATCACTTCGTCGACATAGCACCAGCCCCAGCCTTCCGGCGGATCGTAGCCTTCGATGATCGGATGGCGGGTGGCGTGAAAATGCTTGGTCGCGTGCCGGTTCGGCGACTGGTCGCAACACCCGACATGTCCGCATGTGCGGCAGAGCCTGAGATGAAGCCAGGCGTCGCCGGTCTCGAGGCATTCCTGGCAGCCGAGCGCGCTAGGCGTCACGTCGCGAATGGCGTTCAGATGGGTGCAGGTCTTCGACATCGTGCGCTCGCCCATTGCGTTAGAGGTGGGGACCTTGAGAGTGCGCGAGGAAATTGTGGATCGCCGCGACCACCTGGGCGCCCTCGCCGATCGCCCCGCCGACCCGCTTGACCGATCCGGACCGCACGTCTCCGACCGCAAACACGCCGGGAATTGAGGATTCGAGCGCCGACCGCGGGCCGCCGTCGCTCCGGGGCGTCCCGGTCGTCACGAAGCCTGCCTTATCGAGCGCGACGCCGCAACCCTGCAGCCATTCGGTCGCCGGATCGGCGCCGACGAACAGAAAGACATTGCGGATCGGCGCCTCGGATTCCTGACCGGCGCGCCGGTCGCGCCAGCGCACCTTCTCGAGGCCGGCGCCGGCGGGCCCGTGGAGGGCGACGATCTCGGTTTCGGTCATCAGTTCGATGTTCGAAGTTGCGGCGATGCGATCGATCAGGTAGCGCGACATGCTCTCGGCCAGGCTCGGCCCTCGGACCATCATCCGCACCCTGGCGGCGTGGGCGGAAAGAAACACCGCGCCCTGGCCGGCCGAATTGCCGCCGCCAACCAGAACGACCTCTTCGCCGGCGCACAGGCGCGCCTCGATCTGCGACGCCCAGTACCAGACCCCGCGGCCCTCGAACCGGGTGATATCGGCGATGAGCGGATGGCGATATCGTGCTCCGCTCGCGACCACGACCGTCCGCGCCCGAATCCGATCTCCGTCCTCCAGTTCCACAACGAACGCTCCGTTCACGCTTGCGCAATCGAGCGTCCTGACGGAGACCGGAATGAAGACGTCGGCGCCAAATTTCTGCGCCTGAATGAAGGCGCGCGCGGTCAGCGCCTGGCCGGTGATTCCGGTCGGAAAACCGAAGTAGTTTTCGATCCGGGCGCTCGCCCCGGCCTGCCCGCCGTAGGCGCGGGCGTCGAGAACCGCGACCGACAGGCCTTCGGACGATGCGTAGACCGCCGTCGACAGGCCCGCAGGGCCAGCGCCGACCACTGCGACGTCGTAGATAAAGTTCGCGCGCGATGCGGCGGTCATGCCGATCTGGCGGGCGAGCGCCCGCTCGGACGGATTTGCGAGCACCGAGCCGTCGGGGCAAACCACCAGCGGCAGGCCGCCGGCGATATCGGCGTAGCGATGGATCACCTCGCGCGCTTCCGGGTCTGTGGCTGGATCGAGCAAGTGCTGGGGATAGCCGTTCCTGGCCAGGAAGCCCTCGAGCCGGATCACGTCCGCCGAGGCGGGCGGCCCGATCAGGATAACGCCCGCGGCCCCTTGAATGAGAGCCATGCGGCGAAGGATGAGCGCGCGCATGATGCGTTCGCCGAGATCGTTTTCGGCGACCAGCAGCGAGCGCAGTGCGTCCGGGGCGATCAACAGGGTCTCGACCTCGCCCTCGGCCGTGGCGTCGACTAGCGCCGCGCGGCTGGAGAGCTGGCCGACGTCGGCGAGGAAGTGACCAGCGCTCTCCTCGACGACTGGAGAGACATGGCCCAACCCGTCGCGCTGGGTTACCGAAACGAGGCCTTTGAGCACGACCAGCATGCCGGGCGCGACCTTCCCGGCTTCGTACAGCCTCTCACCGTCCGAGTATTTGCGCAACGCGCCGTAACGCCGCAGCCGATCGATCTCCTCCGGCTTCAGCTCGGGAAACGTCTCCTGGTGGCGAGGTCCGTGGGCGGGGTAGAGCAGATCGGCCATGCGTTGGCTCTTGCGGCTGAAATTGGGCGGAATCGCGTCGCAGCGCGATGCGTTTGCCCGGCGTTAATTTTCTGGCAACGGGCTTGGCCGAATATCGAACGTTCCGTTGGGGAATGGACGCGCCGTCGCCAGGACATGACGCGCCCGAACGGGCCTCGCGGCCTCCAATGCCGCATGGGACGAAAAGCGCGTTTGCCGCCGCGACGCGGCGCGAGCGGCTGCTCCGGCGTCGAGACTGGGAGGCCGACATGCTTGCATGGTTGCTCTGGCGACTGGAAAGGATTGAGCGGGTCCACGCCGTGGCCGGCATGCCGTGGCCGGCATGCTCATGCGCGAGTTTGGCGTCGAGGCCGGCGGAGAGGCGCGCCGGCGGGAACGACAGGCCAATAGCGCCGGAACGGCGCGAGAGTGGAGACGCGTCGCATCGGTCATCGCCCGCAGGAGTCCGAAGCCCGCCGCGCTCGACGCCGCAACCCGCCCGACACTGCTGGAATTTGATCCGGTCGCCGACCCGACGTGGATCGCCCCGAGCAGGCCGCAGGCGTTCCGGATCCAATTTGTTTGCGGAACGCATGATCGTGGCCCGCCGAATTTGACCGAGAAATACATTCGGGCGGAAGACGCTTCCGCCGCAATCGTCGCCGCCGCGAATACCAAATGGCCGCCTCGGACGATCGGACTGCGCATCCTGGATCGCGAAGGCCGCGAAGTCTTTGCCCGCGAGAAAGCCCAACGAAGATAGCGCGATCCGATGTCGGCGCCTCCCGCGCGGCGGTCTATGTTCCTGCGGCGGGATCCGCGGGGGGATGCTTGTGCTTCGTATGTTGCGTTTTGTCCTCGCTTTGCGCCGGGGCGGCGGCGGCCGGACTCGATGAGCTCCCGCACTTCTCGTCCAGCACTTTGGTTTCCTTCCCGCTGTGCAAGGTCACATTCGTCAATGTGTCTGCGCCTACCAGAAGCGCCCCTATGCTGGTCCACGATCCGTCGTGATTGCGCTTCCACTCCGCGCAACTGAGCAGAAGCGGCTTGCCATGGACCTCGAGAGTGTCCGGCTTGGCGTCTTCAGCCAGCGCGACGCCCTGCATTGCGATGGAGACTGAGATTAGCGCGGTTGCTCGAAGCATCGGGGTAGCCCTGGCGCCAAAGATCGGCGCAGCGCCGGCATCGAAGCACTCGGCTCGAGCGGAGTCGAGAGGCGCCGCCACAGGCGGAGGCGCATCAATCGCCCCAGCTTCGGAGCCCAGCCATGGCGAACGCGATCAGTCCGATCGCCAGCGCGCCAATGGCGTGGGTGACGTGGTGGTTGCTGTTCTGCGGGTCGTAGCCCGGCACAAAGGCGGGGAGGTGATCGGCGGGGATCAGGAAGTAGAGCGCGGCGAGAGCAAGGAAGAAAAGCCCAATAAGGGTTCCGGCTGTAATAACGACCGACTTCATATCATTTGCCCCCACGCATGTTGTCTGCCTTCCTTAGCCGGCCGCCCGTCTTATCGCCATTCGTGAACTCGACGCCAGCGGCCTCGAAGGCGTGGCGCTCGCCGGGGGCTCCTAGCTTGCTGTCGGCCGACAGCGCAAGCTTGCGCCTTCATTTGACCCATGAATTGAAAGCAAGACCTTTGGGACTTGTCGGTGGAAGATCTGTTTTGATCGAGCCAAGGGCGTCATTGCGGCTCGGCGCGAGCGGCGAGTCGCGGCGTGATCATGTCGGAAAGGCGCCGCCATGCGCTTCTCGCATGGATTTTCGCCGGGGCCGCCGCCACAATTCATGCGTCGAAACAGGGAGGTTTTCGAACCGGAACAGGGAGGATTATTGAAATAAATTGCCGGAACAGGGATCATTTTCCGCCATAACACAATCTTGCCCCGATCCCCGCTCAGGCTCCGCCGACCATGTTGAGATCGCATGGCGGCGGCCCGGCGCGGGCCGCCTCGAAAGCGCCTGGCGGAAGCGGCGCCCGTCAGCGGGGTTCCTTAGGGGCCTTGGCGCGCTGGCCCGTGGCGGGCGAATTTATTCGGCGGAGAGCGCCGCGTTGAGGTTTCAGCGCCTGCATCAGAATGGTGTTAGCGGTCGTGAAACTGCCGAGCTGGCCAGCGAGCTCATGTTGCCACTTCAAGCCATGGAAAAAATTGTCGCGGTAGCGAAAACGATGATCGCCGCCACGATTGCGGCGAGTCTATTCGGCATCGTCGCGCCGCCGGCGATCGCACAGAGCTCGGCGCCGGCCGCAGCCGCGCCGGTGAAGTCGAGGCCAAGGCCGAAGACGCCGGCGGGGAACACGCTCGAGGTGAAGGTCATAAACTGGCGCAACGCCGATCTCGTTGAGCTGGAGGCAGCCGAGAGCGGCTCGGCCAACTGGAAGAAAGCGGTGGGCGCGCTGAAAGCGGGCCAATGGACGCGGGCGAAACTGCCGCTGGGCAGCGATTGTCGCGTCGATTTGCGCGGGAAATACGCCGACGGTCAGTTGGCGGATGCGTCCAATGTTGAGATCTGCGCGGACAAGACAGTCAACCTCACCAACTGACGCGCCAGGCGCAGGGGGACGTCGCTGGCCACGCCGGCGGCGGCAGGCTTTCTCAATGCCTGCCTTAACCATCTTCCGCGTCAATCTTCTCGCTTAATTCCCTCTTAATGGCGCAGCCTCAAAAAGAAGGCAGCCGTCCGCGCGCGGACTCGATGGGTGAACTTCGATGACCGAAACCTTTGTCTCGATGATCGCGATGATCGTCGCATTGTTTGCGGCCTTCGGGACGGCGATCATCATAACGGCCGCTTTGATTGCATGGCAGGATTGGCAGAGGCAAAGAGCTTCGTCGAACTGCGAGGCCGGCCGAAGCCATCGAATGGAAGGCATACGCCAACACCTCAAACCGCGCTTCTGAGGGCTGCTGGCGGCGAACGCCATCGAACGCGTCTTCGACGAGCCCTGCGCGACCTCGACCGCGGATTGAAACCGGCGCCAGAAGCCGCGCAGGCCGCCTGACAGCGGGTCGTGCCGCCGGGTAAGCGAAGAAGGGGCGGTCTTATGGCCGCCTTTTCTTATGCGGCCGCCGCGGTCCTTCGCGAGGCGCGATAGCCTGCAAAGCCGAGCCCCGCGAAGCCGAGCAGCATCATCGCCCAGGTCGATGGTTCGGGGACGTCAGTCGCAGTGAACGTAAATCCCCACCTAAAGCCGCCGTATAGCACCTCGTACGTCACGCCGTCATACGTCCCTGGGGCTTCGATGAAAGTATCGAAAGTGTCCTCATAGGAGGTGATCGTCTCATCGTTTGCCATGGTCGGCACCGGACATCCCATCCCGGTGCCCGAGAAGCCACTCTCGCACACATAGGGTATGTCGAGCATCCAGGCCTCGACATTGCTGGCGTCCAAAGGCACGGTGGCGGCGGCCGTTTTCGTTTCGCGATTGAGGCGACTTTTCTGGCCCAGATGCGAGGCCGGGAACAAATCTGCGGCGGCCGTGTTGAACCGTCTGGCGCGTTGTTTCTCGAACCCCCGCCCTGGCGCGCCGCCCCGCGGTTGAGTTCCTCCCGCGGGGCTTTTTTGTCCGGCGCGTCGGGCGAGATCATCTCGGAGTAACACTATGCGCATCTTTCTCGCCGGCGTCGCCATCGCAGCGCTCGTCGCCGTTTCGGGCTGCGCGAAAGGGGACAAGGGCGACAAGGGCGATCAGGGGCCGCCCGGGGCTCAAGGCTCGCAAGGTCCCCCCGGGCCGGCTGGTCCTCCAGGCCCGCCTGGCGCGCAGGCGACCGCCACGAGCTTCAGGATCATCAGTGACGCGTCGCAAGCTGCATGCGGCGCCGACGAGATCATGATCAGCGCCTATTGCGCCGGCGGAGCCGCCCTGCACATTGAGGGAACGACCGGCGCGAGCTGTGACGGCGCCGCCAAGCCGGTGATCGTCTGCGCGAAGCGGTAGGCATACGCCTGACCGCCGGCGTCTGCGGGTGAGCGAGGGCGGGACCGCCGCAGGGCAGCCCTTCGGGGCTGTCGCCGTCACTGAATATCGACCCCGAGACTGATTGGCGGTATCAGTAGTGCAACTCGCGGGTTATGAGGAATGAGCGAAGGCGATTTCAAACTTGAACTGGAAAACGCCACTCTGCGGAGGCTCCTTGAGCAGGCCGCGACCGATTCCGCCAAACGCGATAGCGCCGAGAAACTGCAGCGGCTCATATTGGAAGAATTGCATCACAGGGTGAAAAACACCCTGGCTATCGTGCAGGCTATCGCCAACCAAAGCCTGCGCACGGCCATTGATTTGCCGCATGCTGGCGAGGCCATCGCGGCGCGGTTTTCGGCGCTAGGCCGGGTCCATGACCTGCTGCTGCGGACGGCCTGGGGCGGCGCGATGCTGCCTGAATTGTTGAAAACAGCCGTTGAACCCTTCGAAACCCCTGGTCGCGAGCAATTCCGAATCCAGCCCACGCCGATACGCATCAGTCCCGCTGCTGCGCTTCCTTTCGTCATGACCATCAACGAACTGTGCACGAATGCGACCAAACACGGGGCGCTGACGGTCCCCAAGGGTCGCGTCGATATTGCGACCAAAGTTAATGAGAGCTGCGGCACATTTCATTTCAAGTGGAGCGAATCGGGAGGGCCTTCCGTTAAAGAGCCGTCGCGTCGAAGCTTTGGGATGTTGCTCATTGAAAGAGGCTTCGCAGAGCAATTCTCAGGCTCGACACGAATGCGCTTCAAGCCGGGCGGCGTCGTCTGTGAAATTGATGTCCCGTTGGCTGCAATTCAACAACGAATTTCAAACTGAGACACTGCGCGACGGTGACCATCGCGATTTCAGGTCAAGGCTTTCGCGGCGATTCGCCCGGCGGGCGGCCTGAGATCGCGATGCGAATCACGAGAATAATTATTCGTGCTTAGGGCTGAGATCCAGGAATAAGTCTGTCGCAGACTGCCTTATCTTCTCTAACTGTTCACCGGGATCTTCTGTACCGCCTCCATGATAGTAAGCAACCAAGGCTCCTTGATTTCCGATGAGATAGATCGCTTTATCGAGATCAACTTTGTCGTCTGTATCACTAAACATGCGCAATATTTCCGAGCGGATGCCTCGTAATTTGTCCGACCATTGTTTCCCGTTAAGCGTGTTCGTTTCCTCTGCCAACTCACCTTCAGCATGCAGCAGCGCCAGATACGCGATCCGAGCCAGCGCTCCAATCTTTTGATTGCTTGATACTGCCATTACCGCTCCCCTTTCTTGCTGGCTCCAACCGGCGGCTTGCCCAGTGTTCTCATCGCATGGAGAGCCCACGATCGGGCCTCATGGCGCGCCCCACTTGTTCGCGATGATCGCCGGGTGTCCCACGGCCAGCGCGCACAATATTCGTCATCGGCGCCAGGCGCGATTCGCGCCGGTCAATGCGAATTGGCGGACGGGGCGCCCTTCCGCTCGTGCTCGCGCCCCAGACGCTTGCCCAGCCTCAAGGCCGGCCACAACGCCGAAGAAGCTCAGTCGTCGAAAAGATGCTGAAGGTCGGGGCGGCGTTCGATTATCGCTCGCGCTCGCTCTTGAAGATTTCCTTCTATGCGCTCGAGGAACGGCGTTCCGACCCGGACCCTGGCGCCCTGTTTCAGGGCGATCTCATCAGTGACATCCCGAAGCTCCGGGTGCTGTTCCAGAACCGAGTTGATCGTCCTCGGAGACACGCGCGTTCTTGTGTCGCAACTCGCTCTTTATCGCAGCCGCTTGCGTCTCAGGTTGGGGCGGTTCAGGCGTCGCGCCCGCGACCTCCTCAGGGGTCGCGCCTGAGGGAGGGGGAGGCTGCAACTCGGAATAGGCGTTCTGAGGGATATCGGAGAAATCCGGAGGCAGAGTTGGGGCGCTGACGGGCGCCGGTTCGACCCGCGTCCGATCGGCGGCTGGTGTCGGCGTGATTGGCGTCCTCGATAGCATGGTCCGGTCCTCGATTGACAAACGAGAGCGAGGCCCTTTTGTTCCGCTACTTCAGCGCGGCTCATGGGATGTGCGGGCCGGGTGAAAGCTGTTCCGACGTGATCCTGCGGCTGGCGAAGGGCTAAGGTGATCCGGGTATTCCGGGATCGAGTCGTACTTGCTCGTTGACGGTGCAAATTGTGGTTCGTGACGCAGCAGTTTGTTAATTCCAAACATTAGTAAGACTTGTCTAAGTATTTTAAATCATTGGCGCGCCCCGCAGGATCGAACCCGCGTTTCCGCCGTGAAAGGGCGGTAAGCCCCGCATGGCGGTGGGCCCGCCAGGCGCGGCGAACTGCGACCGAGTTCTTGTTTCGTTCGCTCCGCTCCGCTATCGTCTGCCGATGCCTGAGCCCGACGACGACCTGACGCCCGCCCGCGCCGAAGACCTCCGCGCGTGCATAGCCTACGCGCTGACGAGCGATGGCCGTCTGGCGAAAGCGCAGTCGGCCGAGCTCATGGCGTCGATCGTCGCGGAACGCCTCATGGCGCGCCTCGAGCGCGACGGCTTCGTGGTCATGCGGCGGCCGGGGCTCTGCGGTCACTCGGCGCTCGGCCGAGGGTTTGAGCCGCGTTCAGGCTAGCAGAGCGTTCTTCCGCCGGTAGCTGGCATAACCCAGCCCCGCGAAGCCGAGGAGCATCATTGCCCAGGTCGAGGGTTCTGGGATCGTCCCAATATTGATGGTGACACTAACCGCGTCGGGGCCGCTGCCACCCGTATAGACATATTGCCCCGGCGTCAGTCCCAGAGACGCGAGGGTCTGACCGTGGCGATGTCGGGCTTCCCTTCCTCTCGGCGGCTAAAGTCAGGGAAGCCGTCGGGGTCGTTTTGGGCCGTGAGCTAGCGGCTCAGGCGCCTCGGGCGTCTCGGTGAGAGCGTCCTTCCTTTTCGGCAATTGACTTTGTTAATTTTTGGTAACATTGTTCATTTACCCCATTTCAAAGGGGAATGCGTGCTTTTTTTGGGGAGGCCGTCATGCCCCTTTTTAATTTCCGCGTTTTGGCCGTTGCGATTGTCTTGCTGGGTGTGCTACCGCCGCGGGCGGCGCGTCGGCCACTCAGTTGACGCCGACACAGTCAGCCTCGGCGCCGGCAAACGATCCGGTCACTTGGGTTTCGTTCCCCACGGCGGGGGACGCATATGTTAGTGCTACAGACGGCAGCGGGACCATCCCCGCGGGTGGACAAACAGCATTTCAGTGGACGACAGGGGACTCCGTGCTGTCCTCGATCTTCACCTTGCCGACCACCTCGGTCACCGACCTCACCGCGAACTGGTCCTTTGTCGACTACCTTAATGGAAACGACGAGACCTGGTACGTCTATGTCAATGGTGTGCAGGTGGCTTCGGCAATCTTGCCCGATTGCAGCAACTGCGGCAGCACTCTAACGGTGACGGGAACGGTCGATTTCGCCGATATTGCGCCAGTCGGCGGGGGCTATCAGGTTGAACTGGTCTTGCAGAATACGCTACCGGGCGGCGGCGGATCGGTCGCCTGGCTGGACGGCGGAACGACTGGGCTCTCTTACAGCGCCGTCCCCGAGCCTTCGACCTGGGCGATGATGCTGCTCGGGTTCGCGGGGCTCGGCTTTGCGGGGTATCGCCGGGCAAGGGCGGGTCGCGCTACCCTAGCCGCCGCCTAGCCTCGGCGGCGGCCTTTCCATTAGGCGGACCACCGGGAGCTAACGTGCGCAGCGCGCCGCGAGCGCATGTCGGAGAGGCCTCAAGTCGGAGAACCTTGGGCTGAGGCAGCCACCGGCTAGACACAGTCACCCCCGCCAACGTGCGCTTTGGCCGAACCTCACCCCTTGGCAAACCTCGTGGTCACGTCGCTGTAGTTCTCTCCGGGCCCGCGCATCGCGCTAGCGTTTGTCTCAGGCGGCAAAGTCGGGGCAGGTGGCATTGGGACAGCCGAAGGGCGTGGCGCCAGCCTCCGACAAGGCCTGCCGGACCGGACGCCAGCCAGAGGGCGATGATCGCGGAGGGGCGTCGGTCATTAGGGCTCTGGGGAGTGAGTCATTGTCCACTGGCGTCCATATCCGCCCGTCCCGGCACGTTGGACAAACGTTGGACAAAACGGCCTTGCGGGGCCAAAAACCGCGCTAAGTACTTGATAATACTGGCGCGCCCAACGGGAATCGAACCCGTGTTTTCGCCGTGAAAGGGCGACGTCCTGGACCGCTAGACGATGGGCGCGGGCTTGTCAGAATCCGGTTCTGGCGGATCGGCGCGATGCTATAAGGTCGGCGCTTCGCGCTGGCAAGCCTGACGGCCGGCGTCTATCAAGTCGGCAATCAAGCGATCAGAGGAAACAAATGCGCGCGATAAGCATCCATCAGCCCGGCGGTCCGGAAGTCATGCAGCTCGAGGAGGTCGAGCTCGCGCCGCCGGGCAAGGGCGAGGTCAGGCTGCGGCAGCACGCGATCGGGATCAACTTCATCGACATCTACCACCGCACCGGTTTCTATCCGCCCGCGAAGGTGCCGTACACGCCGGGTTCCGAAGGCGCCGGCGAAGTCGTCGAGATCGGACCGTCGGTCACGGGGTTCAAGCCCGGCGATCGCGTCGCCTATTGCGGCTCGGCCGGGGCCTACGCCGAGGAGCGAAATATCGAAGCCAGGTTTCTGTTCAAGCTGCCGCGCGCGATCTCCTACGAAACCGGCGCGGGCATGATGCTCAAGGGCCTCACCGCGCAATATCTGTTGCGCCAGACCTACCGGGTGAAGGAGGGCGACATTATCCTGGTCCATGCCGCAGCCGGCGGCGTCGGGCTCATCCTTTGCCAGTGGGGCAAGGCGCTCGGCGCGACGGTGATTGGCTGCGTCGGCTCGGGGGAAAAGGCCGCGCTCGCCAAGAAGGCCGGCGCGAAGCATACGATCCTCTATCGCGACGAGGATTTCGCCAAGCGGGTGGATGAGATCACCAAGGGGGCGAAATGCCACGTGGTCTACGACGGCGTCGGCAAGGCGACCTTCCCGGCGTCGCTCGACTGCCTGAGGCCGTTCGGCTTGTTCGTGAGCTTCGGATCCGCGTCGGGAGGAATTGACGCGTTCAACATTGGCCTCTTGGCGCAGAAGGGCTCCTTGTTCGCGACCCGGCCGACCCTGTTCACGTTCCTGGCGGATCGGGCGCGGGCCGAGAAAATGGCGCGCGAGCTGTTCCGCGTCGTCGAGCGCGGCGAGGTCAAAATCCGGATCGGCAGGAAATGGCCGCTCGCCCACGCCGCCGACGCTCATGCCGCGCTCGAAAAGCGCGAAACGACGGGCTCCCTCATTCTCGTACCGTAAAGCAGTCACGCGGTCTTGCTTCAGCCAAGTTCTCGCGTCACGCGCCAGTGCTTGGCGCGGCCCGACCGCCCTTGTATAGGAGGCGCGTCCGGCCGCCGGCCGCCGATTTTAAGGATGAGACGAGGAAGGGCGTATTGAGCCGAATGATCGAACCGAGCCTGAAGCCTGTCGAGGCTGCCGTCACGCCCGCCAAGAAGGAGGAGGGCTGGTGGGAAACCATCAAGGTCATCATCGAAGCGCTTCTGATCGCGCTCGTGGTGCGCACGGTCCTGTTCCAGCCGTTCAACATTCCCTCAGGCTCGCTGGTCCCGACGCTCTTGGTCGGCGACTACCTGTTCGTCTCCAAATACGCCTACGGCTATTCGCATTTCTCGCTGCCGAGCTTTCTCGATCTCGCGCCCCAGGCGCTGCCCGGCCGGATATTCGCCTCCGAGCCGAAGCGCGGCGACATCATCGTCTTCAAGCTGCCGAGCGACGGCCAGACCGACTACATCAAACGGCTGATCGGTCTGCCCGGCGACAAGATCCAGGTCCAGCATGGACGGCTCATCATCAATGGCGAAGTCGTTCCGCGCGAGCCGATCGCGCCATTCGTGACCGTCAATCACTTCAACAAGCCGATGGAGGCGCCGCAATATCTCGAGACGCTTCCCGGCGGGGTCCAGCACAAGATCATTCAGATCGACGGCGACGAGGGAACCTTCGACAACACCAAGGTCTATGAAGTGCCGCCCGGGCATTATTTCATGATGGGCGACAACCGCGACAATTCGAGCGACTCGAGACTGGCCGGGGATCAGGGCGGCGTCGGCTACGTGCCGTTCGAGAACCTGATCGGCAGGGCCGAGGTCATTTTCTTCTCGATCGATGAGGGGACGCCTGCGTGGCAAGTGTGGCGGTGGCCGTGGGACGTGCGCTGGAGCCGCATCTTCCAGCGGGTGCGCTAGCGGCGTTTGCTGTCGGCTGTTGTCGGGGCGCCGCAATGCTTTTGCCCGAAAGCAATCCGCGCCAGGAGGCTTGGCGGCAGGCTCCCGCGAACCGCGCCAAGCCGCTATAGTCGGCGGCGCCACGGCGCGGCCGTTCCCCGATCGGTTGGTCAAATGAACAAACAGCCGCGAGCCGAATTGTCGGCGCTGGAGGCCCAGCTTGGCTATCGCTTTCGCGATCCCACCCTGGCTCAACTCGCGTTGACGCATCTTTCGGCGCAGAGCGCGAGCGGGCAGGGGCGGGCGCAATCCTACCAGCGGCTCGAATTCCTCGGCGACCGGGTGCTCGGCGTTGTCATCGCGAGCCGGCTCTATCAGGCCTTTCCCCAGGCGAGCGAGGGCGAGCTGTCGATGCGGTTCGCCAAGCTCGTGCGCCGCGAGACCTGCGCCGAGATCGCGCTTGAGTGGGACGTCGGGCCGCATGTCGCGCTGGGCCTGGGCGAAGCGCGCGGCGGCGGCCGCAAGAAGGCCGCGATCCTCTCCGACGTCTGCGAATCGCTGATCGGGGCGGTGTTCGTCGATGGCGGCTTCGAGGCCGCCGAGGCGCTGGTGCTCACCGCCTGGGGCGACCGGATCACCGCCGACGCCGCGCGCGACGCGAAGACGGCGGTGCAGGAATGGGCGCAGTCGCGCGCGCTGGCCGCGCCCCGCTACGAGGAGGTCGAGCGCAGCGGTCCGGCGCACGCGCCCCATTTCGTGATGCGCCTCATGCTCGAAGGCTTTGCGCCGGAACTCGGCGCCGCAACTTCGAAGCGGGCGGCGGAACAGGCGGCGGCGCAGGCCTTCCTCGATCGTCGGAACGCGACGTGAGCGCGACCCGCTGCGGCTTCGTCGCGATCATCGGCGCGCCCAACGTGGGCAAGTCGACGCTCATCAATGCGCTGGTCGGCGAGAAGGTTTCGATCGTCACCCGCAAGGCGCAGACGACCCGCTCGACGGTGCGCGGCGTGATGACCAAGGGCGAGGCGCAGATCATCTTCGTCGACACGCCCGGCCTGTTTGCGCCCAAGCGCCGCCTCGACCGGGCGATGGTCGCCTCGGCGTGGAGCGCGGCGGCCGACGCCGACGTGCTCGCGCTCATGATCGACGCCAGGAAAGAGGTGGGCGAGGGGGGCCTGACCGAGGACACCCAGGCGATCCTCAAGGCGCTCGGCGACCGCGGCAAGCCGAAGCTCGCCGTCCTTAACAAGATCGACCTCGTCGAGCGGTCGAAGCTGCTCGAGCTCTCGGCCTCTCTCAACGCGGCGATGGCCTTCGACGACACGTTCATGATCAGCGCCGCGACCGGCGATGGGCTCGGGCGGCTCACGGAGCGCCTGATCGAGCTCATGTCCCCCGGACCCTGGCTCTATCCCGAGGACCAGATCGCCGAAGCGCCGATCCGTTCGCTCGCGGCGGAGATCACCCGCGAGAAACTGATCGAGCGATTGCACGACGAATTGCCCTATCAGGCGACCGTCGAGACCGACAGCTGGAAGGACCTGCCCAACGGCTCGGCCCGAATCGAGCAGACGATCTTCGTCAGCCGCGAGAGCCACCGCAAGATCGTGCTCGGCGAGGGCGGCCGCACGATCAAGGCGATCGGCACGGCGGCGCGCAAGGACATCATGCAAGCGCACGGCGCCAAGGTGCACCTCTTCCTGTTCGTCAAGGTGCGCGAGAACTGGCTCGACGACCCGGAGCGCTATCGCGCCATGGGGCTCGAATTCCCGAAGGGTTAGGGCGCGCGCGCCGCGCTCTATCCCTCGTTCAGACCCGCGCCACGCTCGCCGAGGAATTCCATGCCTTTGGCGGTAACCATGAATTTTGAACCGGGGTGGGCCGCAGCCGGCGCCACATAGCCCTCAAAGAGAAGCCGCTCGAGGTCGCGCTTCCGGTCGGCGGTAAGCTGTAACGGGTCATATTCCTCGATTTCGCACAAGAGCTCGACTTGAGTATCGGTCAGATCGTCGGACATGGCGTCACCTCCCGCTCTGATGGCGCGACCCTTGCGCCGATCGCCGCGGCGGGCAAGTGCTGACGTGAAGCTTGAAAGGCCGGTCGGCGAACCTGTTGGAGATAGGGCTGCGCTCAACAGCATACATCCTATCGCCTAATTGTCAGGATACCTGCTGGCATCGCCAGCAGGGCGCTCAGGGAGCGACTGTCTGACGAACTCCAAATCTCTTTTCCTCCCACGAGCAACGGAGTGGTTTTGATGGCCAAATTCGGCCCCGCACGGGACCGAGCCGTTTCGCGAGAATGGCGGTTTGCCGCGCTGCTGGGCATGTTGCTCGCGATATCGCGCCCTGCGCTCGCGGAAAGCGTATCCTTTCCTTCGCTGGACGGTTCCCTGACGGGCGGCAAACCCACTTTGCTGGGCGGAATGATGATGAGGCCGGATGGCGCCGGTTCATTTCCGGCCGTCGTGGCGCTGCATGGCTGTGGCGGTCTGTTCCGGGAAGGCGTGCTTGCAGCGCGCGAGGCGGCGTGGGCGCAGCTTCTGACATCACATGGTTATGTCGTGCTGTTTCCTGACAGTTTCGGCCCGCGTGACGTGACCACAGACTGCGAAGGCCGGGTACGGGCCTGGGCGGAACGGTCTTATGACGCCTATGGCGCCCTTCTATACCTCCAGACCCAGTCCTTCGTGATCGGGGATCGCATCGGAGTGATGGGCTGGTCGCATGGCGGCGGAACTGTGATATTCGCCATCTCGCCCAGCAGCAGCGCTCGTCCGGCCGATTTGCCAAACGGCGATTTTCGCGCCGCCGTCGCATTTTACCCGGCATGGTGTTCGCGTCTTTCGATTGATTGGAAGCCTCACATCCCGCTCCTGCTCGAAATTGGCGCGCAGGATGACTTGATCCAACCGGCGCCATGCATCGAGAGAGTCGGGGCTGCCAGGGCGGCCGGGGCGCCAATGGAAATCAAGGTCTACGACCGGGTCGTTCACGACTTCGATTGGCCGGGCGACAAACTGCACACTATTACCTCGCCATCGGGAAAAGTTGCGCATTATGGCGTCGATGATGAGGCGCGCGCCGACGCGCTCGTTCGCGTCCTGGCGTTTTTCGACTTCCGGCTAAAGCCTTAGCCCGAGGCGGAGACGCGATTTACCGCCCCGCGGGGGTCCGGGTTCGCCGTTCGTCACCCCCGGCGATGGAGATGCGCTCCGCCATGGTCTGAACGCAACAGGGGTAAGTAAGTCTACCTATTGTCGAGCCGGGTAGGGAGTTCTACCCATGTCGTTCCAACTGTTCGTCGCCGCAAGTAGAAACAGCGCCCGACCGGCGGCCGGGGGGCTCCTCACATCTCTTGCTCCCGCGCTCACGGACTGGCTCGTCGAGCGAACTCGCTTCAGGCATCCGGGATCGGGGGCCCTGAATGGAGATCAGGCGGGCGCCGTCTCATCCACAGCTTCGAGGCGTCGTGCGCTCGTACGAGGAAAGACGCGTGGAGCTGGGACGCGCGACGCTGACCTGGGCAATCGCCGTACGACCTCATCAAATCCTGAATATCAATCTGGCGGAGCCATTTCGAGTCCGTGTCCACTGCGGAACGGAGAACCCTGCGCCCGACGTAAGCGTGGCCGGACCGCTCACCGATCGTCGAGCCTATGTCAGCCTGTCAGGCTCGATCCACGCTTTCCACATTCTCCTTCAACCGACCGGCTTGAACCGATTAGGTTGGAGTTCAACGTGGCGTCCCTGGTCAACCAGAACCCGGCAGCCTCAGATGTTTCTCGGGCCAAAATCCGCCGCGGCCCTCGGCGACGCGGTGCGCATGGCGCCGGACTTCGATCAGCGCGTCGCCGCCGTCGAACGTTGGATTGGGACGATGCTCGAGAGGCGCGACGCGGACTGCCCGAATCGGCCTCGCGTCACGCCGGATGATCGCCGCCCGGGGCGCTGCGCGGATCGAGGATCTCGTTGCGGATTCCGGTTTCAGCGCCAGTCAGTTCGCGCGCCGTTTTGAGATGCGGGTCGGGATGGCGCCAAAACTGTTTGCGCGAATGATCCGGTTCGACAGGGCGTTGATCGCCCATCGCCAGGCCCCGAACCGGCCGTGGACCGACATCGTTCACGAACTCGGCTATTTCGATCAGGCCCATTTCATCCGCGAATGCCATGCTTTCACCGGCTTGCCGCCGAGTGGTCTCGTGGGCGACTGGAACGTTTTTTGCCCCGATGGATGACAAAAATATACAAGCGCCCTTGCTGATGTTGGCGCAAGTTCTGCCCGACGGTTCTTCAACGGAAAGAATTCGGGGGGTCGAAGATGAATATTCGAGCCTTGTTTTCCCGGATCGCAATCGCAGGCGCGGCTTCGCTTCTTGCTTCCCCCGCGTTTGCCCAACTGCTTGGGGACGGCGCAAGGGGGCGCCTCGATAACGAGAGGTTCTCCCTTGCCGCCGCCGGGACCGTCTGCGCCGAACGCGCAACTCCGCGCGACGGACGGGACGCCGATGGTCTCGTCGCCTTTGCCGGACGTGAGCGCGGGCCCCGTATCGGCCATTGGCACATCGGCTGAAGTGGCACGGGCGGCTTCGCCTCCGCATCGGCAGACTTCGGCGAAGTCCATCTGGACTGGCAGCGCCTTTTTCCCCGCCAGCGAGAACCCCATCTATGCGGAGGGATGGGCCTTTGCCAAGCTCTACCGACGCATTGTTCGAGACCAAGACCGTAAACGCCACTTTCACAGAATCGCGGATGGCGTGTTTGAGAACGCGAGGGGCGGCCTGGAGCTTCGCGAGGTGGACTTGAACACGAACCAGCTTGTGGTCGACGCCTATTACGAAATCAGGGTGACACTTTCCCGATCATACGATTAGCCAACCCTACGTCTATCTTCATGTGAGACATGCATATGTGTGTTCGCCGCCTTCGAGGCCCTCGCGGGCACCGCAGTCAATATCTCCGACACGGCCTATCAGTTGAAAGCCGACATGAGCAACGCGGGCCAGCTCTTCATCGACGCGCCGGCCGGCAGCTACACCACCCTCAGCGGACATGACTACAGCACGGACGCCGGCGTGAGCACCGCCCCCGAACCCTCGACCTGGGCGATGTTGCTGATCGGATTCCTAGGCCTGGGCTTCGCCGCGCGCTTTCGGATGGCCCGCGCGTCGGCAAACCCCTGAATCCGGGAACAGGGCGACAGGCGCCTCACCCCGGCCGATAGGCCAGACGGCAATGACCGGCGCAGTAGGAATGGCCCTCGGCCGGCGCGAGCCCGCAGTAAGCGAAGTCGCCGCATCTGGGGTCGCCGAGGGGCCATCGGCAAGCCGCCTGCCGGATGTCCTCGAACCTGACCCACCGCATGGCGCCGATTCGGCGTCGGCGAAGGCCCAAACCTCATTCCTCCGGCCGGGCCTCCGCGTACGGGCGTCGGCGGAGAGGGGAGGAGCGGGCGATCGACGCGCGCGCCGCGGCCCTGATCCCGGAACTGACAACCGCCCGTCGCCGTTGAGCCTGACCCCGATCCGGTTCGCCTTGCCGATGACGGCGTTGCGCGAGGCGGCGCCGAGCGCCTGCGCGATAACGTTTGCGCTTCTTCCCTCGAGCGCCAGCCTCTTCAGGACTTCGATCGACTTTTCGGTCGACAGCATCTTCCGCTCCCCCGGATCTTCGACCGCACAGGGCGGGGCGGTCAGGCCAGGCCATTCCGACAGCACGCGATTCCGGGATGCCGATTGCCCGGCCGCCTCCGTCAATGGTGAAAAACTCGTTAATGTCAGATGGTTGTCAGGAACGCCGAGCGCCGCAACGGAATATTTCGAACCGTCCGCAGCGAGCGTCTATACGGTATGCTTGCGGCCGGGCCGCGAATGAGCGCAGTCTGCATTCCGAACGGAAGGAGTATCTCATGGCGAGGGGCGGCTCGGAAAAAGTGCGGTCGCTACGGACCGCGCCCTACACGTCCTACAGGACCTTCAAGACGTTCATCGAGGACCTTGGCGAGCATGGCGTCCCGTCGCGGATCGATCGCAGCGTGCTCACGCGCTTTTCCGGCGTGGTCGGCACACAGCTCATGCACGCGCTGCGCTTTCTCGGTTTGATCGACGAACAGGGGCGTCCGGCGCAGCGTCTCAGAGAGCTCGTGATCGCGCATGGCGGAGCGGAATGGCCCGGGACGTTGTCGCAGGCCCTTGAGCAGGCCGTACGCGCCGATATTCGCAATCGACCTCGAAACCGCCACGCCGTCGCATTTCAGCGCGGCGTTCCGCAAGGCCTTCCCGGCCGCGGACGCTGTTGTCCTGGAGGGCGTCACCTTCTGATTTACGCAGCGGCCGACGCGGGGCTGAAGGCGAGCGCCCGCATTCTCAAGGGCCGGAAGCCGCGGTCGCTCGCGCCGCGCAGGACGTCAAGGCG
>CAVYDG010000034.1:0-35137 GCA_963767245.1 uncultured Alphaproteobacteria bacterium
TGGCGCGCCCAACGGGAATCGAACCCGTGTTTTCGCCGTGAAAGGGCGACGTCCTGGACCGCTAGACGATGGGCGCGGGCTTGTCAGAATCCGGTTCTGGCGGATCGGCGCGATGCTATAAGGTCGGCGCTTCGCGCTGGCAAGCCTGACGGCCGGCGTCTATCAAGTCGGCAATCAAGCGATCAGAGGAAACAAATGCGCGCGATAAGCATCCATCAGCCCGGCGGTCCGGAAGTCATGCAGCTCGAGGAGGTCGAGCTCGCGCCGCCGGGCAAGGGCGAGGTCAGGCTGCGGCAGCACGCGATCGGGATCAACTTCATCGACATCTACCACCGCACCGGTTTCTATCCGCCCGCGAAGGTGCCGTACACGCCGGGTTCCGAAGGCGCCGGCGAAGTCGTCGAGATCGGACCGTCGGTCACGGGGTTCAAGCCCGGCGATCGCGTCGCCTATTGCGGCTCGGCCGGGGCCTACGCCAAGAAGCGAAATATCGAAGCCAGGTTTCTGTTCAAGCTGCCGCGCGCGATCTCCTACGAAACCGGCGCGGGCATGATGCTCAAGGGCCTCACCGCGCAATATCTGTTGCGCCAGACCTACCGGGTGAAGGAGGGCGACATTATCCTGGTCCATGCCGCAGCCGGCGGCGTCGGGCTCATCCTTTGCCAGTGGGGCAAGGCGCTCGGCGCGACGGGATGGGCTGCGTCGGCTCGGGGGAAAAGGCCGCGCTCGCCAAGAAGGCCGGCGCGAAGCATACGATCCTCTATCGCGACGAGGATTTCGCCAAGCGGGTGGATGAGATCACCAAGGGGGCGAAATGCCACGTGGTCTACGACGGCGTCGGCAAGGCGACCTTCCCGGCGTCGCTCGACTGCCTGAGGCCGTTCGGCTTGTTCGTGAGCTTCGGATCCGCGTCGGGAGGAATTGACGCGTTCAACATTGGCCTCTTGGCGCAGAAGGGCTCCTTGTTCGCGACCCGGCCGACCCTGTTCACGTTCCTGGCGGATCGGGCGCGGGCCGAGAAAATGGCGCGCGAGCTGTTCCGCGTCGTCGAGCGCGGCGAGGTCAAAATCCGGATCGGCAGGAAATGGCCGCTCGCCCACGCCGCCGACGCTCATGCCGCGCTCGAAAAGCGCGAAACGACGGGCTCCCTCATTCTCGTACCGTAAAGCAGTCACGCGGTCTTGCTTCAGCCAAGTTCTCGCGTCACGCGCCAGTGCTTGGCGCGGCCCGACCGCCCTTGTATAGGAGGCGCGTCCGGCCGCCGGCCGCCGATTTTAAGGATGAGACGAGGAAGGGCGTATTGAGCCGAATGATCGAACCGAGCCTGAAGCCTGTCGAGGCTGCCGTCACGCCCGCCAAGAAGGAGGAGGGCTGGTGGGAAACCATCAAGGTCATCATCGAAGCGCTTCTGATCGCGCTCGTGGTGCGCACGGTCCTGTTCCAGCCGTTCAACATTCCCTCAGGCTCGCTGGTCCCGACGCTCTTGGTCGGCGACTACCTGTTCGTCTCCAAATACGCCTACGGCTATTCGCATTTCTCGCTGCCGAGCTTTCTCGATCTCGCGCCCCAGGCGCTGCCCGGCCGGATATTCGCCTCCGAGCCGAAGCGCGGCGACATCATCGTCTTCAAGCTGCCGAGCGACGGCCAGACCGACTACATCAAACGGCTGATCGGTCTGCCCGGCGACAAGATCCAGGTCCAGCATGGACGGCTCATCATCAATGGCGAAGTCGTTCCGCGCGAGCCGATCGCGCCATTCGTGACCGTCAATCACTTCAACAAGCCGATGGAGGCGCCGCAATATCTCGAGACGCTTCCCGGCGGGGTCCAGCACAAGATCATTCAGATCGACGGCGACGAGGGAACGTTCGACAACACCAAGGTCTATGAAGTGCCGCCCGGGCATTATTTCATGATGGGCGACAACCGCGACAATTCGAGCGACTCGAGACTGGCCGGGGATCAGGGCGGCGTCGGCTACGTGCCGTTCGAGAACCTGATCGGCAGGGCCGAGGTCATTTTCTTCTCGATCGATGAGGGGACGCCTGCGTGGCAAGTGTGGCGGTGGCCGTGGGACGTGCGCTGGAGCCGCATCTTCCAGCGGGTGCGCTAGCGGCGTTTGCTGTCGGCTGTTGTCGGGCGCCGCAATGCTTTTGCCCGAAAGCAATCCGCGCCAGGAGGCTTGGCGGCAGGCTCCCGCGAACCGCGCCAAGCCGCTATAGTCGGCGGCGCCACGGCGCGGCCGTTCCCCGATCGGTTGGTCAAATGAACAAACAGCCGCGAGCCGAATTGTCGGCGCTGGAGGCCCAGCTTCGCTATCGCTTTCGCGATCCCACCCTGGCTCAACTCGCGTTGACGCATCTTTCGGCGCAGAGCGCGAGCGGGCAGGGGCGGGCGCAATCCTACCAGCGGCTCGAATTCCTCGGCGACCGGGTGCTCGGCGTTGTCATCGCGAGCCGGCTCTATCAGGCCTTTCCCCAGGCGAGCGAGGGCGAGCTGTCGATGCGGTTCGCCAAGCTCGTGCGCCGCGAGACCTGCGCCGAGATCGCGCTTGAGTGGGACGTCGGGCCGCATGTCGCGCTGGGCCTGGGCGAAGCGCGCGGCGGCGGCCGCAAGAAGGCCGCGATCCTCTCCGACGTCTGCGAATCGCTGATCGGGGCGGTGTTCGTCGATGGCGGCTTCGAGGCCGCCGAGGCGCTGGTGCTCACCGCCTGGGGCGACCGGATCACCGCCGACGCCGCGCGCGACGCGAAGACGGCGGTGCAGGAATGGGCGCAGTCGCGCGCGCTGGCCGCGCCCCGCTACGAGGAGGTCGAGCGCAGCGGTCCGGCGCACGCGCCCCATTTCGTGATGCGCCTCATGCTCGAAGGCTTTGCGCCGGAACTCGGCGCCGCAACTTCGAAGCGGGCGGCGGAACAGGCGGCGGCGCAGGCCTTCCTCGATCGTCGGAACGCGACGTGAGCGCGACCCGCTGCGGCTTCGTCGCGATCATCGGCGCGCCCAACGTGGGCAAGTCGACGCTCATCAATGCGCTGGTCGGCGAGAAGGTTTCGATCGTCACCCGCAAGGCGCAGACGACCCGCTCGACGGTGCGCGGCGTGATGACCAAGGGCGAGGCGCAGATCATCTTCGTCGACACGCCCGGCCTGTTTGCGCCCAAGCGCCGCCTCGACCGGGCGATGGTCGCCTCGGCGTGGAGCGCGGCGGCCGACGCCGACGTGCTCGCGCTCATGATCGACGCCAGGAAAGAGGTGGGCGAGGGGGGCCTGACCGAGGACACCCAGGCGATCCTCAAGGCGCTCGGCGACCGCGGCAAGCCGAAGCTCGCCGTCCTTAACAAGATCGACCTCGTCGAGCGGTCGAAGCTGCTCGAGCTCTCGGCCTCTCTCAACGCGGCGATGGCCTTCGACGACACGTTCATGATCAGCGCCGCTACCGGCGATGGGCTCGGGCGGCTCACGGAGCGCCTGATCGAGCTCATGTCCCCCGGACCCTGGCTCTATCCCAAGGACCAGATCGCCGAAGCGCCGATCCGTTCGCTCGCGGCGGAGATCACCCGCGAGAAACTGATCGAGCGATTGCACGACGAATTGCCCTATCAGGCGACCGTCGAGACCGACAGCTGGAAGGACCTGCCCAACGGCTCGGCCCGAATCGAGCAGACGATCTTCGTCAGCCGCGAGAGCCACCGCAAGATCGTGCTCGGCGAGGGCGGCCGCACGATCAAGGCGATCGGCACGGCGGCGCGCAAGGACATCATGCAAGCGCGGCGCCGAGGTGCACCTGTTCCTGTTCGTCAAGGTGCGCGAGAACTGGCTCGACGACCCGGAGCGCTATCGCGCCATGGGGCTCGAATTCCCGAAGGGTTAGGGCGCGCGCGCCGCGCTCTATCCCTCGTTCAGACCCGCGCCACGCTCGCCAAGGAATTCCATGCCTTTGGCGGTAACCATGAATTTTGAACCGGGGTGGGCCGCAGCCGCCGCGACATAGCCCTCGAAGAGAAGCCGCTCGAGGTCGCGCTTCCGGTCGGCGGTAAGCTGTAACGGGTCATATTCCTCGATTTCGCACAAGAGCTCGACTTGAGTATCGGTCAGATCGTCGGACATGGCGTCACCTCCCGCTCTGATGGCGCGACCCTTGCGCCGATCGCCGCGGCGGGCAAGTGCTGACGTGAAGCTTGAAAGGCCGGTCGGCGAACCTGTTGGAGATAGGGCTGCGCTCAACAGCATACATCCTATCGCCTAATTGTCAGGATACCTGCTGGCATCGCCAGCAGGGCGCTCAGGGAGCGACTGTCTGACGAACTCCAAATCTCTTTTCCTCCCACGAGCAACGGAGTGGTTTTGATGGCCAAATTCGGCCCCGCACGGTACCGAGCCGTTTCGCGAACTGGCGGTTTGCCGCGCTGCTGGGCATGTTGCTCGCGATATCGCGCCCTGCGCTCGCGGAAAGCGTATCCTTTCCTTCGCTGGACGGTTCCCTGACGGGCGGCAAACCCACTTTGCTGGGCGGGGTCATGATGAGGCCGGATGGCGCCGGTCCATTTCCGGCCGTCGTGGCGCTGCATGGCTGTGGCGGTCTGTTCCGGGAAGGCGTGCTTGCAGCGCGCGAGGCGGCGTGGGCGCAGCTTCTGACATCACATGGTTATGTCGTGCTGTTTCCTGACAGTTTCGGCCCGCGTGACGTGACCACAGACTGCGAAGGCCGGGTACGGGCCTGGGCGGAACGGTCTTATGACGCCTATGGCGCCCTTCTATACCTCCAGACCCAGTCCTTCGTGATCGGGGATCGCATCGGAGTGATGGGCTGGTCGCATGGCGGCGGAACTGTGATATTCGCCATCTCGCCCAGCAGCAGCGCTCGTCCGGCCGATTTGCCAAACGGCGATTTTCGCGCCGCCGTCGCATTTTACCCGGCATGGTGTTCGCGTCTTTCGATTGATTGGAAGCCTCACATCCCGCTCCTGCTCGAAATTGGCGCGCAGGAAGACTTGATCCAACCGGCGCCATGCATCGAGAGAGTGGAGGCTGCCGGGCGGCCGGGGCGCCAATGGAAATCAAGGTCTACGACCGGGTCGTTCACGACTTCGATTGGCCGGGCGACAAACTGCACACTATTACCTCGCCATCGGAAAAGTTGCGCATTATGGCGTCGATGATGAGGCGCGCGCCGACGCGCTCGTTCGCGTCCTGGCGTTTTTCGACTTCCGGCTAAAGCCTTAGCCCGAGGCGGAGACGCGATTTACCGCCCCGCGGGGGTCCGGGTTCGCCGTTCGTCACCCCCGGCGATGGAGATGCGCTCCGCCATGGTCTGAACGCAACAGGGGTAGGTAGGTCTACCTATTGTCGAGCCGGGTAGGGAGTTCTACCCATGTCGTTCAACTGTTCGTCGCCGCAAGTAAGCAGCGCCCGACCGGCGGCCGGGGGGCTCCTCACATCTCTTGCTCCCGCGCTCACGGACTGGCTCGTCGAGCGGACTGGCTTCAGGCATCCGGGATCGGGGGCCCTGAATGGAGATCAGGCGGGCGCCGTCTCATCCACAGCTTCGAGGCGTCGTGCGCTCGTACGAGGAAAGACGCGTGGAGCTGGGACGCGCGACGCTGACCTGGGCGATCGCCGTACGACCTCATCAAATCCTGAATATCAATCTGGCGGAGCCATTTCGAGTCCGTGTCCACTGCGGAACGGAGAACCCTGCGCCCGACGTAAGCGTGGCCGGACCGCTCACCGATCGTCGAGCCTATGTCAGCCTGTCAGGCTCGATCCACGCTTTCCACATTCTCCTTCAACCGACCGGCTTGAACCGATTGGTTGGAGTCAACGTGGCGTCCCTGGTCAACCAGAACCCGGCAGCCTCAGATGTTCTCGGGCCAAAATCCGCCGCGGCCCTCGGCGACGCGGTGCGCATGGCGCCGGACTTCGATCAGCGCGTCGCCGCCGTCGAACGTTGGATTGGGACGATGCTCAGAGGCGCGACGCGGACTGCCCAATCGGCCTCGCGTCACGCCGGATGATCGCCGCCCGGGGCGCCGCGCGGATCGAGGATCTCGTTGCGGAATCCGGTTTCAGCGCCAGTCAGTTCGCGCGCCGTTTTGAGATGCGGGTCGGGATGGGCCAAAACTGTTTGCGCGAATGATCCGGTTCGACAGGGCGTTGATCGCCCATCGCCAGGCCCCGAACCGGCCGTGGACCGACATCGTTCACGAACTCGGCTATTTCGATCAGGCCCATTTCATCCGCGAATGCCATGCTTTCACCGGCTTGCCGCCGAGTGGTCTCGTGGGCGACTGGAACGTTTTTTGCCCCGATGGATGACAAAAATATACAAGCGCCCTTGCTGATGTTGGCGCAAGTTCTGCCCGACGGTTCTTCAACGGAAAGAATTCGGGGGTCGAAGATGAATATTCGAGCCTTGTTTTCCGGGATCGCAATCGCAGGCGCCGCTTCGCTTCTTGCTTCCCCCGCGTTTGCCCAACTGCTTGGGGACGGCGCAGGGGGGTGCCTCGATAACGAGAGGTTCTCCCTTGCCGCCGCCGGGACCGTCTGCGCCAATGTGCAACTCCGCGCGACGGACGGGACGCCGATGGTCTCGTCGCCTTTGCCGGACGTGAGCGCGGGCCCCGTATCGGCCATTGGCACATCGGCGGAAGTGGCACGGGCGGCTTCGCCTCCGCATCGGCAGACTTCGGCGAAGTCCATCTGGACGGCAGCGCCTTTTTCCCCGCCAGCGAGAACCCCATCTATGCGGAGGGATGGGCCTTTGCCAGCTTTACCGACGCATTGTTCGAGACCAAGACCGTAAACGCCACTTTCACAGAATCCGCGGATGGCGTGTTTGAGAACGCGAGGGGCGGCCTGGAGCTTCGCGTGGTGGACTTGACCACGGACCAGCTTGTGGTCGACGCCTATTACGACATCCTGGGTGACAGCTTTCCCGATCATACGATTACCCAACCCTACGTCTATCTTCAGGCGGGACATACCTACGTGGTGTTCGCCGCCTTCGAGGCCCTCGCGGGCACCGCAGTCAATTTCTCCGACACGGCCTATGAGTCGAAAGCCGACATGAGCAACACGGGCCAGCTCTTCATCGACGCGCCGGCCGGCAGCTTCACCACCCTCAGCGGACATGACTACAGCACGGACGCCGGCGTGAGCACCGCCCCCGAACCCTCGACCTGGGCGATGTTGCTGATCGGATTCGCAAGCCTGGGCTTCGCCGCTCGATTTCGGATGGCCCGCGCGTCGGCAAACGCCTGAATCCGGGAACAGGGCGACAGACGCCTCACCCCGGGCGATAGGCCATACGGCAATGGCCGGGGCAGTAGGAATGGCCCTCAGCCGGCGCGAGCCCGCAGTAAGCGAAGTCGCCGCATCTGGGGTCGCCGAGGGGCCATCGGCAAGCCGCCTGCCGGATGTCCTCGAACCTGACCCACCGCATGGCGCCGACTTCGGCGTCGGCGAAGGCCCAAACCTCATTCCTCCGGCCGGGCCTCCGCGTCCGGGCGTCGGCGGAGAGGGGAGGAGCGGGCGATCGACGCGCGCGCCGCGGCGCTGATCCCGGAACTGACAACCGCCCGTCGCCGTTGAGCCTGACCCCGATCCGGTTCGCCTTGCCGATGACGGCGTTACGCGAGGCGGCGCCGAGCGCCTGCGCGATAACATTTGCGCTTCTTCCCTCGAGCGCCAGCCTCTTCAAGACTTCGATCAACTCTTCGGTCCACAGCATCTTCCTCTCCCCCTGATCTTCGACCGCACTGGGCGGGGCGGTCAGGCCAGGCCATTCCGACAGCACGCGATTCGCGGACGCGGATTGCGCCGGCCGCTTCCGTCAATGGTGAAAAACTCGTTAATCTCAGATGCTTGTCAGGAACGCCGAGCGCCGCAACGGAATATTTCGAACCGTCCGCAGCGAGCGTCTATACGGTATGCTTGCGGCCGGGCCGCGAATGAGCGCAGTCTGCATTCCGAACGGAAGGAGTATCTCATGGCGAGGGGCGGCTCGGAAAAAGTGCGGTCGCTACGGACCGCGCCCTACACGTCCTACAGGACCTTCAAGACGTTCTTCGAGGACCTTGGCGAGCATGGCGTCCCGTCGCGGATCGATCGCAGCGTGCTCACGCGCTTTTCCGGCGTGGTCGGCACACAGCTCATGCACGCGCTGCGCTTTCTCGGTTTGATCGACGACGAGGGGCGTCCGGCGCAGCGTCTCAGAGAGCTCGTGATCGCGCATGGCGGAGCGGAATGGCCCGGGACGTTGTCGCAGGCCCTTGAGCAGGCCTATGCGCCGATATTCGCAATCGACCTCGAAACCGCCACGCCGTCGCATTTCAGCGCGGCGTTCCGGAAGGCCTTCCCGGCCGCGGACGCTGTCGTCCAGAAGTGCGTCACCTTCTTTCTTTACGCAGCGGCCGACGCGGGGCTGAAGGTGAGCGCCCGCATTCTCAAGGGCCGGAAGCCGCGGTCGCTCGCGCCGCGCAGGACGTCAAGGCGGGCGCCGGCGGCGGCCAAGGGCGTCGAGACGGAGCCGCCTGAACCTCCGCCGGCCGCGTTCCTCATCGAGCGCAAGAAACCTTCCGAAATCCTTTTCTTGCACCTAGATCCGAATGTAATGGATGAGGAGCAGCAAGCCGCTGTCTGGACGCTCATGAAATATTTCAAGGCAAGAGGGTTGTGATCTTCTTGGCCTAGGGGGGGACGATGCGCGCGATTTTATTGTCCGTGATCCGGAACGCAAGCGGCGACACGGGCGTTGTAGTAGGTCTCCCCACACGATCGAGGTTGTTTAAATGGCCACAAAACGGCTTCTGAGCCTGCACGAGGCCGCTGAGCGCCTCGCGGCGCACGGCGTGGGAGGGCAGCTAACCGCGGTTGGAGCCCCGCCAATCGCCCGGCGGGGTCCAAAAGGCGAGGCCCTCTATTCGGGCAAGGCGCTCGACGCTTGGGCGGCCGCATTACCGCGGCGCGGGCGGATCGCTGTTGCGCGGGATCAGGCGCGCGGCGAGGACGGGGAGGCCTCTCGCAGAGCGACGACCACGCAAGCGCCGGAGCGTCCCTGGTTCGCGGGCCCGGCCGGCGCGGCGGACGATCCGCAGCCCGAGACTGCAAGCTCCTCGCCAGTTCAAGACTGAGCCCGCGGCGCGCGCCGTCAGCAAGCAGGCGCCGAATGGCTGTTGACCTCTTTCACGAGGCTTCGACAGGTCGCGAGAAGCGATGAAATCACCACTGGCTTGCTCAGGAAGACACTCCCTGCGACCTTGCGCGCATCGTTGTTCGGGTTTCCAGAGGCATAGATCACCGGGGAGATCGGGCGGGAAATGCGGAAGGCGTCTGCGACATCCCAGCCGGTGATGGCGTCGGCGAGACCAATATCGGTGATGAGAAGATCGACGATCCTGGCTTCCCGGAGCGCCTTGAGCGCCGCGGCGCCGGTAGCAGACGCCAACACTATCCATCCTTCTTGCTGGAGGCTAAGAACGATGTCCTCACGCAGGAGCCAATCGTCCTCGACCACCAGAACCGTCATGCCGTTGGACGAAGCTTTCACGGAATGCGCTCCACCTCAGCCGAGCAGTGCGAGCGGTCTGAAGGGAAGTAACGCGACAGGCGCGCGAGCGTTCCATCCGCCGGACATTAGTTCAGGGCGCCAGCACGCCCGGGTTCATGATCCCTGCCGGATCGAGCGCGCTTTTCGCCGCCGCGAACGCCCTGCCGAACAGGTCGGGGCGCTGGGCGCGGTACCAGGGCATGTGGTCGCGCCCGACGGCGTGGTGGTGGGTGATCGTGCCGCCGGCGGCGATCAGCGCGTCGGAGGCGCGGGTCTTGATCGAGCGCCATTGCTCGATGAGCCGGCCGGGCGCGCCGCGGACGTTGAAGGTGTAGTATAGGGCCGGGCCGTCCGGATAGACGTGGGTGAAGCGGGTCGAGACGGTTCCCTCGTAGCCGGTCGCCTCCTTCAGCGCTTCCTCGGTCGCCTTGCGGACGGCGGCGTGGAAGGCCTCGAACCGGTCCCAGGTGATCGCGGTCTCGAACGTGTCGTTGATGAGGCCCATCGGCACGGTGAGTTCGCGGGCGTAGGGCATGCGGATGAAGGCCGTGCGCCAACGCCCGCCCGCCGCCTCGTCCTCGTGCCGGCGCGCGCCGTGATCCTGAAGCAGTTGAACCGCCCTGGCCATCCAGGCGTCGACCGGATGGTCGGCGGATTCGAAGGCCAGCACGAGCAGGCTCTCCTCATAGGCGTTGACGCCGTAGACGCCGGCCTCGTCGTTGTCGATCACGCGGAGGTTCGAGGGGAAGAGCCCGGCCTGTGCGACGGCGCGGACGGCCCGCGCGGCGGCGAAGAAATCGCGGAAGCCGAACACCGCGTCGGCGCGGAAGCGCGGCCGCCCTTGCAGCCGCATCCAGGCCTCGGTGATGATGCCGAGCGCGCCTTCGGAGCCGATCATCATCCGGTCGGGGCTGGGCCGGCGCCGGAGCCGGGCAGGCGGCGCGACTCCATCGCGCCGGCCGGCGTGATCGTGCGGATGCTTTCGACGAAATCGTCGATGTGGGTGTAGAGGGTGGCGAAATGGCCGCCCGAGCGGGTGGCGATCCAGCCGCCGAGGGTCGAGAACTCGAAGCTCTGCGGATAGTGGCGGATGGCGAGGCCGTGCGGCTTCAACGCAGCCTCGATTTTCGGCCCGCGGATGCCGCCCTGAATGCGCGCGGCGCGGCTGGTCGCATCGACCTCCAGCACCCGGTCGAAATGGCGCATGTCGAGGGTGACCGCGCCGGAATAAGTGTCGCCGACCACCGGCTCGACCCCGCCGACCACCGACGAGCCGCCGCCGAACGGAATGACGGCGACCCTCGCGCCCGCCGCCCAATCGAGCACCGCCGCGATGTCGGCCTCGTTGTTCGGCAGGGCGACGAGATCGGGCGCATTGGCGAAATCGCGGTGAAACGCGCGCACCGTCTCGGGATAGGACTTGCCATAGGTGTGCAGCAGCCGCTCGTAGGGCTCCTGGGTCAGCACGCAGGCGAGAGTGGCCGGCGGCGCAACGCGGGGCGCGCGCAGCGCGATCTCCGCTTCCAGCGGCGGCGGCTCCAGGCGAGGCTGGACGCCGAGCTTCTCGGCGACGAAGCGGAACAAGCGATCGCGCTCGGCGTCGGTGAGCCCGGTCTCCTCGAACCCCCAGCCGTAGAATTTGAGCCTCGGCTCCATTCCCTGAGTTTCCTTTCGCGCGAAGCTCGACGCGGATCAGCCAGGGGAGCCCGCGGATTTGATTTGGACGCCCGTTAGCCAGGCGGCGCAGGGCGAATGTTCTCAATGAAAAATTTGGTGATGGCGATTGATATCAGCGCTTGAAACACCGACAGGAACCATCCGGTCGACCGGATGATAAAGTCCCAATTTTCGTGCCTGTACACCAACGAGCCGGTAACAAGTCCGCCGTAGAAAATTACAAAATAAACGCAAGATAACAGCATGGTCAGCCAAAAGACCGAGCTTGACGCTATTTCCAGGTCATCGCTCTCGTTGCGGCCTGCTGACCAGGAGCCAATGATTGTCCCGAGAATGGGGAAGAGCAGAGGCATGATCCACAGCCAGCCCTTGTCCCAATTGTCAGGGCTCCCATAGACCTGAATTCAGGCTTTGCAGGGTGACGATCACGATTAACGGCAGGCTGCCGACGACCCACAAGATCGATAGCGACGATCGAGCCGTTTTGACTTTCACTTTTGGTCGTCCGGCTGAAGCCCCATAACCACGAGCTCGTTGGCGAGAGGAATTGCCTCGGCCTTGCCCATCAGATGCAAGTCGGCGCCTCTGATGGCAATCTGGTAGACCCGAAGAAATACCTTATAGTCGCTGGTGAAACTCAGTGCGCCGAGTTCAGCCGGCAGATCGTCGCATCCCTTCGAAATCCACCTGTTCGCAGTCGCCCGCGTCACCGGTTGCGAAGAATACACAGCGTCGATCGGGTCGGGGGTCACGAAAGCCACCAACAGTCGGTAGTGACCCTCGGGGAGGGTCACCAGGCCAGCGAAAAACCGCCATAGGAAATTGCCGCTTTGAGGCGTCTCCCCCTCAATGGGGCGTCCATTGTCGTCAATCTGTTCGAGTCGGGTGACGGCCGCATAGCCGTTATGCGCCGGGGTGCTGAAATAGGCCGCAGGCGGGAGTTCTACCCGCTTTAACCTCTGACTGAGAAGATCGTTGACGTCGCTAAGCCGAACGTCCTTCTTTTTAGAAATCGCATTTCGTACGACAACAGTAATATTCTCCCCGTCCGAGCCTTTGGGCGGCGGCCAGGGCAGGAAGTCTTCGATCGCGCGCGGCGACCCGCGGCGCCTGCCTCGCACGACAGCGGCTGCGTGGAGGACGGCGCAAGGGCCCTGGTATTGGCCGAAGCGGGCGGCGGCGTCTCCGTCGGAACAGGCCCCACACGAGCCGCTGGCGGCTCAGTTGCGATCTGCGGCTGCTCCCACTGGCGCTTGACCGTCGAACCTGAATTGTTGAGGGAGGCCACAACGTCGCGGTCGTGAGCCGCAACGACGGCGTCGCTGAACTCAAACCCATGGAGAGAAGCCAAATTCTTCCGGTCCGCCGCGACATCGGGATGATCGGGTCCGAGCGCCTTCTCATCGCTCGCTAACGCCCATTTGTAGAGGGGTTCGGCGTCGGCGTAGCGCTTCTGGCTGACGTAGAGCGAAGCGAGGTTGCTCAAGTCCCTCGCAACTTGCGCGTGGGCGGGGCCGAACGCCCGTTCATCAATATCCAGCGCCCGTTTGTAGAGTGACTCCGCAAGCGCGTATTGACCATCGTAGCGATAAAGCGAGGCCAGGTTGTTCAGCGCCGTCGCCACATTGGGATGATCGGGACCCCACGTCTTCTCCTTGAGCTCCAGCGCCCGTTGCGCCAGCGGGATCGCGCTTTGATATTTCCCCGCCGCATATTGCTCGAGGACGGTTTTGGTCAGATCGTCCGCTTCGCCTGACCGCGCGCTTGGCGGGAAAACCAACCAGGACGCGAGCGCTGCCGCGGGTAGCAGAATGAACAGCGAGGATTGAGAGCGGATTCGAGCCATCGGTCAAGAACTCTAAGTGATGACAGCCCCGTCGCGACTTAGACTGCGCCCGTGGCAGGACTTTGACAGAACTCAAATGTCGTTGCGGCCCGGCGGCAGTTCGATCCTCGGGATTCAAGGCGAGGCAAGCGCCGCCGCCTGCATCGCCGCCCAGACCGCTTCGACGTCGGCGGCTTCCGTCGCCAGCGCGCCGACTGACACCCGCGCCAGCCAGCGGCCGTCGACCACCGCCGGCGTCAGATAGGCGGCGCCGGAGCGGTTCACCGCCTCGACCCATCCGGTGGTGTGTTTGTCCAGCGCTTCGCCGTCAAGCGCCGAGCCGTCGGGCGCGGCCGGGTGGTGGCGAACACAGACCGTCTGCAGGTTGACCGGCGCGACGACCCGCCAGCCGGGAGCGGCGGCGACGAGTTCTGCGAGATGGCGGGCGTTGGCGATGTCGCGCCGTAGCCGCCTTTGCAGCCCACTCACGCCCTGTTCGCGGATCACGAACCAGAGTTTCAGCGCCCGGAACCGGCGCCCGAGCGGGATGCCCCAATCGCGCAGGTTCTTGACCTCGCCGTCGACCGAGGATTGCAGGAAGCTGGGGTTGGTCGACATCACCCGCATCAGGTGCTCGGGGTCGCGCACATAGTAGAGCGAGCAGTCGAACGGCGCGCCGAGCCACTTGTGCGCGTTGATCACCAGCAAGTCGGCGCCCTCGACGCCATCCCACATCCATCGGCATTCGGGCAGGATCATCGCGCTCCCCGCCATCGCCGCGTCGACATGGAGCCAGATTCCGTGGCGCCGCGCGATCGCGGCGATGTCGGCGACCGGATCGATCGCCGTCGTCGCCGTCGTGCCAACGGTCGCGACGATGGCGCAGGGCTTGTCGCCATTCGCGATGTCGGCGGCGACCATTTCGGCGAGGGCGTCGGCGCGCATGGCGTATTTGCCGTCGAAGGGGACGAGGCGCAGGTTGTCACGGCCGAAGCCGGCGAGCAGCGCGCCCTTGTCGACGGAGCTATGCGCATGCGCCGACACGTAGACGCGCGGCGTGCGCGCTTCGCCCTGCAAGCCGCCGCGCGCGAGCGCATAGTCCGTCGCGCGCTCTCGCGCACAGATGAGCGCGACCAGCGTCGAGGTCGAGGCGGTGTCCTGGATCACGCCGCTAAAGGCGGGCGAGAGGCCGAGCATCTGCCGCAGCCAGTCGGTGACGACTTCCTCGACTTCGGTGACTGCCGGGCTCGACTGCCACGAGAGGCCGACGACCCCGAGCCCGGTCGAGACGAGATCGGCGAGAATGCCGGAGGGCAGGGCGTTGGCGGGGAAATAGCCGAAGAAACGCGGATGCTGCCACAGCGACAAGCCCGGGAGGACGATGCGGTCAAGATCGGCGATCACCGCGCCGAAATCCTCCGGCTCGTCCGGCGGCGCAGAGGGCAGGGCGTCGCGCACCTCACCGGGCCGGGTTTTGGCCATCACCGGCCGATCGCTCAGGCCTTCATGGTAATCGGCCAGCCAGTCGATGAGCCGGTGTCCGTAGCGGCGGAACTCCGCCGGAGTCACGGCGCGGACCCCCAATTGTACCAAATGCCAAAGATCATAACGGAAGTAATAAACACAAATGACTCTGAAGGCGACAAGCTGCCCCTGGCATGGGATCGTTGGCCACGCTCCAAAGCTGGACAAGGGACCGTCCGATCCACTACCGCTGAGAAAAATCGGCGCAAGGACGCGCGGGTTCGCCGAAGAGCAGCGCTGGCGAGGGACCTCATCGCAAATGGCCGTAGCCAAAGCGCCCATCGCGGACATGAAGCCGACCCAACTGACCCTTGGTCTCGCCGAGGTCGAGGAGCGCGCGGCGAAGATGGCCGCAATGACGGCTGCCGAGCGCGAGGCCTACATCGAGCACAAAGCCATTCCTTATGTCCTCGGGCCGGGAAGGAAGACTTACATCGTCGACCACCATCACCTCGCGCGGGCGCTTTGGTCGCTGAATATCCGCGAAGCCGTTCTCGGGCAGGAGGTCGCCGACTGGTCCAGCCTCGAGCCGAAGGCGTTCTGGCGGATGATGGAGTCGAAAGGCTACTGCTGGCCGATCGACGCCGACGGCAATCGCAGGCCTTACGCCGCCATTCCTGCTTCGATCGAAAACCTCACCGACAACGTCTGGCGCACGCTGGCCCGACGCGTGCGCGGTGAGGCGTTCGATGATCTGGACACGCCGTTTCAGGAATTCATGTGGGGCGACTATTTTCGCACCTTCATGACCCGACGGCTGATCGAGCTGCAATTCGAGCTCGCGGTACCACTGGCGACGAAGCTTGCGCGCCTTTCCGAGGCGCAGGACCTGCCGGGCTATCGGGGGTGATCGGCGGCTCGCCACGCCGGCGCAGGCGACCAAGGAGCAAAGCGTCATGCAATTTGGCCTGCTCGTCTTTCCAATTGTCCAGCAGCTTGACCTGACCGGGCCCTACGAGGTGTTTGCGTCCTGGCCGCAAGCGCGGGTGCGGCTGGTCGCGAAGACCGTGGAGCCGGTGGCCTCGTCGACCGGGCTCGTCCTCAAGCCCGACGCGTCGTTCGCAGACTGCCCGCAGCTCGACGTCCTTTGCGTTCCCGGCGGCCCCGGGGTCAATGCGCTGATGGCCGACGAGGCGACGATCGTCTTCGTGCGACGGCAGGCGGAAGGGGCGCGGTTCGTCACCTCGGTCTGCACCGGCGCGCTCGTGCTCGGCGCCGCGGGACTGCTCAAGGGAAAGCGCGCCACCACCCATTGGGCGTCGCACCACCTGCTCGAGACGCTCGGCGCAACTCCCGTTCAGGCGCGCGTGGTGCGCCACGACAACCTGATGACCGGCGGCGGCGTGACCGCCGGCATCGATTTTGCGCTGACGCTGCTCGCCGAGCTCGCAGGAAAAGAGGTCGCCGAGGCGATCGCCCTCAATCTCGAATATGCGCCCGCCCCGCCATTCGGCGCGGGTCATCGAGACACGACGCGGCCGGCGGTCGTGGAGATGGTCCGCAAGCGGATGGCGCCGATCGTCGAGGAGCGCCGCGGACATGCCGAGGCGGCGGCGCGGAAGCTCAATCTCCGCGACTGACGTGGAGAGCCGCGTCAGGCCGAGCATTGCTCCAGGAGGTCCTGGACCAGACCCGAGAGCAGGTCGAGCTTGTAAGCCGTCATCGGCAGGGGCTTCGCGCCGGCGCTCGCGGCGCGAGCCGCCGCGGCGATGGTCGCCGGGGCGACGGGCGCACCCTGCGCCGCGGCTTCGGCCGCGTGCAGGCGGACCGGCGCGGGCGCGACTCCGCCTGCTGTGAGGCGCACGAACCGAAACGCGCCTTTCTCCACGACCGCGCGCGCGACAACCTCGACCAGCGGCCATTCGGCATAGGCGCGGCTGATCGCCCGCCTGTAAGCCGCGCGTTCGCCGGCCACCGGCGGCGCGAGCTCGACGGCCTCGATCATTTCGCCGGCCTCGAGCGCATGATCGGCGGCGCCGTTCGAGCCGTCGCCGAGCAACTGCCCAATGCTCAAATTCTGGCGCTGATTGGTGGCGACCTTCGCCTCGTAAGCCAAGAGCGCCGTCGCCATCGTCGAGGGATGTGGCGCCACGCACGGGCCGAGATCGAAGACGACGCCGTAGAGATGGTTGCCCTCGCGCGCCGAGCAGCGATCGCCGCCCTTTTTCAGGCAGGCGATATGCGGGTTGCGATAGTACCAGCAACGCGAACGCTGGGCGAGATTGCCGCCGAGGGTGGCGAGATGCCGGATCTGCGGCGTCGCCAAACCGCCCGCCGCGGCGGCCACGCCGGGATATGCCGCTGCAAGCCGGACGTCGGCGGCGATCGCGGCGATCGAAGTCGAAGCGCCGATCCGCCCCGCCCCGGCGGTGTCCCAGGCGGTCCCGATCATGTGCGGGCTCGGCGAGATGTCGACGAGCGGCCCGCGCGAGACGCCGCTGCGGCGCCGCTCCGAGAGGTCGGTGCCTGAAGCGCGGAATTCGGCCTCCCCTGACGCGGGGACGATTGGCGCCATCATCGTCATGCCGCGGTCCTCCGATGGAGAAGATCGATCAGCCGGTCGGGCCGGATCGGGATCTCGTAGGGTCTGACGCCGATGGCGTCGCGGATGGCGTTGGCGATGGCCGCCGCCGTCGGCACGGTCGCGACCTCGCCGATGCCGACGCTGCCGCCATGGACGTGGTCGAAGCCGCCCTCGTCGAACATGACGTCAATCGGCGGAATGTCGGCGATGCCGGGCATATGGTAGTCGTCGAGGCTGGTGGTCAGAACGTCGCCGGTAAGCGCATCGATCTCGCGCCCCTCGTAGAGGGCATAACCCAATCCCTGGACGATCGCGCCCGCGGCCTGATTGCGCGCCAGAACCGGCGCGGCGAGCTTGCCGACCGCGACGCCGGAGTGCGCCCTGAGCACGCGCACGTGGCCGAGCAGCGTATCGACCTCGACTTCGACCACCATGACCGCGCTCGGCGCCCGGCGCCGATCGCGAGGCCGGACGAGCGGCGCATCATGAAGCCGAAGATCCAGCCGATCATCCCGGCGTCCTTGACCAGCGAATTGTTGCCATAAGCCGTCCTCGAATGGTCCTCCGCCCGCTCCGCCGCGACTTTGAGATCGGGCGACGCCGCGATGAGTTCCCGCCATGGGGCGTTCGATCCGGGCGCCGGCTTGCGTCCGGCCTTCTCGGCGATGGCGGCCTTGAGCTTGCCGGCGGCGATGAGGAGCGGCGGGACGATCGACGCGGTGACCCGGCTGCCGCCCGACGTCGGTCCTTCGGGCAGCTTCGAATCGCCGATGCGAACCTCGACCTCATGCGGATCGAGGCCGAACTCGCGCGCGACCGTGTCGGCGATGACCGAGCGCGTTCCGGTGCCGATGTCCTGGACCGCCGTGGCGGCGACGAGACGGCCGCCCTCGATCGCGAGCTCGACCTTGGTTCTGAGCTGCCAGAGATAGAGCCAATAGCCCATGGCGACGCCGACGCCGCGGCGGTAGCGGCCGGTCTCGGGCTTGGCGGCCGCCCGCCGGCGCCAGGTGTCGAGCCCGCCGGCCCAGTCGTAGAGGCGCTGCCGGTCGGGATTGGGGTCCCAGCGCTTGCGCACCTCGATCGCATCGTGGCCGAGCCGAAGCGCCACTTCGTCGATCGCCTGCTCGAGCGCGAACGCCATCGGCGGCCCGCCTGGCGCGCGGAAGGCGCAACCCGGCGGCAGGTTGCTGACGACGTCATAATCGATGAGCTCCTTCGCTTCGGCTTCTCGATAGATGAGACGGGCGAGCCCGGCGACGGTCGAATTCACCGCGACGCCCGCGTCCGAATGTGCGGTGAGCGAGAGCGCCTTGAAGGCGCCGTCGCGGCCGGGCAGAATCGCGACCTTGACTTCGGCTCCGGGGCGATAGCCCGCGATCGACAATTCCTCATGCCGGTCGAACGCGACCCTGACCGGCGCCCTGGCGGCTTGCGCCAGCTTGATTGCGATGACGCTCTCGTCGCCGAGCGTGGCCTTCGAGCCGAAACCGCCGCCGATATGTTCCGCCAGCACCCGCACTTTGCCCGGCTCGAGCTTGAACTTCTTGGCGATCTTCGTCTTGAGTTCGGCCACCGCCTGGGTCGAGACATGAACGGTCAGTTGGTCGCCGTCGAAGCGGGCGAGCGCCGCATGCGGTTCGAGGCAGGTGTGCTGCTGGACCGAGGTCCGGAACGTCCCCTCGAACAAGAGCGGATCGCCTTCGGCGCGAGCCTTGTCGATTGCCCCGCGCGCCGCCTTCTTCTTGAGCGAGAATGCGGCGGTCGGCCCGCGGACATTGCCGGACCAGGACGCCGGCGCCGCTCCGCCTTCGCCCGCGTTGGCCTTCTGCCCCTTGCCCTTGGGGAAAAGGATCGGCGCGTCGGCCTTGCGCGCGGCCTCCGGTCCGATCACGCTCGGCAGGATCTCATAGTCGACCTTGATCGCAGCCAACGCGGCAAGCGCCGCCTTGCGATCGACCGCGGCGACGGCGGCGACCGGCTCGCCGACGAACTGAATCATCCGGTCGTCTTCGAGCAGCGAAACTGCCGCGGCGACGCCGGGCAGGGCGCGCGCCGGCTCGAGATCGATTCTCCCGACCCGGGCGCAGGCGTGCGGCGAGCGCAAGACCATGCCTTCGAGCTGCCCGTCCTCATGCAAGTCGACGGTGTAGAGCGCGGCGCCGGTCACTTTCGCGCGCGCTTCGATGCGCGGCGAGCGCTCGGCGTCGCCATCGTATTTGCCGCCGCAGGCGTCGGCGACGGCGCGAAAGATGTTGTCATAGGCGCCGCAGCGGCAGAGATGGCCGGAGAGCGCGCGGGCGATCTCCTCGCGGGTTGGCGTCGCGACCCCGCGGGCGGCCCGCCAGGCGTCGTGAAAGGCGGCTGCCTCGACGATGAAACCGGGGGTGCAGAATCCGCATTGCAGCGCATCGAGGGCCATGAAGGCGCGCTGGACGGCATGCAATTTTCCGGCGCCGACGCCCTCGACCGTGGTCACGCTCTTGCCCGCTGCGGCTTTCGCCGGCAGGAGGCAGCTTGCGACCGGCGCGCCATCGAGGAGGACCGTGCAGGCGCCGCAGACGCCGGCGCCGCACACGAGCTTGGTCCCGGTCAGGCGCAACTCGTCGCGAAGGACGTCGACCAGCAGCGCCTCGGGGTCGTCCGGCAAGGTTGCATTGCGGCCGTTGATCAGGGCGCTGGTCATCGCTGTCTCCTTGAAGTGCGTCGTTCGATCGCCTCGGGCGCGGGCGTGATCGCTCCTGCGACCATCAGGCGAACGGATCGTTCGAGATCGGCGAGCACGATCGCTTCGGCCTTCTTGAGATCGAGTCCATGCGCCGCAAGTTCGATCGAGCGCGCCAACTCGACCGCCGTCACGCCGCCGCGCAAGGCGACCTTCCCGGCGGCGCGCGCGCGCTCGATTGCGCCGGCGGTGAGGCCCAGTTTGCGGTCGATGAAGGTCTGGTGGAGGTCGCGGGTCTGGCGCTGCTGCTCCGACATGAGCTCCTCGACCTGGGCTGAGCCCTTGATCAGATCGAAGAGATAGCGAAACCGCGCTTCGAGCTGCGCCGCCAGAATCTCGGCGAGCCCCCGGCCGGCCTGCTCCTGCCTGAAACCCGCGGCCCGCTCGGCCTCGAATGCGCCTTCGTACACGGCCTCGACGACGGCGCGAAACAGCGCTTCCTTCGACGGAAAGTGATGGTAGAGCGCCTGCCGGGTGAGCCCGGATTCCTGGGCGACGAGCTCCATCGAGGCGAGCCTGAAGCCGTGCCGGCCAAAGACCCGGGCGGCGGACTCGAGGATGCGCTCGCGGGCCGTCATTTGTCAATCTTGACACCATACGCAGAAATGTCAAATCGTCGGCCCGGCGATCAGGCTTGCGCCCGGTCCGCGCGCCGGTCGTTGGCCGCAGACGCGAGAAGCGATCGCGGCTGTGGTGGTCGCTGCGGGATTCCGCCTGATCTTTGATTTCGGACCGGATAGTGCAACTGACTAAGGCAGCCTAGCGCCCCAGCCCACCCCGAGTTCCGTCAACGCGGACTGAAGCTCCGAGGTGTCATAAAGTTTGCCGATGATCGCGATGCCTCGGTCCTTGGCAAAACGCGCCGCGAGGAGTCCCGCTCGTTCGCCGCTCGCAACGATGATGGGAAGGTCGGCGAAGTTGGCTCGCATCTCAACCGCCAGCGCTTCCCCGGTCTTGTCGGGCAATCCGTCGTCGAGCAGCACCGCGTCGTAGCGTCCCTGCGCCGCGCGTGCGCGCCCCAATGCCTCCGACCCAGTGGCGGCCTGGTCCACAGAATACCCAAGCTCCACCAGCGCCTGGGCGGCAGACGTCCTGGCGCTTGCATTTTCCGCGACCAACAGGATTCGGCCGATCCGACCCGCCTCCAGGACGTCGGCGATCTTCTGAGCGAGCGCCCGATAGGTGAAGGGTTTGGCGACCACCTCGACCCCCGCATCGAGTTGCCCGCCATGCACGATCGCGTTGCGCGTATAGCCGGACGTATAGATGATTTTGAGCTCCGGCTGGAACGCGCGGGCTCTGTCCGCGAGCTCCCGGCCGGACATTCCGGGCATCACCATATCGGTGAACATGAGATCAATCTGCCGGTCCTGACGCTCGATGAGCCGAAGCGCGGAAGGTCCGTCGTGCGCCTCGAGCACGCGGTAACCGAGCTCTCGCAAAATCTCGACCGTATAGGCGCGTACGTCGTCGTCGTCCTCGACGACGAGAATGCTGCCATCGCGCTTGATGCGGTCGATCGGAGCGCTCTCGCTCTCATCGACGGCTTCATCGACGTGGAGGAGGCGCGGCAGATAGATCTTTACGGTCGTGCCCTGACCTTCCTCCGAATAGATTTTCAGATGGCCGCCCGACTGCTTGACGAAACCATAGGCCATCGAGAGGCCGAGGCCCGTCCCTCTGCCGATCCCCTTGGTGGTGAAGAACGGATCGAGCGCTTTGGAGAGTACGTCCCGGCTCATTCCATGGCCCGTGTCGGTGACGGCGAGGAGGACGTAACTGCCGGGCGCCACCTCGGCGTGCGCCGCGGCATATTGTTCGTCCAGTCGGACGTTCGCGGTCTCGATCGTCAGCTTGCCGCCTTCCGGCATCGCGTCGCGCGCGTTCACGGCGAGGTTCAGGATCGTCGCCTCGAGCTGGTTCGGGTCGGCGTCGGCCTTCCAAAGACCCGCGGTCGAGACGGTCTCCAGCTCCACGATTTCGCCGAGCGCGCGGTGAAGCAGATCGCCCATTCCGGCGACAAGCCGATCGACGTCGATGGGCTTTGGCGCGAGCGGCTGACGGCGCGAAAACGCAAGCAGCCGTTGAGTCAGCGTCGCTGCCCGCTCCGCGCCTTTCTGCGCATTGTCGATGGCGCGGCCGGCGCGCGAAACTTCGCTATTCGTGAGCGCCCGGCGCGCCATGTCGACATTGCCGATAACGATGGTCAGCAGGTTGTTGAAGTCGTGCGCAATGCCGCCGGTGAGCTGTCCCAGGGCTTCCATTTTTTGCGCCTGGCGCAATTCCTCTTCCACGCGCTCGCGCTCCGCTATTGCGCTCTGCACCCGCCGCTCCAGGTCCTCGTTCATCTCGCGCAAAGCCGTCTCGATCGCCCGCCTATGGTCGACATCGATGAGGATGCCGGGAAATCGGATCGGAGCGCCGTCAGGGCCCGGGTCCACCCGCCCGTTCGCCTCGACCCAGCGATAGCCGCCGTCCTGTTGGCGAACGCGGTATTCGCATCGGTAGGCGCCGCCGCTCTGAAGCGCGTCGGCAATCGACCGGGCGACGGCGGGCTGGTCCTCCTCGTGGATCGATTCCATGACCTTCGCCAGCGGTAGACCCGCCCTGGATTCTTCCGGCGAAAGGCTGAACGAGCGGGCGAATCTTTCGTCGGCGATCAGCCGATCGTTTGGAATGTCCCATACCCAGGTGCCAATGATCGCGCCCGCGTCAAGCGCGAGCTGCACCCGCTCCGCCTGCTCGCGAGCAACCGCCTCGCTCGACCTGACGGCTTCCGCCGCCTCTCGTCGAAGGCGCGCGAGGGCGATATTGGCCGCGACCCGCGCAAGGAGCTCGCGGGCTGAAAAGGGCTTCGCGAGATAGTCGTCGGCGCCCGCCTCGAGGCCTTCGACCTTAGCCTCTTCTCCGGCGCGCGCCGACAGCACGACAACTGGCAGATCGCGCAGCGCGGGATCCTCGCGAATGGCGCGCAGCAGTCCAAAACCATCGAGCCGGGGCATCATCACGTCAGTGACCACGAGGTCCGGGCGGCGCCGGCGGATCGCTTCGAGCGCCGCCTCTCCATCCGCAGCGGGCGTCACTTCGTAGCCGCGCTCCGTGAGGAGCCGGGCGATGTAGGACCGAAGATCCGCGTTGTCATCGGCAAGCAGCACGCGAGCGCCGGAGTCCGGGACCGACGCGGCGAGGCCGAAGGCGTGCGGCGCCAATTCGGTCGCGCCCGAATTGAGCAGGGCCTCGCCAGCCTCGCCGGGCAGCCAGCGCAGCGCTTCCTCGACATAGGACTGAGCCCGCACGCCTGTCGGCGCATCCATGAGATCGAGCTCCACCCGCTCGGCTGGCAGATGAGACGATCCAAGCGGGATCGAGACGGTGAAGGCGGAGCCTCGGTCGAGCTCGCTCGCGACCGAGATCTGCCCTCCATGCAGCTTCACCAGTTCCTGAACCAGCGCGAGGCCTATTCCCGACCCCTCGAAACTTCGCCCGCGCGCGTTTTCAACCCGATGGAACCGGTCGAACAATTTGGGCAGTTCCGTTTGCGGAATGCCTGTTCCGGTGTCGCGGACGGTAAGGCGCGCCTGTCCTTCCGACTGGCGAAGCTCGACGGCGATCTCGCCATGAAACGTGAACTTGAACGCGTTCGACAGCAGATTGAGAACCACCTTTTCCCACATGTCCCGATCGACATAGACCGGCTCCGACAAGGGAGGAGTATCGACAATGAGACCCAGTCCCACCTTGTCGGTCGCGGAACGGAACGAGGCGGCGAGATCGGCGGTCAGCGCGGCGAGATCGGTGGGTCGATAGCTGGCCTCGACGCGTCCGGACTCGATGCGCGAGAAGTCGAGCAGCGAGTTGACGAGGCGCAGGAGCCTCAGCGCGTTGCGATGCGCGACGTCGACCCGCTGGCGCTGGTCTTCGGGCAAGGGTCCGGCGTCGGCGAGCGCATCTTCGAGCGGCCCGAGCATTAGCGTAAGGGGCGTGCGAAATTCGTGGCTGACGTTGGAGAAAAATGCCGTCTTGGCGCGGTCGATTTCGGCCAAAGCCTCCACTCGCGCCCGCGCCCGCTCGAAGTCGTCGGCCCGGACAATGGCAGCCGAAACCTGCCCGGCAAGCAATTCCACAAAGCCGCGGTAGTCGGCGTTGGCGGCGCGGTGCGGATTGAGACCCGCGACAAGAAATCCGAGGGGCGAACCGCCCTGAGCCGACACGATCGGCGCGATCAGCGCCTGGTTAGGCGGCTGCTGCCAATGATCGAGGCGCAGGTTCGCGACGGCTTCGCGCGGGACGCTCACCAGCGCCGGGCCGGCCGCGGCGATGTCAAGCGGCCAAAAAGGGTCCCGGCCATCGAGCGGGACGACCTCGGGGGCTCCGAGGGCGTTTCGGTTCAAGCCATGCGCGGCGGCCAGCGCGGCTTCGTTGCCTCCGGACTCCGCCAGGTAGGCGAGCGCGAAAGGCAAGTCGCGCGGCTCCTCCGCGAGACAGATCTCGATCGAAGCCATCACCTCGGCGCGGGTAGACGCCGCCGCCAGCCGGCTGCCCAGATCGCGCAGGGTCGCAAGCTGTCGCTCGCCGATCACTCTTTCCGTCACTTCGGCGACGACGCACAACATTCCAGCATTGCGGCCGGAATCGTCGGCCAGGGGCGAATAGGAGAACGTGTGATAGGTTTCCTCGGCGAAGCCCCGGCGCTCGAGGTAGAGCAACAAGGCCTCGTCCCAGGTCGCTTCGCCGGTCGAAAGCACATGAGCGATTCTCGGGCCGATGTCGGGCCAGATTTCAGCCCAAACCTTGTCGGAGCGACTTCCAATCACCCAATCGCGCTTGACGCCGACGGTCGGCAGGTAGGCGTCGTTGCAGAGGAATGTCAGTTCGGGCCCCCAGGCCATCCACATCGCGAAACGGGAGGTCAGCATGACGCCGACCAAGGCCCGCAGAGTCGAAGGCCATTGGACCGGGGAGCCAATCGGCGTTGCGTCCCAGTCGCGCGCCCGCATCAACGCGCGGACCTCGCCGGAGCCGGCGAGCAGATCGACGCCGGGGCCCGAGACCATCGTTTCGCGCTTACTCATCTGTCATCCCGGACCGGTTACGTCATGCCGCAACGCGGGGCCTCAGGCGCCGGCCTTCCTCGCCCCTACGTAAATCGAGCCATCGCCTATCATGTTCCCATGCGCAATCTGTTAGCCTGCGCCGGCCGGGCGGCTAATTTCGGCGAGGCCGAGGGGCGCCGACGGTATATCATCCGGGGTTTCCGGCGCGCGACAAGAGCTGTCGCTGCGATATTCCGTGCTGGAGGCCGTTGTGGGCGATGAACCGACCGATTGATCGGGGTCTGGATTTTGCTCTCGGCCTATGGCGAACGGTTGGACACGAAAGAAAGAATTTTACTTTTCGGCGAGAACCCGCGCGGCGTGCTGGTGCTGCCCGAGAGCGGGCGGATGGCGGCGCTCATCACGCCGTCGCTGCAGCGGGACGATCCCCCCCACCGCCGCGGCAGCTTGTCGCCTATTCCGGCCGCTACAGGATCGAGCCCCCCAGCCGCTTCGTCACCGACGTCGACATCGCCTGGTTTCCGACCTGGGTCGGGTCGGCGCAAGGCCGCAACTTTTCCTTTAAGGACGGCGAACTTCACATCGTCACCGACCCTCGGCCGGTCGAATTCTTCGACGGCGCGGTAGGAGTTGGCGTCTTGACCTGGATTCGCGAGCACGCCCGACCTCAGAGCGAGAGAATCCCCTGAAAGCCGCAAGAGTTCATCGGCCGGGTCCGCCCTTGGCGATCCTGATCGAGGACATCCCTGTCCCTTCGCCCGGCGACGACGAGGTTCTCGTTCGCGTCCACGCCTCGGGCGTCGGCCCGTGGGACGCGCTTGTGCGCACGGGCGCGAGCGCGTTGGGCCAGAAGTTCCCGCTTACCCTCGGGGCCGAGATTTCCGGCGTCGTCGAGAGCGAAGGCGGCGGGACGAGCGCCTTCTCGGCGGGTCAAGAAGTGTTCGGTTCCACGAACGCGCTTTTCGTCGACGGCTACGCGGAATATGCCGTCGTTGCGTCGCGGATGATCGCGAAGAAACCGGCGGCGGTTTCGCATGTGGAGGCCGCGGCGCTTCCCGTTTGCGCCGTGACGGCGTGGCAGATGCTGTTCGACCATGCCAAGGCGCTCGAAGGACAGGTCGTTGCCGTCTACGGCGCGGCGGGCAATGTCGGGGGATATGCTATGCAGTTGGCCCGGCTGCGAGGGGTCGAGGTCGTCGCGATCGTTCGCGGCGACGATGCCGGCTATGTACGAAAGCTTGGCGCGAGCCGCGTCATCGACCTGAGGCGCCATGCGCTTACGGACTTCGCCCGTTCGGTCGATCTGGTCATCGACGCTGTGGGCGGATCAGCGCAGGATCAGCTGATCGCGATGACGAAGCCGGGCGGCGCCGTGGTGTCGGCAGTCGCTCGGCCGAACGAGCGGCTCGCCGCCGAGCAGGGCGTTCGCGCCGAGTTCTTCATCGTTGACGTCAACAGCGCGCAGCTTGGGACGATCGCGGACATGATCGAGAAGAAAGTGATCGAAGCGCCGATCGGCGCGGTCCTTCCGCTCGGCGAGGCGCGCGCCGCGCACGAAATGATGGGCGGCGATCGGCCGCGCCCGCGCGGCAAGCTCGTGCTTACGACCGACGGCTGACCACACCTGGCAGCCTGCGCTCGCCGATCGCATCGCCCAGCGCCTCCGGCGTCGTCACCGGCAGGCTGCAGGTCTGGCCCTGACAGAGCATCGCGATCGGTTCCGCGGCCTGCGGCAGGTTGGCGCGTGGCGGGCCGTCCGGCCAAAGGCGCCGGTCGAGACGCAGAACGGTCAATGACGGATCGGGCGCGCGCAGAGCGACGTCGGCAAGCGCCTGTGCGCGCGGATCGTCGAGAGGGCCGTCGATGACGACCGAGCCGCCGCGTTCGAGCATATCGGCGCTCATCAGGGTGAGCGGGCTGCCGCCGAGCCCTTCGGGCGCCCCGGAGACCGCGCGGATGAGGGCCTCCGCCGCCCCGCGCCAGCGCGTCTCGTCGGTCAGATGCCAGAGCCGGACGAAAGCCTCGGCCAGAAGGCCGACGCCCGAGGGCGTCGCGCCGTCATGTGCCTGGCGCGGCCGGGCGCCAGGCACGTCGGCGGCGTCCCTGGCGGTGAGGTAGAACCCGCCGGCGCCGTCGCCGAACAGGTCCAGGGCCTCGGCCGCCAGCGAGCGGGCGGCGTCGAGGTCGCGCGGCTCGCCGCTCGCCTCGAACAGCGCGAGCGCGGCGCGGGCCAGCGACGCATAGTCGTCGATGAGGGCGCGGGCGCCGGGATGTCCCTCGCGCCAGGCGTGCAGAAGCCGCCCGTCGTTGCCGCGAAGATGCGCCGAGACGAAATCGAACGCCGCCCGCGCGGTCTTCAGCCATGCCGGCTCGCCGAACGCGGCGCTTGCACGGACGAGGGCGGCGATGGTCAAGCCGTTCCAGTCGGCCAGCACCTTGTCGTCGCGGCCGGGCTTCGGGCGCGCTTTGCGCGCGGCGAACAGGTTTGCCCGCAAGGCGGCGAGCTCCGCCTCGTCGTCGGGCGAACCGCGCGGGCCGATGCGGCGCAGCACCGTCTGGCCTTCCCAGTTACCTGAGCGCGTGACGTCATAAGCGGCCTTGAACCGCGCCGCGGCGTCGCCCAGCGCGGCGTCGATCTCGTCCTCCCGCCAGACGTAGAAGAGACCTTCCTCGCCGTCCTGGTCGGCGTCGAGGGACGCGGCGAAGGCGTCGCCGACCCGCATCTCGCGCATGAGCCAGCCGACCGTCTCGCGCGCCCGGTCGGCGAAGGTCGGATCGGGCCACAACGACTGGACCAAGGCCAGCAACTCGAGGATTTGCGCATTGTCGTAGAGCATCTTCTCGAAATGCGGCACCAGCCATTCGGCGTCGGTCGAATAGCGCGCATAGCCGCCGCCGAGATGATCATAGATGCCGCCTGCGTTCATCGCCTCGAGCATGGCGCGCACGGCTTCGCCGAAGGCTGGCTCGCGGCGGCGGAACATTTCGTTCCAGAAGAAGCGGAAGACCGGCGCATTGGGGAATTTCGGCGCGCCGCGCAGGCCGCCGTGAACGGGATCGACCGCGCCTAGCAGCGCATCGCCGATGCGGGTGAGATCGGCAGGCGTCACGCCCCGGCCGGCGTTCAAGTCAGAGAGTTTCGCCAAATGATCGGCAAGCACGAGGCCGCGCTGCTCCATCTCATTGCGGCGGGTCCGCCAGGCCGTTGCGATGGAATCGAGAACTTGCCGGAACGAAGGGCGGCCATAGCGCGGCTCGGGCGGCCAATAGGTGCCGCCAAGCATTGGCTTGCCATCGGGGGTGAGAAACATCGTCAGCGGCCATCCGCCCTGCTGACCGAGCGCATGAAGAGCTGTCATATAGATATGGTCGATGTCCGGCCGCTCCTCGCGGTCGACTTTAATGTTGACGAATAACTCATTCATAAGCCGCGCCGTTTCGACGTTCTCGAACAACTCGTGCGCCATCACGTGGCACCAATGGCAGGCGGCGTAGCCGATGGAGAGCAGGATCGGGCAGTCGCGCCGTTTGGCCTCCGCAAGCGCTTCCGCGCTCCAGGGGCGACCGAATGCACCGGATTGCCGGCGTGCTGCAATAGATAGGGCGAGGTCTCGTCGGCGAGGAGATTGTGGCCGGCGTCCATTGATAGCCTCTCGCAGATGGGCCCTTCTCCCGCACGCGGGGAGAAGGTGGCGCCACAGGGTGGTTCGAAAGAACGCCCGTCTGACGACGGGCTATGGCGCCGGCGCCACGCGACGGAGGTTTGCGCCCGCCCCTCACTCTAGCCCTCTCCCTGCTCTGCCGGGAGAGGGGACGAGCTACGCGAGCGCGGCCTTGAGAATAGCCTTGAACCGGCGCGCGTCGAGGGTCCAGAGGATATCGGCGCCTTCGTGCTCGCCGGCGGCGTCTCGCCAGACATGAGCGTTGTTGGAATCGTGGTGCACGTTGAGCCGGTCGACGACGGTCATGCCGCGGGTGAGTTCACTCATCGTTTCGATCGCCACCAGGTGACGCGACCACGAGAGGCCGATCGAGCGGTCGAGCGCGACCGCCATCGCGGTCGGGTCGGCGAGCGAAAGGCCGACCTCGCCGGTCTGGACCCGATAGGCCTCGCGGGCGGCCCTGTTCGTTCCAATGGCGAATTTCGCCTTCTCCGTGCCAAGCGCCTCCATCGCGGCGATTTCGTCGTCTCTCAACACCGAGGGGCCGCGCGAGACGTGCCAGCCGATCATCTCGATCGGGAGCTTCGAGCGGAAAACCGCGCGCGCCGCCTCCGGATCGACCCAGATGTTGTATTCGGCCGCCGGCGTCACATTGCCCTCGCAGTTGGGCGCGCCGCCCATCACTACGCAGCGACCGATCCTCTGGGCGAGGCTGGGATCGCGCTCGAGCGCGAGCGCGATATTGGTGAGCGGCCCAAGCGTGACCAGCGTGAGGCCGGGCTCGGCCCGCGCGAGGCGCAGGATGGCGTCAACCGCGCCCTCGCGCTCGGCCTTGCGCTTCGGAGCGGGATAGCCGCGATCGCCGAGGCCGTCCTTGCCATGGAACCAATGCGCGTGCTCATGCGCCCGGGTCAGCGGCCGGTCGGCGCCCATGAAGACGGGGACGTCGGCATTGCAGATCTCGGCGGTCAGGAGCGCATTCGAGGTCGCCTGTTCGAGGCCGACGTTGCCGGCGACGGTGGTCAGCGCCAGCACCCGCACGCCGGGCTCGGCCAGCGCCATCATGATCGCGACCGCGTCATCAGAGGCGGTGTCGGTGTCGATGAGGAAGTTGCGCATGGGAATCAAACCGTCGCCCTGAGCCGCTTGAAACCGCCGTCGAGGTCCGCCTTCAGATCCTCGATGTCCTCCAGGCCGACGCTGAAGCGGACCATTGGTCCGCCGGGGGCGAAGCGGGTCGCGGTGCGGCGCGGTGTGCAGTCGACGGGAACGACGAGGCTTTCATAGCCGGCCCACGAATAGCCGAGGCCGAACAGTTCGAGGCCGTCGAGCATGGCCGCGACCGCCGCGTCTGAGACGGGATTCAGCACGACCGAGAACAGGCCGGAAGAGCCGGAGAAGTCGCGCGCCCATAGCCAATGATCCGGATGATCGGGCAGGGCGGGGTGGATGACGCGCAACACTTCGGGCCGCGCCCTGAGCCATGTCGCCAGCGCCAGTCCCTGTCGCTCTGCCTCGCGGAGCCTCAAATCCATCGTGCGCAAGCCGCGCAGCGCGAGGAACATGTCCTCGGGGCCAGCCGGAATGCCCAGCGTTTCGGTGCTTCGGCGCAGCCGCTCGAACCAGTCCGCGTTGGCGGAGACGAGACCCAAGAGCAGGTCGGAGTGCCCGGAGAGATATTTGGTCCCCGCCTCGATCGCGATGTCGACCCCATGCTCGTGCGGCGAGAAGAAGAGCGGCGTCGCCCATGTGTTGTCCAGGATCAGGCAAGCGCCGCGAGCGTGCGCCGCCGCGGCGATGGCGGGGATGTCCTGGACCTCGAATGTCTCCGAGCCCGGCGACTCGGCGAAGATCGTCGTGGTGTTCGGGCGCATCAGCGCTTCAATCCCCGCGCCGACGCGAGGGTCATAGTACTCGGTCTCGATCCCCAGGCGCTTCAGCGTCGTATTGGCGAGGAAGCGGGAGGGTCCATAAACGGAGTTGCTCATGAGCAGGTGATCGCCGGCGCTCAGCGTCGCCATCAGCGCGGACGTGATCGCGGCGATGCCGGACGGAACGAGCATTGTCCCCGCAGCGCGGGTGAGATCGGTCCAGGCCGACGCGAGAGCCTGCATGGTCGGCGAGCCGCGCCGGCCATAGGTGAAACGCTGCGCGCCCTTCTTCAGAGTTTCCACGTCCGGATAGAGCACGGTCGAGCCGCGGAAGGGCGGCACGTTGATGAAGCCCTGCGAAAACTCGGTGTCGCGGCCGAGAGCGACAAGGCGCGAGCGGCGCCTTAAGGATGCGCGCGTTTCATCGGTGAGCTTGGCCATGGGGTCCGGCGGTCTCCGCTCTCGTCGCGCTCAGGCCGCGTGACCGATCCGATAGGGACGGACAAGCAGATCGGCAGGAATTTTCCACGCGCCGCTGATCTTGTGAATCATTTCGACCGTCAGCGCCCGCCGGCGCGAAAGGATCTCCGACGCGCGCGAGCGCGAGCCCAACAATTCGGCAAGTTCGGCCTGGGTGTGTCCCAGTTCCTCGATCGCATGATTGAGGACGTCGACCGGGTCGAAACTCTCGTCGGCATCGAGCGGCCATCGCTTTTCTTCGTAGGCGTCGACGAGCGCGAGAAGCACGTCGAGCTTGTCGCCAATCTCGGTTCCTTCAGGCGCGCCCCAGCAAGCCTCGATGTCCGCGAGCGCGGCTCGATGATCCTCGTCGGTGCGAATAGGCCGGATCTCCATCGAATGACCCTTTTTAGAACAGCGATACTGTCAACGCGTCGACCCGGTCGTACTCGGCATGCGTGCCGATGAACTTGACGAAGGCGGCCTGCCGACGAAAATCGAATGCGACCACCAACCGGTAGTTTCCTCCCGCGACTTCGAATTTTACCCGCTCGCGGTTCAGCGCCTTGCACTTCGGCGCCGTCGTTGGACATCGTCCGTCGACGTCCAGCGCGCGGCCCTGACGCGCTTGAGCCAACGTTCCAACGCCACCTTAGTCTCCGGGTGAGCGAGCCAAAAGCCTACAAGCGTGCTTCGCGCGACCACCCGCATCCAGACTGCATACTATGTTCCCATCCCGGGAACAAGCCGCGCGCAAACTGGACTCATCGGCTGTTCGATTCGCCGGGCAATGATGACGTGGTTGACTTCCGCTGGCGCCGCCACAATGAGGCGCGTCTTGTCGCTTCGCGCGAGCGCCCCGAACCTTTCGCGTCAATGAGGAGATTGTCATGCGATCGCTTGTTGCTTGGCTTGCCGGGGCGGCGCTCGCGGCTACCGCTTTTTCGGCCGCCGCCGGCACGCTCGATCAGGTCAAGGCGCGGGGCCAGTTGATCTGCGGCGCCAATCCGGGCCTCGCCGGTTTCGGCCTGCCGGACGACCAGGGGGTCTATAAAGGTCTCGACGTCGATGAGTGCCGGGCGATCGCCGCGGCAATTTTCAACGATCCCAAGATAGTTCAAATTCCTGCCGATCAACGCCAAGGACCGGCCGACGATCCTGGCCTCGGGCGAGATCGACGTGCTCATCCGCAACACCACCTGGACGCTGTCGCGCCAAACCGGCGGCATGTTCTTCACCGGCATCAATTATTACGACGGGCAGGGGTTCATGGTGCGCAAGAAGCTCGGCGTCGATTTGGCGCTGAAGCTCGACGGCGCCTCGGTCTGCGTTCAGCAGGGGACGACGACCGAGCTCAACCTCGCCGACTATTTCCGCGCCAACAACATGAAACTGGAAGCGGTCGTGTTCGCGACCGACGACGAGGCGACCAAGGCGATGATTTCGGCCGTTGCGACGCCTATACCACCGACGCCTCCGGCCTCTATTCCGAACGGCTCAAGATGTCGGCGCCGGACGACCATGTCGTGCTGCCGGAGATCATCTCCAAGGAGCCGCTGGGTCCGTCGGTGCGCAGGGACGACATCCAGTGGTTCCAGATCGTGCAATGGACGCATTACGCGCTTGTCACCGCCGAGGAACTCGGCGTGACCCAGGCCAACGTCGACGAGAAGCTCAAATCGGACAACCCGTCGATCCGCCGGCTGCTCGGCGTCGAGGGCGATTTCGGCAACGGGCTCGGCCTCACCAATGATTGGGCCTACCGGATCATCAAGGCGGTCGGCAACTACGGCGAATTGTTCGAGCGCAACGTGGGCCAGGGTTCGCCGATCAAGATCCGCCGCGGCCTGAACGCGCTCTGGAGCCAGGGCGGCCTCCAATACGCCCCGCCGATAAGGTGAGGCGGGTAAAGGGGACGCGGTTTTCGGCAGGTGACGGAACGTGCTATCAGATCGAACGCCTTGAGAGGGCGAATTGAGCGATCGAGGTCGGCATGAAGAAGCCGGTAATCTTCACGGTCTCCGCGATCTGGGACACGGACGCGAATGTATGGAGTGGTCATTGCGACGAAATCCCCGCAGCGGCGGACGCGCCGACGCTCGATGAGCTTCTGGACAAGATCTCTCTTATGGCGCTTGACGTTGCGCCGGACAACCATCCGGGGATCGACTCGGGTTCGATCTTCATCCAGGTCATGGCTCTTCGCGAGGCGACGGCCGTGGCGGCATGAGCGGCGCCTCAGTTCGACCGACCGTTGCGTGAGCTGTTGAAAGAGGCAGGCTGCGTCTTCATCCGGCCGGGACGCGGCAGTCACGAAATCTGGCGCAGTCCAATCACTGGGCGCAACTTTCCCGTGCCGATCGGCATTCCGAGTCGGCACACCGCGAATGCGATCCTTCGGCAGGCCGGACTGCCGAAGTCGTTTTGAGCGTTCACAGCCGTGCCGATAGGGTGCGCTGATCATGTCGACCGCCCGCAAGCTCGCCGCGATCCTCGCCGCCGACGTCGTCGGCTACTCGCGCATGATGGGCGAGGACGAGGCTGGAACCGCCGAGGCGGTGCGCGAGCGGCGCGAGACTGCTCAACCGATCATCGCCGCGCACGGCGGGCGAATTTTCAAGACGATGGGCGACGGGATGCTCATCGAATTCCCGTCCGTCGTCGCGGCGGTCGAATGCGCCGTCGCGATGCAGCGGCAAATGGCCGCCAGCAACGAAGGCGCGCCCGAGGGGAAGCGGATCCTCTACCGGATTGGCGTCCACCTCGGCGACGTCCTGGTCGAAGGCGAGGATATTCTTGGCGACGGCGTTAACATCGCCTCGCGGCTGGAAGGCGTCGCCGATCCCGGCGGCGTGTCCATTTCGGGCGCAGCGCACGAGCATGTGCGCGGGAGGGTCGAGGCTGAGTTCATCGACCTCGGCGAGAAGACGCTCAAGAACATCGCTCGGCCGGTGCATGTCTATGCGGCCCGCATCGATACTGACCGTTCCGGGCGCGCCCCGGCTCCGCTCCGTCGGACGTCGAGCCGCCTCGCCTGTCCATTGTCGTGATTCTGTTCGCCAATATCGGCGGCGATCCGGAGCAGGACTATTTCGTCGATGGCGTGACCGAAAGCCTGACCACCGATCTGTCGCGAATTCGCGGCTCATTCGTCATCGCGCGGAACACCGCGTTCACCTATCGAGGCAAGGCGATCGACATCACCAGAATCGGGCGTGAATTGACCGTCCGGTATGCGCTCGAAGGAAGCGTCCAACGCAGCGGCAATCGCATGCGCGTCAATGCGCAGCTCATTGACGCGCCAACCGGCAGCCATCTTTGGGCGGAGCGGTTCGAAAGGCCGGTGGTCGATCTCTTTGAGATGCAAGACGAGATCGTGGCGAGGATCGCCAATACCCTCAATGCGCAATTGATCGCGGTCGAGGCGCGTCGGGCGGAGCGAGCGCCCACGCCCGACTTATCGACCTCTATTTTCAAGGCGAAGCTTGGGTCAACAAGGGGGTCACGTTCGAAAGCATGACGATGGCGCGCGAGTTTTTCGAACGCGCCCTGGTCCTCGATCCCCACCAATGTCGACGCGCTGGCCAGCATGTCGCAGGTCGAGGCCAATTTCGCGATCAGCCTGTCCACGGACGATAAAGCTGCCCGGTTCATCGCGGCAGAAGCTGCTGCGGCCAAGGCGCTGTCGTTGGCTCCCGACCACGCTCTTGCCCACCTGGCCTTGGGGATGGTCCTCGGTTTTACCAACCGCGCCGCTCAAGGCATCGCCGAATATGAAAGGGCGTTGGCCTTGGATCGCAACATGGCCGGAGCGCACGCGCTGATCGGGCAGAACAAGCTGTTCATTGGTCGGGCCGAAGAGACCGAGGCGCATGTTCTGGAGGCGCTGCGTCTCAGCCCTCGCGACCCGTGGGCCTACGTCTGGCTGCTGACGGCCGGCTTCGCCGCATGTCTTCTCGGCCGCGATGAGGAGGCGGAGTCTTGGTTTCGTCGGTCCATCGAGGCCAATCGAAATTACGCGCTTTGTCGATTCATTCACGCGACCGTTTTGGCGAAGGCCGGCAGAATGGATGAAGCACGATCAGAGCTTGCGGCGGGACTTGCACTCGACCCAGGGTTTACTATTGCGAATTTTCGACTGGCCGTAACGAGCGACAATCCTCACTATCTCGCGCAGCGGGCCAGGGTCATCGACGACATGCGCCGCGCCGGAGTTCCGGAGGGATGAGCGGCGCGGGACTGGTGAGCTCGCCGCAAATTCAGGCGGCTA